>CAITMJ010000001.1 GCA_903893545.1 uncultured Chlamydiae bacterium
CCCCAACCAAATCGATAAAGCCCTCATCTCCTTCTGGCTCGAAAAGCAGCAAAAATCCCCCCACCTCAAAGGCGATATCATCTTCAACCTCGAGAAATTCTCCCTCGCCCAATTCCGAGGCGATAAACTCCTCATCCAACGCCCCCTCCAAACCGTCATCGCAAAACTCCAAGAGGAGAAGGCTTCGGGGTATTTCGCCGAGGCGATTTCTACTCTTGAAGAGGGTGTGAAAGGGTTTAATGTCCAGCAAATGGCCAATTGGAAAAGCTTTGAAGTGTTCTTCATGAATAGCCTGGCTCTTATCGAGCATCCAGAATGGGCGGCTACTTCTGATAGAGGCTGCATATCGAATTGAGTATGCAGCGGTAGGAGAAAATCACTGCGATACTGCACAACTTTTACATAGTATGGGTATCTGCTTAAAACATCTTGGACAATATCAGAAGGCTCTAGAAAAACTTATAACCGCGCATCGAATCTTTCAGGTGACTTTAGGAGAGGGCTGCTCTACCTTGCCAAAACTCTTAAAAGAGATAGATGTTGTAAAACATTTAGATTCGCAGGGAGCTAACCACTTTTAAAGGTCTTTCATCATGTCCCATTTTTGTAGTTTAACCTAGATAAAATGGATGATAACCCATTCGTGTTATTTCTATTCGCAGCGATGTATATATTGTAGAGGTGTCAACCTGATCATCGGCTCGGAGCTGTGAGATTGTTGTTTTGATAGTCGGAAGAAATTCATCCAATCTTGGATCTAGTAGTCTCTGCTCGGTATTCTCAGCAAGTTTGATGATTTCTTCAAGGTGCATTAAAGCTAATTTCGTGTTATTTGTTTTTAAGTAAACTTCTCCGAGTTCGTAATGAAGAGCTTTACATTCTGGCATGTGTTTAACCCCTGCCTTTAAGACTTCAATTGCTTTGGAAGGTTTGCCAATTTCTTGATAAGTATCAGATAAATCTCGGAAGGGTTCTATATCAGGAGACGGGTCTTCTTGCAGACTTTCCTCTAAATCCTTAATAGCTTCATCGAATTGTCCCATTTCTCTAAAAGTGTTCCCTCTTCCCCATTTTGCAAAAGCTATAGACTGTATCGGTTCTTTTTCTTGAATGGCCAAGGTATAATATTCTATTGCTTTTTGGAAATTTTTTTGACATTTTTCCTTGAAAGCTTCATTCCGATAATGATCATATTTATTTTCTGTTTGCGCCATTTCTTGTTTTTGTTCATTCCTATTGTGATGGGACGCAAAGAGACGGAGAGGAAGTTCTCTAGAGCGTTTGGAAAAGTTCCTCAATTGCGGGATGGCTAATTGGGTCCAATAACCGCTTGAGATGTGTCTGATTTGGCTTGTTGCTATCGAGAACATGACGATTCTCATGTTAAATAACAGTGAATTTTAGATGAAATTTTATTTAGGTCAATAAAACTTTTTTTCATGAGACCTTAATCCACGGCCTGGCTCAATAATAATACAATGTAAGAACCAACCTTGTAATAGGCGCGTCTGTAGTTATTTTGTTAATGGTTGAGAATTTTGCAGGGCTGGACAACTGATTGAGAAGGAGATTTTCTCCAAAACCTTTATCATGGTTCCACCAAATAAAGCTAGTTTCTTTTAGGTGGTTTTCAGTATTTCTAGCCATGGCGAGAATTTCATAAGCTACATACTCGATTGCGCAATATGTGAGAAGACTCGAAGAGAGGGGAAATAAGGCAAGCTGTATTGCCATGCAGCAAACTGAGCTAATCAGGATACATTTTGCCAATTGAGCAATCCCTTGCGCTCTTTTTACCAAGGCTGCATTATCGCTATTCTGGCGAGCCTGAATGTACTTTGCAGTCTCTATTGTCTCAGTTGCAAAATTCACGACGGAATCAATGAGTGAACTCATAAAAATACTTTCGTTTTAATAGTGTCGACGACATTATTTCATTAATAACAGTTTATGTAAATAAGTAATTATTATTTTAAATTTAATGATTTTAAAAACAGAGGCAGGGAGTCTGCAAGCCATTTACACAAATATTTTAATTGCGTACCATCGTGGCTTTTTGCGAGAGCATTGCATGCGATGGCTTCTTTCACTACTTTTAGTTTCTACCAGAATATTTGCAGATCCCATTGAAGATCTGACACCCTCCTCTCCTGAGGAAATAGCGTCGTTAAGAACAGATCCATCCATCGGGGGATACGTCAATCCCCTCTCTGGACAGCTCTCTTTAAAAGAAGAAGATCTCCATATTCTCGGCGCTCAGGATTTGACGCTCTCGAGAATTTTTCTTCCTCCCAGAATCATGGGGAAATATGACGATAGAAATCACCGCGATAAATTTGAGCTTGTGGCAGCTCTTTCTGCCTCGAAGGGCTGGGTTATATGGCCGCACCTTTGGTGTGGAGTGAATGCCAAATCTCCCTATTTTCAGGTGCGAGATCCAAGTGGTTTTGTGTTGGAATTTAAGCGCGTAGGCAAGAAATGGGTCTTGGCGACTCTCGTCTATGGGATGAGCAATCTTTTAGGGGAAGAGCCGAACAGCGCCGCCGATATCAGGAACACGGAGTTAGAAGTTGACGATCAATGCGCTCGAGTAACGACGCCTGTTGGCGTAGAGAGAATTTATACGAAAGTAGGGCCTGGGGTTTTCCGTTTAGAGAAGGAGATCCTTCCCAATGGCAAAACCATACGCTATGAATTTCTGAATAGCGAGATCGATAGAGTGGTTGCGACGGATCTAAGCGGCACACATGTATATAGCTTTATCAAGGTGCTCGGCTCTGGTCATTTCCAAGGTTCTGATGGGAGTGAAGCCGCGTGGTCTTACGAGAATAGAGAGATCCGAGGTTCTAAGAAAAAGACTACAGTAGGGATCTCTCGTCCTCTTTTGACAAAAAGCGTTAACCCATTCTATTCCCATTCAATCGGCTATAACGAGCGGCAGCTTCTCGATTATTACGACGCCAAGGAAATGCCGATTCGCTGTAAATATACGGGACAGAAGGATATAGTCTCTCAAATTGAGAAGCTCTCCTTTCCCATTGGGGCTTATTCTTTTTCTTACGATCATCCCATCGCCGGAGAAAAAGGAGGCTCTACAACAGTCACTCATCCAAGCGGCGCAAAAACCGTCTATCGATTCAATCATCGCCTTCTATTGACAGCCATTGAAAATTGGAATGGACCTCTCATCAATCAGAAGGTATTTCATTACAATGAGAAGCAGCAGATTGCAAAAATCGAGACAAAAGATGGCAGCGGTACTCTTTTAATCTCTAAGGTGTATGAATGTGACGATGCAGGCAATCCGCTGCTCGAGACGAACATTGGAGATTTTGGCGCTTTCTCGATCAAGCGCACATTTTCGAAAAATCGGTTGATTCGAGAAGAGCGCGAGGATGGACTTGGATTCGAATATGCCTATCTCAAAGATACTCGCTTAGTGACCTCTAAGACTACGTTGGATCATGGAGCTCTGATCCGAAAGACGACCTACGAATATGATGATTGCTGCAATTTGATTTGCGAGAGTATTAAAGGACGAACTGTTGTTACTTATACGCTGAGAAATCAATCGCCCAGCCTCCATTGCGTCGAATGGAAAGAGGAGAGTGATTGGGATGGTCAGCTCATTCGGAAAACACATTACGGTTACGATCACTGGGGCCATGTTACAAAAGAGGAGATCTATGGCTCCGATGGTCAATTTGCCTATGCCATAGAAAGAACCTACAATCAGAGAGGGGATTTGCTTGCCGAGACAAATCCATTGGGTCAAACCGCCAACTATGAGTACGATTCAAGGGAGCGAATTATCCGAGAAGTGCCTTTTTCTCGCAAACTTGCCATCATTCGAAAATATGACGAAAAAGGGCGCCTTTTCGCCCTGCAAGAAGACAAGCACCTGACAAAATTTGAATACAATGACTCAGATCTACTCATTCGAACAATGGATTATCTAGGCTTTACGACTCGATATTCCTACGATTCGGTCCACCAAAAACCAACGGAGATCGATTCTTTGCCAATGGTTACACGCATCGGCTATGACGCCTTTGGTCGAGAGATAGAAAAGTCAGATGCTTACGGAAATACCCGTTTTACTCGCTACAACGCCTATGGCTCTCCCACCGAGATTTTGCATCCGAGCGGCGGAAAAGAGTCTTTCCAATACGCTTCAAATGGCCATCTGGTCTCTCACACCGATCCCGATGGGATCTCGACAATTTATACGCGCGATGTTCTAGGTAGAATCTGTACAAAAACCATCGCCGACGCTACAACGCTTTACCAGTACAATGGCTATGAATTAGTTCAGGAAACAGATGCTGAAGGCACAACCACACAGTTTTTCTATGACAAAGTTGGACGGAAGACCAAAGAAGCCGTTGCCGGAAGAGAAGTTACTTTTTGCTACAATCCATTAGGTTTTCTTGCAAAAGCACAAAGAGGAACTCGGACTACGGAGTACGTTCGAGACTGCCTAGGACGCGTCTTGCACGAGTCGACAGATGGTCTTAAAACCTCCTGGACCTATGACGAAAGCGGCAACATCTCAAGCTTGACCAAAGGCGGCACGACTTTCTTTGTTTATGATTCTTACGATCGATTGACTGAAAAAACCGATCCTTTGGGCTTTAGAACGGCTATTTCTTACAGGGAAGGAGATAAGGCGCTTATCAAGCGAACAACAGACCCTAGAGGGGTTGAGATAGTTGAGACCTATGACCCTCACGGCCTACTTCTCAAAAAAGAGGTTCCCGGCATTCAGTTGCAGGAATACGAGTATGATAAGAACCTGAGCAAGGTTCGGCTCGATCACCTGAGCTTTAGCTATTCGCCAGAAGGGTGGCTTACATCGATGACTGAAGGCGGGAAAAGAACCACTCGATATTCTCATACTCCTGCTGGTCGTATTGCTACAAAACAACTCCCCGATGGGCAGATTTTGGCTTACGCATATGATTCTTACGGGCGCATCTCCAAGATCGGCGACCTAGAATTTCAATACGATCGCCTTGGAAGGCTCGTAGGAGGGACTGGCTTTGAAAGGACGCTCGATCCATTAGGCAATATCCTCCGAGAGAGTTTTTCAAACGGTCTTTGGATTAAAACAGACTACGATGCGCTCAATAGACCGCTCTTACGCACCCTACTGGATGGTAGCGCCATTCGTTACACGTATGATCCGGTATTTTTGAGGAAGGTCGAGCGAGTAGATCTATCTGGCAAAGTTCTATATGCCCATTCCTATAGCTCTTATGATGAAACAGGAAATCTTCTTGCAGAAATGCATCGCAGCCCTGTCCGTTATTCCTACGACTTAATGGGTCGCCAAACGTATCGAATCGATGATTTTCTTACGGAAACCTGTCGATACGACGCAGTGGGGAATTTGTTGGAAAAGGGGAATAGATCCTATGCCTACGATTCCCTCTCCCAGCTTACAAAAGAGTCTCTGGATCACTTCTCTGCGTGCTATGACGGCCGATACAATTGTATCGAATTCAATGGACAATCAAACCCGGTTAACGAGCTGAATGAATTAGAGTCAGAAACTTATGATCTCAATGGCAACTTGCTCCGCGAAGGGTATGCATATGATGCTCATGGGCGTCTAGTCCAAGCAAATGGTCAAACACTCGTCTATGATGCTATTGGACGAAGGCTCTCGAAAGGCAATACTGCTTTCCTATACATCCGCGATGAAGAGATCGGTTCTTTTGAGAGAGGCCAGCCTAAAGAACTTCGTATTTCAGGTTACAGAAGAGCAATTTCGATCGAGATGGATTCAATTCCATACATCCCAATACACGATGTGCAGGATACTATTCGGACTCTTGTCGATTGGAAAACCGGAGAAACAAAGCAGAACAACGAATCCGATGCCTTTGGCCGGGAGATAAATCCCGTGGTACCGTACGCTTATGCAAGTAAGTGTTTTGATGCAGATACGGGACTCTTCTATTTTGGCAAGCGCTATTACGATCCTTCACTTGGACGGTGGCTCACACCAGACCCACTCGGGTCTATCAATGGCTCTAATCTCTATCAATATGTTTATAACAATCCCTTTAGGTATACCGACTTAGATGGGCAATTTGCTTTTGCGATACCTCTTTTGATGTGGGGAGCTGAGCTCGCCCTTCCTGCGTTGTCAGCAATCGCTGTACCGATACTTTACGGCGCGGCAACAGGTGCGGTGGCTTATGGAGGATATAAAGTTATTCAGATGTTAAATGAAACAAGCTATGACTTTTCTGCATGGGAAGTGACTGGAGTATACGTACCAGATAGACCGTTGCCCTTAACAGACTACGGAATCCCTGTGCCTGAAGCTGATGTGCCTCATACAGAACTTGGTGCTAGAGATGGAAGTAAGGGGAAATACCCTCAAGCTCGAGAGTTTGATGGGAATGGAAAACCTGTTCGTGATATTGATTTTACAGATCATGGTTACCCGAAAAAACACCCAAATCCACATCAACACAGACCCAAGCCAAATCCTACAGGAGGAACTCCAGAAAGAGGGAAGCCTGAACCTGTACCTGAATGGAGTTATTAATGAAAACAGCAGGTATAAGAATATCTGATAGTAGAGACAATGTTTTAGATGTAAGACTTGCTGATATTTTAGAAGAAATTCAAAATGGAAGCTTGATGAGTTGGTGTATTTTATTTCTCGATGGGATGCCCAATCCTGGAGAAGGTAAATCTCTTGCTGAATTGCAAAATAAAATTAATAAATCTGAAAATGGGTTACATGTAACTTGGAATGATATCCGTTTCATAGAGAAAAAGTTTTTTCAAATCTATGAAACAGTTATTTCAGGTTGTGGAGACGATAAGTTTTTGCATCGTTACAAAGATGATCAGCTGATGTATCAATCATGTGATATTGTTATTGATTTGGTAGATTGTGCATTCTGGGAAGTTTATTCAAAAGATCCAAAATTGATTGATCGTCTTAAATCTAAATTTCAAGAAACTGAAGATGTCTAAAAGGCTGTGTTGTTTATGAAATTTTCAACGACAGTCTCTTAGATAAGTTCCTGGAGCAGATCAAGAACTATGGAAAAAAATCTTCTATTGCTCAGACTTTATAATTTAAGGTTGTTTGGTTTAAGATCATCATCTGATTCCGAATCCGAAACATCGATATGTACAGCACGTGGTGTTAAAGGTGGCGTAGTAGAAGCATCTTCTTTCACTTCTGCATAGAGAGCTAGGGTAAACTGTTTTGCAGCTGTGAGGTAGGCCGTTTCTTTTATTGAAATTTTCTGACTGTCGCTTACTTTATAGTACTTTCCTTCTTGTTGGAGATAAGCAATATAGTGACCGCCATCTGCCGAACCATCATGGCGAATGAACCCCTGAAGGGTCATTAGCTTTCCATCTGCTGTTTCATGAAGGAGTGGCATTTCTATATTCTTTTTGACTTTGATTTGTTTTCCTTTTGCAACTATTACTCTGTCCATATAAAAGATGCGGAAATCTGAATTAGTATTAATCGTGTTTTCATTAACTTCAAATGCTTCTTTCTCTATTAGATCTTCAAGTGTTTGTTCTTTTTTGTTATTAAGTTCTTCTGTTGTTACTTCGTCGAAGGTTTTCCCATTTGCACTAAGTTTTCCTCTAAGTGACAGTTTAGTCGAAGGCAGTCGGGCCGTGGTGTCTTGGTTTGCATTAACGGAGTCTCTTTTTGTGGAGCTCCGATTGTGACCATGCTCAAAAGTTCCCCTGCCTATGAAAATTCCCGCTGGGAGCGAACGGCCTGGACAGCCATTCTCTTCGTAACAGGCCTGACTGTAGGCGCCGTCCTATGGACCTTTTTCCTTCTCTCCTCCCTCTTTTACGTAATCCAGGCCAAAACAGCCGAATTAGAGGACAGTTATCGATCAAAACCCTAAATAAGGATACGGCCACCAGGGTATTTGTGTAAGCAGTGCCTGCACAAATGATTGGTAGACAGATGGGCTCGGATTCTTTTCTTGATCTCTATTAAAAATTCTTTATGATGTATTAATATTAAATTAATAATTTTTGTTTATTTAAAGTATGGTTTGTCATTAAAATTAATGAAGAAATTCTATGAGAAGGCTTTTTATGACCATAGCGAATATGTGCGATGTTTATGAAGGAATTAAAATATATCAACATGGAGGTTCTTGCTTTGTACTTAGTGACTATAAGCAAGTAAAGAATCCATTGAATGGATATTTATTCCGTGTAACAAGATTGGAGCTTCCTAATGCCCAAAGAAGCCAAGGATGGCGAGTGACTGGTATCTCTATGGAAAATCAGCAAATGGATGTTGATTTTTTAGATTCTGCTAGCATTTCCCAAAGCGTTCGAAATGCGCTGCTCCTCGTTGGAGAGTTTCATACTCAAGCGCTATTCTCTTCTTCCATGCAAACTTCAGCAGAAAATGCAAAATTAACAATCAAAGGAACTGAAGAACTGCATGCCGATACTGCGCAAATACGAGCCAGTAATGCTCAACTACGAGCTCGTATAGATGAACTAAAGAAACCGTGGTCTTTTACAGGAGCTTGTTCTAACTTTTTCGGTGCGTTTTGGCCTGTCTCTTCATCGCAGATTTCGCAATCATTAGAAACCGCCGAGTCTCAATCGTCGGTCATCAATCATTCTGAGCCTAGATATAAAATCAGCGCGCTTCCTTCACATATACACGTTTACCGAAGAAGTATTGATGAGCTAGAGATCATGGATATTGAAGCGACGAATGCAAACAATGAAAAAGTCACTTTCTCGAAAAATATTTATGAACTCAATAGGATGTATCCCACTGGACTTCCTCGGCTCCTCAATCTAGAGTTAACCCAACACGAAAAAATGGTTGAAGAGAACATCGAAATTATTAACAGACATCTTGAGCGTCAGAACATCTTTTTTAAAAGACCGGAGCCGACCGACATTCAAGAAATGTCCGGGTTTCCATCTTTAGCGTCATTAGATGAAGAAGACCGGGAGCTTGTTCGCATGTTCCAAGAATGGGGCATTCCATGGTCGCAAAATGATCCGCAATTTTTCGCTGAGCCTCTACTTGCGCTTGAAGACGCAGCTAAAAACTCTGTAGAAGAACCACAGGGTGGTCATTCTAATCTTTTCTCAAAAGTTATCGGTTTTCTACCGTTAGTGGCCAGGACAGTGATTAGCGCAATTTGCCATGGAATTTATCTTTTTATCGGTTTATTCCGAAAAAACCTTTAGAGATCCGAAGAAGGGGGCTAGGCACTCCTTTTTCATATAATCATCTTTAAAGATTTATTTGTTGAAAAATAAGGAAAATGTTGTTATAATTTTCAGAAATTAAGCAACTCGAGATGATAATTTCGAGGGAACATCGAAGGAGGTTTTCAATGCATTCTCTAAAACCTAGTTCCAAAGTATTAGATGCGGAAGTCCTTAAAAATAAGCCTGCCTGCCAGTGGACAACTGCTCGAGAGAAGATTCTTCTCTCTTTTACAAAAGGTTATCCCGAAATTCAATTTTTATCCCCAAATGCTCCCTCTGCCATCGAGTTTAAGTTCCACTCCCTTTCTTCAAAGCAACTTTTGGAAGTAAATTCCTCTCTTTTAGAAAAATCTTTTTACCCTGTCATCACCCGCGCCTCAGACGGGACTTGCATTGTCTCCTTTTGTGTAAGAGGCCTTGGAGGGGGAGGCTGTACCTCTAAACCTGCCAAGAACTTCCCAGAGCCCGCTTACGTTTTCCAAAATAAACCACCACTAGCCCTTCCCGCCTTTGCGGATGAAGATGAAAAAGAAGAAGAAAACACCCTCACGTTGGCAAAAGCTCTCGTAAGAGACCCGAGTGATCAAGAGTCATTAAACCGGGCTCTAAAAATCGTAGAAGCTTTTTCTAAACGCAACATCATCACAGAATCGCTCGTCCAAGAAGTTCTCCCCTTAGCCAAAGTCAAAAATAAAGAGCTTCTCCACCATCTTCTCGAAGTATTCACCCATCATATCCGAGATAGCGCCCTGACCAAAACGAGCCTTTTTTCCTCGTTAAAAGACGTTATACGCAGCGCCGATCCCGCTTGTTTAGATCACGACGACCTCGTTCGGATCGTAAAAATCCTCTTTAGCAAAATCCAAGAGCTCCATGTCCAAAAAGAGACAGGGCATAAACGGTTCCAGATCCTTCGCGCTTTTTCTGGCATCCTCGATGCAGTGGCTGATAGCCGCGTCGTCACCAGCGTCGACCCCAACCTCTATCTCATCGACACCAAAGACATCCAAAACCCCATCTTCGATGCTCTAGAAGCGATGCAAAAAGACTCCTACCTTCCTCTTGCCACGGAAGCGACCTACGCCATCCAGTCTCTTGCTCGCATCCCCAAAAATGAGAGCGCAACCCTCAATACGATCCGCCGTCTTGTACAAGGAGGCAAAGGGATTTATGCCGTTGTGGACGCTTGTAGATCCATGGATCCTTCCAAACTCGAAAACGCCTATCTCCCCTTAAAAGCTGCCCTTCAATTCTTCCCCGAAGTAGAGCCCTGGCACGACACCCTAAGAGCATTCCAAGGCTTCCTTGAAAAAGAGCAGTTTGAAGAGTTTGAGAAAAGCTTCTACCTCTTTGATCAACTCTCATCTCGCATCGAGCCAAGTCTAGAGCTAGGAGTCGCTAGCCTCCTCAGCGACCTCATCGATAAAGAGCGCGATCCTGCCATCAGTTTCCAAGCTTTTAAATTCATCCACACAAGACTCGATCAGTATCTGCAAGATGAAGAACACAAATCCATCCGTCACTCCATGGTTCAGCGCCTTTTAGCACACGCTCAGCACCCCAATAAAAAAACTCGCCTGATCGCTCAACAATTTCTTGCCGACATCAAAAAAGTAGAAACTGTAAAAGTCATTAAAAACCTCATCCCTTCTTCCTGGGAAGAAGTTCCCTCTCTACCCTCGCAAGACCCCACTTCCCCCTCCCTCGAACTCTGGAAAGAAGTCGACACCCTTACTCGACTCTCTGACCTCTGCGAGCGTCAAGAAACCCTGCAAGAGACCATTTCCATCCTCCCGCCCATCCAAGGTTTTATCGGAAGAGACTCCCTTATCCAGTCCCTCGACACCTACCGCCGCTTCTGGAAAAAGAACACCTTCCGCGCCCCCATCCTCCTCTCCGGCCCCGTAGGCTCTGGAAAAACCGAACTGGCCATCTTCTTTGCCAACCAACACCTCAAAGACTTCTCCCTCATCTTCCTTCTCAATGGAGAAAGTCCCTTTACCTTCCAGCAAAGCTACGAAGCCCTCGCTCGCAACCTCCAAATCTCCTCCGAAAACCTCCC
>CAITMJ010000002.1 GCA_903893545.1 uncultured Chlamydiae bacterium
CCACACCTGATCCCTTCCCGAACTCAGAAGTTAAGCCTCTCGTCGCCGATGGTACTAACCGCAAGAGGTTGGGAGAGTAGGTAGCTGCCAGGTTTTTTTTACTCCACCCCAGAGATTTTTCTCTGGGGTTTTTTTTTGCCCTTATGGAAACAGAATTTTTACTCCCAATAATTGCCGACGGTGAAGACAAAAGTTCTTCCCTCATGAATTGCATCAGAAACAAATATCGGCACATTCGTAAGTGGGCCAAGCGCACCCATACCAATTGCTTTCGCATCTACGATCGCGATATTCCCTACATCCCTTTAGCCATCGACTTTTACGATGGTCGCTTCTGCGTGCAATACTTTTCAAAAGGAGAAAGTGAAGACCCCTCTCCTTTAATCGAAGAAGAAGTCTCACACGCACTCAAAGGCCTCTTTAACGCCTTGCCAAACTCCATTTATTGGAAAACCCGTATCAGGCGCGAAAGATTGCAGCAATATGAAAAAGAAGACGACTCTCAAGAATTTTTCACCGTACTCGAATATGGTGTAAAATTCCGAATCAACCTCCTCGACTACCTCGACACAGGCCTTTTTCTCGATCATCGAGAAACCAGGCACCTAGTCGCCTCTCAGTGTAAAGACAAACGAGTGCTAAACCTCTTTGCCTACACCTGCTCTTTTAGCGTACACGCAGCGGCCCACGGTTCCGCCTTTACCAAAAGCGTAGACATGTCCAATACCTACACAGAATGGGGCAAAGAGAACTTCCTCCTCAACCGCCTTCCCTTAGCAAATAATCCCATCGTCCGCGCCGATTGCTTAAAATTTCTCGAAGAAGAAAAAGCAAAGTACGACATCATCATCATCGATCCACCGACCATCTCTCGGTCAAAGAAAATGGACCAAATATTCGACGTCCAAATCGACTACATCTATTTAATCGCAAAAGCACTCGACCTATTGACCCCTGGTGGGACAATCTTCTTTAGCACCAACTCTCGAAAGTTTGTCTTTGATCAAACACAATTTCCAACCGCTTCCATCCAAGAGATCTCCCACAAGACCCTGCCCCTAGATTTTCACGATCCTAAAATCCATCGCTGCTGGAAGGTATACCCAAGTTGACTCAAAATTTGAGTATTTCTAAAACTTAATTTCCAACGACGCGTTGATTCCATTTTGATTGAAGAAGCGAGATTCGACGGCAAGAGTGCCTTTCTCTCCCATCACAAGAGTTGCGCCAACGGCCATTCCCCATGCATTCGTGCCTACAAACGAGCGAATGGAGGCATCCATTGGTTCTTCAAACCCCGGCACATTCACCAGAAAGCCATATTGATTGGGATCGATTTTCGTATTGATATACGTCCCATTGATGTACGGGCAAAAAATCCCGCTTTGGTAAGACATGCCGAACGATCCCTGATACTCTCGATACTTGAGCATCAGATTCGATTCAATATCCAATGCAAGTCCCGACGAGACTAAAAAAAGAGGTTTTTGCTCGGTTTGAAAGTATTTTAAATCAGCGCCAATCCGAAAACAATCGAGCTCAAAAACAATCGCCTTTGCGCCGATTCCCCAAGAAAATTGCCGCCTAGAAAACACCTCTTCATCCATTTGGAGCGTAGAACTGCCCAAAAGTCCATAAATATCGAGCCTTCGCTGAAAACTCAATGTCAGTTGCGCGGTTTCTGAAGAGAGACTAGCAACAGGAGGTTTTTCCTCCGTTGTACCCACTTCAAACTCTCCGTGGATATGTTGCGAATACATATAATCATCTAAAAAAGCCACCCGTAGCGCCCACACCTCATTCTTAAAAGGCACAAGCCCCTTTGTCATCAAACCCGGCTGTGCGGGATTTCCGCAAACAAACGACCAACACTGAACTGCCGTCAATAAACAACCAATTAAGAAGGGGTAACGCATACCGCTCCTATACCAAGAGACGAGGTTCTAGGACAAGCCAAAATTGGTTTTTTACAAAGCCCTTGCGGTATATACTCGAAACTCCTTATGAAGAAAATATTAGGAGATTTGTTGCAATGGCCCTGGCCGATACGATCAATCAATTGAACCATCTGCTCTCAAGATTGGCAAAAGATCTCACCAAAGTGCAGCAAGGCAACAAAGCCGCCGCGCAACGAGTTCGAACCGGAACCATCAAACTAGATAAAACGGCTAAAATCTTTCGCAAAGAATCAGTCCACGCCGAAAAAAACGGCAAATTCAAAAAGAAGCCCCTTGGGAAAAAGTCCCTCAAGCGGCCAAAGCTCAAACCAAAAAAACGATAACACTCGGCCCCTAGGCCATTCTATCAAATCTGAAAATTTATTTATGCTCAATTAAAAATCCCTTTTTGCGTATACTCCCTCCGCTATGGAAACGCAAAAGACCCCAGAGACCGCCCAGCTCTCTATTCAAACATTTTCCCCCAAAGGCTACGGAGTTGCTACTCTTGAGAGGCCAGCGCCTCTGCCCTCCCTAGAAGTCGAAGTCGCCCATGCCCTGCCCGGGGACCTTCTGTTTGTCGAGATGCGTAAGAAAATGCGGGGGACCCGTAAAGGGCGCCTCTTAGAAGTCCTAACGCCGGCCTCTTCTCGCGTCAAACCTGCCTGCGCTCACGCCACTGTCTGTGGAGGGTGTTGCTGGCAGCAGATGAGCTACGATGCTCAGCTGCAGGAAAAAGAAAAACGGGTTCGAGACGCCTTTGGCCCCACCATTCCCATTGAGCCCATCCTCGCTGCGCCTCAAATTTTCCGCTATCGGAACAAAATGGAGTTCACCTTCTCTGAAAATCGGGGAGGGATGAAGTATCTCGGCCTCATGATCGCCCAAGCAGAGCCCTACGTCTACAACACCGAAGAGTGCCATCTTTGCAGCGCCTGGTTCTCAGAAACCCTTCGCGCCGTGCGCGCCTGGTGGGAAAAGAGCGGTTTAAAGGCCTACAGCCCCTCTTATGACACAGGGACCTTGCGCTACATCACCCTCCGCGAATCGGTCCGTAGAGGGCAAAAAATGGTCATCCTCAACGTCTCTGGCAACCCCGACTCCGCTCCTACCCGCGACCAGCTCAACTCATTTGTCCAAACACTCCAAACAGCCATTGGCGAAGCCTCCATCTTCCTCCGCATCCACCAGACCAAAAAAGGGACCCCTACCCAATTCTTCGAGATGCACCTAGCTGGACCTGACCACATCGTCGAAGAGCTCCATCTCCAAGGAGGTTCCCTCTCCTTCAAAATCAGCCCAGCCTCCTTCTTTCAGCCCAACACCCTCCAAGCCGAAAAACTCTACGACACAGCCCTCCAGCTCCTTGCCCCCCTCGCGCCCAACCGGATCTTCGACCTCTACTGCGGCACAGGCACCCTCGGCATGGCAGCCTCCAGATCGGCCAAAGAAGTCATCGGCATCGAACTTTCCCCAGAAGCCGTCCTCGACGCCGAAGAAAACGCCCGGCAAAACGGCCTCACTAACTGCACCTTCCTCCAAGGGGACGTCGGCAAGGTTCTGACCCGCCTCCTCTCTGACCCCTCTTTTACACCTCCAGACGCCGTCATCGTCGACCCTCCCCGCGCAGGGCTCGACCCTCTGGCCATCCACCACCTCCTCACCCTGCGGCCGAGGGCTATCCTCTACGTCTCTTGCAACCCCCTTACCCAAGCAGAGAACATCCGCGAGCTTACAAGAGCCGGCTATCGGATCCAAACCCTCCAGCCCGTCGACCAATTTCCCCACACTTACCACATCGAAAATATCGCTTTACTTGTCAGATAAAGGCAGTTCAGGCATTCTGGAGGGGCATTTTTTACCTTAGGATTTATCTATGAAAACACTACTTTCTCTCTTTGCGCTTCCAGCAGTGATCTTCGCTCAAGACGCAGCGCCATCCGCACAAGGCGGAATGACCCAAACCGTCATTATGATTGGGATCGCTCTTCTATTCTTCTATTTCATTCTTTGGAGACCGGAACAGAAACGACGTAAAGCTGCAGAAACTCTACGCAGTACCTTGAAAAAAGGGGACAAAGTAACCGCCATGGCGATCATCGGCACAGTTGATCGAATCAATGATCATACAGTTGTTTTAAAGATGATTGACGGCGCTAAAATCGAGATGCTAAAAGCCTCAATCACTGATGTACAGTCAGCAGTTGAGACGACTAGTTCTTCTGAAGGTTAGTAGTTCATTCCTTGAAAGAAGTTAAATTTCTCGGCAAAGGACGCCTTGTCAAGGTCTGAGAGTTTCTTAGGAGAGGGGGTAACAGTTAATTGTTCCTCCTCTGTCACTTTGTTAAAACGATTGCGGATGTCTGTAGACAAGCTTTCGTTTCCGGGTGTGGGAGCTCCGAAAGTGGATGAAACACTTGATGGCTCCTCGACCTCAGTCATCTTCATGTCGTTAGACAATATTGCAGCTTGAGAAGACGATGTTTGTGTAAACAACGGTTCAAATGCTCTTGCGACCTTTGCTTTGGCGTCCGCTACTATCTGATCTAAATCAATAGGTGTCTCGATATTTAAATCTGTTTGGGCCGAACTGTCTCTTTCTTCTATAGCTTTGCCCATGTTAGATATAAATAGGTCAAACTCTTTCGCTTCAGCGATTTTTTCTATTTGAAATTTGTTGATGTCAGTTTTTAACTGAACGATTGTAGCTTCGTGGTTTTTTCTGTCATCTTGTAACCTAGCTACTTCTGCCTGTAAAGGCGTTTGACTATTTAGGATTTCTTGAATCTTTTCCATCGATTTGGACATTAGTTGATTTAAGCTTGCGAGTTCTTTTTCTGAGCTAGAAAGTTTTCGTTTCGTGTCTTCTAAATCAAGATTTAACTGTTCATTTTTAGGCTGTGCAGATGACAGTTTTTTTAATTCCACATCTAAAGAGGCAGCCTTTTTTACAAGAGCATCGTTGTCCTTAATTAGATGGGTATTGTCTTTTAGTAGCTGGTCATTCTCTTGGCTAATTGTTGAACCTTTGCTTGCTAAGTTCTTGTTGCTCTCTTGAAGTGAAGTACAGGTGTTCTCTAAATGTGAGGTCCTTTGTTCTAATCTAAAATTGTCTTTTTTGTTTTTTGTGTTTTCAGTGCTAAGGTTGTCTACTAGTGTTGTCAATGTTTTAGAGTTAGCTAATGCCTCGAGAAGTTTTTTAGAGTAGGTTTCGTTGTTTTCGAAAAGATCATTTTTGCTCTTTTCTAAAGAAGTAATTTTTGAATTTGTTTCATTTAATTTAGATTGCAGCGAAGAGAGATCTTTTTTGTTAGTTTCTATGTCCCGCTTAAGTTCTGTATTGTATTTTTTCTCTGTTGCGAGTAACCCATTTAGGTCAGCTTCTCGGGCAAGAGATTCTTGTTTTGATGCTGTGAGATCATCAAGAAGATTTTGATGTTGATCGACAAGAACTTTAACTTGTTGTTTGGATTGAGATAGTTCGCTTCTGTAGCCTTTTGTTAATTCTTCTGTATCGGCGAGTAAATTTTTTCCATATTTTTCGAATCCATCGACTAATGCATTTTCATTGTTTCGAAGATCGTTATTTTCTTGAGCTAGATTTTTAGATACTCGTTTTAGGTTGTCTAAGTGAAAGTTTAAGTCTTGGATTTGTTGTTGAGCCTTTTGCAAGGAGCTGCTTAAATCGTTAATCTTTTGCGTAGTTTCGGGATCTTGAGGGAGCTTTTTTTCTGAAACGGAATTGAGAGAAGTTCTTCGAGAGAGCGGTGGAGTCTTCTGTGTGGGTATACCAGATGAACTTGACGATGTATGTTCAGCTGGTTTTGGAGACATTAGCTGTCCGTATACATAGCTTACGGCACCAGCCACTGAGATCGTCTTCTGTTTTGATGACAGAAGTTTTTGGCTCTTAAATTCGAGAGCCGCCAAATCGCGTTTGTTCCCCTGGTTGTCAGAAAATTCCAGACTTTTAGAGTGAACGTAAGAGCATGTCAGCGTCCAATCATCCGAAGGAGTTCCTTTCAATGCCGTCTCGGCGATGCCCTTCCAGAGTTGCTGTACTTTTAGTACAGTTTCCCCTAGTTTTCCTGCCGTAAGTCCTTCGCAAGAAATGTCGATGTCATAGGACTTAGTGCCAATTTTAAGGGCGTTCTTAATGACGTATTGATCTTCCCCCTTAGGAGCGATCGTTACTTCCGAATTGATTGTTATTTTTGACATAAAATCCCAATGTTTATTGATTATAATTATATAAAAAACTGCTTTAATATTCAATAGTTATTTTTAATTACTGTCTATTATTGAGTTGTTGATAATGAGTTACTTGGGATTGAGAGAGGAGGTGTCTAGGACCTCGCCGCTGATCCCGATGGCGGTGATGGTGGCCGACTTAATGCCGAGTTCTACGAGGTAGGCGTTGTTTTTACGGGCTCTTTTGTCTAAGTACCACTGGGGGAAGGTTTTACGGGGGGAGGAACCCCAGCAGCCGTCGCCGAAATAGAGGGTTCTCCCGGCTGGGTTTTTAGAGCCGGCCTTTAGGGGGTAGGTTTTTTTGAAGGTGTGGTTGTGGTGCTCGAAGGCGGCTTGGACTTTAAACTCATCGAAGAGAGGGCACCAGTTATCCCGGATGTTTTTGGAGGCGGTATTGTCGTAGGCGTAGTAGGAGGGGTAGGCGGCGATGTGGTAGACGGCGAGGAGGTAGGGGGTTTGGAAGCGGTCTTCGAGGGCTTTATCGAGCCAGATGGTTTGACGCCCTTCGATGGGATGGAAGTGGCCGGTATCGAGGAGAAGGAGGCTGAGGTAGGTGCCAAAGTCAACGGCTCGGTAGAGCTCTTTTTTAGGGAAGGCAAAGAGGTTAAAAAAGAGTTCGTAATCGTCGGGGGCAATGTCGTGGTTGCCGGGCACAACGAGGAAGGGGATGAGGCGGCCATCTTTAGCGACGCAGGTCTCTTGCCAGTCGGCGAGGAATTTAAACCACTGGTGGGCAGGGGAACTCATGAGATTTAAGGGACGTCCGATGGCATAGGCGAGGTCCCCGCCGAGGACGGCAAAGAGGGGGTCGAGTTTGGCGAGGTTTTGTCCCATTTTGCGGAAGAGTTTCGGCGAGAGGTAGAGATCTCCGCCGATGATGAACCGGAGAGGAGTGTTGAGGTTGGCGGGCGCTGTGCGGAAGGTGTAGGAGGTCGTTTCGTCGTTGATTTGAAAGGAGTAGACGGTATTGGGTTCAAGCCCTTCTAAGGTAGTTGCATGGATGAGGATGTTTTCTTCCGAAAGAGATTGATGAGAACCTATGCTAGTGACTTTTTGTCCATCGGGGCGCTGGTAGTGGATGACGTCTTCATCGCAGTCGCTATGCCACTGAATGGTCATAGTGGTAGTGGGATCTTTATACCAGCTTAGGTATAGAGCGGTGATGTTTTCGCTGCTAAGAGCAAAAGAGAGGAGAAGGAAAAGGGGGAGGAAACGGGCATCCATTTCCTCAAGGTAGCAAATTGGCTAGTTTTTCCAAAATAGAGGTTTGTCTAGAGAACACTTGTTCTGCTTCTTTTGGCTCTAATTCTTTGATCGATAAAAGGGAAAGATCATAGAGGTGGCACGCAAGAAGAGATGCAATATCGGGCTGTTTTTTTTCTAGCCGAGCAATCGTTTGGATGAGTTTATTGTTGGTGTTTACAACGAAAGTTTTTTTCGAGAGGAGCTTCGGCAGGGGTTTTCCTTGGGTCAGCGACATGTAATCGCGCATGCGCCGCTCTTCTTCATTGAGGACAATGAGGCCGGGGAGCTCATCGGAAGAGAGGCTTTTGGCTTCTACTGTGACTTCGCTTCGGTTTAAGGCGCGGCTGATGAGTTCAGCTGTGCGAGAGCTTTCTGTTTTACCCTCTGCATCGAGCAGGTTTTTTTCTCGAGAGGCATCGAGGAGGGTGTCGTCTAGTTGTCCATCGATGCGCTGGAATTTGCAGGAGTGCTTATCTTCTAAGAAATTGATGACGGCTGTATCGATGAAGGCGTTGGCATAGAGAAATTCAATCTTTTTATCGCGGTAGATGTTGAGCAGGGGGCCGCTTCGGTCTTCTGTGGCGTAGAGGATTTTTCCTCCCGGATTGCGCTCGAGGTATTCAGCGGCAGTTGTCCAACTCTCTTCTCCATTTTTCCAGATGATGAGGTCTTTAACGCGCTCGAAGAACTTATCATCTTGGAGTGCGCCGAGTTTGACGATCATCTCTACATCTGGCCAAGCTTCGATGAATTTTGTGCGGTCGGTTTTATAGAGAGTTGAAAGGCGATCGGAGACTTTTTTCGAGATGTGGGTGCTGAGTTGTCGGACGTTTTTATCGACTTGGAGATAGGAGCGGGAAACGTTGAGAGGGATGTCAGGGCTGTCGATCGCTCCGCGGAGGATCATGAGATAGTCGGGGAGGATATCTTTGCAATTGTCGGAGACAAAAACGCGATTGCAGAACAGTTTGATGGTGCTCTCTTTGGCGTCGAGGCGGCGGTGGAGTTTTGGGAAGTAGAGGATCCCTTTGAGGTTGAATGGATAGTCGACGTTGAGATGGATCCAGAAGATTGGCTCCGGATCGAGAGGAAACAGGGTGCGATAGAACTCGATGTACTCTTTATCTGTGCATTCGGAGGCGTTTTTCATCCAAAGCGGAGCCTGATTGCCGAGCGGTTTGCCATTGAGTTCGATCGGATAGGGGAGGAATTTGCAGTGGCGATCCAGAAGCTGCCGGATTTTTGTCTCTTCAAGGTATTCGAGGCTCTCTTCGTCGATATAAAGGGTGATGTCGGTTCCGCGCGTTGTACGGGTGCCGGCGTCCATCGAATAGGTGGAGGTGCCATCACAGGTCCAGAAAACGGCGGGAGCGTCTGTGTAGGAGCGGGTGTCGAGCTCAACTTTGGCTGAAACCATGTAGGCGGAATAAAACCCTAGGCCGAAGTGGCCGATGATTTGCTCTTTTTCATTTTTGTATTTGTTGACGAACTCTTCAGCGCCAGAAAAAGCGATTTGCGCAATGTACTTTTCCACTTCTTCTGCGGTCATCCCAATGCCGGTATCCGAGATAGTGATTGTTTTCTTTGCTTTATCGACGCGGACAGAAATGGAGCCTGGATCGGCGCTGAGCAAGATCTTTGCTTTGGTCAAGGCGTCGCAAGCATTGGAGATGAGCTCGCGAAGAAAAATATCTTTGTCCGAATAGAGCCATTTTTTGATGATCGGGAGGATGTTTTCCGAGTGGATCGAAAGATTTTTCTGTTGCATGGAAGCCCTAATTTTTTTATGAGCATTTTAGTCTTAAAGGATCTTGTCGTCAATGGGCAATACTTGGTAAACTAATTTTTCGAATGAAGATACAAGCATCTCAGCTCAACTACACGATTGGCGATATCGAGGGGAATACGAAAAAAATCCTCGCAGCGCTGGCGCGCGCCAAGAAAAACGGCGCCGATGTGGTTCTTTTTTCAGAGCTTTCGATCACTGGTTACCCGCCAGAAGATCTTCTCCTCGACTTTTCCATGGTCGATGCCGCGGAAAAGAAGTTAAGAGAGATTGCCCCTGCGACCAAAGGGCTTTTTGTAGCAGTCGGTCTGCCGCGAAGAAATCCGAAGATGAAGGAAAAGCCTCTCCACAATAGCGCGGCTATTTTCATCGATGGGGATCTGGTTGGATTTAAGGATAAAGTTTTACTCCCCACTTATGATGTGTTCGATGAACGGCGGTTTTTTGAGCCGGGAGGGGAGCAACCTGTTTTTGAGTATCTCGGGAGGCGGATTGGGGTGACGATTTGCGAAGATATTTGGCAGCATGCTGGCGATGTTGGATTTTCCGATTATTTCCGCGATCCAGTGAAGGAATATGAGGAACGGGGGATCGATCTTCTGCTCAACCTCTCTGCCTCTCCCTATTATTACAAGCGAGATGATGTGCGGGCAAGTGTCCTCTCTGCCTCTGCAAGAACGCTTCGGTGTCCGGTGATCTTATGCAACCAGGTGGGAGCGAACGATCAGATCGTATTTGACGGCCACAGTTCTTATGCCAATGAAAAAGGGGATCTGATTCAGGTCGCAAAAGGGTTTGCTGAAGATGATCTTCTCATCGATTTATCGGTGCTCTCTTGCGTATCGAGAAAAATGCAAACGGGCATTGGAGCTCTCTATAGCGCGCTTGTGATGGGCGTACGCGATTACTTTTATAAGCAAGGGTTTTCAAAGGCGATTTTGGGCCTTTCCGGCGGCATTGATTCGGCACTCGTCGCATGCATTGCGTGTGAGGCTTTAGGGGCTGAAAATGTGCGGGCGCTTGCGCTTCCCTCCCGTTTTTCCTCGCCTGAGAGTCTTATAGACGCTGAGCAATTGGCAAACAATCTCGGCATCCTTCTTGAAACGGTTTCCATCGATGAGTTATTCCAACAATATTTGGAGCGTCTTGGGCCTTATTTTGCCACCAGCTCTCTTGTCGAAGAAAATCTCCAGGCCCGCGTTCGCGGTCAAATTTTGATGGCTTTTGCCAATCAATTTTCTTCGATCCTCCTCAATACGGGCAATAAGAGTGAAATGGCGATGGGATACACTACGCTCTACGGCGATATGGCAGGCGGTCTTGGCGTTCTTCACGATGTGATCAAACTAAAAGTGTATGAGCTTTCTCGCTTTGTCAATCGAGAAAAAGAGGTGATCCCAGAGGCAATTTTGCAAAAGGTTCCCAGCGCAGAGCTTCGCCCCAATCAGAAAGATTCAGATACGCTGCCTCCTTATGAAATCCTCGATCCGATCTTGGAAGATTACATCGAAGAACATCTCACAGCGCAAGAGATTGCCGATCGGCGCGGCCAGCCGATTGCCTTTATCCAAGAGATCATTCGGAAGATCCATATCGCGGAATACAAGCGGCGCCAAGCTCCCATCGGCATCCGCGTCACGCGAAAAGCTTTCAGTCGAGGACGCAACGTCCCCATCGTCCAGAAGTGGATGTGAGTTATATACACATATGTATCTTCTAGATTCTTAATGTATTACATTCGAACTGTCACATTATGAGATGCTTATCTATGAACCTTTTTGGAAATCTGAAAGATAGGATTGATATTCGTATGTTTTCCCATATTTTTTTAAGGGGGAACGGGGGACTAGAATATCTAGTTCTATCAATCGATTGATGACTTTTTGAGTTCCGGCCCTTGTGAACCCAGTCCACTGTTGGACTTTGGCGACATCGACAATGGGCTGCCCAAATAAATGGCGGAGTACGTTCACGCTAGTTGGCGCTGAAATTTTTCCGAGTTGATGCATTTTTGCCATATCTCGCTCGTGAATTCGGTTGATTCGATAAGCGATTTCAATGGCAGACTTGGCGGTTTCAACGATTCCTTCGAGGAAAAAATCAATCCATGATTCAATATTTGAAGGGTCTCCATGGTATTTTTGCAATTGTTCGTAATACATTTTCTGATTTTTTTTGAAAAAATCAGAGAGATATAATAGCGGGATTTCAAGAATTTTTTCTTGCCAGATAAATAAAGTAATCAATAAACGGCCCGTGCGTCCATTTCCATCGATGAAAGGATGAATCGTTTCAAATTGAGCGTGTAAAAGGGCGGCTTTGATCAATGGAGGAAGTTCATTTTCTTTTGAATGGATGAACTTTTCTAAATCTCCCAATGCACGGGCGACTTCATGAGGAGGCGGTGGCACAAAGCTGGCATTCATTGGAGATGTTCCTCCAATCCAATTTTGGGTATAGCGAATCTCTCCGGGAAATGGGTTAAAAGAAGATCTAGCTCCAGTCATTAATTTGTCGTGCAGTTCTCGGATTAATCGGGTGGAAAAAGGGAGTGTTTTTAATCTTTTGAGCCCAAAGTTGAGCGCAGCGATGTAGTGGATAATGTCATCGACATCTGGCGGAAGGTCTGAGCTAGGCACAATTTCCGATGCAATCGCGTCGATCATCGTCGCTTGAGTTCCTTCGATTTGGCTAGAAGATGCGGCTTCTTTGCGAACAAACATCAAAAGAAAAAAATCCTTGTCAGGCAAGAGTTGTGCGATGCCATCTAATTTCCCAATAAGCCGCATGGCTTCTGCATGTTTGAGTTCCGTCTTGGAAGAGAGGTGGAGAGGCTCTCTCGGAGGAAAGGGAAGTGGAATAAAGGCTTTATAGCCTGTCGGCTGTTGTTGGTAATAGCCTATTCTAATGGTCACAGAATGAGCTCCTTAGGACAAAAAATGAAAACCAGTATACATTTAAGGTCTCAATGTATACTAAAATGGCATTTCAGTATACATCTCGTTGCAACGCACTGATAATCAGTTGAGTTTTTAGCGTCCTAAGTGAACAGGTGGAGTCGTGGCTAGGATAAAGTGACTGCCGTGTTCATTTGTGTGGATGGAGAAAATCTCATCGCCGCAGCGAAAGAGGATCTCATAGCCGGGGACGAGTGCCATGGTGGTGCATTTGCCTGGTTCTGGACATCCGAGCGCTCCATTATTCCATACGACATGCCGGCAGCTGACGAGTTCGACCCGTTGGTGAAGGTAGCTTTCAAGAAGTTGCTCTGCTTGGTATTCAATCATCATAAAGAACTCCATGTAAAGGGTAGGACAGAAGAGAGCGTCTCTGCTTTTTCTTTGAGCATGAGAACCCGATCAAAGCCGACCGAGACGCCGCAGCAATCGGGGAATTTTGGCCCGAAGATCGAGAGGAAGGCTTCATCGAGAGTGTAGGTGGGTTTATTTGCAGCTTTTCGGGCGAAGTTTTCCTCGGTAAAGCGATGGCGGAGCTCTTGACCGTTGGGCGATTCATGGTATCCGTTGGCCAGCTCTACTCCTTGGCAGTAAATCTCAAAGCGCTCTGCGACAAGCTCGCCATTGTATTCAGTGAGCCGGGCAAGCGCGGCTTCATGAGGAGGGTAGTTGCACAAGATAGTCAGTTCGTGTCGATTGAACTTGGGCTCGATGGCATGGGTGAGGAGGAAGTGGATGAGCGCAGTTCTAGACCAATTGGAGGCGTCTTTAGAGGGGCCAAAGTCTTTCGCTTTTTCTAAAAGCTCTTCGTGAGAGGCGTTTGAATAGTCGAGGTTTGCGTAGGTTGCAAAGGCTTCTCGGTAGCCGATTTTTCGCAAGGGGAGGGGACCGAGAAAGAGGGAGACAAAATCGCAGGTCTCTTGGATCATTTCTTCAAACGAGATGCCGAGACGGTACCATTCGGCCATGGTAAATTCAGGGTGGTGGAGGCGGCCGATTTCGCCTTGCCGAAACACGTGGCCGAGGAAGTAAATATCGCCGGAGCCTTGCGTTAAGAGGCGCTTCATGGCGTATTCGGGCGAGGTGTGTAGATAGCCGATCTTGCCAGGGGCGATTTCGGCGGGGATTACATCGATATTGGAGTCGATCGCAGCATGGGAGTTGAGCGCGCAAGGGTCAACTTCAAGGACACTCCGTTCTTTAAAGAACTCCCTTGCGTTGGCGAGCATCGCTGCTCTAACGCTAAGCGTTTGCGCGGGAAGCATATTCGCCGGTGCGAGTGTCGACTTTGACTTTTTCCCCTTCGTCGATGAAGATCGGCACTTGGATCTTGGCGCCGGTTTCGGTGATCGCAGGTTTTAGCACTCGTCCCGAGGTATCGCCGCGAACGCCCGGAGAGGTCTCTGTAATGACCATTTCGAGGAAGGTGGGGGGCATTACTTCAATGACCTCGCCCTTATAAAAGATCACTTGATAAATCACTTCTTCCATAAGCCAATGCTGCATATCTTTAAGAAGGTCGTTATGGATCGTGACCTGATCAAAGGTCTTTTCATCCATAAAGACAGCGCCGTCGGACTCTTTGTAGAGAAAGCGCATCTGGTTCTCTTCGATATCGGCTAAATCGAGTTTTTCTCCCGATTTATAAGTGCGCTCGACAACGCGGCCGTTTTTCATATTTTTCATTTTAATTCGGTTAAAAGCTTGGCCCTTGCCGGGTTTAACGAATTCATTGTTAATAATGAGGTAAGGTTCGTTATCGACCTCGACTTTCATGCCGACGCGAATTTCATTGGTGCTAGCTGTCATGTTCAAAATCCACTTTGATAAAGGCTAAATTATTCCCATTCTTCTCTTAAAAGGCAACAATAGATAAAATGATCCGTATGGAACAAAATCCCTTAGAAGCAGAGATCGCCCGTCAGACGCTGGAACGCTATTCCGGCTGTGAAGTGGGCCAATTTCATTCAAATTTAATCTTAACGAACTTCCCGCGCTATGTGGATTATTTCGCTGCCAGCCGAAATGTCCCGGTGTTTGAAGGGTCGATGTTCAAGGTCGCCCACTGCCCCAAAGATGAGGTGAGCATCCTCGATTTTAAGATCGGCTCTCCAGCTGCGGCCCTTGTCGTCGATATTTGTTCGTTTCTCCCCATCCGCGCCAGTATTCTTTTAGGCATGTGCGGGGGGCTTCGCCGCCGCTACCACGTTGGGGAATATCTCGTCCCTGTGGCCTCAATCCGCGGAGAAGGAACCTCTGATTACTACTTCCCGATCGAAGTGCCTGCATTGGCCAATTTCTTGATGCAAAAAGCAGTTACCGATGTTCTCGAAAAAGAGCAGGCGACCTATCACATTGGCATCACCTATACGACCAACATGCGATTTTGGGAATTTAATGAAGATTTTAAAAATCGGCTCAAAGTGACCAAGGCGCAAGGGATTGAAATGGAGTGCGCAACTCTTTTTGCAGCTAGCTACAAGCGCAAGTTTACCCTCGGCGCTCTTCTTCTCGTCTCCGATCTGCCGCTCAATCAAGACGGCATTAAAACCAAGCAAAGTTCTCAGATGATTTACGATACCTATTCGGCCGATCACGTCGAAAAAGGGATCAAGATCTTAAAAGCGGCGCGCGAAATGCAATCTCGCCAAGTCAAAGGCGCTTATCACCGCAATCTTAGCCCTACAGTGGAAGAGCCGAAGTAAATCTATATTTTATTACGGAGCTTGTGGTAGCCTTAGTGTCATTTAATTTTAATGGAGCTAAGGAATGGCGACAATCCAGAAAAGTTGCTCTTGGAATATTTTAAAAACGTTGACTTGTTCCATAGCGGAGTATCAACCTGTAGTTCCTACAGGTATTAATCATCGCGTCGATACGGTTGCTACAGAAGCTCTCCGCAACCAAAAAGATCCAGAAAAAATCAGTTTTAATGGAGATGTTGGCCGTATATTTAACGGCGTTCATTTCCCGGGAGAAAGAGCGAAATTTGAACCCACATCGCAGCATTGGGACTCTGTGAATAGCACATCTCTTTCTGAGGTCGTAAGAAGCATGGGTTTTTTGAGCACATCCTCCGATTCTTTTTTTTCGGCGATCGCAGTTGATGGTTACAGAAGTGGGCGAGTTGCTCTCAGAGTTTACATTCGCCATAGTGAGGATCGGGATTTAGCAAAAGAGTATTTGCAAAAAGAAGGGATCGTTTTTAATTCCAACGATGTCTATTCATTCGCTTCTGGTTTTTATAAGACAGAAGATGTTGAAAATCTAAAAATTTTGTTTCAAATTCTCGTAAAACATAACGAAATTCCTCAAGCGCAATTCAAACTCATACAGTCTTTAGTAGAAAAAGGAGATTGGAAGGCCGTCACTCCTCTACAAAAGAGTTGGGGTTGGTTCAGTGGCTTTGCTAGTTCAGTTGGGCTTTCGGATTTTACTTTGTAGGAAGATGATATGGCAGCAGTAAGTTCATCCATGGATGCAAATAATTTAATGAAAATGCTCGTGTGTCCCGTGGAATTAGAACCTTTAACCACTGCGGTTAACCTCATTCCCTGTGGTCATACGATCAATGCAGCTGTGGCAGAAAAGCTATACGGGATCATGCAAAATCAATCCTTTGTGGAAAAACAAGAGAAGACGTGTCCAGAATGTCGAACGATTGTAAAAGCCTATTATCCAGATTATAAAATTCGCGAAATCGCTTCGATGATTTGTTCTCCTGTAGCGGCAAAGAAAAAGAGCCTTCTAGAGGTAGAAGATCTTCTTCTCGAAATAAGAGATTCTTTCGAGGAGAAGGAAAATTCCCTCCCTGTTGAGAGGAGCCTTCGTCAAAGGAGCATTTCAGTTCTTTCTGGACGCCTCACGCCTTTAAGATCTGATACACCCTATATGGGATGTTTTGGGGGTTTTTCCAGTTTGCTCGGATTTGGCGGAAATTTGCCTCTTTGAGCTAGCAGGTGGAAGACCCCACCTGCATATACCGATAGATTACGCTTACTGAAATGGCTGATTCTCATAATCTGAGATCAAAAGATGTTACATATTATGACGTTTTGGCAGCAACTCATACAATTCGACTTTGGTCTGAAATTCTGCGCTTCTAGGAACGTTTTTGTATTTTTCTTGCAGACTGCAGAGCTTTGCTTTGAGAGCAGACTGTTTAGTGTCTACTACTTCTAACCCGAGACCTGCGGCGACAGCCACAGCTATTCCGCAACCGACAGTTATTAACAATGGCGGAAGCATTGCAGTTGCGCTGACGGCTAAGGCGAGCAGAGCAAAGTTTCCAGGCAAGGATATAGCTGTTATTGCCAAAAAAAGTAGAACTTCTAATAAAAAACGTTGAGTTTTTGCACTGGTTAGCGCTTGCGTTGTCTCTTTAGTTTCCTTATTCAAGTCTGTGACTTCTTTCTCGGTGAGCCAAGAACTCTTTTTTTCTGAGGGGTTTAAATTTGCTAGGTCTTTTTGAGAGAGAACTGGGCAACTAGGTTCTGATGATAATGTAAAATTTAATACTGGATATGAAGTGTTCATAAAACGTCCTTTGTTTGTTTTTGTGACTATATTATATGCGCTACTGTTTATTTATTACAACTAAACAATTATTGTTTATTAGTTTACAATATTAATTGACATGTTAATTAAAATTATTAATAATCGAGTTAGGAAGATTCTATTCAATGGGGGAGAGGGCATGAGCATTTATCGAGGGATCGTTCACTATCATTTCAAGAAAGGGCAGGAAGGTCAGGGGATTAAGACTCTTGAGGTTGAACTATTTAAGGCAGCTCATGAGTTTAATAATCACAATTTTGAGATTTGCTTCAATGAGAAAGACCCCAGCCATGTGATTGGCATTTCCTGGTGGAATAGTTTTGAGGACGCGCAGAGGTTTCAAGAGGCGTGGTCTAAGCAAGAAAAAGAGATTTTGCAGCATTGTTCCAATCAGCCTGAGCGAGAGTTCTATAAGCTCCGAAAAGCCTTGTTTGCAAAAGCAAAAAAAGCTGCTTAAATCGGCTCTTTGCCGCAGGCAAAGTTCTTTTTGAGCTGGGAGATGACGTGCTCTTCTAGCTCTTTTGGATGCTGTACTTTTTTTGGCAGAAGGATGTTTTTCTTTTCGATCTCTTTGCCTTTTTGCTGTTCGGCAAGGAGGGAGAGGTTTCCAAATTTCAGAAGAGTGAAGTGGTTGATCGACGCAAAGGCGCGCAGGCGTGCCAGATGGTATAGCCAGAGGACTTCGAGAGGAGGCTCGCCAAAGCGGTCTTCCATTTCTTTCAGCAGTTCGTCGATCTCCGGGTAGGTGGAGGCTTCGCCGAGGCGATAGTAGAGTTCCATCCGAAGGGAAACTTCATTGATGTATTTTTCTGGGAGGCGGGCGTCGTAGGAAAATTCGAGTTTGGCTTCTTCGAAGGAGATGACTTTTTTCTTTTTGAGAGCGTCGATGGCCCGTTTTAAGAGTTTACAGTAGAGATGAAAGCCGATGGCAGAGACTTGGCCCGATTGTTGAACGCCGAGGATCTCGCCAGCGCCGCGGATTTCTAGATCGCGCATGGCGATTTTCATGCCGCCGCCATAACCGCCTGCTTCAACGAGGGCGTTTAGCCGCTTGCGGGTGATCTCGGGTAGGCGTGCATTTTTAGGGATGAGGAAGTAGGCATAGGCGGCGCGGTTCCAGCGGCCGACGCGGCCTCGAAGTTGGTAGAGATCGGCAAGGCCGTAGGTGTCGGCGCGATCGATGAGGATGGTGTTGGCATTGGGGATGTCGATGCCGTTTTCTACGATGGTGGTGGCAAAGAGGAGATCGATTTGCCCTTGCTTAAAGCGGTGGAAGATGGCGTCGATGTCGTCGGGGTCCATTTGCCCATGGACGACGCCAACGCGGGCAGCGGGAGCGAGTTTGCCGATGGCTTCGGCTTTGCCAAAAATGGTCTCGACGCGGTTGTGGATGAAAAAGGCTTGTCCGCCACGCGCAAGTTCTCGAAGAAGTGCGTTTGTAATGAGCTCGTTGTCGTTTTCTGCGATGATGGTTTTGACAGGAAGCCGATCTTGTGGCGGGGTTGCAATGACAGACATATCGCGCGCATTGACGATGGACATGTACAGGGTGCGCGGGATGGGTGTGGCAGAGAGTGTGAGGCAGTCGACGCCGATTTTCATTTTTTTCAGGTGTTCTTTAGCGCGAACGCCGAAGCGCTGCTCTTCATCGATGATGATGAGGCCGAGATTTTTAAAGTGGACGTCTTCGGAGAGAAGGCGGTGGGTGCCGACGAGGATGTCGACCTGGCCGTTTTCTACTTTCTTGAGGGTTTCTTTGGCTTGTTTTGGGGTGCGAAAGCGAGAGACGACGTCGATGTGGATGGGAAATCCGCTCATGCGCGAGGAGAAGGTTTCAAAGTGTTGCATGGCAAGAACGGTGGTGGGAACGAGAATGGCAACTTGTTTTTTGCCGTCGGCAACGGCTTTAAACGCTGCGCGCATGGCGACTTCTGTTTTGCCGTATCCAACATCTCCGCAAATAATCCGATCCATCGCTTTTTCAGAGATCATGTCTTGTTTAATCGACGAGATCGCCAGGAGTTGATCGGGCGTCTCTTCGTAGGGGAAATCCCTTTCAAACTGCTTCATGATGGGAGAGTCGGGGCTGTAGGCAAAACCTCCGTGCGTAGCTCTTTGTGCATACATTTCTAAAAGGTCATTTGCATAGCCGACGATTTGCGCTTGTGCCTGGGTGCGCGCTTGCGTCCACCGTTTTCCGCCGAGTTGACTAAGTGAAGGGGGCTCTTCTTTCGATCCGATGTAGCGGGAGACGAGGTAGGCTTGGGAGAGGGGGACGAAGAGTTTGCTTGTCTCGGAGTATTCAAGAGAGAGAAATTCAGTTTCAACGCCGAGGTGGTTGACGTGTTTTTCCATGCCGAGGTAGCGGCCAATGCCGCTATGGTAGTGGACGACTAGATCGCCGGGCGTCAGTTCGTGGAACTCGGCAATAGGTGTATGATAAGAGCTTCTCCATTTTTGCCGGCGAATCCGAGTGCGGTGAGAAATCTCTGGGTTAGGGATGACGGCGAGCGGGATGTCTGTGACGACAAAGCCGCTCGTGAGATAGCCTTGCTTAAAAATGGCTTTTTTAAGAAGCGGAGGGGCGAGTTTTTGTTTGACCTCTTCTTCTTCGGTCGCGTTTGCATTGATGAAGTAGAGTTCGGTGTTTTTTTCGGGATTGAAGTGATCGAGAAGAAATGCGTCTTCGGGAACTTCGAAGTGGTCGACGATTTTGCGAAAGGGGTGGAAGAATCGATGTGCTTCAAAGCGGTGGGAGAAAGCTTCAAAAGAGGACTTTGAAACGACTGAAAGCTCTTCTAACTTTTGCTCTGTGCAAAAGATGTTTTGCGCAGCGTCGATTTTGCGCAGCTCTTCTTCGAATTTAAAAAAGAAGATCGATTTTGCACCGGGCATGTTCTTGAGGCTGACAAGCGCATTTTCTAACTGCAATAGGTCGTCCCAAAAATAGAGGGGATCTTCTCCGAGGTAGTCGGTGATAGAGGAGAGATGGGTCGCTTGCTGCAAAAGGGTCAGTTCATTGGCAGGAGAGAGAAAAAAAGAGGGGACTTTTTGGATCGATTTTTGCCCTGCTGGATCGAAGGTGCGGATCTCTTCGATCTCATCGCCAAAAAAATCGACGCGGAATGGATCGCTCGAGGCTACGGGAAACAGATCGACGATGCCGCCGCGGATGGCAAAGGTTCCTTTATCGGAGACGATAGGGGCTCTTTTATAGCCGAGAGTGGTCAGAAGGGAGGGAATTTGATCGAAGGGGATCTTATTTCCTTTTTTCCAGGTGGAAAGGAGGTTTTTAAGGGTTGCTTTAGCGGGCACTTTTTGTAAGAAGGAGGCGATCGGGCAAAGGACGATAGAGGGTCCTTTTTTGTGGAGCAAGGCGTTCAGCGCCTCCATCCGTTTTCCGATGATGTCGGGACTTGGGGGGATCTCTTCTCCGGGGAGAGTTTCCCAAGCGGGGAATTCGACGGGCAGCTCTGGCGCCATCTCGGCGATATTGTCGAAAAGAGCGTCTTCAGCAGTTCCCCCGGTGAGAAGCAGGATCGATTTGCCTGTGGCTTGCACGGCTAAAACGGCAAGGAGGGCTTTGGTGACATCCCAGAGCTCTTCGAGCACGACGGAGCTGCCAGCTTTGAGGATCTCTTGCAAGTTTTTTAGCGAAGTAGAAGCTGCTAACCGTTCGATCATTTCAAAAGTTGCCGAATTTTATCGAGCGCCTCATGGAGACCCGCCGGATGTTTTCCTCCCGCTTGGGCAAGGTTTTGCTTGCCGCCGCCGCCGCCTTGGATAAGTGGCGCGGCTTCTTTAATGAGGGTCGAGGCGAGGATGTTTTTCTGCACGAGGTCTGGAGAGACTCCGACGATAAGCTGGCACCTTTCTCCAAGTTTAACGCCGAGGGCGACGACGCCCGATTTGAGTTTCTGGAGCAGCTCGTCGACAAAGGAGTTGAGGTCTTCTGCCTCCACTTGCACTTCTTGCGCGATGAGGTGAATGTGACCGACCTCTTCTTGCTTGGCAAGGCAATGAGTGAGGAGATGTTTGAGTTTCTCTTTGCGGTGCGTTTTGAGCTCTGCAGTCAGCGCTTTATTCTCTTCGAGTAGTTGAGTGATCCGGTCGTAGAGCGCCGATGGGGTCGATTTTAGAAGAGATGCAGCTTGGGAGATAAGATCTTCTTCGTTTTGCACCCATTCTTCTGCGTATTTGCCGGTGATCGCTTCGATGCGCCGAACGCCTGCAGCGATGCTCGACTCTTTTGCGATCTTAAAAAGGCCGATTGTTCCGACGCGGTTTGTGTGGGTGCCGCCGCAGAGTTCTTTCGAGAAATCGATGTCGACGACGCGTACTTTTTCTCCGTACTTCTCGCCGAAAAACTGTTTGATTTCCGTTTTTTTCTGCGCTTCGGCAAAGCTGATCTCATACGACGCAACGGCCCGATCTTCTCGGATGCGGCTGTTGATGAGATTTTCGATGTCTCGAAGCTCTTCTTGAGAAAGAGATTTGTGGTGATTGAAGTCAAAACGAAGGCGGCTCGCATCGACTAAAGATCCGGCTTGCTTGATGTGGCTGCCTAGAATTTGTTGCAGCGCCCAATGGAGAAGGTGAGTGGCGGTATGGTTGTTTTGGATCTCTTTACGCCGCTTCTCATCGATCTCTGCCTGGACGGAGTCATTTTTTCGTAAATGGCCTGGCCCCATTTTTCCAAGATGGGCAATGACGCCTGGAAATGGCGCAGTTGTATCGTAGACTTGGAAGAGGTTGGTGCCTTTAAAGATCGTTCCAACATCTCCAACTTGGCCGCCCATTTCTGGGTAGAAAGGGGTTTTATCTAAAAGAAGAAGAGCTTCTTGCCCTTCCTGTACTTCATCGACAAATTTGCCATCGACGACCATGCCGAGAAGGTGCGCGGGGCAAGAGAAGTGTTCGTAGCCGACAAACGCGCATGGTTTATGCGTGCGGGTAAAGTCGCTAAAGAAGTTCTGATCGAACTGCTGAGCACTCACTTTATGGGCTTTTCTCGATTTTTCTTTGGCTTCTTCTTCGAGTTTTTCAAATTGCGCAGTGTCGACAAGGAGCGCTTCGTCTTTGGCGATGAGTTCAATCTCTTCAAAGGGAAAGCCGTAGGTGTCTTTGAGTTTAAAGGCGTCTTCGCCGGAGATTTTTTGGCTCCCGCGAGAGCGGTCGATGACTTGGCTAAGGAGCTGGCCACCGCGGACAAGAGTGCGCAAAAAGGCCTCTTCTTCAAGGGTGATGATCTCAGCGATCCTATTTTGTGAAGCTTTAAGTTCGGGGAAATCATCGCCCATAAGGGAGACTAGCCGCGGGAGAATATCGGCAAGAAACGGTTTTTGTAGCCCCAGCATGCGCCCGTAGCGGACAGCTCTTCGCAAAATCTTGCGCAGCACATAGCCGCGGTCTGTATTGCTTGGGGTCACGCCATCTGCAATGGCAAAGGAAAGAGAGCGGATGTGGTCGGCGATCACGTGGAATGGGGGCGCGTCTTTTTCATCGTATTTTTTGCCGCTGAGAGATTCTACTTCGGCAATTAGGCTTCGGAGGATATCGGTCTGAAAGACGTTGTCGACTCCCATTTTGAGCGATACGACCCGCTCTAATCCCGCTCCCGTATCGATCGACTGTTTTGGCAGGGGAAGGAGCTTGCCGGAGGCTTCTTTCATGTATTGCATGAAGACGAGGTTCCAAAATTCCAAGTATCTTTCGCCAGAGAGGTCTTCTTTGGGAGTTCTTGCAGGGCCGTAGCTATCGCCGCGGTCATAGAGAAGCTCCGAGCAAGGGCCACAAGGGCCAGTATCGCCCATCGCCCAGAAGTTTTCTTTTTCGCCGAAGCGGACAATTCGCTCTTTTGGCAAATGTTTTTCCCAGAGAGCAAAGGCTTCATCGTCGTCTTTGTACACAGAGACCCAGACTTTTTCTGGATTAAAGCCGAAGACATGTTGCGTTACATCCCACGCAAAGCCAATCGCCTCTTTTTTGAAATAGTCGCCAAAGGAGAAGTTGCCGAGCATTTCGAAGAAGGTGAGGTGGCGGGAGGTGTGGCCTACATTCTCCAGGTCGTTGTGCTTGCCGCCGACGCGGATACATTTTTGGGTGGTGGTGGCGCGGGTATAATCTCTTTTGGACTGGCCGAGGAACACGTCTTTAAACTGGTTCATCCCCGCATTGGTAAACAGGATCGTCGGGTCGTCGTGGGTCGCGACAGGGGAGGAGGGGACGATGGTGTGCCCTTGGGATTGGAAATATTTCAAAAAGGAGCGGCGGATATTTTGGGACGACATGGAGTTCTCTTCTGTTTAAAGGGTTTTAGTTTAATCTAGACAAGCTAGCTCTGTCAAACCTCTTGCGCGATTGAGCGAAAAAATGGCATCCTCAACTGAGGCAATTGCAAAACTCTTCGCCAAAATCATCGATTTTCTGCTGGCGTGGAGTTTTGCAATTGCCTCAACTTTAAAAAAACGGAGTTTATGGAAGAAGATCTGAAGAAAACTTTGAGCAAAATCGCGATGACGATTCGCGGGCTATCGATGGACGCTGTGCAGAAGGCCAATTCTGGCCACCCGGGGATGCCGATGGGGTGCGCAGAGCTCGGGGCTTTTTTGTACGGGGTTCTTCTTCGCCATAACCCGAAAAACTCGAAGTGGATCAATCGCGATCGGATGGTTCTCTCCGCAGGGCACGGCTCGATGTGGCTCTACTCCTGCCTGAATCTCTCCGGTTTTAAGCTTTCCCTCGACGAGATCAAGCGGTTTCGTCAGCTTCATTCCGCAACGCCGGGTCACCCAGAATATGGCTTAACCGATGGTGTTGAGGCGACGACAGGGCCTCTTGGACAGGGAGTTGGCAATGCTGTGGGTCTGGCGCTTGGAGCGAAAATTTTAGCGCAAAAGTTCAATCGCGATGGATTTCCGATTTTTAATCAAAAAATTTATTGCATTGCTGGAGACGGCTGCATCATGGAAGGAGTCTCTTCAGAGGCATCTTCTTTGGCGGGGCATCTTCGTTTGAATAACCTCGTTTTGATCTACGATTCGAACAAAATTTGCTTAGATGGGAACCTTGTCGAGTGTTGTTCTGAAGACACCAAAATGCGCTATAAAAGCTACGGCTGGGATGTCTATGACGTCGATGGGTATGATTTCGATGCCATGGAAAAAGTGTTTGGCGAGAAGCAAGAGAAGCCGACGCTTATCATCCTTCACACGGTGATCGGCAAGGGCTCTCCCCACAAGGCAGGCTCTTCCAAAGCGCATGGATCGCCGCTGGGTGCTGAAGAAGTTGCCCTGACAAAAGAGGCGCTCGGGCTGCCGAAAGAAGAATTTTACGTGCCGCAGGCAGTGCATCAGTATTTTGAACATCGATTGGGAAAAGACGCTGAACTAGAAGCGGAGTGGAATCAGCTCTATAAGCGGTGGGCGGGCAAGTACCCCGATTTGGCTGTAGAGTTTGAGAAGATGCATACGCAGTTTCTCCCCCAAGATCTCGAAGAGAAGCTCCGCGCCCTTGAGATCAAAGCGCCTATTGCAGGGAGAGCGGCTTCCTCTGCCGTGCTCCAAGTTCTTGGGAAGATGTTGCCCCAGATCTATGGCGGTTCTGCGGACCTCTCTGTCTCTGATTTGACGATGATGAAAGAGTTTCCTATCATCTCGCCGGGCAATTTTGCCGGTCGCAACATCAAGTTTGGCGTTCGGGAATTTGGGATGGGGACGGCGACAAATGGCATCTTTCTCACTGAAATGATCACCCCTTATTGCGGAACGTTCTTTACGTTCTCCGATTATATGCGCAACTCGATTCGTTTGGCCGCGCTTTCTCACTATCATGTGATCTACCAATTTACGCACGACTCGATCTTCCTCGGCGAAGATGGGCCTACGCACCAATCGATCGAGCACCTCGCGGCTCTTCGCGCAATACCGAACCTCCATGTCATTCGTCCCTCAGATACCAATGAAGTGAAAATGGCTTGGATTGCAGCATTGCGTTATCGCGGTCCAACGGCGATTGTCCTTTCGCGCCAGAATTTGCCAGATCTTAGCTCTACGAAGGTCTCTTACGATGAAGGAGTGGGGCGCGGCGCTTACATCGTCTATGCATCCAAAGGCGAGCCTGACTTTACCCTCTTTTCGACAGGGTCTGAGCTGCACGTGGCTGTGGAAGCGGCTCTAAGGCTTGAAAAGATCGGCAAAAAAGCGCGCGTCGTATCGATGCCTTGCTGGGCGCTTTTTGACAAACAGAGCGATGATTACAAAGATTCTGTCTGTGGCGGTTCTATAGGCACTCGCGTGGCGATCGAGGCTGGGTCAGAACTCGGTTGGCATAAATACATCGGCATCGACGGCATTGCGATTTGCATGGAATCCTTTGGCCACTCAGCCCCGGCAGAAGATCTTGCGATTGAATTTGGGTTTAATGTCGATGCGATCGTCGAACGACTCATCGCGTCGTCGAGATGAGATTTCTCGATGCATTGAACGGTTCTAATCGGGACGTTCCCCCTGTTTGGCTCATGAGGCAAGCAGGGCGCTATTTGCCCGAATACCAAGCGCTTCGCTCTCGTTATTCCTTGCGCGAACTTTTTTTTACCCCAAAACTAGCTGCTCAAGTGACATTGCAGCCTATTGCCCGCTTTGGCTTTGATGCGGCGATTCTTTTTTCCGATATCACGGCGATCGCCCCTGCGATGGGCTTTTCTCTCCAGTTCGACGAGGGGCCGAAAGTATGGCCTTTGGCCACACCTGACAATTGGCGCTCTTTAAAACAAGATCTCGGGGCTCTAGACCCGATTGCAGAGGCGGCCTTCCTTGCCAAAACCCAGCTCGATGTTCCGCTCATCGGCTTTTGCGGCGGCCCCTTTACCATTGCGACCTATTTTACAGAAAAAACCTGGAGAGGCGATGATTTTGCCGCTTTTCTAGATTGGATTGCAGACATGTGCATCCTCTCGCTGCAGAGGCAAATCGAAGCAGGGGTCGATGCTGTGCAAGTCTTTGATTCATGGGCGAATCTCCTCAGCGATGAAGAGTTTGAAAAATACAGCTTAAAGCCGCTCAAGAAGATCGTGGATAGTGTTAATAAACCGGTGATTCTTTTTATGCGCGGATCTGCCAAGCGAGCCAAGCTGCTTGCCGCTCTAAAGCCGGCGGCCATCAGCATCGATTGGGAAAAGCCTCTTTTAGAAGTTCGGCAACAAGTCAAGTGCCCTTTGCAGGGCAATCTCAATCCCGATCTGCTCTTTGCTCCTATCGAAGAGATCAGAAGCGAAGCGCGTCTCCTTCTCGACTCTATGAAAGGAGATCCTGCCTTCATCGTCAACTTAGGCCACGGCGTCAAACCAAACACGCCTTTAGAGGCCGTTGAGGCTTTAATCGCAGAAGTTAGAAAGAAAACGAGAACTTGAAGTTTTTTTTAGGATAGCCCATACCTGTCCTTGATGGAAACCGACCCATTTTGGACACATTCAATTGAAGAAACTTTTTTGCGCGTAGGTTCTCGAAAAGAGGGCCTTTCTGGAAAGGAAGCGCAAGAGAAGCTTAAGCAAGAAGAAAAATACCGGCTTCACCCTGCAGGGCGGGGAAAAAGTGTTATTCTCTTATTTTCCCAGTTTAAAAGTCCTCTCATTCTCCTTCTTTTATTTGCTGCAATCCTCTCCTTTTTTTTCGGCGGCAAAGTGGATGCGCTCATCATTATGGCGATCATTGTCTTAAGCGCTGCTTTGAGTTTTTTCCAAGAACGAGGAGCGATCAATACGCTGGAAACTCTTTTGCAAAGAGTGGAGATAAAGGCCAATGTATTTCGCGATGGGAAGGAAATTGAAATCCCGATGCATGAAGTGGTCTCTGGCGATGTGGTCAGGCTGGTGGCAGGAGATATCATTCCTGGCGACTGTTTAATTATAAAAGCCAATCATCTCTTTGTCGATGAATCGATGTTGACTGGAGAGAGCGCTGCTGCTGAAAAAATGGTGGGCCAGGTGTCTAAAGAGGCGAATGCACTTTTTTTCGGAACCCATGTACTCAATGGAAACGGCCTTGCTTTGATTGTTGCTACAGGCAATAAAACGATGTTCGGAGAGATTCAGGAAAGAGTTCGATTTAAACCTCCAGAGACAGCGTTTGAAAAGGGGGTCCAGAAATTTGGACTTTTGCTCTTGGTCGTGACGTTGATTCTTGTGACCGTAATCTTTAGTGTGAACCTATTTCTTGGCCGTCCAATTTTAGAATCACTTCTCTTTTCTTTGGCCATTGCAGTGGGGTTAACGCCGCAACTTCTCCCCGCAATCATCAGTGTCAATTTGTCTCGCGGCGCTGGGAAAATGGCCAAAAAACAGGTGATCGTCAAACGTTTAGCTTCGATTGAAAATTTTGGACTTATGAACGTTCTTTGCTGCGATAAAACGGGCACGGTCACAGAAGGAAAGATGAGCTTTGAGCAGGCGGTTGATCCGCTCGGCGGAGCAAGTGATAAATGTCTTTTGTTTGGACGGCTCAACGCTCATTTCCAAGCAAGCTATCCAAATCCGCTCGATCAAGTGCTCCAGCAGATAAAAGGGGAAGATTTCAATGGTTGGAAAAAGCTCGATGAGATCCCCTATGATTTTAGCCGTAGAAGACTCAGTGTCATCGTAGAGAAAGAAGCTTCTCCCATTTTGATCGCCAAAGGCGCTGTCCCTGAGATGCTCTCGATTTCTTCATCCATTGAATGGAAAGGAGGAGATCGAGAAGAACTCTCTATTGAAAGAAGAGAAGAAATCGAGCGCTATTTCGAAGAGATGGCGGGTCAGGGCCTCCGGACATTGGCAGTGGGGTATGCAGAAGGGAGAGAAGAGAAAGATTTATGCTTACTTGGGTTTCTCACCTTTTGCGATCCGATCAAAAAAGATATTGGAGAGGTAGTTTCTAAGCTAAAAGCAAAGGGGATTCAGCTCAAAATCATCACGGGAGATCATCACCTCGTTGCACTGCATGTGGCAGGGTTCCTCGGCCTTACACGCGCACATCTTCTCACCGGCCAAGAGATTGCCAAGATAGATGAGGCGCATTTTTTAAACGCGATCCGCGATAAAAACGTATTTGCCGAAATTGAGCCGAATCAAAAAGAAAAAATCATCTTAGCTCTTCGCAAAGAGGGGCATGTAGTTGGATTTTTGGGCGATGGGGTCAATGATGTCTCAGCGCTCCATAGCGCAGATGTGAGTATTTCAGTAGATACCGGAGCGGACGCGGCCAAAGAGGCTTCAGATTTTGTTCTCTTGAATAAAGACCTATCGGTACTTCAAGCGGGCGTTGAGGAGGGGAGAACCACATTTGCCAATACGATCAAGTACGTCTACATGGCGACATCGGCCAATTTCGGGAATATGTTCTCCATGGCAGGAGCCTCTTTGATCCTAAATTTTTTGCCGCTGCTTCCAAAACAGGTTCTTTTGACCAACCTTTTGACCGACTTTCCAGAGATGGCAATAGCTGGCGATCTCGTAGATCCAGATTTAGTGCATCGCCCTGTCAAATGGGATTTAAAATTCATCGCTAAATTCATGCTTGTTTTTGGTCTTATTTCCTCGATCTTCGACTACCTAACCTTTGGCATTTTGCTCTATTGGATGGGGGCTTCGGAAGATCAGTTCCGGACGGGCTGGTTTGTCGAATCAGTCGCATCTGCGGCCATTGTCGTACTCATCATCCGCACGCGGCATTGGTTTTTCTTCTCGCGTCCAGGAAATGTTTTGACCATTGCTGTGGGATGTGTTGTCTTGGCTGCAGCCCTTTTGCCGCTCACGCCTTTAAATACGTTTTTGGGCTTTGTCCCATTGCCGCTTTGGTTTTATGGGGTTGTGTTTGCAATCGTCATTGCCTATTTGATTTTAGTAGAACTTTCCAAGCGGATCTTTTTTAGAAAACGAAAGGCGTTAAATGGAAAGAAATAAATTTTAACCACAGAGAGCACAGAGATCGAATAAAATCTCTGTGCTCTCTGTGGTTGAATTTTTTTTAGAAAAACAGGAGAGTTTAGCCATGCAAGATATTATCTCGTTAGACCCTGCGCTGCTCTCCATCTGGAACCGCCCTGTGCCGCGCTATACGAGCTATCCGACGGCTCCCCAGTTCCAAGCCATCGATGAAAAGAGGGCAGCGGACAGGCTTAAAGCTTTTGATGCAACCGATAAGCCTCTTTCTTTGTACATCCACATCCCCTTTTGCAAGACGATGTGTCTTTTTTGCGGCTGTTCGGTGGTGCTCAATCGAAACCCCGAGCGTCAGGCCGCTTATTTAAATCTTTTGCTAAAAGAGATCGAACTGGCGGGAGCTTATTTTTCGAAGAAAAGAGAGGTCTCTCAGCTGCACCTTGGCGGCGGCACGCCGACATCGCTGACAGTTGAGGAGTTTGATCTTCTTCTTTCTGCGCTGCATAGGCAATTTACCTTTACAAAAGATGCAGAGCTTTCCATTGAGATCGATCCGCGGACGGTGTTTGCCGATGAGGGGAAAAAACTCGTCCACTTAAAAACGCTCGGCTTTAATCGGGTTAGTTTTGGCGTGCAAGATTTAGATCCTCGTGTGCAAGAGGCGGTCAAGCGGCGCCAAACTGAAGAGATGACAGTAGAGACCTATCACCATGCAAGAGCGCTTGGATTTGATGGGATCAACATCGATTTAATCTATGGGTTGCCGCTACAAACGGCTGAGTCCTTCCGAAAAACTGCAGAAAAGTTGACTGCGCTCCGGCCCGATCGGATCGCCTTTTTCTCGTATGCAAAAGTGCCCTGGCTAAAAAGCCATCAGAAGGCCATTGCGGAGGCAGATCTTCCTAGCGAGGTGGAGAAATTCCAGATCTACGTCGAGGCAAGAGCTACCTTTATGAAGGGAGGGTATACGGCCATCGGCATGGATCACTTTGCGCTCGAGAGCGATTCGATGGCAAAGGCCTACTGCGAAGGGAACCTCTATCGCAATTTTCAAGGCTATTCGGTAAAAAAAGCGGAAAACCTTTTAGGGCTTGGCATTACATCGATTGGCTTTATGGAAGGGGCGTTTTTACAAAATGTGAAAACTATCGAAGAATATCAGGCCAGGATTGAAGCGGGGAGATTGCCTATTTTTCGAGGGGTTGAGCTGAGCCCAAGCGATCTTTTGCGAAGACAAGTGATCCAAGACCTCATGTGCAACTTTAAAGTCGATAAGAGCGCCTACTCCTTTGATGAAACATTTGCAAAAGAGCGGCCTCGATTGGAGCAGCTTAAAAAAGAGGGGCTGGCCGAAGAAGATGAGTTTGAGTTTCGGGCAAGCCCTTTAGGCCGCCTTTTTATCCGCATTATCGCGTCGGTGTTCGATGAGTATTTACACGATGCGGGTCAATTTTCAAGGGCGATATGAGAGTTGTGATTCTCGGCGGTGGGATTTCTGGTTTAAGCGCTGCATGGTATTTACTTAAAAAGATCCCAAATGCGCAAATTACCCTTTTTGAGAAAGAGGAGAGGCTCGGGGGGTGGATTGAGTCGAAACAGCAAGGGGCATTTACTTTCGAGTTGGGGCCGAGGACCTTTCAAACGGGGAGATCTCCTCTGCTTTTACAGATGGTGCAAGAACTTGGACTTGAAGTGGTCTATTCCGCTTCTGCCCCGAAGTTTCTTTTGCATCAAGGAAGCCTTCGCCCTCTCCGCTCATTTTGGCCACAACTTGCCTACGCTGCTCTCCGAGATCTTTGCATGCCGAGAGGGAAGGGGCAAGAGGAGACGATCTACCAATTTGCTGCTCGGCGCATGGGCAAGGGCGCTGCAGAACTTTTTTTCGATCCAATGGCAAAAGGGGTTTATGGGGGAGATATCCGAAAGCTCTCTGCCAGCGCTTCTTTCCCATTTCTCTTTAAACAAAGGTCGCTTGTCTTATCGATGCTAACAGCAAAAAAAGAGGCGGGGTTATTTACCCTTCGGCGCGGGATGGAAAGCCTCATCGATGCATTAAAAACTTTGCCCATCGAGATCCATCGAAAGGCTCCCGTGGAGGAGATTCGGGAAAATGGCGTTGTTGCAAAAGAGAAGTTTTGGCCGGCAGATCTCATCATCTCTTCGCTTCCAGGTCTTGAGATTGCTCGCCTTACAAAGATTCCGCTCTCACTTCGCAACGAGCCGATCTCCGTCGTCAATTTTGGCTATAGCGGGGAGATTTTGCCCAAAAAAGGATATGGCTATTTGGTTCCGAGTAGAGAAGGGGAAAAAATTTTAGGACAGATTTGGGATACCTCTATTTTTCCGATTCCCGGGCAAACGAAAATCACTTCGATGGTTAGAGGTTTTAGTCCTCTTGCAATCGCCAAGGATGCGCTCTATCGCCATTTAAATGTGAGGGAAGAGCCCATGGCTATTGCGATGAAAGAAGCATCCATCCCGCAATACGATGTAGGGCACATCTCTCGCATCGAGGCCTTTGAGAAAGAGATCGCCTCTTGTTTTTCTGGGAAGTTGAAACTGACAGGAAATTATCTCCACGGGGCTTCTGTAGAAGCTTGCCTACGTCAATGCCATGATTTATTCCAGGTTTCATATTCGGAGGGGCGTAATTGATAGCGAGCGATATTTCCTCCGTGAAGGCTCTGCAGCTCTCTTTCCACCAATTCAATAAAGCGGGCTTGTTCGGTAGAAGGTAGAGCCAAAGCTTGCTCGCGAATCACTGCCACTGCCTGCTTTTTATTCAAAGCATTTTGAACAACCCCTCTAACCGCTTGCTGAATCGCTGTTCTATATTTCATTCGGAATGGATCGGGCTCGCCAAGAGATTTTTGGGCTCTCGAATAAAGAGCGCAAGATCTTTCATAGGACCACACAAACAAATCGCGCAAAAGTTCAACTCGGTTTAATTCATAAACACCGAGAAGACCGTTGATATAAATTTGTTCAGGTACATCGATGAATGACAGTGGACAAAGATTCTTTCGAATAAGAGGAATATTGGCTGCTAAACGAGAGGTTCGCTTATTGACGTCTTCAAAAGGCTGTAGATAGGGGAGCTGTACCATCAAGAAAAAGGCTTGTTCAAAAGGATCGGCAATGTGGCTTGCTTTGCTTAAGATTGAATTAAAACACTCTTCAATCACCTGAGGAATCGCAGAAGGCAAGTAGACGGATCTTCCAATCCCGACGGGAATAGAACGCAACCGGCCAGAAGCGGCGGAATCGGACATCAAGTTATCAGAGAGGAGAGTATGCAAACTAAAAATCGTATAGCGATTTATTCCGATTTGTTCAGCAGATAGGATTAAAAATTCAATCGCCGCTTTATGATTTAAAATCATTTGCGTTTCTTTCAGTCCCTTCCCTTCGGCTGCTTTTCCCTGCTCAAGCAAACGCTCTGTTTCTAAAAGAGAATAAGTATTCCCTTCCAATCGACTAGAGTTCCAAGATAAATCGATCAGTAATCGGTTAAAAATTTGCCTCGCATACGTTCCCGCCGGATATTTACCATCTTCAGAGCTCCCCATCTTAAATAACTTTCGACGGAGATCTTCGGAGAGGTAGTAAGTTACATTGGGTTCATAGTCCTCCAGAAACTCCCTTTTATAAGAAACTGGGCGCCTGGCTTGAATAGGCTGCAAGACTTCCGATTGGATATCTTCGGCCTCTTTACTCAATGGAATAATGGAGGGAATTTTCTCAATCTTTTGATGCGAAATCTGCAGAACTTTATAACGTCTGGCACGGGCGTGCCCAATAGCAAGAACGCTTCCCTTGTCAACCAGGGCAGAAAGCCACCGTTGTAGGGTCCTCCTTGGCACTGCAGGGTTCATGCCAAGCATGACTTCCTCTAAGGACGCCCCCTCGGGGAAACGATCGAGGATCTCCAGTAAGAGATCCCAAGGGACGGTGGCCATAGTAAAACTCCTCTTTTCCCCCATTATATGGCGCGATTCATTAAATTGCGCCACTTTTTGGCGCGATTCTCCTAATTGCGCCACTTTTTGGCGCGATTCTCTGGGGTATTAGCTTCGAAACCATAAGTGCAGGGAATACCGTTTTCCGCTGCGGATGGGGTACACTTCGTGATAAAAATTCGCTCCATTCGGAGCTAAGATCAACATATTCTCTCGGATGGGGATGACTTTTTTGTAGGAGTGGATGCAGGGACCGTCTTCAAAGGCGATCTCTCCTCCTTCGAAGTTGTCGTTGAGGTAGATAAGAGCGGTGTATTCTCTCCAACTCGTGTGATTGGGGACAAATTTTGCGCCGGGACAATGGCCTGAGCATATGCGCCTCAGCCTGCCTTGATCTTTTCCATGGATCGGACACTCGAAATAGATGTTATCGGCGTGATAGGGGCAGTAATTTCCCTTGATCCTGGCATAGAGGCCGGCGTGATCGATCCGATAATTTCGCCCAGCCAGTGGATACTGCTCGCGCATGACGCGAAGGACTTGATTTCCAATTTCAAAAATCATCCTCTTGATCTCTGGATTTGAGATCGAAGAGAGGGGGATTTCATTGTCCGTATTCACTTGAAGATTGCTTTGCTTCTCATTGTAATACTGAATCAACGCGCGGGCCATCTCAGGGGGAATAAAATGATCGATGACAATGATTTGCTGCTCGGGAGTGGCATTGAGTACGCGAGCCAAGAAAAGGATGAAAAAAATAAACATTTTCATAAGTTCTGCGAGAATGTAGCGGAACTATGCTTTAGATTGCAAGAGCCTTATTGCTCAAAAAAATCAAACAGGATTAGAGGGGCTGTCGCGACCATCAGTATAAGATCGGCCAGAAGCGTCAACCATGCGTATAGTACTTTAAGGAGTAGTTCTCCATAGCTTTCTTTGTCGGCGCCAACGGTCGCTTTTGTTATTTTATTTATGATCCTAGCTGGAGCTTGATTGATTCTCTCAGATAGGTTTGTTTTATTGAGGGTAACTGGTATCTTCTGTCCTAGGTTGGCCATCTTGCTGTAACAGTCTTCTATCTTCTGATTCTCTAGCTCTTTCTTGTGCGAAGGTTCTAGTTCAGATGCTTCCAACTGTTGATACAATGACGTATAAAGGTCTTTTGTGTTAACGGACATAAAGTAACCCCTGTTTTTTAACATAAAGTTTATAATATTAATTATTTTTTGTAAATATATTTCTTATGCATTAATTATCCCAATAATATGGGCTATTTAGATGTAATTAGGGGATGGGTGTCGTTTTTGAGCAAATCGCCGTAGCCGTAGCCGAATTGCTTGAGAGCAAGGCCTGAGGGGTCGCGGGGGTTTTGGATATAGACTGCCGCTGGAATGCTGTAGGCAATCGCATAGAGGCCGATGGAGGGGTGTGGCGGCCAGTTGATGAGGAGGTCGGGGGTGACGATGAGGGCGCTGCCTTGTTTTTGGGGGAAAGGAAAGAGGCCGAGGGGGGAGATCTTCGCCGGTTTTGTGACGGTTCCGGGTTGTAATTGGATGAGGATGATCGAGGTAATGCCTTGGACGCTGAAAAGGTCTTTGAATTTGGTCGGTTTATCGAGAGAAAAACCGGGGGGGAACCACTGATCGCAAGCGAGGCGAAGCGAGGGTTTTCCCGAGAGATAGAGGGCAAGGCCGGCCATTCTTCGAGAGAGAATGAATGTTTTAAGAGTTGGATGCTGCCGCCAGATATCGCGGTTGGCCATAAAGGCAAAAAAGGTGTCGCATTCTTCCGGGGAAAGGATTCCTTCGAGTTCGAGGTAGCCGTTTTTGGTGTAGAAGGAACCTTGGCTTGCGGCAATGAGTGGCATCATCATATGTGGATGAGCCTTTTGGCCGCTTCGGCCAATGTGGTTGGGTGGGCAAAAGCAGAGAGGCGGACAAAGCCTTCTCCTGCAGAGCCAAATCCGCTTCCGGGAACGGAGATAATGTGCGTTTTTTCAAGTAGGTAATCGAAGAAGTGCCAGGAGGAGGCTCCGCCTGGGGCTTTGACCCAAAGGTAGGGAGCGTCGATCCCGCCGTAGGCTTGAAAGCCGCCCTTGATCAAGGTTTTTAAAAGAAATTGGGACTGCTCGAGGTAGGAATCGATAAGCGCTTTGACTTCTTTCCGCCCTTGTTCTGAATAGACGGCGGCGGCGGCTTTTTGGATCGGATAGGGGACGCCGTTAAATTTTGTATCGTGGCGCCGTTTCCAAAGAGCGTTAAGGGAGAGCCAGTGCCGCCCTTCTAGGATTTTTAGGGCGTGTGGGACGACGGTATAGGAGCAGCGAAGGCCAGTAAAGCCGGCCGTTTTAGAAAAACTCCGAATTTCAATGGCCACTTCATGAGCCCCTTCGATTTCGTAGATGCTGTGGGGGACGTTGGGAGAGCGGATGAAGGCCTCGTAAGCGCCATCGAAGAGGATGACGGCTTTATTTTCCCGGGCAAATTGCACCCATTTCTGCAAGGTTTCTCGGTCCATCGCCACGCCCGTTGGGTTGTTGGGGGAGCAGAGGTAGATGAGGTCGCAGGGGCGATTGGGGAGCTGTGGGACAAATTGATTTTTTTCCGTGCAGGGGAGGTAGACAACGCCGCCATAACCGCCCGTTTTAAGAAGGGGGCGAGTGCGCCCTGCCATGACGTTGGTATCGATGTAGACGGGGTAGGTGGGGTCGGGCATGGCCACTTTGTTGTCGACATCGAAGAGCTCTTGCAGATTGGCAATGTCGTTTTTGGCTCCATCGGAGATGAAAATTTCATCGGGATTAATGCCGAGATGCTTATACTCATTTTCTGCAATCGCTTCGCGTAAGAATGGGTATCCTTGCGAGGGGCCGTAGCCTTTAAAGGTGGCCTCAAAACCCATTTCTTTAGAGGAAGTTTCGAGTGCGGAAACGATGCTCGGCGGCAAAGGGCGCGAAATATCGCCGATTCCGAGGTTGATCAGTTTCGCTTGTGGAAATTTTCCCTGAAAAAGAGAGGCTTTCTCTCCGATTTCCTGGAAGAGATAATTGCCGACGAGTTTGGTGTAGTGGTGATTGAGTTTTGCCATAAGATTGACAGATTATAGCCCGTAGACCGAATATTGGAAAATGAATTCATTGAAAGCTCTCCGCTTAAAACAAGAAGAAATCGAGGAAAAGCTCGGTTACGTCTTTGAAAATAAAGAAATTCTCATGAATGCCCTCGTCCACCGCTCCTATGTAAACGAGCACAAAGATGAGGCTTTAGCCCATAACGAACGGGTTGAGTTCCTCGGGGATTCCGTATTGGGGCTGGTGGTCGCCGACTATCTATACCATCGCCTTCCAACCTATTCGGAAGGGGCTCTGTCGCAGCTCCGCTCAAAGCTTGTAGAGGCCTCGACGTGTGCAAAATATTTACAAAAGCTCGAACTGCAAGAGTATATTTTACTCGGTCGCGGCGAGGCCATGACCGAGGGGCGCAATAAAGTTTCTATTTTAGCCGATGCGTTTGAGGCCATTGTGGGCGCTATTTTTCTCGATGGAGGCATGGCAACGGCAAAATCATTCTTGCTCTGCCATTTTGAAGAGGAGGCAAATGCTGCGATAGGCTCTCCTCCGCGCAATTTTAAAGCGGAACTTCAAGACTATTCGCAGAAAAAATTTCAGAAAGTGCCTATCTATAAGATTGGAGGGGAGACCGGCCCCGCCCATGCCAAGCTTTTTCATGTGATTGTCTACATTGAAGAAAAAGAGGCGGGCATCGGTGTTGGGATTTCCAAAAAAGAAGCAGAACAGCGGGCGGCTTTCGATGCGCTCTCCAAACTGGAGCAAACATGAGTAAGACTAAGATTGTTTGGGCTTGTCGCGAATGTGGCCATACGCAGCCAAAATGGACCGGTAGCTGTGGCGGATGTCAGAATTGGAACTCTCTTCTCGAAGAGGTCTCTCTTGAGGAAAAAAAGGTTCGTTTTGAGTCGAAAAAACCGGGAGCGGCCAAAGCGGTTCGGATCAAAGATATAGGCACTAATGAATTTAAACGCCTGTCTACGAAAATGGGGGAGCTCGACCGCGTTTTTGGAAATGGAATCGTCGAAGGGTCGTTAGTTCTTGTTGCAGGAGAGCCAGGCGTTGGAAAATCGACGCTTCTTTTACAGATCGCCAATGCGATCGCCGGACAGGGCTTAAATGTCCTCTATGTTTGTGGGGAAGAATCGGTGGAGCAAACATCGCTTCGCGCGCAAAGGCTTTCCATCGATCACCCGAATATCTATCTTTTAAACGAGACCAATTTTAGTGCGATTAAGGCGCAGATCGATCAACTCAATCCAGATGTTGTGATCGTCGATTCTGTGCAAATTGTTTACAAATCGGAACTCCCTTCATCGCCGGGATCAGTCGTGCAAGTGCGCGAGATCGCAACCGAGTTTATGCACATTGCCAAGGGGCAGGGGATTACGACATTTTTAGTCGGCCATGTGACAAAATCAGGCGAAATTGCGGGTCCAAGAGTCTTGGAACACATCGTCGATACCGTGCTCGATTTTGAAGGGGACCGCCAGCATGGGTTTCGACTGCTAAGAGTGATTAAAAACCGATTTGGCCCCACCGATGAGATCGCCATTTTCCAGATGAAGGAAGGAGGACTCTCAGAAGTTGTCAACCCATCGCAGGCGTTTTTACAAGAGCGGATGAAAGAGATCTCCGGCTCTGCCATCGTGCCCGGCCTTGAAGGGGCAAGATCGTTTTTATTAGAAATCCAGGCCCTTGTCACCACGACTGCCTTTCCCACTCCATCGAGAAGATCGGCAGGCATCGATCAAAACCGGCTTGCTCTGCTCCTTGCAGTCCTAGAAAAACGGGTTGGCTATACGCTTCACCATTGCGATGTCTTTGTCGCATTGGCGGGGGGCCTCAAGATTGTAGAGCCCGCCATTGACCTTGGCATTTTACTTGCGATCGCCTCTTCTTTTTCCAATCGCCCAATCCCAGCGGATGTCATCGCGATTGGCGAAGTGGGCCTTGGGGGAGAAGTGCGAGGCGTAAGCCGCATTGAAACGCGCCTTAAAGAGTCGATTCACATGGGATTTAAGCGGTGTATCTTGCCCAAGAAGAATTTAAAGGGGATCTCTTCCTCATTGACTGAAAAAATAGAACTCATTGGAATCGATCTTGTCGACGAGGCCATTCAAAAAATTCTCCATTGAAGCGGCGGCTAGAAAGTCTCCTCTTTCAAGAGCGCAAGTCACCGAGATCGCAATAGCGATGCCCCACATCGATTTTTGCATGCATTGGGTCGAGACAACAGGAGATAGAGATCGGAGCACTTCTTTACGCACACTTGGCAAAACTGATTTTTTTACCAAAGAACTCGACGAAATGGTCCTCCAAAAAAAGGCTCGTATCGCCATCCACTCGGCCAAAGACCTTCCCGATCCCATGCCGCAGGGCCTTATCGTTGCGGCGATGACAAAGGGGATCGACCTCCGCGACTGCCTTGTCCTCCGAGCAAAAGAGAGCTTAACTCCAGGTATGGTGATTGCAACTTCAAGCGAACGGCGAGAAGAGGCGGTTAGAGTTCTCCAGCCAGATGTTCGCTTTATCGATATCCGCGGGACAATTGAGGAGAGATTGGCCAAGCTAGAGAGGAAAGAAGCGGATGGCGTTGTCATCGCGGCAGCGGCGCTCATTCGTCTAAAATTGACCGGTTTAAATTGCATCTACCTGCCAGGGGAGACTGTGCCTGGTCAAGGCAAGCTCGCTATCGTATGTCGAGAAGACGACCAAGAAATACGGCAAGCGGTATGCGAACTCTCTATTTAGGGCTCGACCCCTCTCGCTACTCCAAAAAAGTCACCCACTATCCGATCATAGAGACAGTGCCGATCCAAACGCTCGATGAACCCACAAAAGCCGCATGGCATTTTGCCACGCACATTCTCTTTACTAGCCGGAGCGCAGTCAAACATTGGTTTGCGCTCTCTTCAATTGCAGAGCAAGAGGTCTTTGCCGTAGGGCCTGGGACGCTTGCGGCGCTGCAAGAACTCAACGTGGATGCAACAGTGGCGCCTTTTGCAACGCAAGAGGGGATGATCGAATTGCTTGAAGCAACGGATCTATCGAAAGCTTATTTGTTTTGGCCAAAATCGGCCTCTGCAAGACAGGTTTTAGGCGATTATCTAAAGAAGAGAAAACTGCGGTTTTATGCATTCGATCTCTATGAGACAAGAACTCAAGCGCCAAAGCCTTTGCCAAACTTAAATGACTTTGATGAACTTGTCTTTACAAGTCCTAGCACGATCGCCGCGTTTTTACAGATTTTTGGTGCGATTCCAAAACATAAGAAAATCACATGCATCGGCCCTGTTACAGAAGCGTTTTATTTTGCAGAATCATCATCCTTCGCCGGCTTATGCAAAGGCTATAATGGCATTTGATTCGACGTATTTCCCCAAAACAATTCAAGGGTATTTAATAAATTATCGAAGTCTCTATCGTTTTGTGTATAAGAGATGCTTGAAATGCTTTTATTTAGATCGTTTGACTTCCCGTTAATCCAGTCTATGATAGCGTCTAGTTGCTCTTGCAAAGCTACTGAATGGTACGTATGTCTACTGGGGGATGCAAACAGTTCTTGAATAAATGATTGGGTTTTTTGTTTCGAGGATTGTTTAGAAGAGGAGATGTCATATAAAATATCAAAATTGTCTGGCGAAAATATTTCAAGCTTGGCCCGGTGTCGGGGCTGTTTTTAGATTTAATTTTCTAATTTTTTGTTAGTTCTTCATATGCATAGGAAGTGATTTTAAAGGCATCTCCAGCAGCGACTTGGTCTTTATCTGTATTTTTGTCTGGATGCACCTTAACAGCGAGGGCTTTGAATGCTTTTTTGACCTTTTCTATAGAAGCGCCTTCCTCTAAACCTAAAATTGCATAATTATTTGAGGAGGAGTTTACTGATTTCTCTAACGCCTTACTTAAGAAGTCGAATCCAGCAGGACTGCATTCAGGTGGAGAAGCTAGTTCGGAAGGGAGAAAATAGGGATCTGAGTTTTCGTATTTTCTCTGAAGTCGCTTGCTTGCGTACCACATTGCCGTCTTCGGATCTTTTTTTATAGCGGCAGCGATCACATCATCATCATCCCGGAGCCTCTCACTAGCAGAGGAAAGTATTCCCACATTGAACTGAATTAGGCGAAGTACCAGATTTTTATTATCTTGAAGCCTTAGGCTAGCATGAAGAAATAGCCAGTCACCTTGCGAAACAGCGGCAAAGACGATATCCTCGTCGTCGCCCCAGGAGGTATGAAGCCAGTTGCTTACGTTGTTGAATACAAGACAATACCTTTGAACAACTCTAAGTATAAAAGGTTTATTCGCCTGCAGTCTTTTGCTAATGTGCTTTAAGTTGTTTCTATTATAGCAAATAGCAGCGAAAGCGGCATCTTCATCGTCTTGAAGTCTTTTGCTAGCATCTGCCAGCGATATCCAGCTTGAGAAAGCATTGAGCATGTACTCTTTATCATCATATTTTTGATGAATGAGGTCATAGATCGCTATGATAATATTTCCGAGGACGGGGATTAAAAGAATTATGCAGCGATCGTAACTTTTCTGGTCTAAATGGGTATAATAGCGATCTTTCCAGAGGTCTGGTTTTGTCATAGATGGAATAACGACGTTCTTTTGATAGATATTATAAATATTTTTGAATGTGCTAACTAGTGGGATGTAGTCGCAGTAATTATCTATTTTTACTGAAAGAACGTAATCTGTGTTAGTTGTCATTTTTTGATTTTTCAAGGCTCATTCTAGAAAATTACAAGGATTTTGCAAGAACATGATTTTTTTGGATAGTAAAATATATTTTTTATTTAAGTTTTTTCGTGGTGTTGTAATGAAGTGTTTGTTTTAATTGAATGTTCTTTGCTTTTTCGTCTAAAATGTTTGCCATTTTCAATTTAAGACAAGAATTCAAGCGCCAAAGCCTTTACTAAACTTAAATGACTTTTGCGATTCCAAAACATAAGAAAATCACATGCATCGGCCCTGTTACAGACTCTTACATGATTGCGCAACAGGTAGAATTAGAGGGTCTGGCGTCTTCTTGGAGCTGGGGAGGCTGTAGAAATGCCATTTGAGAATAGATCCTTATCAGAGGATGTCTTTGCGATCGTTGTTCTTCTTCATCGTTCTGGAATAATTGGGCGACCAATTGTTCTGAAAGATCGTCTATAACGGCGGGTTTTTCTGGCTCTTTTCTGGGGAGAAGATCTGTCTCGATCTTGGTAATGACTGTTTTGCATAAAGGACAAAGAAACTGACTTCCTCGATGAAACGCCAAGAGATCGTCTAAACATTTCTTATGGATCGCATGGATGGCATCATGCCCCGATACTCGCCCAAACCCAAGATGTTCTATACATATAGGGCAAAGATCCTTCGGGTTTCTTTTGTTGATCGGGAAAAAGCTCATATCTGATCTTAAAAAGAGAGTTAACGAGCTATGCTGCCATCGACATTTCAAATTGTCAAAACAATTACTCTATTTAAAAAGTTCGTTGAATCGGATGACGCTTATGTGATAGCTTTGTCGGACTATGATATGGAGATTTTTCTATGGCAGAACACGCAAAAACGAGCTACCAACTTCCCGAATTACCTTATGATTTCAATGCGCTAGAGCCAGTGATCTCTGCGGAGATCATGGAGTTGCATTACTCTAAGCACCATAAGGCGTATGTCACCAATTTGAACGCCGCGTTGGAAAAATATCATGAAGCGGAGACGAAAAATGACGTAGCGGCCATGATCACGCTGCAGCAGGCGATTCGGTTCAATGGCGGAGGACACATTAACCACTCCATTTTCTGGACGATTTTGGCCGCTCCATCAAAAGCGGGTAAGTTAGATCCTCAAGGGGAGCTCGCGATGATGATCGAGCGGGATTTTAGCTCTTTTGACTCATTCAAAGAAAAATTGAGCGCGGCAGCAGCCGGGGTTCAAGGGTCTGGCTGGGGCTGGCTGGGTTATAATAAAACTTTGAAAAGACTCGAGATCGCTACCTCTGCCAACCAAGATCCATTGAGCGCGCAAGGGTTAGTTCCTCTTCTTGGAATTGATGTGTGGGAGCATGCCTATTATCTTCAATATAAGAATGTTAGAGCAGATTACGTGAAGGCGATTTGGCAGATTTTTCATTGGAAGAATATCGAAGAGAGGCTGGCAAAAGCTTCCCATTAGATTTCTCATTGAGAAAAGAGATCTAAGATGGTATTCTTTTGGTAATTTACGAAACTTGAGATTATGGGTCTATTTACTCGCAATAAACCAAAAATTAAAGTTCAAAGCACAAAGAAGGACGGCTTTAGCGGCTGGATCAAATGTTCTGGGTGTACAGAGCTAATCCATGCAACGGAGCTGGCCAAGCATCTCAATTGCTGTCCGAAGTGCGATCACCATTACCGGCTTACCCTTTCGCAGCGGATCGAACTGCTTGCCGATGGGGGGACGTTCGAAGAGCTCTTTACTGAAATCAAGCCCGTCGACAGCTTAGGGTTTGTCGATACAGAGCCCTATAAGACGCGTCTAGCGGCTGCGCAGAAGAAGACGTCTCGCGACGATGCGATTTGCACTGGGACTTGCTTCATTGGGGGAACTAGAGCGGCTTTGGGGATTTTAGATTTTGCCTTTATGGGCGGATCGATGGGGTCTGTTGTGGGCGAGCGGTTGACGCTTCTCATTGAGCTTGCCTTAGAAAAGAAGCTTCCTCTTGTGATCGTGTCGGCCTCCGGCGGGGCGCGCATGCAAGAATCGATTTTGTCTTTGATGCAAATGGCAAAAACTTCGGCCGCATTGGCAAAATTGCACGAAGCGGGGATTCCTTATTTCTCTATTTTGACCAACCCTACTACAGGTGGCGTCACCGCTTCTTTTGCAACTCTTGGGGATGTCATTTTGGCAGAGCCAGAGGCTCTTATCGCATTTGCGGGCCCTCGCGTGGTAGAGCAAACGATCGGGCAAAAACTCCCTCCAAAAGCGCAGAAATCGGAATTTTTGCTTGAAAAAGGGATGATCGATTTGATTGTCAAACGAGTAGATCTAAAAGCGAAGATCGTTCAGCTCATGGATTTTTTGGTTCCTCGAAAACCAAAGCTAGAGCTTGCAAAAAATATGCCAGAACGTTTAAAAGAGCTGCTTAAACGAGCAGAGAATGGAAAAAGTCCCAGTTCCGCTGTTAGCGGATAGCGAAGAATTAATCCCTAAATATGCGACAGAAGACGCTTCAGGCGCCGATGTCCGTGCACATATCGCAGAACCGGTGATCATCGAACCTGGTGCCATTGCAATGGTTCCTACGGGTCTTCGGGTAGCGATCCCATCGGGTTATGAGATCCAAGTGCGCCCTCGCAGCGGCCTTGCTGCAAAAAATGGCGTTACGGTTTTAAACACTCCTGGCACGATCGATGCTGATTATCGCGGAGAAATTGCAGTGATCTTGATCAATTGCGGCAAAAACAGTTTTACGGTAACGCCGGGAATGCGTATTGCGCAGCTTGTTTTAGCTCCTGTGGTTCAAGCTGTTTTTCTCACGCAAGATCTTTTGACATCGACAACAAGAGGAGCGGGCGGTTTTGGCCATACTGGAACGAATTAGCCCCCTTTTCAAGCCTTTTTTTAAACGCAAGGGAACCATGAAAATTGCCGACTACCTCGATGCTCGGCTCATCGCTTTTCTAGATGTCTCGGCTCGCGATGCTGCGATTGACGCGCTCATCGACTTGCTTGCGGCAGAAGGAAAGCTGCCAGACAAAAAACAGTTTCGCACGGCGATATTGCATCGTGAGCAACTCGTTTCTACCGGTATCGGGATGGGCGTTGCGCTCCCTCATGCAAAGCTTTCTCAGCTCGATGATTTTTTTATCGCGATCGGAATCCAGCAGAAAAAAGGGATCGAATGGAATGCTCTCGACAAAGCTCCCGTTCGCCTGATCTTCTTAATCGGGGGCCCAGACAATCGGCAATCGGAGTACCTTCAAATCTTATCCCAATTGACAACCGCGATTAGAGATGTCGAGCTTCGCAAGGAACTGCTCCAGGCTGAATCTGCGGAAGAAGCCTTTGCTCTCTTCGAAAATTATTAATTGGCTCTTTCTTTTTTTCTTTCATTTTGTTAGTTTGAGTTTTTTTCAGAGGCGCAAAAAATGGATCTTCGATTAAAGGATGTTGCTGAGCTTTTAAACGTATCGGAAGCGACTGTGCGTCGTTGGATTTCCGATGGGAAAATTCCCTACTATCGTCTGAGTCATCAATATCGATTCAGCCGCAGTGAGATTGAGAACTGGGTGCTTAGCTGCAAACAGGGAAAAGAGGAGTTTTCTCCTTTTAACCAAGAAGAGGCCGATGGCGTCAAAGAGCGTCTCGGCACGCATCAATTTGGCCTGTATCGCGCTGTCCATAAAGGGGGCGTGTACGCGAATATCCCAGGGACTACGAAAGAAGAAGTTATCCGCAATGCAATGCAGGAAATCGCCCGCGATTTGCATCTTGATGCGGAAGTGATCACAGAACTTCTTCTCGATCGAGAAAAACTCATGCCGACTGCACTCTCAAATGGCGTTGGAGTTCCTCATACTCGGGACTTTCTTCTCCAAGAGTCGTTCGATGTCGTTGTGGTTGTTTTTCCGTCCGTGCCGATCGAATATGGCGCGCTCGATGGACAGCCCGTCCACACTCTTTTTTTCCTCTTTGCATGCGATGATAAAAGGCACTTGCACTTGCTTGCAAAGCTTGCGCACCTTTCTAGCCGCCCTGAAAATCTCTCCTATCTCCGGACGCATCCTACAAAACAAGAGCTTCTCGATTATCTGAAAAATTGGGAAACAGGCGTCAAGATGAAGGGATCGCGCGAAGCTGCGCTCGTCTAAAAAATAAAGAGGGCAAAAAGCCCCCTTTTTTTAATTAAGGTGCAGATACAGCAGTCTCTTCTTTCGAAGGAGGAGCTGCTAGATCTTTCTCGATAAAGATAATCGCGCCATCTTTGACTGAAATGAGATAGTTTTTCTCAGTATTTGGATTGGCGAGCGTCTTTTCGGCCAATGGATCTTCGAGGAATTGCTCGATTACGCGGCGTAAAGGGCGCGCTCCCATTTCTGGAAGGTATCCCTTGTCGACGAGGAAATCGCGTGCGGCATCATCGAGGGCAATGGAGATTTTCTTCTTGGCCAGGCGGTTTTTGAGTTTATTGAACTCAAGGTCGATCACTAGGCGGTAGGCCGGTTTATCGAGCGTATTGAAGATGACCAGGCCATCGAGTCGGTTAATAAACTCAGGCTTAAAGTGTTTTTTGACTGCGCCTTCAATCTTCTCATGCATCGATTTGTAATCGAGAGAGTTCTCTTTTGCCCCAAAGCCAACTTCTGTCGACTTGCGGATGAGATCTGCGCCGAGGTTCGATGTCATGATAATGATGGTATTGCGGAAGTCGATCTTGCGGCCAACGGAGTCTGTCAGGCGTCCTTCCTCGAGGATTTGGAGGAGGAGGTTCATGACGTCAGGATGCGCTTTTTCTACTTCGTCGAAAAGAACGACGCAGTAAGGACGGCGACGCACTTGTTCTGTAAGCTGTCCGCCTTCTTCATATCCGACGTAGCCCGGAGGAGATCCGGTCATTCGGCTGATGGCGAATTTCTCCATATACTCAGACATGTCAACTTGGATGAGGGCGTCTTCTCCGCCAAACATATGGGAAGCGAGGAGGCGAGCGAGGTGTGTTTTGCCAACGCCTGTCGGTCCGAGGAAGAGGAATGCTCCAATCGGGCGATTTGGGTCTTTGATGTCGGCGCGGCTGCGGCGGATGGCGCGGCAGACTGTGCTAAGGGCATTGTCTTGACCGATGATTCGAGTTTTTAACATCTCTTCCATCTTGAGAACTTTTTCAGTTTCCCCTTCGGTCAGGCGAGTGAGCGGGATGCCGGTGTGTTTGGCGACGATGTTGGCGATCTCTTCTTCATCGACTACCGGTTGTTGCTCATCTTTATGTGTTTCCCACTGCGCGCGCTGGGCTTGCATTTGCTCCCGGAGAGTTTTTTCATTGTCTCGGAGCTTGGCCGCTTTTTCGTATTCTTGTTTGCTGATCGCCTCTTCTTTTGCGAGCCGTGCCTCTTCGATTTTTTGTTCAAAATCGGAGAGTTCTTTGGGTTGGTGCATGATCGTGATGCGAGCGCGAGCTCCGGCTTCATCTAACAGGTCGATAGCCTTATCTGGCAGAAAACGGCCAGAAATATAGCGGTCAGAAAGGGTCACTGCAGAGCGGATGGCTGCATCTGTGTAAACGCACTTGTGGTGTTCTTCGTACTTTGGTTTGAGGCCGAGGAGAATCGAGATGCTCTCTTCTGCAGAAGGGGGCTGTACGATGATCTTTTGGAAACGTCTTTCAAGGGCGGGATCTTTTTCGATGTGTTTTCGGTATTCATCGAGCGTCGTAGCGCCGATGCACTGGATTTCACCGCGAGAAAGGGACGGTTTTAAAATATTGGAAGCGTCAATCGCTCCTTCAGCAGCTCCCGCTCCGACGATGGTGTGGATTTCGTCGATAAAAAGGAGGATGTTGCCGTTCTTTTTAATCTCATCCATCACCGCCTTGATCCGCTCTTCGAATTGACCGCGGTATTTAGTCCCTGCGATCATGAGGGTAAGGTCGAGAGAGATCAGCTTTTTCTTGCGGAGGTTATCGGGGACATCGCCGCGGACAATCGCTTGGGCAAGGCCTTCGACGATAGCCGTTTTGCCAACGCCCGCTTCTCCGATAAGAACAGGGTTGTTTTTTCGGCGGCGGCAGAGGATCAAAATAAGCCTTTCTACTTCATCGCGGCGGCCGATCACGGGATCCATTTTTCCATCGCGGCACATCTCGGTCAGATCATGGCCGTAGGCGCGAAGAGCCGGCATCTTATCATTGGCTGGAGGACCCGATTTATCTTGTTGCGGCCGAGGAGAAGAACCTACTTGAGAAGAGGGAGCTGCTCCCATTGGCGGCAGTTGCAGATTGAATGTCTCGAGTTCCTTCAAGACTTCTTTTCGAACCTCTTTTAGGTTGACGTTCAGGTTTTCTAAGGTCTGGGCCGCGACGCCATCGGTTTGACGTAAAAGGGCTAAGAGAAGGTGTTCGGTGCCGACATAATTATGATTGAGGTTGGCCGCTTCTTCATTGGCAAATTCAAAAACTTTTTTGACCTTCCCGGTGAGAGCTGGGTCGCCATAGACTTGAATTTCGGGGCCAAATCCGACAATGCGCTCTACTTCTGTGCGGATGGTATCATAGTCAAGGTTGAGGTTGCGAAGGACATTGACGGCGATGCCCTGGCCGAGTTTTAACAGTCCAAGAAGAACGTGTTCTGTGCCTAAGTAATTGTGATTTAGGCGCTGAGCTTCTTTTTTAGCGAGCTTGATGACTTGTTTGGCTCGATTGGTGAATTTATCAAACATGACGTCTTATCTCCTAACCTATTATTTTACCCGATTTGGGAAATTTTCTCGACTAACCAATCACTTTTGTCCTAAAATTCCTGTTAATAGACGGATGGACTTTCTTTGTACACTAAAAATTTAAGTTTAGAATTAGTCGATACGGGAACTGCTGAGGCAGAGATAAATATGTCTCTGGATGCGCAGTTTTTAGCCGATCTTTGTCCAGACGGAAATCCCATTTTGCACTTCTATGATTGGGCCGGCCCAACAGCTACCTACGGCCATTTCATCGACCCCAAAAAGTACATCGATCTAGACAAGGCCGGTTTTCATCGGCTCTCCTTGGCCAAGAGGCCAACTGGCGGGGGGATCGTCTTTCATATATGGGATCTTGCCTTTTCTTTTTTGATGCCCGCAAAACACCCCGCCTGTAGTGAAAATACTATCGATAACTACCGGTTTGTCAATGAAATTGTCTTGAGCGCCGTCAAAGAATATCTGACCATTAAAGACGTGACATTGATTCCTGAGCACGCCCCGCTTTTGGGTCCAAGCTGCAATCATTTTTGCATGGCAAGGCCGACGATCTACGACGTGGTCTATCAGGGGCTCAAAATCGCAGGCGCTGCGCAAAGAAGGACGAAAAAAGGATACCTCCATCAAGGGACGATCTCTCTGGCCTTTCCCCATTTAGCGCTTTTGAAAAACGTCCTTCTGTCCCAAGAAGAGATCACGCGCGCGATGACAGCCTACACTTTTGCCCCGCTCGGCCGTCTATGGACGCCGGACCATCTTCAAGAAGCCAGAATTGAACTCCGCAAGCTTTTACTGAAGAAGTTTCAAGACAAGTTCTTCATGACTTAAATTTCTTGCGAAGATATACTTTCCTCCACTATGGCAAAGCAAAAGACAGCAGTTACACCGACTCGCGAAGAAAACTATCCCGAATGGTACCAAGGCGTATTGAAGGTCGCAGACCTCTCTGAACATTCTCCCGTTCGCGGATGCATGGTCATTAAACCCTGGGGTTATAGCATTTGGGAAAATATTCAGAAAGTGCTGGATAAGAAGTTTAAAGAGACCGGCCATCAGAATGCCTATTTTCCGCTCTTCATCCCTTTGAGTTTTATGGAAAAAGAGGCAGAGCACGTCGAAGGGTTTGCCAAAGAATGCGCCGTCGTCACGCACCATCGCCTCGAGAGGGGACCTGATGGAAAGCTTGTTCCTGCGGGGGAATTGGAAGAACCTCTTATTGTTCGCCCCACTTCAGAAATGATCATCGGCGATAGTTTTTCAAAATGGGTACAGTCCTATCGAGATCTGCCCATCTTAATCAATCAATGGGCTAATGTCGTTCGCTGGGAAATGCGCACGCGGATGTTTTTGCGCACTGCCGAATTTTTGTGGCAAGAAGGGCATACCGCACACGCTTCGAGAGAAGAGGCGGAAGTAGAAGCAAAGAAAATGCATCAAATCTACGCCGATTTTGCCCGTGAATATTTAGCCGTGCCCGTCATTTTAGGCGAAAAAACGCCGCAAGAGCGCTTCCCTGGCGCGGTCAATACCTATACGATCGAGGCGATGATGCAAGACCGGAAGGCGCTGCAGCTCGGAACTTCTCACTTTTTAGGGCAAAATTTTGCAAAATCCTGCGGCATTCAATTTAGCAGTCAAAGTGGTGAACAAGAATTTGCCTGGACAACCTCTTGGGGCGTAACCACCCGAATGATAGGGGGGCTTGTAATGGTTCATAGCGACGACGATGGCCTTATTTTGCCTCCTCGCATCGCGTCTGCGCACGTCGTGATCATCCCTATTTTAAATAGCGATGAAGCGGCGGCTAAGGTGGTGCCATTTTGCCAAAACCTCGTTTCGGCTTTAAAAAAGCTCCACTATCACGGTCAGCCTCTAGAAGTGATTTTCGATACAAAAGATCAGCGCGCCGGCGAGAAGAGCTGGCATTGGATCAAGAAGGGGATTCCTCTTCGGATTGAAGTGGGCGCTCGCGAAGTGGATGGGGGAGTCGTCTCTTTAGCAAGAAGAGATAAAGCTCATCGCGATACCCAAACGCTCTCCGTTCATGAACTCGAGCAAAAAATTTGCCCGATCCTCGATGAGATCCAAGCATCGCTTCTTCGCAAAGCCAAAGAATTTAGAAATCAGCACACGGTAAAAATCGATCATAAAAGCGATTTTTATGACTTTTTTACGCCAAAAAATGGGGAAAATCCGGAAATCCACGGCGGTTTTGCCTTTTCCCACTGGTGTGGAGATCCTGCCGTCGAAGAGCAGATCAAAAATGATCTCAATGTGACGATCCGCTGCATCCCTCTCGATTCGCCTCACGAAGAAGGGCGCTGCGTCATCACTGGCAAACCGTCGAAGCGCCGCGTAATCTACGCAAAGTCTTACTAAAATCCTTTGATTTTTCTTTGGTTTATGGTAAAGTGAAGATCTTTTTTTAAGTGGTCTACCATGCTTGAGTTTCTTCGAAAATACCAAAAATACTTCCTTTTTATCGTCACCACCATGGTGATCTCTTCGTTTGTCTTTTTCGGCACGTTCAGTACGTTCACGAAAATGGAAACGAGAAAAGATCAGACGATCGGCAAGGCGATTGACGGTTCTGATTTGAAGCTTCTAGAGATAGCGGCGCTGTCGAAATTTTTAAGCTCTGATCGAGACGATGCGGCGATAAACGGCCATCGCATCCCGATTAATTTGCTCAATGACGGTGTGATTCGAAAAGATCTATTGGCCACCGGGGTGGCTGATATTTTGATTCGAGGCAACTATCCAATGTTTAAAAAACAGTTAGGGGCAAAACTAGAGAAAATCAAAGCATACCGCTCGTATGAGCATCCCGACGCTCCTTTTGTCTCTGCAAAAGCTGTATGGCAACGGTTTGCTCCGGATATCAACCGCGAATGGTCTTTCTTGCAGTCGGAAGAGGCTGTCAATGAGGAAACATTTAGCCACCTCGTCAATCTATATCAATTGCAGAGCGCTTTGCCCTCCGAATGGCTAAGACGCGTTTTGACTTTGCATGAGCAGCAATACAACTGGCTCCGTCCCGATCCGCGCCTACGCCAAGACGATTTGTCGATTTTTGGATTTCATTCCCTTTCTGATTGGTTTGGCAAAGATTTTGTCGATTTGATCGCAGAATTTATCCATAGTGCCGCCATTGTGGCAGCAGAAAACGGCTACCGAGTCAGTTTGGCCGAAGCCAAAGGCGATTTAAGACGCAATTTTGAGGACTCGATCCAGAAGCTTCAAGCCGCCAAATGGCCGATTGAGTTGACCTTCAAGGGACAGCTCAATCTCTTAGGTTGCGATGAGGGAGCAGCTGCTGAGGTCTGGAGAAAAGTGCTTTTGTTTCGAAGATATTTCCAAGATCTCGGGGAATCTGCCTTTCTCGATCGCCTGCCCTACACGGAGTTTTCCGCATTAGCACAGGAAAAAGCGAACGTAGATCTCTACCGATGCCCCACTATTTTTAAGATGTCTAGCCCTCTTGATCTATACTCTTTCCAAACCTATCTAAAGGCGATTGCGCCCATGGCTAAAAATGATGTCCACTCTTTCCCATCTTCTACCTATTCGGTGATTGAAGTGGAAAAAAAGACCCCAGAACTGGTCGGAGTTGAGTACAGAGCACAGGTTCTTGCTGTAGATAAGCGGGAAGCGGCTTTAAAAGCGCCTTTCAAAGAAGTTTTAGCCTTTGAGATGGGAGAAGAGGCGTGGAAACTCTTGAAGAAAGAGTTTTCCTCTCTTCAGGGATTTTCTGGAAAAACTGCCGATGAGAGATTTCAAGCCCTTGAGAAGATAAGCCCGGAAGAAAGGGGAAAAATCGATTTTTTTGCTCGCCGGCTTTTAGTCAATAAACACCCTGAATGGGTCCAAGAGCTTTTGGACTCCTCGCAAGGGAAAGATATGCAGCTAATCCTTTCGAATGGCAAAATTGAACTGCCACACATTGAGGATCCAGCTCGATTGGGTTCTCTTTTTAAAGAGATTCTTTCTTCTCCAGAAACATCCCTTACAGCTCTTCACTATTTTGAAACGGAAGAAGCTGTTTTTCGCTTTGAAAATATCGAGAAGGTCTCTGATTCGAAAGTCAAAACTTATGAAGAAGCCAAAAAAGATGGGACGCTTGCAACTATGGTCGATGCTGCATTAGCTGAAGCATTTCCCAAAGTCCGGATCAAGCTCGCCCCTGAAGAGGCTGTCAAGGATCTATCTGAAGTTAAAGAAAAAGTAGCCGAACTCTTACTAGTAGATCTGAAGAAGACCCTCGAGAAAGAGCGGGGAGACGACGTAGATGCACCTTGGTGTGCTTTGCGCTGGAAAGCTTTTGCCGCAAAAGCAAAAGAGGACCTTGCAAACCATCAAAACGAAGGATTGTGGCTCAAAGTCGAAGGAGAAAATCCGTTGCTCGCACAATTTAAAATGGAGCGGGTCGAAAAAGAGATCTCCCGTTCCGCTGAGGAGGATTGGATGGCAAAAGTGCCCTTTATGCTCGTTCCCAACGAGTGGTCGGCTGTCCATGCAGAAACCGATGGCGCCGTACATTTTATGTTCCTAAAAAACCGCATCTCTTCTGATGAACCCATTTTAGAACAGCTTTCTTTTGGCAAGGGAATGATCGTTGCCGACGTGCATCGAGTTCTTGCAAAAGAATTGCTCGACGTAATGAAACAGAAACAAGCCATTGTAATTCCTCTCCAACAAGAACAGGAATAGCACATGTTTGAAGAACTCCCCTCTCTCTGTCCTGTCCAATTTTTTGGAATCAGTGCAGACTGCCTTTTCCTCGGAAAAGGAGCGCTCAAAGCCGATAAACAGTATTTAATTTCTACGACATCGGACCTCTTGAATGAAGAGCCTTTTTCCGACGTATATGCTGCCTGGAACTTTGAAAAGCTCTTTTTTCTCATCGACGTGCACCTCCCTTTTCAACATCTTGGAAATGGAGACCTTCGAAGTGGAGATTCCGTCGAACTCTTTATCGACACAAGAGATCTTAAGTCGAAAGGGACGATTTCTCGATTTTGCCATCATTTTGTCTTCTATCCGGCGGAAGTGCAAGGATTTTACGGCAGGGAAGCGACTCGTTTTCGCAATGAAGACGTCCATCGCCTATGCCACCCGGAAGATCTCAACGTAGTTCCAAAAATCAAGGCTAAGTCTTACTCATTAGGAATTGAGATTCCTGCGCAGTGTCTTACGGGCTTTGACCCGATGAGCTTTCCTCGACTCGGCTTTACCTATCGCATCAACAGGGCCGGAGGATCACCTCAACATTTTGCCGTCTCTTCTGAAGAGTTTGTGATCGAGCAGCATCCGGCTACATGGGGCACCTTGAAGCTCATCGAGCAGGAACGATGAACCATAAGCTCTTTACCAAGTCGCATGAATGGATCGAAGTGATCGGCAAAGTAGGCACTGTGGGCATTACGCAATATGCGCAGCGAGAGCTCGGCGCAATTGTCTATGTCCAGCTGCCAAAAGTGGGCTATCACACCAAAGCGGGCCAGGAAATTTCCGTTCTTGAATCGACAAAAGCGGCAGCCGACGTATATAGCCCCGTATCTGGGAAAGTCGTAGCCGTCAATGAAGCGGTGATAAAAGAGCCCGAGCTAGTCAATCGTTTTCCGGAAACGTCCTCTTGGCTCTTTAAGATTGAGCTTTCCAATCCCAAAGAATTAGAAGATCTTCTCTCCCTTTTCGATTACGAAAAGCTTGTTGCCGGCTAACTACCTTTTTTTCCTTCATGAATGTCTTGTTCGATGTTTTGAAGAAGACGTTTGTCAGAAAAGAAAGAATAGACAGAGACGAGCCGAGCAACGAGAATCGCAATATAAAATTGCCCAATGATCCCTTCAATCACGCATGCTGTCTGTGAAATGTCTCGAATCGAGACAATATCCCCGTAACCAATCGTAAGAAGCGTGACAAAACTATAGTAAAGCATCAGAGAAAAATAGTAGTGAGGATTGGCGAAGACATCCAAAACCTGATCGTGGATTGTGATAGAACCGGGATTGATTGCTTCGATCAAAAGATAGAGATAAGCAAAGATGAAAGCGATGAGAAAGTAGGCGGAGACAACCCCTCTTAGCGTCTCTACAGTTACTCGAGCTCTTAAGACGACATCATAGAGAATCGAGGCGGCGCAAACAGCCATAAACAGTGCATTTGAGACGCAGATTGCGCTGATGATAAATTCATTTTGGTCAAAGATGCTATACCAAGTAAATAGAACAGCTGGAATCGCAAGGATCGAAGCGATGATTTTTACTGCTCTTTGATGATGAACATTAAAAATCGCCAACATCAGCGCAGCGGTGAGAAAAATTTTCCAGATGCCGACATAAAATCCTTCATGCTGATAAGGTCGGAATAAGAAAAGAAGAAATAAAAGGCTCAGCAATAAGTTGTAATGGCCAGCGGCGAATCGATGAATCTTATGTCTTATCTGTTTGAGGAAGTGTTTCATAAATTTCGATATACCTCTCTCTATATTTTTTTGTCCACTCTTAGCTAGAATGGCAGTGTGAGAAGATTTTTTTTGGTTGCGTTTCTTTTTTCTCTTCTATGTGTGGGAGTTTTTCGCCTGCAAATTTTGGGCTTTTTGCTCAAAATAGCCGCCGAATCTTGCACCGATCGCCGCCTTGCCTATCGCGATCTTCGCTTTGAAGAGGGACGCCTGGTCTTAGAAGATGCCATTCTTTTCGATAGTTCTTATTTACTTCGTTCAGAAAAGATTTCCCTACGTGCTGTTTGGAAATGGCCCCTTTTTTTTTCCGTACATGTGGAAAAGCCCCATATTCTTATCTCTCCAGAGCATTTTAAAACCAGCGCTCTTCCCCCTTTAAAATCGCCCATTGCTTGGTCTCTGGAATTAGAAGAGGGCCACTTAGAATGGGCTGACAGCAAAGCAGCCTCTTCGCAGTTTTCTCTTTATTGGACTTCAGAGGATTTACTCAAAGTGGAGATGTCTTTAGGGGGACTGAAAATAGAGAAAAAGGGGGATTTTTGCCACATTGAATGCAACAACCTTCCCTGTGATTTCCTAATAAAACTGGCTGAGTGGAGTGGATACTCGCATCCTTTTTCTTCTGCACGAGGAACTGTGGCTTTTGATGGGGAGTGGAAAGGCGACTCGATGGAGAAATTCCGCTTTTCTTTAAAAGATGGCCATGTTCAATTTTTGGAGTCTGAGATCAAAGATGTGGAAGTATCGACGATGTATCAGGCCGATCTCGGAGTTAAATGTGAGGGAAAGTGCGTCGCTAAGAGGGGCTCTTTCGAAGTGCCTTCTACATGGGAAGGGAAGGGGTTCTTTTCCCTTGGAAAATTTGATTGGGTGACTGGCAGCGGACAATTTGGGCGCGCAAAAGGGTCTCTAGCTTGGAAAGACTCAGAGTGGTTTTTCAGTTGGGAAGGAATAGGACCCGAGGAAGTGGCTGTTTTACAAGGTTTTATCCCAAGCATGCAAGATTGTGTTTGGAGATCGGGCACCGTGCAAGGTGAGATGTGTTTTAAAGACACATTGATGCCGCGCCTCATTGCTCTCGAAGCCAAAAATTTGGAAATAGCGGCACACTCGTTTGCTTGCGGGGCAAAGGGAATCTCTTATAAAGAGGGCAACTGGGAGATCGAAGAGTACAACATCTTGTACGGCGATAAAGAGTTTCAAGGGAATGCAAACTGGACCTCTTCGGTGCTTTGGGGATCTTGGGAGGGAATCGAACAATGGAATATTGCATTTACAGTGTCTCAAGGGGCTCTCAAGATAGAAAACTGCGCTCTTTCGGATGTAGAGTTTACTCTGATCGCAGAGCCCGAGTCGCTCGATCTCTTGTCAGCCAAAGGAAAAGTTGAAGAAAATGCGCTCATCGCCTCTTTTTTCGCTCCTAGGATTCAGTGGAAAGGGGAAGAAGCTCTCTTTGATGTTCGCCTGCAGCACGGCGCCTGGGATCTTTTACGACTCAAAGGAAGTAAAGAGAAAGAGGCCATTGTCTTCGATCCCGTTTATTCCCATTTTTGTGGAGAGCCCTTCATCGCAAAAAACGGTATTTGGGAGAAGGGAGCTCTTGTTTCTCTCGACTTTGAAACGGAGGTGAATTGGCCTCTTTTTAAGTCGTTTGTGAACCCCGATCTTGTGGATCGATTTTTGCCCGCTGAAAAAGTTCATTTTATCGGTCATATCGGAGAACAAAACTATTCTTTTTCAGCGCCGGCTTGGAACTGGATCGTAGAAAAGAGGGAAAACCAGTGGAATCAAAGCTTTTCTACAGGAGATTTCCGAGTAGATTCTATGTTGGAATACAAAGAGGGAGCCTTTCGGGTCTCTGCCGGTCATGTAAAAGGGATGGGAATTGTTTGTGATTTTGATGGGGTAGTTACGCAAAAGTTAGAGGGGGAGCTTGGCTTTAAAAACTTAACGGCAGACTTGCACGATTTGCCGGGGATGCCAATGCAAGGAAAAGTCGAAGGGCAAGCTCTTGTCAGTTTTACAAAAAAAGAAGTGCAGTCAAATCTCGATCTTTTTGTCAAAGAGGCCTCTTTTAAAGGCTTTTCTTTTGAAAATAGCGGATCGATTCACCTTTATTACTCCTCTCTTCGAGGAGCTTTTGTAAAGGGGATCGATTGCAGAATTTATCAAGGAACTCTCGAAGCTCATGCAAAAGTCGATCTTTTACACTATGACGGCCCCCAAGATAGATGGAATTTGCAAAAAGCAAAAACCCATTTCCCTTCGAAGTTTTTTGAAAGCTGTCCATTGGATGATAATGGCTATATCGATGGGCTTGCCGACCTTTCTTTCGTCTCTGATTTTTCCGACTGCTCTTGCTCGATCAAAGAGGCGTTTTTTTCGCTCTATGGCGCTGTACGCCACGTCCAAAATGGCCACTGTTGCATTCAAGGTTCTTCGTTAGTGGCAGACGCCCTTCTTCAGATCCAAGGAAATTGGGCGAAAGTTTCATTAGATATGGCGCAAAAGACTGGAACATTGTCGCTCGAAGAGGCAGATGGAACGGATTCTCTAGAGATTGAGTGGTCCTATCAAAAAGAAATGGGGCTTTTGATCCATTCTATCGAAGGCTCTTTTGCGGGGCTCGAGGCCTCTTTTCACGCCTTTGAAAAAGGACATTTGATCGGCTCTTCCCATATCGATTTTCGCCGTCTTTCGGAATGGATTGCCCCTACTGCAGCAAAAAGTTTTGAGGAACTCCACATGGGCAAGGGGTATGAGCTCAAAGGAAATCTTCAGATCGATCCCAAAGATCTCACCCACCTCTCTTTCCAAGGGATTTTCTGCGGAAAAGAGATCGAGCTTGCTGGTTTTCAGTTCCGGACTCTTCTGGGAAAGGCGGATTTAAGCTCCTCGTCTTTTCACATCTATGATTTAAAAATCAGCGATTCTGCGGGTATTGTTAAAATCGAGGATCTTCAGATCCAAAGGCAAGAGGCGCAGCCTTGGACCATTGCAATGCCTACATTTCTGATCGAAGAACTCCGCCCGAGTCTTTTGAGGAGTCCAGGCCAGGCGCCAGGCCCCATTTCTCCTCTTGTGCTACGGCACCTTAAAATGGTTGATTTTCACGGTCTTTTAGACGATGGAAAAACGTATCTTGCCAATGGAAGCGTTTCTTTCATTAACTCTTTTAAACGGGGAAAAACCGTCTTTGATTTGCCGGCGAATATCTTTGGTCGGCTCATCGGCCTTGATTTAGAACTTCTCATTCCCGTCGAAGGAGAGCTGAAATTTACGCTCAAAGATGGATACTTCAATTTAAAAGAGCTCAAAGGGGCCTATAGCGAGGGGCACCGCTCTGAATTTTTTCTCGTGGAGTCCGATTCTCTTGTCCCCCGTATGGATCTCGATGGCAATCTCGAAATCCTTGTAAAAATGGAGCAGTTCGTCCTCTTTTCTTTGACCAAAGCATTTATGATCTCGATCGAAGGAAAGCTCAACGCTCCAAGTTTTCGCCTGCAAAAAAAGAAAACTTTCTTATGACTTCTTTCCTCGATCTTTTCTTCCCCCCGCTTTGCCTTCACTGCAAAGAACCCTCTTCGACGGCATATCTATGCAAGGAGTGTTGGCAGATGAGCCAGCTATTAGAACTTGAAGGGCGGTGTCTTCATTGCTTTGACGAAATCGATGAGCCGACCGGGCTTTGCATTCAATGCAAACATAGCCCCCTTTTGCCTTTTCCAAGAGCTGCGCTATTTGCAAAAGAGGCGCCTATTTATCGAATTTTAGGCTGGGAAGAATCGATCGATCCCATTGCGAGCTTTGGATTTTATCAATGGCTTCGCCTCCAGTGGCAAAAGCCAGACCTTATCGCTCCCATTCCTCCCCATAGGACAAAGATCGCAAGGGCGTTTGCCGAACTTGCCAATATTCCTTGTCCTCATTTATTTCGGAGAGTTCCTTGGCCACTTTCTCCGGAAAAGTGGGAAATCAAAGAACAATTGATCGAAAATGATAGGACAGTTCTTCTGATTGACGAGGGGTGTACCCAGGAGCAACTGCAAATTGCCGCTGAGGCGATTTCTGAAGCTTTCCCAAAAAAGGTTTATGTTCTATCCTTGTTTTCATGATCTTTCTTTTATTTGCGTTTGTTTTTCTATTTTTCGGTCTGATTTTCTCGATGTTTGGCACTCGAATTGTGCCCCATCAAGAAGTCTGGATCATCCAAAGGCTCGGCCGCTTTCAGCGGCGCTTGCAGCCAGGACTCAATTGGATCATTCCAACGATTGAAAAAGTAGCCTATCGTCACTCGCTCAAAGAAGAGGCGATGGATGTGCCAGAGCAAACCGCCATCACGCAGGACAATGTGAGCGTCATTTTGGACGGCATCGTTTACATAAGGATCGTCGATCCGGTCGCAGCCTCCTATGGCGTTAAAGATCCCTTCCACGCGCTGACCCAACTCGTGCAGACGACGATGCGCTCGGAGATTGGGAAGATTGCTCTCGATAAGACCTTCGAAGAGCGGGAAGCCCTAAATCGGAAGATGGTCGAGGCGATCAATGAGGCATCGTTGACTTGGGGTATTCGGTGCATCCGCTATGAGATCAAGGACATCAAGATGCCGGAAGATATCCGCAAGGCGATGGAACTTCAAATGACTGCGGAGCGCCAAAAACGGGCTCGTATTTTGGAATCAGAGGGCTTAAGACAAGCGGCGATCAACGAATCGGAAGGACAAAGACAAGCACAGATCAACCTCGCTGAAGGGCTCCGAGAGAAAATCGTTTTGGAATCAGAAGCGGGTCAAGTCGACCGGATTAACCGCGCAAAAGGAGAAGCGAAAGCGATCGAGCTCATCGCTCTTGCGACGGGACAAAGCATTAAGCAAATGGCTATCGTGCTCTCTGAAGAAGGGGGAGAAAAGGCAGCTTCGCTTCAAATCGCAGAAAAATACATCGAAGCGTTTCGGCAGTTAGCCAAAGAAACCAATACGATTGTTCTTCCATCAAACTTGCAACACCCAGGCGCAGTTATTGGAGAGGCGATGGCCATCTACGATCATCTGCAAAAGAAAAAGCCACTCTCTTACACAAACATATCTCAATGATTAAATTTAGGGAAAAACCCGGCCTAGAAAAGACCGGGTTGATTCATTAGAATCCAAGACCGAAAGAAACTTGTGCAAGAGGCTTGAAGGCCTTTTGGAGAGTTACAGAGGTCGTTGAAAGATTGAGCGCTGCATGACTTACGTCCATTTGAACGAAGCTATGGATGTTTTGTGTGCGGTACATTTCGTAACCGGCAGTTGCGCTCGCGTTCAAGTTGTTTTCATAAACGCCTTTTTTCTGGCTACCAGCCCATCCGAGTCCTGCTCCATAGTAGAAGCTCTGTGGCGCTGCGTCGTTGTTGACATAGCGTAAGTAGGAAACTGGAACATTGAAGCTGTAGTTTTCGCCATCTACTGATCGAGCTTCGCGAGTATAGTTCGCAGAGACATCGAGTGCAGCATGGTTTAGTCCATAACGGTACCCGAGGCCAAGGCCTGGGAGCGTTTGGATTGTGTTGAGATCTGGATCAGCAACAGTCATGCGAACATATCCGAACGATTTTTTTGTCGCTGGTTTTTCAGCAATTTTCAAATCGATAGGAAGGTTGGAAGAAGGTTGGTTGATTTGCGCTTCGTCTGAAAAGCCCATTACAGATGCGATTGAGAAAAGTGCGGTTGCGATTCTTGATTTCATTGAAACCTCCATTTGTTAGAGAGGCTCTATTATGAAAGTCTCGAGAATTTTGCGCAATTAAAATAAAAACTTATAATTAGTTTTCAATATTCCGCTGAACCATTTGCACTTGGCGGCGAAGCGTTTCATTGATTTGGATTTGATCGGCAATTTTTTTCCACGCGTGGAGAAGCGTAGAGTGTGTTTTCCCTCCGAAACTCGCGGCGATTTTCATGAGAGAATCGTCGATGAGTTCTTTAGCAAGATACATGGCGACTTGTCTTGCAAGGGCGATTTCTTTGTGACGAGATTCTCCTTTGATTTCGGAGATCCGAACTTCGAATACGGTGGCGACGCCCTTTAAAATGTTTTCCACGGAGATTTTTTTGTGGGAGGTGCTCATCTGGAACATCTCGCTGAGGATTTTTTCAACGATCTCTTGATTGAGTTCTTCTGCCATGAGTCGAGAGTGGGCGCAGAGGCGGTTGATGGCCCCTTCGAGTTGCCGAACGTTATTGTAGATGTGTTCGGCGATAAAAAAGGCGATTTGGTTGGGGATGTCAAAGCCGCGGGATTCCGATTTTTGTTTAATGATGGCAACCCTTGTTTCAAGATCGGGGACGCCCATGTGGGCGACAAGGCCCCATTCCATCCGCGCAATGAGCCTCTCTGAGAGTTTTAGTTGGGTAGGGGGCTTATCGCAAGTGATGACAATCTGTTTATTCTGGTTGATCAGCGCTTCAAAGGTGTTGCAAAACTCTTCTTCGAAATTTAGCCGATTTTGTAAGAACTGAATATCATCGACGAGAAGGACGTCGAGATTGCGGTAGAACCGTTTCATTTTGTCGATTGATTTGGATCTTAAGGCGTCGACGATATCATTGATGAATGATTCAGTGGTGATGACGGCGATGCGCGATTTTGGGTGATGCTCGAGGCAATAGTGGCCGATGCTATGGAGAAGATGCGTTTTCCCAAGCCCTACTCCTCCGTGAATAAAGAGGGGATTGTATGACTTACCGGGGCGAGATGCGACGCCGACAGCGGCCGATTTTACAAATTGGTTTGAAGGCCCTTCGATAAAATGTTCAAAGCGGTAGAGATGATTGAGCTTTATCTCTTGCTGAGCAAGGGCAGGTTCTTCCGGTTCTATTAAAGGTGTGGCTGTTTCAGCAATCTCTTTTTTTGCAGACGAAATGATAAAGCGGATTGCAGGATCGCCTGTATGTTTTAGCGGTAGAAAATGGGCAAGGACATCTTTAAAATTATCGAGAAGGTACTCTTGCACGAAAATATTTGGCACCTCAAGAGTGATTTCCTCCGGAGATGCTTGAATGAACTGAATCGGCGCGATCCAGTTTTCATACTCTGCGCTCGTACATCGGTTTTGGATGAATTCCAGAAATTGAATCCACCCGTTATTTGTCTCTGTCTCAATCATAAGCCTGAGCTTAGCAAGGAAGGGGGGAAAAGTCTATACAGATTTCAGGATATTGACTCGCTACGCAAAAATGAGACAAAGAGCGTAAGTGAGGCAAAGTCGCCGCTAGCTATTTATCTCATTTTTGCGTTGCGGGTTAATAATATTGGGAGTCGCAAAAGCTAGAATCAATGCAGCCGCTTGCTCTTTGACTTCTTTGTTTTCGTTTTTCGAAAGTTCTGTGGCGGCGAGCAGCCCTTGCCTTTTATAGCCGAGCATAAAGAGCGCTTTTACGCGATTGATTTGGGTGGGGATGTGGGCGGGGTCGAGCTTTAAAGCGCGGTCGAGAAAATCAAGGGCCTTTAATCCATTGCCAATCTGGAGATGAAGAGCTCCCATCGTCTGCAAATCATAAGAGGTAGGGGGAACGAGTACTGCAAGCGCATCGAAAAAGGTGAGCGCCACATCATAGACCCCTTCTTTAATGTAGGAATAGGCGACAAAACGTAAATCATTGACTTCGTCTTTGTTCCATCCCAACACATCGAGCCAATTTTTTTTGCTCACATTAGCCTCTTTGATATTGGTTGCGGCGAGAATTGATGAAGACTAAGGCCTTATCGAGTTGTTGGAGGCATTTAAGGAAAGCGAGAAGCCGTTTGCGTTCACTTTCCTCTTCTTGTTGATTCTGGTCTCCTTTGCCCTGTTTTTTTTCTTTATGAAGGGCGTCTTCTAAAGCCATTAATTTTTCCATATCGGCTTCTTGTTCCTCACTCGAGCCAAGAGAGGGGATGAGCTGGTAGGAAAAGATTGTGCTTCGCTGCGCTTCAAATGCTGGAGGTAGAGAGAAAGCGGCCCACTGTGTTTTTGGCGCTGCCAAAAAAAGTTTGTCGAAATCAGAAGGCACATAAGGTTTAGTGACCGAGATTTCAATTCTTTTGGATACCCACTTCGAATCTTCAAGCATACGAAGATCGAGCAGCTCCTTATCCTTGGCATAGCGGACGGATGAGTCTGTCCCAAGATTATCAATTGTTCGCGGCTTTATGCTCATAGTTCCTTCCCTCTTCTTTTTCGCATTGTAGCAAGGAAGCATTTTTCACAACTATATTTAACCACAGAGGCGGGGGAAGTCTCGCCTCTGTGGTGGATTTTCCACCTTTGCCTTGTCGACAACTTTCCGAACAGGTGTTGTACTGTTTCATAACGATCTTATTTTCAGTTACTTAGGCTGTTTAAGAGAGGTGTTGAAAAGGCGGATTTGGGGCGGGTTTTGAACAAGTTTCCCACAAATTCCCACAACGCGTTAAAAAATTGTAAGTCGCTAAATTTGTAGGGGGTTGAGATGCGTTTTAGAAAAATATTCACAAAATGGATTGCGTAAATTCGCGTTTGCTGGCTAAGATGTGGGATAACGTGGGAATGCTCATGAGCGGGTTCTTCTTCAGTGGTTCTAATTACGCAAAGATCGATGAGAAAGGACGTTTTGTTCTGCCTCAAGACATGCGTTATGGTTTGGTGGAAGACGGCAAGTGCGAATTCGTCATCGGCCTCGGCCTCGGCGGCTGTCTTGCGATCTATCGCAAAAGCGCGATCGGAAAAATCGTAGAACGATTTAGAAAAATGCAGCACGTCGCTCAATATCAGAAATTTTTCACTCTTTTCTTTTCGACTCTCCATCCTACTGAGTGCGATAAAGTGGGCCGCGTCTCGCTGCCTGCCGTACTCAAAAACGCGATCGGCATCAAAAAAGATGTCGTAGTTGCCGGTGTGATGGATAAGATTGAAATCTGGCCGAAAGAGGTTTATGAACGCAATCTTCGCGATCTTTTGGAAGGAACATCTACAGATATGAATTTAGCGAAAATGACCGAAGAGGCGTTCGCTTTGCTCAATGAAGTAGAAGCTCCAACCCCTGCTGTTTCACCAACAGCTTCTATGAATCCGCTGTATTTCGGCTCTCCTGCAAAAGTATGAGTAACGAGCACTCTTCTGTTTTATTGGAGGAGGTTCTCCAAGCGTTCGAAGGGGTCGAACTAAAGACCTTTTTTGAAGGGACTTTGGGAGCTGGCGGCCATGCCAAGGCGATTTTATCAGCTCATCCGGAGATCGAGAGCTACTTGGCCTGTGATCGCGATCCAAATGCGCATAGAATCGCAAAAGAGGTCTTAGCGCCTTTTGGGAAAAAAGTGGAATTGATCCGAGGGAGCTATTCTGAATTGAATCGTTTTCTCGATGAAAGGGAAATTGAATCGATCGACGGGTATTTCATCGATATTGGAGTTTCTTCCATGCAGATCGACAAAGCGGAAAGGGGTTTTAGCTTCCGGTTTGAAGGCCCGCTAGATATGAGGATGGACCCGACGGCAGATCTTACGGCGGCAATCATCGTCAACGAATATTCGCAGAAAGAGCTAGAGCGGATTTTTTGGGAGTACGGCGAAGAGAGGCAATCGAGAAGGGCGGCTGAGGCGATTGTAAAAATGCGTAAAAACCGGCGGATTGAGACGACGACAGAATTGATCGAGGTCGTAAAACCAGTATTGCATTGGGGCAAGATGCATCCTGCGACATTGATTTTCCAAGCGCTTCGGATCGCAGTAAATGACGAGCTTGGCGAGTTAGAAAAAGGGATCGATGCGGCGATAAAGCGGCTCTCCCCAGGTGGAAGAATGGCTGTGATCTCATTTCATAGTTTAGAAGACCGAATTGCAAAGCATCGGCTGAAAGACGTAGAGTTTAAAAAGAAAAGCGGGGAGGGGTGTTTGAAAATTATCACAAAAAAACCGATATGCCCATCTCCAGAAGAGTGCCGAATAAATCCAAGAGCAAGAAGTGCAAAATTAAGAGTCGCTGAGAAGGTATGTTGAATTTACTGGTTCGTTTAGGAATTTGTGTGGGCGTTTTTGGAACATTGCTTTTTTTCTATTTGGAAAAACAAAATGAGCTGACGCAACTCAAAATTCAATTGCCAAAGATAGAAAGGCAGATCGCAAATCTCCGTGAAGAGAGTCGGCACCTCCGCTATGAGATCGATCAGTTTGAGAGTCCAACGCATTTGATCGAGCTTGCTCACCGGCCTGAATTCGGGCACCTTAAATATCCGCTTTTGAAGGAAATTCTCACGGTGCCTGAAGCTATCGCCTCCAATGAATAAATTTGTCGATTCCAATGACCGCAAAAGGCTGTTTTTTGCGGCGACTTTTCTCTCCCTTCTCTTTTGCTCGCTCATCCTTCGCTTTTATCAGATTCAGATCGTACAACATAAGAGATGGAAATCAGTCGCTTTAGCCCAACATCAATTTGTAGAAAGCGAGCCATTTATGCGGGGCTGCTTCTACTCAAATCCAACAGTAAGACAAGGCCATCCAGAAGAACCGGTCCCTTTTGTCATCGACGTACCCAAACACCATCTATTTATCGATCCCGATTCGATCCCTCTTCTTCTCAAAGAAAAAATGGCCAAAGAGCTTTCGATCTTCATCCAAGAAGAGCCTTCTTGGATTTACTCTGAGCTGATGAGAAAGAGCCGAAGCAGGAAAGTGGCTTCTTGGCTCGAGACAAAGAAGCGCGATGAGATCGCCGCTTGGTGGAGCGGTTTTTCCAAACGGGAAAAGATCGTGAAAAATGGGATTTACTTCAAAGCAGAGCCCCAAAGATCATATCCATTTGGCTCAATGCTCGGAGCTGTTTTACATACTGTGCAAGAAGAAAAAGACCCCGTGACAGGACAAGCGCTTCCGACCGGTGGGCTCGAGATGCTTTTTAACTCTTATCTGCAGGGAAAACCGGGCAAGAGGCTGATTGTCCGCTCTCCTAGACATCCTCTCGATACGGGGAAAGTCTTGGAGGCGCCGGAACATGGAGCTGATGTCTACTTGACGATCAACCACTATTTACAGGCCATTGCCGAAGGAGAGTTAGCAAAAGGGGTCCAAGCGGCGGGCGCTCGTGGAGGTTGGGCCGTGATGATGGATCCGGAGACAGGAGAAATTTTGGCCCTTGCGCAGATGCCGATTTTTAATCCGGCATCTTACCGAGACTACTACAATCATCCTCATCTTTTAGAAGCTGCAAAAGTGAAAGCGGTGACTGATTGCTTTGAGCCCGGATCGATTTTCAAACCGATCACTTTAGCCGTTTGTCTAAAAGCGAGCGAAGAATTAAAACAAGAGGGAAAAAAACCGATTCTCACTCCTGAGGAGTGGGTTCCAACGTCTAATGGTTGGTTTCCCGGAAGAAGCACGCCCTTAAAAGATGCCCGCGTCCATCGCGCACTTAACCTCAACTTAGCCGTCCAGAAATCTTCGAACGTATACATGGGCAGGGCCATTCAAAGACTTATCGAGACAAAAGGGGATATTTGGTATCGAAAAGCACTGGTAGAAATTTTTGGCCTCGGGCAAAAAACAGCGATTGAATTGCCGGCAGAAAGCATTGGCCTCGTTCCAACTCCTGGGAAGTTGCATCCAAATGGTAAACTCGAGTGGTCAGTCCCAACGCCTTACTCTCTTGCAATGGGGCACAACATCCTCGTCAATAGCATCCAAATGGTCCGCACCTATGCGATTTTAGCCAACGGTGGCTTTGATATAAAACCTCACCTTGTTCGAAAAATTGCCAAAAAAGAGCAAATTTTCCTCGATAATACGAATCTAAAAAAGGGAAAACGGGTGCTCAGTGAAAATATTTCCAGAACGCTTGTCCATGCAATGAAATTCGTCACGAAAGAAGGGGGGACTTCGAAAAGAGCCGATATTTCCGGGTATACTGAAGCTGGGAAATCTGGCACTGCCGAAAAAATTGTCGACGGCTTCTACTCAAAAACAGATAATATCTCCTCATTTTTGGGATTTGCGCCCGCAAAAAATCCCCGTTTTGTGTTGCTTGTCTCCATCGATGAGCCGGAAGTAAAATACCTTCCAGGCATAGGCAAACACCAATACGGCGGCGTATGCGCAGCGCCGATCTTCCGAGAGATTGCGACCCAAGCGCTCCAATATCTCGGGGTTACGCCAGACGATCCGTATGGATTTCCCCCCGGAGATCCAAGGCGCGTCGCTGAAAAAGCTGACATGATCGCAGAAATGCAAGCATTACGAGAAGATTACTTACGGCACAATGAATGAAACTAAAAGCGCTTTTAAGAGGACTCAAAGGGATCGAAGTCAAGGGCTCAAAAGAGATCTCTATCACGGGTCTTACTGCAGACTCTAGGACCGCCGCCCCTGGAAATCTCTTCATTGCAAGAAAGGGAAGCGCCTACAATGGCGCGGAGTTTATTCCGAAAGCATTAGAGGCCGGCGCGATTGCCATTGTGACCGATTTTTATGACCCTTTTTGCAAAGCCACGCAAGTCCTTGTAGAGCGCCCTGAAACGCTCGAGCCGCTGCTTGCCAGCCGCTTTTACGGCGCTCCATCAAAAGAGCTCTTTGTCGTTGGCGTTACGGGAACAAAAGGGAAAACGACGACGACCTATCTCATCCATCACCTGTTAAATGGCCTCAAGATCAAGACGGGGCTTGTCGGGACAGTCGAGACGATTCTTGGAGAAGAAAGACGCCCCTCCTCGCTAACCACGCATAGCGCCATTGAAAATCAACGGCTTTTAAAAGAAATGGCGACCAAAGGCTGCAAGGCAGTGAGCTTTGAAGTTTCCTCTCATGGGCTTGAACAAAATCGAGTGGAAGAGATCAGTTTTGATGTGGGTCTATTTACAAACCTCTATTCCGACCACCTCGACTATCATCCCACCATGGAAGCCTATGCATCGGCCAAAAGAAAGCTATTTGCCAATGTAAAAAAAGCGATCTTCAATGCAGACGATCCTTGGACGCCATACATGCAGGAGGGGTGCAAAAGCCCTATTTGGACATTCGGTATTGAAAAAGATGCGACTTTTCGAGCTATGAACGTGCAGTTTGACGAGAGCGGAACAACGTTCTTTGTAGAAAAACAGAGATTCTCTCTTCCTCTTATGGGGAGGTTTAACGTTTACAATGCGCTTGGCGCGATTGCCATTGGTAGGCACATGGGAGCAGATCTTGTGCAAATTGCCCACATTCTCTCCTCTTTTCAGACAGCGCCCGGAAGGCTTGAACAAGTGATGAACGATCGGAATATTTGGGTATTTGTCGATTTTGCCCACACCGGCGAAGCCTTGGAAAACGTATTAGTGACACTTCGCGAGATCGCTCGTAAGCGAGTGATTTGCGTCTTTGGATCTGGAGGAAATCGAGATCCCCAAAGGCGTACGCAGATGGGCAAAGCCGCTGAAAAATATGCAGATGTTGGGATCATTACCTCTGATAATCCAAGAAACGAAGATCCTTTATCCATTTGCCAGCAAATTCGAAATGCCTACCAAGACCCCTCTAAGCCAATCCTAGAAATCGATCGGCAAGCTGCGATTTCTCTGGCCATTGGGATGGCAGAGGCAGAAGATATTGTTCTTATCGCAGGGAAAGGGCATGAAAAAGTGCAGAAATTTGCCCATCAAACCATCCCATTTGATGATGTTGCGGTTGCAAAAGAGGCATTGCAAAAGTGATTCGAATTTGAGAAACTCACTTTCTTCTATGATTAAGATCCTGGCTCTATTTTTTCTTTTCTGTACGAACTTTCCATTGCATTCGGCTTTGACAGTTTCTGACGACGCCCCCGTGGTGATTGTCGATGTCGGCCATGGAGGGACAGATTTAGGCGCGCGCGCGCGTCCTCCTTATTGTGAAGAAAAAAGGATCTGCCTGCAAACGGCAAGGCTTGTGAAAAAGCACTTAAACCAGCTCGGCTATCGGGTCGTGATGACGCGCGATACGGATGCCTTTGTTTCACTGGCAAGAAGAGTAGAGATTGCGGGTCAGGCTAGCGGAGATCTTTTTGTCAGCATCCACTACAACTCCACTCGCAATCCCACAGCGCAAGGGATCGAAGTGTTTTTTTACGACAATCGGGATGATCGCACTCGCTCAAATGCCTCTCGCAAGCTCGCAGATGTTGTGCTTAGCCGAGTCATTCGCCGCACATCGGCGGTTTCTCGTGGGGTCAAAAAAGGCAATTTCTACGTTATCCGGGAAGCGACCATGCCGGCGATTCTCGTAGAAGGGGGATTCATTTCCAATCCTGAGGAAAGATCCCAGCTAAGAACGCGTGAATACCAAGAAAAGATCGCCCGCGGCATCGTCGATGGGGTCGACCTCTTTTTCAAGAAGCGTATCAAGTAATCGGCATTGACTTATTCATAACCTCATTTATACTGGCGAGTATTTTTTGGGAGGCTCAAATGATTCATAAATTCCTTTTATTTTTACTCGCTGTATTTTCTTTCCATGCCCAAGCGCAAGATTGCTCTATCAATACAGCTGATAAAAACTACTTATCTTCAGAATGTATTCACATTGAAAAAGATGCCATTTTTGTATTTTTGAACAATCAATGGGCTCGAGTCCCTTCCCTTCATAGCGATGCGCGAGGAGTCTATGTTGAAGGCTTTAAACTATTGCCTTGGTATTGTTCAAATTGTGGGCGATGGACAACTGGATTTTTTTGCTGTGAACATTGCGGCGCCGTTCCCAGCAAGGGTTAAGTGTGATCAAACCAAAGATTGCATTGGTTCTTTCGATGTTTGTGATTGCAGCCTTATCTTGGTATTGCCTATTTCCTAGCATGCCAAGAGAGCTTGAAGGATCAAAAACAGCGCATTTGATCCCCAAAAGAGATCGTGAAAGGCTTGAATATTTCTTTAGACGGTTGATATTTTGGGATGGTAGTGGTTATGTCTTAATGGGCAGTAAGCCCTGTTCCATTGCTTTATTTCAAAGACCAACCGCTTTTAGCAGCCATTTTCTAGACAGCTTTACGTTTTCAAACATTCGATTTTGGTTAGGCTGGAAAACCTGGGAAAAATATGAACATCTTTTCCCCCATCCATGTTTTTCTCTCTTAAGAGAAGATCGGGCAAATGGTCAATCGCTTTTGATATTCATCAATAAGGCAGAATTTCTTCAAACCGTCGCTTCTCATAGAGAAGATTTTGAATCGATCCTTAAAAATCCCATCGAATGGAATCAACTCGAATCAAAAGCTCTTTTTGATGAACAGTTGCAAAACAATGATTTTCTTATCGGGATTATTCTTGGATACGGAAGAAACAATGCGTGGTTATATTCCCAAAGAAATCTTTTTTCAGAAAAAACAAAACCGCTTGTTTCATTCACAGATCTTCAGGAAAATGAGCGTGTTTCTAATTACATAGCATCTAAGGGTTTTTGGGGATTTGCTTCAGGGGCTCTATTTGAAGACATTTCTAAAATGCCCTTGCCCGGTTTTGTAGTTGATGCAAACGATCCTGAAACCAAGCAGCTCAAAGTGAAGTACTCCAAGAGTCGAGAAGAGATCATTCAATATTATGAGGGGGAAAATTTTCTCGACGCTACTTTAGAGCTATTCACAAAATCATCAGCCGTGCACGACAAAAATCAACGATAAAACGATAGAACAATGAAAAAAGTTAGCCGCAAAGCAGTCGTGATTCTTCTTATCATTATATCGTTTCATCGTTTCATCGTTGATTTTTCGTTGCATGTGCATTAAGTTGCTTATTATAAGCTTATTATAGAATGCTCGTGTCTGAGTGTTTAGATTGTTAGTGATCTTTTAAATATTTTGTTATATAATAGAGCTAAGGCGTTTATTGTATTAATGAAAATAAGAGGGATTATGGAGATTAGTGCAACAAGTTTAGTCACTGCAGAACAGCAGCAGCAGGCGCTTCTTATAGAAGAGCAGCTTCTTCTGGCAGAGCAGGATGCCGCGACAAAGGCATCGCAAGGGCAGGCTTCTTCATCTTCAGCTACCCAGCCAGTCGATAACAGTGGAAACACAATGCTTCCATCTGTCGCTAATAAAGTCTAACCCATCTCAGTATCTGGTTGTCCTTGTTTTTTTCAGACTGCGTCCTCGGCGGGAATTCCCTTCGGGCCGGTTCGCTCCAGAGTCGCTTCACTTCAATTCCGCACGAAGCACGCATTACTAGCCCGCTATGCAAATAAATGGCAAATAGCTGGCTGCGGCTTTGCCATATTGATCCTCCATCGTCGGCCATAGTTTTACTATGTCCTCCTCCTTCGGAGCACTTCGCTTCAATCTGGCTTCACCTCGCTTGCGCTCTTTGTCATTTATTTGCATAGCGAACTAGTGGCATGCTTCTCTCAGACTGCGTCCTCGGCGGGAATTCCCTCCGGGCCGGTTCGCTCCAGAGTCGCTTCACTTCAATTCCGCACGAAGCATGCACTGGCATGCTTCTCTCAGACTGCGTCCTCGGCGGGAATTCCCTTCGGGCCGGTTCGCTCCAGAGTCGCTTCACTTCAATTCCGCACGAAGCATGCACTGGCATGCTTCTCTCGAACTTCGTTCTCGGCGGGAATTGAACCCTCGACCTGTCGCTTAGGAGGCGACCGCTCTATCCACTGAGCTACGAGAACAAGAACCGTCTATTCTAAACCATCCACTCTATCCTAGCAACTTGCATTTGCTATAACTGCTTGCTATAGTAAACCTTTCAAAAGATCTAGGAGTTTTTAGGTATGGGGCAGGGGAAAGCGGATATTGGATTGATCGGTCTAGCGGTGATGGGACAAAATCTTGTCCTCAATATGGCCGACCATGGCTTTACGGTAGCCGTTTACAACCGTACCGTATCAAAGGTCGACGAGTTTATACAGGGGCCTGCTGAGGGGAAGTCGATTCTTGGCTCGAAGGATTTAAAACAGTTTGTTTTGCAATTAAAACGCCCTCGCCGTGTGATGTTGATGGTCAAGGCTGGAGATCCAGTAGATGAATTCATCGATCTTTTGGTCCCTTTTCTAGAAAAGGGAGATATCATCATCGACGGAGGCAATAGCCACTTTCCCGATAGCCAACGCCGCTATGAGGCATTGAAGGCCAAGGGGATTCTTTTTCTAGGCGCAGGAATTTCGGGAGGAGAGGAGGGAGCTCGCAATGGTCCTTCAATTATGCCCGGAGGCAATCCTGAAGCCTGGCCCCACGTGAAGCCGATTTTTCAGGCGATTGCAGCGAAGTCTGAAGATGGCACTCCTTGTTGCGACTGGGTCGGAGAGGGAGGCGCTGGGCATTATGTAAAAATGGTCCACAATGGAATCGAATACGGCGATATGCAGCTGATTTGCGAAGCGTATCATTTATTGAAAGGCGCCGGCGGCGTGAAGATGAGTGAACTTTCTCACATCTTTAATGAATGGAACAAGGGACCTCTCGATAGCTATCTGATCGAAATTACTGCACAAATTTTTGCGAAAATGGATACGGATGGAAAACCGCTGGTCGAAAAGATCCTCGATGTCGCCGGACAAAAGGGAACGGGAAAATGGACTGGTATCGATGCGCTCGATCGGGGGATGCCGCTGACGTTGATTGGGGAGGCGGTCTTTGCCAGATGCCTTTCTTCGCTGAAAGAAGAGAGGATTGAGGCGAGTAAGCACTATCAAGGCCCTTCCGGGGAAAAAGTCTTAGACCGTGAACAAATTTCCCACGCGCTTTATGCGTCTAAAATCATCAGCTATGCGCAAGGATTTATGCTGATGAAAAAGGCGTCAGAGGAAAATCAGTGGAAACTCAATTTTGGTTCTATTGCGCTGATGTGGCGCGGCGGATGTATTATCCGAAGCAAGTTCTTAGGAAAAATCAAGCAAGCCTATGACAAAAATCCAAAACTAAATAGCCTTCTTGTCGATCCTTTCTTTATTCAAGAGATTACGCGGTGTGTTCCTTCCTGGAGACGAGTGATAGCTGCTGGGGCAATGCACGGGATTCCGATGCCTTGTTTTAGCACGGCGCTCTCTTTTTTCGACGGGTACCGCTCAGCTAACCTCCCTGCAAATCTTCTGCAAGCGCAGAGGGATTTTTTCGGCGCGCATACGTATGAGCGGATCGATAAACCGCGCGGCCAGTTTTTTCATACCAACTGGACGGGAAAGGGCGGAGATATCAGCTCTTCAACGTATAATGCGTGAGATTACTCGGCTTTTAGCACTTCCATGAAGGCGCTTTGTGGAATATTGACTTTGCCGATCTCTTTCATCCGCTTCTTGCCCTCTTTTTGTTTTTCCCAGAGTTTGCGTTTGCGGGTGATGTCGCCGCCGTAGCACTTGGCGGTGACGTTTTTCGTGAGAGCGTTGATGGTTTCTCGGCCGATGATTTTTCCGCCGATAGCTGCTTGGATAGGTACTTTAAAGAGCTGCTGGGGGATTACTTCTTTGAGTTTTGCGCAAATGGCGCGCCCTTTGGCTTCTGCTTTTGTCCGGTGGACAAGGCAGGAAAAGGCGTCGACGGGCTCTTCATTAACTCGAATCTCGAGTTTGATGATATCGCTTTTTTTATAGACATCAGGCTCGTAATCAAAAGAACCGTAGCCGCGGGTGACGGATTTGAGCTTGTCGTTAAAGTCAGTGATGATTTCATTCATCGGCAGTACATAGGTGAGAAGAAGCTGAGAGACGCCCATGGTTTCTGTTTTTAACAGTTCTCCTCGCTTATCCATGCAAAGAGACATAATGGCGCCTAGATAATCTGAAGGGGTCATTATGTGGCATTGAACCCACGGCTCTTCGACAAATTCGATATGAGCGGGATCGGGATAGCGGGCCGGATTGTCGATGTCGAGTTTCTCGCCGTTATTTAGGGTAAAACGATAGATGACAGAAGGGGCTGTGGTGATGATGGCAAGGTCGAATTCTCGTGTCAGTCGCTCAAAAACGATTTCGAGGTGCAAGAGACCTAAAAAGCCGCAGCGGAAGCCAAATCCGAGCGCCAAACTGCTCTCTTGCTCGACATGGAGAGCCGAGTCGTTGAGTTGCAACTTCAAAAGAGCGTCGCGGAGCTGCTCAAAGTCAGAAGAGTCGATGGGGTAGATACCGGCAAAGACGACGGGCGCAATGAGTTTAAAGCCCGCAAGGGGCGTAAGCGCTGGGAACTTATGCAGTGTGACGGTATCTCCAATCTTGATGTCTGCAGTATTTTTGATATTGGCGACAAAATAGCCGACCTCTCCGGGACGGAGAATATCGGTAGGCTTTTCTTGTGGGATAAAGACGCCCACTTCGTTAATCTCAAAGGTTTTGTGCGTAGCCATCATGCGGATAAGCGATTTTTTGGTCAGTTCTCCGCTTATTACGCGCACATAAACCATCACGCCGCGATAGGGATCGTAATGAGAGTCAAAGACTAGCGCTCGAACGATGTCGTCGGTGGGCGGTTTAGGAGGGGGGATGTCGATGAGGATCCTCTCTAAAACTTGCTCTACATTGATGCCGCTCTTGGCAGAGATCTGCACTGCATTGGAAGCATCGAGCCCAATGACGTCTTCGATTTGTTTTTTGACCATCTCTGGGTCGGCAGCTGGAAGGTCGATTTTGTTGATAATGGGGAGAATTTCTAAGTTGCGGACGATGGCGAGGTGGACGTTGGCTAAGGTCTGTGCCTGGACGCCCTGGACAGCATCGACGACGAGAAGCGCCCCTTCGCAAGCCGCAAGAGACCTTGAGACCTCATAGGCGAAATCGACGTGGCCTGGAGTGTCGATGAGGTTAAATTGATAAATATGGCCGTCTTTTGCCAGATAATTCATCGTCACTGGACGGGCTTTGATCGTAATGCCTCGTTCTCTTTCCAAATCCATGTTGTCGAGGTACTGCTCTTGCATCAGCCGGTCTTCAACGGTGTGGGTCAGCTCTAAAAGCCGGTCAGCAAGGGTCGATTTGCCATGGTCGATATGGGCGATGATGGAGAAGTTGCGGATAAATTTGGGATCGTATTGAAAACTCATAGCTGGCAATTGTAGAGAAATTTAGCGATCTTTGCAAGGCGAAGTCATTTAAAAATAATAACCACCGAGGACACCGAGAGCACCGAGAAGAAGCAGAGGAGTATCTTAGAAAAATAATTTTTTCTCAGCGTCCTCAATGTTCAAAAAAAAACCCCGCTTTTTGAGCGGGGTTTTGCACGTTCACTTTTTGTGTTACAAAAAGGATTAGTTGCTGGCTTCTGCCGTAGCTTTAGCAGTGACTGGAGCTGCTTTAGCAGAGGTTGCTTGCTCAGAGGCTTTTTCAGCTTCTTTGCTTGCAATCAGTGCAGAGAACTTGCGTCCTAAGCCTAGTACCGAAAACGCCCAGACTGAGCAGATCACGATGACTAGAGGCCCTAGGATGAAGGTCAAGCTAGCTAGAGAAACGCTTCCGCCGATCACCGCTAAAAGGGTAGATTGGATGAAGGCTCCGCCAGATTTTCCAGCTCTGCCGCCGATAACTTCTACAGCGCCCTGTCCTTTAACTTTAGCTTCTTGATCGAGTGGGATGTAAGCCATTTGCTTTGTGGAGTCAAAGAGCGAGTACTTGGTTCCCTTCGAAAGGACGTTTTGAATTTGTCCTACAAGAACAGCGACGAGTACGACAGTTGTTCCCATAAGTGGGGCAAAAGGCGTGCTCTTTGCGCCGCTCCAAACGACGAAGAAGAAGATCGAAGAGGTTACGAGAACCATGATCGGAGTGAGAATTGCAGCTTTTGTCCAGCTCAACTTTCTCAAAATATTGTTTCCAACGACCATGAGGAGGATTGTAATCGCCCCTGTCCAGGTGGAAAATTGTCCCATGAACATGTTGTAGTCATTCATATCCGGGAAGGCAATTTTAATTTGACCTTTCCAAACGCCTTCGACGAGGTTGATCGCAACGCCGTAAGAAACGACGAGAATTGCAATTAAGCCGAGGTAGGGGTTCTTTAGGATATAGCGAAAGCTTTCTAGAACGGAAAGTTTTGCTTTTTCTTTCTTCTTACCTTGGCCTGGTTGATAGAGAGCAGGATCGGTGAGAACGTTTTTGTTCATCCAGCGGTAGGTAAAGATCGCGACTAATCCGGAGATGAGAACGCAGCTCATCAGCAATTTTAAATTGACTCCGAACGAATCGGTATGTTTTGGGAGAGATTTTGCATATTTGGCTGTCAAAATGATGATTGGGCCAGACAAGAGGAGGCCGATGTTGCCGACCATGCCGAAGAGGCCGTAGAAACGCTTGGCTTCTGTGACTTTCGTGATCTCGTTTGCAAACTGCCAGAACAGCATGGAGAGGACGACGCTTCCCCAGAGTTCGGAGAGAATGTAAAACATGCTGAAACTCCAATTTCCAACGACCGGAATGAACCAGTGAAGATTGGGCAAAGAGGCTTGCGCCGTTTGAATGGAGGCTAGCGACATATGCAAAGCTTCTTTATTAGGGTAAATAATAAAGGCAAATGCTGCAAAGAAGATGAGGAATGGAGCGAGAACGATGTAGAACAGCCGTTCTCTAGAAAAAATGTTCGCGAGCTTGATGAAGACAATCATAAATAGAATAGCTGCGGGAGTAACTCCGTAGAGTTTTAAGAATGATAAACATTCTGCGCCGCCGCCGGGAGCATGAACCATTAAAGTGTCTTTGGTGTCTCTTAAGATTGTGTAATTGAATAAAATACACATCATCATTATGCCCATAGGTAAGAACTTCTTCAGTTCGAATCCGTGAATAGGCCAAAATATTCCGCGAAGTCCCTTAAAGACTGATTCGCTAGAGGGAGCTGCCTTTTCTGCCATATTGTTTAGTCCTAATTTTAAACTTACATACTTCATGCTTACAGCTATTCATAAGCTGATTGATGAAAGGGCAGTTTAACATCTTGAGGAGAAATCAACAAGGAGAAAATCTACACACCGTGGTTCAAAAGTTGACTTTTTGTCAAAGCTGGCGCAGGGGGAAATCAATTTTTGAATAGGTAGCTCGGCGGGGGCTCGGTCCATTGAGAAAAAAAAGAACCCCTGAGATTCTAGAGATCGCAGGGGTTCTTTATACTAAAGAAAAATTAGTTTTGTGCGGCAGAGGTAGCTTCCATAGAGGCGGCCATTTGGTGGGCTTGGACGGTCTCTGTGTAGCTATTCCACAATTCTTGTTCGATCTTGTTGTGGCGGATCGACTGGATCAATTCGCGCTTGCAAGTCGCTAAGGATTTTTTTGGACTTAGGATTGTAATAATTTCTTTGTCGCCAGCAAGACGGGCGATGTTGAGCATTCTTTCGAGCTGCATGCGGGTGAAGTTGAGGTGGTCGCGGCGTTTGCGGGATCCTCGAGCGGCTCTTTGCTTAGGGGCGATGATCGTAGGTTTATCAGAGTTAGTAACAAAGCGCTCAATGATTGAGGAGAGTTCAGAAGGTTGTTTATACTTCATTTTACGAAGTGTAAAATGGTGCATGTATCCGCCTGATTTCATAGGGAGGTATTTGCAGAGTTCGTTTTCCTTTTTTCCACCGATTTTTTTGATGGCTTTTGTGATCACTTCTTCAATGTTATTTTTTTTTGTTTCCATATGGACTTTCCTTAGAGTTTTTAAAGCCGTTTGTTCTTATTCTTTTTTTAGAGATTTTCTTCTCAAAGTTGAACATTATTGGCATTATAGTATGATCTTCTTCTTTTTTGCAAGATTCTTGAGAATTTTCTTTGTTTATTTTTTCTAAAACTCTATTCTAGAGCCGCTCCTCTAATAGTATTGATTGAGGTTGGAAGGATTACTATGTCGAAATTCAAAAAAATCGTGATGATAGCGTTATTTTTAATGCCTCTATTTTTTGTTGGATGCGGGCAAAAAAATTCGATAGAACGATCAGATCGAAAAAGAATTCTGTGCACAATTGCGCAAATTAGTCATTTAGTGTCTGAAATAGTCGGGGAAAGGGCCGATGTAGCGGTTCTTGTCCGAGGCGAGCTAAACCCTCATAGCTACGAGCTCGTTAAAGGGGATGATGAGAAAATCCAAGGGGCTGACCTTCTTTTCTACAACGGCCTTGGTCTAGAGCACGGGGCTAGCCTTGCCTCTATGCTGAAGACTCACCCGAAGGGATTTGCCGTTGGGGATTCCATTCGAAGCCGCCTGCCTGAAAAAATTCTTTGGGTCGACGGGACGATAGACCCCCATATTTGGATGGATATCTCTCTTTGGGCTGAAGGAGTAGATCCTATCTTAAAAGAGGTCATTGCCATGGATCCGGAAGGGGAGAGCTACTATCGGAAAAGGGCAGATGAGCTAAAAGCCAAGATGCTAGAGACTGATGGACGAGTTTTTGAGAAGATGCAGAGTATCCCTTCAGCAAAGAGATTTTTAGTGACGAGCCACGATGCCTTTCAATATTTTACGCGGCGCTATCTCGCTGAAAAAGGGGAAGCGGACTGGGGTAAGCGATTTAAGGCTCCCGAGGGGCTTTCTCCTGATGGTCAACTCAATCCTCGCGATATTCAAAAAATCATTGATCATTTAGCTCTCCATCGCATCCAAATCTTATTTCCCGAATCCAATGTTAGCCGCGATTCGATCCGCAAGATTGCCGATGCGGGGAAAAAAACAGGACTAGAAATTCAGATTTCTCGAGAAGTTCTCTATGGAGACTCCCTTAGAGGGACTTACCTCGAAGCGATGCTGCACAATGCAGAGGCCATTTTTCGATCCCTTACGGAGGAAAAACGTGGATAAAGCCTTTACTGTTGAAAATCTATTTGTAAATTACGGAAAAACGGCTGTTTTATGGGACGTCTCTTTTTCTGTGCCTAAGGGTGTTATGTTGGGCATTATTGGGCCGAACGGCGCTGGGAAAAGTACTCTTCTCAAGACCGCCTTAGGGTTGGTTTCTCCACTTTCAGGCAAGGTCGATTTTTTTGGAGGTCCTCTTAAAGAGGCCCGTTCTAAGATCGCCTATGTTCCTCAAAGGGAAAGTGTCGACTGGGATTTTCCGATCACGGCGTTTGAAGTGGTCTTGATGGGCCGTTTTGGCCGCTTTGGCCTCTTTTCAAAACCCCGCAAGGCAGATAGAGAAGCCGCTTTTCACGCCCTTGAGCTTGTGGGAATGAGCTCTTTTGCAGATCGACAGATCGGCGAGCTTTCAGGCGGCCAGCAGCAGCGTTTATTTATCGCCCGCGCAATTGTCCAAAACCCTGAGATTTATCTACTCGACGAGCCGTTTATCGGAATCGACATGACCACCGAAAAAGAAATTGTCGCTCTTTTAAAGCAACTGCGTGATTCTGGAAAAACAATTCTCGTCGTACATCACGATTTACACACGACGGCTGAATATTGCGATTGGGCTCTTTTATTAAATACGCGCCTTGTCGCTTGTGGGCCCATAAAAGAGGTATTTACGAAAGAAAATCTCTGCCAAACCTATGGAAAAACAGCGCCTCTTTTTGAAGAAGCGGCGAATTTATCCGCTCAGAAATTCAGTGGGCTATGACTTTTCTTGATTATTTTACAGATCCGATTCTCCGCTCTCCGACGATTGGCTGTATGTTGATGTGCATGGCCGCCTCTTTAACCGGGGTGATCTTGTTTTTTCAGCGAAGATTGATGGTCAGCGAATCGATTTCCCACGCAGCTTATCCCGGGGGAGTGGCGGGGATTTTGGTTCTTTCGCTCTTCGGCCCTGCAATGGAGGAATATTCGTTTCTCGCTGCGCTTGTGGGAGCTCTTGTCTCTTCTTGGATCGGTTTAAAAGCGATCTCTCTTTTAGAGAGGAAAGTGAAAATAAAGAGCGATTCAGCGTTGACGTTTGCTCTGGCTGTTTTTTTTGGCATCGGCATTCTCTTAGCCAGCTGGCTTCAAGAGGTGCAGCCGATGTGGATTAGCCAGGCAAATATTTTGCTCTTTGGCCAAGCAGCGACCTTGACTGATCTACACATTGCTATTTACGGCGCTCTAACGGTCATTGCGATCTCCTTGATCATCGTGTTTTTTCGTCCGATTCAGGCCATTCTTTTCGATCGTGGATTTTCTAAATCGATTGGGATTAAAACACGAATGATTGAACGGTTTCTTTTTTGGCTGCTTTTGTTTTCTATTGTTGCCGGCATTCGAAGCGTTGGCGTGATTTTGATGTCAGGGATGCTGATTGCACCGGCAATCGCCGCGCGTCAATTTTCCAATCGCCTAAAAACGATCTTTTGCCTAGCGGCTTTCTTTGGCGCAATGAGCGGATGGCTCGGAAATGTGTTGGCCGTTGAAATTGCCATTTCCTATGAGCGGGTCCATCTTCCGACAGGACCTGTGATCGTCCTTGTGGGGACAGCCTTTGCGCTCCTTGGAATGCTTTTTTCTCCAAAAAGGGGCGTTTTTTTTCGCCTCATCCGCATTGGCGCGTTTCGCCTTCGCTGCTTAGAGGAAAATATTTTGAAGCGAATCTGGATGAAGGGAAATTTGACGCGTCAGGATCTAAAAAGATCCTTTTCCTCGAGTCTTCGCTTTGTTCTTTTTCGATTGATTCGTCAAGGATGGGTCAAAGAGAGCAACGGCCAACTGATGTTGACAACAGATGGAACTCTCAAGGCAGCTCGCGTTGTCCGCCTCCATCGCCTTTGGGAGCTCTACTTGACCCAGCAATTAGGCGTTCAAGCCGAGCGGGTTCACCGCAATGCGGAGGAGATGGAGCATATCTTGACCTCTGAGTTTGAAGCGCGCTTGACAAAGCTGCTCTTAAATCCAAAACAAGACCCGCATAAGCAGCCAATTCCCGATAGAGGGATTCTATGAATCCTTATTCAGGCGTTGGTTTTTTTGAATTTTTCGCGACTCTCTTCCAGCGGTTATTGGGACTCATTCCGGGGAAAATGGCGGCGGATGAAGTGCAGCTTGCAGTTTTAGCCGCATCGGCTATTGCATGTGGCGTTTTGGGCCCTTTTCTCGTCCTTAAACGGATGACGATGTTCGCAAACTCCCTATCGCATACCTCGCTTATTGGAATCGTCCTCGCATTTCTTTTAGTCTCCTCAGGTTTGCCCTCTCTTTTTGTCGGCGCAATGTTAGCTAGCCTTTTGACCGCCGGGCTGACTGCGGGGCTTATCCGCGTATTTCGCCTGCAAGAAGAGGCCTCTATCGGCCTGGTATTTACCTCGCTTTTTGCCATCGGCGTGATTCTCGTGACTCTTTTTACTCGCAATTCTCATTTAGGGACTGAAGCGGTCATGGGCAATTGCGATGCGCTCCAAATGACTGATCTTTTCTTTGCCGGATCAGTAGCTATCTGCAATCTCGCATTTATATCGCTGTTTTATCGAAGACTATTGCTCGCAGCTTTTGATGAGCCCTATTCCCGTACGCTCGGCCTTTCTGCCAATGCATGGCGAGCCTCTATTTATTTTCTCACCGCGCTTACCTGTGTAAGCGCATTTCGGGCTGTTGGCGTGCTCGTCGTCTTAGTCCTTTTGATCGGGCCTTACTTAACGGCTCGTCTTTTCTGCCATGAGCTCCACCGGTTATTGATTTGGACGCCGCTTCTCGGAGTTGTCGCTTGCGCTATCGCTGTGGCCCTTTCTCGCGCCATCTTGAGCACAGGCTCCATTGCGCTTTCAACTGGTGGTATTCTATCTGCGGTCGTCTCTTTGATGTTCATCTTCGCCGTGTTTTTAAGGCGGGTCTTGAGAGAGAAAATTGGCACCGTGAACTAATCTCTTCACACCATCGAGAAGATCTGTTAATCTTGTCTGGACATGGAATAAACGATGCTCCCTTTTAGCGTGTTACACATCTTTTTCGCGATTTTAGGATTAGGATTTTTGATCTTTATCCATGAATTTGGTCATTACTGGGTCGCCCGAAGAAAAGGGATGAAGGTTGAGGCGTTCTCCATCGGTTTTGGCCGGCCCATCCACTCTTGGGAAAAAGACGGGGTCAAATGGCAGATCGGATGGCTTCCATTCGGGGGATATGTCAAAATTTCTGGTATGCAAAAAGAGGGGAGTAAAGAGCCCTATGAAATTGCCGATGGGTTTTATGGCAAAAGTCCCTGGCAACGGATTCAAGTCGCTCTAGCGGGCCCTCTTGTCAATATCTTCTTCGCGCTTCTTATTTTTTCTATTTTGTGGGTCTCTGGCGGTAGAGATAAGAGCTTTTATGAGTTTACCCATCGCATCGGCTGGGTAGATCCAGGATCGCCGCTCTATCAAAAAGGGGTTCGTCCCGGCGATATGATCGACAAATATGCGGGGCAGAATTTTCGAGGCTTTAAAGATTTAGTGCTCGTATCTGCGATGGAAGATAAAGAGCTTTCGATCAGCGGCACGAAAATCGACTATTTGACGGGGAAGAAAACCCCATTCAACTACATTTTGCCGACCTATGCGCGCAATGTTACCCCAAAAGATAAATTGCAGACGATCGGCGTCATGATGCCGGCGAGATACTTGATCTTTAGAGGCAACCTCCCCGCCGGATCTCCGATGGCAGAGAGCGGTATTCAGCCTGGAGATCGAATTGTTTGGGCCGATGGAGAACCTCTCTTTTCCTTGCAGCAACTCGGGGCTTTGATCGGCGAATCGACCGTCTTTCTCACGGTTGAGCGAGAGGGAAAAACTTTTCAAACGAAGGTGCCCCGCGTCCACCTCGATGATCTCAAGATGAATGCTTGGGAAAAAGGGGAGCTAGACGATTGGCAGCACGAAGCGGAAATTAAGGGCAGGCTCCAGGATTTAAGTTTTATTCCCTATAGCTTCTCTCCGGATTGCACCATAGAAAATCGCCTTGCCTTCATCGATGAAGAAGATCAAATTCGCTCTTTCCAACGCTGTCAGCGCTGTAGCTATTTCAATCCCCTTCAAGAAGGAGATCGAATTCTCGCCGTCGATGGGCAAAAAGTCTCTTCTTCTTTTGAGTTGTTGCAAAGATTGCAAAAGCGCCGAGTTCTAGTCGTTGTCGAGCGCAATCCATCTCTTGTAAAAACGGTGCCATTTACTACCGCAGAAACGCAGTTTGAAGAGATCGACCCCTCCTCTTTACGTACCATCATTTCCTCTCTTGGAACCGACGCTCCAGTCACTTCTTCAGGAAGCCTTCTCCTCTTAGCGGCCGTTACGCCAAGGCCAACGGGTGAGCTCATGGGGACGGAGCTCGCTGAAGAAAAGAAAAAAATCGAAGCGATTCAAGATCCAAAAAAACGGGAAGATTCTCTAAAAGTTTTACAGCAGATGGGGCAGACGCTAAAAATCGGTATTCCACTAGACGATCGAGAAGTCATTTACAATCCCAATCCATTGCAACAGTTTTCCGATGCGATGAACGATACTTGGCGCACGATGAAAGGGCTTGTTTCAGGTATTTTAAGCCCCAAATATCTCAGCGGTCCCGTCGGCATCGTGACTGTCATCCAATACAGCTGGCTTCACGGCATTAAAGAAGCGCTTTTCTGGATCGGCCTTATTAGCCTCAATCTCGGGGTCATGAATCTTCTGCCTATCCCTGTTCTCGATGGCGGGCATATTGTCTTTTCTCTTTGGGAAATGATCTTTAGACGGAAAATCAAAGCAAAAACCATGGAGCGGCTCGTGATTCCATTCGTCGGCCTCCTCATCGTGTTTTTTATCTTCGTAACCTACCACGACATTGCTCGTCTCTTTGGCAAGTTACTTTAAATCTAAGTTCTCAGTGGTGAATTTTATGATCAGAGGCTGCCACTAAAATTGGCAGCCTCTGGCTTTACAGACTAGTGGGAAGAAACGGCGAGAGAAGCTGGCTCTTGATTTGTGTTTTGTTCAGCCAGTTTTTTATTTAAGAAGACGTACGATATAGCGTATTCTTTAGCGTAATCCGCTAGGGTATTAGTCTTCCCAATTCCTTGGAGTTTCAAGGCTCCATCTAGAGAGTGCTTAAACGACTTTCTTACAGTCTCGAGGTCTTCCGTCAATTTTTCAAGTGTAAGGATTAAACCTGTCAGTTTTGGTTTTTCTTCAACCAACTCTTTCTGAGTTGTTTGTAGCTTATCCAGGTCTTCGTTTTTACATCCCGTTCTACTGAGATCAGCGAAGATTCGGTCTGTCAGTTGCGGCTGGATATAGTCAAAGGCCTTCTTAATATTTGCAATGGCCTCTTTTCCGGCTATATGGGTGGCCATAATCGTAGGAATCTTGGCTTTGTAGTAACCGAGCATCTCGTCAATGAGCTTGTCGAGTGCGTCGCCTTGCGTTTTCGGGCCTTGGTTTAACGCGTCTATCTTAGACTCTAGTTGATTGACTGTTTCAGTCAGATCTCTTTGAGATGTTGTGAATTGCAGATTAGCTCCTGCAAGAACCTCTGCATACATGGGACTTTTAATTGGGGTGGTCATAGGGTTTCCTCTTGTTTTAAGTTTTTTCTAGGAGCCAACTCTCCTGAGTTGTGCTTGTTATCCAAACATCCTACCAAATATTTTTAGATTTTATAAACAAAAACTTTACTTGTCCTTAAAAAATCTTGCGCAAAGGAGCTTTTGCGTATATGACAAAAATCAACGAAGGAACGATGAAACGATAAGAAGAATCAGGGCCGCCTTGCGGCCGACTTTTTTCATCGTTCCTTCGTTGATTTTTGTCAGGAATAAATAGACTTATATGTAACAGTTTAAGCCTGTTGTTTATGTAATTAAATTGACTTGTTAATTTAAAGATGGTTTTATAGTGTATATACTTAATTGGTATTTATGAGGTCTTTTTTTGCCTTTATTTTAGCCGGAGTTCTCTTTGCAGGGTGTTCGCCTATGCCTAAAGAGGGGAGCTCGAGGATGCCGATCGCAGAGGGTGCGCCTGTAAGCACAAGAGAGTATCAGCTCAATGATACGCAATATGCGGTAGTGGTGGCTCAAAAAGGAGGCATGTCTAAAGAAGAGGCAAAAAAAATAGCCCTGAAGAGGGCGGCAGAGTTAACAGTTCGGCAAGGGAATCGCTATTTTGTCGTCGTGAAGGAAGAAGAGGTGTGGATCTTGGAAACGGCTACAAAGACCGATGGACAAGACTATCATCCAGATATTCCAGATAGTTCGCAGTACCCGCCTCCAAATCTTTACGAAGAGATTATCCAGAGAAAAGACACCCGTAGAGACGGGATTATTAGCTGGGAATCGACCAATGCGGAAAAGTATCCGGGATTACGGCTGATCATTCAGATGTATATGGAAAATCCGGGCAAGGGATACGACGCCTGTACATTTACTAGTTGCGAAAAATAATTACACGGGATTTTTGACTAGAGGAGTGTTTATGGCTGCAAAGACGTATTGGCCTTGCTCTGGATTAATTTGTTTAAAATCTCCCCAACCCCACTCTTGCACATGCTCTTCTATCTTTTTAATCATCCTATTTTTTGAGCACATATGGATCATATGAACGGCTACAGCTAATGGTGCGAGGACAAAGAGACAGTCTCGCGGTTGAAGCTTCCCTTCAAGATATCGACCAAAAAGCGTTAAAGCGACGATGCTTACCAGGGCAATGGAAGCGGTTTTTATTCCGGTATTGCTTGTTTTATACGCGGTAAGGCGCTCGTGAATATTTGTGTTTTCTTGCGACACCATCCACCGTTGATTTTGACTGTCGAAAAGAATGATATTGCTCATTGAGAATCTCTCCTAGATTGGGCAGAGACTATAGGCAATATCTTGGAAAAAAACAATGAAAGAAAAAGGCTCCCTTTTGGGGAGCCTTTTTGTGGAATTACTTCTTATCGTCGACGATTTCAACTTCTGCGTCTTCGATATCAGATGCGCTTGCTTGCTGAGGGCCGGCACTTGTAGGTCCCTCTGCTTGAGCGCCCCCTTTCGAGAGCTCTTCGCCGATTTTCTGCATCTTTTCTTGCAGGTCCGCGGTTTTTGTCTTGATGAACGCCACATCTTGCCCTTCGAGCGCTTTTTTGACGGCGTCGATGGAGGCTTGGATGTCGGCAGATACGTTGCCTGGCAACTTATCTTTGTACTCATTGAGAGACTTCTGTGCGCGGAAGGCGAGAGCATCGGCTTCATTGCGCGCCTCAACTCCTTCCTTGCGGACGGCGTCTTCAGCAGCATGGAGCTCAGCTTCTTTGACTTTTCGTTGGATTTCCGCATCTGAAAGACCAGATTTCGCTTCGATTTTGATCTTTTGCTCTTTCCCTGTCTGCTTGTCTTTCGCAGATACGTGCAAAATTCCGTCGGCGTCGATGTCGAAGCAGACTTCAATTTGCGGAGTGCCGCGCTGTGCAGGAGGGATGTCGCTGAGGTCGAATCGGCCGATCTCTTTGTTGTCTTTGGCCATTGGGCGCTCTCCTTGGAGAACGACGATGGTCACAGCTGGCTGGTTATCGCTAGCTGTTGAAAAGACTTGCTTTTTCTGCGTTGGGATCGTGGTATTGCGCTCGATGAGCGGAGTGAGAACGCCGCCAAGCGTTTCGATACCGAGAGTCAAGGGAACGACATCGAGGAGGAGAACGTCTTTGACGTCGCCGGCAATGATGCCGCCCTGAATTGCAGCGCCGATGGCAACCGCTTCATCGGGGTTGACGCCTTTATGTGGCTCGCGACCGAAGATCTCTTTTACTTTCTGTTGGACAGACGGCATACGGGTCATTCCGCCGACGAGGATTACTTCGCCAATGGTTTCCGGTGTGACGCCAGCGTCTTTCATCGCTTTTCGGCAAGGCTCCATGGTCCTTTCGATGAGGTTATGGCAAAGGCTTTCGAGCTTTGCGCGCGACATCGTGAGACTTAAGTGTTTAGGGCCACTTGCATCCATCGTGATAAACGGTTGGTTGATTTCTGTAGTCGGGACGCCAGAGAGCTCGATTTTCGCTTTTTCGGCTGCATCGCGCAGGCGCTGCAGGGCCATTTTATCTTTCGAAAGATCGATGCCGTGTTCTTTTTTAAATTCGTCGAGCATCCACTGCATGATGGTTTGGTCGAAGTCATCGCCGCCAAGGTGAGTGTCGCCATTGGTTGCAAGCACTTCGAAGACGCCATCGCCGATCTCGAGGATGGAAACGTCAAATGTTCCTCCACCAAGGTCATAGACGACGATTTTCTTGTCGGTATGGAGCTTGTCGAGGCCATAAGCGAGGGCTGCCGCTGTCGGCTCAGGAATGATTCTCTTAACGTCAAGACCTGCGATTTTTCCTGCGTCTTTTGTCGACTGGCGCTGCGAGTCGTTGAAATAGGCCGGAACGGTGATGACCGCTTCGGTGATTTTCTCGCCGAGGTAGCTCTCTGCAGTCTCTTTCATTTTGATGAGGACTTGCGCTGCTGCTTCTTCAGGAGAGACGATTTTGCCTTCGACTTCAAAGACAGCGTCGCCATTTGCGTTTTTTACGACTTTATAAGGGACCATCGCGATCTCAGAGGCGACTTCGCTGTACTTGCGACCGATGAAGCGCTTGGTCGAATAAAGTGTTTTATCCGGGTTGGTAACAGCTTGGCGCTTAGCGGGAATGCCAGCGAGCCGTTCGTTGCCTTTGAAGGCGATGACAGAAGGGGTTGTTCTGGCGCCTTCTGCGTTTGCTATGACCACTGTCGAGCCACCTTCCATGATCGAAACGCAGGAATTGGTGGTGCCGAGGTCAATGCCGATGATTCTTCTTTTTTGACTCATATGTGCCTCTTTTTATTTTGGTTCTAGTTGTTCTTCGGCCGGAACTTCAGTCGCAGCCGGTTGTTTTGCTACTTTTACTCGCGCCGGACGGATGACGCGGGTTGGGCTCTTGTAGCCCTTGGTAAATTCTTGAAGGATCGCTCCTTCTGGGTGTTCTTCTGTTTCCACAATTTCTACAGCTTCGTGGTAGGCTGGATCAAACGCGTTGCCTTCAGAGTGAAAAGCAGTGATGCCGTGGTTATGCAAAACCTCTTTAAATTGGGAAAGGATCATCTGAAATCCAATCGCCCAACTCTTCACTTCGCTCGTCGCTTGGTCTGCAAATCGAAGCGCCTGTTCGAAATTGTCGATGGTTGGCAAAAATTCCGCGATCGCATTGTCGATGCCAAAACGGATCATCTCTTGTTTTTCTTTCTGCATTCGCTTCCGCATGTTTTCTGTTTCAGCTAAGAGGCGAATGTACTTGTCTTTAAAATTCTCTTCCGCCGGGGCGGCTTCTTCTATTTCTTCGCTCATTTAAGTCCTTTTTTCGCAGCCGAGAAGTTTTGCAACTGGTTCTTCTGGCTGACGGAATGTGATTTTAAATTTATAACTGCTTTCGGTGAGCCTGTGGCTTAAGCGTTGGCTAAAGGCCTGGAGCAAACCGAAGATATTTCGATAGGGAAGACGCATGGGTCCTAAAATCGCGACCGCGCCGACACTATTTTCTCCAATTTTATAGGGGATTGAAACGACCGAACATTCCGATTCAGGGGGAACGTAAGGGCAAAGCTCATCGCCGATCCAAGAGAGAAGCTGATTTTGTTTGCAACACTCCCGAAGAAGCGCGCGCATTTGCGTCTGGTCTTCGAGAAGGCTGAGCGAGCGAGCAAGAGCCGCTGCATCGTTAAATTCTTGGTGAGACAGGAGTCTAGAGAGTCCTGTTCGAAGGATGTCTTCAGCAGGAAAGTTCGCATAGCCGACCATGTGGCGCACCATCACTTCGTTGTAAATGCGCTGCGAAAGTTTTGATTCCGCTTCGCTTTGGAAAAAGGGTTTCTCCCCTTTATTCATGCGCCAGAGAAAATACTCTTCAACGCTGCGTAAAAATGGTGTCGTTACGCCCTGATCGAGGTAAATCGTCTCTGTTCGAATGAGGCCGAAGTCGGTGATCAAGACGGATAAGATTTTATCGCTCTCAAGCATGAGGAGGCGTACGTCGTGGATGAAATCTTGATCGAAGCGGGGAGTGGAGATAAAGACGGCGCATTTTGTCTCTTCGCTGAGAGCTTCTGCTGCCCGAGAGATAAGCGCGGTGATTTCTTTGGCCTCTTTAGAAAGAGCTGCTTGTAAAGTCTTTTCTTGGGAATTTTCGATCACCCCTTGATGGAGGAAGTGGTCGGCATAGAAGCGGAATGCCTTTCCCGTAGGAAGTCGTCCGCCGGAGGTGTGCTGTTGCTTTAAATAGCCTTGGCTTTCCATCTTTCCAAAGTAATTGCGGATCGTTGCTGTGCTTAGCGACTTAAATCCATTTTCTTGGAGAGTTTGGGACCCGATCGGCTTATTTAATGTTAAATATAATTCTACAACTCCCAAAAGAACCGCTTGTTCTCTGTCGGTCTTGGGTAACTTTCTGGTTGGGAAGGATTTGTAAGTGGCACTCTTCATGGGTATCTGCTAGTTTATAGTCTCAGATTATAGCAAAAGAGTGTGAGTTCTGCAAGATGTTTTAGCAATCTTTGCTGATGATTGCTGGTTATTTTTGTAAGTTATTTATTTTAAGATATTTGGGTCTTTTGCGATAGAGGCTAACAGATCGACGATGGTTGGACTCCAATCGAGTCCGCGAGTGTAGACAAGACGCGCTGCGAGAAACACGGCGATGATCGCTTTTTTATGGATGTCGGGCATCTTGAGGATGCGTTCGGGATATTTTTTGCGCAGGAGTGGCGGGCAGTAGCGGAGAAGGCACTCGATGAGGGAATCATTGAGCTCGGTTTTTTCCAAATGGTCTAAGAGCTGATCTTTATAGAGGTTGATCCGCTCGGAGACTTTGTCGGAAATGTCTGTGCAAAAGGCGGCTGTTTTTTTGTGGGTATCGAGGATGAGGTTGGCTTCATTTAGCGCGGCTTTGCGGATGATTTCGAGCACTTCTTGGACGTATTCGCTTTTTTCATGGATGAATTCTTCCTCAGATAGGCAGAGTCCTGCGAGCACTTCAAAAGAGGAGCAGATTACGCCCCCTTTATTGCAGGAGCTATCTTTTAAGATGATCACGCCTAACTTTTCAAGGGCGTGGCGAGCGCCGGAAGTGAGGTAGAGGTTGGCCCCTTCGACAATCGCTTTCGAGGTGGGTTTTCCGCTGCTATCGAGGTAGCTCGAGATGTTTGCGTCATTGAGAGTACGGGGGCGGCCTCCGCCGGGGACGAAGATGTCTGTCTTTACTTGGTGGACGTTTGAGCGGAAGAGTTGATTCATTTCATTGCCGGAAAGCCATTCTTGACTCAGTTTGCCTTCTTTTTTCCGAACGAGCGAGGTTTGCTGCACGTAAGCGCTCTCTTCGTGTTTGGTTTGCAAATCGAGGAGAAACCCTCCGTCATGGAGCTTTTTGGTCGGATAGAAGCGAATGGCTTTGCCGTTTTTAAAAAGAGAATCCATCTCAGACCAATCAAGCCCTTCAGGATCATAGATTGTCCCAGACACGTCAGTGAGTGCGAGTAGTTTTGCCGTTTTTGCATAATGGGTGGCTAAGATGTGGATCTCATTGCCGGCGACGTCCCCATCGGGGCCGCCTGATATTTTCACCGTGAAGGGGTGTGTTTCTGGATCGATTCCCAATGAGAGGAGTGTTTGATGGAGGTAGACGTTTACTCCATATGAGGTGACGCCATATTCTTTATGGTTGATGCCGGCGCCGGGTTTACTGCTCATAAAGGAGCGGCCCGGTTTATAGTGACACTGGGCAGCGTAGTTGGCGATCCAGATAATCATGTCGTTGAGCATGTTCTCATCGGGCCCGAGATAGATGTATTCTGGCCGCTTCCAATAATCGATGATGTCTTTGGCCTTGAGCTTGCCGCTTTCATCGCAATTGATGAGGGTCATGAAGCTTTCGATAAAAGAGCGCTGGGCCGAGTAGAGGTGATTGAGTTTACGGCTTTGTCGATAGGTTTTTAGCCGCTCTTCGAGGATAGCAGGATCCATTCCCTCTTCTTGCATTTCTGTCGTAAAGATCGTCTCTTCATGGGCAAAGGCTTCAAAGGGGCTTAAGAGGAGTGCAGTTTTTGCGCCTCCCTCAGGGATGTCTTTATTTTTTTTCTGCTGGGTAAATGCGAGGTTATAACTTTCGGAGAAGATGTTGTTTCTCTCTTGGAAATAGGTCTCCCACTTTTCTGGAATGACGGTGCGGACGCCGCCGCGGGCAAGATCTTTAAAACGGATGTTAAACCCGATGAAGTGGTGGCCGCGGATGAAGAAAATTCCATAGGGGAGTGTGGGGAATTTTTCTTTCCGGTCATAGGGAAGACGGTCGAGGTAAACGGGATCGAGGCGGAAGGAAAAACTCGATTTATTGGGGCGGTAGAAATTGGTTTTGAAGGTGCAGTCGATAAAATTCAATGCTTGTTTGAGAATGTTTTTTCGGCGAAGGTCGTTGATCGCTTGGCCGGTATCTAGTTTTTCGATCAGATCGAGAGTCTGTTTTCGAATTTTTTGAAACTGCTCTAAATTGTGTTTTTGAGGATGGAATTTCGCCTCAAAGGCTTTGGTTAGTTCAATGGTCAGTTCGGGGTGGCGGCAGAGTCCTTCTAGAATGTTTTCATACGAAAAAAGATTCGGATCGGAATGGAGAAGGGTCTGGTGGATAAAACTTCCAAAATTGCGGATTAGGTGAGCGGTGTTGCCGGTTAGTCGATTCGATTTTACGAACGTGTCTGCGATGATATCTTCGGCTTCAAACTTCAACAGGCACATTTCGCGCAAAAAATCTTCGATGTTGGCCTCTTCCCAAGCGGCTTTGCCGCTTTGGCCGTGCAGGCCAAGAGAGAGGATAGCAATGCTATCGGTATTGTAGGGATCGATGTAAGTGGCGACCACTTTTTGGAGCGAAAGTTTGTGATTGTGAATGATTTTTGCAAGGCGGTAGAGAAATCCAGATTTCGGGACATCTTTCCAGGCAAAGACAAGCTGCAGCGATGGGGAGTTCTTGGCCTTCCAGTCTTCATTTCTCACCATGTCGTATTGGCACTCATCGCTCTCTTTAGCCCGGATGAACGTGTTTACGGCCAGCGCTAGCCGTTCATTTTTAAGCGAGCGGACAAAGCGGGAGGTGAGGCCATGGAGGATAGGCTCTAAATCGGCGCTTTGAAAAGTATTGTTTTTCTCTTGAATCAGATGAGTCAGTTCCTCTTTTCGCTCTTCTTCCAGGCGCCAGGTGTCTTCTTTCGGAGTATCTCGGAAATAGAGGCTTGCGATCCGAAGCGCCCCTTTTTTTTCTCCAGGAGGCGGCTCATCGGAGACAAAGGTGCGGTAATAGCGGACGGAAAAATGGGTGAAATTCTTGAGGATTTTCAAATCTGCCTCGGGGGCGTCCATGCATAAGACGATGGCCATGTGCTTGAGATAGATCAGTGAAAAGCGATCTTGGAGCTGAAAGCTCATCAAGTTTCTAGCGATTAGGATCTGGGTCTTGAAATCCATTTCTTCAGAAAAACTCAAAGGCAAATGGTTCTTTAGCCATTTGAAAGCGTGCTCAAATTCTTGAGATTCAAGAGTTGTCGCTGTTTTTAAATCTTCTGCAGATAGGGGAGCGCGCTTTGGCGGATGCATGGGTCTACCTCTAAAACTTGTGTATAGAGCGGATCGCGAATTAATTCAAAGACCAGAAATTCACCGCAATTTTTTAACCACAGAGATCTTTATAAGGCCTCTGTGATTAAATTATTTATGTAGGCCTTGCTTCCATTGTTTGAAGTAATTGGTCATATTGCGGAAGTCTTGGGTTTTAAGGAATTCAAAGTAAGGGCGATAGGCTTCTTGCATGGCGTCTAGATGAAGGGGCCATTGTTCATAGATATAGGGTTCTGATCGGAGAATATAGGCAGCTCCATCGACTAAGCCCTTTTTTTTTAGTTCGTTGAGAAGGCGCTCTCCTTCGTTCAAGCCCGATTCGTTATGTGCTTGGAAGACAATGAGCTGCTGGCCTCTTTGCTGAAGGTCGAGAAAGTGGGTCAGATTCATCATGCGCGATGTTCCGGAAATGCTGCTATTTTGGTAGGCAAAGCGGGGTTCTGTCGAATCGGCAATCAGTAGGTAGAGGTGGTAGTATTTGGATTTGTGAATGAGGCGCGGAGTGTCTTCTCCAATATTTATGAATGAGTAGCCGCATTGATAGATTTTTTGGGTCGAAATTTTTTGATCTCTCGTTTCAATCACAACGCATTTTTCTTCTTCATCGAGGATGGCCCGCTCTGCGCGCGTATTGACCAAGAGATCGATCGAGGTATTTGCAATCATCTTCTCTAAATTGCGGATGAGCTCATAGCACCCTTTAGAAAAGTAAAAATTGCGATTTTTATCCAAGGGATAAATCATCTGGCAACCGGCATACTCTTCTAAAAACTCTTTTAACCCGTTGTTGTTTCCAATTTCATGGCACCCTACATCGACGTGTTCTATTCCACAAATATCAATTGATTTCCAAACGCCTCCACACGTTGGCGATTCATCGATGATGAGCACTTTTTTTCCACAGCTGTATTGGTAGAGCGCTTCAAAAAGAGAAATCGGGCTGCTGCCGATGAAGACGCAGTCGTAATCAACGCCATACAGAGAAAACGCGAGAAAACAAAGCAAAAGTTTCATGCGGGCATTGTTGCATACATTGGTATATTTATCGAAGGAGGCGGAGGGAATTGATTCCGACAAGAACGGTGCCCCCTTCGTGCAAGATGACGGCAAGCCAGAGAGGAATAAGACCGAGAAGAGCGGGCGTTGTCGCTAAGAGAATGACGGCTAAGGCAAGGGTGAGGTTTTGGGCGACGATTTTTTTTGTGTTTTTTGCTTTGAGAAAGAGCCAGTGGAGAAGATGGAGGTCGTCATTGAGTAAGACGACGTCCGATGCGTCGATGGCGGTTGCGCTTCCGATGCGGCCCATCGAAATGCCGACGGTTGCTCGAGCAAGAGCTGGCGCGTCGTTGATGCCGTCGCCGACCATGGCGAGCCCTTTTGTGAGGGAGAGCTCTGAGACTTTTGCGAGTTTATCTTCGGGGCGTAGGTTGGCAAAGATATGGCGGATGCCGAGGAAGTTCCCGACAAAGTGGGCATTTTCTTGGTGATCGCCGGTGAGCATCACGGGCTCTAATCGATTGTCGGTCTCTAGTTTGCGTAGTAGCTGGGGGATCTCAGCGCGAATTTGATCGGAAAACCGGAAGGTAAAAAGCTGCTCGCCTACGGAGAGAACGGAGAGAATTTGTCCGGCTATTTTGTTTCCTATCTTTTTAGGGGCAATGTGCTCTGGCAATCCGATTGCAATGGGAGTTCCATCGGCAAGGGTTGCAAAGATTCCGTAGCCAGGGAGTACTTTTACCTCGCCAATCGGGGGCAGTGGGAGGTTTTTGGCTGCAGCCATTTTGCAAATGGCCGCTGCGATTGGATGGACGACTTGCCTTTCTAAAGCGGCTGCAATGGCCAGTGCCGCATCTGGGGATAGTGTAGAATCGTCGATGGGCTCGACTGCAGTGCACTCGAGATCGCCTGTAGTAAGGGTTCCTGTTTTATCAAATGCGATTACGCGGCAAAGGGCAAGTGCATCGAGGGTAATACCTCCTTTGAGGAGGATCCCTTTGCGGGCGCAGGAGGAAATAGCGCTGAGGTAGGCAGTTGGGGTTGCGATGATAAGAGCGCAAGGGGAGGCGGCGATAAGGAATGCAAGGGAGCGGTAGATCGATCCTTCAAGGCCGAGGTAGGGAAGCGAAAAGAGGAGGGGAATGCCGAGTGCAAAAAGGAGGGTCAATAGAATAATGAGCGAGGCGTAGGTTTTACTAAAGCGGTCTAGAAGGCTCTGCACGCGGGGCTTTGCTTCGGCTGCAGCAGTGATGAGGTGGATGATGCGGGTTAAGGTGGAGTCTGCATTGGTTCGAGTCACTTCAACAGTCAGCGCGGCTTCTAGGTTCCTTGCTCCAGCGGGAATTGAATCGCCCGGTTTTTTAAGATCGGGAAGGCTCTCTCCTGTTAGGTGGACGAGGTTGACCGATGAGATTCCTTCGAGGACTTTGGCGTCGAGCGGGGCGATTTCTCCTTGCTTGATGAGGAGCTTTTCTCCAACGGCAATATCGCGCACCGATTTTTCAAAGACGATGTTATTCTCGCCGATGATGTGGGCAAATTTGGGGGCCAAATGGTTGAGGTTTTGCAGCGCGCTTCTCGTCTTATTGGAGACGGTTTCTTCTAGGCTGTGAGAGAGTTCAAAGAGCACTAAAAGCAAAGCGCCTTCGAGCTCACTTCCGATTGCTACAGCGATAAAAGCGGCCAATGTCATCAAGACGTCGATGTTGATCTCGAGGTTTTTTAGATCGTCAAAAGCGGCGATAAGAGCTGGCGCTCCTGAAAAGAAGTAGACAAAGGATAAAAAGAAATAGGAGATCGGCGGATGGGTGAAGGAGAAGCTAAAAGCTACACTTAAAAGAGCCGCAGAGCCAAGGGCGCTTTTTAAAGAGAGGTTCTTGCCCCAGGTTCGAGAATTTGTCGTTAAAAAAGGGCTGACGCTTTCTTCTAGGCCAGAGGCGAAAAATTCGTCGAATCGATAGGGAGATCTCATAGAAGAAATCGAGCTAAAAGATAAGTGCAACCAGTCGCTAGAGCCGCAGTGGCTAAATTCCAGACAATCGAAGGCAAGGGGCGATTTTTTTCCATTTGCGCAGTCGTGCCTGCGGAGAGTGCGATGACAAGACCTGCAGCGAGGATGACGCCATAAAAGGGGAGTATAAATAGGCCAAAGCTCATGATGATCGCAGCGCCGATGACGCCGGTAGCTGCGCCAAAGGCTTGTTTGAGCGGATGTTCATACGACTCGAGCTGAAGCCCTAGCTCTTCTTCTAACATCACTTGCAAGAGGCGATTGTCGTCGGCCATGAGCACTTCAACAGCTTCATCGAGGAGTCTTCCTGAAAAACCTTTAGCTGCATAGAGCGCTTTTAGTTCTTCTTTTTCTTGGCCTCGATGGTGTTCGATCTCCCATCTTTCCTCTTCGATCAATCGATGCAACCGTTCCATTCTCCGCCAGCCTAAAATTGCGCTGCGTCCTGTTTTCCAAAGAAGAAAACCAAAAAGAAATAGGAGTAAAAATTGCGCATACTCGAAATGGATCTCATGGAAAAGGGCTGTCAGAATGAGGATCAAGAAGGCGGTTTCTTTGGCGCTATCTGCAGCCGCATTGTAATGGCCGGGAAGTTCCTCGCCGTGGATTTCACTCGAAGCGAGTTTTCCTTTGCGGCGCGCTTCAATCACGTGGGCAAGAGGGGGTTTTCCTTCAAAGTGCTGGTTTTTCATGGGACCCATTCATTGCAGGTTTTTAGGAGCAAAGTTTCGAGGTCTTTTAAATCAGAAGTAGCGATCATTTCTCTTGTTGAGTGCATCGCCCATAGAGGAAGGCCGAGATCGAGCGTTGGGATGCCCGTATTTGCCGACATGATCGGGCCCACTGTGCTGCCAGAGGGAATATCGGAGCGGTTGGCCGCTTTTTGAATCTTGAGATTGTGTTTTGCGGCGATTTTGTATAGGCAGGCAGCTGATGCGGCGTCGGATGCGTATTTGCGTCCGGCATTGAACTTGAACATGACCCCGCCGCCTAGAAGGGGGGAGTTTTGCGGATCGTACTTGTCGGCAAAATTGGGATTCCAGGCATGGCCTACATCTGTAGATAGGATGAGAGAGCTTGCTTTTAGGCGATGGACAAATTCTCGAGACTCTCCAAGTCCGATCCCGATCCGATCTAAGAGCTGGTCGACAAAGAGGGAGCCTGCGCCAGTGGAACTGACCGATCCGATCTCTTCATGATCCCAAAAGAGGGCGACTTGAAGGGTTGTATCGCGCACTTGTCCTTGCAAGATCGCTTCTAAGCAGGGGTAAGCGGAGCTTAAATTATCGAGGCGATAGCCTGCAATGATCTCCTTTTGAGATCCGACCAAAGAGGGTTTTTCGGTGGGCACCAAGAGAAGATCAAAGGCATAGAGCGTTTTAAAAGAGAGGTGTTTTTTTAACAGTTTCTCAAGTGTTTCGGACCCTTTGATCCCTAAGACGGCTTTGAGGTGGTCTTGCTTGTGAACGAGAATCCCTTTTTCATGGATCGAGCGATCGAGGTGAATGGCGAGCTGCGGGATCACAACCGGACTGTCTTCTAAGAAGACCAGGTGAGAGCCGCTTTCTGTCTCGATGACGCCAGCAAGAGCTAGATCTCGATCGAACCAGGAGTGGAGAAGGGGGCCGCCGTAGACTTCTGTGCCGATTTGGGCGATTTCCTTCGTTAAAATATCTGGTTCCGGTTTGACTTTGAGTGCGGGGCTATCGGTATGACTAGCTAAGAGGATTGCGCTCATCGGAGCTTTTTTCGGGAGTCTAAAAGCGGCGATAAGAGCCCCTTCTCGCTCTACGAAATAGCTTTTACCTGACTCTAGCTTCCACGCATCTTTTTCCAAAAGAGGGTGAAAGCCGCTTTTTTTCAGTTGCTCTCCAATTTCTTTGGCTGCGTGCCAAGCAGTTGGGCATTTTGTGAGAAAATCGAGGAATTTCATTGTATCACCGTTATGCCTTCTAAATACTTGTGTAGAATTTTTGGCACAAGGATAGAACCATCTTCCTGCTGATTATTCTCTAGAAGCGCGACCATGAGGCGACTTGTCGCAAGTCCAGAGCCGTTGAGCGTATGGACAAATTGGGGCTTTTCGTTTTTCGGGCGAAAACGGATTTGGGAGCGGCGCGATTGGAAATCGGTGCAGTTAGAGACAGAAGAGACCTCGTAATATCGATTTTGTCCGGGCAGCCATACTTCGATGTCTATGGTTTTTGCCGCAGCAAAGGACATATCGCCTGTGGTTAGGAGCATGTTCCGATAATGGAGTCCTAACCCTTGTAAAATCTCTTCTGCCGATTGCATCATTTGTTCAAACACGGCCGGACTATCTTCCGGTTTTGTCAGAGAAAACATCTCTACTTTATTGAATTGGTGCGTTCGAATAAGACCTCGCTCTTGCGAGCCGGCCGCACCTGCCTCACGTCTAAAACAAGGCGTGTAGGCGCAATACTTCAAGGGGAGCGATTCTTCCTCTAAAATCTCATCATAGTGGAGGCCATTGATCGGGCACTCTGAAGTGGGGATGAGAAAGAGGTTATAGTCTTCATCTTTGATCTTAAATAATTGGGATTCAAATTTCGGGAGCTGGCCAGATCCGAACATGATCTCTGGGCGCACAAGAAGTGGGGGCATCACTTGAGAAAATCCATTTTTTCTCTGCGTGTCGAGCATATAATTTAAAAGCGCCCATTCAAGCCTGGCGCCCAGGCCCACATAGAGCGGCCAGCCGGAGCCTGAAATTTTGGCTGCGCGTGTAAAGTCGAAGAGCTTTAACTTCTCATTGAGTTCGACGTGGTTTTTGAAGGGGAAGTCAAACTCCCTTTTCTTGCCCCACGATTTGATGCAGACGTTGTCTTTTGGGCTTGGGCTGACGGGGATGTCGTCCATTGGCAGATTTGGAAGAATCGAGAGTTGATAGTTCAACTCTGCTTCTAGCTCTACGGCCTCTTTATCTCGAATCGCGATTTGATCGGAAAGGGCGCCCAAATCTTGCATAAACGAAGAGACGTTTTCCCCTTTTTGTTTTTTCATTCCGATTTCTTTAGAGGCTAGGTTGCGTCTTGATTTGAGCTCTTCTACCTCTGTCTTCATCGCGCGAATCCGTTCGTCTAGGGAGACGACGGAAGAGAGGCTTACTTCAGCGACCTTTGTCTGTAGTTTTTCTTCAAATGCTTTTGGGTTTTTCCGGATTTCTTTCAGGTCTAACATTTCGTCCTCAAATATAGGCTGTAAATGTATATATTATAGGGAAACCGTCTAAAACGAGGAAGACAAAAATGAGGCACTGGGATAGCTGGCTTACATGTTTAATTCAAAGTACCGCAAGGCATATTTCCAGGCTTCACCGGTCCAATGGAGGATTGCCGCTTCTGGATTGGATCCCCACTTTACCTCCCAATTGTATTTAAAAGGGATGCAATCGACAGAAATCTGATGGGCGCAGATGAAGGATAAAAGCTCATCGTCTCCAAGAAATAAACCGTTCTCTCGGTGAGCAAAGTGGGCCCATAGATCCAATAAAGGCGAATTTTTCTCAAAGAGAACGACTCCGCTACTATACGGTGTAATGTGAAGACGGACCTTCTCCCAAAAGACTGAAGCGCCGCCTCTTAAGGCCATTTTGTTCGAAGTTAGCGGGATCGACAAAATGGGTGTTAAATTCTCTAGAACTTGGCAATCGAGATCCAGCCATAGCGTCCGCAAAAAGGGGGATTGTTTCATCAGAAGGGGTTTACGAAACCAAGCGACTCTCTGTGGTGTTAAGGTCTCATACTTGCTCTTTTCTTGAATGGAGTGAAGGGGAATCTCCGAAGAGGGGATGAGGATTCCCCGTTCTTTGCACCATTTTCTCCCTTCGTCTGACATCCCCAGATCGCCAAAAGCGATCGGAAGCTCGGGGTGAACCTTTCGAAAGTGGGAATACCACCAGGGCAATAACCACTCTTGGTTTTCATCGCAGCCGGTTAAAATTCCCATCATAAGATTTGCCGGATTGCGTCGATAACGCGGGAGGTGTCCTGAATACAGCAGGGAGGAGCCTGGCCTTGTTCAACTCTACGGCATGGCTCGCCAAAGGTGCCGGGCTTTCCGTGATAGCAGTGGGCAAATGGGCAGGGGCTTTGTAGAAACACTTTTTTTATCCGATCGAGGTGTCGATACATCGGATTGACCGATCCGAAGAAAAGTACGGAAGGGATGCGCATTGCAGCGGCAACGTGGCTGGGGCCTGAGTCTAAGCCGATAAATAGTTTGGCATGGGAGATGAGAGAGATGACTTCTCGAAAATCTTGCGTCGGATGCCAAGTTGTGACGAGGTCTGCCCCTTCTTTTGAGATTTGGATTGGCTCTAACCCTTGTGAGCGAACATAACGGACGACCTCTTCCCAATCGACTCCATAGACATTGCGAAAGTTTCTTGCATTCTCATATCTATCGAGATGGAAAAGAGCGTACTCTTTTTCGATTTTTCGTTTCTTTTCCTCTGGCGAGAGGTAAAGTTTTGGATAGGAGAGCTCCATGTTCGAAATTCCCGCCGCCAGGCAATACGCCTCTAGATGATGCATTTTAGGATGGTCTTGGAAGCGGAGCTCGATCGGATAGTCGGAGAGTGGGAACAGTTTTTCTAGGCGATTTACATACAAGAGATCACTGGGATAGTTGTCAAAGAGCGAGGGGGCTGTCGTATTGAGAAACACCTCTTCTCCCTCTGCAAGAAAATGACGGACGATGGGCTCTACCCAAAGGATATCTCCATAGCCATTATTTTGGGCAAAGATTGTCTTCATCTTGTCTTTAGGTTCCCTACTTGTTCGCGATACTCTTTGAGCGCCTTGTAGGAAGATTTCAATCCCCATTTCGGCAATCGAGAGAGAAATGTGATCGGCATAAAAAGGCTAAACCAAAATGCATGCCAAGGCGAATGCCATTTTCGCAAATAAATTTTCCAGCCGCGCTGCATGTGGAGATATTTCCATGGCTTTGGTTGAAGAATGAAACTGCGCGAGAAATAGTCAATACAGCAAAGGTGTGGCCAGTAGACGATTTTTAGTCCTAAAGCGCTAATCGTTTTGCATAGATCGACATCTTCAGAGAGGATAAAATAGTTGGGATCAAATGCAATCCCGAGTCTTTGAAGCGTCTCTTTTTTTAGGAGCATGAAAGCCCCCCTCACATGCTCGACTTCTTGGGTCTTATCGTCATCGAAGGAAGGGTAAAAGTAATTCGATGAAGATTGGAAATGGGGTTTGATCGTTGACCAGAGAAAGCCTTTAGAAGGTCTTGGAAATTTCCAGGGGCGCAAATGTTGGTGCGGCTCGTGCAAATAATTTAAAAGCTTGCACGACGCGATTCCAATGCCTTCTTGGGCGTCCATCCAGGCAAGCAAGTCGTCGAGCCACCCTTTGTGGATCTGCATGTCGGGATTTAAAAAGAGGATATAACGCCCCTTGGCCTCTTCTAGCGCCCGGTTATTGGCCGCGGCAAATCCGAGATTGCGATCGTTTTTGAGTAGCCGGACATAATTGAGATAGCCCGATTCGATGGTTTCAATCGTTCCGTCTGTGGAGCCGTTGTCGATAATGATGTGTTCGTAAGAGGGGTCTAAAATGTGGGTCACAACCGAGAGGATGCACTGGTCGATGTACTCGTTTGACTGATAGGTGACGGTAATGATGGAAAGATTCATGCCCCAGATATAGTTAGATCGCTTGGAAATTGTCAAGATCCGATCGGACTTCTTTTGTTGGAAAGCGATTTCACTTGTTCGCGATACTCTTTCCACGCCTTGTAGGAGGATTTCAGCCCCCATTTCGGAAGCCGAGAGAGAAAAGTGATCGGCACGAAAAGGCTAAACCAGAATAAGTGCAATAGAGAATGCCATTTTCGCACATAAATTTTAAAACTTCTTTGCGCCTGTAGGTATTTCCAGGGACCTGTCTTTTGAATAAAACTTCGACCGCAATAGTCAATGCAGCAAATGTGCGGCCAGTAAATGATTTTTAGCCCTAAAGCGAGGATCGTTTTGCATAGATCGACATCATCATAAAAGATAAAATAGCTCGGATCAAACGCATACCCTAGTCTTTGAAGCGTCTCTTTTTTTAGGAGCATAAAAGAGCCTCTCGGCTGTTCGACTTCTTGGATTTTTTCATCGTCGAAGCAGGGGGGGAAATAACTCGATATAGACTGGAAACAGGTTTTGATTCGTAGCCAAGGAAGGCGCTTACATGGGCTCGGCAATTTCCAGGGGCGGAGCTGTGGATGAGGCTCGTGTAAATAATTTAAGAGCTTGCACGACGCGATTCCAACGCCTTCTTGGGCGTCCATCCAGGCAAGCAAGTCGTCGAGCCACCCTTTGTGGATCTGCATATCGGGATTTAAAAAGAGGATATAACGCCCCTTGGCCTCTTCTAGCGCCCGGTTATTGGCCGCGGCAAATCCGAGATTGCGATCGTTTTTGATCAGCCGGACATAATTGAGATAGCCCGATTCGATGGTTTCGATCGTTCCGTCTGTAGAGCCATTGTCGACAATGATGTGTTCGTAAGAGGGGTCTAAAATGTGGGTCACGATCGAGAGGATGCACTGGTCGATGTACTCGTTTGACTGATAGGTGACGGTAATGATGGAAAGATTCATGATCCAGATATAATGAGGTCCCTTGGAAATTGTCAAGTATGCAAAAACACTTGAACTAGAAGGATTTGTTTTGTTATTCTCGGGGGAATATTGTCTTGGGGTCATTATTTATGAAAACTTCCTATCTTCAGCCAAAAAATCCATTGATCCTCCGATATCATCGACTGATGGACGCTTTTGCCAAGTCCGATGATGAGCGCGACTTTTATCTCGATAAGACAGAGGGGTTTATCCTCTACGTCGACCTCGATAAGGGGATCGAAGAGCTCGAAGCTTTGGAAAAAGAGGTCGCCGAGAATAAAGACCGCTATGGGCAATTTCCCAAGATGACCTTTTACGAGATTAAAAAATTCATGGAGGGATTTATCCATGAAAAGGTCTACGACATCGATACCAAAGAAAAACTTTTAGATCTGATCTCCGCCAAAGAGGCGAGGGAAAACTTTCTTGAATTCATCTACGATCACTTAAACGAGCTAGAAAAGTGGCAGCTCTACTACCAGGAGCGGTCTCGAATTCGGATTATCGAGTGGCTCCGGTTGCAGGAAGTGCAATTTGTTTTTGAAGAGGATTTAGACCTGACCAAATCGATGATCGAAAAGTTAAAGCGGCAATTATTTGATGCAAAAGTGCCCAAAGACCTTCAAGTGGCTCGAGATACATTGGTCGCAAAGGCAAAAACCTACTACTCCAATGAGGCGTTAAATCCACGCCCTAAGAGAGGCAGACCTCCAAAGCAAGTGGCAAAGATTGAGGTAGAGCCTCAAGTTTCTATGGACATTTACACGCAGGTGCCGATGGTCTGTAGGTCTTTCTTATACATCCCAGATATCACATCAGCTTCTTCCGTAACGTTCTCGGCCAAGTTCGAAACAGAGGAGCACCTCCTCGCTTCTTTACGCGGCAGCCCACGCATTAAGGTCGACGAGAAGCTCGAAGCTCTTTCACAGAGGTTGGAGTCTCTTAGACACCTTTCTAGCCGCCTTGCCGGGGCAGAGAAGATGTTTGGTATCGATAAGGTACAAAAACCTTTTACTCCTTTCTATAAACCGAAGTTTAAAGAGACGAAGACAGTCGAAATTTTGCCTGAAAACAAAGCTCCTAAGATCGAGGAGGCAGCTGGCGAGGTTCTTTCGACGAAAAAAAGAGGACGTCCTCGCAAAGAAGAGGCTGCACCTGAGGAATTTGGCGTTCAAAAACGGCGCCGTTTTGCCATTAAAAAGGTCACCCATATCAAGACCAAAAAAGATAAGTAAAATATTTAGTTATTGCAAGAAATGGTTTTGCTTAATTTTTGCGTGTTCTGTATAATATCGACTTTATAACGGACTCTTGTATGTCGATTCATTATTCAAAAAATACTGAACATTCTCTTTTAGAAGAGCTTTTAGCAGTCGCTGGCGAAGCATTCGACAGGGCTGCGGCTACTCGCGCTTTGACTGCGATGTACCATACTCGTTTTATGGACGAGAAGATGGGCAAGCTCGTCCGTCAAAATAAGGGCGCAACTTTTCACCTTCCGGTCTCTGGCCATGAGATGATCGGCGCTATTGCTGGACTTTCTCTCATTTCTGGCACCGACTGGGGATATCCCTATTACCGCGACCGCGCATTTGCGATTGGGCTGGGGTGTTCTTTAGAGGATATTCTCGGCGCCTTTTTAGCGCGCGATATCAAGAACCATTCTGGTGGCCGGATGATGCCCGAGCACTTCTCGCAAGTAGATTTACGCATTCCCTGCCAATCGAGTTGTGTCGGCTCTCAATTCTTGCAAGCGGTAGGAACTGCCAAATCAGCCGTTCTTCGCGGGGCAAAAGAAGTGGTCTATGTCTCTGGCGGAGACGGGTCTACATCGCAAGGCGATTTTCACGAAGCGCTCAATTTTTCCTGTATCCACAACCTCCCGATTGTATTTGTCATTCAAGATAACGGCTGGGCGATTTCGGTTCCTTCTAGCGAGCAAACAGCGGGCGGAACGATTGCGCCTATGGCGCGTGGGTATGAAGGTCTTGCGGTCTTTGAAATCGATGGTTGCGATTACATGGAGACTTCTTCTACCCTTTCTCGAGCAGTCGCTAAAGCGCGCTCTGGCAAAGGACCTAGTTTAGTTGTGGCCAAAGTACCGCGCATCGGCGCTCATAGCAGTAGCGACGATCCTAAAAAATACAAAGATGATGCTATTTTAGCCGAAGAAAAAGCACGCGATCCGATCGCCAGGATGGAAAAATGGCTCATCGATCAAAAGGCATTTTCAGAAGAAGAAATTCAAGCCCTTCGCAAGCAATGTTTCCAAGATATTGAAGCGGCCGCCGACGCAGCAGATACAGTTCCCTTTCCTCCCCGCTCATCGGCCGCTGAACTCATCTTTAAACCGTTTACTCCGCCTGCCAGCGTTCCTGGCGATCCGAATGCCGAGTCGGTTGTTCTTATGGATGCGCTCAATCACGCTCTTTTTGAAGAGATGGAAAGAGATCCTGGCGTTGTCGTCTTCGGGCAAGATGTCGCCCACGGTAAAGGGGGCGTTTTTGGCATTACGCGCAACCTCACAGACCGTTTTGGAAAAGAGAGATGCTTCAATACGCCGCTTGCAGAGTCGACCATTGTGGGTTTAGCGATTGGTCTATCTGCGGATGGGTTTCATAAACCGGTCGCTGAAATCCAATTTGCCGACTATTCTTGGACCGGGATGAATCAAATTTTCAATGAATTATCGAGCATCTACTACCGCTCAAAAGGGCAGTGGTCCTGTCCTGTTGTGATTCGGATGCCTTACGGCGCCTATATTCAGGGAGGCCCTTACCATTCTCAAAGTATAGAGGCATATCTCAATCACTGTCCTGGCTTAAAAATCGTCATTCCGAGCAATGCTGCCGATGCAAAGCGGCTCCTTAAAACCGCAATCCGCGATCCTAACCCCGTGATCTTTCTCGAACACAAGGCCCTCTATCGGCAGCGCGTCTTTTGCGCGCGGACAGAACCTGGTCCTGAGGAATTTTTGCCCTTTGGAGAGGCCAACATCGTCAGAGCCGGCACCGATGCCACAATCGTTGTTTGGGGAATGATGGTTCAAATGGTGAGTGACGTCGCAGAGCAACTCGCCAAAGAGGGGATCTCCATCGAAGTGATCGATCTTCGGACGATCGTTCCTCTCGATTTTGAGACGGTTCTCTCTTCGATTAAAAAGACAGGGAAGCTTCTTATCGCCCATGAAGCAGCCCTCAATGGCGGTTTTGGCGCAGAGCTCGCTGCGCGCGCCGCAAGCCAAGCGTTTCAATATCTCGATGCTCCTATCGTCCGCGTAGCGAGCAAAGATTGCCCAGTCCCTTACTGCAAAGATCTAGAAGAGGAAGTTCTTCCCCAGAAAAAAGATCTCGAAGCAGCTCTTCGCAAACTCGCTCAGTATTAGTTCATAGTTGACTTTATACAGAACGTAATTCATAAATCGGTTTTCCCTATGCTGGCGCCGATTTTTGAATTACATTGTGTATATTTTCGATAGCCATGAAAAGAAACTCAAAAACCGCCTCACCCGGGGAGCAATAATGTCCATAGATATCGCGAGGCGTTATTTAATAGTAACACCCGATTATGATGAAAAATCAGCTGGCATATGGGTGCTGCACAAACTGTGCAATGATTTGAACATATTGCAACCTGGTACGGCTTATGTGATGTGTGGTAAGACAAATCCTGACTGGAATACACCAATCGGCAGAGACCTTGCCAATCTTATGCGCGATGGTATTTTGATATACCCAGAAGCCTTCAACGATACTCTTGGGCATAATGGACGCGTTGTTAGATATATTTTGAACAAACCAGGCTATTGTTCTCCAAGGACAAAGGTTCTGCCGGTGGATGATTTTCATCTCTGCTTTTCGCGGATTTTCCGCTCTCCAGAGAAGCCTGCAGATCAAGTATTGTTCATGCCTCATCTAGCAGATGAGCTATGTATTGACAAGCACTTGCCTCGTGAAAGTATGTGTTGGTATATAGGGAAATCATCGCCGATATACAATGAAAATCCAAATCGCGCTCCAAAGCATATCGGCCTGCAACAGATTTGTTGGCACATGCAAGAGGATCATATACTATTGCCAAATGATCGTAGTTGGCCGCTGTCCGCGTTAATAGATGTTTTCAATCGCTGCAAATTGTTTTTCTGTTATGACAACATGACCGCGGTATTCAAGATTGCAACAATGTGTGGTTGTCCAACGATTATCATACCAAATGGTATGTTTCAACGCGAAGAGTTTGAGCAAAGCGAATGGGGATTGGATGGGTTGGCTTGGGGGGTATCAGAGCTGGAAATTCAACGTGCAGTCGCCACGGTAAACAAAAGCAGAGCATGGTACGAAATAATCAAACGCGAGTACTGGTCCTCACTGCAGGAATTCGTCAAAAAAACGCAAATGAAGTTTAAGTAAGCCCTTTCATGAAGAAGATGATCATCACCGGAGGAAAGACGAGTTTTATCGGCAGAAATCTCTGTGATTTCTACAAAGATAAATATGAAATCCACACGATGGACAAATGGACAAAACCTCAACAGTATTTAGAAAATCATGTAAAACCAGACATCATCATTCATGCGGGCGCTGAGATTTATAACGACGATGCGATGTTTCAGTATAACATTGAACGATCAAAAGAAATTTTAGATTATTGCCGATACAACCTAATTGAGAAGGTGATTATTTTTGGAAGTTCATCGGAATACGGCCGCGTTTCCTGGCCGATTTCTGAGGATCATGGGCTCAATCCGAATACGATGTATGAAGCCACAAAAGGCGCAGTTTCCTTGCTAGCGCAAGGATATTCAAAAACATATGACATTCCAATCACATTGATTCGTCCATTCACAATCGTTGGCCGATACGAAAAACCCCATAAATTCTTTCCAACTTTGTATCGAGCCGCCAGAAAAAATCTGCCAATAAAACTTGCTCCTGGCGTTCATGACTTTGTATTCATCGATGATTTTCTAGCCGCCTTTGATGTTCTCCTAAATCGCAAAGAAGAGGCGTTGTTTAATGTAATTAATATAGGATCTGGACGCCAAACATCCAACCATGAAATTGTGTCAGTTTTTGCAAATACAATGAATTATTTATATAATATTGAACATATTGGAAAGTTGCGGTCATTTGATTCTGATCATTGGGTTTGCAATAACGAAAAATTATTTAGCAAATACGGCTTCAGGAATTTTTCATCCATTCACGAAGGGGTGCAGAAATTTGTTGCGGATTGCGATCGCTTGGGATTATACAATGAATAAGATTTTACAAAAGAAAAAAATCCAAATTAGAATCCTTGAAATCTCATATAAATACAAACTTTCTCATGTCTCAAGTTGTTTAACCGTTCTTCCAATTCTGATTGATATTTATGAAAAGAAGGCAGAAAACGACAATGTTATCTTGTCGTGTGGGCATGCTGGTCTTGCTCAATATGTTATTTTGGAGGAGATTTACGGCAAACAAACTCACGATGCTGAGAAAATGTTAGATAATTTCGGCATTCATCCTTTACGCGATACGGCTCGGCACATTGATGTTTCAACCGGAAGTTTGGGTTGCGGCATTTTAATCGCTACCGGGATGGCGCTTGGAAACAAGGACAAAAATGTTTATTGTGTGGTTAGCGATGGGGAGCTTCGCGAAGGTTCTTGCTATGAAGCATTGAATTTCGCACAAAAAATCAATCTCACAAACTTTAAAGTTCATGTAAATGTAAACGGTTATTCAGCATATGAGAAAATAAATATTGACCATATGCTCAAAGTATTGAATTGTTATGATTGCATTGAACGGGCGTGGTTAACTAGCAACGAGTTGTGTAGTTATCCATTTTTATATGGGTTTGACGCTCATTATCATGTCATGACAAAAGAAGAGCATGAAAGTACAAAATGAGAAAGACTTTTGCCAATCTTCTTCATCAAGAAATGGAACAGAATGATAAAATCATTGTGTTGTCTGGCGATTTGGGATACGGGATGTGGGATGCTATTCGTCGCGATTATCCAAATCGTTTTTGGAATATAGGTTCTTCTGAAATGCTTTTGATTGGGGCGGCAATTGGATTGCATTATGAAGGATACATTCCGATATGTTACTCAATTACTCCTTTCTTGATCTATCGACCTTTTGAACTCCTAAGAACATATGTTGATTATGAGAACATCCCAATCAAATTGGTTGGCTCAGGAGTTAATGATGATTACAAACATGACGGAATCAGTCATTGGGCATGGGATGTTAAGCAGTATCTCAATCAATTTTCATTTTTAGACAACTGTTTTCCAGATACGATGGATGAAATAAAAAGTTCATTCAAGTCGTTTCTCTATTCTAAACATCCTGAAATTATGGTTTTGCGAAAGCATCCAAAACAAAGAACCTAGCCCACTTAAATTTTGTTAGGCAGAGGTTTCTTTTTGCGGCCGAGGAGCTCGAAGAAACGCTTGCCCTTTCGTTTAGAGAGGATGAGGCGCCGCTCGAGGAGAGTCTCTGTGAGGCTTTTCTTGTATTGGGAGCTTAGAGAATCGAATCGTTTTCTCTTTTCTCGGATCTGTACAATCGATAAACGCTTATCTTGCGTTTTCTTTTTTTCGAGGATTTGATCCATTTGCAATAGATGCTGCAAAAGGCTCTCTTGTGTTTTCTGAAAGGCGTCGAGCTCGGTATCTGAGAGTTTTTGCAACTCTGCATTGCAAAGCACTTCTGCATTGCGGATCAGCTGATCTAGCGTTGTGTCGATGTTTTGAACGATCTCTACGTCTTGCATTGGGCTACCCTTATTTTTGAGGTGTGCTCAAATTCCATTCTTTAAACGATAGGCAGAATTTTGCAAAGCGAAAAAAATTAATCAACTTAGAAAAGATCTGAATGGGTTCCCGTTCTCACGAAATGGATTTCCTTAGGCGTTAAACGATAAATGAGAAGCCAGTCTGGTTCAATATGACATTCCCTATGATTCTTATAATCTCCCCCTAATTTGTGGTCTTTATGCAAAGGGTCGAGAGTTTCTTCCTTGACCAGCTTCTTCATAACATCTCGAAGCTTGGACATCGACTTCCCTCGTTTTTCTGTCAATTTAACGTCTCTTTTAAATTGGGAAGTCCTAGTTGGAAGAAGCATTAAATCCCCAGATCTTCAAAAAGTTCATCCAGGCTATTGAATTTTTTTAGTCCTTTTCCTGTTTCCGATTGTCGAATCGCTTTAATAGTTACTTTATTGGGCTTTCTGTGCATAAATTCGTCCACGCTTATCAATACGAGACCTTTTATTGTAGTTCCCATCATGGAAGCTGCCATTTTCAGACGCTTGTGGTCTGCTTTTGGCAGATCTATGGTAAGTCTTGCTGTTTTTGTACTCATAATTTACTCCAGGTTCGATAGTATACCACATACACAGAAATACAGAAACTTGTAAATTTTTTTTTCCAGGTTCCTATCCTGCTATCGATTTCAAAAGCGAAAAAATAATTATTGGTGTAGCATAGCCAACTTATGATTGGATTTTGTCCGTTAGCTTCTGGATCGAGGGGAAATGCGATTTTCGTCGGCACGAAAAATACAAGGGTATTGATCGATGCTGGCATTCGGACAAAGACCATTGTCGAGAGATTAAAAGAGATCGATGTAGAGCTAGAGAGCTTGCAGGCGATTTTGATTACGCATGAGCATACGGATCATATTGCAGGGCTTGCTGTGCTCGCAGAGCGGTTGAAGATTCCAGTTTTGGCCAATGCCGAAACAGCGAAGGGAATTATTGCGGCATTGGGCGTTCGGCCGAAATTTAAAATCTTTGCCAGCGGCGAAACATTTGAGTTTGGAGAATTGGAAATCCATCCGTTTAGCATTCCGCACGATACGCTCGACCCGGTTGCATTTACGGTGCATACAGGAAGAGAAAAGGTGGGGTTTTGCGCCGATTTGGGACATGTGACGTCGATGGTTCGAAAACAACTGGAAGGCTGTGATTACTTGTATGTCGAGGCCAATCACCAGCCATCGATGGTACACGCTTCTGCAAGGCCAGAGGTGTATAAGATGCGAGTGCTGAGCAGGCAGGGACACCTTTCCAATGAAGATTGCGGGCAGCTATTGGCGTCGGTGATCCATCCGGGATTAAAACACATTCACTTGGCCCATTTATCTAGCGAGTGCAATGCAGAAGAGGTGGCGCTGCGAGTGGTCAAAGAGGCTCTTGCCGGAAAGGATGTAGAGATCTCCATTGCTTATCAGGATAAACTCTCTAAACCAATGCGGTTTATATGAATAGTATTCAAGCGTTTCGACAAGACTTTGAGTGTCCCATTTGTTGGGAAGATGTTCACGAAGGAAAAGGGCATTCAATCAATGAAAGAATCTCTCATATTTTTTGCGAGTCTTGTCTTACAAGGTGGTTGAAAGAACGTGCGGAGTGCCCCTTTTGCCAAAAACCTTTGCAAGAAAGAAGTGTTTCGTTTTTTATTCCTATATTGGAGATGACCGACATCAATGAAATACCTCTTGGGAGAGAAGGAAGGCGGTCTCCTGGTCTTGACAATTCTATCTATAAAACTGTAGTAGGAGTGGCTCTTATAGCGCTCGGTAGCTACTGTTTTTTCTTATAAGGGGCCCTTGCCGGGCCGCCCATTCAAGATGTAATACTTTATACAAAGTAGTAATAAATTTTTTAGTATTACCAATTGTGTATTGTTTTAAATTCTGATTATCTGATAAAATATTTCTCATGAATAGTATTAGAATGTTCAAACAAGACTTTAACTGCTCCATTTGCTTTGAGGATTTTCACGAAGGGAAAGGACATTTAACTGAAGAAAAAATTTCCCATGTTTTTTGCAAGTGTTGTCTTGAAAAGTGGTTGGAACGAGATTTGCGTTGCCCACTTTGTCAGAAGTCTTTGCAAGAAAAGGGGAGAGGCAATTCTTTCGTGGTTATCCCCATACTGGAAGAGAGGCCCGTCCAGGAAATAGGGGAAGCTCGTGAGCTGGCAGCGATAGATTCTATCGCTGGTATTTATGCAGCAAGCATGGGCTTTTTAGTCTTGAGTGCTTACTATTTTTTCTCGTAAGGGACGTAGGTCGGCGTCCACATCGTTTGCAAGATGCGCCGATGGATCTGATCGGGTGTGCAAGGATCGGCAAGGCCTAGATGGACAGCCTCTTGCGCGACAGCGAGGGCAACTTGAAAAGAGACTTCCCGAATTTTTGTCAGTGGCGGCAATAGGTTTGTATGACCATCTTTTGCCGGAGATGCTGCGGCAAGAGCTTTAGCAGCGGCCATGAACATTGAATCGGTGACTTTTCTCGCTTTTACGGCGATGATTCCGAGTCCCATGCCAGGGAAGATGTAAGAGTTATTGGTCTGATCGACGCGGAATGGTTTCCCATCTTTTTCAACAGGGGCAAAGGGGCTGCCTGTTCCCATGATCACTTTACCTTTAGTCCATTGGATGAGATCGGCTGGCTTCGCCTCGCTATTGAGGGTGGGATTTGAAAGTGGGAAGATAATAGGATGCTCAACGTGTGAGGCCATTTCTCGTACGATCTCTTCGGTAAAAACTCCCCCTTGTCCAGAAACGCCGATAAGAAGGGTTGGCTTTACATTTTTGACAACGTCTAGAAGAGTTATTTTATCGCCTGATCGCTTCCAATTGGAAAGTTTTGCAGCTGGTTGAGCAAATGGCTTTTGGAAGGGAAGAAGATGCGTGGATTGATCGGTAATGAGTCCTGTTCTATCTAGTAAATAAAATCGACCGCGCGCTTCTTCTTCTGAAAGGCCATCTTCCATCATGGCGTGCAAGATGAGGGTGCTGATCCCTGTGCCGGCAGAACCTGCGCCTAAAATGACGATGCGCTGGTCGCGGAGTTTTGTTTTTGCGACTTGCACAGCGGCCAAAAGCGTTCCTGTAGCTACGGCGGCAGTTCCCTGGATGTCGTCGTTGAAAGAGCAGAGCTCATCGCGGTATTTTTCAAGGATTGTGCTGGCGTTGTTTTTAGCAAAATCTTCCCATTGTAAAAGAACGTGTGGGAAGCGTTTTTTGACAGCGGTGACAAAAAGGTCGATGAAGTCGTCGTATTCTTGTCCCCGAATGCGGTTGTGTTTCCAACCGATATAGAGGGGGTCATTGAGTCGTTCGACATTGTCTGTGCCGGTATCGAGAATGATGGGGAGCGATCCTTTTGGGTGGAGTCCTGCGCAAGCGGTATAAAGGCTGAGTTTGCCGATGGGAATTCCCATTCCGCCAGCGCCTTGATCGCCCAGGCCTAAGATCCTCTCTCCATCGGAGACGACAATGACGTCGGTATGGCTAAATCGGGGATTTGCGAGGATTTTGTCGATGTGTTTTCGGAAGGGGTAGGAGATAAAGAGCCCTCGCGGACGGCGGTAGATGTGGCTAAAATAGACGCAGCCATCGCCTACGCCGGGTGTGTAAATGATAGGGAGACATTCTTCGAGATAATTGGTGAGTAGGTCGTAAAAGACGGTCTCGTTGGAGTCTTGGAGGTCTCGGAGGTAAATATATTTTTCAAGGGTCGATTGCTTGGCCTTAAAGGCGTTGTAGGAGCGGAGTCTTTGGAGTTCGATATTCGAGATTTGAGGGGGCAATAGGCCGTGGAGGTGAAACTCGGTCCGTTCTTTTTCAGAAAAGGCCATTCCCTTGTTGAGAATGGGGTTTGTTAAAAGGGCGTAATCGGAGAGTCCAACTTCTGCAAATGGCTGGCCGTTAGAGTCTGTTGAAAACTTGTAGTCCATAGACAATTCCTTTCAATTAGAGGGGTCTAGTAAATAGGATTGGGGACTAAAAGTCAAGGGACATAACTCAGGTTCTGTCGATTTTCAATTCTTCTTTGGGCGCAGTATCCACCCTCCAAAAAAATCGAAAACCGACCAAAGAGCCTATACTTTAGCTAGCCACTAAAATCTTTATGTGGCACCGTAATCCGTTCATTTTTTTTGGGGATTTGTGTGGATAAAACAAGGGACAGGATATGCAAGATCGCAAGCGGCATGATGAGCAGGATAAATTTAGTGAGATAACAAAGACGATTTTAGGGTGTTGCTTCGATGTCATCAATATGCTTGGTAGCGGTTTTGTCGAATCGATTTACCGAAATGCTCTAGTGATTGCACTCAATGACAGTGGATTAGACGTTTCCGCCGAACGTGGATTTGAGGTCGTTTTTCGAGGGAGGAAGATCGGGATATTTGTTCCTGATCTCATCGTAGAAAAGCAGGTGATTGTCGAGTTAAAAAGCTGCGAATATCTTACGGGAGAACATCAAGCGCAGCTAATCAATTATCTAGCAGTGACGAATTTGTCAGTTGGCCTATTGGCAAATTTTGGGAAAAGAAAGTTGGAATACAGAAGAGTACATCATCCTGCGTATCATGCAAATCCTGTTCCTTTTTGAAGATTAAAATAATGTTATGCGCATTAGGTCTAGTCAAGGTCTGGATTTTCTTCGTCTTCGAAGAGGTCATTGGAAGCTTTTGGGCCGGTTAGGACGCGGCGGGGTTTGGCCCCTTCTTGTGGGCCGATAATGCCGTTGGCTTCGAGCTCATCCATTAGGCTAGCAGCTCTAGCATAGCCGATCTTGAGCTTGCGCTGCAAAAAGGTTGTGGAGGCATTTTTTGAACTGAGGACGGTGGTCAGAGCCTGGTCATAGAGCGGGTCATTGCCTTTTGCGTCTTCTTTTTCTAGGCCTAACTCAAGCGATTTAAAGGAGTCGAAAGAGGGGATGAGGTAGTTCGGGGGGGACTGGCTACAGCTAAAGGTGACGACTTGGTTGATGTCTTCATCGCTGATATAGGCGCCTTGGGCCCGGACGAGTTGGGAGGAGCCAGGCGGCAGGAAGAGGAGATCTCCGTTCCCGAGGAGGCTCTCTGCGCCAATTTCATCGAGGACGATCTGGGAATTGACGCGGCTGGCTACTTTAAACGAGATGCGAGTTGGAATGTTGGCTTTAATGATGCCGGTGATCACTTCGCGCGACGGTCTTTGCGTGGCTAAAATGAGGTGGATGCCGACAGCTCTTGCCATTTGGGCAATCCGGGCAATCGGCGTTTCGATATCGGCACTCGAGACCATCATGAGGTCTGCAAATTCATCGACAATTGCGACGATGAAGGGCATTTGCTCTGGGATTGGAATATTGAGCGACGCTTCGAGGTCTTTATTGATTTTACGGCTATTGAAGGCAGAGATATTGCGAAGGCCGAGTTGTTTTAGAATTTCGTAGCGCACTTGCATCTCTTTGACGAGCCACTGAAGGGCGGCATATGCGCCGTGCGGTTCAGTGATGACGGGCGCGATCATATGGGGCAGACGAGAATATTGGGTCAGCTCTACTTTTTTCGGGTCGACCATGAGGAGTTTTACTTCGTCTGGGCGGGCGTTGAGGAGGATCGACATGACAATGGTATTGATGCAGACCGATTTTCCAGAGCCCGTTGCGCCGGCGATCAAGCAGTGAGGCATTTTCGTCAAATCTGAAAAGACACATTCTCCATTGACCGCTTTGCCGAGTAAGATGGGGATTTGGAGTTTGCGCCCTTTTTGCTGGTATTGGAGAAGGAGTTCTTTGAAGTTGACTTCTTGGGGATGAAGAGCGGGCACTTCGACGCCGACGGCAGCTTTTCCTGGAATCGGGGCGACGATGCGAAGCGATTTGGCTTGCATATTGAGCGCGATATCATTTTCAAGCGCTTTGATTTTTTGGACTTTTACGCCAATGGATGGATGCACTTCGAACGAGGTGATGGTCGGTCCGCTATTGATCTCTCCCACTTTTGCTTCGATTCCAAAGCTTCGGAGCGTCTCTTCGAGGATTTCCGCTTGTTTTACAAGGTCTTTTTTTAGCGTTGGCTGGTCAATCTTTTGGACGGCGCTCGAGAGGAGATTTGGCGAGGGGATTTTATAGGAGGCATCGGATTTGACCATTAAACTTTTTGTCGGAATGGGGATGGTCTCTTTGAGTGTTTTTTTCGGGAATGAGAGCTCTTTTCTTGGAGGAGGAGGCAGTAAGTCGGAGAGCTTTTTTTTCGGAGGGAGGTCTACCGGAAGATTGATTTTTGGTGCAGTGGGAAGTCCAGCATAATGTTTAGGCGCTCCTTGAGGTTTTTGAAAACTCTTCCGTATCCACTGCACGGTTTTTTTGATCCCGGCGGTCAATAACACCAGGTTGGCAAGGACGCGAACTTTTGTCAGCAGCAAGAAGGCAGTCAGGCTTAACGTAGAGAAGATGAGCGTCGTGCCGACCGAACTTAGGATTTGCTGCAGATTGATGTAGGGAAGATCGGCAAAAAGATAATAGAAGGGAGCTCCTCCGAGGTTGACGCGAGTGATTGTCCGCGGATAGGGGGAGTAGACAACGGTCATTTCGGTAATCACCCGATCTTCAAAGGCGATCGCTTTTGTCGGAAAATGTTCTGCAAACACATTGAGAAGAATGCAAGTGGAGCAAAGGAGAAGAAGGAAATAGAGATGGTCGTAAGAGATGTGTGGGTTTTTCTGATTTTTTAAGAGTTTTACGCCGCTGTAAAAAAGATAGACGGGAAGAAGGTAAGCGCCGAGGCCAAAGACGTATTCGCTGCCAAGCGCTGCGATGTATCCTGCGATCCCAAGCCAATTTGCGCTAGGCTGCATGAAATGAAAACTGATGAGGGAAAAAAGACCTAAAACGGCGAGCGCTACAAGGATAAATCCCTTTGCGTCGGAGTTTAGAAGAGGACTTTTTTTTGTTTTCTTAGCCATTTAACATCCAAATCATCAAAAGCCCAAGGCATAAACAATACCACGCAAAGCCTTGCACTTTTGCCCGTTGATAGACAAAGAACACAAACCGCACGGCGATAAGTCCTACAGCGAGCGAGGCGATAAATCCAACGGCGCAATCGCTTAAAAACACTTTTGGCGCATCGCTTTGGATCAGCTTCCAGCTCTCTAGGATTTCTCCGCCCAAAATGGTCGGAACGGCCAGCAAAAAGGAAAATTTCGCTGCATCGATCCATTCCCACTTACAAAACCTTGCGACGGCAATCGTCGAGCCGCTTCTGGAAAGTCCGGGCAAAAGAGCCAATCCCTGCATCATACCAATGAATAGCACACTCGTCCATTTTTTCTCTTGCGTAGGCGCTCGATTTTTAGACGCGAGGAATAAGAGAAGCGCAGTCAAGAGGAGAAAATAGCCGGTATAGGCAGGAGATCGGAAAGATTTTAACAAAAAATAAGAGGGGATTAAAGGGAGAAGGGCCAGGGTAAATAGTGCGATTTTACGCACGTCGCAAAGAACTTGCCAAATCTCTTTGCGTAAAAAAAAGACGAGGGCGGTCCAGGTTCCGGCATGACAGGCTAAGTCGAAATAGAGCCACTCTTGCCCTTCAGGCAGGCCTAGAAAATAGCGGACAAGTCTTAGATGGGCAGAGGAACTAACGGGGAAAAATTCGGTGATCCCTTGAACGATGCCGAGGAGGAGTGCTTCGAAGGTATGCACAGGATGCCTAAAATGGGCGATCGACGGGGTTCGAACCCGCGACATCCGGAACCACAATCCGGCACTCTAACCAACTGAGCTACGATCGCCATATAAGAAGGTCACCATGGTAGCTAAAAGGGGGAAAAATTGGCAAGATATGAAATTGTAACCACCGAGGACACCGAGAAAACAGGAATAGTTTCTCTGCCTTCACTCGGTGGTAAATTCTTTGGTTAAGCGGAGGGATAGGACAAAGAGGGCGAAGAGGTAGATCGGGATGAGTAAAGGGGAAAAGGGAGGACAATAGAAGGAGTAGTCGAGGAGAAGCGGGGGGTGGGCGACTAGGTCTAGGAGTTCTTTCGTGAATCGGTCGAGGAGGGAAAATAGGGGGGTGCCGATAAGAGGGCTAGCCGCGTTGAAAAGGAGTGTGGCCATGAAGAGAAAAAGAGCCATGCTGATGAGCAGGGGGAAGAAGAGGTTGTAGAGAAGGCTAAGGAGGGGAAACCGGCCGAAATGGTAGAGGAGGAGGGGGAAAATGGCGGCATTGACTGCGACTGTCATGCTAATAGCGGACCGAAAGAGGGTAGACCCGAGGAAGAGAATTTGGGAAAAAGGGGAGAGATGGATGCTTTGATAGGAGGGTCTTTTGGGCAGGTACTTTTGGAGCCATTTCTCGAAGGGGTAGTAGAGAAGAAGGATGCCAAAACAGCAGCCAAAGCTCAATTGAAAGCCGAGATTTCCGACGATGAGTGGATTGAGGGCCAGCTCAATGAAAAAGGCGGCCCCGAGAAGGTTGAGCGGATTGGCGGGGCGGCGCACGATTTTCGCTGCAAGAACCAAGGTAGCGGCGATCCAAGCTCTCTGTACGGCGGGAGAGGAACCGATAAAAAGAAAATAGAGAGTCATGAGAAGAAGCATGCAGATCCATTTCCAGCGGTGTGGGAGGAATAGGCTTAAAAAGAAGGAAAAAAAGGCGAGCAGCACCCCGAAATGAAAGCCGGAGATCGCAAGAAGGTGCTGTAAGCCGAGGCGGCTAAATTCAAAACGGATCTGCCGATCGTCAACGTCTCCTGTCGCAAGCGAAGAGAGGAGATGTGCTGTGCGTGGGAGCGTGAGCTTCGTCTTTAAAAAAGAGCGAAGATGTTCTTTGGTCCGATAGCGAAGTTCGGCCAGGCTCCAGGTATTGGGAATGGGAGAGAAGTTTTTAACTTTAAAAAGGTAGTCGTAAGGGCCTTTCTGCACAAGAGTTCCCGTAAGCTCGTAATCGCAAGAAGCGATCGGTCTTTTAGCGCCTTTCCAAGGTACAGTACAGGGGAGGGACGAGCTCTCAAAATAGAGGGTGCCTTTATAGATTAGACCTTGGGCGAAAGGAGAGTTATAGGGTTGTAGGGAGGAAATAGAAAAATGGGCGGAGCTGGCGACGGGAGTTTCTAGGGTAGGCAGTTGGCCAAAAAGGAGATAGGTGTAAGCGTAAGCGAGGGGGATAAGACAAAGAGAGGCCCATTTTTGAAGGATCGTTACGTAGAGCGCCCAAAGAAGTAAAAGCCAAAGAGGGAATGCAAAAAGGGTAAATCCGACGCTTAAGAAAAAACTAATACCGATGAGAAGAGCAGGGTGGGCGGTCCAAAAAAGCCTGTGGTCATTCATGCTTTTTTGGAGGAGGAAGATCTCCTTCGATCGAGCGATTGATCAGGCGAGCGCCCCGTTGGCTAGAAAAGTAGGAAAAGAGCCACTGCGTAATCACCGTTAAGCGATTGCGGAAGCCGATGAGGTAGAGGATGTGGATAAAACACCATGCGAGCCAAGCGATAAAACCGCTAAAGGTTATTTTGCCGAACATGCCAACGGCTTTTGTCTTTCCGACAGTGGCCATTGTCCCTTTATCTAAATAGCGAAACGGTGGCCGCTCTTCCAAGGGGAGTTTTTTACGAATGATTTGGGCGACATAGCGTCCTTCTTGAACAGCGACAGGAGCTAGGCCCGGCAGCGGTTTTCCGTTTTTATCGGGCGCAGAGGCGGCATCTCCAATGACAAAGATTTCGGGATTGCCGGGAATCGATAGGTCTTTCCCCACCATGACCCTTCCTTGTTTATCGAGAGGAACGTCGAGAGATTTGAGCACCTCGGATGCTTGGTTGCCCGCTGCCCAAAGGACGTTTTCTGCGGGGATGAATGTATTTTCAACAGTGACGCCCTCTTTAGAGACATCGGTCACGCGCTTACCGGTTAAGACTTTAACACCGTAATGTTCGAGGTATTTTTGCGCTTTTGCCGCGAGATTGGGGGGGTAGGCGGCGAGGATTTGCGTGTGGGCCTCGACGAGATAGATCTTTGTCTTTGTCGTATCGATGCGGCGAAAGTTTTTTAACATCGTTTCGTAGGCGATTTCTGCAATCGCCCCTGCCATCTCTACACCGGTAGGGCCGCCGCCGATAATGACGAAGTTGAGGTATTTTTTCGCATCGGAAATGCTGTCGCACCGCTCTGCCTTTTCAAACGACATCAAAATTCGCTCCCGAATTTTTAATGCGTCGACAAGGGTTTTTAGTCCTGGAGCAAATTCTTCCCACTCATCTTTGCCAAAATAGGAGTGTTTTGCACCCAGAGCCACGATCAAGTATTCATAGCCGATTCGATCTCCATTTTTTAGGTGGATTTCTTTCGCGCCTTTGTCGATTTTTTCAATCGATCCCATAAGGACAGTGATGTTTTGATAGCGAGAGAGAATTTCTCGAATGGGGACGGCTATATCTCCAGGCGATAGGCAGGCGGATGCAACTTGGTATAAAAGAGGTTGAAAGAGGTGGTGGTTGGTCTTATCGATGAGCCAGACATCGAATTTTGTGTTGCCCAATGTCTTGGCCGCATTGATGCCGCCAAAGCCCCCGCCTAAGATGACGACCTTCGTGTACTGCATTCCTTTAGATATATCACATTTTTTACCAGGTGTATAGATTTCATTGAATTGATATACTCTCAACTTTGCATTTTTTTAGGGCTGAAGGCCTCGAAAAATGCAAAGTTGAGAGACTCCCTTAGAAAAAACGATGCCCCTATGACCAAGCCGAAATATGTGTCCAGTGCCGTTGAAAAAAAATGGCAAAAATTCTGGAAAGAAAAGAAAACGTTTAAATCTGAGATCGATAAATCGAGGCCAAAATACTATGTCCTCGATATGTTTCCCTACCCTTCTGGGGCAGGGCTTCACGTCGGGCACGTGACTGGCTATACGGGCACCGATATTTTGGCCCGATATAAGCGGCAATGCGGGTTTAATGTGCTCCATCCGATGGGATGGGATAGCTTTGGTCTTCCTGCGGAGCAATATGCGATCAGGACGGGGACTCACCCCTTAGTTACGACGCGGATGAATATCGAGACCTATCGCCGCCAGCTCGAATCTTTAGGGTTTAGCTATGATTGGGATCGAGAAGTCGCTACGAGCGATCCTTCTTACTACAAGTGGACCCAGTGGATTTTTACGAAACTGTTTGAAAAGGGCCTGGCCTATGAGGCGGAGATCAATGTCAATTTTTGCCCTGCGCTCGGCACAGTTCTCGCCAATGAAGAAGTAGAAAATGGGGTGGCAAAAGAGGGCGGATATCCGGTAGAGAGAAGACCTCTTCGCCAGTGGGTTTTGCGCATTACGGCGTATGCAGATCGGTTGCTGGCCGACTTGGATTTACTCGACTGGCCCGATCACTTAAAGAAACTGCAATCGAACTGGATTGGGCGGAGCGAGGGAGCTCTCATTACGTTTGTCGAGCAGGCGATGCATGAGCCGATTGCCGTCTTTACAACCAGGCCCGATACGCTCTTCGGAGTGACGTATCTCGTGTTAGCTCCAGAACATCCGCTCGTGGATCGCATTGTGACGATCGATCGGAAAGACGATGTTGAGGAATACCGAACTGCCACGGCTGCAAAGACCGATTTGGACCGGACCGATCTTGCAAAAGAGAAGACAGGCGTATGGACGGGAAGTTTTGCTCGCAATCCTGTCACGGGTAAGGATATTCCCATCTGGATTTCCGATTATGTGCTCATGGGATATGGAACCGGCGCTGTGATGGCAGTTCCTGCGCACGATGAGAGAGATTTTGCATTTGCCAGTATCTATAAACTCCCCATCCATTCCATCTACGATCCGGGGGAATGTGAAAAAAGAGACGAGATCTTGCATGGCCGGCAGTGTTGGACCGGCGATGGCACGATTATCCATAGCGACTTTTTAAACGGCTGCTCGATGGAACCCGCCAAGCAGCGGATGATCGAATGGCTGGAAAAAGAGGCGAAGGGAAAACGGACGGTCAATTATAAGCTCCGCGATTGGCTTTTTTCTCGGCAGCGCTATTGGGGAGAACCATTTCCAATTCTCCATTTCCCAGATGGCTCGATGCGAGCCCTTGATCTTGACGAATTGCCTTTGACGCCTCCTGAGCTCGACGATTATAAGCCCGCCACCTCGGGAGAGAGTCCTCTTGCTAAAGTGAGGAGCTGGGTTGAGGTTATCGATCCGAAGAGCGGCAAAAAAGCGCTTCGAGAGACAAATACCATGCCCCAGTGGGCAGGATCTTGCTGGTATTACCTTCGCTTTTGCGACCCGCGCAATGAGAAAAATGCATGGAGCAAGGAAGCGGAAAAATACTGGATGCCGGTCGATCTTTATGTCGGTGGCGTCGAGCATGCGGTTTTGCACCTTCTCTATTCGAGATTTTGGCATAAAGTTCTCTTCGACTGCGGCCTTGTCCACACGCCAGAGCCTTTTATGACACTGCGCAATCAGGGTCTTCTTACATCGCGCTCGTTTAAACTCCCCGGAGGAGGCTACGTCAGTCCAGAAGATGTTTTAGAAAAAGAGGGGAAATTCTTTGCTAAAGGAGAGGAGCTTATCTCTCAAGTGGAAAAGATGTCCAAATCAAAACTCAATGGGATCTCGCCCGATGAGATCATCGAAGAATTCGGCGCCGACGCGCTTCGCCTCTATGAGATGTTCATGGGCCCCTTCGATCGAGAAAAAGTTTGGAATACCGATGCAGTCAATGGATGTAAGCGCTTTTTAAATCGCTTTTACGACATGGTTTTTTCCGACAAAGTCGTCGAAGAAGAAACCCTCGAAGCCCTAAAGCTCACCCATCGCCTCGTCGATTTTGTCACAAAAGACATCGAGCAGTTTCAGTTCAATACCGCCATAGCTCGAATGATGGAATACCTCAACGCTTTTATCCCTCTTCCGACCTATCCAAGGAGCTGCCTTAAGCGCGCCGTGCAAATGGTCTATCCTTTTGCTCCCCATATAGCAGAAGAGATGTGGCAGGAATTAACGGGATCCTCTGAGTCGATTACCTACGCCCCCATTCCTCCGATCAACGAAGAGTACCTCGTCGATGAGACGGCTGTTTACGTCATCCAGATCAATGGCAAAATGCGAGGGCGGTTTGATTTGCCTAAAAACAAGACCGAATCGGAACTTTTGGCTCTAGTAAAAGCGCAGCCAGAGGTAGAAAAGCATCTGATTGGAGAAATTGTTAAAACTGTGTTCGTCCCCAACAAGCTGCTCAACATCGTTACCAATAATCCATGATTTTCTATGACGTTGTCATTGCCCTTGGTTTTCTCTCTTTCCTCCCCAAGATCTTATGGCAACGTCGTAAAAAGCGCTTCCCTAGCCTTAAAGAGAGGTTAGGAGTTGACGTTCCGAGCTCCAATGGGCGCACAGTCTTTTGGATCCATGCAGTTTCTGTTGGCGAAGTAAAATCTGCAAAACCCCTTTTTGAGAAAATACGGACGCAATACGGAGATGCTTTTATCCTTGTAACAACAGCTAGCGTTACGGGACAAGAAGAAGCGCGCCGATCGCTTGGGAGTGCAGATGCCTTTCGGTTTTTGCCTCTTGATTTTAGCTGGATTATGAAGCGGTGGGTGAGACTTCTACAGCCAAAGGCGCTCCTCTTTATCGAAGGCGATCTTTGGTACAACCTTGCCAAATCTGTGCGCAAAGGGGGTGGCAAAATCGCCCTTGTCAGCGGTAAAATTTCCAAGCGATCGGCCAAAAGATATGCGCGAGGCTCATTTTTTGCGAAAAAACTCTTTTCTCTCTTCGATCTTCTCCTTCTTCAAAACGAAGAACATCTCCTTCGTTTTCGCTCCTTTCTTGGAGAAAAAGAGAACCTCTTTGTCACAGGCAACCTCAAATTCGATGCCTCTGCCATACGCATCGATCGAAGTCTTTATGACCTCCCATTAGGGATCGCCATTACCTGCACCCATGCTCCTGAAGAAGAAGAGCTCCTCGATGCGCTTGAAGGCATCCAAGAACCCCTTTTCCTTGCGCCTCGCCATCCAGAACGCTTTCAAGAAGTTGCTGAAATGCTCCAGCGAAAAAACATCGATTTTATCCGATGGAGTGAGATTGGCCAGAAAAGAGCAAAGGTGATTCTCGTCGATGGGATGGGGCTTTTGCCGATCTTTTACTCCTTTTCGCGCCTAGCCATTGTCGGCGGCAGTTTTTCCTCTTGCATTGGAGGACACAATATTTTAGAGCCCTGTCTTTATGGAGTTCCCGTCTTTTTTGGCCCCCATATGCAACAACAAAAAGAGCTCGCTGACCATCTGCTCTCCTCGGGCGCTGGAACCCAAGTCTCCATAGAGCAGCTCGCCGCGGCTGTGCAAACATTTCTTGCTGATTCTACTCCGCAAAAAGGCGCCGTTCAAACCACAAAAAGTCCTTTGAGAGAAACCTGGGAACGGCTGGAAGTTTTTTTTAAATAAAAAGATTGGGAATAAATCACTTGGCGTGCTAAACTCGTCCTTTCTTACATATCGCGGGGTGGAGCAGTGGTTAGCTCGTTGGGCTCATAACCCAAAGGCCGTAGGTTCGAGTCCTACCCCCGCTAATCTTATACTCTCTTGGCGGTATAGCTCAGCTGGTTAGAGCAGCAGAATCATAATCTGCGGGTCGCTGGTTCAAATCCGGCTGCCGTCAAATCCTAATTCCCAATTTCCTTCTCGGGTTGATAACTAGTTCATGTTGGCAATGCCCTTAGCGGACTTCCTAGATAGTTTAGGGGGCTCTGAAAGCTCATTGGGAAAGTACTCAATGTCCTTCACTTCTGGCGGGTTTGTGCTAAATTGTACGTGTTTTTTTTTCTGAACGGCTTGAGGAGGGTTAGACTCAGGTTGGCTTGATGGTCTAGTGCTGCTATTGTTTGCCAATGTAGGTAATCCTGCTTTAAGAGCTAGCGGTTTATAAGGGCGAATAAACTGAACGACTTTTTGGATTTTATCTAAGCAGTCTCGTTCGCTATTCATATTCCATTCGAGTTCCATCGAATCAATAGCAGGTATTATTGTCGCGCTTATATATAACAATTGTTCAGTATGAAACATGGTTTTAGCATGAACGGATCCAAATGAATTCTGCCTAATCACAGTTCTAAGTGATCTTAAATTTGCATTAAAGCCGTTCAAGTTATAGGTGTTTGTTTTTTTTGGAATATAACTCAATACTGTTTCGTTCAGATAGATTATAGTTTCATTGCAAGAATTTAATAATTCCTTGAAAGCACATTCAATGCTTTCGAGGTCGTCCAGAAAGCAATTGTTGTTAAATGTTCTTGAGCAGTAGTTTGGGAAAAAATAGTTTCCTAGAAGTGATTTAACATCCTCTTCTATGATGATTGTTTTGGGGATTTTTTCCTTTATTTTATTGCAAAATAGATAAAACAAGTTGTCGAACCCATCTTTTAGTCTGCTCGATAAAGCGGGTATTTTATTGTCTAGGAGGCTAATCAATGCGCTTTCACAGAGATTTTGCAGTTCTTCAAATTCTTTATCTGAAAACAAGGTGGAGATTAAATTTGTATTCATTTTCAAGCGATTAAGTTTTTCCATGGTCATCATAATTTCTTGCGTGAAAATGAAGGTTGGAAAGGTGTCAAAGCTGCTTCCTTCTGCAGTAGTTCCCCCTAGTGAAACAGTTGTTTGTAGATGATCTAACCCTTCAATAGTATCTTCGATTCTATTTAATATTAATGACAAGCCTTCTGAATTTTCGTCTATTAAACTATATTCTTCTAGTTCTCGTATTTTATTGCTTATATCGTTCAATAATAGGTCTCGGTCGCATTGCGGGCAGCACTGGAGAATGGCTAGCAAGACGTCCCAGTGGGAATCCGTACATTTATTCCATTGAAGAGAGGTGGCATGGTTTTTTGGAATGATTTGATTTTTAAGTATTTGAAAATATATACCATTTGAATCCATTTCAATGGATGGATCTGTGTCCATTGTTTCTTTATGTTTTTTCATTAGATTGTATGTTCGATCTAGGACCTCACTGCGATACCCTTGGGGAGTTTTGCGAATCTCTTTTACTACATTTTCCCACGTTGCGTTCTCTTGATAGAGGTTTTTGTCGCACGTTTTGAAAATTTCATCGATTTTTTCAAGGATCGAATGCATGGGCAGTGAGGAGTCAGGGATCTGAAATTGTTCAGAGGGGGCCGTGCTCGTTGAATGTTCAATTTTAAAAGACATGAAATATCCGAAAATTTATTTTTTCGGGTAAATTATACATAAAAATGTGGTTAATTTTCAATAGTAAAGAGGTGTTAAGTCTTGTTTTCAAGTTTTTGTAAAAGAGCCTCTTTTCTGCTGCTTAGCTCGTCGAATTCGATCTGATCCATTTTAATCGTCGTGAGGATCATACTATATTGGGGGTCATACGTGGGAAGGTCATTGACAAAGGATTTCATGATATGAATGCGCTGCTCGAGGAGGGTTTGCTCTGTCTGGATAAGGGTGAGCTCTTTTTGAAGGAGGTTCTGTGCGCTTTGAATGTCTTGAACGTAAGCGCGTTCAAAGGCTTTTCTAGGAGATTCGCTTTTATTGGGTAGGTCTTTCACGGTGTTCCTTTTGATCTATTCCCTTTATTGTACTATTAAATAAATATTTATTGTTGCAGTTAATTTATATTATTTGTAAGATATTGAAAATTAACAAATTGAAAAGGTCTTTATTTCTGTCATTTTTGATCCTAGCCACAATTCGAAGAAAGGGGCGATGGCGTCTCTTGTCGTTCAACGAATGAAAATTCATCAACTCGTGAAAACATTTCGCGAGGTGAAGAAGATCCGCGATTTAGATCTCCAATCGGTGATGTCTGATAAAAGCGACCCAGTGCTGCAAAATAGGAAAATTTTTTGCGTGACCTATGTGCGCAACGAGCAAGATAAGCGAGCGCTGCAGGAGCAAGTAGCTTCTTGGTTAGACCAATTAGAAAAAAAGGCGGCCTCTGTTCTTAAATATGGTTCTAAAATTTCTTTAGACGCTAAAATTTTATCGGACAGTATTAAAATTGTCGGATCTATTGATGCATATTTAGATGATTTACAGGATGGAGAGATCGTCGCGATTTCGAAAACTCAAGATGGTACATTGCAGGCCGTTGGAACTATTGAAATGGAATGGGACTCCTATAGAATCAAATTATTTGCGACAGCTCCACATAATCTAAAAATTTTTTCCGAGGACGGTGATCGGATGCGCATCCATGGCGCGGGAACGTCCATTATACATCATCTTCTCCGCACATCTCTTTTACATGGGGCACAAAGAATTGTGGTCAATTCTGCAAAGCGTGCTATGTCATTTTATCATTTGCTAGGATTCACAGGCGCTCATAATATCTATAATTGCGGTCCGATGTATTTATCTTTAGGAGCAGTACAAGAGCGAGCCAATCTTAGCTATAAAAAAATATTGCTTGAAAATGTTTCCGTCGAGTAGTCTCGTCGTGAGCTCAATGAGCTTTTAAACAACTCTTTAGGAGAATGTTATGATGAAACTCGCGATTGCATGTGCATTTGTTTGCACAGGTTTTACCGCTTTTGCACAAGACGCTTGTGAAGAAGTTGCTTGTGAAACAGAAGTAACGGTGGAAGTCACTGAAGCAACTGAAGTTGCAACAGGTTCTGATGAATCCGTAAATGATGAAGCTGCACAGTAAAATGCAGTATAGCGGGGGCTGATTTCAGCTCCCCGTCATTTTTCAATGATTAATGCCAGGTGAGATTCGAAGCGGATTGATATTCTGTCACTCTCGTTTCGAAGAAGTTCTTCTCTTTACCAAGATCAATCGTTTCGCTCATCCAAGGGAATGGATTCTTGGAGCGGTAGATGGCTTTTAGGCCAATGCGCTCAAAGCGGCGATCTGCAACGTGCTGAACGTAGTCGCGGAACATTGGAGCAGTCAATCCGAGAATGCCGCGCGGTAGGCAGTCTTCTGCATATTGGATTTCAAGTTCTACAGCCTGTTTGATTTTATCGACGATATGAGCCTGGAAAGAAGGGGTCCAAAGATTTGGATTTTCTTCTTTGATCCCATTGATTAGATCGATGCCAAAGTTGAGGTGGACGGTTTCATCGCGGAGGATGTATTGAAACTGCTCGCCGACGCCGACCATTTTATTTTGGCGGAGGAAGGAGAGGATCATGGCAAAGCCGCTATAGAAAAAGAGCCCTTCCATGATGATGTAGTAACCGATGAGGTTTTCGAGGAATTTTTGAGCCCCTTCAAACGTAGATGTCGTAAAGTTCGGGTTGAGAATATCCTCTGTCAGCTCCATTTCAAAGGCATCTTTGTTATGGATGGAGTTGACCTCGTTGTACATGTTGAACACTTCGCCGTGATCGAGGGTAAGCGATTCAACGATGTAGTGGAAGGCATGCGTGTGGATCGCCTCTTCAAAGCTCTGTCTTAAAAGGTACTGGCGAGCTTCTGGGTTGGTGATGTGGCGGAAGATCGCCAGAACGATGTTGTTGGCAACGAGGCTCTCGGCAGTGGAGAAAAAGCCGAGGTTGCGCATGATGACGCGCCGCTCATCGGGGGCTAGTTTGTCCGATTTCCACAGCTCGATGTCTTTACCCATCGGGACTTCATTGGGCATCCAGTGGTTGGCGCAGCCATTCATATAATGCTCCCATGCCCACTTGTATTTGAGGGGCATGAGTTGATTGACGTCGACTGCGTGGCAGTTAATGAGCCGTTTTTCGGCGAGTTTGACCCGTTTATTCGGGCCGACAGTTTGCGTTGGCATCGTCATGTTTCTTCCTCAATTATTTTTATTGGCAGCTTTCGCAACCTTCGCCTAGGTTGCATACTTTTGGTGTTTCTACGTCTCGATCGATGACAATATTGCTCGAGGCCGACTTGCTCTTCATCCAACGGGGCTGTAGGCCTCGTTTGTTGACGTCCATGGTCGATTTTTCGATTTGCGTAGCCGCTAAAGTGCGGAGGTAGTAGTTGGTTTTAAGTCCTTTTTCCCAGGAGAGCATGTACATCTGGTGGAGTTTTTTACCGCTCGGCTCTGCAAGGTAAAGGTTGAGAGATTGACCCATGTCGATCCATTTCTGACGTCTTGCTGCGCATTCGATGATCCATTCCGGTTCTACTTCGAAAGCGGTGAGGAAGAGGTCTTTGATAGAGCTCGGGATTCTCTCGATTTCGCGGATCGATCCGTCGAAATATTTCAGGTCGTCGACCATTTCTTCGTCCCAAAGATTGATTTCTTTCAGCTTTGCGATGAGATAGGGGTTGGTGATGGTAAATTCCCCAGAGAGGTTCGATTTGACAAAGAGGTGTTTGTAAATCGGCTCGTTGGAGGGGATAGAGCCCGTGATGTTGCCAATGGTGGCTGTGGGAGCTATCGCCATAGTATTGGAGTTTCTCATGCCATATTTTTTGACAGCGGCGCGGACAGGTGTCCAATCCATGCTCATCGATCGATCGAGGTCGATTTTTAATCCTCTTTCTTTTTCCAAAATATCGATGGTATCGATGGGGAGAAGTCCTCGATCCCATTTGGATCCTTTATACGTTTGATAGGTGCCACGTTCTGCTGCAAGTTCGGTGGATGCGAGGATTGCATAGTAAGAGATCATCTCCATGCTCCGATCGGCAAAGGCGACAGCGGCATGGCTGGCGTAGCTGATATTTTGCAAATAGAGTGCATCTTGGAATCCCATAAACCCGAGCCCAATGGGGCGATGGCGCATGTTTGCAGCATTTGCCTCTGGGATTGGATAGAAGTTTACGTCGATGACGTTGTCGAGCATCCGCACTGCAGCGCGGACGGTGGTCGAGAGGAGTTTTTCATCGATCCCTTTTGCTGTGACGTGCATCGCAAGGTTGATCGAACCGAGGTTGCAGACAGCGGTTTCTGCGGCCGAGGTATTGAGGAGAATCTCAGTGCAAAGGTTAGAGGAGTGGACAACACCCACATGGTCTTGCGGAGAGCGGATATTGGAAGGATCTTTGAACGTGATCCAAGGGTGTCCCGTTTCAAAGAGCATGCTGAGCATTTTTCTCCAGAGTTGGAGCGCTTCGATCCGTTTATGGAGTTTTAGTTTGCCGTCATCGACCATTTTTTCATAGGCGGTGTAGCGCTGCTCAAAAGCGCTGCCGTAAAGGTCGTGGAGATCGGGAACATCGCTCGGAGAAAAGAGGGTCCACATGCCCCCTTCTTTGACCCGCTTCATAAACAGGTCTGGGATCCAGTTAGCCGTATTCATGTCGTGGGTGCGGCGGCGTTCGTCGCCGGTATTTTTGCGAAGCTCCAGGAAGTCTTCGATATCGAGGTGCCAGGTTTCGAGGTAAGCGCACATTGCTCCCTTGCGTTTCCCCCCTTGATTGACTGCTACAGCTGTGTCATTTGCGACTTTTAAGAAAGGAATCACTCCTTGGGAGGTGCCATTGGTCCCTTTGATGCGGGCTCCAGTTGCTCGGACATTTGTCCAGTCATTGCCGATGCCGCCGGCCCATTTGGAGAGCTGCGCGTCATCTGCGACGACTTTAAAGATGTGGTGTAGGTCATCCATTACTGTTGAGAGATAGCAAGAGCTGAGCTGCGAATGGAGCGTACCGGCGTTGAAAAGGGTCGGTGTGCTCGAGGTAAAGTAGAATTGAGAAAGGACGTTATAGAATTCGACGGCTCGTTTGTTCTTCTGCTCCCCTTCGTTGAGAGCAAGGCCCATAGAGACGCGCATCCAGAAGATCTGCGGCGTTTCGAGGCGTCTTTGCTCTTGATGGATGAAGTAGCGGTCATAGAGAGTTTGAAGACCGAGATATTGGAAAAGATCGTCCCGCTTTAGATCCATTGCAAGGGCTAGCTCATCGAGATCAAAGTCGAGTAGTTTTGGCGAGAGCCGGTCATAGGAGATGGCCTGCTTGATGTAGCGCTTAAAGTATTGGCGATGCGCTTTTTGCAGTGTTGAGTCGGAAGCGGGCAGCCCCATTGTCTCTCGATAGAGAACGTCGAGGAGGAGGCGTGAGGCGACTTGTGAATAGGCGGGTTCTTTTTCGATTTTCGATTTAGCGGCAAAGATATTGGCCAAGTCCACTTCGTGTTCTTTCATGCCGACATAAAATTGCGTGATGGCTGTTTCGAGGAGTTCATCGGAGGAGACGAGTTTTTCTAGGCCGCGGCAGGCAAACGCTAATTTTGCGCGCATCAGGTGCTCATTGAGCTTGATGATGCCGCCTTCTTGGGTGGCAATTTCAAAGGAGCGCATCGGAGCATTTTCATCGATGTAGATCGGGATCGGCTGGAGTGTTTCTTGCCGATGCATTTTTTCTGCGCGGTAGAGGATATAGCTCTTGGCGACATCGAAGATTTTTTCGCTCATGAGTTCTCTTTCAATGCGGTCTTCGATCATGTCGATGTAAAGGGTGTCGCCTTTGGTAGAGAGTTCAGACATTTCGCCGACGATTTTTTGTGTCAGGAGATTGACCGCAGAGACGACCTCTTCAGGGGAGAGCTCTTCGATTTTTCGGGCTCTTCGGAAAGCGCGCTCTATGGAGGAGGCGATTTTCATCGGGTTGAAGCGGGCTGGAGTCGTTTTATCGCGGCGGAAAATCTTGAGGTTCAAGATTGTTTTTTCCCGTTTGGCTTTTCTCTCGTCGCGGTAGATGATGTAGTCTCTAGCGACATCGTGATGGCCGTTTTTCATCAGAGTGACTTCAACGACGTCTTGAATCCCTTCAACGGTTAAGCAGGCCCCTTTTGTCGCAAGCGTTAAGACTTGCTTTACAACGAGATCGGTCATTTGTTCGATCATTTTTTTTAGGTCGGCATCGAGAGGTTCCGGTTTAGAGAGTTTTTTCGTGTCGCGGAAGGCTGCTTCAATGGCGCGAAAGATTCGATCCCTATGAAAGGGGACTAGCATTCCGTTCCGTTTTACAACGGTATAGCCAATCTCTTTGGCGGGGGGTGATTTTTTCGCATTTGACTTTGTCACTATCGCTGTCGATTCGTCCAGGAATGATGCAGTCGCATCGGGATTCGCATTTTTTCTCATGACCGGCCCCTAAAGGATTTATAGTTTGTTTGTTTTTTATCGCTACTACCACATCTAGTAGCTATATTCTCTTTCCTAACACTATATATTGTAGTTGGCACTTTCGTGTCCACAAAAAAAGCAGTCTTCACGGAGGTTTTAGTTAGATGGTTTTTGAATCTTAGCCGCTTGAAGGAAATAAATCAGCTCTTTTTTCATTGCCCCTGGGAAGAGTTCTTTGATACAGTAAATCTTATATGAGAAGAGTGAATTTGGTTCCCAATATCGTGACGGCGTTTAGTCTCGCATGCGGCCTTTTTGTGATCTTTAAGGTCAACATGTTAGAGCCTGGAAGCGGGGATTATGAAGTCGTATTGACTTCTGCTGTCCTTTTGCTCGTCGCTGCCATCGCAGATTTTATGGATGGAGCTCTTGCCCGCGCGCTTAAAGCGGAGAGTGAATTTGGGGTTGTTTTCGATTCGATGGCCGATGCGGTTTCATTTGGCGTAGCGCCGTCCGTTCTTCTATTGAAGACTTTTTCTCTCGAGCAGGGGACTCTTCTTTCTTTTTGTGCAGCAACTGGATGCATGGTTTACTCTCTTTCCGGAATCCTTCGCCTGGTTCGATTCAATGTAAAAGGGGCTGAGGCTAAGGGCAATGCTGAGCTGATGGCCGCGCAAAAGAAGCATTTTACCGGACTTCCGATCCCGGCCGCTGCTGCGGCTGTTGTGTCGGCGAATCTTTTTTTACTCTCTCCTCTTGTCCAGCAGTGGTTTGACATTAGTCAGACGGATCGATCGATTGCTCTTATCGTCGTGATGATCGTCGTTGGTTACTTGATGGTCTGCCGCCTGAAGTTCCCCAGTTTAAAAGTCCTTCACTTCAAAATTCCCTCTTTCCATCTGGCCTTTCTGACGGTCGTAGGGGCTGTCTTAGTGCTGTATGGAATTCTCTATTTTTTTGCGGTTATCCTCGCCGTTGTGGCCTGGTTTTATGTCGGCATCGCGCTCATTTTATCGCTTATTCGTCTAGTCGCTGGTAAGAAATCGAAGACGTTAGAAGATTTCGAGCCGGAACCTGAAGAAGAAGACGACCATTTTAGTTAATAAGGAACAATCTCATGTGGCAAATCTTAGCCGTTGCCGGAATCGGCGCTGTTTTTTTGGGCTTTTGGTTTTGGATGCAAAAGCAGCTCGAACTATCGAAGGTGCAGATCCAAGAATCATTGAAGTCTCTTTCCATGGAAGTGCTGAATGAAACTTCCAAAGCATTTTTGAATTTGGCAGAGGCGCAGCTTGGGAAATTTCAAGAAGGGGCAAAACTCGACTTAGACGGGAAGCAAAAGGCAATTGAAGCGAGCCTAGAGCCTTTAAAAGTAGTGATGAAGCAACTCGATGAGCAGCACCGGGACTTAGAAAAGCGGCGAGAAGGGGCTTATTCGGCTCTACAAAAGCAGATCGACATGATGATGGTCTCAGATAAGGAACTCAGGCAAGAGACGGGGCAGCTCGTGCGTGCGCTGCGCTCTCCGCAAATGCGCGGCTCGTGGGGGCAGGTTCACCTTCGAAGGGTTGTAGAACTTGCAGGGCTCGTCAATCACTGTGATTTTTCTGAGCAGGTCACTGTAGGATTAAACGGAAAAAATCTGCGGCCCGACTTAGTGATCCGCCTTCCCGGACAGCGGCAGATCGTCGTCGACGCAAAGACGCCGCTCGATGCTTATCTCGACGCCTCTGAAACACAAGATGAAGAGCGGCAAAAAACGCGCCTTCAAGACCATGCGGCAAGCCTTCGCAAGCACATTAAGGATCTTTCGGCAAAAGAATATTGGAAGGCGTTTGACTTAGCCCCTGAGTATGTGATCCTTTTTCTTCCGGCAGAGGCCTTTTTTAGCGCAGCCCTGCAGACAGATCCTACCTTGATCGAAGTGGGCGCGGATCAGAATATCATCATCGCAACGCCGACGACACTCATTGCAATTTTGCGCGCCGTGGCCTTTGGCTGGAAGCAGGAGAGTTTTTCTCAAAATGCGCAAGAGATTGCAAAATTGGGATCTGATCTTTACGAGCGGCTCGGCACGATCTGCGAGCATTGGAAAAAGCTGGGAAGAGAGCTCGGCTCAGCGGTTGACGCCTACAATCAATCCGTCGTTTCTTTAGAGTCTAGAGCGCTCGTATCGGCGCGAAAGCTCAAAGAATGGACCAGCACAGTCAAAGAGCTGCCGGAACTTGAGCAAATCGAAAAGACGACCAGAGTTTAACCCTTAATTATTTAACCACCGAGGACTCGATGCTCTCGGCGGTGAATTTTTTTTCTGTTATTCGACGCTGAGGACGAAGTAGGCCGGGAAGGCGAAGTGATTATTCGGCCTTGGGGATACGAGAAGCGTCACTTGCTTTCCTTCGTGTTTCTGAAGGTCGATAAAGGTACTATAGAGATAGGCGATAGGGGCCTCTTCGCCTCGGAGAATGAAATCTCCAGGTCGGTTTTTCACAGGATGATCATAGGTTTCGACTTTGCCGCTTAAGACTGTTGAGTTGGCTTTTTGCTCGGCATAGAAATCATCGACTTTGCGGCCTGTATGAAAGGCCGTCCAGCTTAAGTAGAGAGATTCTTCAATTCCATCCCAAAAATGCGCTCCATCTTTTGCGTCTTTCTTGGAAAAAAGATTTTTACTCACTTGAAGATGCGCTCCTGCAAAGAGCTCTTGATTTTCCGCTTTGTGCCTTGCTAGAAGTTCATCTTTTGCGCTCGAAGAGAGTTGCGCTTTGGCCTCGAGATAGGCGATTTTTTTCTGCAAGTAGGTATCTTTAAGGAGGGCTAATCCTTCTTTTGCTTGGGCCACGGCATCTGTAAAGTCGACAAAATTTCGGATGATTGTTTGAAATTGTTCGATGACCGGTTGTGGAGACATATCTTCGTAGACTTTTTTGCATTCTCCTTCGGCGACGAGGAAAGCGTTGTGCAAGAGTTCATCGACTTGCATTTTTTTTCTTTCCATTAGGCCAAGAAATTCAGGGCCGCCGGCATTGCCGATAAATTCTTTAGAGACATAAAATTTTGTCGAGGAGGGAGGGGCAATCTCAAACCATTTGCTATTTGTCGCAGCAAGAGACCCCTTAATCTTGTCGCCGGCTTGTAACTGCCCAATAATAGGGCCGTCGACGTGGGGTTCTAAGCGGATGTTGACTCGGTTCGCCTCTACGACGTTATCTAAAATGTAGCTGCGGAAAACGTAGGCTTTTGTATCTTTTGGCGGTTGGACAGCGTAGAAATCTCCTTCTTCTCCGACAATGAGGAAAAGATCATTTTTGCCAACCTGGCGGAAAACATGGCTCTCGAGGTCTGGCTTTACGCGGATGCGTACTTTATTGGCCAGAACCTTCCCTGTGAAAGATTTGAAGTTTTCTGTTTTTTTGACGCTTGTCTGTACGGTGGTCGGTTTTGCAGGAGGGGTTTGCGGCGACGGAGCTGCTTGAAGAGCAGTGGCTAAGCTCAATGTAAAGACGGCAATTCTCGAGACTGACATAAACACTCCCAGCAATGTTGATCCCAATACTAGAAGTTAGAATATTTTAGAGCAAGCAACTGTTTTAGCTCTGAAGGACGGCTTTGATGTGTTCGCAGTTTTTATGGCCACATGTACAGCCGATCGGTTCTCCTAAAAAAACGTTGTAGTGTTCATTGAGATCGAGCGGATTTGTCACTGTGTAGAGGTTGTTCGAAAGTTCTTTGATTTCCCAATCGCGAAAAACAAGATCTAGATCGTCGATTTTTTCTTCCGTAGGAGTAAGGGCCCGTTTCATTTGGCAATAGATGCAGTTGCAATTTGTTTGCGCGAGCTCTTCAAAAGAAGAAGTTCCCTCGAGGTTGAAAGCTTTGGTGAGAAGAGAGATTTTGCCTAAAACTTCAGGGGGAATTTCAGGCAAATCCGATTGCTCCGGATTGTGGTGAAGAGGTTCGTTGATAGAGGCGATAAAACCTCCTTGTTTTTGAGGCAAAGTGGCAACGGATTTCGCATGAGCCTCAAAAATAGAAGAGATCTCCGATTTGGTAAGAGATGGAACGGTGACCCGGTCGCCGTTTTTAAGGATGACGGTCAGGGAGAAAATTTCTCCGAGGCTCTCTGGTTTTAACACAGAGATGTTATCCCAAGTTGTGGATAGGTAGGGTGGTATGCTGAGGATTTGTGGTGTGATTTGCATGGTATGCACCATTTTTTCTTTAAGAACTATTATAGGTAAGTCTAGCTCCTTGCGTCAACACAATTAGCACTCTATGATACTGAATGCTTAGTCGTTTGCATAACTTATTTTATGTGAGCCTGTTGAGAATATTTTTAAAACAAGCTTGCTTTTGAGTGAAGGGTTGAATATAAGAAAATTTTTGGGGCCAAATAAAAAGGAGACGGAAGGTAACCAGAAGAACTGAAACTGATACTTATAAATAATATGCAGAGGTTAGGAATGATTTTGGCCCAAAAGCCTGATGTACAAACGCTTGTTTCCAAGGAAAAAAAAGTGACCCGAAAAACGTTTCTTATCGATACGAATGTTCTTATCCACGATCCAACCTCCATCAAAAAATTCAAGGATAATGATGTCGTCATTACTCTTGATGTTTTGGAAGAATTGGATGGATTAAAGCGTTATACGGATGAGGTTGGCAAGAATGCTCGCGAAGTGATCCGCTATATCGACTCATTGAAGGCGGAAGGAACCGGAGATCTTCATCGCGGAGTCACTCTTGCAGAGGGGCCAAAAGTTCGTATTTATTTGGAGATAAAAGCAGAGTTGGTGGAAGGATTCCCCCTGCCGCTCGATCGTCAGAGCAACAAACTTCTTTTGACTGCATATCTTTTGAAGAGTAAGGGCGAAACAGTAGTAATCGTCTCTAAGGATTTTGTCACTCGCGTGAAGGCTGAGGCGATGGACCTTGAGTCGGAAGATTATGAGGATCTTAAGAGCTCTTACGAGGATTTGTATAAAGGCATCCGAAAAGTTGAAGCGGCCAAAAGAGATATCGATCAGTTTTTCAAAGATGGGACTCTTCCTGCGATGGAAGGGGGATTCCGCCCGAACGAATATGCGATTTTGACCTCGCCTGAAAACTCTTCAGCCGTCGTTAAATACAACGAAAAGAATAAGCGATTAGAGCCGCTTTTACCGGTAAGTCGCGATATTTGGGGCATTTCCGCGCTCAATGCAGAGCAGCGCTGCGCCATTGATCTTTTGCTCCGCGACGATATCCAATTAGTGACGCTGATCGGCCCTGCTGGAACGGGGAAAACATTGCTCGCTCTTGCCTGTGGTATGCGCAAAGTATTTGATGAGAATATCTATTCCCGCATTCTCGTCTCGCGTCCGATTGTTCCTCTTGGAAAGGATATCGGATTTTTACCGGGAACGAAGGAAGAAAAGCTCTACCATTGGATGCAGCCGATCTATGATAACTTAGAATTTTTATGCACTTCTACAAGCGGTGAAGGCAATGGTCCGGGAACGTTAGAGTTTATCATGGAAAGCAAGAAGATCGAGATGGAAGCGGTCACATATATCCGCGGCCGCTCTTTGCCGAAAATGTATATGATCATCGATGAGGCGCAAAACTTAACGCCCCATGAGGTGAAGACGATTATCTCCCGCGCAGGGAAGGGGACAAAGGTGATTTTGACCGGCGATTCAACGCAGATCGATAACCCTTATCTCGACAAAGATTCAAATGGACTTACTTATTGCGTAAATCGCTTTAAGAACCAGCGAATCTATGGACATATATTCCTCGAAAGAACCGAACGCTCAGAGTTGGCGTCTATCGCCGCTGAAATTTTGTAATTTCGCATATTCTGTCAGCAGGAGAGTCATGTAGTGAAAGATGCTCTCTGCTGACAGGTTTTCTTTCACAAATTCTGTAGACCTCTCTGCCATTTTTTTCGCATCTTCATCATGCTCTTTTGCCCAATTGATTTGTTCGAGAAGATCCCCGAGATCTTCTTTGAGCGGAAGGAAGTGAACATAGGGTTTTAGCCCGCCGTAATACCATTGGATGTTCGGCGTGATTTGCTTGATGACAAGAGAATTGGAGAGAAGGACCCAAAAACACCTCTCATAGGTGCATGAATTGCCATCTACGTCGATGAGATACTTATATTTGAGGTGGTCGACTTTTCCAACGTTTTTAGAGACCATTCCACTTGCTCTCATAAGAGAGGGAACATCCGGCGTGCACTGGACGACGCTGGTAAATCTTGCATCGAGCTCTTGGGGATGAAGAAGGGATAAAAGGACGAGTTTTCCTCGGCAAAAAAGATTCCAGTTGTCTTTTTGGAAAAAGCCGCTCGTGGTTGAACCGCGCCAAAATGCTTGGGAATTTTTTTTCTCCCAAGAAAATTTTCGATTGCCATCGAGGATTTGCTGGCGCAATTTTCCATAGCCGCCAAATGCCTTGAAATCGGGCATGAGGATAAAATTGTTCGCCCGGTTGCTTTTTGCAAAGACAAAGCAAGGGGAGATGGGAAATCCTTTAGGAGTGCAGTCAAAGCCATCTTCTAGGCTTAAGACGAAGTCCATATCGGGGAGTTTGACGAGTTCATTGAGCTTTTTCATCGAGGCGAGAAGGTGGCGGAAGTGGCGCCCATCGAGGTGCTTCTCACTCAAAGAAAAGACAAGGCTGCCATCTTTGATGGTAAAGCGGATGAGGCTATATTTTTCGATTCTCTCTCCTTGAAATGTCTCATCGATGAGGGACTTTGAAATGCCTTCTTTAGAAAAGCGAGCTAGATCTGTTTTGATCTGCTCGAGCATCCATTCAGGAGGCTCTCCCGCTAATTTTTTCTGCAGAAGTTCCCCATTGATTGCGATGGTTTTTTCTGTTTGCTTATAGTGCGAAACAGTGAGCCCCAAAATGGCGGTCGCTGCGATAAAGAGGCATAAAAAAATCGAAAGAGTGATTTTTGAGGTGAGAATTTTTTTCATAACAATCTACTTGCTTGAAATTTTGAGAATCGGTAAAAATTTTTTAGAATCATAAAATCTTAAGGGAGTCATGAATGGCGCAGTCAGGAATAACGGCGAAGTTGCAATTTTTTGGATACAGAGTCTCTACCATTTGCAAATCTTTGAAAACATTGTATACATTATCGCCTGAAAAAATCGACGCATTTTTAAATTCTTACGACATGTATGACCATGACTGGGCAAATGAAGAAGAATTAGTGCAGAAGATGGGCGCCGACTATTACAACAAAATTAAGGGAAAGCTCGTCGACTACTATAGCGTTCTCAATCACCTCTGCGCGATTGGCCATGTGGAAAAAATGTACATTCCCCCAGCAATGGACCTCTCTAAAAGCATCATTGCGAACCAAGCGCTCTTTGAAGAGAAGATGAGTGGGGATTTGGGCGTGGGCAAAGGCGATAAAGTACTCGATATCGGTTGTGGAAGAGGTCGCGTAGCTAATCACATCGCATCCATTACGGGCGCACATGTCACAGGGATCAATATCGATCCGGATCAACTCGAATCGGCCAAGCGCTTTGCGCTTGGAACTGGCATGACTAATCAATGTAAATTCCAGCAAGGGGACTTAAACGATATTCCGTACCCATTTGCGGATAATTCTCTCGATGGAATTTATCAAATCCAAGTGTTTAGCCTCTCCAAAAATTTAGAGAAGCTGTTTAGAGATCTTTACCGCATTCTTAAGCCCGGGGCGAAATTGGCCTGCCTCGATTGGGTCCGCCTCGATAAGTACAACGCGGAAGACCCACACCATGCCGATTTGATGAAGCGGGTTAAGCCTCTTATCGGCGCCATTGGCACGCCTTCTTCGACAGAATATGTCGATTTACTAAGGAAAGCCGGATTTGAAATCGAGATCGATGAAAATGCGAGCATCGATGGGCTCCAAGCTCCTTTGATCGAGAATGCCGACAAGTTCTTTACTCGTGCGACTCGGATCATCCAGTTCCTCGTGCGTTGGAGATTTCTCCCTCGCCATTTTAAAGCTCTTTTCGACCGTTTGACCAAAGATGGACAGGCGTTTGTCGAGGCAGACCGAGAAAGGCTTGTGACGACGAGCTACTACATCGTCGCCCGAAAGCCAAAATAGTTTTCTAGCCTGCGCAGCGAGTCTCCTCGCTGCGCTTCTTAATATGCCATTGTAATTAATTGATTTTTTTGCTATCATTATTATGTTAAAAATTTATTTTAACATATAAAGTAGAGATTTTTTAATTATGGCTTCAATTTCGTCACCCTCCTGTATTTACGTGTCAGAAAATATTCCTTCGAGTTTTGAAAAGACTGAAGCGATTGCCAAGAATAAAGAGTTGCCGGCGTTTGAGCGGATTGGAAGCGTTTACGCCCGCGCAGTTGAGATCGTTAAGCCGGGGACGCTTGGAGCTCAGCCGCAGGAATTCTCCCGGTTATTGCCTTTATTAGGCGGAGTGTCTGGCCAAGGAAAAACGGAAGAACTGGCGTTGCAGATCTTTCAAAATCTTGCAGCTTTAAGAGCCGAAAAGGCGGACGAGCAATACATGGGAGTCTATTTCATCGGTTCTTCTCTTGAAAAAAATGATTTTGTCTTTAAGGTCGGCGCGAAAAGGGCTTGTATGGAAACTCTAGTCGCTAAGCACGCCCACTGGATGGGTTTAGGCGACCATACGGTCAGCGGTCTTTATTGTGTTCTTCAAAATTCGCCCTCAGAGGTCCTTTCAAGAAAAGATTCTGCCATAGGACTTTCAGATGATGAATTTTCTCAAGGAGGGTTTTCCGATGAGGCTCCTTCGATAAAGGAAGAATCTTCTTCAAAGAAAGAACCTTTGTTGATTGAAGAGCTTTGTAATGGGTTTGAGAAGGAATATCTTGCGCTTCCTGAGTTTTCAGTGGGGATCATTGAGCCCTATTTGGAAGAATCTGGAGATGTTGATCCTCTTCTTAGTTATGCCAAAATGATCATGCTCTCTTTAGCGATTGGGCTACGGGATGGCAAGTCGGATGGTTTAAAAAAGCACACCTTGTTTGATGTAGAAGATTGTTACCCGGTCAGGATTGATCCTGTCTATGAGAGGGGCGATGAGATGAACCAGATTGCTGCGACCGATCTAGCATTTTTAGAAAATCCTTTTGCTAGAACTCTGCTTAACCAAAAGCAAATCAAAGAATTAGTCTCAATTGTGGAGCCGTGGGACGTATTTGATCTTGTTAGTACGCATATTGCAAATGAATCTGTCTTATATCCTGACAGGATCGCGGAAAAAACAGTAGAGAACGCAAAGGGAATTGATGAAACGGGCTGCGAGTTTGTCTCTGTTCGAGGATTTGCGCATAAGATTAATCAATATCTCCGTATCGAACTGGATAAAACAATTCTGAATAGTTCGCAAAAAATTGCAACAATGACGCGAATGAATCGATTGCGGGATTTCATTCTTGCAAAAGCTTCTCAAGGAAAAACATTTACTCCTATGGATACGGTCTATGCAGTCGACCCATTTTTTCATAAATATATTCAAGCTTTTGAAGGGAAATCTGTACGACAATCGCCCTGCGTGGTGGCTGGGAGAAGTCCTGCAATGGAGATGATGAAAGATCGCAACTTGACTCCACAAGATCGAGAAGCCGTACGTCGAACCTTTTCGCAAGAAATGAACTCTCCTTACAAGTCATCTGCATTGGAATCTCCTTCTCTCATGGATTTTGAGAATTATTTAAAGCGAAGTCATATTGATATCATGCCAACGGGTCTTATTCGCGGTCGTTCCGCTTCGACAGGCAGTCAGGGAAATACGATGTCTATTGGTTCGATTTCTTCTAATCTGGTGAAAACACCAGAATCTGGAAAGCTTTCTCTACCTGTTAAACCGATTGCAAAACCGGTATCAACGGCGAAAAGCTCAGCAAAGCACTGACTACTGGACAAAAAATTAGGTGGCAGCCTACTCTCCCCTATTAAATGGCTAAAAAATACGATGAAAGCGCTGTACTCTCTTTAGATGCGCTTGCCCATATTCGGCTGCGCTCGGGGATGTACATCGGTCGCCTCGGCGATGGGTCGCATCCAGATGACGGCATCTATGTCATGCTCAAAGAGGTAATCGACAACGCCGTCGATGAGTATATCATGGGGCATGGCAAGCAGATTGCCATCGTATTGAACGAGAAGACTTCAACCGTTTCGGTTAGAGACTGGGGACGGGGAATTCCTCTTGGCAAGGTGATCGAATGCGTCAGCCAGATCAACACCGGCGCTAAATACAACGATGATGTCTTTCAGTTCTCCGTGGGATTAAATGGGGTTGGATTGAAAGCGGTCAATGCGCTCTCTTCCCATTTTGTCGTAAGAAGCGTTCGGGACGGAGAATTTGTAGAAGCAGAGTTCTCAAAGGGCATTCTTCAGGAGAAAAAGAAGGGAAAGTCGAAGGATGAGAACGGTTCTTGGCTAGAGTTTACCCCCGATACTGAAATCTTCAAAAAATTTGCCTTTCAAAAAGAGCTCATCTTAAAGAGGCTCTGGCACTACGCCTATCTCAATGTGGGCCTCACGCTCGATTTCAACGGCCAAAAGATATTTTCAGAAAATGGCCTTTTAGATCTCTTGAATGAAGAGGTCAAAGAAGATCGCCTCTATCAGCCGCTCCATTATCGAGGTAAGAGCGTTGAGTTTGCCATCCTCCATAGTTCGAGCTATGGCGAGACCTACTTTTCTTTTGTCAACGGCCAATACACGCAAGATGGCGGCACTCACCTTTCGGCCTTTCGAGAGGGGATTTTAAAGGGCGTCAACGAGTACGCAAAGAAAAACTTCCAAGGGGTCGATGTCCGCGAGGGGATCGTAGGGACGATTCTCGTGAAGGTAAAAGATCCGGTGTTTGAATCGCAGACGAAAAATAAGCTATCGAATAACGAGATTCGGGGCCCTATTGTTCAAGAAGTAAAAGACGCGCTGCAAAATCTACTCTATAAAAATGAGGAGACAGGCCAGAAAATCGTCGAGCGGATCCTCTTTAATGAAAAGCTCCGAAAAGAGTTAGCGGCCGTGAAAAAAGAGGCCAAAGAAAAACAGAAGAAAATCTCCTTCAAGATCCCCAAACTACGCGATTCCAAATATCACTTTGGCGATGGGACGTTGGAAGGGGCCAATTCGATGATTTTTCTGACAGAAGGGGATTCAGCTTCTGCATCGATTGTCATGACAAGAGATCCCTTTACGCAGGCCGTCTTTTCGCTTCGCGGAAAACCTCTGAACGTCCATGGGATGAAGATCGAGCAGCTCTATAAAAATGAAGAGATGTATAACTTGATGTCGGCGCTCAATATCGAAGACGATTTAGCAAATCTCCGCTACAGCAAGGTGATCCTGGCCACCGATGCGGATGTCGACGGCATGCACATACGCAATCTACTCATCACCTTCTTTTTGACCTACTTTGAGGGCCTTGTGATGAATGGTCATCTCCACATTCTAGAAACGCCTCTTTTCAAAGTGAGAAATAAGCAAAAGACGATCTATTGCTACTCAGAAGAGGAAAAGATCAAGGCCGAACAAGAGCTGAAAAAAGGGATCGAGATCACCCGCTTTAAAGGGCTTGGAGAAATTTCTCCCGATGAGTTTCAGCAGTTTATCGCAAAAGATATCCGCTTACTGCCTGTGATGGTTCAAAATCTCTCAGACATAAAACCCACGCTTGAATTCTACATGGGCAAAAACACGCCGGCAAGAAAGTCCTTTATCATGGAAAACCTGGTGAATGAAGATGGATGATCTCAAAGCGCAGATGAAAGATCATTTCATCAAATACGCATCGTATGTCATTCTCGATCGGGCGATTCCAAGCGTTTTTGACGGGTTAAAGCCCGTGCAGCGGCGCATTCTTGAGATTTTATGGAGGCAGAACGACGATAAGCTCCATAAGGTCGCAAATATCGTCGGTCAGACGATGCAGCTCCACCCGCACGGAGATGCGGCGATCTACGAGGCTCTGGTCAATCTGGCCAACAAAGGGTTTGTGCTCGATCGGCAGGGGAACTTTGGAAATACCTATACAGGGGACCCATCGGCCGCAGCCCGTTATATCGAAACGCGCCTATCTCCTTTGGCCAGAGAAACCCTTTTCAATCCCGACATCACTGAAAAGATCCCTTCCTATGATGGAAGAAATTTTGAGCCCGTCACACTGCCTGCGAAAATCCCTCTTTTACTCATGCAAGGGGCTGATGGGATCGCTGTTGGAATGGCCACCCACATTCTACCCCACAATTTCACCGAACTTCTCGAAGCGGAAATCGCTTGCCTCGAAGGGAGAAATTTCAAAATCTTCCCCGACTTTCCCACCGGTGGGATCATGGATAAAAGCCTCTACGATAAAGGATGGGGCAAAGTCAAACTACGGGCAAAGATCGAGATCAAAGACCCAAAAACGCTCATTATCCGAGAAATTTGTTACGGAACGACCACAGAGAGTCTCATCCATTCGATCGATGAAGCGGCCAAAAAGGGTAAAATCAAAATCGAAGCGATCAACGATTATACGGCGCAAGAAGTAGAGATCGAGATTCGGTTGCCGCGCGGGCAATACGCGGAAGAGATTTTAGATGCGCTCTATGGATTTACCGAGTGCGAAGTCTCCTTAACCTCTCAGATCATCGTGATTAAAGAGGGTCTTCCCTGGGAGACTGACGTCCACGAGATCCTGGCGTTTAATGCTGAAAAGCTCGTCGAGTACTTAAAAAAAGAGCTTGAGATCGATAAGATGCGCCTCTTAGAGAAGATTTTCTACAAGACGCTCGAACGGATTTTCATCGAAAATCGGATCTATAAGAAAATCGAGACGAAAAAAACGCTCGAAGAAATCCACGAGGCTCTTCACGAATCATTCAAGCCCTACCTAAAAAAGCTCATCCGCGAGCCGACCGCCGAAGATCTAGAAAAAATTCTTCAAATTCCGATCCGGCGCATTTCCCAATTTGACATCGACAAGAATAAAGAAGAGATCGCCCATTTTGAAGAGCAGCTAAGCGCGGTAGAAAAGCACCTTCGCAATGTCAAAAAATATGCGATCGATTATCTCAAGAAACTGATCGAGAAATTCGGGCCCAATTACCCGCGGAAAACCAAAGTGAAAGCGATCGAAGAGATCGATCGGCGCGCTATTGAGACAAAAGAGATCAAAGTGGGCGTCGATTTGCAATCCGGCTTTGTCGGGACGAAGGTTTCAGGCTCTTTGCAATTTATCTGCACCAATTTTGACAAATTGCTCATCTTCGATAAAGAGGGCAATTATAAAGTCTTAAATGTTCCCGAAAAGCAGTATTTTGAACACTTGGCACTGGCGGGCGTTGCCGATAAAAAAACCGTGATGAGCGTTGTCTATCGGAACAAAGAAACTGGCCACCTTTGGGCCAAGCGCTTTATCGTCGATAAGTTTATTCTCGATAAAGGATATCGCTATCTCGATGAGAACATGGAGTTAGAACACATCTCTTCAGACTCCAATGTGATCGCAGAGTTTCAGCTCGCACGCAAAGATGCGAAAAAAGTGACTTTCGCACTAAAAGATGTACCTATTAAAGGGGCGCAAACGCGGGGAATCCGCATCGCCGACCAAAAAATAAAAAAATTGAGCATTAAATGAAACTATCCCCAAATATCAATACTCCCGGCCGAGTGATCCGCTTTCTTTTCGCTCTCCTTCTTTTAGGTCTCGCTTATTGGAGAGGAAGCTGGATTCTTTTAGCAGCCGCTGCATTTGTTTTTTTTGAATCGCTGATGAGTTGGTGCGTCGTCTATCAGATCCTCGGCAAAAACTCATGTCCGATCAAAAAGAAATAATCATCGTTGCTCCCAAAGATTCGGCGCACCTAGTTTGCGAACTTCCGTACCTTTTTAAAAAGGCGGGATTTCGAGTCACAGTCCTCGCATTTCCCGATTGGTCTTTAGCGTATTCTTCATATATCGATGAATTGATCGATGCATCTCCAAATCCAAAGGAGATCATTGAGGAAGCTGCCCTTTTGCTTGCAAAGAGAAGCTTCGAATTCAAGATTTTAGCTTCAGATTCGTTGATTTGGGCGCTCGTCGATAGCGCGATCGATCCCGCCTTAAAAATGCAGCTTTATCCAATTGCAAATCCCATCTTTTTACAGGCCTTAAACGGAAAAGTAGAAGTCGCAGCCCTCTTAAAGGAATTGGAAATCCCCTCGCCCCCGTCTCAAGCGGCTCAGTCACTGCAAGAAGCTGCTTCTATCGCTCAAGAGATCGGCTTTCCTGTGATCCTAAAAGTTTCTCGGAGTGGAGCCGGCGAGGGCGTCTATAAATGTGAGACGGAGGAAGAGGTGATGAAGGCCTCCATTGCTACCGATCAGCCATTTCTTATCGAAAAGTACCTTGAAGGAGATTTGATCAGCGTAGAGCCTTTATTTTTAGCCTCTCGCCTTGTTGCCTATTCCTATTCAATCATGACCTATTCGCCTACTCTTTATGCGCCGTCGTTAGAGAGAATGTTCATGCCCTGCAAAGAAATTGAGCCGATTTTACAAAAATTAGGGGAAAAGCTTCAGTTGACCGGTTTTTTCAGCCTCTCTTTCATTCGAGAGAAAGAGCAAAAACATTCTCTTTTTGAGTTGGACTTTCGCCCAAATCGTTGGGTCCGCCATGGAGCACTTGCAGGGGTAGATTGGGTCAAAGCTTTGCAAGGCTCTTTTCCTCTACAGAGCCCTCAATCGATAAAAAAGGTCCGCCATTTTCAGGCAGATCTATGGCATGCGATAAAGACCAAACAAAAAGATCGGATCTTCTATTGGCTCTTCAATCGAAATGGAAGTTGGAAGACAATTCCATTCTATGACTTGAAAGTTCTCTTTGGAGGCGCATGGCATATGATGAAGAAAATCACCTGAGCGGATAAACCCCTCCCATTTTTTCAAAGACTTGAGCGGGTCAGCTCACGAAACGGATTATAACGTACGTTAAGGAATCCTCTTAGAAAATGGAACATAAAGGGGTAGTCACAGAAAAAGGAAAAAATTGTACGTTAAGAGGCATCTAAATTGCTTCTCTATCTTAAAAATAATTTTAGTGTCTAAACAGTCTCCTTCGAGTTCCCGGCTCCCCCTGTCGCCCCAAATAAAACTTATCCCTATATATCCCTCCAAAGCACTGCAGAAGAGTCTGTTCCACAGGGGACAGAGGGCAATATCTACAGTCCAGGATTTCAAGCATTAATTTATTGAAATAAACTAGATTTTTGGTATAAAATACTTCAAACAAGGAAATTTATAATGTGTTCGTCTTTTGAAAAGACTTGTTCCAGTTCTTCTATTGAAGCTAATCGTTTGGCTTACCCGCCTCCCGCCAATCTTAAGCAAACCGCTTTTGAGCATTGCACCGCTCGAGTTAAGCTAGTGGCCCAGCAGGTCAAGTTGGGGATTCTGAGTGGCAAGTTAAGCAAGCTCAGTTGTCCCATTACAGCAGATTTCCCCAAAGATCCTGTGCTGACAAATTGCGGACACCTTTTCGACCGAATTGCAATCCAACAGTGGAAGGATCAGGGCAAACCTTGTGCATTGTGCAGAACTCCCCTGACTCAAATTACTCCCATTCACGCGTTTCGAGAGTTTGTCGAAGAGCGACTGCCAAAAGATCCTGTCCTCACCTGCTCTAATTTCAAGGGCCAAAACCAGCAACGTGCAGCCAAATGCCTTGAACTCGCCAAAAGTTGTATCGATGAAAAAGATTATGCGGAAGCTCTAGAATTTTATGGCAAAGCATTGCAGCATACAAATGCATCAGCAGACTATGCCCCTATTCCGGAACTCTACGATCAATTGAGAGAGCCAGAAAAAGCCACTCTTAGCCGTCTTTACTTAAGTTTATACCAGCTCCAGGAAGACAAAATTCAAGAGGCAATCAAAACTTTAGAATTTTGCAAAAGGGACGTCTTAAACGTAAGTTATTTAATCGCAGGACTTAAGCTCCAATCCTGTCCGTCTCTTGAAAATATAGAGTGGGCTATGAAGGAAGCTTCAGATCAAAATAACCCCGACGACAGTATTTTTATCTATAAGCAAATTCTTGGCTCTGCTCCTGACCGATTGGATGCGTATCAACAATTAATTCCTTTGACCAAAGACCCAAAAGAAAAAAGGGAACTTCTATTAAAAGCGGCAGAGATAGCGCATGTTGCTAGGCAGTTTGATTTGGAGATGATTTTTCGTAAAGAGGCAGAAATTCCGCTTATATCTAACGTGATATCTAAAAAAGAGTGGGCTGCTTCGCAAACAATCAATTTGCCGCCTTATCCACAAGCACTTAAAGATTTTCTCGCAGGAGATTGCGCAATTTGGCCCGGGAAAAAAAGATCGGAAACGCATATTGTCGTGCCTTTGTTTCCACAGGTGGCTATTAACGATGCACCCATTCCTTCAACTTTAGACTCTCTGGATCAGCTTGATAAAAGTTCTGGAGGACCTGGATATAGATTTCTTTGGGACCAAATTCCTAAAAACATACCTGCTGAAAAAGAATTTCATTATGCGGTCATGACAAACGATGTAATTCCTGGGAGCAGAAATAAGTCATATGACGCTCAACTACAATTATTACCTCCAGGATACGAAGTTCCAGGTGTTTTTGACGCAGCAAGGGCGGTTCTTTGGGAGAATCGACGTTCAGGAAAACGGTGTTTCAACGACAACCCTTGGACTTACACACGCTGCAAAGAGGTCATTCAAGGCTATCACTTGGTTGTTGGGGGCTTCGCTCCTTCCGGCTTGATTGTCCACTACTACCGCTACGACTACGAGGACATGGGCGTCGCGGGCTGGCGGAAGTTCAAGGCCATAGGCCATTGAATACTTGTCACTTGTAATCAGGACATTGATCTCTTGTTCCTTGTTTTTATTCCGGCGGAGCCGGTGAATTTTTAAATTTTCCCAGATGTGATCTTTCCATTCCGTACCCAATAAGCATTTTTAATCCCGAGCGCAAGTGTCCGTTGATCGGCATGAGACAAGATTCCCAAGTATGATTGGATTTTTTGATCCATAGGTATTGCATCAGTCTTCCCTATGAGGTAATTCTCGTACGCCTCCTTCAGCCGTCTTTTCATTCTTTGCTTGGAGGTTGTGCGCATTAATGTGTGATTTTCAAAGAGGACGTATCCCAAAAAGTCAATGCCCGATTCGTGAGCTGACCCCTTGAGGAGTCGTTATCCTGTTATTTTTTATCACGATCTAGTGGATGGAGTTTTTTTAGTTCATCGGCAGAAATGCCTTTAATCTCCAGTCTTTTTAGTCGAGATGTCTCTCCTGAGACGATCTCGATCTGAGATTTTGCGATCTTTAAAGTTTCCGCTAAAAAGGCAATGAGATTTTCATTCACCTTGCCTTTCTCCGGCACTCCGCGGATTTTGATCACAAGGCGATCTTCTTCCCATCGCAGGATTTCGTTTTTGGAGGCATTGGGCGTAATCTTAACGTTGAGAATCACAGCTATAGGGTGAGGTTCGTTTACTGTTTTTTGACTGCAGAATAAACTGCGCGCGGTTTGAATTGAAGAGCGCTATTCTTTATTACAGAAGTTTTTTTCTTTTTCACATGATCTACTAAAGGCTCTTGAATACCTTTTTGATGGTACTCGTCAATCTCCTGAATCCAATCAGCTCCTGGGAGAGAAACGAAATCATCGCCCTTCAAAGGGTATAGAGCTTTGCCTGCATTTTCATAGGGATGTTGTGTAAACAAACGTCTTGTGACTCTTTTCTCTTCAAGCCGGTTTCGCTCTACTTCGTATTCCTTTTGCCCTACGATGGAAATCGAGGTGTTTTCATCGACTTTAATGGGACTTGGATCTGAGAGTTTTGATTTTCTAGAAATCTCAGAATAGTTCTCTGCAATTGCTTGGGCATCTTTTTGCGCAGATCCAGGGATCAGTGTATGCAGGTCTTTATTCAGAAGTTTTAATTGTGTCTTATGCCACCCATCTTCGCTCTTGATCTCCATCTCTACCGCATCGCTATAATGATAGATGGATGGAAGCCTTGGAGGCGGGCTGATAAAACTGGTTTTGGGGATTTTCGTTCCCCTAAGAGGAGAGCTGAAACCATCTGCAGCTACGGCATTCACTCTGTCGGCAAGAGGATCAGAAGAAACTACCTTTCTCTTCCCGTTAACCAAGGCTTCAATCAACTTGGGGGGATACCCAGCTATAGAAATAGTCATGAAAAATCTCGTTTTTAAACTATATTATACAGTATGTTGATATATAATAAAAACGATTAAATTAATTTTTTTAATTAAAAGTACTTCCCAACCCTTGCTAGGACCTCATTTGTCACATATCCACTGCCGAATTCTCCTTTATAAAAAAGGGATAAGAACATGCCATCATTCTCCCGAATGAAGAGTTCTACAGCGGGAGAAAAGAGGTTTTGAGTGGCTGTAAAGGAGTCGACGGTAAATGTCCCAACCGCCCCGTTGATAGCGGCTGTGATCTGACCGGTGGAGAAGGGGGTTCTATTGATATAGCTTGCAGTTTCTCGCAGGATACAAACGCCCCAGGGCTCTTCCCACGTCTCATAGCCATTGAGTCCAATCTCAGATTGCAGCATCCAGGAGGTATAGCCCTCGATTTTCATGTTCAATGGATTAGCGCCATGTTCTTGGTAGCCTTGCTCGATGTTGATGACTGCATCGAAAGAAGCGTATGGTTCAAGGGTTCCCCAGGTAAAATTAAAATCATATCCCCCAGCTAGATGAGGAGTGATTTGGCCGCCGCCGTAACTGCTTTTTGCAATTGCATCAAAACTGGGAAAAACGATGTGCCGATCGCTTTGAAATTGATTGTAAGTACCCCATAGGGTTCCCTCTAGATAACCGTCGCCAAAATACCCTGTCCCATAAAAAGCGGCCGTATAAAAGTTGATCGTATTGCTTCCCTGATCTTGGTGGTCATGAATGGTGTTCCGGGCGTATCCAACGGCGGCCCCAATTTGACCATCTGCAAAACCGTAATAGTCAAAACCGATGAGCGTCCCTCCGGAAAAGACATTGAATGCAGGGGTTTGATTTTGCGCATTCTGGTGAGAAAATTCAGTAAAGCCATCGATCCAGGTCGCATAGAGATTTGATTGTCTGGCGCTTGTTTGTGCGCTACCCGATGGCGCTTTTGATGGAAAGGTATAGGAGGCTAGCAATGCATCGTCATTCATGGAAAGAGCTGCTAAATGAACGCTGCGCTGAGCTAACGATCGATAAATGCGTTGATTGGCCAGACGAGAAGAGACAGAATTTGAGAAGGTGAGCATCGTGTTTTGAGAAGAGAAAGTGACAAAGGCGTTGCGCGCAGGGGACGCTGTTTGAAGCGCTTGGTTTAGTTCACTAGGAGTGAGGACAAATAGGCCTTGCAGCACTGATTGCAAAGTAGGAACTGTCGAATTGCGATTCAAATAGTTGGCTAGGTTGGCAGAATTGCCTCCCCCTTGAGGAACAGGCAAAACTAAGAGCTGGTTTAGCAAGACGACAGAATCGGCATTATAGATCGCTGTTGTGTACATGCCGTTTGCGCTCGCAATCGAACTGAAAGTTCCCGTAACACCGCCAGTTGCTGTAAGGATCGTATATTGCTCACTTGCGCTATACGTTCCCGCATCGGCGACGATTGCAATCGAGCCTCCCAAAGAAGCCGCGCCTGTAACATCGAGAAGAGATGAGGTGGTTGGATTGATCTCAATCTGCGTGGTTGATCCTGCATTCAAGGTTAAGCCGCTGCTAAAATTCAGCGTTCCGATCGAATTGCCCGGAATGACAGTGCCGTTGATGGTAGCAGCGCCTCCAATCGTTCCGGTCCCTTTTAGAGTAGAGCCTACGTCTACTGTGATGATGCCGGCGATAGAGCCGTTGACAGTCAGGTTGCCTGCGGTAACGTGGGTCAGTCCCGTATATGTATTGGTGCCGGTCAAGGTCAATGTGCCGCTTCCTTGCTTGACCACGATTCCGCTGCTGCCGGAAATGACGCCAGCGTAGGTCGTCGAGGTGCTATCGCCAACGGTTAGGGTAGTTGAGGTAATCAAGACTCCGCCGCCTGATGTTCCTCCGCCAGAGAGGCTAGAAATCGTATTGGCATGAGTGTTGAGATTGAGCGTTGCGCCGGAGGTATTTGCAAGGGAAACGGCAGAAGAAGAGGAAAAGACATTTGCCCCGCCCGCTTGCAGCGTTCCTGCGCTGATCGTTGTGGTTCCAGTATAACTATTGCTTTCAGATAAAATGACTGTCGCTCCAGAGCCCTCTTGGGTTACTGAACCGGTCCCGCTGATAGCTCCGCTATAGGTGGCTGAACCGGTAGTGTTGAAAACAAGAGCTGAATCATTGACTACATTTCCAGTGCCGAGAGAAGGGACAGTATTTACCTGCAAGGTCCCTGTAGAAATCGTCGTCGTTCCTGAATAGCTAGAATTATTTCCAGAGAGGATTAGAGTTCCAGAGCCCGCTTTCGTTAAGGATCCAGAGCCAGAGATAGCGCCGGATAAAGTCCATGTTCCAGAAGCAGTCTGAATGGTGCCGCCTCCGGAAGATGCCGTCGTGGTTCGATTGGAGCTAAATGTCCCAGTTGTCTCAAGGGTGCCCCCATTGAATGTCAACGTGCTACTGGCATTGCCCAAATTTGCATCAGAAGTGATATTGACAGTTCCCGCAGTCATGAGGACGTTTGATAAAAAGGTATGGCTGGCCCCTGAAAGATCTAGCGTTCCAGCGCCGCTATTTTGGATGGTAGATGTGCCATTTGTGTTGCTGGCGATCGGGTTTGCAGGCTGCAGGGTGACTCCTGAGGATAAATTAAAATCGAGGGTGCCGCTTTGATCGATAAAAAGATCGGCGCCAAGCGCAGATCCTGCAGTAGCGTTCGTCGTCCCCGCCACAGTTGTAGTGCCTGCATTGCCGTGTACTGTGTTATTTCCGGAAAAGAGAGAAGAGGCTACAGCTTGTGTCGTTACAACAATCGTTGTCGTACTCAAATCCGATATGAATAACCCACCTCCGAGACCCGCACCGCCGCCGCCAGGCATGCCGGAATTGACCCCAGAATTGCTCCCTCCATTTCCTCCGCCAAAAGAACTGTCTGACGTGCTGGTCGAGTTTTCCGATGCGCCGCCTCCGCCTCCGCCAATGCCCCCAGTGCCGCCTCCAAAACCGGCAGTTGTCGAAGTGGAATCTCCTTCTCCGCCACCGCCACCACCATAACCTCCCCCTCCTCCCGCAGGTGCAGTCCCGGAAGTCGTTTGTCCGCCGCCTCCGCCTCCGCAATATCTCCCGCCTATGGTTCCCGTCGTTTCAGAGTTTCCTCCGGCGCCGCCATTACCTCCTCCCGCGCCTCCTGTAGAACCAGACCCGGTAGATCCTGTTTGAGAAGAGAGGTCTCCGCCACCTCCCGCTCCGCCGAAAACGTCGCCTGTCTCAGGCCCTCCAGCTCCCGCAATTCCACCGCCGCCAGAGCCGCCACAGCTTCCGTCCGTTCCGGTTGCGTTGAGCGATCCTCCCGCCCCTCCTGTTGCAACATTGCTAGCAAATAAGACGTTTGTGAATGTGACGTTTGAATCGGCTAAGCAGCCCCCACCCAAACCTCCGCCCCCGCCTCCTGCTCCACCGCCATTTACAGACGTTATGGTTCCTCCGGCGCCCCCAGTGGCTTGTCCTTCGGAAATAGTCAGGTTCGAGATGGAAGGAGATCCAGACTGCACGAAGAAAGGTCTTACGGCCCCTCCTCCGGAAATCGTAATGTTGTTCGTCTGGCCATCGATCGTGTAGGTATTTGTGATGATGAGGGAGCTCCCCGACACAGTAATTGTTTGGCCCGCTAAAGAAGAAGAGAAAACAATCGTGTCTGGAGAACTATTGGCTTGCGTGATGGCGGCGCTTAAAGAGCCCGCACCTGAACTAGCAGGAGAAGTGACTGTGATCGTTCCCTCGGTGCAATTAAGAACGAGAATGAGAGGGAGATAGAACCATTTTTTCATAGATGCCAATGTAGAAATTTATTTGAAAAAATACAAGAGAAAAGCTGTCTGGTTTACAATCCGACTTCAATTGCCTTGTAACTTGGCTCTTCGGCGATCTAGACTGGTTTTCAACACTTTTATGAAATCATGGCGGCTAAATAAATCTCTCTGCCGACCCATGTTGTCGCGATGAATCCGACGGCGAAAAGTCACCTCGCTCAGCATCTTGATAGGTGCTTTGATTTCTACGGCTCGGAGATACCATTCCATAAACTCTCCGATCATTTTCTCTTCAAAGAAAAATCCAATTTGATTGAACCTGTTTTTACTGACTAATAAAGTCCCTGCGACGTATCCGGGAAGAATAGATTGATGGATAAAAATTTTTTCTCGGTCTTCTTCAGAAAGGCTCGGACAAATAAATTGTTCCGCATAAGAAAAAATGAGAGGATCTTCTTTTTCTGATAGAAGCATTTCCTTCATTTGTAGGGAGAGCTTCGTTTTCTTCCATAGATCATCTTGATCGAGAAAAGCGAAATAATCTCCAGTGGACATTCTGACGCCTACGTTGCGCGTGGCTCCTAGTCCCTTATTTTCTTGGGTAAAGCTTCTGATCTGATTTCCAAATTTCAGAATTACATCGAGCGATAGGTCGGTTGATCCGTCATTGACTACGATTACTTCTTTATTTTCATAGTCTTGATCCAAGGCGCATGCGATGGTTTCCTCTATATACTTCGCCCCATTCCACACGGGGATAATAATGCTTATTTTTTTGCTCATAAATTTTTTCTGTGCTAAGCTGCCGCGAGCGTAACAGAAATTAACTAAAATTCATATATGGCTCAGTCCATTGCGCTGCCTTCATTTAAGGACTCGCGCGGCATCCTCACAGTGATTGAAAAAATCCTCCCTTTTGCTATTCGCAGAGTGTACTACATTTATGAAACAAATGAACTTTGCCGAGCGGGGCATCGACATTTGACAGGCCAGCAGGCTCTTATCTGTTTGCATAAAACGTGTATTGTTCAAGTAAAAGAGGATGACTTTTCTCTCTCTTCGCCCGGTCAATGTCTGATTTTAGAACCCGACGAATGGCATGAGCTTCGATTTGAGCCAGGGGCTATTTTATTGGTTCTAGCATCAGATTATTATCATCCAGATAATTACATTTACTCTTAAGAGAACGGTAGGCTGCATCGATCGCTCGTTGATTAGCACGACTGATATTTGCTTCGATTGGAGAGGCGATTTTCTGGGTAACAGCCTTGGCAAAGTGTTTGTATTCTTCCGCATAAACATTGCTTGCTGGTAAAAAATAGGAAATTTTTTCTTCCTTTTCTCGGAACAGGAAAAGAGATTCGTTGAGATCCTCTGTTTGGCGGAGCGAGTTGGCACTGACAAGGCGAGATTTTGTTCCTATGATTTCAAAACCGTTGTAATAAGAACTGCCGTAAGCGCACTCACAGGAGACTAAAGCCCCGCTCGGCAATTTCCCTTGGATGGAAATCATTTGGTCGACTTCCAAAGAGGGAGACAGGGCGCGGATATCTGTGATTTCTTCGCCGGAGAGGAAGTGGATTAAATCGATGAGATGAATCCCGATTTCCTGAAGAGCTCCACCGCCATTGCCTTTTTCAAGTCTCCAGTTTTCTTCTGGGATCATACGCGAGTAGTAGTATGCTCTAAGTTGGAGCAGAGTGCCAAATTCTCTTGAGAGCAAGAGCTCTTTTGCTTTTTGGACGGCCCTCTTAAACCGCATTTGATGCCCTACGAAGAAGGGGATAGAGCGGCTTTGGAATGCTTCAAGCATTCGATTGACTGAATTCAGGGAGATGGAGAGGGGTTTTTCGCAAAGAGTTGGCAAGCCTGCTGCGGCGCAAGCCAAGGCGTCTTCCTCATGTAAAAAATTAGGGCTTGCGATGTGCACTGCCTCAACTTCTGGATCTGCAAGAAGATCTTCTCTTTTGGCCGTTGCCCGAGGAATGCCGAATTGCCGAGCGATCGTTTCTGCTTTTGTTAGGTTTCTATTTTGAATGCAGACAACACGAACTGAATCTGCTTCTTTCAAAATAGGGAGGATCCTCCGGCTTATAAATGCGCCACATCCTAAAATACCGAGCCTTAAGGGATTCTTGGCGAGATTTCTCATAAGGGAGGAAGTTTCTTCTGCCTTTTCAAAGGAAAAAGCGAAGCGTTACAAACGCTCCCCATTGGTTGAGATCCCTTTCTGTTAAGCTCAAGGAGTCTGAAGCTCCTATCGGCAACAATCGATAGTAGGGGGCCATTTCTAACCAGAAATTTCGTGTGTATCTGTAGGCGACGGGAATGTGGACTGCTACGCCCGTTCTATTTTTAAGGATCCAAGCAGCTTCAGATAAGCTTTCGACTTTCAGGTATTGATTGAAAGTAGGGAGGCAATCGAATTGCAAACCGAACATCCAATCTTGCCAGACATAGTGCGTTTCGAACCCGGCAAGGACATAGTAAATCGAATAGCTTAGCCGGATCGGAGCGACGGAGGCATACCTTGTATGGTGATCAGAGAGAAACTCAAGTCCAATGCCTGCATAGGGAGTGATCGTCCAATGATTGAGAGCAGAAATACAATACCCTCCGACAAATTCCGTATACGATTCATGAAAGCCCGTTTGATTTAATGAACTCGACAAGGGGCCGATATTGTAAATAGAACGCGCTTGTCCAAAGAAGGTATTGGGTTGTTGATAGGAGATTTTGGCCAGAATATCACCGGTGCTTCCTGAATAGGTAGGGGGCGTTGAAATCGACATCCATGTGTAGCCGCCGCCTAGATCAAAAGACCATCCTTGCGGCATTTTTGTGGGGCATTGATCTTTAGGCGCAGTGGCAAAGAGAGCGCTTGTTAAAAATAGAAGTGTGAATAGTCTCATAGGCCTGCCTGATTGAATTTTGTGATTGTTTCGTCGAGTTGGAGATTATAATGGGGTGTCAATCGATTAAGATCATAGGTAATTGATGGCAATGCTATGACGCTGACTGTATTCGAATCATAATTAGAAACATATGCGAATTGGCCGTTGGGGGAGATCGCAATCGCGCCTGGAGAGAAATCGACTCCTATAATGGGGGCGATGACCGTATTCGTTTGAAGGTCGATAATATTGACCGTTCCTTGGCTAGATGTTAAATCAGAAAAATCCATGCCATTATAAACAGTGCTATAATTGGAAACATATGCAAAGGAACCATCGGGTGTAATGGCAATACCGGCAGGTTGTATTCCAAGAGTGATTGTTGCAACAATGGTATTACTGACTATACCAACAATACTCACAGTCGTGCCTACAGGCGAAAAATTGTTGCTTCCAAAATTAGTTACATAAGCATATTGGCCATTCGGAGTGATTGCGATTGCAAAGGGCCCGGAAAAACCTGAAATAGCATTGAGCCGTACAGAATTGTTCATTGTGTTTATGATGCTTATTGTGCCCGCGCTTAGATCTCCAGTGGTATAACTGATGACATACACATAAGTGCCATCTGGAGTTATAGCCAGGGCTGAAGGAGCTGTTCCCACTGTAATAGCAGATCCAATAATCTCATTTGTGTTTAGATTGACCACATTCACTGTGGTTCCATTACCGCTTCCAAGGCCTTCAGGACCTCCGTAATTATTGACGTATGCACGAGTTCCATCGGGAGTTATCACCAAGCCCGAGGGCCCATCAAAACCGCCGATTGTCCCTATCACAGTATTGGTGGCTAAATCGATCACGGTCACGGTTGTGCTATTGCTATTGGTCACATAGGCTTTTGTTCCGGCGGGATTGATCGTTACCGTATAAGGTTGATTAAAACTAGCATCGCTAATGGTTTTTTCGACGGTGTTAGTCGTTAAATTTAATACGCTAACAGTATCTCCGTTCATGACTCCATTATCGTTGTTATTCGCTACATAGGCAAAGAGGCTATTCGAGGTAATTGCTATCCCGGCAGGAGTATATCCCACGGGGATCGTTGCAATCACTGTATTGGACTCATCTGCGCAGATAAACGTCGCCCATAAGAGCAAAAAACTCAATGCATGTGCTTTTTTGATCATTTAACTCTTTTCCGTAAAACTCTTTTTTGAAAAACATATAGACCATCGCCAATCCATGCAACAGCTAAATTTTGACTATCCAAGAATGAGCAATTTTGATAATTTTTTTCGGCACGCCTTTTTAAACAAAGATCGATTGAGCCGTATATGAAAATTTTTAGTTTTTCTTCTTACCGCGAAGAGGCGGGGAATCTTGCGCAAAAACTTAAGCAATACGCTTTAAAAATGATCGCCGATTTAAAAGCGGATCTCGTTCTTGAAGATGTATGACTTAATTGTGATTGGAGGGGGAGCCGCGGGTCTATTTGCAGCTCTTAGTGCAAAGGCGGCTCATGCAAAGGCCAACGTCGTTCTCCTTGAAAAAAGCGCTGTTCTTCTCGCCAAAGTGCGCATCTCCGGTGGCGGCAGATGCAACGTGACCCACCAGTGTTTTGATCCAACTAAGCTCATCCAAAACTATCCTCGCGGCGGCCAAGAGCTAAGAGGCCCTTTTCACAGGTTTCAGCCCCAAGATACCATGCAATGGTTTGAGTCCCGTGGAGCTGCCTTAAAAGCCGAGCCAGACGGCAGGATCTTTCCGGTTACAGATAGCTCAGAAACGATCATCAATACTCTCCTTCAAGAAGCAAAAGCCCTTCAGCTAGAGATCCTCATGAGGCAAAAAATTGACAAAATCGAGAAAACAGATCAAGGATTCCAAGTAGGCCCTTATACGACTCGTAAACTCCTCCTCGCTACAGGCAGCGCCTCTGACGGCCACGCCTGGGCAGCGCAGCTTGGCCATACCATCGAAAAGCCGGTTCCCTCCCTCTTTACATTCAATGTGCCCACGTCCCCTCTAAAAGAGCTCAGCGGCATCTCCCACAGTCCCGTCGAGCTATCGATTGTCGGCGCTCCTCTTGTCCAAAAAGGGGCTCTTCTCATTACCCACTTTGGCTTTAGCGGTCCCGCCGCTCTTAAGCTCTCTGCCTGGGGAGCTAAAATTTTTCACGAGCGCCAGTACAAAGTGCCACTCTCAGTTGACTGGTTACCCGATGAAACCATCCCCAAAACCTTCGAAACACTCCTCCAGCTCAAAAAAACCGCGCCCCAAAAAACGCTCCTTGCTGAAAACCCGTTTAAATTCTCCAAAAATCTCTGGAAAACTCTCCTCGATAACGACAAGCGCCTCAGCGACATCTCGCAAAAAGAGCTCCAAGCCATCTCACAAAAGCTCCACGCAGATATCTACCAAATAGACGGAAAAACCACGCATAAAGAAGAATTTGTGACCTGTGGCGGAGTGACTTTGAAAGAAGTGAACTTTAAAACAATGGAAAGCAAAATTTGCCCAGGACTCTATTTTGCAGGCGAAATATTAGACATCGATGGAGTCACGGGGGGCTTTAATTTTCAGGCCGCCTGGACAACCGGATTTATCGCGGGCTCTTCGGCGATGGAGGGGTTAAATTGATGACAGTCTCGTTGATAGAGCGCTTGGGATTAGGATCGCTATTTACCCACTTTTCATCATTTGACCAGACGCAACCCCTATTTCAAGCATGTCTTACGGTATTGCATACGCATGAAGACAAAGATACAATCCTCTATCTATACGATCGCCTCTTTACAGAGAATTTGAACTGGATTCGAGCGCTTGCACCAATCCACCCCTCTTCCCTTCAGTCTTTTGATGTGACTCCTCAGGAGATGCACGACTTAATTCTCTATCTTGCTTGGGATCGGATGTGCATATGCATATCTCGTTTATTTGATCATCAATCCTCAGATGCAAAATTTATTAGCGGGCTGGAAGTATTAAAAGAGTGTTTGATTGAATCTTACCAGCATATTACCCAGCAAGGTCAGACCTCTCCGAGCATCTATCGGCTGTTTGAGGCGCTCTTTTTCTATTTTATGCGAGAAGAGCAATGGCAAAAAAACTCCCCTTCAGAGTGGGCAATCTTAACCCAAAGTTTCTCCGTTTTAAAAGGGGAGGAGGAGCTTGGGAGAGTTTCTTATATCGACGATGCAGTTTCGCGAATAGGGGAGCCGGTGACATCCGAACGTTATTTAACTTCAGATTCTCCTGATAAAATAAAAGCTCGCCTTGCCTTTGCAAATTTCATGATGGAGAAGCTCAAATTGGAGATTCCTGGATGGAATTATTATTTAGCCCAAAAAGAAATCATCTCTCTTTCCCAACCTTAAGAGGAAACTTACAATGGATAGTGCAATAGAGCTTTGCGATAGAATTAAAACTCTAGGAATCGATAAGGCGAGAAAACATATTTTCTTATGTTGCGATCAGTCAAAGCCTAAATGCTGCCGCATAGAAGAGGGAAATGAGTCATGGACCTATCTTAAATTGCGATTAAAAGAGTTAAACTTGAGTGAATCTGGGGGCATTTGCCGCTCTAAAGTCGATTGTTTGCGCATCTGTGTGCAAGGGCCTATCGCCGTCGTCTATCCAGAGGGAGTTTGGTATCACTCTTGTACGCCACAAGTGTTAGAACGGATTATCCAAGAGCATCTTATTCAGGGCAAAGTTGTTCAGGAGTATGTTTGTTCATAATAAGGCGATACGGTTCATAGGCTTTTGTCTTCCTAATTTTATGGGGGGATATGGAAAGCACGTCCAACCTCTTTTTACTGGAACCCGAGGGGGGACTTTTTTGATGAATGTCTTGGTACTGTCAGGATGTATTTGGACTAAATTTTCCCCCTCTGTCTCTAAAACGCTAAATCCTGCAGCAAGAGCTCCCCAGTATGCTCTATTGAAAGCTGCATCAGCAAGTTCTGGAATCGCTTGCTCCAAGAAATCGAGTTGTTTTTCATCCATGACTATTCCTTTTTGAAAGGCACATTTTGTCAATGATGAAATTAACTTACAATCAGACACGTAGCTTTTAGTTGGATAAGATTTAAATAATGAAAAAGGCCGGGAGAAATCCCGACGTTTGAGGTTGGCTGGGAGTTCTTCAAAAGGTCATACTTTTATATCTGGCCATTGGCGATTCGTTGTGCATTTACCGCAGCATCCTGAGGGTTTTTCTGCGTGTCAGCATTTATGTCAGCAGTTAAGAGTTGGGTGAGTGTTTGCTGCGTTCCGGATAGGTTATTTATTTTGTTCGCAAGAGTTAGATCATTATCTGATTGCCGATAAGCGGCTGCGACTATCTCTACCTGGGCAAGGTTGCCTTGTAATTGCTGATAGTACCCTATCTCTTGTTCATCGGTCGCAGTATTCTGAGGATTTTGAGTCTCATCATTCTGTAGGTTTTGAATGTCAGTATCCCATGCGCTCGAAGGATCGCTTGTCATTCCGAAAACAGAAAAAGTACTAGAAATTGGTATAGAATCCACAATTACGTCCTTGTTCTTGTTAATGTGTTAATATTAATTATAGCATTATTGCATTAATAAGTAAACTGTTTTTTATGTCGTTTTTTCGTGTAAGTTGTTGATTATTAGACAGTTGATTTTTTTGACCAAGAGGGGAGGAGGTTGTGTCCGCAACGACTTATGCTATTGTGGAGGGCCGGAGCCATCCGTTCACGGTGGCGCGCCCCTGACGGTCATCTTAAGCGGGCTCAGGCAGCAAGCTATTTGTATAGCGGGCTAGTAACCCTAGAGCTAGCCCTATAGGCAGTGTTTTTATTTAATAAAGCTATATCCTGGGGGATGCTTCCCTGAATCATTGTTAGGGGAAGAGTTGCTCCGGTCTGAAAATAGAGCTAATGCAACATTTAGATTTTTAAACGCAGAGTAGTTGGATCTTAATAAAAGCTTTCAACGAAGGTAAGTTTTTTATGGTTTGAAGAGAGGGTTTTAGGAAAAATATTTTTCCATTTGGACTACCTGGATGGCGGTCGCATCTGGCAATACCACGTCTTCTTTAGATACTTCATTCCATCCTTTGCCTTTGTAAAAAGAAAGGCCTGGCAAAGTAGAGCCAAGGACGCCTCTGGAAAATCCATTTGCTTTGGCTGCTTTTTCTGAGTGATTCAAAATCATGGAACCAATTCCTTTACCACTATAGCTCGGGTCGACGAACATAGCTCGTATCCGTGCCGGATCAGTGAAAGGATTTAGTGGATCGTTTTTCTTAGAAACTTCCGAGGGACCTGCATAAAGCTTATTTCTAAAACTCCAGCCGCCGCAGCCAATCATAGCCCCTGTTTCTGTTATGACGACAAAGAAAGTCTTATCTTCGATGAGTTGACGGTCGGGAACGCATACGAATTGACAGCAAGAATCGATTTGCGGTGCAGAATAGTGCCCAATTCCCAAATTCTTCATAGAACGTTTCATCAACGCTTCTATCTGCTCTAGGTCATTTATTTCAGCGAATCGAATTGTGGTATTCATGGGAAACTTTGTATCAAAAATTCGAATAAAAAAGAAGGGCTAGGTTTTACTCAGTGTTTAATAAAGTATCTTTTTACTGCTAGACTGAAATCAAGGAAAATAATACAATATTCTTTTTAATTTGAAAAATCTTATTTTTTTGAGGGAGGGACAATGCCTGCTATATCATTTTCTTTAACGGAAAAGGCCGTTATTGATCCTATTTTGACTTTGCGTGCGCCTCTTCCTCCTCTTGAACCAGGCCAGGCAGCGAGTTGGACAGCTAAGGTATGGCAGGGCATTCAGTCTGAGCTAGTTGCTCGAGTAGTCGCTGTTTTTACTTCTGTGTTTGCAGCAGCTGATGCTTTGATTCATCTCACGACAGGCATGTACAAAGGAACCTGTTTATTGGCAGGGACTAACTATAGTAAATCAATCGTTTATGGTCATTTTCGACAAGCCGCTTGGTTTACTCTGCTCACCATTGCGGGCTCGATTGCAGGCGCCATATGGCCAGGTGTCTTTAAGCATTGCCGTTATTCTCCTCCACCTCCTTCTGACAACTTCCCCGATGCTCCTCCCTCTGTTCAAGGACTAGCCGCAGCAGTCCAAAGAGGCGATCAACAAGCTCCCTTTGATCAATTGAAGCAGCTCTGGAGACAAAGTTCATTAGAAAATAAACATTGGTTTGTTCAGGTCTTTAATCATGATGGCGCTGAGAGTTTTAAAGCTGTTCGTACAGAATTAGCAGGCACCGTTTATCGACCTGTCCAACATTTAAGAGATCGGCAAGTAAAATGGCTCTCTGCTGACGAAGTTGATCAGCGCACTACCAATGCGTGGAGACAAGCAAGTGTTTGCAGCCGTTCTTTCTTCTATCATGCAACATCTGAATGTGCTCTTGAATCTATCCTTAAATCGAAAAGGATCGAAGTTCGGCATGAAAAAGCGTTCCGTGGTGCTTTTGTCTCAAATCAACCTGAAACAGGTTTTGGCAGCTGCATTTTAGCGTTTAAGAGAAATATTGAACGATTAAGTTCCTTAGAGCATGGCTTCCAAACTAGTCAAAACAGGTATTGGGCTGGCTTTTCTCGTGACATTCCAGTAACTGATTCGACATTGGCCTACATTATGTTGGATGGAGGAACTGAAGCAGAGTGTAGAGATATGGAAGCTCGTTGCCAACAATGGACGGGTAGAGCAATTAAAGTTGTATCGCTTCGAGATGCAGAAGAACATCTTGAATCCGTACAAAGGTTGGATATAGGTATTCCTTCTGAGTGGCCATCGGAAGATGACAGGATGTGTCAGAAGATCTTGAATACTCTACGAGCCCGAGCAGCAGTTGCGACACAACAGTATGAGCCTCGACAGAGAGTTAGACAGCAGATGATGGCTATGGCTTAAAGGAAAAACATCGCCCTCAACTCAATTCTCTCACGCAAGGCAAACTGTTGCCTTGCTCACCTCCAATAAAAAAGGCCCGGAAGACCGGGCCTTGTTTTTTATTGGAGGTGGAGAGAAGCCCTCGCGGCGGGCGAAGCGCCCGTCCTACCGGGCCGGTGGTCTCGGTCGGTTTTTCAAAAGGAAAAACATCGCCCTCAACTCAATTCTCTCACGCAAGGCAAACTGTTGCCTTGCTCACCTCCAATAAAAAAGGCCCGGAAGACCGGGCCTTGTTTTTTTATTGGAGGTGGAGAGAATTGAACTCTCGTCCTTAGCAAGCTAAGATCACCAATGACTACATGCTTAGCGCCTAGGGTAAAGTCGGTCTTGCTGCAAGGCGCATCACTTGAGACCGATTGGTCATTCTTGTGTCTCGAACTCCCATCTAGATAGCCCTAGAAGATGGGGTTCACACCAAGATTTATGACGGTAGTGCCCTGCGACTCTTGGTCTGATTTCAGGCTACCGCACACTAGCAACTATTAGGCTGCGAGCGCGAACTCGTTAGAGTCTTCTGCATTTATTGTTAATCGGATGATTTAGGAGGCCCACCGATTATCCTCCGCATGCCACTAGAGCCCTGCTCCCAAGTCGAAACCTTGACACCCCCGCAAAGAATACGAATTACATTCGCTCCTAAGCGGGATCGTAAAAGTCGGTTAGGAAACACATCTTTATTGTACCATAATCGATTATTTTCGTGCTAAATGATTGAAAATGAATGTTTTAAATTTGTTATTAGCTGATTTTCCAGTTTTTTGACAAAATGGAAGGATCAAAAATTTAGGGATTTATGTTCCAGTTTGAACACGGGGAGACTTTCCCCAGCCGCGAAGAGAGAGTTTTGCGCTTTTGGCAAAAGAGCCATATCTTTAAAAAATCGGTCGATGGGAGAGGGGATAAGCCTATTTTCTCTTTTTACGACGGCCCGCCGTTTGCGACGGGGCTTCCTCACTATGGCCACTTGCTGGCTGGGACGATTAAGGATGCTGTGCCTCGCTATAAGACGATGAAGGGCTTTTGCGTGCCTCGAAGGTTCGGCTGGGACTGCCATGGACTTCCCATCGAAAATGAGATCGAAAAGGCCAAGGAGCTGTCCGGCGCGTCGGCGATTGAGAAGTTTGGGATTGCGAACTTCAATGAAGAGTGCCGCAAGATCGTCCTTCGCTATACCGGTGAATGGAAGAAAACGGTCGATCGGATGGGGCGTTGGGTCGATTTCGATCAAACATACCGGACGATGGATCTCTCCTTTATGGAATCGGTCTGGTGGGTCTTTAAAGAGATCTACAATCGAGGTCTGGTCTACGAGGGCTTTAAGGTGATGCCGTTTTCCATGAAATTGGGCACGCCTATTTCGAACTTCGAAGCGAATTTGAATTATCGCGAGGTGGATGATCCGTCAGTGGTCGTCGCTTTTGAGCTGGAAGATGAGCCAAAGACTTTTTTCCTCGCATGGACGACAACTCCTTGGACGTTGCCATCCAATCTAGCGCTTATGGTGTCTCCTCATTTTGACTATGTAAAAGTGAAGAGCGGCGGTAAACAGTACATTTTGGCAGAGGCCCGCGTAGAGGCTAATTTCAAAGAGGGCGCTGAGGTGGTGGAGCGGTTTAAGGGAGCAAAGCTAAATGGCAAGCGCTATCGACCTCTTTTTCCGTTCTTCAAGGAAAACGATGCGTTCCGCGTAATTTTAGAAGAGGGCGTTACGATCGAGGATGGTACGGGAGTGGTCCACTGCGCGCCGGCCTTTGGCGAAATGGACTTTTTTGCAGCCAAGCGGGAAAATATCGAGCTGGTATGCCCCATCGATAACAATGGGCGATTTACCGATGAAGCTCCTCCCTATACGGGAATTTTAGTGAAAGATGCCGATAAGCAAATCATGCACGATTTGAAAAAAGCGGGGCATCTATTCTACCAAGGCACCATCCACCACCGCTATCCGTTTTGCTGGAGATCGGATACGCCGCTGATTTATAAAGCGGTGAGCACTTGGTTTGTCGCGGTCGAAAAGATCAAAAAAGAGATCCTCGAATCGAATGCGCAAATTCATTGGGTTCCCGAGCATATCAAGGATGGGCGCTTTGGCAAATGGCTCGAGCAAGCTCGCGATTGGGCGATCAGCCGCAATCGGTATTGGGGAACGCCTATCCCAATTTGGCGCGCAGAAGATGGAGATCTCTACCCGATCGGAAGCATTGCAGAATTAGAGGAGTTGACGGGAGAGAAAATCCACGATCTTCACCGCCATCACATCGATCATCTCTCGTTTGTCAAGAATGGGAAAAAATACACGCGCATTAAAGAGGTTTTTGACTGCTGGTTTGAGTCGGGATCGATGCCATATGCGCAACACCACTATCCGTTTGAGCACAAAAAAGAGTTCGAAGCGACGTTTCCCGCCGATTTTATTGGAGAGGGACTCGATCAAACGCGCGGTTGGTTTTATACGCTCACCGTTCTTTCGACAGCGCTATTCAATAAGCCAGCCTTTAAAAACGTCATTGTCAACGGGATTATTTTGGCTGAAGATGGCAATAAAATGTCCAAGCGGCTCAAGAACTATCCCGATCCTGAGATCGTGATCCAAAAATATGGCGCCGATGCGATTCGCCTCTACATGCTCAATAGCCCCGCCGTCAAAGCGGATGATCTTCGCTTTGCAGAGAGGGGAGTGGAGCATGTGCTAAGACAAGTGATGATCCCTCTTTGGAATTCCTTTGTCTTCTTATCGACCTATGCAAACATTTATCATTGGAAACCAAAAGATGCGCCAAAAGAGTTGCCTCTGATCGACCGCTGGATTTTGTCGCTGACGCAAGAGCTCATCAGCGATGTGGAATCGGCGATGGATAGTTATGATTTAAGCCGTGCAGTAGAGCCTTTTGTCGGCTTTGTCGACCAGCTTACAAATTGGTATATCCGAAGAAGCCGAGGTCGTTTCTGGGCGGATCTCGATTCGCCAGACCGGCAAGCTGCATTCCATACGCTCTACACCGTCCTTTTGACTCTTTCCAAAGTGGCAGCGCCGTTTATTCCGTTTCTTGCCGATGCGATCTACCAGGAGCTGAAAACGGACAAAATGCCTGAATCAGTCCATCTTTGCGATTTTCCTCAAGTAGATGGGTCGCTTTGGGATAAGAAACTCGAAAAAGAAATGGCGGCAGCGCAGGCGGCTGTTAGCCTTGGCCACAGTCTCCGGAAAGAATATAAGCTCAAAGTGCGTCAGCCTTTGCAAAAAGCGCTTCTCATCACTTCAAATGTTGAGCTCCTCTCAGCGCTAGAGCAGCAGCGGCAGCTCATCGCAGATGAGCTCAATGTCAAGGAAATCGAGCTCCATGCAGATGAATCGAAATTCGTACAATGGATCGCTAAGCCAAATTTTCCTGTCTTAGGAAAAAAGATCGGCAAGCTGATGCAGCAGGCGCAAAAAACAATCGGCGGATTCGACCGCAAACAAATTTTGGCCCTGGCCTCTGGGAATCCTCTCCACGTTGAAATTGGCGGAGAGAAGGTGACTTTGGAACTTGCCGATGTTCAGATCGAACGGAAGGTCAAAGAAGGGCTTGCCGCAGGCAATAGCGGGGATCTCACCGTCGCGCTCGATACGGCTCTAAATGAAGAGCTCCTCTTAGAAGGCCTTGCGCGAGAGCTTGTGAATAAAATCAACACCATGCGGCGCGAACTTGAGCTTCAAGTGACCGATCGGGTCGAGCTTAAGATGGAGACGACTCCACGCGTTAAAGAGGCGTTCCAACGGCATAAAGAATACATCGTCGGCGAGACGCTGACTGTTGGCGTCCATTTCGGATCTTGCGAGGGAACTTCGTGCGATTTAAACGGTGAAGAAACAACGATCTCAATCCATAAGAAGTAAATTTTAACCACAGAGTTCGATTCAAATAATGTGGTTAAAATTTGAAGGGCTTGAAGTACTTTCGCTGGATGTAAAAATAGCTGAGAATGGAGATGGCGATGGCCAGGCTCCAGACGATGAGATTTGGCAGCGTCAAGAAGGGGACAGCCATTTGGGGCAATTTGCCCCAGCGGGAGCCACTTGGCCAGAAGAGAAAACTCGCTCCGCCGCGAAGGTTTGCTTCAGGGACAAAGCCGAATTGGCGGCTATCAGCGCTCATGGCATGGTTATCTCCCATGACAAGGTACATTCCTTCAGGGATAGTCAATCCAAATTTCTTGATAAATTCTAGGTCGATCTTGCCGTCCACAGTGACTGGAGGTCCTGCATCGTCAAAAGGAAAGTAGGGCTTGATCGAGGTCGATACCGATTGCTTTTCATATTCGCGTTTCAAAAAGAGGGTGAGGAATGGATCTCCTTTTTTCAAGATCGGTCCGCCCATAAGATAGAGATCGCCGTTGGAGAAGTAGGCATAGCGAGAGGGGAGCGGGGAGTAGACATTGGGTTTGAAGTAATTGCTCCATTCAAAACCGAGGTTGTAAAGAGTTTGGATCTGTTCTGCATTTCTCGCCAAAAGCGGGTGTGTTTCAGGAAGCGTTTTGGTCACGCCGCCCCAAAGAACTTCAGAGGCAACGCCGTCTTGGATTTCATAGGTTCCATCGGGAACGCCGGGCAGCTCGGGCCTCATCTCTTCTCCATGATAGCCAGACCCATATCGGTAGACTCGTCCTTCTTTTACTTCGAAGCGGGCCGTTGTCATGTGTTTTAGGACCTCTTCGAGATGCTCTGCAGTGAGTGGAAGAAGCGAGACGCTAGTTCCTAGTCCTGGGCGCATGCGCCCCATTTCATCGCGTATTAAGCGGGCGTTTTGCAAGGAGGGATGGTGGTTGATCTCGAGATAGAGAATGCCGGGTTCAAGGCCTGCAGTGGAGCCGGGGTGGATTTCATTGGCCTGGGCCTGTGTTAGAAGGCGGCTCATGGCATAGTTTTTAAATCCCCAGAGATCGCTATAGTGGCGAAGCGGCGCTCCGTTTTGTGGGGGGATCATTTCGCTAAAAATCGATCCAATCGCGCTGAGGTTTAATTTTGCAACCGGCTCATTCATCTGGTAAAAAGTGGCTGTCGAAAAAAGCCCTTGTTCATTGCGGTTAGAGGCTTCTACTTTTCCTTCAAAGCGGATAAAGGGAATATGCTCGATGTTTTTGAAGTAGGAAGGCTCGCGCAGCTCATCAAGCCGGCTCCCTCTGGCGTCGATCCCGTAAATTTGCCCGCCGTAAAAATAGAGCGTGTCGCCAGGTTTTCCAATGAGACGCTTGATGTACTGTTTTTTGCCGGGAATGATGTAGAAATGCATCGTACTGTCATCGGGCATATCCATATTTTCGCCGGAGAAAACAACGATCGATCCCCGTTTGACTAGAGATGGATCGAAGTAAAAATGGCCGGAACGAAGGGGCGTATTGATGCCATAATCGGTCTTTGAGACGACGAGGTAGTCTCCCTCTTTTAGGGTCGGCCGCATCGAGCCTGTCGGAATCGAATAAAATTCAAACCACATTTGGCGAATAGCGATTGCGACGAGGAGAGCAAATCCGATCGCGCCTACAAAATCTCGCAACTTATCCCAAGTGGATTTCGGCATCAGGTGGAAAGAGGCTTCTTCTAATTGCTTGGCAGTTCTTTCGGCAATCTCTGGATTTTTTTGCAAAATCGCTGTTTGCAAGGTGGATAAAAGGGATTGGATCCATTCTTGATTGGCGGGGTTGAGCGTTTTTTGTTTTTGGCGATAGAGACGAGAGACCTTCTTCAAAACTTTTTTCGTTTTGTTGAGGGTATAGAGGGAGCTTATTTTGTTTGTGATAGCCATGGGTTTTAAGGAATTCTAAAAGATGGAAGCGATTGAGTGCAAGAGGTTTTTTATACTCAAGTTGTGGAAAACTTGTTTATAACTGCTCCAGAGAGCCTGGAGGAGATGTGTTATAAGTTTCTTATTTTTAATGTGTTGTGGAATGAGATGAGGAACTGTTCATAAACTGTTAATATTTTCTTTAAGAAAGCCTTCGATGAGGGCCTTTAGCCGTGCATCGCCCAGTTGAATATCTTGACTATTTTCTTGCACGATCTCCCCGTAGATTTTGAGCTTGGGTTCGGTTCCGGAGGGGCGAATGACGAGTTTAGAGCCGTCTGAGAGCCAAAAGCGAAGAACGTCTGATTTGGGTAAGGAGGAGGCTTTTTGGTGATCCTGAAATTTCTCGACGGGAACGTCTGCAATGGAAGTGGGGGGAGCGTTGCGTAGGCGTTGCATCAATGCGCAGATGGCGCTCTCTTCTAGGGAAAGAGTTGTGAGGGATTCTCGATGGAGACCAAAGGTTTGATAGATTTGATGGAGGCAATCGATCAGGGTGAGATTTTGTTTTTTTGCAAGCGCTGCCATCTCGACGATAAGACAGGAGGAATTGATGGCGTCTTTATCGCGCACAAGAGTGCCAAAGAGATAGCCATGGGATTCTTCAGCGCCGAAAAGATATTGATGTGTGTCTTGCCAGAGTGTGATTTGCTGGCCAATGTATTTAAAGCCGGTGAGAACGTCGACGCAAAGCCCTCCGAATTTTTCTGCAATTTTGCGGAAAAGCTCAGTGGTGACAATGGTTTTAATGAATGCGGCATTGCTTGGAAATTTTTCCCGAGAGTGGAGTGTTGTGCAGATATGATGGAGGCAAAGGCAGGCGATCTGATTGCCGGTAAGGATCACCGATTTGCCTTGATGGAGAACGGCGATTCCTATTCGGTCAGCATCGGGATCGGTCGCGATGAGAAGATCTGCTTTTATCTGGAGTTGCTTTTCTTGGCCGAGCTTCAATGCTTTTTCTTCTTCCGGATTGAGCGAGGAGGCGTGGGTGAAATCTGCATCGGGTTTTTTCTGCTCTTCGACAAGGTGGAGATCGGAATAGCCCCAGCTATTGAGGGCAGAAGGGAGGATCCGAATTCCGGTGCCGTGTAAGGGTGTGTAGAGGATTTTTATGGGGGATGCATGATGGAGCTGCAAGCTTTTTAGGGCTGCAAGATAGGCTTCATCGAGCTTGTCACCTACCCACTGAATGAGCGGTGAATCGAGGGGAGAGAGAGCGATCGGTTGATCGATTGCGATTTTACGCACTTCATCGATGATCTCTTGGTCATAAGGCGCAACCACTTGACCGCCATCACTCCAGTAAACTTTGTATCCATTGTAGTTGGAAGGGTTATGAGAGGCTGTGATCATGATTGCAGCGCTGCAGCGGTAAAAGCGGCAGCCAAAGGAGACAAGGGGGGTTGGGCAAATCTCTTTTGTCAGGTAAACGCGGATCCCATTTGCGGTCAATACACGAGTGGCTTCTTCGGCAAATTCTTTCGAGTGGTGGCGCACATCGTAGCCGATAAATACTGAAGGGTTGGTGGACTGTTTTAGGAGGACTCTTGCAAGGCCCAGCGTGGCGGCCCGAATTGTATAGATGTTGAGTCGATTGGTTCCCGGCCCCATCAGCCCACGTAGACCGCCAGTCCCGAAGGAAAGCTCTTTAAAAAAGGCGTCGGAGAGCGATTTTGGATCGGAGTTGATCATTCTCCTGACCTCTAGTTGGGTCGCTTCGTCAAAGGGTTCTTGCAGCCATGCGTTTGCCCGTTGTAGGAGGGCAGGATCTATGCTCATGGGTTGGAGTGTGCCATAGCCTGCATTTTTTCGAGTTTTTTTGTGAGTTTGTCAATCGTCAGAAGGTGTTGAATATTGGTAATTTCAAAGCTGTTTCGTTCGATTTGAGCCCGTAAAAGTTGTATTTGAAAGTCTTTCACTGATTCAAATGGAGTTTGAGATTCTTTGTGGTTCTGATTTTTTGAGGGTAACTCTTCAATACTGAGGTCTAGAGCTTCTTGATAGATCTTTTTTCGATTTAATTGGAGGGCTTTGATCTCTTCTTGCGTTTGATTGATGATCGTAGAGCCCATTCCTTCCCAAGTGGGGGATTTTTCGGCGACCTTATTGTCTCTCACGGTTACTGCCTCTGGTGTTTCTGGGCGTCTTTTCTGAAGACTCGATGAAAAATAGAAACTTGTGATTCCAAAAAGAGTAAAGCCAAGAACTCCAAAAATCGATGTGGTGAAGATGGATGCGGCGACTCCGGTAATTACAACCGCTAAATGCAGGATTTTTTTCCAGTTGCAAGCATAAGGAGAGTTTCCTTCTGCCTTGATCTGAACTGAGGATGTTGGTGTCATATAAAGCCATTTTAAGAAATTATAAAAAAATCTTAACCATTCAAGAAATTCTTTGCAAGATCTTATCGTTAAGATTTTGTTGTCGTTGGCTTTTATGGATTTGTGAAATGCTGTTCGATGAGATTATCGAGGTAGGTCAGGCATTGTGCTTGGATGTTGAGAAGTGGAATCACAGGTGCATCTTCGTGATCGATCCCTTCGCATCGCTCACCGGCTTCTTTCCAATCTTCGGGACTTTGGAGATTGTAGATCCACCAAGGAAATGTTTGGCATTGGACAGGGCGCGATGTGTAGACAGTGCATTGGTTCTTTTCTAAGAAGATGCAGTCTCCAGAACCTGGACGGTCGAGAAGGGCGTATTTTCCATCGACTAGGCGCGTGTATTTTTTAGCAAACTCTTCGATAGAAAGAGAAAAATGATCGGCTAACCGCTCTAGATCGGTAGAAGAGAGGAAGACGTAACCGGGTGATCCAGTGCAGCATTTTCCGCAGCCGGTGCATTTAAACTTAAGGCCGTCTTGGAACCAATCTCCTATCTCGTCCATTGGATTTCCTCTTTTCGGCTAAGAGACCACTGCCCATTCCATCGATACACATCGATTGTGAGTTTCTGATCGTCGATCTCTAGGACGTTGAATGATCCATGTTCTCGATCTGTAGAGCAGCCGCTGTCGAGAATTACAGGCAGTCCGCTCGGCTGCAGGTTCGCGATGGTGTGCCGGTGGGAGTGTCCGTGGAGATAGGCTTTGATCCGTCGTTCTTTTCGTAAAAAGTTCTCAAGCACAGGTCCTCGAATCAAATTGTGGCGAGGGATGTCGTTTTGAAAGAAGGGGTAGTGATTGAAAAGGAGAATCGAGGCATCCATCGGCAAAAGAGAGCAAACTTCTTCGAGAAAAGCTTCCTGTTTTTCTGAGAATAAGCCGGTAGAAGAGTAGAGATTGGTCGCAGGGGCTGTATCGAGGGCGATGATCCACCAATGAGGGGAGAGTCTGTGCGCTTCGATCCCGTGGTCTTTAAGGGTGAAAAAATCGGCCTTGTGTTGAATAGTTCGTTTGTTTGTGAAGTAGCGGTAAAAATGCTTTTGCCTCTCGGCAAGGCGCGTGTACTGATCGTGATTGCCGGGGATTGCAATCCATGGCGCAGGCAATTTTTTGACAAGACTTGCCGCAAGTGAGAATTCTTCTTTCAGAGAGGTTGTCGTCAAATCGCCGCCGAGTAAAATTCGGTCGATCTGAAAGGATTTTAACAACTTTGGCAAGGCGTTTAAAGGCTCGAGAGAAAACCTGTTTTTTCGAAAGAGAAGCCAATTGAGGTTACCCAAAAACCTCTTAGAGAAAAGGCGAAAGGGATTCCAAGTAATTTTTGTACAATGGAAATCGGAGATTTGAACGAGCCTTAAGGGTGCCATGCAGAGGCATGATAGCACCCAATTCCCCTAAATGCGAGGGGTTTTTTTTGAGGTTTTTCTAGCTCCAGATTTTTGTTTTCCCTGATTGGATTTGTCGAAGATAGGGACTCGATGCTTCATTTTTCTATTTTTCTCTTCTGGCGTTCTAGGAGTGGCGGGTCTTTTTCTTCGAGCGGAGGCCATTTTTTCTTTGGCCTGCTTTTTGATCTGGCGCTCTGTTTGCTTTCTCTCATAAGGAGAATTATTCTGCTCCCAAGCCTCTTCTTCTGCTTCTTCTCTCTTGGCGGAGCGGATGACTTGGCGATTTAGTTTTTTAATATGATGGGGCAGGTCTTTCATAAGATGTAATCTCCTGACCTCATTATATAATTAAAACTATTTTAAATAGTACTATTTATTATAATGATTAGAAATCAAATCGACCTGTGATTGTTAACCCGTGGAGATAGAGTTCGTTAGAAGCTGCGCTTGTTCTTGTCAGGGTGTCGTCTAAGAGCTTGCGCATCATGTTTTGCGACCAGAAGAGCATAAAATCATAATCGGCCGAAAAATCGATGTGGAAGTCTCTATCAGAGAGGTACATCCCCCAGCCGAAGCCAAGACCTAGCTCTGCCATTGGTCGTAGGCAGTTATAGTTTGAGTAAGAGACGGAGTAAGGGCCCTCATTAAAGGAGACGGAAGCGACGTCTTCTCTATGGACAATGCTTGTATAGCTAGTGAAAAGTAAGCTTCCGGCCAGGCCACCCTCGAATCTAAAGCCCATAGGAAGAAGGCAATAGCTGTCGAGACCAACTCTTGGGCCGATCGACCAGGAGTTGGAATGGCTTCTCGATCCAATGGGTTGCGTGGCCAGGTTGCTCAGCATCGAAGCATTTTCTGTCAGTTTAACGATCATCGATTGGCGGATCAAAGCGATGCGAAGACCGGCAGAGGGAGACATCGTAATGCGGCGCGCCTCATAGAAGGGGCGGCTGGCGACAAAGTCCAAGAGATCGACGCCGATTTTCCAAAGCGATGAAACGGCAGGGCCAGAAAGAGCTAAGCCTGCTGCAGTTTTTTGTAAGAACCAATCGTTGACAGCCCATACGGCTGTTCCATTTTCTGCAGTTCCGATCGACACGCCGGCTGTCGGTAACGTATAGGCCAAATTAGCGCCGCTATCCGTAGTATTAGTTCCGCGGTATCTCGTGTAGTCTACGCGATAAACCGACTCTTGATCGACGACTGCGCCGCAGCCAATTTTAAATCCGACTTTATAATTCGATGTTTGAAAAAGAGTATCTGTCGTCTGTGCAGAATAAAGAGTTCCCGAGCTCAATACGCCGCTCGATGCGATCGTCAATCCTTCTTCTCCTGCATACCAATAGATCAGCGACGCATCGAAAAATGAAGTGGTATCCGATGGGCGATATTTGAAACTCTTAGGAGTCACGTCGAAAGCCGCGCGCGCGTTGTAAGCGGGGCAGTACTTGTTTTCTAAAGGCTCACCTTGCAGGTAGTGATCAACGGGAGCTGGAGGTGCTTTTTGAACCGCTGGAGCGGGAGTTTTTTGCGTCGGAGTTTGAGTGATCAGGGATTCTTCAGAGAAAGCGGAGAGGCTCAAGGCAAGAAGTACACAGGTTATTGATTTCATAAAACCACCATTTGATTGAGTTCTTGTTTAACAGGAAATTGTTTACTTAGCAATTTCATTTTTAAACTGACTATATACGCGGCTGACTGTGATGAATCTTTTCCAGTTGTGTCTTGTGAATTTTGTTTTTTCTGTCCAACAAGGAGGATGGGCAATAGCGCCTTGACGCCAACCTGGTCTCCACAAGGCAAGATGGCGTAAACTCTCTCCGATAATCAAAGTGGGCAGCCCTAAATTCGATGCGAGATGGCCGGGGCCTGAATCATTGCCGATCAAACAGTTCGATTCGTACAAAAATTCTGCCAAAGAAGAGAGCGTTGGAAAGAGGGGAGAGTTCCAGAGAGGCGCTTCCTCTGGCGGGGCGATAAAGATTGGATCTAACCCCGCTTTTATGAGTTTATCTTTGAGTTTTAAGAAAGAAGTTTTCGGCCAGTTTTTCTCTTCAGCCGTGCTCGTGGGATGAATGGCGATTCTCTTCTCAAACTTGCCAAAGTGCAAATGAGAAGGGGGAGTGAGGCCATTTTCAAGCGTTGGCGTCGGCCCCGAAAATAGCGTCTCTACTCCTCTTCGGATATTTTCTGCCATGCAAACGTCTCGGTCGAACTGCACATCGAGCAAAGGGCGAAGAGGGCCGTGCTTAGACGGAACATGGGCGCCGTAGAAAATATGCACCTCTTTTGCCAAGGAGCTGATCTTTTTTGCCTTGATCGTGTTGTCGTGCTGCAGGACAATGGCATCGAAGGGAGCAAACGTCTCTTCGATGTTTTCCGGTTGCGGCCGAAATTCAAATCCAGGGAACCAGTTTGCAAAAGAGAGAAGGGGATTAGAAAAGGTGACGACATCGTGGCCGAGGCGGCGCAAATGGAACGCCGCGATCTGCATTAAAAGACCATCGCCGATTCCAGATGCGCAAACGATTGCAAATTTCATGACTTTTGAGATTATTGCATAGATTGGAAAATTTTAGGCTGAAAAAGAATGAGCTGTGCGGTGTAGGGTTCTGCATTGAGGATAAAAAACGAAGAGCTCTGTGTTTTTTCGATCGATTGCCCCGTATAAAGATCGATGGCAGAAGTGCAGACGTAATCGGAAGATTCTAGCACCTCTGAAGCCTTTGTCTTTGAAAAGTTGGCAGCGAAAATGGCGGTATATCCCGTATCGGCTAAGCGATAGCGGAGAAGAAAAAGCCCCTTGCTGTCGACAGACGGCACATCGATGAGTTCAGCCCTTGCTAAAGAGATGTCTCTCCTTGTCCGCAAAATGCGCTTTAACTGAGAGGCAAAGGATTGGGCATTGCCGAGCTGGACCGGGATCGAAGCGTAGAGGGTTTCTTCCGGTTCTAAAAGATTAAAGGGACCCGATGCGCCTAGAAGATCGCCTACGTTGCAGGCAAACGCCCCCGGCTGCCAGGCGAAAAATTTCGCAAGGAGCACATGCAGCTCTAGCAACTGCTCTCTTTTTTTATGGAGATCTGGAACGCAGTTATAGCAGGCGGTTATCCAGGACAAAGAAGAGGTGAGCCCAGCAAGTCGGTCTTTATCTCCGCGAAGAAGCCTTGTTCGGAGCTCTTCTTCCGTCAATTTTTCAAAGTTGCATGGCGCCTGTTTAAACGGCTCTAATGCATGGATGAGCCGTTTTGGCTGTACCTTCGCATCGAGAAGAAGCCGATAGGTGAGGCGGAGAACTTCTGCATCGCTTGCGATGAGTGCATGCACCGCTGACATCGGCGTTAAATGGTCGTATAAAAGGTCGCTAGTTTGATTGGTAAAAGAGTCGATGCCGCCCTTGCAGCGGGCCGCGGTATATCCTTTTAATTTTCGCACCGTCAAACTCAATGTTTCGCGGGCATTTGGGGGGATATCGGCATCGATCTGTAAAATCGGCTGGCAAAGATTGTAAATCGAGTGGATCGCATCGCCGGCGGCGAGCCTTTCGCTGGCAAAGGTGGGACTTAGCCAATTGAGCTTAGGATGTCCCTTGTCGTCGTGCAAATAGATCCAACGGCGCATAGCTCCATCAGCGCATCGGATGCATTCTGTCGCATTCCAATGGCTTAATTTTACATACGGCTCAAACTCTTCTGGAACATATCCTTTCTCTTTCAACTTTTGGAGCATCAGCCACGGAATATTTGCTCCGAGCGCACTGCGCGGGATCTCGGGGAGCATCCCCCAATCTTTTTCTGGGATCTCGATCAGCGAATAGAGGCCCGGATACGAGCCGATATTTTTAAGCGCGAGCGCAAAATCAATTCCCTTGCCCGTCGTGCTCCCAACGAGAGATCCGATGAAATGCATCTCTTTTTTCATCGCATTAGACACGAGCTTGCCATAGTCTTGGTCGGTCCCGTATTTGGGGTCGATCTGCAAAGAGATAGGCGTTTTTAGCCCTTTTAACTCAACGCCATCAAATCCAATGAGAGAGAGGCACTCCCAAAGCGACTCTTTGCTTAAAGAAGAGAGAAGGGAGCTTTCCTTCGTTCTAAGATCAGCCAAATCGACGATGAGCCAGTTTGCTGATCTTCGAAGAAGATCATCTGTTCTTGGGGATGCTGACGGGGGCGGCTGTTTTGCGATTAGCGGGGCGTAGAGTTTTGAGAAACTCTCTGCCTGAAAGAGCATGGAATCGCTTTCTGTCACAGCAAAGAGAGAAAAGGGGAGTAATAGAAGCCACCACATAGACTTTTCCATACTTCCAAAGTATGGAAAAGTCAAGTCTGATGCTTATTTCGCGATCACTTCTTCTTCGTTGGCCATGAGGCACTCCGAGAGGAGGACCACGCCGGCGATAGAGACTGCGTAGATAAGGCTGTTTTTGACCACTTTTGCTGGATCGATCACGCCCGCCTTGAGAAGATCTTCCACTTTTTCGGTCACTGCGTTAAAGCCGCAATTTTTGCCTGCTCGGAGGACTTCTTCGAGGAGAAGGGCGCCATCAAAGCCCGCGTTAAAGGCGATTTGTTTAAACGGGGCTTCGCACGCTTTGATCAAGATGGTAGCGCCGATCTCTTCTTCTTTACTGAGCTTCAAGTGCTCTTTTGTTTTTCTAGAGGAGTGGAGGAGCGCAATCCCGCCGCCGGCGACAATCCCCTCTTCGAGGGCCGCTTTTGTCGAACTTAAGCTATCTTCATACATCTGTTTTTTCTTCTTCAGTTCCGACTCAGTAGGCGCGCCCACTTTGATGACGGCAACGCCGCCTTGGAGCTTCGCTTTTCTCTCTTCGAGTTTTTCCCGATCGTAGCTGGAAGTAGCTGCTTTTATTTCGGCATCGATTTGAGCAATGCGTCCCTTGATCTCTTTAGAGGAGCCTTTTCCTCCGATGATGGTCGTTTTTTCTTTGCCGATGATCGCCGTGTCGCAACTTCCGAGAGAATCGATATCGGTATCGGCCAGATTCATCCCTTTTTCTTCAGAAATGAGCTCAGCGCCGGTCAAGACAGCTAAATCTTCGAGCATCGCTTTGCGGCGATCGCCAAACCCTGGAGCTTTGACCGCGGCTACTTTGAGCGTTCCTCGGAGTCTATTCATGACAAGAGTCGAAAGAGCATCCCCTTCGATATCATCGGCGATAATGATGAGTTCTGTGCCAGTGGTCGCTATATTTTGTAAGATGGGCAAAATCTCTTGCGCGGAGCTGATTTTTTTATCTGTGATCAAGATTTGAGGATTTGTCATTTCGACGAGCATTTTCTCTGCATTTGTAGAGAAATAAGGGCTCACATAACCGCGGTCAAATTGCATCCCTTCGACAAATTCAACTCCCGTTTCGGTTCCTTTTCCCTCTTCGATGGTGATCACTCCTGACTTGCCAGCTCTTTGGAAGCATTCGGCGATTTTTTCCCCGATTTCGCCATTGCCGGAAGCCGAGACGGTTGCGATATTCCTTGTCTCTTGTGAACTTTTGATTTCGATCGATAGCGCATCGATCTCTTGCAACACCGCTTCGAGCGCTTTATCCATTCCCCGTTTGATCGCAGTCGGATTGGCTCCAGAGGCGATATTTTTGACCCCTCCTTGCACAAGAGCGCGAAGGAGCACGATCCCGGTTGTCGTTCCATCGCCCGACTTTTCTTTGATCTTTGTGGCTACTTCTTTGGCAAGAGAGACACCCATATTGAGGAAAGGATCTCTGAGCTCAAGATCATTGGCGATGCTATTGCCGTCGCTTGTAATCGTTGGAGAGCCCCAGGAAGATTGAAGACCTACATTTCTTCCGCGCGGTCCGAGCGTCATGGCGACGACTTCTGCGACTTGATCGATACCGTCTCGAAGAGCTTTGCGAGCTTCTTCTTCAAAGCGAAATTGTTTCGGTTTCATGAGATCTCCATATTTTAAGTGTTGCAAACATCATAACTTAGGACGAATTCGAAAAGCAATATCCAACGCGCGCGCAGAATGGGTCAAAGCTCCAATGGAAATTCCATCGACGCCTGTTTTTGCATACTCTTCGATCGTCTCCAATCGAATGCCGCCAGAAGCTTCGAGAAACGCTCTTCCCTTTGTAAACTCGACGCATTCTCTCACTTTTTCTACGCTCATATTGTCGAGTAAAACCGCATCGACGCCAAGATCGAGCGCGATTGTCAAATCCTCCATTGATTCAACCTCGATTTCGATTTTCTGATTGGGAAAACATTCTTTTGTCCGCCGAATCGACTCAGGCAAAGGAACGAGGAAAAGGTGATTGTTTTTAATCAGGATCTGATCGGCTAAATGCTTCCGATGATTCGTACCGCCGCCGATCCTGACCGCATATTTTTGGAGCTCCCGATATCCCGGCAAAGTTTTCCGCGTATCGAAGATCTTGCAGTGGGTTCCCCGTGTTTTTTCAACACAAAGAGCTGTGAGCGTTGCGATCCCAGAAAGATGTTGCAAAAGATTGAGCGCCGTTCGCTCTACGCTTAAAAGAACTCGCGCTGGCCCTACGAACGTCCCTAAACAAGCCCCTTTTTCGCAAAAGTCCCCATCAGATGCATGGAGCTCTGCAAGTACTTTAGGATCGCGTGCATGAAAAATTTGCGGTATAAATTTTAGCCCCGCGATCACGCCGGAGCTTTTTACAATGAGCTTGCCAACAGCTTCTAGCTCCTCTGGAATCGAGGCGATCGTCGTAATATCCTCATCGATACAATCTTCGAGAAAAGCTTTCTCAATGAGCTCTTGGAACAATTTCAATCCTTGTGAACAATTCGGTAAATTTCGCTTTTGGGCCGTTTCAACAAAGAAGCTGCCAACTTAATTGCCTCTTTTAAAGAAAGGCCGTGAAGCTCTTGCAGCAGTTCGATCAGTTCATCGAGAGGCATCTCTTCGCTGGGGAGTTTTCCACCCGCTAAAACCAAGCAAACCTCTCCCTTCACCCCTTTTTCGCGGAAATATCGCAATACCTCCCGTACAGGTCCCCGTTTGCACTCTTCGAACGTCTTTGTCATCTCCCTTGCCACGGCCACCTGCCGCTCAGGATCTACCCCGGCTAAATCCTCCAGCGTATCGATTAGCCGCTCTGGGCTCTCTAGAGCCACCGTCGTGCCTGGATACCCAAGGGCGGCCCTTAGCGCCTCCATCGGTTTTTTCGGAAGAAAGCCGATAAACTGAAAGCGGCTGCTATCGAACCCAGAGAGCAATAGCGCCATAATCGGGCTGCAAGCGCCGGGCACTGCCGTAAACGGCAATCCTTCCTGAATGCACGCCTGCACCAAAATCGACCCTGGGTCATTTAAGCAAGGAGTTCCAGCGTCTGAGATCAGCGCGATTTCCGCCCCATCTCTTAGACGGCCTAAAATGACCTCTAAATTTTTTCGTTCGTTGAATTTATGATAAGAATAGAGAGGTTTTTCGATGCCATAGTGATGCAGGAGAATAGAGCTTCTCCGGGTATCTTCGCATAAAATGGCATCGGCTTTTTTTAAGACTTCTATCGCCCGAAAGCTAATATCGCCTAAATGACCGATGGGAGTTGCAACGAGAGTTAACATAAAATACGTTCAAAGGTGGCACTCAGATTCGAACTGAGGATGGGAGCTTTGCAGGCTCCTGCCTTACCACTTGGCCATGCCACCAAAATCCAGTCGATTGTGCCTCAAAGGCCGTTAATCGGTCAATGAGAATTCTCGGCCGTTTCTAGTTTTTAATTGAGCGTTGTGATTAATTTTATTTTTGTTCATAATGCTCTGTCACAATGCAAGCGATATTTGTAAATTCTAACACTAATTTAGCAGACTTCGAGAAGTATCCTCATAAAACGAGGGTTGCTGCGCCGCAAGATAAGTTCGCCATTCGGCGGATGTTGACCCAGCCACTTGCTGAGCAAGATCTGGCCATTGGGCTTCTTTGGCAGCAGACCCTTGATAATTGCGCTATTTCTTGGTCCGATGAAGAGCTTCCAGATTTAGGAACCGTGCGCACGATTGCCGCCGAGATCAAAAAAACCCTTGTCTATCATGGGCCGGGGGTTCGGGCCTCTTCTATAACGCTTACTTCTCTAATGGACTATTTCCTCGGTAGAGGCGGCATGACTTACAAAGAGGCGTGCGGGGGACTGCACCAACTCCTGAAAGACGATCCCAAAAAAGCATGCGAATCTTTTCAACAAGGGCTCAACGAGCTTTTTATCGCCTCGAAGGAAGAATTTCCCAAGTCGGGAACAGCGCAGGAAAAGTTATTTAAGATGTTTGTTGGGCAGCTCATTTCTGTGATTCCATTTCTTTATCCAGAGCAAGGAACGAAGTTTTCCATTCCTGTAAAAATTGCAAAAAAATGGGAGCTGCATCCCTACACAATCAATCAGAGAATCGAGCTAACTCCTGGGCCTTTCAGTCCACTTCTCGCTTTTGGATTAACTACAGAAGACCCTAAAGCGCCTCCGCTGCTGACCTTTTCTGGCACAACGTGGGGAGACGGGCGATTTGTCAGCATTTTATCCGATCTTACCCCTCTTATGTCAGTCGGACACGCGCCTTATTTACTAGGAGCTGCAAAAATCAATGCCTGGATCGGCAATCAATCCAAGAACGTTCAACTTTTTGGCGCGAGTTTAGGCGGGGCGCTCTGTCTCCACACTCTTTTAAAACACAGCAGTAAAATTGCCAGCGTCGACATTTACAATTCACCCGGACTTTATCCATGGATGTTGGCAGGGCCGATCGATGGACCCGAGGTAAATATTTACATGCAGCACAACGACGTAGTTTCAACCGCGGGAAATTTTCCGCACGGAAGAAACGTTCACGTATACCGCGTTGCCGGGCAAGTCGAGACAGGGGCATTTGAGACGCACGGAGTCTCTTTTTGCGGAGCTCCGATTGTGACCATGCTCAAAAGTTCCCCTGCCTATGAAAATTCCCGCTGGGAGCGAACGGCCTGGACAGCCATTCTCTTCGTAACAGGCCTGACTGTGGGCGCCGTCCTATGGACCTTTTTCCTTCTCTCCTCCCTCTTTTACGCAATCCAGGCCAAAACAGCCGAATTAGCGGACCGTTATCGAAGAGTCAGTTAGGTTAGTAGCTATCTTACCGGCTAACATTCCTAGAAGGGTACTAACAGCAATCGAAGCTACGATCCAGATAGAGCTGAGCCCCAAAAACAAAGCTCCTATGGCCGACACCCCAAATCCGGTCCCTCCTCCGATCATTATGTTGCAGTACAACCTTTGAGACGTACGCAACGAATCTTCCTCACTTTTTTTTGTTTTATCCACAGGTTTTACCAAATTCCTCCTTGGCTCTAAAGACAGAGCTGGAGCGTAAGTGCTGTAGGTGCGAATTTCATAATTGAGCGGCGGCGCTATCTGATGTCTTTTCTTTGTGGCCCACATACTTCTAAATTTTGGCAAATCGACAATCCAGCCCTCTTTTTCATCGCCAGAGGACACGAAGGAGTTGGTAGAGACGCTCCTTTGCACCACTATGCATTTTGCGAAATAGGGTTGAGAGAGAAAGTCGATCCACACTCGTTCTATAACGAGAAATCTTGGGCGCTCGGGGGAGCAGGAGAAGAGGGGACTGCTACTCATTATGGAATTGAATCTGTCGGTAAATGCCTTATAAGATGTTTTTGATGTAGGAATGCAGGTGTTTTTCCATGGAACTGGAGTCCCTTTATAAGGGGGCAAATCATGCAACTTGAAGTTATTCGTGCTATAAAAGTCTCTAGGGTCGAGAGCTATCTGAGGAATTGCAAAGTTCGATGTTCTCAAAGGCAAGGAATTACTGTAGAGATCTCTGCTGTATGAAAAAGGGATCGTAGGGTTTGGAGAAGGCCTTGGTAGGGGCATCCATGGAGTAGACCAGGTGTTCGAAAAACTGAAGTGATTCCCGCCGACATTTGACGGAAACGAAAATGAGAAACTAGGTGGGGGAGTAAAGCACATAGATCCGCCTCCCATTGATGGAGGGTTGTAAGAGGTGCTAAAATTTGGCGATGGAAATTTATTCATTGTTACCTTGGGATAGAGAAGTGGATGGTGCCTTGAGCGTCAGTTGTTAAAATGATAGGCGTTGAGAAGCTACAGCCTTTATCATTGAAGAAAGACCATTTTTGGAGCTTTGACTCACTCGGCAAATGGCTGCTTTCCTGTTTCTCAATCAATACATGGAGATCAGAAAGGTTTAGAGATAGCAAATGAGCGATAAAATCGACGGCGGAGTCAAATTGTTCAGGAGAAATCAACTCATCTGTCGTTATGTATATTAAATCGACTGTGAAGGAGTTCCAAAACCAGCCCTTTTGTGCAGAGAACAGCGTTAGATAAGTATTTTTTCCTTGGCAAATTTCTGCAGATGCGAGGTAGTTGCTCCGATCCGGGTATTGCATAATCGCGCCATGTCTAATGTTCCCCTGTTCTTCTGAAAGAACCGGGCTTAAAGAGTGCGCAGACAGGTAAGACATGATCTGATTTGTAATTGGTATTTGATCAGGAGAAAAATATTCCCATGTGAGCTGTTTTTCAACCGCTGAGCTAGAAATAGGACTTAGGGATAAAACAGCAAACAAGACTACACATCTTCGAAATACATGCTTAATGATCGAGCTCATACGAAAACGCCTTTTGGTTAAAGAAAGAGAAGGCATTTTTGAGCCGATGAGCTTTTTCCTTCAAGGTGTTTTTTTGATATAAATAACCCGAGGAGGGGAGAGCCTCTTCTATCCCACTATATTATCAACAAGCATCTTGAGCGAACTGGCCATCTTCTTTGCCAACCAACACCTCAAAGACTTCTCCCTCATCTTCCTTCTCAATGGAGAAAGTCCCTTTACCTTCCAGCAAAGCTACGAAGCCCTCGCTCGCAACCTCCAAATCTCCTCCGAAAACCTCCC
>CAITMJ010000003.1 GCA_903893545.1 uncultured Chlamydiae bacterium
CCGGAAATTTGCCCGCCAATTAGGCCGGCTCCTGTAGCATTCATTGCGACGCTGCTGATCGTATTAGCACTACTCGGCAGGTCGGAGATCGGAGTGAGAGTCCCGTCGGAAGCGACAAATGCTGCATAGGCAGCCGATCCGCTGGTCTCGCCCCCGATGAGTCCCACAGGAACATCGGCGTAGGCCTCCACGACGATGGTTGCCAAACTGGCTAATAGGATTCGCAGAGAATCCTCAGAAAAAGTGCGCTTCCTCATGACTACTCTCCTGAAGGGAACTTATATCCGACTCGACCAAGAGATATCAATGGGTGTGTTGCATAACCTCTAAACTCGACTTTGCAACTTTTAGTCGCCTAGATTACGCCGCTTGAAGCACCTGTTTCACTATAGCATCCGCCCATTCCGCCATTTCCTGTGAGATATTTTCTCCGGAAGGGGTGATTTTTGCCTTCCGTAGAATTAAATTTTCTCTCCATATCACCAGGCGCACGGCTCTTAACATATCGGAGAATGTGGCATGCTTTTTCTGGTACCAGGCCGTCTCTTCAACTTTGAGCAACTTTTCTTGCTCCAATCGGGTTGCCATCAGACACACCAAGCTATAGAGCCCCATCAATACGGGAGTTGATTTTGTAATCGCTGGATCTGACCATTGACGCTGTGTCTCCACTCCAAGATGCTCTCGAGTTTCCTCAAACGTGACTTCAATACTCCATCGATCTACATACAGCTCTATAATCTGTTCCGGAGTCATGAGCGGATCTGTGCTCATCAGCGGCATGGGGTCTAGTTTTCCTGTGGGATCAACGATCAGCACCCAACGGATCGGAATCGGCGTTGATCCATCCGCTCCCCACATACAGGTGGCAGAGACCAAGCGCACTATTCGTTTTACTCCACTATATCCTGTGACTTCCACCTCTTTCCAGGGCAGGTTGTCCAGAGAAAGCATCTGCTTAAAATTCTTCAGTCGCACCCCCTTTGATGGGGCGCGACCCCTTTTCCCAGGGATTCTGTCCGGAGGAAAATCAAAAAGGCGCGCATTCATTTTCAGTCTAGATATGAGAGTGATGCTCAGACGAATGCAATCTAAAGCTAATTGTCCTACCGCGAACCCTCCATCCCCAACGAGGATTATCTGCCGTATTTTACCCACCCATCGACGCACTTGGCAGATCATTTGACTAGTCCATTTTAGTGTGGTCTTATGTCGCCGTTTTTGCTGTTCATCGCATTTTTTTGAGAATTCCAAAACGCTCAAGAATGGCAAAGCAAAAGCTCTCGACATGAAGGGGAATTTTATAGAAAGCGCCATAACAAGCCACTTCAAACCTGAAGCCTTAACGACTTGCGATTTGGATGAGCGAACCGCATCGCGGTAGTATCCTTTGGCTTTTATTTTTTTACCTCTTCGACGTTCCAAGGTCTCGTCGGCAAAAAGCACGAGCGGGTTTGTACCTGAAATGAGAGTGAGCAGCATGAAAAATAAAATCTTCGCCGCCAAAAGTGAGGACCATTTTGTTCGATTCAAAAGGTGGTGGTATTTCGAAAAACCGACTTCACTGCCCAACCCCATAGCGCGTAGTGCTGAACATACAGTCCGTTTACCTGTGCAGATAAGCGTGCCGAGCAGGAGTGTCAGAGCTTTCTTCCAAGAGGGTTTCGAAAAAAGTACCGAGAAAGGGAGTAAAACAGATAAAATGTTGTGTGATAGAGAGTCCATTGGCCTTACCTTTATTGCTTAACAACTTAGGGAGTATATCCAAGGAGAGGCTCTCTATCAATTTTTAAATTTCACTTTGTGCAATTTCATGACAGGCGAGCGTCAGCGAGTCGGTCATGAAATTGTACAAAGTCGAG
>CAITMJ010000004.1 GCA_903893545.1 uncultured Chlamydiae bacterium
AAAGTCGTTGCCCCAAATTATCCCACTGGCCCAGAGAAAGGGAAGATTTACCGGATCAGGAAGTAATCTAATGGAAGTGCTGTTTAAATTAATCCCTGAGTGGTTCAAGAAGTTCAAGGAGTGGTTGAAATCCCACTCCTTTTAACGGTTAGGTTTAAGGTAATTAAATAATTTATTTGAATTGGTTGCAAGATGAATACATGGATCAGCGTTGAGGATCGTTTGCCGCATCGAGCTGAGTTTATCCTTTTAGGATGGGATGGGGAGCAATACATCCCCTACGACAAAATTGATCGGAAGAGTATGAGTCCAACTTGCAAGGATTCTCAACTGACCCATTGGATGCCGCTGCCGCCGTCCCCCAAACAAATGGAAGAAGAGATGAAGAAGTTCACGATGGGGTTTGTTTACAGACCTCCGGCTGGAGAGTTTTGAATGAGTGAATTTATCCACTGTAAAAAGGTTGCAAAAAAATACTTCATTTCGGATGAAAATTTAAATAAGATTTTACCTAAATTTATGCATTATCTTTTTTATTGTTCTGACAATTGTTATAGATTTTTGAAGCCAAAACGACGTAGAGACAAAACAATGTGCTTGCCACTTGCTACGATTAATCGAAGACAGGAGAAACAATGAGATCAGATACGCTTATCTTTTTTCGCTTTTTCATGATGAGATAAAAAATGAAAGTATTAAATAGAAGTCAATTCCTACAAATGCCAATCGGAACCTTTTATTCGAAAGGTGAGGAATGGTGTTTCAGTGTAGCTAAAACGGTATCTCTTCATCTTTCGTGAAGGTAGTTTGTTTAGGTGCCTGAGAGAGGAAAGAAGCGAGTAACTCGATCACTTTCTTTTCGAAGGCGTCTTTCTTAGGAGTCTCGACTCCGATATAGGCGAAATATTTTTTCTTCCCTTCAGCTTCGTATTGGCGAGAGGGGAATGCGATCCATGTCTTGCCGTGGGTTTCCATCAGTCTGAGCTCGCGGAGTATTAATCCGTGGACGTGGATGTCAAACGAGGCGATCGTTGGGAGTTTGTTGAGAATCTTTACGTTCTTTACTTCCATGTGTGTTCTCCATTATTTCCTCAAGAGCTCGAAGGTAGGTTCTTCTTTGTCTATCGAGCGTGATATTTCGAGGATCTTCTTCATCATAAGGAAAGCTGTTTAATTTTTCACTTCTTTTTCTCTCTTCTTCATAGAGGAGTGAGCATTCGGTTATTTGACACATTTCCATTGCTGAAAGGATGTACTCTTTGTTTCCAGATTCGAGCGCCCTTTGCCATTGCTTGTCGGCGTTCAGTTTTGCCAAGAAGGCTTGGATCCACGGATCTTTTTCCCTCACCATTCAGGTTGTTTCCGTCTGTCTGGTCCTGTGAATTTGTAAGCTTTCCCAACTGTGAATCTACTAGTAAGTGCATCTCCTAACAGGACTCTCATGTCGTTATAAGTAAGGTTGGTAGTCACAATGGTAGCTTTCCCTGTATCATTTCTCTTACTAATCAATAGGTATAGAAATTCTGTAAAACTATCAGTAGGAGTTTTTTGTCCCACGTCATCTATCACCAGAAGTTCTGTATCGATGAGTCTTAGGAGGAGATCCATGTCATGTCCTTCCTTAACTTTTAGCTTCCATTGCAGATAGAGATCGGAAATGTTGACGAATCGAGACACTTTTTTAGTACAGTCTGAAAATAATTTGAGAATCGCCACAGAGGCATAAGACTTGCCTGTACCAGCCAATCCGGAGAAGACTAAGCAAGAAATGGGGTTTATAGCCCATTTGATCCATTCTTCCTTGAATTGGTGTGGTTGGTCACATGAGGTCATGTTAGCCGATTCTAGGCCCACTGGAATGCCTTGGATGGTGTTTTTATAAGCTGGCTCTCTTTCTGGTCCTTTCTGAACCCTCCACTTGCTTATGCAAACGTCTTCGGCACAAGACCAGGCATCCCAAGGAAGGTTGTAAAATCCCTTTGTACTGCCACAATCGGGACATGAGAGTTCTGAGGCAGGAGTTGGCTGTGGAAGGGAGAGGGGTCCCCCAGATCTGGCGCTGACGACGAACTTGACGTATCGGGTCGGTTCGATAAGAGGGATGGATCCCTTGAGCAGGGTTTTTAGGTCTTTCATTAAAACATCCCCTCTTTTCCTGTTGGTATGAGATTCCCAAACTCATCTCGAGCTCCTCGCTGGCCTGGAGGTCGTCCAATTCCGGAAGTGGGGCCCGGAGGAGTGGACGGGTATTTAGCGTTGTGCGATCCGAAGGGTCTCTTTCTGTTCCTAAACCAGTTTCTAAGTGTGGCCGCGAAGTCTTTGTATTTCACCCCCTTTGAGGCGATGTAGTCGTTGAGCTCTTCGATCACCTGGAGTAGTTGGGGTTCAGTGTGTGTGGCCACAAGGGCGTCATAGTCTCTCTTGCTCAACTTAACAAAAGATCCGTAAGACTGCACACACACATCCCCCTTGAGGGGGTTAGGGGGTGTTTTTTCTTTTGTTAGTCTTTCTTTTGTACTGTCTTTCTTTTGTGGGGTCAAACTTTGACCTACCCCCTGGGTCATTGGTTGACCTACCCCTGGGTCATTGGTTGACCCATCCCCACCCAAATTTTGACCGTTTTCTTCCAAAAACACGTCCTCAGGTTTGTGAATATTCAGCCTATATTCGTTGGGTTCGAACCCATATTCATTTTTTCTCTGTATGCGAATCAGGAGCCTGTGAGCCTCGAGAGATTCCAGGGATGATTGAATGGTGTTTTTGCTCAATCCGGTAGCCTTCATGAGCTGATTCTTGGAAATCCGGTCACTTGCCTTATGCCACCCAAACGTCTTTCGA
>CAITMJ010000005.1 GCA_903893545.1 uncultured Chlamydiae bacterium
CTCAATAATTAAAAAATATAGTATTATATTGAGTATTTTATTGAATTGTGTAATATGCTGAGGTAGAGGTACTTAAGAAAGATTCCTTACTTCGACGAGAAGCCCCGTCGAATCGGCATCCATTGCTAATTGGACAACCCTTGCTGCAACTTCCATTGGATCTAAAAGATCGCTTAAAGGCTCCCCGGGGAAGTTGTCTAGTCTCATTTTTGTGCGGGTTCTTTGAGGGATTACCGCATGGACTCGTAAATCTGGCCTCTCTTCGGCGAGCCCTTGCGTAAAATTGACCACAGCGGCCTTTGCGCAGGAGTAGACGGTCGTCTCCTTGCGGCCCCTGGAAAAAGAGGAGGAGGCTACATTGATCACATGGCCGCCTTCTTTGATCCTCGCTTTTTGGCAGCAAAGGATCAGCCCTTTTAAATTCACATCCAAAAGAGACTCAATATCCGCCAAAGACATCTCCTCCAAGCGCCGCACCATCAAAAGCCCTGCGCAATTGATTAAACCGTCGATAGGTCCCAGTTTTTCAAATGCTCTTGCCACAGAAGAAGCATCTCTTATATCGAGAGGTTCTGCCGTTCTTCGACCTAATGCAATCGCTGCCGCTCCATTCTTCTCTAGGGTCTGGCAAATCGCCTCTCCGATCCCGCCGCTGCCGCCGACAACTGCATAGCGCTTACCCTCAATAGAGCTCTGTCTGCGAGGTTTGGAAACGCGCAGGCGAAAGAGTTGCTCTGCAAGGAAAAGATCTAGTTCAGAGGTGATCTTCAAATTCGTCTCATCGCCTTTTGCGATCCAGATTGGGTGGCCCAAATCGAGCACCAATCGGCAATCATCTGAGGCGTCTTTCCTCGCGCTTTTTTCATGCGCCTCTACAATGAGCGGATAAGCAAAGCTCTGCGGCGTTTGCCCTCGCCAGTAGCGAGATCTCTCGGGGATGGAATCGATCTTCTCTTGATCTACCGAATAGACCAACGTGTCAGTCGAGGGAATGCACGTATCGACTGCGCCATATTGCAGCGCAAGCTCTGCATTTTGCTGCAAAATCTCATATGAGACAAAAGGCCTTACCGCATCGTGGATGAGCACAATTGCAGGTGGGGTAGAGAAGTTCAAAAGCCCTCGATAAGAGGATTCTTGCCGAGTAGAGCCTCCGGCCACGCAGTGGACGTTCTCCAGTCCTTTGATCTCTTTTTCGACCGCTTCGATCCAATCGGGATGGCAGCTCAAGACGATCTCATCGAAAAATTTTGCCTGCAAAAAGGCTTCTAAAGTGACTAGGTAAACAGGCTTACCTGATAGACGATGGAACTGCTTAGGCGCGGCGCTACCAAAGCGCTTGCCCGTCCCGCCCATGAGAAGAAGTGCCCCGATTCTCTGTCCATGCAACATATTAAGGGCAGTATACTCCTCGCTTGATATTGAGGAAAATAGGCGTTGTGGGATATCTTTTTAGATTCTGCCTGGATAGCTCAGTTGGTAGAGCAGCGCATTCGTAATGCGAAGGTCGCAGGTTCGATTCCTGTTTCAGGCATATTTTTGTAAAAAAATTGAATGAAAAGCGATCCAACAGTTTGGATCGCGTCAGGAATCGAAGTGAACTCCGATATTTTTCGTTTCGAAAAACCGGATGAACCGGCTCGAAGGACGGGACGGCTTGCCGCCCGCTTGAGAGGATTCCTGTTTCAGGCATATTTTTGTAAAAAAATTGAATGAAAAGCGATCCAACAGTTTGGATCGCGTCAGGAATCGAAGTGAACTCCGATATTTTTCGTTTCGAAAAACCGGATGAACCGGC
>CAITMJ010000006.1 GCA_903893545.1 uncultured Chlamydiae bacterium
ATTTTAATTGTATTATTTATTATAATACTTTCTGAATTAACGATGGATCTTGTCAATGACGGCAATAAGATGCGCTTCTAGTCAATTGATGACTGGCTTGCTTACATGGAGAAATCCGCAGGGAAGTGAAGAAGGTTGGTTCGGACAGCCTCAACGCACAGACAGTAGGTGGAAACACTTTGGTAAACTTATTTCTACGGAAATAGGTCTTTGCGCGTTGGCGACTGCCGCCGCTGTAGAAACAGTTGCATATACTGCTCTTGCACTTGCGTCTCTTACCCTATACCCGGTGACAGATACGCCTTATACATTTTTTACAGAGCTTTTAGAAAGTAGTGCTTTTACGATCATTTGGGGATTGGCTGATGCAGTCGTGTACAATCTATCGTTTATCAATGTCATGACTCATGAGAGTTTTGCTCGTTACTGGGCAGAAAAGGTCAATCCTACACCTATTCTATTATGTCGAGTCTCCGATGATATTTACATCTCTGAGTGGCAGGCACAGCATCAACATGGCGCTGTTAATGATCCAATGCTTCGCGGCATTGTTGCTGCAGGAGAGGGTACTCAAGAAATGATTGGGCAGGGGGCGCGATTTATTGTACAAGATGTACTATCAGGCGCTAGTGCTAAAACCATAGAAGATTTTAAAGTGGTAGACCCTGGCGTACTTATATTCGTATTGACGAAAGCTATTTATATCTACGCAGCTGGTGAGAAGAAAAATGCCCCAATTCCTCACTTCTTCAAACAAGAAACGCAAGATCGGATCGCTGCTTTACGTTTTGAGTTAAAGGATGAGCAAATATTAAATCAGCTAAAATCCTTGACCACAGATCCTGCTGAATTTGAGAGAGAACCTCAAGAGGAATCTATTAAAATCGCCTTTCGTAAATTGAAAGAGGCTGCATCGGGAGAACTACAAAATAGTGTGTTCACTTTAAGGTGTTGCCAAGAAGCTACTCAATTATTACGTTCGTAAGCAGGTGGCAAAGAGGGTTTTTTGCCGGTAGGCTTTTGCCGTGCGGATCGTTTCTTGGCGAAGAAGGTCTAGGCACTCTGTCACTTTATCTATTTGTAAGGCTCTTCTTTGCTCAATCCACTGATTGACTTCTTCGATATTGTACAATTTGCCTCCCTGCATTGTAGGATCGACATTGCGAGGGACGCTCAAATCAAAAATAATCTGGTTGGAGCTCGCAGTTCCCGATAAAAGGTATCGATCGCTAAACGAGGCGCAAATAATTACGTCGTAGTCGTGCCAGCGCTCTAGTTCATCGCGGCTGCAAGGGGAGACGCCCGGCAGGGAAACAGCCGATGGATTTTGTGTGGCTAAAGCAATATTGTGGAGTCCTTTTTGAAAGAGAGCGCGTGCGATTTTGCGATTGATCTCGGAATGGCCGATCAGCAAGATACGCTTGGTGTAGAGATCTTCGGAAAGAGCCCAAATCGCTTGAAAAAGAGGGGGAATTTCAAGGTCCATTTCCAAGCGATTTCGGATGAATTTGCCGATCTTTAACGATTTTTGAAAAACGTAGTGCATGCAAGAGGGTAGAGAGCAAAATTCTGTCGCCTTAGCATAGGCGATTTTTACTTGTCGCTGAATCTCTGTCTCCGCGACGATCGCACTATCGAGTCCGGCTGTCACTCTTCCTAAATGTTCAAAGCAATCGATTCCAAAATAAGAATAGAGGCAATGCTCAAAGGCATCGGGGATCTGCCTTCTTAGCGTGTTTAAAAGATCGCTGTGCGCAGCGGTTAAATCATCGCCGCCAAAGTAAATTTCTGTTCGATTGCAAGTTGAGAGAAGAACGATCGGGTGAGGGAAGAAAATCGCCTTGTCTCCTCCGAGCGCTGCCGCGCCTTTAGCCATCGCTTCGCGAAGAGCTAGCCCTGCTGTTTTGTGATTGAGACCAATCACGCCGATTTTTAAAAGACATGTCATAAATTTTGACAATATCGGGGATCATGAGAAAAGATCAACCTCCTTTCGGATGCAGTCTAAGTCAAATCCTTTTCGAGCAAGGCTTTGTGCGGCTTTTTGCGGGGAGGGAAATTTTTTTGCCAGTTCTCGGATTTTTTTTCGCTGCATCGATTCGGTGATCAGTTCGCGTACTTTTGCTCTAGGTGCTCCTTTTTTCCATTCGAGATAATGGGGCCCATATCCGCGCTTAAATTCTTTCAAGATCAAATGGGTCCAGTAGTCCTCATCTTGGAGATAGCCCAATTCTTTGAGCTCTTCGACGATTTTTGCAGACGTTCGCTTTGAATATCCTGTTTTTTCTAGTTTTTGCAAAAGAAGAGTCGATGGATAACTGCGCATTGCAAGTAAACGATAGGCTTTTGCTTTTGCGAGCTTCATTTCTACTTGGCCGAGCCATTCTAGTGCGGCTTCAATCGAAGAAAAAGAAGAGGGGAATTTTCGTAAAGGAAAGTGCACTTCCACTTCTTGGAGGACAACCTGTCCTTGTCGGATCTCTACGACCTTTGCATCGATGAGACTCCTCGATAAATAAATCATTTTTTGCTATCGTTAGGTTCAAAGGGTGTTTTACACGATGAGCAGTTATAATTCGATCAATTTAACCAACTACCATGCACAGTACCCACTCAATGCCGAGACACTCCCCATCTGGACGCAGTATTGGCAGAAGATCTATCCCAGTACGCCCCTAACAACCACTGAAGTTCAGGCGATGACCGATGGTTTTATCAATCAGGTTAGCAACCAAATGAGCACAGCTTTAAATCATGCAGTTGCAGTCCAAAAGGCCAATGACCAGGCGCAGCAAGCCGAAGACGGTTCGTCCCCCGATCCTGTGTGGTAGGGAACTGTCTAAGCTCTTGTTTCAATCCTCCCTTTTGGGTAGAATAGGGGGCGATTTATGGATCGATCCTTTATTTTGCCTCAGCAGCCCCCAGAGCCGACCGTCCTCTTCATCTCTGAACAGGATGAAGAAGTTCGCATCGATAAGCTCCTTTCTGAGCGGTATCCCCAGCATTCAAGGACTTATTTTCAAGCGATCATCGAACAGGGCTATGTCCTTCTCAATGGGGAGCCGGTCAAAAAAGGGGCTTTTCTCGAAGAAGGGGATGAGATTGAGGTTTGCTTCCCTCTAACGCCGGAAAGCACCATCGAGCCGGAGTCGATCCCCTTAGAAATCCTCTATGAAGATGACTATTTGCTCGCGGTCAATAAGCCTGCGGGGATGGTCGTCCACCCAGCCCCTGGCCATCGATCGGGAACCTTCGTCAACGCCCTTCTAGCTCACTGTAAACAAATTTCTTCTCTCGACCCCTTGCGGCCGGGGATCATCCACCGATTGGACAAAGACACCTCTGGCGTTCTTCTAGCGGCAAAAACCGTCGAAGCGCATCAAAAATTGATTGAGAAGTTCTCAAAGCGAGAAATGGAAAAACTTTATTTGGCGATTTGCATCGGACGGCCTAAAAATGGCCTTTTTTCGGCTCCAGTTGGACGCCACCCCGTCCACCGCAAAGAAATGACCGTACTGCCGGATGGCAAAGAAGCGATCACCGATGTACAGATAGCCGCTTTCAACGATAAACTAAGTTTAGTGATTTTGAAGCCAAAAACGGGAAGAACCCATCAAATTCGAGTTCATTTAAAACATCTGGGAACGCCGGTGTTAGGCGATCATACCTATGGTCATTTGCGCATGAATGAAGGTCTCGAAGTAAAAAGACAACTTCTCCACGCTTATCGCCTTACATTTACCCATCCGATAACACAAAAACCAATTCTCCTCTCCGCACCACTGCCTGAAGATATGAAATATTGGATGCGGCAGTTATGCGGACCTACGCTTTGCCAAACCGCCTTGGCTCTTTAAGTTCGAAAATGCGGGGCTTCCCCGCCTCTCTAGATCTCTGTGGTGAATTCGAAAGATGTTGTAAAATTTATTACGAATGTTTATCTTTCCCTTGAAACTTCCGAACGACTATACCTTCAAGAGGTACCATGAAAGAATTCGTAGAATACATCGTTAAGAACCTGGTTGACAATCCCGACAAAGTGCAAATCAATGAAATCGGTGGTACGCATACCCTTATCATCGAACTATCTGTTGAAAAATCCGATATTGGAAAAATCATCGGCAAGAAAGGCAAAACGATCAATGCCATTCGAACTCTTTTAATGTCAGTTGCTAGCCGCAACGGCATTCGCGTCAATCTCGAAATCATCGAAGATGACATCATCGAAGACGAAAAACCTTAAGTTTTTTTGATAGTTCCCCTCTCTCTACAAGAGGGGATCTTCATATCAAGGCAAGAACGGCGAGATCATGCTCTTACGGGAGTTGAGCGAGCCGGCTTGGTAGCGCAAGATGGCTATGTCGAGGCCTTGTTTGGAAATTTTTTGTTCGATAGGGAGAAAGCTCTCTTTAAAATCTCTAGAGAGTTCATCTGCATTATTTCCTAAAAACTCCACTTCTAGGGGATTATTTTTAAGTCCCGGCGAAGATTGAAAAGAGGAGAGGAATCGTTTGAAGAGATCGATGGCTGGTTCTTTATTTGGAATCCAAATCCAAAGCTCATCTTTATGCGTGTGTTTTGAAGAAGCGCCTTTATAAACCTCTTCTGCATTCACAATGGTGCTGATCATGTGGATGTGAAGGGCAATGTCGGGTTTTTCCGCCTCTACTTTTTTCGCTGCCTCTAACCAAGAATGGCGAATGGCATGCGCAAATTTTGTGAAGATGGGAAGATTGACGGCAAAGATTTTGGTTTGACCTACGCGGCAGCATCCATTTTGCTCTTTTGTATCGGCAAAGAGGTTCGAGGGCTTGTTTTCTGCGGCCAGGCGCATGTTTTTTTCGACTTCTTTTTCTCGATAGGCGTAGACTTTTCGGTAGAGAGAGTACATCTCTTCGTTTTTCAAAATTCTAGATGCGGCTAGCTTTGGAAAGTTTTTATCCCGAGGGATGTCATCTAAAGAAATCACTTCGCATTCGCGATTGGTTGCGATCGATTTCATCCGGTTTAAGAGCTCTTTGACACATTCGACGTCGATGGCGCTGACTTTGCTCAAAAGGTCGGTATCGTCGAGGATGGCATAGAGGAAATGGAGGTATTCGGTAAACTCTCTTGTCGGTTCTACATAGTGGTTCTGTTTTCTCTCTAGAATGAGCCGCTTTTGAAGAAGTCTTTGCGTAATGCGGGAGGCTATTGGAGATCGTTCTCCCATCTGTGTTTTGAGCTCGGCCTCTACCTCTTTGGCCGACTGGCCTTGAAGAGAATAGCGATCGTTGATCACAAACGCTTGGTTTGCCACGAGTGCGTTGCCTGATTGGGCATCGGCGATGATGGCAAATGGAGGGGTCGAAGTGTTTAAAACAGTCTTGTGGTGATCGATGACGCTGATGACTTCTAAGTAGGAGGGAATGCCCATTTCATCGCGGTTGCAAAAATCTCGGAGTGAAACGGTTCCAAGAATCGCTTTTCGAGCATCGGCTGCGCGGATAATGCCAACGGGGTAGAATTTATCTTGATCGGGATAGCCCACCGTTAGATAGGGATAGGAGCCCATCTTGCTTAAAATCTCTTCTAGACTTGCGCGGACCGATACAAATGTAGGCTGGTGGCCGAAGACTTCCGTTTTTGTCTTGAGCGCGATATCGAGCTTTTCAAGCTGCTTTCGAACTTCGATGATCCAGATGTTTAGTTTGCCAATCGATTGTTCTAGGTAGCCAAAAATTTTCGAGCGTTGCTCAATGAGGCGACCGCTTTTGTCGAAGAGCTTTTTTGCCTCGTCTAAAAAGGAGACGATAGAGACGTTTGTCAGGTGTTTTCCCACTTCTTTGAAGGTCGAGGAGAATCCAGATTTTAAGGAAAGAACTCGGACGAGAAAGTCATCCATTTTTTGGGCTTGCTTGTGGGAAAACTCAAGAGCTGGTTCGGAGGCAGAGAGTTTCGTCTCAAAAAACTTCTCAAGTTCTGGGAGCATGTCGTCAGCATGCAGTGGATCTTTGGCAAAAAAACCAACGAGGCGAAGATTAAAGCTATTTTGGAACCATCGTAGGCAACTGCTGAGGAGCAAGATGATCTCCCGAACTCCCTCGACATCGATGCTGCGCCAATCGCCGAGATAAAAGCCATCCTCATCGACGAGGATCACCGCATTTTGGTCGCGGTCGTGATCGATATGGGCTATCGACTCTACGAGCCCTTTTCTGATCATCCCGTGGCTCGTCATCAAATCGCTAGCGCCGATCTGCAGCGTTGTCCGTGTTTTTGCAAGATGGGTAAAGACCGCAGAGCCAAAGAGGTCGCGAAAGATCCAATCGATCTCGATCTGGGAAGTAGGGGGGCCGCCGGGGACGTTCCAGAGGTGCATCCCGTCGCTAACGCGAGCTGCAAAGGCGTCGAGCCAACCCCAAAAAGAGGCGACCGTCGTGTCTAAATCAGGCGATTTATGAGCCGTTACAAAGTGAGATCCGCTATAGACCTTGCCCATGCCGATCGGGAAAAGAGCCTGATAATCTCCTCGCTCGATGAACTTGCCGGCGATTTTTGCTCGAATGCGGTAATTTTCTTCGGCGTTCAAGCCAGAATGCTGGTTGAGCCAAAGTTCAAAGCTATTAAACGCATAGTGATCGAGGAGTTTTTTCTGGTCGACTGTTTCAATAAATTCGAGGACGGATGAGAGTAAAAAACAGGGTTCCGGCTCTTTTTGGATGCACGCTAAAAGGGCGCGATTGATTTGATCGCTTTTTTGCCTATCGCTTAAACACTTAAATGCTTTTTCTTCAAATTCTTGGTAAACAGCATCGAGATTGACAAAAGTTTTTTTTAAAAGGAGGACGTCTCCGAGAAGCTTTTCAGTTTTCATCGTTTCCCTAAATGAATTTGGATTGAGCTGGACTCGAACCAGCGACCTCCCGCTTAGAAGGCGGGAGCTCTATCCACTGAGCTATCAATCCATGAAGAATTGCCTCTAATTTACAATCCTTCTGACCTATTTTGCAAGGCCATTTGTTATTTATTGACCAAGCGGCGTAGTATATTTCCTTTTACAAGCGAGTCTGATTATGAAGCAAATTTTTCTTCTTTTCCTGCTGATTTCCCGTTTTGCCTTTACTCAGGGTCCTGGACTCGAAGAGATGTTGAGCTCTTTTTTTAAGCAATTTCTCAAAGGAGAGGAGGGAGAAGAGCATAGCTCTTTTACCTCAACTTCCCACACGATCGACCTTCCGAGCGGCCCTTTTTCTTACAAGGCGATCACAGGCCTACTGCCTCAATATCTCGATGATGGCCAGCTAATGGGGCAATTATTTTTCACCGCTTATCTCAAAGAGGAAGGGGATGAGAGTCGCCCTATTTCATTCATTTTCGATGGAGGTCCGGGAGGCTCTTCGATGGCGATGCATATCGGGGGTTTTGGTCCGCGAAGGCTTCTTCTCCCAGAAGAGGGGCAAAAACCGCTTCCCCCTTATCGGATGATCGATAATGCAGAGACGATTTTGGATCTCAGCGATCTTATTTTCATCGACCCGGTAGGAACTGGGTATAGCGAAGCGGAAAAACCCGCTTATAAGAGAGGGTGTTTCGGCGTCGAGGGAGATTTGAGCTCTTTTACTGAATTTACCCGCATGTTTTGCATTTATTTCAACCGTTGGAACTCTCCTAAATACCTCATCGGCGCAAGCTACGGGTCTTCTCGCGCAATTGGGCTTGCTGAGAGCTTGACGAATGTGGGGATTTCTATCAGTGGCGTCGCTCTTCTCTCTACGGCTTTTGATTATCATTTTTTGGTCCATCAACGAGATCTTCCCTTTAGCAATTGGCTCAATATTCCGAGCTTTGCCGCCTCTTCCTGGTATCACAAGAGGACGATGCAAGATAAAACGCTTGAAGAGGTTCTAAGCTTGGCCCGGCGCTTTGCCTATGAGGAGTATGCGCCGATCATGCTACAGCCGAGCCGCCTCAGCGCAAGAGAGCAACAGAGGTTTTATCAAAGCTTTGCCGATCTTATAGGGCTTCCCTTAGAAACGGTCCTCCGTTTAAGAGGGCGCATCGATGAACGGACCTTTACCACAGAGTTTTTTGCCGCTGACCGGAAAGTGCTCGGGGGGATCGATGCTCGTTACGTTGGCGATGTAAGTTCTATTTACTCGGAGTATTGTGAAGATCCCAGCTATTTGGATCTCCGATCTGCGTTTTATCCCGCTTTTTTGAATTATCTCCAATTGGAGCTAGAGACCAAAAAAGAATCTAAATACATCACTTTTAGTGGAGAGGCGTTTACCCATTGGGATTGGGCAACGTATGATAATCCCGGCCTTCCAAGCTTTTTGCAAAGGCTTCGAAGAACTTTAGTGGCAAGCCCCCACATGAAAGTCTTTATCGGTTCTGGGTATTACGACCTTCGAACTCCTTTTGCTGCGATGGAGTATTCGATCGATCATCTCGAGCTTCCCGACTCTTATCGCAAGAACTTTCAGATCGAATATTATCCAGCCGGACACGGGTTTATCTTCAACTTGCCCTCGCTGAAAAAATTCAAGCAGGACCTCAGAAAGTTTTATGAGCCTTAAAGTAACTATTTTTGGCGCAACAGGTCGTTTAGGGAGCTCTATCTCCAACTTGGCAGCGGTAGATCCCAGATTTTCGCTCCATTCCGAAGAGATAGATGTATACATCGACGCCTCTTTGCCTCCCGGAGTCCCTAAACATTTAGACATCGCTCTTGCGGCAAAACGGCCTATTGTCATTGGTGTCACTGGCCTTGGAGAAGATGTGCATGCCTCTTTTCACAAAGCTGCCAAGACAATCCCTATCTTGTACGCGCCCAATTTTAGTTTAGGAGTTGCGCTTCTCCAAAGATTTGCCAAATTTGCGGCAGAAGCTTTTCATGCTAATGCCGACATCGATCTGATCGAAACGCATCACGTGCAAAAAAAAGATGCTCCTAGCGGAACGGCCCTTGCGATTGCAAAAAATCTCAAATCTATCGGTAAAAATCCAACCCTTCATTCGATCAGGTCAGGGCAAACAGTCGGCAAACACGAGCTGATCTTAAATACTGCAGAAGAACAAATTTCTCTGACTCATGTGGCCCATAGCCGCGACGCCTTTGCCAAGGGAGCTCTTGCCGCTGCGCTCTTTCTTTCCGTGCGGCCTCCTGGGCTTTACGGGATGGAAGATGTCGTGAATTCATGACTTGAGATAATTATTTCAATAGTAAATAAATGTTTATTATTGAAATAGAAACAGAAACAATATATAATTGAGGTCCATTAAAGATGGAAATATATGATTTTTGTTGGGTTTTTCCTCGAAGATTTAGGTCAGAGCCTTAAGGATATCGTTACCAACGGGTTAGATGAACGTAAAAACTACCCCGTTCGGCTATCTCATTTTATGCCGTGTACAAAATTTTTGGACGGCGTAGATTCAAGCAATGGTGATTGGTATTGGGAAGATTCTCCAAGGGTCACAAGGTTGAAATGTTTAGCGCTCGCTACTGCCACTCCAATCGTTCAGGCAATTAGCACACTCTTGAACTTAGCGAATCGAATTGCAAAACTCGTCTCTTTTGCCCATTTTTGGCATCCTTCCCAAGAACAATATTGCTTGCGTGAAAGAGCTTGGAGTTTTGGTAAAGATCTACTGCGAGTCGCTTTTTCACCGATCATTTACGTAGGGTTGGAATTGTCTGCTTTGTATGGACTCATCCTACCTAACAATGGCCAAAAGTTATACGCCACCTTCGAACGAGCTGCCTTCGGGAAAGCGGTTCTTGCTCCCTGTTTTCAGCCTCACCCAACAAGGCATTTGTTTCGTGGAAAACCTGGCGAAATAAACGGCTGGTAAAACAATCTCATCAGTCGTATGTAGCCGCTGGAGATTTCATTAGAATAGATTTAGCTAATTGAATCGTCGTCTCAAGGCTCTCTTTAAATGTACTTAAGTAATCCTCGGCAGCTGCATCTCTTTCTTTCAAGGGCATCTGGTTGAGCTCTTCCACGGCTTGCATGAGCGATGCTTCGATTTTTTCATACTCAGGAGTGAACTCTCCATGAAAATTCAGCATTTTTATTGAAACTTTTTCAAGAAGTCTAAAATCTTTATGTTCAGGAGCCATATAAGGTTCCGAGGTATTCATGTAATTTTGCAACTGCGTGCAATAATCCAGATTTTTTTGCGCGATCGCTGCCATAATCTCTCCTTAAAACTCTGCATGGCCGGGGTAGCGAGGGAAGGGGATGACGTCGCGGATGTTTTCCATTCCGGTAGTAAATAGCACAAGCCGCTCAAAGCCGAGGCCGAATCCAGCATGGGGGACAGAACCGTATTCGCGCAGTTGTAGATACCACCAATAATCGTCTCGATTGAGGCCAAATTCGGCGATCTTTTGCTCGAGGATATCTAATCTCTCTTCACGCTGCGAGCCGCCGATGATCTCGCCGATCTTGGGGACGAGGACGTCCATTGCGGCGACCGTTTTTCCGTCGTCATTGCCGCGCATATAGAAGGATTTGATGGCGGCTGGATAATCGGTGAGGATGACCGGCTTTTTGCAGTGCTCTTCTGCGAGGTAGCGCTCGTGTTCCGATTGAAGGTCTGTTCCCCACTCGACGGGAAATTCAAAGGTTTTACCACATTTTTTGAGGATGTCGACCGCGTGAGTGTAGGTGAGATGCGCAAATGGGGAGGCGGCAACGTGCTGAAGGCGTGTGAGGAGTCCATTTTCAATGAACTTATCGAAGAATTGCAAATCTTCTTGGCAGTGTTCGAGGACATATTTCACGCAGAACTTGAGGTAACTCTCGGCGCATTCCATGTCGTCTTTTAAATCGGCAAAGGCCATTTCTGGCTCGATCATCCAAAATTCTGCCAAATGGCGAGATGTATTGGAGTTTTCTGCGCGAAAGGTGGGGCCAAAGGTGTAGATGTCAGAAAGGGCAAGGGCGAGGATTTCCCCTTCGAGTTGGCCAGAAACGGTAAGATAGGCGGGTTTGCCGAAGAAGTCTTTGGAAGGATCGGTTTCTTTATCGAGTGTTGTGACGCGAAACATCTCGCCGCCGCCTTCGCAATCTGAGCCTGTGATGATTGGCGTTTGCACGTAATAAAAGCCGCGTTGGTTAAAAAATAGATGGGTCGCTAAGGCTAGAGCGCTTCGGATGCGAAGGACTGCTCCTTGGGTATTGGTGCGAGGGCGAAGATGGGCAATGGTACGCAAAAATTCAAAGGAGTGCCGTTTTTTTTGCAGAGGAAAGGTCTCTGCGCTGCAAGGGCCTAGGACGGAAAGGGTCTCTGCTTTTAATTCTAGAGCTTGGTTTTTCCCTGGACTTTCGACGAGGGTGCCTTTTGCTAAAAGGGAGGCTCCGGTTGTAAGCTGAGTAAAATCGATAGTCGATGGGTCGGCTAAGATCTGGAGGTTAGCTAAGGTTGTGCCGTCGTTGAGTTCGATAAAGGCGAAGGTTTTTTGTGCGCGAACCGTGCGGATCCAACCGTAGACGGAGACCGTTTTCCCAATGAGAGAAGAGGGGTCTTTTGCATGGAGAATTTGTTTGATTTTAGTGCGCATTTTTTATCCCTTTTCCGCAAATTTTTTTAAAAGAGCGATCTCTTGCTTCCAGTGGGTGGCTCCATCGGGAGTTTCTAAATATTTCGGCAAAGACCGGGTTCTTGGATCTGTCATGAGAAATTCAAAACATTCGATTCCGATTTTTCCCTGGCCGAGGGAGGCGTGCCGGTCAACTCTTGAACCTAACTCTTTCATCGAGTCGTTCAAATGGAAGGCGTATAAGTGCTCAAGGCCGACGATTTTGTCAAATGTATGCAATGTTGCTTGGCAAGCCGCTTTGGTCCGGAGATCGTACCCGGCAGCAAAGATATGGCAGGTGTCGATACAGATTCCAATGGGGATTTTTTTGGCAACTTTTTCTAAAATGTAGTCGAGGTGCTCAAAGGTATGGCCGACGCTTGTCCCTTGCCCGGCTGTTGTCTCAAGGAGTAGGCGGACGTTTTTGGATGAGAGGGTTTTTTCGAGGGCAAGGAGACTTTCGACGATGGTATCGAGGCACTCTTCTTCAGAGCCTGTTGTTGCAGCGCCTGGATGAAAATTGAGGTACGAGATGTTGAGAAGAGAGCATCGTTCGATTTCTGCGAGGAAAGCGTTTCTACTTTTTTCGAGGATCTCTGCATCTGGAGAGCCGAGGTTGATGAGGTAGGAGTCGTGACTCATCACCTTTTCGATGCCGGTCTCTTCAAGAGCTCTTTTCCATTCATCGATCTCTTCGGGGAGGATTTTGCGGCCGTGCCACTGTTTTTGATTGCTCGTAAAGAGCTGAATGGTCGTCGCGCCGATCTCTTTACCCTCATAGAGGGCATTCGGTGCGCCGCCTGCAGCAGAAGTGTGTGCTCCAACTAAAACTTTAGACATGAATCACGCAGTATAACAGAAGGAGAAAAAAATGAAAAGCCTCGGGAAAAACCCGAGGCTTTAAATAGTGTATTAGGAAGTATGGGACAAAAATTCGCAAACAAGAGGAATGTTCACCGGAAGTGGGAGAGGCACTTGGTCGATTTGTGGGGAGGAGACCAATCTGCCAGAACATTTATCTTCTTCGAGAGAAAGATATTCTGGAACTTCTCTGTTGCCATATTCTTGGGAGAGTTGGATCGCTTTCATTTGGCGAGACGCCGGTTTGATCGAAACGACCATGTCAGGGCGAACGAGGAATGAACGGCGGTCTACTTTTTTTCCGTCGACTTGAATGTGTCCATGGGAAACGAGCTGTTGTGCTGCGAAGATCGAAGCTGCAAACCGGAGGCGATAGACGATGTTGTCTAAGCGGCATTCGAGGAATTCGCTGAGCAATTGAGCTGTGTTGCCTTTGTGCTTGAGCGCTTTATGGTAGGTGTTTACGAGTTGCTTTTGGGAAAGCATTCCGTAGATAGCTTTTAACTTTTGGCGCTCATCGAGCTGCATGCCAAAGTCAGATTTTTTCTTGCGCTTTGCGCCATGCATCCCGGGAGGGTGCTGTTTATGGAGCAAAGGATTGCGCGCTTTTCCGAAGATGTTAGCAGCAAATTTTCGCGCGACGCGATTTTTAGGACCTCTATAACGAGCCATTGTTTCTCCAATGAGTTCAGTAAAGCTTAGAAGTTTAGCTGAAGCTCCATTTTTTGAACAATTAAAAGAAAAAATTTAACCACAGAGGACAGGCTCTAAGGTGGGGAGAAGTGTTGCGCCCGAATAAGGCCTGCGTGCAGTCTAGCCAATGCGTTCGTGTTCGTTGGGTCGCTCTGGAATGAAGTAAAATCTTGCTGAATTTGAACATTTTGCTGGAGTAGCTGTGGGCTCTCCGTGTTTTGAGCCGTTTGGTGCATGGCTTGCATCAGCTGGCTCATGACAAATGCGAAATAGGCTTTAGAGCCTGGGTTGCCTGCTAGAGAATAGCTCGTGAGAGCCTCCTGAAACTGATACGCTTCTAACACATATTGCGCCGACGCCGCCATTGGTGCGGGAGTTGCTGGCGTTACCGCTGCTGTGATGGCGGCTCCTGGCTCTTGCGGAGGTGGAGTCACTGGTATGGGCGTTCCTGGTCCTTGCGGAGGTGGAGTCACTGGTATGGGCGTTCCTGGTCCTTGCGTTAACGGCGGTAGAGCTGTTGCCGCCACTGGTGATAAGGGGGTCCCAGGTCCTTGCGTCAAGGGTGGTAGAGATCTTGCCCCTCCTGATGATAAGGGGATCCCAGGTCCTTGCGTCAAGGGTGGTAGAGGTCTTGCCCATCCTGATGTTGCTCCTGATAGAGGGGTTCCCGGTCCTTGTGTTAATGGCGGTAGCGGGGTTGCTCCTCCTGATGATAAGGGGGTCCCAGGTCCTTGCGTCAAGGGGGGTAGAGGTATTGCCCCTCCTGATGTTGCTCCTGATAGAGGGGTTCCCGGTCCTTGTGTTAATCGCGGTAG
>CAITMJ010000007.1 GCA_903893545.1 uncultured Chlamydiae bacterium
GAAATGGATGCACTGATGGCTTGGGATTTTCAGCGCCTCGATTTGTTTGAGAAGCGCCCGCTTTTTCTCCCCTTCGATCATCGGCAAGACGGCCAATACCCTTTTTGCCTCTTGCTTGAATAAAACCTCGCTTGTGGCAAAGGGAAGGCGCTGCTCGGCCTTGGAAGCTGTGAGGAGCATGAGAAAAAGTTGTTTCATCGGTTCGATGTCGCAAGAAGTGCGCATCTCCATCGGCAAGATCGCATGGAAAAACTTTTCGATGAGCATCGAATGGGTCTGGCCAATTTTGCCAAGAGCCTCTTTGAGTGCGGCGATCTGCTCGCTTTGTTTGAGGATCATCCCGCCGTTATAATCGCGAAGCGCTCCTACGATTGAAGAAACCTCCTCAAAAAGGAAGCGACGAGCTTTATATAGATCGACAGAGCGGTCGGAACGGAGAAACTTCTCATTGGGAAGCGTTGTTCGAAAAACCGTTCCTTCTTTGAATTTGCGGCGAATCGCGCCTAAATTGCGCACGCGGTCCGGGATATATTTTAGAGTCGTTTTTTTCTTGGCAAAAAGTTCTTGGACCGAAGCCTCTCCCTCTTCATGAACGCGCACTAAAATCACTGTGAAATGAAGATCCGAACCTCTCGTTTCATCAAAAGAGATAATCACTTGTGGAATATCTCCAATAAAGCGGATCTGCCGAGATAGCGCCATGAGGTTGCGAAGAACTTCTTCGTCGTTGCGCGGCATGTAGACGGGGTTGGTCAACTGCTCAATGTGCTCTTTTAGCCGATCGGCAAGACTCGAGCGAAGAAGCTGAATTTCATCGAGAGAAAAGTCAGCGCCGCTCTCTTTTTCAATTTCCAAATACAGTGTTTGCAGTTGCGTGTCTTTGACAGGATCGGCAAAGATAGAGCCCGCTACGAGCTTTGCCGCAGGGAGTAAACGGCGAACGGCTGCTGCAAGGTGTTCTGCCTCGAAGAGCTCATGCTCCCGAAGAAAATTAAGGCCGGCCAAGATCCCCAAAACAGGTTTTTCTTTTTTGCCAATTTTGAGGCGCGTTTTCAAAAACTTTAAATTGATGTGCCGTTTGCTTGGGAAGACTTCGATATTTTGTCGAAGCAATTTTCGGATGGAATAGAGATTGGAAATAATGCGGCTCGTGTGGTGGTAATCGCGCTGGTTTTTAAATTCCTGCGGGCAATTGACCAAGAACTGCTGCATCTGAGAAAAAATGCCCTGGTCGTAATCTTTCGAGTGGCTTTGGATTAAAGAGCTAATCTTTTCTTGAATCATCGCCGTTTTTCCATCCGCGGATAGCCCCTTAAACTCAAGGATGCGGCGCGCATGGTAGTTCGAGACGACGCCGAGGCGGATCTCGGTCTCTATTGCTGCAATATTTTTTCGCACCTCTTCCATCTCAGCGGCGCTTTTCAAATAGACGACCACCTCTGCCACACTCAATAAATCATCGGATAAATGGGGAAGGCGCACATCGGAAGAAAAAAAGAGTTCTACGTTGATCTGGCGCTGCGGCAAAAGCCAGCGAGAGATCATGTCGCAAAAGAAATTGCAGGCGTTGAGTCGATATTTGCAAAGAAGAAGGACGGAGAGAGAACAAGGGGCGCGATCGAGATCAGACCAGCGAATCAAAGGCAGACTATCTGCAAATCGGGTTCTTTGGAGAGCTTCTCGAGAAGCGGGCTCTAAAAGATCGGCAGGAACCAACTTCCGAATCAGATCTTGCGCTCCTTCCCGGTAGTATTCCGCTTCGATGAGCGAACACCCAAACTCAAAATCAAATTCTAATTGCTCGAGAATAATACTGGCCATAATTAGGCTCCCCCACTTCCTACAACAGTGCCAATCTCTTCAGGCTTATAAAAAGAGCGGATTCTCAGCAAGACTCCGTTCTTTTCCGCAAGAAGAATGCTGCTGAGGTGTAACACCTTCGCCCCACCTTCTGCGAGCTTCTTGGCTTCTGTGTATTCCATTTTCTCCATTTTTTTCGCGTTCCCATCTTTCTTAGGATCGCTCCAATAAATACCATCTACATCTTTGTAGAAATCTACACAAGAAACTTTCAACGCAGCCGCGATTGCAACAGCCGAAGTATCCGATCCGCCGCGGCCTAAAGTTGTGATTTCTCCCGTTCGACTCACCCCTTGAAATCCGGCGACAATCACTACTTTTCCCTCATTTAAAGCGCGCAAAATGCGCCAAGGCTTGACCTCGACAATGCTTGCCTCTGCGTGGCACTCATCGGTGATAATTCCCGATTGGCTCCCCGTAAAACTCACCGCGTCTACGCCCTTTAGCTCGAGCGCCATCGCCAATAGGGCAATGCTAATTCTTTCGCCAACCGAGATCAGCATATCTTGTTCTCGGCGCGGAGGATTGGGGTGAACCTCTTTTGCTAAAGATAAAAGTTGATCCGTGGCATTGGCCATCGCGCTGACCACAACGACAATCGGGCACTGATGCTCTTTTCTAGCATCGGCGATGATGGCGGCAATCCGGTGGAACGAGCCTGCAGTGGCAACAGCAGCGCCCCCAAACTTCATAACAATCATTTTTTGAACTTCCATACCCAATAGTCTAACAAATAATTTCAGAAATTTTCAATTTATCGCAACTCGTTAGAAAAATAAAGAAAATATTTTACTTTCACATATTTCAAGATCGTTAAATCACTTTTCCGCAGAGCATATGTCTATGCAAAGCAGCAATTTAAAAATCTGAAAAAAATAATTATATCAGACTTAAATTATCAAAAAAAATTAACCACCGAGAGCGCCGAGGACACCGAGAAAGACATATTTTCCTCGGTGCCCTCGGCGCTCTCGGTGGTTAAAATAAACGCTCCCTCATCTCCTATTGAATAAATTGGGCAGCATTTGATACTATTTCTCCTTTAACCAAAAGAGGGGGCGCCGCAAGACCACTTTTTGCAGTGCCCCTTTTTACATTATAAACAGGAGGACCCTTAACCCATGTCCCATAAAGCCCCCTCACCACAAAAGACCATGCACGATTGGAATAGCAGCAACGTCCTCGACGATGTCGATTTTCAAGAGCTCGAAGCAAGACAGTTCCGCGACCTATTGTATGGCAAAGAAAAAGATGGCAGCGAAAGCGCCCTATCCCTTTTAAAAGTCGGTCAAATTCTCAAAGGCCGCATCGCAGAAATCTCTAAAGATTACGTCGTCGTCGACGTGGGCTTGAAGTCGGAAGGACTCGTCCCTGCTTCTGAATTTACAGAACCTGAAGAGTTGGTGCTCGGCGGAGAGACAGAAGTTTATCTCGACGAAGCGGAAGGCGATGATGGCCAAATCGTCCTTTCTAAAGAAAAAGCGCGCAAGTTCCGCCAGTGGGAATACATCGTCAACAATTGCAAAGAAGGCTCGATTGTCAAGGGTCGCGTCATCCGCAAGGTCAAGGGTGGACTCATGGTCGATATCGGTCTCGAGGCATTCCTCCCAGGCTCTCAAATCGACAACAAACGCATTAAGAACCTCGATGATTTCATCGGCAAATCGTACGATTTCAAAATTCTCAAGATCAACATCGAGAGAAAAAACATCGTCGTTTCTCGCCGAGAACTCCTCGAAGAAGAACGTGTCTCGCGCAAAGCCGAACTCCTCGAGCACATCCGCGAAGGCGTTGTCCGAAAAGGAATTGTCAAAAACATCACCGATTTCGGCGTCTTCCTCGATCTCGACGGCATCGACGGTCTTCTCCACATTACCGATATGACCTGGAAACGGATCAAACATCCTTCCGAAATGGTCCATCTCGGCCAAGAATTGGAAGTCATTATTCTCCATGTCGATCGCGATAAAGGTCGCGTCGCCCTCGGTCTCAAACAAAAAGAGAGCAACCCATGGGAAGAAATCGAGCAGCGCTATCCTCAAGGAACGAAAGTTCACGGGAAAATCGTCAACCTCGTCTCTTATGGCGCATTCATGGAAATCGAAGCCGGCATCGAAGGACTTATTCACGTCTCTGAAATGTCTTGGACAAAAAACATCACAGACCCAAGCGAAATGGTCCACGTTGGCGATGAGCTTAGCGCTGTGGTCCTCTCCGTCCAAAAAGACGAAGGGAAAATCTCTCTTGGCATCAAGCAATTGGAACGCAATCCTTGGGAAGATGTCGAGCGCAAATATCCTGTCGGCAGCAGCGTAACGGCTGAGATCCGCAACCTGACCAACTACGGCGCCTTTGTCGAGTTAGAGCCAGGCGTAGACGGCCTCATCCACATCTCTGATTTGAGCTGGATCAAAAAAGTATCCCATCCTTCAGAAGTCTTGAAAAAAGGCGACAAGGTAGATGCTGTGATCCTCTCTGTCGATAAAGAGAGCAAGAAAATCACGCTCGGCGTAAAACAACTCGGCACAAACCCTTGGGAAAGCATCGAAAGAACGCTCCCCGTCGGCTCCTTGGTTCACGGCGTTGTGACAAAGACAACGGCCTTTGGCGCCTTTGTCCAACTCGATAACGGCATCGAAGCATTGATCCACGTGACTGAACTCTCCGACCAACCTTTTGGGAAAGTGGAAGATGTCATCGCAAAAGGCGATGCAATCACCGCAAAAGTGATCAAGCTCGATCCAGAACACAAGAAAATTGCCCTTTCGGTCAAAGAATACTTGATCGAGAAAAACCAACAGAACCGCGATGACATCGTCGTCGGTAATAGAGGCAAAAAAGCCAAGAAAAAAACACGCAGTCGCGATGACCGCGATGACGAAGAAGAACTATAAAAATGTTTTGATAAACCCGACTCGAAAGGGTCGGGTTTCTATACACAGTCGTGTATATACAATAAAAACAAAAGAAGAACTGGGAATTTTAGATGAACAAAGATCTGATAGCAATTTTCGAATACCTAGAACGGGAAAAGGGAATTAAACGGGAAATCGTCATTAATGCGATTACCGAATCTCTCCGCGCCGCCGCTCGGAAGAGCGTAAAAGGTCTGGGGGAGAAAGTCAGCGTCGAAATTCATCCTAAAACCGGCGAAATCGAAGTTTATACGCAAAAGAAAATCGTCGAGAAAGTGGCCAATCCTCAAGAGGAAATTTCCATTGAAGACGCAAAAGCCCTTGAGTCTGAGTGCCAAATCGGCCAGTGGCTAGAAATCGCCATTACGCCCCAAGATTTCGGGCGCATCGCCGCACAAGCAGCCAGACAAATCATCTCTCAAAAGCTCAAAGGTGCTGAACGAGATGTCATTTATGAAGAATACCGCCACCGAGCTGGCGAAATCATCTCCGGAACCGTAAAACGGTTTATCCGAGGCCGCACGATTGTCGTCGACCTAGGTAAAGTAGAGGCGATCTTACCTGAGCGCAATTATCCAAAACTCGAAAGATACGACGTCGGTGATAAAGTACAAGCCCTTCTTCTCGAAGTGCGCGACACCGATGGAGGCGGCGCAGAGGTGATTTTAACGCGCAGCCATCCTGAGTTCGTAGAAGCCCTCTTTATCCAAGAAGTGCCAGAACTACACGACAAGACCATTGCCATTGAGAAGATCGTACGCGACCCAGGCTATCGAACAAAACTCGCCGTTCGCTCCTATGATCCAAAAGTAGATCCGGTCGGAACTTGCGTCGGCGTTCGAGGCACGCGCATTAAAAACGTCATTCGCGAACTCAACAACGAAAAAATCGACGTCGTTCCCTATTCAGACGATCTGAAACAACTCCTTGAAAACCTTCTCTCCCCTGCAACGATCCGAAAAGTCAAATCCTTCGACCCCAAAATTTCCATTGTGGTTGCAGATGAAGACTATCCGACCGTCATCGGCAAGAAAGGGATGAATGCACGGCTCATCGGCCAACTTCTGCAGCGCGATTTAGAAGTGCAAAAACTTACCGAATACCAAAAAATCCTCTCGATCCACATGGCTGAACTCTCCGAATCGGAAGACGCTTCTTTCGATGAAAGATTAAGAGTAGAAGGCGTCAGCGGTCTGATCACAGAGAGCTTGGTTTCTGCCGGCTTTGATACGCTTCGCAAACTCATGAAAGCAGATCCGCTCGAAATTCCAACAAAAGTTCCAGGCGTCAACTACTACGACCTCGCTGATAAAGTGCTGGAACAAACGCGCAAAAGAAAGGGTTAATTCTTGGCCAAAATAAAATTCAATATTAAAAACGCCCAACTTGCAGAAGCGTTTAAGGTTAAAAAGGCGCCTGTCGCCGATACCGAGCAACTTCCTGCAAAGGCCACGCAAAAGGGCGAAGCGGACACTCAAGAGCCGAAAAAACGGCTTACCCGCTTAAAAGAAGACGCGACGATTGCAACGGCGATCAAGCAAGCGGAGAAAACCCTCTCTTCGCAGAGCAAGGAATCGCTCATTTCCACTGAGCCTCCTAAGCGCAAAGCTCGCATTATGAAAACTTCTCCTGACGACAAAGCGGCCGCTCCAGCAGAAGCTTTGCCTGAAGAACCGGTAGCCGAACGAGTAGAGCCAGTCGTAGAAGCTGAACCTACATCAACTCCCTCCCCTTCTTTTGAAGCAGCGCAAAAAGCAGAACCTTCCGCACCTTCCCCTCTGAAGGGGTCGATGCCAACTTCAGAATTCCCTAAAAAGCCAGAACCGGTCCTTCCCGTAAAGGCAAAAGAATTAAAGCTCAAAAAGAAAGAAGAATCTCGTTTTGACTCCCGCGATCGACAAGGGCTTCGAGACATCGATAACGAAGCTTGGCGCAAACGCCGGCAACATAAGCCGATGAAAAGAAGCTACCAAGAAGAGGTCATCGTCCGCCCTAAAAAATTAAGCGTGCGGCTACCGATTACGATCAAAGATCTCGCGCAGGATATGAAACTCAAAGCTTCGCAGCTCATTGCAAAGCTCCTCATGAAAGGGGTCGTCCTTACGCTCAACGATTTTCTCGACGATGAAACAACGATCCAACTCCTCGGACACGATTTTGAATGCGAAATCTCGATCGATACTTCTGAAGAAAAGAGAATTCGAATCACCGAGCATACGATCCGCCAAGAGATTGAAAAAACGCTCGAAGGAGCTCTTTTTCTACGTCCCCCTGTCGTCACATTCATGGGCCACGTCGACCACGGCAAAACAAGTCTTATCGACTCGATCCGCAAATCCAACCGCGTTGCGGGAGAAGCTGGCGCAATCACGCAGCATATCGGCGCCTTCAAGGTGAAGACCGCCGCAGGCGATGTCACCATTCTCGACACTCCTGGCCACGAAGCGTTCTTTGAAATGAGATCTCGCGGCGCAAACGTCACCGATATCGTGATCCTCGTCATCGCTGGAGATGAAGGGATTCGCGCACAGACAGACGAGGCCATTCGCCAAGCGCGCGAAGCCAAGTGCCCTATTCTCGTCGCTCTTAATAAAGCCGATAAAGCGAACTTCGATGCGCAAAAAGTGTATCGAGAGCTCGCCGACCGGGAACTTCTTCCAGAAGCCTGGGGCGGAACTACGATCACCGTCAATTGCTCTGCAGTATCTGGCGCTGGGATCGCAGAACTCTTAGAGATGATCGCGCTTCAAGCCGAAATTCTCGAACTAAGAGCCAACCCGAACTCAAGAGCGCGCGGCACAATCCTCGAATCTGAAATGCATAAAGGGCTTGGCGCTGTCGCGACAGTGCTCGTGCAAAACGGAACGCTTCGCAAAAATGACGCGATCGTCTTCGGTTCCCATTTTGGACGGATCAAAACCATGCAAGATGAGTATAGCCGCAACATCGAAGAAGCGGGACCTTCTATGCCGGTAAAGATTACAGGTCTTTCCGATCTAGCTTTAGCCGGGTTTGAATTTATCGTAGTCAAGACCGAAAAAGAAGCGCGCGAACTGGCGGCAGCACGCGCTGAAGGCGAAGTGAGAACTGCAAGCCAAATCAAGATCTCAAGCCTCGACAAAATGATGGCGAAAAAAGAGAGCGGCGAGATGAAAATCCTCCCCGTAATCCTCCGCGCAGACGTACAAGGATCTTTAGAGGCGCTCCGCAGCTCCCTCTTTAAAATCCAATCGAAAAAAGTACGCCTTGAAGTCGTCCATGCCGATGTCGGCGAGATCTCAGAATCGGATATCGATCTAGCCCTTGCCTCAAAATCGACTATCGTTGGATTCCATACCCGCATTGAAAGCCATGCGGCAGACCTGATCAAGCAGAAAAAAGTCCCGGTCCTTAGCCAAGACGTCATCTATCACCTCGTCGACGATGTAAAAGATCGGATGCGCCTGCTTCTCGACAAGCTCGAACAAGAGACAGAAACTGGCAAAGCGCTCGTAAAAGCCGTCTTCAAATCCTCGCAACTCGGCATGATCGCCGGTTGCCAAATTACGGAAGGACTCATCAAGAGAAACTGCCTGCTCCGTCAGATCCGCGGCAAAGAGACCATCTGGAAAGGAAAAGTTGCCTCTCTTAAACGTGGAAAAGACGACGTCAAAGAGATCAAAGAAGGCTTTGAATGCGGAATCCTGCTCGAAGGACAGCGCAGCGATATCAAAGAAGGCGATATCCTCGAAGCATATGAAATCACTTACCTCGACCAGGATCTATGAGACTGTCCCACTATTCAAGCTTTTCTGATTTTGATCTTTTTGGCATCGTTCAAAGGCCGTTTTTCGGCCAGGTGTCTAACCTGGACCTCAAAACGGAACCCCTTGCAGGGCCTTTGAAATCTGCTCAAAAACCTCTAAAATCATTTAAACCCTTAATAATGGGACAGCCTCTATGAGAAAAAACCGATTAGAGCGGATCAACTCCCTTCTCAAAGAGGTCATCTTTGAAGTGATTCAAAGAGAAGTCAAGAACCCTCATATCAACACGTTTATCACTGTGACAAACGTCGATACCTCTGCAGACCTCCATCATGCAAAAGTATCGATCAGCCTCCTTTGCTCCGATACCGACAAAGCAAAAGTTCTCTCCGCATTGCAATCCGCAGCGGGTTTTATCGCAGTCCATGCCTCTAAAAAAGTGGAACTGCGCTATTTTCCAGAGCTGAGCTTCAGACTCGATAACTCTCTCGATGAATTCATCCACATCCAAGAACTTCTCAGCAAAATCGAAAAGGAACGCCTCTCCCGCCCTGAGTCACCGCATGACGGAGAATAATTATCGAGGGGTTCTTTTAGTCGATAAGGCAAAGGGATCGACCTCCTTTCGCCTTGTCTCCTTGCTGCGCAAACTCACCAAGATTGAAAAGATCGGCCATTCAGGAACTCTCGATCCATTTGCGACCGGCCTTATGGTCATGCTCATCGGCCGCGAATTTACCCGCCGGAGCGATGAGTTCTTACAATCAGATAAAGAATACGAAGGGACGATCCATTTAGGCATCGCGACAGATACCTACGATCTCGAAGGGGCCGTTATTAGCCGCTCAGAAAAGATCCCCTCTTCTCAAGAAGTAGACCTTGCTCTCCAGTCCTTTCAAGGCCAAATCTCCCAAGTGCCGCCGATGTATTCGGCCAAAAAAATCCAAGGCAAAAAGCTCTATGAACTAGCCCGTAGCGGCATCACCATTGAAAGAGCTCCATCCCAAGTCTCCTTACAAACCAAACTCATCCGCTATGAGTACCCCGAATTGACCATTCATGTCGTCTGCAGTAAAGGCACCTACATCCGCAGCATTGCCCACGATATCGGCCAAATGCTCGGCACAGGAGGGCATCTTAGCTCTCTTACTCGCCTCCGGTCGGGCTCTTTTCACCTCCGGTCGGCCATCTCCCAAAAAGAGCTAGAAAATCCCCCCTTCGACATCACCCCTTATCTATTGGTGGACTCTTGAAACTATTGACCTCTTTCGATGATCTTCCCAAGACTCCAATGGCCTTTGCCATTGGCACCTTCGACGGCGTTCACCTCGGGCACCAGGCAGTCCTCTCTAAATTGCGCTCCTACGGCGTCCCCACCTGCGTCCTCACCTTTCCAGCGCACCCCTTAAAAGTCCTCCGCCCCACTGAAGTTCCCGCCGCAATCCTCCCTTTAAGCGTCAAACTGCTTCTGCTCAAAACCGATTATTGCCTTCTTCTAGAGTTTACCGATCAGCTCGCCTCCATGACCTATCAAGATCTCTTAGACCGCCTCCCTCTTTCCCATCTCGTCCTTGGCAAGAACGACGCCTTTGGCAAAAGTCGACAAGGGACCGAGCCTGCCGTTCGCACATGGGCTGAAAAAAATCGCATCTGCGTCGATACTCTCGATAAACTCCCCGACATTTCCAGCACCGCGATCCGCAAAGCGATCCAGACAGGAGATTTGGCAACAGCAGAAAAGCTTCTCGGCCGACCTCATTTACTTCTAGCCCCCTCAAACCGCTTCTTTGCACACGACCTTATTCTTCCTCCGAATGGAACCTATCCGTTGAAAAACAACACAGCTTTCATTAAGGACCAGCTCGTCGAGCTCGCAAACCCCATCACCAAACCCACCCTATTCTCCTTCAATCCTAACGAGGAACCCCATGTCTTCTAATCTTTCCTGTGGCATCGTCGGACTGCCAAACGTCGGCAAATCGAGCTTATTCAACGCTCTTACTCGCAAGCAAATCCCTTCTGAAAACTATCCTTTTTGCACGATAGATCCCAACGTCGGCATTGTGAACGTAAGCGATCAGCGCCTCAATATTTTATCCGAACAGTCCCACAGTAAAAAAATCATCGCCGCCACCTGCTCCTTTGTCGATATCGCAGGGCTTGTCAAAGGCGCTTCTCAAGGAGAAGGGCTCGGCAATCAGTTCCTCACCCACATCCGAGAAACCGACGCCATCCTCCAAGTCGTCCGCTGTTTTGAAAATGAAAAAGTGATCCACGTCGCAGGGCGCATCGATCCGATCCAAGACATCGAAGTGATTACACTCGAACTCATCCTCGCCGATCTACAAATGGCAGAAAATTCCTTCCAGCGCGTTGAAAAGCAAGCCAAAGGGAGAAAAGAACTCCTCCCCACTCTTGACTTTCTCAAAAAAGCGCAAGACCACCTCAATCAAAACTTGCCCCTCCGCTCCCTTCCATTGACACCAGCCGAAGAAGCCATTGCCAAACTCTATCCATTCTTGACCAAGAAACGAATCCTCTACGTCTGCAACGTCGGAGAAAACGATCTACCTTCGATGGAAAACCCCTACGTCCAAAAAGTGCGGGAATATGCTGCTAAAGAAGGGAGCCGAGTGATCCCCATCTGCGCTAAACTAGAAGAGGAAATCTCTCAGCTTGGAGAAAGCGATGCTCGCGAATTTCTCGATAGCCTTGGCCTCCAAGAATCGGGCCTAGACCGGCTCATCAAAGAAGCCTTCAACCTCCTCGATCTCATCACCTATATTACCTCTGGCGAGATTGAAACACGCGCTTGGACCATCCATAAAGGAACACCCGCTGCCGAAGCTGCAGGTAAAATCCACTCAGATATTGAAAAAGGGTTTATTCGGGCAGAGGTTGTTTCTTTTGACGATATGATCAAATACAAAGGCCGCGTCGGCGCCCGCGAAGTGGGAAAAGCGAGGTCCGAAGGGCGAGAATACATCGTCCACGACGGCGATGTAATCCTTTTCTATCATAATTAGTTCAAATATATAATAGAATGTATTATAATACTTGAATTATAATATCAGTCTATTTATGATAGTTTAAAAAGGAGATTTTATGAGCGTAACACCTACCTCTGCTAAAGTAAATATTTTTAGTAATACCCCTATACCTTCATCAGCAGCTAATAGCCTTGCAAAATCTATAGAAATTTCATCGAGCCAAGATCCTAAAGAACTTCAGGGAAAAGTTAAACCCATAGAATCTAGTCAAATAAATATTTTATACGCAAAAACAATCCTTCTTACCATTTTCGTAGCAGGAACCATTCTTGCAAGCCTTTTTGGCTCCCCTATTTTAGCCATAGCTTTAGGAGTTATAGCTACAGCCCTACTCATTTCATTCGGCTGCCCGCACAAAAAAACCATACCTAATGACAAAGCAGCGAATCTCACTGCGACAAGCGCTGCCCAAAACCCACAAGTAGAAGATCTACTTAAAGAAGTAACTTCAGAGATCAAAATGGAAAGCGCAGCTAAAGAAACAAAGCTTAAAAATAGATTCGAAGAACAAGCTCCAAACATCGAGATGAAAAACCCAGTAGATCCATCCTTTCAACTTCAGGTAGACAAACTACTTCAAGAAGTCGCTTCAGAAATCAAAAGCGCAGCAACCGAAGAGACAAGAAACTCACCTCCAAAAATGTCTAACGATGTACTACTTCATCTCCAGGTAATATTTCCTGGATTTCAAAACTCAAAAGAATATCTAATAACAAACACAGACAAACTCCTTAAAGTATTAAAAAAGACAAAAGAACATACATCAAAAGACAGAACTTTCCAACAACTGTGCCTTATATCGAACCCTCTGGAACAATCTGACAAACTATACGACTACAAATTGAAATTAAGCAACGAATCAATAAATAAATCAACAAACGACATAAACATAACAACAAAATCAATCGATCAATTGAATAATATTACACTTTTCTATAAAAACGAAAAGCAACCCCAGCACAGCGAGATTAGCAAAGCACAAAATTCCCTCTTGCCAGAAACTTCTTCAACATATCCCACGTCTAGCAATCCTGCAAAGATGCCAGAAAACATAATAAATTATCTCAAATTGATCGACCCAATATTTAATGAAAAATCTAAAGAATATATATTAGAAGAAAAAAATATCAACAATATAAACAACGAATTGAACAGATTGAAAGGATCATTCAACCAACAAATTAAAATAAAAGAGATGGTCGCTGGAACAAGCCCCTCAGAAAGTCGTCCAGATACAACAAGAGAAAGCATAGCGATTAAATTTATAGATGTCGTTCAGGAGCAGCTAAAGACTGTTATTAAATTCTACTATAACTAAGAGATCTTTTTTAACTCTTGTAGAACCTGAACCATATCCCACCGTTGATTGACATCAATCATCAATAGTCCTCTTAGAAGAGGCTGGAATTCCTCTGGTATTTTAGCGGTGATTTTCTGGTCAATTGTACTTTGCGTAAAGCTCATTACTGTCTGTACGATATGCTTGAAATCTCCATGCGGCACAAAGAAGCCTCTAGTAATCAGTTGAAAAGCGGTAACTCCTAATGCCCACGCATCGCTTTTGATGGAAAAAATCCCACGGAACGCCTCAGGAGCCATATGATTCGAAGTTCCATCGATCCTACGCATCCGACTCTCGTCTGTTAATTTACAGGCAAACCCAAAATCCGCAATACATGCCACATCTTCTTTTAACAGGATATTTTCCATTTTTATATCGCGATGAAGAATTCCTTTATCGTGCATTGATTTTAATCCTGCAGCTATCTCTCCAATCCATTTCTTTTGATAGTAAACAGGGATGACCCCTAATTCAATTTGAGAGAATAGGTCTCCGCCGTTATAATAATCCATGATCTGATAATGTTTTCTTATATCTTTTTCTACGCTATGGAATTTAAAATCTAAATCGACATTCACTATATTTTCGCTGTCACTACATTCTCTAACGAGAGCGCATTCGGTCTCCGCATTTGCACTAATTTGATTCCAAAATTTATTTCTTTTTTCAGTATCTTCATTCCATACTTCTTTAGTAATTGCTACAGCCTTGAAACAGCCACGATCTAAATCAATAGCCCCTTTCACTTTTTTAGAACCTCCAACCCCAAGCAATGCGTCATGGCCATTTTTAACATGAGAAAGCAATAAATATTTTCCACCAGACCAAGTTATAAGAGAGCGCATCTGACCATTATCTAGCGGTATTTTACTAAATGTTAATTGGCCATTGGCATTTTTTTGAATCTGATCCGCAATAATACACAAGCGCGCAATCTGGTCGTCTACAAAAACTGATGAAGAGAATAATGGAACTAGATCCGGTCTTTCGTGGATTAGCTCTTTTATCGCTGTCACTCGATCTGAATTGAGTGGAGTTGGAGACGCTCCAAGACTGCTAGTACTCATTTCCGAAAGAAACGTTTCTGGAGATTGAGCTCCAGAACTAATCGACGGCGGGCTCCCAGCTCTATCAATTGAAGACATATGAAAATCCTTATTTTAATTAATAAGTATTATAGCACATAAAATATTAATTATCGTAATTAAATAAATGTATTTATATATAATTAAAGAACGAAAAACACAAACCACTGAACGCCCTAGGTATGCGCTATCCCGATAAAAATTTAACCACAGAGACCACAGAGACCACAGAGACCACAGAGACCACAGAGACCACAGAGACCACAGAGACCACAGAGACCACAGAGACCACA
>CAITMJ010000008.1 GCA_903893545.1 uncultured Chlamydiae bacterium
AGGTGAACAGGATAACGGTTTGCATAGCAAACCTAAGGATGACGGCTCGCAGGCGAGCCTATAGGATACGCTCCCTCCGGGAGCTGACAGGATAAAAAAAGAACGCTTCGCGAAGCGCAAGGAGGCCACCGGGCGTAGGCGCAAGCCTACTGCTGCGCAAAAAAGCGCAGCACCGACCTTTGGTCGGGCCCGGTGGCTTCTCCCTTCTCTTCTCATCCTATTAGTCCGCCATCAGGCGGACGTATCTTGTAGGCTCGCTATGCGAGCCGTCATCCTTAGGTTTGCTATGCAAACCGTTATCCTGTAATGAATTTCTCTTCAGTCGCTCTGAGGTGGCCTCTCCCTTCTCTTCTCATCCTACTAGTCCGCCATCAGGCGGACGTATCTTGTAGGCTCGCCTGCGAGCCGTCATCCTTAGGTTTGCTATGCAAACCGTTATCCTGTTCACCTCTTAATAACAAGTTCCATGGAGTTCTCTCGCTCTGAGGTGGCATCTTTGGTGTAACCCATCTCATCACTCTCAATAAGCTTCTTCGCTTCTGTGGTTAAAAAATGCGGTGCAGCGAGAGGACGAGCGAAGATTTGTGGGAGGAGTGGGAGGCGGACACTCGCTGTAAAAATGCTTCGGCTTGGGGTTCTGGAGCGAGCTCAAGTTCTTTTGGAAGAGGCAGTTGTTCTGATTTGAGAAATGTGGACAAAAGCAGCGTGTCACCGCAGTGCCAACCATCTGCGGTTTCTAAAATGGCCCTTGTTGGATCTTCGCCTAAAGGGAGATTTGGCGTCGAGAGGATTCTCCCTTTTTTGCTCCCGGCGCCCATTGCGATTAATTTGCAATGTCCACAAGAGATGAAAGAAAGAGAGTCTTGGTCGGGGCTTAAAAGAAGAAGGCTTAAGTGATATTTTTGTTGGATAGGGTCATCGGCAAGGGCTTGGCTTAAGCTGCTTAGCATTTTAACGGGGTGAAAATCTTTTTTTCCTTGCGAGTGTTCAATGGCCATGTGGACGTATCCTCGCAAGATCGAGCTGTAGAGAAGGGCAGAGGCTTTTGATTCTTGCGGTTCTGCTAAGATGAGACAGAATCGATTTTCAGGAAGATGAAAAAAATCGAGGTAAAACCCGCTACACGATGGCCTCTCTTCGAGGGAAAAGCCCATTTGCACTTGTGGCCAACGGGGCAGCTTTTGCGGGATCAAAATCGATCGGGTCTCCTGGATGAGATCGAGAATCTCTTCAGATATCCCCTCTTTAGATTCTGCGGTTTGGGTTTCCCAGGATTTAAGCGTGGCTGAAATGTCAGTGATGAAATCCACGATGTCTTGATAGCGCATTTTCGGATCGACCTGAAGCGCCTGGTCGATCACCCCTCGCAAATTTTGAGGCAATAGCGATAGGTGGATGATGCCGTGACTAAGGCGGCCTAGAATCAACTCATAGGCGATGATCCCGAGCGAATAAATATCGGAAGGGTACGAAACAGATAGAGGGTTGTCTTTCTGTTCTGGACTCATATAGGTAGGCGTTCCGATGACTCGGTTTTGGTAGGTCTCGCTCCCATCTCCTTGCAGTTGAGAGATCCCAAAGTCGATCACCTTGACCTCGCCTCCTTCTGTAATCAAAATATTTTCCGGCTTTAAATCGCGGTGAATCACTCCGTGGGTATGCAAATGGCAGAGGGCATAGGCCACTTGCAAGATAATTTCGAGCGCGCGCCTGTGGGAAAGGGACTTTTGCTGGATAAATTGCCTGAGCGAAATGCCGCGGATAAATTCCATCGCGATATAGAGGCCATTTTCCCAGGAACCTTGGCCGTGCACTTTGACGATATTCGGATGGTCGGTGATGCTGATGATTTGCGCTTCTTTTAAGAATCTAGCCACGACTGCTTGATTAGCGATGAACTTAGGCGAGAGGACTTTGATGGCGATCGGCTGCGATGTGCCGGGACGAAGGCCGAGATATAAATAACTCATGCCACCCCGATTCAATAAACTTTCAATCTTGTAGGGGCCAATTTTTTTCGGCATTGGGCCGATTTTTTCTCCTTCTGTCAAGTCTGGAAGTGTGTTTTGTTTATGAAAATCGGAATCGCGCATGGTGATATTTAAAGACGTTGGCGAAAAAGAAGAAAGGAAAAAGAGGAATTCACAGCGTTCAGCTCTTGCAATTTTTCGTGGATCGAGATATGGATCGGAATTAGATGAAACGCTTCCTTTTTATTTTAATTCTTTCCTTTTTCGCCATTGTTTGCTTCGCCACCATCGTGATGTTTTTTCGAAAGGCAAATGATAAAAATGAACTCACGTTGTACGGCAATGTGGATGTAAGGCTCGTCGATATCGGCTTTCGGGTGGCAGGCAATGTAAATCAGCTCTTTTTCGAGGAGGGCGATTGGGTCGAAAAGGGGAAGCTGATGGCCATTTTGGATAAGTCGCCTTACGATAGTCAGGTGCTCCAAGCAGAGGCGAATGTCGAGGCGATCGAAGCGACCTATTTAAATGCCCAAAAGCTTTTAAAAAGACGTCAGGAACTGATTGGCGTCGGCGGGGTTTCGCAGGAAGATTTAGATAATGCAGAGGCGAATCGAGATCAGCTTTGGGCAGATTTGTTGCAAGCGCAAGCCGCATTGCAGGCTGCCGAAGACAATTTAGGCTATACAGATGTGTTTGCCCCCACGGATGGGACGATTTTAACGCGCATTCGGGAGCCTGGCACGGTAGTCAATCCGGCAGACCCGGTCTATACACTATCAGTCTCTTCGCCGGTTTGGATCAGGGCTTATGTCGATGAGCCAAATCTCGGAAATATCTATTTTGGCATGCCTGCTGAAATTCATACCGATTTAAAAAATGGGCCGATCTATACCGGTCAGATCGGGTTTATCTCTCCGATGGCGGAATTTACCCCTAAAACTGTTCAGACGACTGAGCTTCGCACCGATTTGGTCTATCGCCTTCGCGTCTATGCAGATAATCCCGATAGTCGCTTAAAGCAGGGAATGCCGGTGACCGTGAAGCTCAAATTGAACGCCCGCCCAAGATCATGACATCATTTATTCAAATCACTGGGCTCTCTAAAGTGTTTCAAGCTCCCGCTCTTTCTTCCATTAATGCAGAGATTCAAAAAGGGGAGATTGTCGGCCTTGTCGGCCCCGATGGCGCTGGCAAGACGACGCTTCTTCGCCTGATGACAGGGCTTCTTCTCCCCACAGAAGGGAAGATCGAGATCGGGGGATTTGACACCCGTTTAGAGAGCGAAAAGATCCATGAAATCGCCGGGTATATGCCGCAGCGTTTTGGTCTCTACGAAGATTTAACGGTGATCGAAAACCTCGAGTTATATGCAGATTTAAAAGGTCTTGCCAAAGAAAAGCAGCCGGAAACTTTCGAAAAGCTTTTCCGTTTTACAGGCCTTGGCCCTTTTACAAAGAGGTTAGGGGGCGCTCTTTCAGGGGGGATGAAGCAGAAGCTGGGGTTGGCGTGCGCTCTTTTGAAAAAACCAGAGCTCCTTCTTTTAGATGAGCCGAGCGTGGGTGTCGATCCGATCTCGCGGCGCGAGCTTTGGAAAATGGTCCACGAGCTTTTAGATGATACGATCTCGATCATTTGGAGCACGTCTTACTTAGATGAGGCAGAAAAATGCCACAAGGTCCTTCTTTTAAATGAGGGGAAGCTCTGTTTTTTCGGTAACCCTTCTGATCTAACTGCAAAGGTTAAAGGAAGAGTATTTAAGATCGAAAAAGTAAAGGATAAGCGGGCATGTCTTCAAAGTCTTGGTGGGTTGGATAATGTTCTAGATGCAAGTGTTCAAGGGGGCGATATTCGGGTCCTTTTAAAGCAAAAAGGCACAGTAGATGGTTTTACGCTTCAAGAGACTCTGCCTCGTTTTGAGGATGCATTTATCGATATCTTAGGAGGCAGTCTCTTCAAAGAATCAGCGCTTGCAAAGACTATGCCGAAGATGGATAACGCAATTGAATTTCCCATTGTCGCAGATCAGTTGACAAAGAAGTTCGGCTCTTTTGTCGCCACCGACCACGTCTCTTTTAAAGTAGGGCGGGGCGAAATCTTTGGCCTTTTAGGGCCTAATGGCGCAGGTAAGTCGACGACATTCAAGATGCTCTGCGGGCTGCTTAGGCCCACAGAAGGGAGCGCTTCAGTCAGCGGGCTTGATTTGCAAAAAGCTCCAGGAGAAGCGAGGTCTCATATCGGTTATATGGCCCAAAAATTTTCCCTCTACGGCGATTTGACGATGCTGCAGAACTTGGAGTTTTTTTCCGGGGTGTACAATCTAAAAGGAAATGAGAGAAAAGAGGCGATCGATCGACAGGTGAAGATTTTGGCGTTGGGTAACTATCTCGATCATTCATGCAATACGCTCCCTTTAGGCCTTAAGCAACGCCTATCACTGGCCGCTGCCACGATGCATTGGCCGACGATTCTTTTTCTCGATGAACCTACTTCGGGAATGGATCCTGTGTCGAGACGAGAATTTTGGATGCATGCAAATGGCTTTGCAGACAATGGATGTACCCTCATGGTAACAACGCATTTTATGGATGAGGCGGAAAACTGCGATCGGATCGCCTTGATCTATCGGGGGAAAATCATCCATTTAGGGGAGCCGGATGCGCTCAAAGCTCTGGCAAAATCGGAAGCGATTCCAAACCCCACATTAGAAGATGCTTTTGTGAAGATGATCGAGGAGTATGATGCTGCCCATCCGCTCTAAAAATCGCCTTTTTGCTCTCATGAAAAAAGAGCGGTTTCAGATCTTTCGCGATCCAAGCGCTATTCTCATTAGCGTGTTTCTGCCTCTTTTGCTCCTTTTTCTCTATGGTTATGGAGTGTCATTGGATCTCAACCACTTACGGATTGGCCTTGTCTTAGAAGATACCTCTCCCGATGCACAGAGCTTTGTAAAGTCTCTGACCGACTCGAGGTATTTCGACGTGAAGATCGAGCGGGATCGAAGCAAACTATACAAAGACCTAGAGCGAGGGGAGATCCGGGGGATTGTCGTCATTCCCTCTTATTTTTCTTCGTTTAGGGATAGGCCCGACACCCTTGCTCCGATCCAGGTGATTGCCGATGGGAGCGAGGTCAATACAGCGAACTTTGTCCAATATTATGTAGAGGGGGCTTTTCAAAATTGGGTCGCCCAAGAGGCGATCAGCAGCGATTTGAAAGGGCTTTCTCTCATCGTTCCCTCTGCTAGGTTTTGGTATAACGAGCAGCTAGAGAGCCGTTATTTTCTCTTGCCCGGATCTCTTGCGATCATTATGACCCTAATTGGAGCTCTATTGACTTCTTTAGTCGTAGCTCGAGAGTGGGAGAGAGGGACCATGGAGGCGTTGATTTCCACCGAAGTGCGCACATTTGAGCTGATCGCCGGCAAAGCGCTCCCTTATTTTGTATTGGGGCTCATCTCAATGGCCATTTGCACCTTCGTCTCTGTCGCCTACTATGGCCTTCCTTTAAGAGGCTCTTTACTTGCCCTCGGGATGGTTTCTACCACCTTTTTATTTGCCATTCTCGGGACCGGTTTTTTGATCTCTACTCTTTGCAAAGTGCAAATCATCGCCTCTCAAATCACCATGGTCGTCGCATTTTTGCCAGCCTATATCCTCTCCGGCTTTCTCTTTGAGATCTCGAGCATGCCCTTTCCAATCCGCGTCCTCACTTACCTTTTGCCTGTTCGCTATTTTGTCCAAAGCCTACAGACCCTTTTTCTTGTAGGCAATGTGTGGAGCCTTCTTTTTTTCAATAGCGCGGTGATGTTTCTCTTTGGCCTTTTTTTGTTCTATCTAACTGCTAGAAAAACAGTCAAGAGGTTGGATTAAATGCTGCAGCGTATCTTAGCTTTGATTTGGAAGGAGCTTCTCGCGGTACTCTTGGACCGTAGGAGTCGTATTTCGATTTTACTCCCTCCTCTTGTGCAGCTTCTCGTCTTTGCATACGCGGCTACTCTCGATGTAAAAAATGTGGCGCTTGGAATCTTAAATCGAGATTCAGGAGAGCAGGCCTTTGAGCTTGTGCAGCGGTTTCACGGCTCTCCAATCTTTACACATATCACCTACTTAAAAGGGGTCGAAGAGATAGCGCCCTTTATCGATCGGCAAAAGGGGATCATGGTCGTCTCGATCGACGAGCGTTTTTCCCGCAACCTCGATGCGAAAAAACCGGTCGACATACAGCTAATTTTTGACGGCAGAAAATCAAACACTGCTCAAATTCTCTTCGGGTATGCCTCGCAAATCATCGAAAATTATAGCCGCCAAATCACTGTTCGCGAGCAGGATGCGGTCCTTGTTCCAAGAAACTGGTTTAACCCCAATCTCCTCTACATTTGGTACAATATTCCCTGCCTTGTGGGGACCCTTTCGATGCTCGCTTGTCTGATCGTCACCTCACAATCAGTAGCAAGAGAGCGAGAACTCGGCACATTCGATCAGCTCCTTGTCTCTCCTCTAGTTCCACTAGAGATCCTCATCGGCAAAACGGTGCCCGGGATTTTGATCGGCATGGCAGAGGGGCTTTTGATGTGGGCAGTCGGTTCTACGATCTTAGGAGTGCCCTTTACCGGATCCTTTATGTTCTTTGTGCTTAGCTTATTTGTCTTCGTCTCCTCGATTAGCGGAGTAGGCCTTTTTATCTCAGCGCTCTCTTTGACCCAGCAGCAAGCCATGCTCGGCACCTTTACCTTCATGATGCCCGCCGTACTTCTTTCTGGCTTTGCAACGCCCATTGAAAATATGCCCGATTGGCTCCAGCCGCTCACCTTTGCAGTCCCTTTGCGCTACATGCTTGTGATCTCTAAAGGGCTTTTCTTAAAAGACATCCCGATTTCAATTGTCTTAAGCCAGCTTTGGCCGATGGCCCTTATCGGTTGTTTTACCTTGACGGGCGCCGGCCTCTTTTTCCGTCGGAGGTTGCAATGAAATCACTCGTTCTCCTTTTTTTCCTGACTGGATGTATGGTAGGGCCTAACTACATTCCTCCAGAGATCCAAGTGTCGAATGCATGGACCAAAGAGGAGCCTACCGTAGATAGTCCCCTCGTCAAATGGTGGGAGATTTTCTCCGATCCGCTCCTCAATCAATATATCGCCTCGGCGGAGAAGCACAATTTCGATGTTTTGACCGCCGAGGCGAACATCCTTCGCGCCAGGAGCTACGCAACAGTCACTGCCTCGAGCCTTTTTCCTCAAGTGTCTGCAGATTTTGTCCCCATGAAAATGTTCTTCAGTAAAAATGGCCCTTTTTTCAGCAATCCATTGCTCTCGCCATTTTCAGAGCTGCTCAATTTATTCACCGCTTTTTTCGACGCGAGTTGGGAAATCGACCTCTTTGGCAAGACGCGCCGCGCATTGCAGCAGGCCAATGCCATGGTCGATAGCGCTATCGAGCAAAAAAACGACACCCTGATCTCAGTCTTTGCAGAGCTTGCAAGAAATTACATGATGCTCAGGAGTTTTCAAGAGAGAAAGCAGCTAACTGAGCGCAATATCGCCTGCTATGAAGAGAGCGTTTTCATCACCCGGAAAAACCTCTCTTTCGGCTACGCAAACGAGCTTCAATTGGCCAACATAGAAGCGCAGCTAGAAAATGCAAAAGGGGCCTTGCCTGGGATTGCCGCTGAAATCTATCGCACCATTTACACCCTTTCCATTTTGACAGGGGAGCTTCCCGAAACACTTGTCGATCAGCTCATCCAAACCCAGCCTCTACCAAAGGCGCCAGCGAACATTGCAGTGGGGCTTCGCTCCGATCTTTTGCGAAGAAGGCCCGACGTGCGCCGCGCAGAGAGAAACTTGGCCGCAGCGACAGCAAACGTCGGTGTAGCGGTAGCCTCCTTCTTCCCCAACATCACCCTCTTTGGTCTCGGCGGACTTCAGGCGCTTCAATGGCCGGAGCTTTTTGACTGGCAAAGTAGACTATGGACCTATGGCGGAGATGTCAGCATGCCTATCTTTGAAGGGGGAAAAATCGTGGGCAATCTTCACTTTGCAAGAGCCGAACAGACTGCCATGGCCTTTACTTATCGGCAAGCCGTCCTAAGCGCCATCCAAGAAGCGGAAAGCTCTCTTGTCCGCTACACAGAGGAGCTCAAAGCATCCGGAGATTTTGCCAAGGCGGTTTCTCGCAATGAAAAAGCGGTTCACATCTCGTCAGCTCAGCTAACGCAAGGTTTGATCAATAGAATTACTCTTCTCAATGCCGAAGAGCAGCTCATCTCTGCCCAGCTCACCTCTTTGAATTCTGACACCGCCGCCTTAGTCGCACTCGTTGCGCTCTATAAGGCTTTAGGCGGTGGTTGGGAGAAAGAAGAAGGATGTCAATCAAAAGAATAGGATTGCTTTAGACATGTCGGGGATGAGGTTCCCATCACTCCACGGCTAACGCCGCTACGGCGAAGCATAAATCGTAGCGCAGGAGCGCGAAGCACCCCAGGGGGGGCTGTGTTTTACACGCCTCCCCGACGAGCACACGATTTTGCAAAGCCGTAGTTAGGCGCAAGGGGGCGGCAGGGGGTGATGGGAACCTCACCCCCGCACGTCTATAGTAATCCAATTCTCTTTTTATTTTAGCCGAGATCGAGGATGCGGAGACCGAGGGCTTCGCCGAGGTGGATCAGTTCGGCATGTCCGATGAGCTGGCCGTTGATCGTGAGTTTGACCGCTTGATCGGGGTGGATCGGCAGTTCGATGAGATTGCCGGGGGCAAGCTGCATGAGCTTGTCAATGGTGATGCGCAGGCGAGCGAGCTCGACGGTGATGGTGGTGGGTAGCTCTTTGAGGGAGAGGGCTTCTTCTTTGGAGGAAGAGAGCTGCTCAGAAGGGCCTTGGAAGGAGTTTGCTTCTGGGGAGTCGGATGGTTTTTTGTGCATTGCTTCCTCGTACATGGATGCGTAATCGATCAATTGTATTTTATTTTGTTTGATCTTCACTTGAAATAAAGTGGCTTGGCTTAAGGTGAGATAGGCCGCGCCGGTCTGTTTGCGCGGATCGTAGCTGCCTTGATCGAGCAGGAGAAAGTCTCCTTTCTTCAGTTTTTTCCAATCTTGCCAGGGAAGAAGGACAGAACCAACTTTAATCCCCACATTGACTTCTAGGGCTTTCGGGAGATCGTTGGAACGCGCCGAAAAATGCTGGGCCCAGCTTTGTTGGAGCTCTGGCTCGATCGCGAGTCTGCCCCAAGAGGTATGTTTATCAAAGTCGATATCGACATCGATGCAAAACGCATCGGTGTTTGGAAGAGGGGAGGATTCGCTGAGCAAGAGTGGCAGTTTCTGGAGCGGTTCAATTTGAGAAGTGATGTCCATTATTTGAAGCGCAAGATAGCGATAAAACCCTTCTGCGAGAATATCAGAGGAAAGGGGTTTTGCTTTTGCTTGTCCGTGCAGCATCCACGCAGTCAGTTTTGAGATTCCTTCTTTCGGCATGATCCAAAAAGCGCTGCCCTGTAAAGAGCCTACTTTAATGGGAAGCGCAACGGGCTGATCGCCCAAGCTTTCTCTTACTTCTTCAGCAGTTTTCCACCCAGAGGTGCGCGGTCTAAAAAGGAGGGGGTGTTGTAGCCCAAAGCGAGCAGATGTGAGTGCTGCAAAGCGGGCCCAATCAAAAGGAGGCGCGCTTCCAAAAAGGGGAACGCAATCGTATTTCCGAAGCTCTTCCTGGATCTTGCGCACCCAAAAATAAGGGGCTTGGGGCTCTATTTTATCCAATGCCGCCTCCCGATTGATCGCTTAGATCGTCGGTCTTTTCTTCTTTTCGGCGGAAGACCGGTTTATCTGCTGAATAAACGGCGTCGATGCGTCCAATTCGAAATTGGAATTTTCCCGATGAGAATGCAGCGACTAAGCTCGGAATATTTTTATTAAACTCGGTTACCGCTTCATTGGTTCCGCTAAGGCGGATATTCAATGAATCGGGCGCAGAGGCATACTTGGTAATTTCAATCGAAGTTCCATAAAATTTGGAGCCTGCAAACGCGGGATTATTCAATGTAATTTCCGTGGTGTTAACGCCTTGATTTTTCATCACCTGGATTGTGCCGACCATTTGGTAGAAAAGAGGTTGTACTTGGGGATGTAAATAGGAGGCTGCAGCGGAAGTGGCGCTTGCGGCCATGGGTTGGACTCCAGGAGGAAATAGCGGCAGGGCAGGCTGCTCGATTTCGATGGCCTTTTTTTGTTCGCGCCCGTGGCCACCTTTTTGTCCACCCTGCGAGTGTCCTGAAATGGGACCAAAATCTTTTGGGGTGGTGACCGCCTGAATTTCTTCAGCAGAAACTTCGGCAGGGGTTTTTCGAATCGGAGCAACCCCTTTTTTATGGACGGTTGGAGTCTCTTGCATTCCAGCTCTTGCCGAAGTGTGTTCTTCCTCTGCTTTTTGCCTAATAAATGGAGGAGGCTCTTTGGAACTAGTCTGCTTTGCAGGGGGTAATTTGCCAGGAGGTCCAAAGGGCGATGGCTCAAGGAATTTTTCCGGCGTGCTCGATGATTTTTGTTTGTGTTTCTCCTCGAGGGGAGCAGAGTGTCCTGGTGCATGTTTTTGTTCACCAGAAGGTTTTTTCCCAGCTACATTCTTTTGTCCTGGTAAAGGAGGGGACAACGACTCATCGTTCTCTCTAGCTGACGACCTTTGTTTTGGCGAAGATGGTTGCTCAAGAGAATGTTTTTCTCCGGTGGAAGATCTTTGCCCCGGCAAAGAGGGTTGTCCAGGCGTATGTTTTTCTCCGGCGGAAGATCTTTGCCCCGGCAAAGAGGGTTGTCCAGGCGTATGTTTTTCTCCGGCGGAAGATCTTTGCCCCGGTAAAGAGGGTTGTCCGGGCGTATATTTTTCTCCGGCGGAAGATCTTTGCCTCTGCGAAGAGGGTTGTCCGGGCTCATATTTTTGTTCACGAGAGGATTTTTGTCCCGGTAAGTGCGTTTTTCCGGGTTCATGTTTTTCCCCTGAAGTAGGCTCTGGCATCAATGAAGAGGTTTGATCGATCGGCTGATCGGGAAGGTCGACTTGCGTCCAAAAACCTTTCGATTGAGGTAGGTCGTGATCGGATAAAGGGTCTTTCTCGTGAGTCGTTGTTTCTGTCAAATCCGGAGGAGAGGAATAGGAAGGACTGGGGATCTCATGCAAATCTAAATGAGAGGGAGATTTTTGCGTCGATGGGGGTGAATAAAAGCTCGTATGAAAAGGGGATGGCAGCATCTCGTGGTCTCCCATGTTTTTTTCACCTGGTTCTGTCTCTTCTTCAGGTGTCTCCATGAATTGTTTAAATCGCTTGGTCTGCTGATCGAGATCGATTTCATTTTGTTTTTCGAGGCGCTGCGCCTGTTCTTTCTTTTGTTGCGCGGAAAGAGCTCGATTTCTTTCTGGATTAGGTGGGGGGATTCGATTTGTCATATTCCCTTTAGATTAGAGAGAATCGCAAAAGGTTGCAAGCTAGAACCCTTTTTTTAATTGGTTTAACCACAGAGATCGTCTAGTGTTCTATATCCATATAAACAAAAAGGCCAGTTTTTAGCTGGCCTTTTTTGTGATAAGAGTGAGGTTTTAGACTAGTAGTCTACACCAAAGCGGAGCGTTCCGCCGTACATGTATACGCTGCTAAGATCGCGAAACATCGGCGCTTTAGAAGCAGACGAACCGCTAGGAGCTCCTTCTGCCTTGAACACCTGTTGCAGATTGGCTAAGTTGTTAAACTCGCCGGCAATCGCTACTTTTACAGCGCTGATCGGATAGTTTGTAAACGATCTGCACCAGTCAAATCCAAGGGCGATTTGTGTCGTTGGCATCAAGAGGATCCCTTGGTAGCGAGTATGTGCGATGCGCGGAGGCACATCAGAGTCGACTGGAGCGTCAGCTGTGATCCGGTTTGTATTTGTATACTGTCCCAAGATCGTTGCGAAGGAAAAGCGTCCAAAAACTCCAAATCCATAGCCGATATGCCAGTTGCTATCGATGCCTGCGCGGAATCCGCCGCCGCCGAATGCCCAATTGTTATGCATATGGGTGTTGATCGTAGCGCCGCCATAGGTGACATCGAAATTCTCTTTGATGTAGCCGCCTGTAGCCCCGATCGAGAAATTCAATTGGATCTGCTCGGTCGGCATAAATCTTCTGCAAGCTAAGAAATCTCCGATTTGGTAGCTAAAAAAGGTGGAACTCGAAGCTGAGATTGTGCCCGTTGTCGATTGCGCATACGAAGTCGGCATCAGGTATTGTAAGCTCGAGTCAATGGTAGGACGCGAATAGCTGTTTTGCCCATTCGTATTGTACCAAGTATATTGGCCAAGCGCTGTCCAGTAATCTCGATCTCCGGTGTAGCTGAGGCCGACGCGAACGCCAGAACCCCAATCAAAGGAGGCGGATTTAATGGTTCCTAAGCCTTCCGTATCTGGGTAGTTTGGATTGACTATGGTACTGCTCGTTGGAACAATGACAAAATGGGAAGCTTGTTCTTGTGTTTGCCAGAGGAGATATTCCGCAAAGGCATTGCTTCCATGGAAGTCTTTCGGTAGGCGATAGTCCATTGGCTCTACATTAGAAGTGCCATCGCAACTGAATTGTCTTTTCTGGTTTTGCGCGAACACAGGTCTTTTTGCGATTTCACTTTCGCTCTTCTGTTCGCCGCAAAGGGGCGCAGCGAGCATGGATAAAATAAACGGACTGAACAACCATATTTTTTTCATACGAGAATCCTCCTGATCAATAGTCCCGATCATTGCACTAAATTCAAAATTTTTTCAAATAGTTTATTTTTTTTTAGACAAAATTTAGAGACTGTTGTCAAACAACAGTCTCTAACGATTTTATCCGGCGTTAAAAATCTGCGCCTAAGCGTACGTTTGCTCCATACATATATACGCTGCCGACATCTCGAACGAGAAGTTTTCCGTAGTATGTTTGGGAAGTTACACCGCTTGGGTCTTTGAAGACCTGTTGCAGGTTCGACAAATTGTTAAATTCTCCGGTGACAGAGGCTTTTACAGCGCTAATCCAGCAATTTTTAAAGGATCGAGTCCAGTCAAATCCAAGGGCGATTTGCGTGGTAGGCAAGAGAAAGATCCCCGAATATTGTGTATCGGAAACAATGGGAGAGCTTGTGCTGCCGGTGCCATCTGCGCCTGGAGCGTCTGCTGTAATTCGATTGCTATTTCCATAGTTTCCTAGGATTGCCGCAAAAGAAAACTTTCCAAAGAAGCCAAATCCATAGCCCATATGCCAGTTGCCGTCGATTCCTGTGCGAAGACCGCCGCCGCCAAATCCCCAGTCATTGGCGATGTAGGTATTTTCGGTTTGGTTTTCATAGGTAACATGGAAATCTTCCTTGATAAATCCACCCGTTGCTCCCAAAGAGAAGTTGAGTTGGATTTGATCTTTTACGATGAATCTACGGGCCAATAGCAGGTCTGCCATTTGATACGAAAATTCCGTATTGCTCGCAGCGTTCAAAAGGCCTGCCCCTTCGATATCGGTAAAGGTAGGCATAAGGAATGTCGTCGTTGAGGCAGAGATGGGAGAGCTCACTGAAAAGCTATTGCTTCCACTTGTGCTATACCATGTGTATTGCCCAAGAAGCTGAAAAGCATCTCTTTCAAATGTGTATCCAAAGCCGACTCTAACACCGGAAGCCCAGCCGAGAGAAGCAGATTTGATGTCTCCGAGCAATTGGGTTTTATTGAAAGTGGTATTGATCGAAGAAGAACTATTGGGCTTTGCAACGAAGTGGGAGCCCTGTTCTTGCGTTTGCCAAATGAGATATTCGACAAAGGTATTGTAGCCATAAAAATCTGGTGCTAGGCGATAGTTTAACGCAGGGGAGCAGCAAGAAGTGCATGGTTGTTTTTTCTGACTTTGCATGAACAAAGGTCTCTGTGTAAGTTCGCCTTTCTCCATACCTTCGCCTGCAGAGACATCTTCTCCGCAAAGAGGGGAAGCGAGCATGGATAAAATAAACGGACTGAGTAACCACATTTTTTTCATATGAGAATCCTCCTAATCAATTGTCTAGTAATCAATGCCAAAATGGGCTGTACCGCCGTACATGTATACGCTTCCGACATCTCGCGTTGTATTTTTGTCTTGTGTCGGAGTGTTGATATAAGTAGTTTTAAATACTTGTTGCAGATCTGACAAGTGGTTGAGTTCACCTGCAATCGAGATCCTGATAGCGCTTACGCTGCAATCGGAGAATGTTCTGCACCAGTCAGCTCCGAGAATAAACTGGGAGGTAGGTAAGAGCATGATTCCCTGATAGGTCGAATTCGCTATTATGTTCGCAGCGGTCGAAGAGGATGTATCATTGGTGATTCTCTCATGATTCGTATATTGACCTAGGACAGCGGCAAAGGAAACTTTTCCAAAAAAGCCAAATCCGCGACCTACATGCCAATTCGTATCTAGTCCAGCGCGAAGACCGCCGCCGCCAAATGCCCAATCATTATGGTTGTAAGTGGAGACACCTGTGCCAGGGCCCCCAGCATCATGATATTGTACATTCCAATGTTCTTTAATGAATCCGCCGGTTGCGCCGAACGAATAATTGAACTGGATTTGTTTTGTCGCTAAGAATGCCGATGCTAAAGTGAGGTCTGCCATTTGATAGGAGAAATCACTGTTTGAGGAAGCGTTCACCGGTCCGTTGACTGTAACGTTGGTTAGAGTTGGCATGACAAAAGTATTGAGTAGGGGAGCGTTGACGCCAAAAGAGCTTTGTCCGCTCGTAGTATACCATGTATATTGACCGAGCACTTGCCAGACATCTCGACCAAAAGAGTAACCAGCGCCGACCCGAACGCCTGAGCTCCAATCGAACGCCTGAGATCGAACATGTCCCTGCGCATATGTGTCGGGATAGTTTGGATCGAATCTAAGGGGAGTGTCATTGACGGTAAAGTAGGAAGCTTGTTCCTGTACTTGCCAGATCAGATATTCAGCAAATGTATCGACGCCCCAAAAATCAGCGGGAAGGCGATAATCCATTTCTGACTCGGACCTTTCAGCGTTCATGTTTCTTTTTTGTCCTAAGTAGGTGCATTTAGCGATTTCGTTGTTATCCATGAGCACGCTCATCTCTTCGTCGCCGAAAAGAGGAGAAACGAGCATGGATAAAATAAAGGGACTGAGCAACCACAGTTTTTTCATAAGCGAATCCTCCTGATCAATAGTCTCGATCATTACATGGAAAATAAAAATTTTTCAAATGAATTATTCTTTTTTGGAAAATAATCGCTCAAAAGCAGAGCTAAATTCGGTGAAGATCCAATCTTTGCTCGCGGGATTATTTCCTCTTAAACTCGCGTCATTTGCGGTGCGGAGCGAAAGAATTTTAAGATCGGTGCAGTCGAAAATATTTTTTTTGTTTTCAAACTGAAGCATGAGTTTATTCGTCCCATTGTGTAGGAAAAATTCGCAAGGTGTGCAGCCTCCATTAAAGCGGGCGCTCATCGCAAACGGCCATTTTTTTGCTCCGCCTACGGACGCGCCTTCTAAAAATGGGGCAGAAATTCCCAACCCAGCATTGAGAAGCGATGGCATGATGTCGATATGGCTGATCATCGGCAATTTTTCTTTGCGCCCGCCTATTTTTAAATAGATCGGCACAGAAGTTTGCGCTTCGATGAGATGTGAGCCGTGGAAAAGGTGGCCATGGTCGAAAAACTCCTCACCATGATCACCGGTAAAGGCGATGATCGCATCAGACGGCGCCGCTTGTAAAAATTTTCCGAAAAGAGAGTCCATATAATGGACGGCGTTTCGGTAGCGATTGCGAATGAGTTCGATATTGGCTCTCGAGTGAAATGCTTTGAAATAGGCAAATTCAGTTGCAAAGGGATTAAATGCAGCTCCGGACTGCTTGGGCCAGCTATAGTCAAAGTGGGTTCCGTCCCAAAAGATCACGATCAGTTGTCCTTCTTGCATTGCGGGATCTTGCAAATCTTTTAGCATCGAATCTAAGGCCGCCGTATCTGCTTCATAGGCCTCTTTCGGCGGGGAATGGTTAAAGATTTGCAACGAGTCGGCTAAAGTTTGGTTTTCTCCAAAAAGAAGATCTGTCATTCCGTAATAGTGGAGTTCTGCAGCGCTGTAGACGCGGATCTGATACCCCATCTTTTTAAAAAGAGCAAGAGCTGGGCTGCCCATCTTCCATTTTTTCTCCTGCAATTGGCGCCAATAGAAGGGGAATTCTGAATGAAAGATCGAAAACCAAGACATATGTGTTGCATTTGCACTGGAGAGCGACTGCTCGGCTTGGATATTTGCTTCCCGAAAGGAAGAGAGGTTAGGGGCCACTGCCGGCGTAATAAAATCAGCTCTTAGCGACTCGACGACAAAGAGAAAAATATTTGGTTTTTTTTGAGGGCTCGGTTGCACCTTTTCAAGAAAAGCCCCAATTTCTTGCTCATTCTTAGAGCCTCTTAACGTTGCTTGCATGGGCAATTGGACAGTTTTTGGCTGCAAGAAGGTTCTTTTCCACGGAAGGGATTTGACAAACTCGGTGTAGGCGTCTGGATGGATCACTTTTGACGCTGAATAGTCCCATAAAAAAAGGGCGACTGGAATGCATACAAAAAGCTGCAGGAACACTTCGTTTTTGATTTGAACCGGTTTTTTTTTCGTAAACCAGGCAGTGCCTTTATAAAGGAGCATTCCAAACAGGGGAAGTAATGCAAGGAAGATAAAAATGCACACCCAAGCCCAAAGGGGTACGCCCGATGCGTCGAGGAGGTAGTAGAAATTTTCCAAACTCTCGCCAAAGACAAAGACAGAAAGGACATTATAGGTAGAAAGATCGAGAATTCGATCCATCATAAAATCGAGAACGTGCAACAGGAACAAGACAAACGTGACCCCGATAAAAAGCCAGAAACTCAAACGGCCAAAAAATCGATAAATAACAAGCCCTAAAAATGCAAAAAGACTCACTTCAAGAGCTGCTTGCCCTAGCGAATAAAACCAAAAAAACAGCCTCGATCCGGCTAAATTATCCTTGAGTAAAACGCTAGAAGTGCAGGTAAGGCAAAGGAGGATAAAAAAAAGGCCAAAATACAAATAGTTAATGCCAAGCGACTGTGGATTTTTTTGTCCCATAAGCGCATCATAATGAATCTCATGAAATGGATTCAAGGGTTTGACCTTTTTCTTTTCGACTTTGATGGGCTTCTGGTCAATACAGAAAAACTTCATTATGCAGCTTACGTCCGTATGATGGAAGGGCGCGGCTATCAGCTTAACTGGAGTTTTCCTCGCTTTTGTAAGGCGGCTCACACAAATTCCGTGGCGATTAGAGAGGGGATTTACGCCGATTTTCCCGCCTTAGACCCCGATTGGCAGACGCTATACAATGAAAAAAAGAGATGTTACTTCGAACTGATCAGTTTGGGGAAAATAGATCTGATGCCAGGAGTCCATGAGCTTCTTTCCGAGCTCGATAAACACAAAAAGCGGCGCTGCGTTGCGACCAATAGCCCTTTTGAGCAAATTCAGCTCATCCGCGCCCAGCTTCCCATTTTGCGAACAATCCCTCATTGGATTACGCGCGAAGATTACGAAAAACCAAAGCCCGACCCCGAATGTTACCTTCGGGCGATTGAGTTACACGGCAAACCTGGAGATCGGATTGTCGGCTTTGAAGACAGCCTCCGCGGTCTTAAAGCGCTTCAAGGGACCTCTGCGCTCCCGATTCTCATTTCCGATGTCCTCCCCTCCCCGCTAGAGCTGGGTTGCTCTCTTCAGTTTGCGTCTCTTTCTTCGATAAGCATGTAGATTAAGGACTGTTCTCTTCTCTCATCGTATTCTTTCTTTGAAATTTTTTATTTAAAAAAAT
>CAITMJ010000009.1 GCA_903893545.1 uncultured Chlamydiae bacterium
CCCCAACCAAATCGATAAAGCCCTCATCTCCTTCTGGCTCGAAAAGCAGCAAAAATCCCCCCACCTCAAAGGCGATATCATCTTCAACCTCGAGAAATTCTCCCTCGCCCAATTCCGAGGCGATAAACTCCTCATCCAACGTCCCCTCCAAACCGTCATCGCAAAACTCCAAGAGGAGAAGGCTTCGGGGTATTTCGCCGAGGCGATTTCTACTCTTGAAGAGGGTGTGAAAGGGTTTAATGTCCAGCAAATGGCCAATTGGAAAAATTTTGAAGTGTTCTTCATGAATAGCCTGGCTCTTATCGAGCTCCCTGAATGGGCGGCTACTTTTGATCAAGGGGGCAAGCTGTCCTTACAGTTGGGTAGATGGCTCAAAACTGTTAAAGGTATGCCTAAAAAAGCTCTCCCTTACATAGAGATGAGCGTTCCAAGACTTATTGCTCAATATGGGGCAGTTTCTTCTGAGACAGCATTAGGGATGCGCATTTGGGGAGAGGGGATACAAACTCTTGGTCAACATCAAGAAGCTTTGGAAAAATTCCAAACTGCGTATCGCATCTCTCAAGAGATGTTTGGAGAAAATCACATCGAAACAGCGAAATCTTCAATCAAGATTGGATGTTGTTTAAACTGCCTTAACCATTATCAAGAAGCGTTAGAAGTGCTAGAACCTGCGTATCAGATTTTGCAAGTAGAATTGGGAGAAAATAATACTGATGTAGCAAGTGTTTTAGATAAGATCGGAGATTCTTTACGAGGTCTTGGACGTCCCAAAGAGGCGTTAGTAAAGCATAAGGCTGCGCATCAGATCTTTCAAGCAGTATTAGGGAAAGATCACAGCACTATATCTGTGACATTAGGCAGCATCTCTCGCGATTTTCGAGCGCTTGGAGATCTTCAACAGGAGCTGGAATACTTAGAAGCCGCATATCGGATTGACTATGCTGCGCTCGGAGAAAATCACCGTGAAACCGCAAGATCCTTGAAAAACATTGGTACTTGTTTACATAGTCTTGGACGATATCGAGAAGCAGAAGAAAAACTTACAGCGTCGCATCGGATCTTGCAGATGACGGTAGGAGAGGGCTACTTTCTTCTGCCGAAAATTTTAAAAGAGATTGATGTTGTAAAGCATTTAGCTTTCCAAACAGCTAAGAATTTTTAAAGATTTTCTCAATTGAAAATAGCCAGAGTTATGGGGGTGGATTTTTTGTTGATTAGTCTGTAGACTCATCAATGTTTTTTTCATCTTCCGAAAAGTCAATACTAACCTCATCCACATCCACAGAACGTGGCGTTAAAGGTGGCGAATGAAGCTCAAGAGGAGCCTCGCCGTCTTCTAGCTTTGCATAAAGAGCCATGGTACATTGTTTTGCGGCAGTGAGAGCAATCTGTTCATTTTTGATTACCGTGACAGTATTATCGCTTATTTTAGACCACTGTCCGTTTCGTAAAATATAAGCAACGTAGTGGCCTGCATCTGATTCTTCACCAATATGGCTAATGAATCCCTGAAGGGACATTAGGATATTGTCATCTGTTGTATAGATGGATGGCATGATTGCATCAGTTTTAACTTTAAATGTTTTTCCTTCTTGGTCATGAGCAACGCGATCTATATGATAGATATGGAAACCTAAATCTGTGTTCACTTGAGATTCAATAAATGCTTCCGTCGTTAGTAAGTTTTGTTCTTTTTTTCTATGGTCTAATTGCAACAATGTTAGAGATGCAATAGCGTTTAAAGAGGAGCTGTGGAATAATTCAGAGACATCTTGTTGTTCTTGTGGATTAGGGAAAAGTGTTTGTAAATTAGCAATCGTCTCTTTTGGAACTTCATGTTTTTCTCGATGGGCTTTGAGGACTAATCTAAATGGATCATTTTTATTAAGTTTCTTTTCGCATAGTTCAGACATTGATTTGTTATTTGAAATAAGTTGAATTAATGAATTGATGTAACAGGTATTTCCATAGTTTTCAATCCCCTCTACTTCTGATGTGCTGGAGGTCGGTGAAACTGGTTTTTTTGCCTTAGGAGTTGTTGGCTTTGTAGTGATTGGTTTATTACTTGCGATCGCAGTGTATGCATCTTTGAAGTCTTTTGAGACTTGGTGCTCTGTAACTGTAGTGTCGATCTGAAGCAGATCCTGCTCGGCAACAGAGAGTCTTGTTATATTGCCTTTCTCTGCATCTGGAACGAAAATGCGCTTTGCTAGCGTCGTTACTTTTTCCAGTTCTTTTAACTGAGTTTCCAATCCCTTCCATGCGGCAGAGGTAGCTTTACATGCTTTTCCTGAGACAAGGACGCTGATTTTGTATTTTCGGCCATTATAGGAGGTTAAAATAGAGGAGCCAGCGAGATCACCTTCAGGGAAGCTTTTGAGGGGGCTTAGGGCTGGGGGAGTGTCGGACGGCCTGAGGGTACTAACAAGTCCCTCAACCTTAGCGGTTGTGCTGTTTTGAGCATTGGCAGAAGGGAGTCTGCCGGTCCCAGCGGGGCCTTTAGGCGTTATTGTTATATTATTAAGGTTCATTTAAAATCTCTTTGTTTCTTGTTAACAATTATATAATAAAAAACATTTTAATTAAATAATTATTTTACATTTGTAACTTGTTGATTTTCAGTCTGTTACTGAAGGCTCATTGGAGCTGTTTTTGATAAAAACGTAAGTTACTGATTATGATAATGTTACGATTGTCAGATTAAAAGAAAGGCTAGAGAATGCTTAAAACTACCCTTGAAAGAGGGAGGTGACTTAATTGGGACTTTTCGAGCCAGGCGCATCCGGCGACGTCTTCTCCGTTAATAGTGTCTTGAAACTGCGAGGCATCGAATTTAAGGGCTTTGTAGATTAAGCAGGTATGATGGAGGGAAATAACCCCTTCAGAGCTTTCGTACTCTACCGTGAAAGCTTGGTTGCTATAAGGGGCTATATCGATGAGCTGTATTCCGGTTTCTTCTTTGACTTCTCTTTCGAGGGTTTGAAAAATCGTTTCTCCATAGGAAGGTCTTCCCCCTGGGAGGTCCCAGGAGCCTTGGTAGGGGCCTCTAGATTTCCTCACGAGGAGTATACTTTTCCCCTTCTCGATGATTGCGTAAATGCCGAGATGGAATTTCTTGGAAGTAGTGTTGACTGGTGGCGTTTGCATAGTCTTTCTTTGATTTAGGGGGTGATTTTATGTCTTCCTTAGGTTTATGGAAATAGTTTTTTCTAAATTAATGGAAAGAAACATAACTTTTAGCGTGATGTTTTATATGGGTAGTTTTTTAAGTGTATATTATTTTATTTTAAGTTGACGAAATCTTTTTATTTTGTTTAAAATATTCAGCAAATTTAGAACGAGGTATCGTAGAATGGCATCCATTACAAGACTTTCTGTACTAGTTTTTGAATTAAGCAACGCAATCAATTCTTTTATCAAAACCATCAACGCCCCTGAACCCAGTAAAATGCTTTACCAGGCTTCTGCAGTAAATCGTCTAGCTATCTTAGGTTTTTCCGCTGCGGAGACTTTTATGAGCCTCTCTGGCAGCAAGAGCGAAGCTCTTTCAAGACTCAAGGGGTTCGAATTAATTCCTAAAATGCTCAATTTGCCAATCCAGCTAACGTTGGAGCTGAATGACTCTAGAGGGGAGATAACGGCCCGCACTGTGGTTCGAATTCTCGAACAGGGCGTTGTTGCTCCGCTTGCGGGTATTGTCGGAACTGCTGCTGAGCAGATTAGTTACTACGAGCAACACTTTCTTGAAATGACCCCTGAGGAATTAAAGAATGCAAAGAGGCCTATTTTCGAATTCGATCAAAATCTTGGTGGTCCGGTAATCATAGGGTATGCTCCGGTAGATGCAGAAGAGTGTCAAAAGCGTCTGAATGTAGCGGATCGCGTTGCCCAAACAAGTCTTCACATTCGCGTTTTAGGTGAGGTGGGGTTCAGTGAAAGTGTGACTTTTGATGCACTGATTCCTTTTTATCAATATCTAGCTCAATTCTTGAGTGCCCCGGCTATAGCGCCACGACAGCCTGTACAACAACGGGCTATAGTACCAGCGCAGCAACAGAGGGCTCCAAATATTTTAAATTTGAATTTTCTCGCTTTTGATGAAATTCCTATTCCTCTTTATGAAGATGTTGTTTTTCGTCGCTTTATTTGCCCGATCAGCAATTGTCCAATTCGAAATCCAGTCTACGATCCAAATGGTCGAACATTGTACGAAAGAGGGGCGATTCAGCAGTGGATTGCAGTAAGGCCGATATCCCCTGTAACGAGGCTGCCCCTTACCGTTGCACAGCTTGTGGAAGCTCCTGCAGTTAGAGCTCTTATCGATGACCGCCTTCAGTTCCATCAAGATCGAATGGTTCAAGTTCTGCAGCAAGGCTTAGAATTGCCGGTTATAGAGATCGTCCATCGGCCGGTTTTAGATCGACACCAGTAGGAGGTCCGCTATGGCATTTACTACGGTTTTAAAAGTATTGGAATGTGGGTACCGAGGATATCAAGTCTATAATGCAGGAATGCAGATTTACGAAGATGTTCAAAACGAAGAGCTCGATGGCGTTCAAAGAGTAGGGCGAGTCGCTTTAAATACTCTTTTTATCGGCGCTGAAGTAGGCGCTGGAGTTTCCTTATATAGAAATAGCGCCCCTGAGATTCAATTTGGGTGGACTGTCGCTGCAGGAGCTGCAGATGTGGCTCGCAATGCCAATCGTCTTTATTGGAAAGGGAAGCTAAACCATGGAGACTATCTCGATCTTTTGGGGGTTATTGCATTTCGAGTAAGTATCGTTGCAAACAATGCTTTGATCCTCAGTCGTCCTGTATTTGGTTTCAATCAGAATAGTCTTCAAACCATCGAAAGTATTTCTGCGGCAGCAGCAACGATCATTCAAGGGCGTCGTGGCCTCTCTAGGGTATGCTCTAAAGCTTGGAATGGAATCCAAAGCATACTGGAATATTGCAAAGGAACGAACGCTCATGCCGAGATTGAGCTAGCGGTGTCAATCAATGAACAGTTTGAACCTACTCTTGTCACCGATTTTGATTTTGCAAAGCTCATTAGAGAAGTAACGCAAGCCCATTCAATTGATGAGTTTCTAACGGTTCCTGAGATTTTTCGCCAGGATCCTATTTTGGGGCAATATCGATGTGCTCTTTCGTTACAACCAATTCGCTTTCTTCTATTGGTTCGAGGGTCTAATGGACAGACGACTTATTATGAAAAAAACGCGATTTTAGAGTTCCTGCCTGCTGGTTTTGAGCAACTCCCCAGTGGTTGGCCGACAAATGTCCCATTTTGTCGAGAAAATTTAAAAGAATCTCCTCTTCATCAGGAACAGATCGATCTATGCCTTAACAACTTATTGCAGCAGTACAAACGCTTGCCATTGGACGATTTAACGACAGAGACCTTTGTACAATTGGCGGAAACCATTGGAATTTCAAATACTGCCATTTCAGAAAAGAAGCTAGCTTCAGCCATCAAAAAAAGTTTTTCTCCAGAGCAAGCCGGGAAAATTGGAGCTTTATCTATTTTCACAACGAAACATGCGTTTGTTCCAAATAGTCCCAAGCAGGAGACTTTAGTGGTTCGGTTACAAACTCGATCTTATACGGAAAAAACGAATCTGGTCCTTCAAAATCCAAAAGGCCTTTTAAGAGCCCTTTTAGGATCTACCCGTAGAAGCGATAAAGTAGCATTTGATGAATTGATCAACACTCCTGTGCAATTGAATATCTTGATGGCTAGGGATCTTCGATATCATAGTGTTGCTACTGAAATTAAGGAGCATAGATAAAATATGGTTATTGGAACTTTAGTTTATACAGCAGCTTTACACGTCGTTCCGAAGGGACTGAGCTATTTATGTACACGGATTGAAAATCCAATTTCTCGGTTAGATCGATTAAGAGACTTGATGGGGAGGGTGCAAGAAGCTGTTCGCAATGCAATCGGACCTAAAGCGTGGTTTATTGCTACTGATGTAGTTGCTGATAATGCGTGGATCTCTTTTTTCTTTATTTCTTATCTCACAAAATGGAACTGGCAAAGAGCGTTGCTCGCTAACCCTCTCGATGTTGCTTTTGCCTTTTTTGCTTTCTCGGGGGGCTCTATGCTCATCCGCTATGCAATCGGCCAAGTATATCCTCCACTCAGGCCGTATATAGCAACGCGATTAGGAGAGGTGTATGGCGTTTGATGCAGTAATCAAAGGGCTCGAATATACGGGCCGAGCGATTCAAGTAGCTGACGCAATCATCGAGATCAAGGAAAATGTAGAAGATCCGAAGCTTAGCGTCGTTCAGAAAACAGGACAAATTGCCTTCAATTCTATTTTTATTGCGACTGAGATAGGGGCTGGGGGTATTGCTCTATTAGGAGATAAAACTTCTCACGCTCATTTTCACTGGACCGTAGCAGCAGGAACTGCAGATATAGCTCGCAATGTGCATCGCCTTTGTTGGAAAGGCGAGTTAAATCATGGAGATTACCTCGATCTTCTTGGGGTACTTGCGCTTCGAGTTAGTCAAATTACAAATAGCGCCCTTGTTCTCAATCGTCCTTTATTTGGTTTTGACCCCAAGGCTCTCCAAGGAATCGAAAATATTGCAGCAGCAGCAGCTACGCTCATTCAAGGGCGCCATTCAATCTCTAGCGGGTGCATGAATGCTTGGAACGCAATTCAAAGTGTGTTGCAGTATCTTAGAGGAGCGGGGATTTCTTCTGAGACAGAAATAGCGGTATCGGTCAATGAGCAGTTTGTGCCTGCTCTTGCAATGGATCCTATTTTCTCACGGCGCATTCGAGGGATAACGCAGGCCAATTCAATCGATGAATTTATTATGATCCCTGAAATTTTTCGGCATGATCCTGTTTTAAAGCAATGTAGATGCTCCCTCTCATTGCAACCAATTCGCTTTCCTGTATCGATCCAGGATTTTGATGGAGAGGTCATTGCGCATTATGAAAAAAGCACCATCCTAGGCTACCTCACAGTAGGATTAGAACACCGACCGAATGGTTGGCCGGAAAATATCCCATTGTGTCGAGAAAGTTTGAAAGAATGTCCTGTCCAGCAGGAACGGATCAACCGCCATCTCGAGAACTTACTGCTGCAATTTAAAAGCTTGGAATTAGATGATTTATCGACACAGACTTTTGCACAACTGGCAGACGCCATCGGAATTTCAAATGCCGCAATCTCAGGAAAACAATTGGGTTTAGCCATTCAAAGAAGTTTTGATCCAGAGCAGAAAAAGAAAATTGGGGCCTTATCTGTACTTGAAGCGCGACATGCGTTTGTTCCGAATAGTCCAGAACAGGAAGTTTGGACCATTAAGCTACAAACTCGATCTTATACCCAAAAAGTAGATCTGTCGGTTCGCAATCCAGAGAGTTTCTTGAGGGCTATTTTGGGCTCTTCTAGACCGAGCGATAAGGCAGCGCTCGATGAATTTATCAATACCCCTGTGCAATTAAAAATCCTTATAGCCAGGGATCTTCGATATCACTCTATTACAATAGAATAAAATAGGAGTTAAATTATGGCAAATCCTTGTTTACCAGAATTTAGAGAGAGTTCTTCTGCCTCATTGATTCCGATCTATAACAAAACAGATCCTTTATCAGAGATGTCTTCAATTGTTTCTGTAGCCGATCAACGTGTTCTGTTATCCCGGATCGATGACGCGACAAAATCCATCTGTAAACTAGAGGAACGCTCTTTGGAATTACGCAAGAGCGGAGATTCTAATGGAGCTATGGCTGCTTGGGAGCAATCTCTAGCATTGGATCGACAAGTAAGAGAACTCAATGGTAAAAGCTCTTCTTTTACTCGTTATGATCTTATATCTATGAGAAGAATCTTTGAACCTCCAATTAATGAGTATCACATAGATAAAGATGGAACTCATTATTACGCGCCTGATTACAGCGAAATCTTGAGATTTCTGGAATCATATCGAGTTCCAGGCGGGTATGTTGGATACGGAATGAACCCACGAAACAAGGCCGTGGATCCTGCAACCGGAAAACTCCGGCTTTGTGATTTCATTTATATGACTAAAGGTGAAGATCAAATCTCCTTTGAGAAGGAAGAATTTAATCCTCTTGGGGATCTAAGTGATGCGTTGTCTCAATTTCTTGCTAAAGTCAAGCTTGATAAGATTTTTTGGAAATCGGGTTATTCAAAAATTAAAGAACGGATCGAGGCACAAGCAAAGATAGCTAAGTATAAATTTCTGCCATTCCTAAAGGCGAATATCGCTCGATGGAGATATGATGGATATCTTTTGTGTTTAACCCCAAAAGATTTTGAGAATCTTGGGGGAACTTTGGAATTTAGTTCCGATCAATTATATAAGACCCATGCAGTTACGTTATTTTACAAAGAAGCTCCTGAAAAAGTGGGGTTGTGATGATTTATTCTTCGATAAATTTAGCTGTTAACAATATTTTGGTAAATCGAGAGAAAGACGAATCTTTTTTCTCGATTGTTTCAGGAAATACGGTACAGAAAATTCAAGAAGTTGTAGCAGATTTTCCCTACAAGCAGTTTCCCATCTCGACCTTACGATCTATCTTACCAACAATGCATTCTCGAGTTGTTTGTCTTAGCGACGGTAGTCGTAAGCTTTATTTACATGCTCGCCTTTTAGGAGGCGGCCTTCCGGAAGAAGATCTACAGCGTGCGGCGCAGTTGGGTATTTATAATCCAGATATTACTGATAAACAAGTGGCTGCAAATGTACTGAGTGTGATAGGCGATTCGACCTATTCATCAATCTTTGTAGATACTAGAGAGTATCAATTTATGGGTGGCAGAGAGAATTTGCATTTATCGCGAATGATCTCTTTAACACCCGGAGCATGGAAATTTTTTGTGAATGTAATGAAAGTGCTTATTAACAAAAGAGATTATCATATACCCAACGGTAACGGAGTTGTGAGTGCGGTTCTAGGATCTAATGATCCAGACGATCTTGCATCGTTGGAGGCGAGTTTTCGATCTAATCAAAATATATGTTTGTTTTTCTCACTTGTAAATAGAGGATTGTTTGATATTGGATTTGAAAACAGCCCCTTTACTGAGTCTACAGTTGCTGTCAGGGAAAAAATTAGTAAATGCACAATTCTTTAAGAGGCCTATGAGTATATCCGGAACAGTTTCACCCATTTCTATAGGATCTCAAATGGATTCTGTCCAACCTCCTAGTCTTTGTTTAAAGGTTCTATCAAAAATTTGTTGTATAGCTCTAGCTGCGATCCTAACATTTAGCGCATGTGTAGGATTAGGTTGGATTTCAGCTTCGCCTCTCCTCGTCACAGGTCTATTGCTAGTAACTCCAGCTCTTGCATACGCTGGCAGGAAACTCGATCAATCCATTGTTTCTATTGATGATCAGGGGGTTCTGTTACCTCAGATCGATGGTCTAACACAAGTTGTTCGCAAGCTGGAAGAGCGCTCTCTAGAGCTACGTGAGAGCGGAGACTCCGATGGAGCTATGGCTGTTTGGGAGCAATCTCTAGCAATAGACCAACAAGCTAGAGAGTTCAATAGTAAAAGTACTTCTTTTACTCGTTATGATCTTTTATCTATGAAAAGAATTTTTGAACCTCCCATCAATGAGTATCACATAGATAAAGATAGAACTCGTTATTATGCTCCTGATCACAGCGAAATCCTGAAGTTTATTGAATCATATCGAGTAGCTGGTGGTTATGTTGGATACGGAATGAATCCGCGAAACAAGGCTATGGATCCTGTAACTGGAAAACTCCGGCTTTGTGATTTCATCTATCTGACTAAGGATGCTGATCAAATTACCTTCGAGAAGGAAGTCTCTCTTAGCAGGACAACAGGATCCTGGCTATTTGGTCCCTCTCGAATTCCAGAACGACAAAGAACCCAAGAGAGGATCTCTAATCAAGAATTCTTGCCATTTCTGAAGGAGAATATCAATCGATGGAAATATGATGGATATCTTTTGTGTTTAACCCCAAAAGATTTTGAGAATCTCATGGGAACTTTGGAATTTAGTTCCGATCAATTATATAAGACCCATGCAGTTACGTTATTTTATAAAGAAGCTCCTGAGAAAGAGGGGCTGTGATGATTTATTCTTCGATAAATTTAGCTGTTACCAATATTTTGGTAAATCGAGAGAAAGACGAATCTTTTTTCTCGATTGTTTCAGGAAATACGGTACAGAAAATTCAAGAAGTTGTAGCAGATTTTCCCTACAAGCAGTTTTCTATCTCGACTTTGCGATCCATCTTACCAACAATGCATTCTCGAGTTGTTTGTCTTAGCGACGGTAGTCGTAAGCTTTATTTACATGCTCGCCTTTTAGGAGGCGGCCTTCCAGAAGGCGATCTACAGCGTGCGGAGCAGTTGGGCATTTATAATCCAGATATTGCTGATAAACAAGTGGCTACAAACATACTGAATGTGATAGGCGATTCGACCTATTCATCAGTCTTTGTCGATACTAGAGATTATCAATTTATGGGGCGTAGGGCATCGCACCCATCGCGAATGATTTCTTTAACACCCGGAGCATGGCAATTCTTTGTGAATGTAATGAAAGTGCTTGTTTACAAACAAGACCATCATAGGCCCAATGGAAATGCAGTTGTAAGTGCCGTCTTAGGATCTAATGATCCAGACGATCTTGCATGGCTGGAGGCGAGTTTTCGATCTAATAAAAACATATGTGTGTTTTTCTCATTTGCAGAGAGAGGGTTGTTTGATATTGGGTTTGAAAACAGCCCCTTTACTGAATACGCTGCCGGAATAAGAGATAACATTGTAAAGGCATTGCCTAGTCAACCTGCAGTACAAAATCCGGCGTTTCCCTTAAGAGATGAATACTTTGCTCAACGAAATGCCTTCAATGAGATAAATCTGCGAGATCATGTAGATCCAGCCGAACAGGTAAGAGTTGCCAAACTTGTCGATGAGGCGTTTGTGAATCTTCTGCCGGAACTCTATAAACAAGATTGCGTGCAAGTCGATTATCTTCAGGAAGGGATTCTTGCAAAAATGGTTCGCATAGATGATCAAAACTCGCCTTGGATGCCCATTGGATATTTTAACGGATCTTATAGACCGTATCGCCGATGGTGTTTTGCTCCACTTCCAAGTGGAATGGTTCCTGCGATTAATGGTGATGCTATCTGTACCTGGTGGGATGCAAATTGGAATCAAGATCATAAAGTTGGCAGTGTGCAACTTCTCACTGGTAAGCATTATGGAGGAAAAAATTCCGGCGAAGATGGTATTTACACGATCTATTATGATCGATATGGTAGAGAATATAATCTCATTCCAGTCGGTAGTTTAATCACAGGTTATGTTCCTGCTCGCACAATACAGTCGATTAAGCAAGGTTATCCGATGAAGCAAGATTACTCTCTCATATTTGATAAACACATAGTTGTACACATAGCCTGTAACGAGATCAATTACAAAGAGCATGGATTTGAGCAACACGGGAACATTCTATGGCCGAAAACAAATGGTTCATTCGAAAGCTTTCAAGAAGAAATTGATCTCCAAAAGATCGGCCTCGAAGCTGTTATAGCAACAGCATTAATCGCGTACAGTAACTAATAACCAGTGCGCGACTTAGTGCAACCCAGCTCAGAAAATCTAAATCCTACCTAATCATTTTCTTTTCAATAAAAGTCTTGTAGTGGTAAAACGTTTGCCCAATGAATAGGAAGCGCATCACTTGGTTGTTGGTTTGGGCTATGCCCCTCTTTGGGGAGAACTCGATGATTTCGTTGGAGGGAGATCCTTCGGTAATTATCGAGGGGAAGGTCAATGCCATTACTGGGGAGCCGGTGATTTTCCAGGAGGATTTGGTCATTTGGGGGGCGGAGCCGGTGCGGATTGCAAGGGCATATGTGAGCGGGCCAGAGGGGAAGTGGTTTTGGGGGATTTTTGGGAGTTTGCGTCGGTTGAAAAATGGCCATTTGATGGTGACGGAGAAGAACGGCACGCCGATGGAGTATCGAAAGGCGGAGAAGGTCTATGTCGAGGGAGTGAAGTATGTGCGGTATAATTCGGTCAATTTCGATGAGGGGTTTTCCAATACGGCGCACGGGAAGATATCGAGTCGCACAAATCTGAAGAATTATTATGTTTTACTGAATGAATCGTCGGAAAATTTCGAGGTGCATTGCGCAGATGGCACTGTGCGAATGTATGAGGCCCATCGAGGGGAGCACTATCTGTGTTCGGAGAAGCTGCCGAATGGACATTGGGTTTTATATGAGTATGAGGAGGTGGTTGTAGATAAGAAGAAGGATCTTTTTACCTACAATTTAAAATCGATCCGGACGACAAATCCCGCAAAGACAAAGGTGTACGCAAGAGGGGATCTTCAGTTGGAGGATCCAAAGCTGAAAAATCAACACTTTTTCGTGACGGGGTCAGATGGAGGATCGGTCGAGTATCAGTATCGAGGGGGAAAAAGACCCCATATAGGCCCGATGTCCGCGGTTATTTCTTCCTGCTTGCCTACGCAAAAGTTGGAGTTCGTAAAATTTACGCATAAATTTAGTCAGTTGGGCGGGCATCAGGAGGGGGAGGAAGAGTGTCGGCTGTTCTCGATGAAGCTTCCGTTAGAGCGGGAGGTGCGGCTTGAGTATTACCAGAGGGATGTGGAACAGGTCGCTGGTCAGTCGATTAAGATGGAGGACTATTGGATCGGTCCACTCACTCCTTATCATGATCCTCGGAGGAGCCGAATCAAGTCGATTGGGTCGCAGGTCGGAGGGAATGATCAGGTGCACGCGACTCACTCATTTACCTACGATCTAAAGAATAAGAAGACTTCTGTATATGAGATCGATGGGAGTAGGACCGATTATTCTTGGAACAGGTCGTTCCGTTTGGACTATCTCGAAAGGTTCTCGAAGGAAGGGAAGCTCTTAAATGCGGAGAGCTATGGCTGGGAGTACTCGAAAAAAAATCTCGGGAATTTAGTTTGCAAAATGTTCCTCGATGAAAATCGGACGCCGGTCTCGATAAAATGGTATTTTTATGGGGAGAGGGGGAATGTCGCCGAGGAGAGATTTTATGGGAATCTTACGGGCCGAAGCCCTCCTCTTATGCTCGATAAGGGCCCTATTATCCCTCAAGGGGAGTTTTACGCGCGGAGGTTTAAGTATTCTTCTGGAGAACCGAGTTTATTGATCGAAGAATCGGATGATTTTGGAGTGCGGATCGTATATGACTATCTCCCTGGAACGGATTTGCCGCTTGCGGAGTGGATCTATGATGGGCAAGAGGTGAAGCTGCGGAAGTTTTGGGAGTATGATGAAGATCATATTCTTATTCGGGAAATTGGCGATGATGGAAATGGATTGGATAAGGGCGATTTTTCCGGGGTCAAGGTACGTAGGATCCGAGAGATTACGCCGTTTGACTCGGGCCGGTATGTGGGGATGCCCGAGATCGTAGAGGAAAAATATTGGGAAAATGGGAGTGAATTTCTGTTGAGAAGAGAGGTTCTGACTTATGGCGCCTCTATGCGGGTGTTGCAAAGGGATGTCTATGATGCAGATGGTGTGTTCCGCTATTGCTTGAAAATGGCATACGATGAGAAAGGGCGTCTTACCCAAGAGACGAATGCGCTTGGCCAGGTGCAAAGCTATGAGTATGATCTGACCGGAAACAGGATTCGTTCGAAGGATTTTTCGGGAAGAAAGACAACGAGGTTCGAATATGACTACTCCAATCGCCCCACTTGCGTAGAAATGCAAGGCGATGATGGCGTTATTTTAGGCGCTAAGACCTCTTACGATCTAAAACACCAGATCGTCTCTGAGGTCGATGCTCGCGGCCATGAAACCAAGCATAGCTATGATGTTCTAGGGAATCGGATCAAAACTGAGCTGCCGCGATCTCCACTTGTTTCCTCGTGTACGCAAGGGATGTACGATGCCGCCGGCAATCAGATTCGGAGTGTAGATGGAGAGGGGCATGAGACGTTAACGTCCTATAACGCCTACGGCAAGCCTTTGATCGTTATTTATGCAGATGGAGAGATGGAAGAGTATGTCTACTCTCTCAATGGTCAGCTTAAAACCCATATCGATCCGAAAGGAGTCTCTACCTCTTACGTGCATGATTTTTTAGGGCGTATTGTGCAAAAGATTGTGGGAGATGCTGAGGAAAACTATGAATATTATGGAGAGCTGCTCGTTGCAAAGACCGATGCGGAAAGGAATCGAACGGTTTATACCTATGACGGTGCTGGAAGAAAAGTGGCAGAGGAGCTTGGGGAGGAGAAAACGACCTATTCTTACGATGCTCTTGGCCGCTTGGCAACTGCCCGTAGCGACGACCATCTCTTGGTCTATGAATATGATCTTCTCGATCGACTGATCGAAGAAAGGGGCGGCGCACGCAAAGTGCAATATGAATACGACGCGGCTGGAAACCAGAAGACGGTGATCCGTTTTATCGCTGGGAAAGAGGCTCTAGAGAAACGGGAATACGACTCTTTTGGTCGCCTGATCGAAAAGAGGGATGCGCTTGGAGGCAAGGAAATCACTTGCTACGAGGATTATTTCCTCAATTGTTATGGGCAAAAGGTTTTCCGAAAGATCTCGGTAGACCAGATGGGATTGCAATCGATTGAGACCTTCGATGCGTTGGGCCGGCTCGCCTCTTTTGAAAAGAGGAAAGAAAAAACGCTCTTTTTAGAGGAGAAGTTCTACGATCGGAACGGCCTTCTCAACGTCCAAGCAGACACAATTTTTTCCCCCGAGAGCTCGCGTAAAGTCCATACAAGATGGAGCTATGACAAGCGCGGAAGGCTGAGCTCTTTGACAGAAGCGGACGAGAGGGTCACGCGCTACGAGTATACCCCTCGCGGGGAATTGGAGAGGAAGATCAAGTCAGATGGCACTGTTATCTCTTATGATTACAACGATCTTGGCCATCTTATTTCTCTTTCTTCTTCGGACGGGACGGTTCTCCACTCGATGAAGTACGACAGGCTCGGGCGCCTGATCTGGTTCGATGGTATCACTAGGACCTTCGATGCTAAAGGGAGGATTTTGTCTGAAATATTTCCACAAGGATACAGCGTGCAAAATCGCTATGATTTAGCAGGTCGAAGAGTGGAGTGTTCTATCCCCATGGCCAATTGCGCCATCGAATATGCGTATAACTCTTTTGATCTGACCCGCGTCACTCGGAAGACGGGGATGGGAGAGGAGCTCTACTCACACGATTATCTCGACTACGACCTTGCGGGCAATTTGCTAAAAGAAAAGTCGATCCACGGCCAAGAGATTGTATATACAATCGATCCGCTCTCTCGCAAAACACAGATTTTTGCGCCTCAGTTTTCGCAGCAAATACTCAAGTTCGATCCGGTTGGCAATATTACCCAAATGCGGATCCAAACTGACCGGATCGATTACACCTATGACGATCTCTATCAACTCACTTCGGAAACGGGCCCCTTTGTGCACAACTATCTCTTCGACAGCCTCAATAATCGCCTCCAAAAAGATGCCGAAACCTACCAAATCAATGCGCTACAACAAGTGGTGTCCCATCTTCAGTACGACAAAAACGGCAACCCCACAAAGAGCGGCACTATTAAATACACCTACGACGCCCTGGATCGGCTCATTCGGATTGAGGCGCCTGGCCTTGTAAAGATCTTCTCTTACGATGCGCTGCACCGCTGCAAGACGAAGACGACGAATCGAGAAGTGCGCCATTTTCTCTACGACAACAAAAACGAAATCGGCTCTTTTGACGACAGGCAGAGCCTCATCGACCTGCGTATTCTTGGGAGCTCGCCCCATGCTGAAATCGGCGCGAGCGTGGCCATCGAACTTCTCGGCAACACTTTTGCCCCCGTCCACGACCTACAAGGCAATATCGCAGCTCTTTGCCCGTTAGTCTCCCAGCCTACCTTCTATCGCTACAGCGCTTTTGGTGAGGAGCGAATCATCGGAGAGCCTCTCTGTCCTTGGCGCTACTCCTCCAAACGGAGCGATGTAGATACCGGTCTGGTCTATTTTGGCCGAAGGTTTTACCTCCCAGAACTCGGCCGCTGGCTCACTCCCGACCCCTCTGGCTTTAAGGATGGGATGAACCTCTATGCTTACGTACACAACGACCCATTGACCAGCTACGACGAATACGGCCTGCTCACGAATGTCCATGGGCAAGGGTGGCAAAACTGCCCCTGGGGCTCGCCGTTTTCCTATTCGAGCTCCTCTCCTGGGGGGGTCCCCTTCGCTTCGCCGCCCGAGCAGTGGAATCGCGCTCGGGTAGATGCGCGCCAGATCCCCTCTTTGGACCTCTATTACAAGCGCTCGCCCCACTACTATGTCAATGGCATCTTGAATACGTCGTCTGATAGTCAAAAAGGGGCTGAGGCTTTAAGGCAATCATTGGGAGGAGCTGCTAATGTCATTCCACTTTATTCGGCCAGCGAGGGGACATACAAAGATTTAAAGTCTGTCCGTCGAATTAAGCGAGATTCTAATTACGATAGTTTTGCAATTTGGAAATTGAAAAGAGAAATTAAGTCGTCTTCATTGTACATGGAGGGATTAAATGATCCGCGAAAGCTTTTTATCACGGCCTTTAGTCGAGGGGCCGGTGAAACTTTCCACGCTGTGAAGAATCTAGGTTCAGAAGAGAAAAACAGATTGATTATTACGGCTTGCGGCCCCATCATGATTCTTCCTCGTGACCTTGGATTTTCTGTGACTAACTTAATATCATCTGGCGATTGGTGTTCTCTCTTTTGCAATAGCGCATTAAAGAAGGATCCTCATAGTTTTGACGATGTTGCTAATGTTCGAATGTTGGATCAGATCGACGGGTTTTCTGGATGCATTAAGGATCATTTCTTCTTAAGCAATACTTATCAAGGGGAGATAGCAGATTTCACCAGGAAAAATTATGACAAATTTGGAGGACCGAGATGAAGTATATTTTGTGCTTGTTGTTGGTCATCAGTTTTAATGGATGCTTTTCAACGTCGAAAACCAGTGATTCGTATAGAGAAGTGATGAAAGTTATTAATAAGTATTCATCGCATTTAAAAAAGGAAGGCATAGTGCGGAGATGGTATGGTCTTGATTATGCTGGTGTCGATAAAATCTACGATGGCAAAATTCATCTAATTTCATTGGGATATGGTATCGATAAAAACCTACACTATCAGGACGCTAGAAAATTATTCTATAGAATTGTGAATGAGCTTCTTACAGAATTGAATGGCAGGGAAGAGTTCCGAGAATATTTCTATCACTATCCGATAACTTATGAAGATTTGCATTTTTCTCTCAGTTTCGATTACGAAAATAAAGGGTATTTAAAAAAAGAAGACGTTGACCAGATAGTCATTCAACATAATGAAATAGCTTACTATATTGCAAAATTTGATGGGATTACTAATGAACTGGTCACTAAGGAAATCGGCCCAGGTATTGGCACTTTATCTTTTACAGGGCAAGACTCGACGCGCTCGATTGTGCGGAAATTGCCGGAGAGGGAGGAAGAAGCGGGACTCTAATCAGTTTTGTAAAATTGTAATCTTTGGCTGTCGACGTTTTGACTTGAATTTTTTACCTTCTTCTGCCGAATTTTTCCTTGCCTCAGTAATTAATGCTGCAAGTTGATTTTCTGGAACTTGTTTGTCTACAGAGGCTAGTATTTCTAATTCTTTCACAAACAATTTTGAGATATCATCTTGTTTCATATTTTTATTATATTTTTTGATCACTGCAAGTTCTGCTTGATGTAAATCTTCTTCGCTAAATAAATAGAATTCTTCGGTTTTTTTGTAGTATTTTTCATCTATTTTTTTATGTGTTGTGTCTGATTGTTTATATTTATCTTTGTCGATTTCTTGATAGTTTATTGTTTTCTGTAGGTATTTTTTTTGTCCTTTATAGTTGACGTAAGATTCTTTTGCTACGTTAATAGTCGTTATTACGTCTGAAGGGCTTAGTTCTTCGAATGTGTTTATGATTGATTCTTTACGATTGTTCATGAGATTTGGAAGGAATTTATTGATTTGTTTTTGTAAATTACTTCGATATGATTTACTTTGTCCTTCTTGAATAGGAGGAATGATGTCGCTTTTTGGTTCTAGTTGTTTTACAAAATGCTCGTAAATAATAGGCGCTGGTATAAGAGGAGTGCCGTTTTTTTCTGAGAAAATTTCGTCAAGTCCTGATTGAAGGCTTTTTTTCACGTTTTCTAGATCGAGGGTTTGTACTAGTTCATAACAAACTTCGTCGGATCTCAAAATTTCTTCTGGAATATTTTCGATATAATTTGCAAAATTCTTTTTGTTCAATTTTCCAAATATAGCGACTTCATCACTAAAAGGTTTTTCGGTTTCTTGACCAAATAAGAAACTTCGATGGAAGGCCCCGCTAAGATTGGTCAAGACAAATTCATAACTGGGAGTTCCGTCGGCTTTGGTTCCGACTTGTGCGATGCCAATATTTTCTGTATGGAACTGATCATTTCCAACTTGTAATGAAAGTGCTAAGATTTTACCTAGTCCTTTGATATCCCGAATCGACACTCCGTTAGAATCTTTAAGCACGTCTCCATTGAATACAGCTCGAAAGGAGTCCCGTGTGCGATGGTAGTCTTGTAGAACGCCCTTTTTTTGTTCTCTTTCTAGCTTTTGGTTGTATTTGAGTTTTTCATAAGGAAAGAGAATGTTGCCTCTTATGTTCTCTTCTTTAGTTTTCAAGAGTTGGAGATTTTTTTCCACTGTGTGCATGTTTTGATACTGATCTAGAACAGGGGATGCAAGATACGGCTCGCCACCAAAAGAAATTAAAGTCGCTGTGCCAATGTTATTGCCTCCCCCCGCTTTTTGCGTAAATGCGGCTGCGAAGGCCTCTGCGATCAGCTCTCTCCAATTGATAGCGCCATTCTCTCTTGGCTGTTTGATCAACACATTTTGCACTTTTATAGAACCATTTTCTTCGTAGAAATAAGCGTATACTCCACTGCGATCAGTCTCTTCTTTGCCGGTTTTGCTGAGGAGTCGAAAGTGTCCTTCTTTCAGCAATGGAATGAAGTTTTGTTTGTTAACGGAGCTCGTGTCTGCTGGAAATGTCGGTAGCGGCTGGTTTGCAATGGATGATAAAGTGAGTGAAATAGCCTCTTTTAGGGCTGTGTCGTCGACGATCTTTTGGAAAGATTTTATGCCCTCTTCCTCGACACCAAAGGCTGTGCATAATTGTTGAAGAATTTGCTTCTTTTCTTTTGGTTCGATGCTATCTATTACTGTAAAGAGGGCGCCAATCGCATTGTCTTTTGTTTCCTTGTTTTGCAAGCGATCATGGAATGCCTTCCCAATGGAATGTTGGGCAAACTCTTTTGGCGCTGCAGGCTTAAGGGGCGGAAGCACAGAACTAGTAGAGGCCGATACGACTTTGTTCGATGTTGAATTTACGATCTTTTCATAGGAGACTATGGTGGCGTCATAGTATTTCAATGCTCGTGCATCGGTCGGTCTCTTTTTTTCTTGAGTATTGATGAGAAGCGTCTTGTCTTGTACAGAGATCGTGGTTTTTTCTTCTGTGAAAATCTTGCCTACGGCATTTGTGTCTGCCAACCCGATGAGGTTGTTAGCAAGGATCTCCCACTGCTCTTCTGTTGCGTAATGTCCCCCGATGTCAATTTCATAGATTTCCCCTTTGTACTCGAGTCGGTAAGACTTGGGGAGGTGTTGAATGGTTATCTGCGATAGAGAGAGGCTGCTTGTAGGGCTGGGGGGGATTCCTGTAGTTTCAGGAGAAACCTGTTTATTTTTCCCTTCGGGAGTCGACGGAGAGACTCCATCAATAGGAGGGATACCAGACATAATTGCGCCTTTTTTTTGCACAGTAGTTGTTTGGCGAATTATACACAACGTGGTGGCGAGAATAGGGCGTTTTTGCAATTATGCTTCCATATGAAAAACACCCCCTTAAATGAGATCGCTAAGCTGCTAGGAGTTGCACTCAAGGCGAGCATGCCGGTTGCCGGCTTTCAGATCGATAGCCGTTTGGTAGAGCCCCAGGATCTCTTTTTCGCTCTTAGCGGAGAGAGAACCGATGGCCATCAGTTTTTAAAAGAGGTGAAGGCCAGAGGTGCCATTGCGGCGGTAGTTTCAAGAGAGTACCTTGGGCCTGACGAGGGGCTGGTGTTATTGCCGGTCGACGATGTGCTTATGAGTCTGCAGGCTTTGGCGGCGCATTTTGCAAGAGAGGGGAGGGCGAAGATCGTCGGGATTACCGGCTCGATGGGGAAGACGACGACCAAGGACTTTGCGGCGTGTTTATTGGAGGGGAAGTTCCGGGTGGGCAAGACGTTTGCGAGCTACAACACGCGCCTGACGCTGCCGATCACGGTGCTCAATATGCGGGGAGATGAGGAGATTTTGGTGCTCGAGATGGGGATGGGAGAGGCGGGGGATATCGCGAAGTTGGTCGCGATTGCTCCGCCAGATGTCGCTGTGCTGACGAAGGTGGGCCTTGCCCACTATGGCGCACTTTTTGGCAGCATTGCCGATATTGCGCGGGCAAAGGGAGAAATTTTTAGCCATCCAAAGACAAAGAAAGCGATTTTCTATCACGGTTTTCCAGGGGAAGCGCGCGGGAAGAGTTTTTCGCTAGATTGTAGGGACGCAGATTATTTTTTCTTGGGCGATGTCGTCCAAGAGAGAGGGGGAGAGGCGTTTCGATTTGATTTGCCGTTTACGCAGATGCATGTGCGATCTAATTTTCTTGCAGCGGTGGCGGTAGCAAGATCCTTTGGCATGAGATGGGAGGAGATCGCAAAACAGGTGCCAAAATTGCGCTTGCCGAAGATGCGTTTGGAGCAATTTGAAAAAGAAGAGATTGTTTTTATCAACGATGCGTATAATGCAAATCCCGAATCGACGATGGCGGCGCTTTCTTGCTTACCAGAGCCGAAAACGGGAGGCAAGCGGATCGCTGTGCTAGGGAGGATGGTCGATTTGGGGCCGTTTTCTAAATCTTGCCATGAAGAGGTGGGGCGTTTTGCGCAAAAAAGGATCGATTGCCTGTTGACGTATGGCGAGGAAGCAAGGGTGCTGTCCAAGGCATTTGCGGACGGGCAAAGAACGGCGGAACATTTTGAGGATTTTGAGCGGCTTTGCGCTCGCTTAAAAGAATGGATGCGCCCAGGAGATGTGGTGCTTGTGAAGGGGTCGAGGGATTTACGGATGGAACGGGTGTTTGAAAAAATATGATTCTTTTTCTTTTTGAGTTTTTGCAATGTTTGGGAATCAAAGTGCCCGCGGCATTTTTTTATTTTTCTACGCGGATGATTTTGGCTGCGATCACTTCTCTTTTATTTGTGATTGTTCTCGGCCCTCTATTTATCAAAAAATTGTACGAGTGGAAGATCGGCCAAACGATTCGAAGTGTGGCAGAGGTCCCTCTTTTGGCCGAGCTGCATGGAAAGAAGAAGGACACGCCGACCATGGGCGGGATTTTGGTTTTGGCGGGGATCGGTGCGGCGTTAGTTCTTTGGATGGATCTTCGCAGTGTCTTTACGCTGATTTTGCTGTTGACGATGGTGGTGCTCGGGTTTTTGGGCGGCATCGACGACTATTTAAAGCTTCGACTCAAAAACAGCAAGGGACTACCGGCAAGGAAAAAAATGCTCGTGCAGGTGGTTTTTTCTTCGCTACTGGCTTTGTATTTACTTTGCCCTCCGGTGCAATCGGTATTGGGAGGGAAGGAGTGGTTTAGCCCTCCAAGCGCCAAGGAACAGGTCGTGGTTCCAAGACCGGGCATGCGGGCAGAAATCAAGGTGAAGGAACTTTCGACAGAAGAATATGCAACGAGGTTTTATCTCCCTTTTTTCAAGGATCCGCTCTTTCTTTTGCCCAATGTTCTCGCGTTTTTCCTGATTGTATTTGTGATTACAGGATCATCGAACGCGGTCAATCTCACCGATGGACTCGATGGTCTTGCAGCTGGGTGTTTGGTGATGGTATCGCTGGTGCTCGGGCTTTTTGCCTTCTTGTCGAACCACATCGATTTAGCGCGATATTTGAATATTTTGTACATTGAGAACAGCGGAGAGATCGCGGTATATCTTTTTGCAATGGCGGGAGCCTGCCTTGGCTTTTTGTGGTACAACGGGTATCCTGCGCAGGTGTTTATGGGCGATACGGGATCGCTTGCTCTCGGAGGACTTTTGGGCGTGTCGGCAATTTTGCTCCGGCGTGAGGCTGTCTTGGCTATTGCAGGGGCAATTTTTGTCGCCGAAGCGATGAGTGTGATTTTGCAGGTTTTGAGTTATCGGTATCGGAATAAAAAACGGATTTTTCTCTGCGCACCGCTCCATCACCATTTCGAATACAAGGGATGGCCAGAGACGAAAGTTGTGATCCGCTTCTGGATTATTAGCCTGCTTTTTGCAATGATGGCTGTAGCTTCTTTGAAGTTCCAATGATGAAAGTATTAGTGCTTGGATTTGGTGTTAGCGGCAAGGCTTCGGCCTCTCTTTTAAGAAAAGAGGGCTATGAGGTTGTGGCTGCGGACAAAAATCCAGGGCCGGGAGTTTTGCCAGACCGGGCAGATTTGCCGTTGGAGGGCTTTTCTCAGGTGATTTTATCGCCCGGAGTGCCGCCTACTCACCCGATTGTGCAAAGAGCTCTTGCGGCGGGGATCGAGGTGGTTGGAGAAGCGGAGATGGCGATGCGGAGGGTCGAAAATCGCTGCATCGGCATTACGGGGACCAATGGGAAGACGACGGTGGCCCTTTTGACCGAACATGTGCTGAACGCTTCGGGCATCAAGGCTCGCGCTGTTGGAAATGTCGGCCTTGCGCTCTCTGAATATTTACTGGCGCCGGATAAATCTGAAGTGTTGGTCATCGAGCTGAGCTCGTTTCAATTAGAAACGCTAGAGACGAAAAAACTCAAAAGCTCAGTGTGTCTAAATATTACGCCAGATCACTTGGATCGATATCCTTCGATGCATGAATATGCAATGGCGAAGGCGAAAATCCAAGATTGCTCAGAGAAGCTATTCTTATCAAATCAAGTAGTTAGCGAATATGGGGACTGCTTCAAACCCTCTTTTGAAATTTTTGAACATTTAGAGGAAACTGTTGCGCCGATTTTCTCGCTGGAGTATATCCAATTAGGTGTTCCTGAAAAGCAAAACGTTCAAGCTGCAGAAGCGTTGTGTAGAGAGTTTGGAGTTGGCTACGAGCAGTTTTTGAAAGCTCTTACGACGTTTCGAAAGCCGCATCATCGGATCGAATGGGTCGGAGAGAAGAGGGGAGTGCACTATATCAACGATAGCAAAGGGACGAATGTCGATGCCGTACTCCACGCGATGGAACTTTTTAAGGGGCCTGTGATTTTGATTGCGGGCGGAGTCGATAAAGGGGCGTCGTATACGCCTTGGATTGAGAAATTTCAGGGTGTTGTGAAGAAAATCATTGCTTATGGCCAGGCAGCGTCTAAAATGGAAGGAGAACTCGCCGCTTTTTTTCCGTTTCAAAGGGTGGAAAAATTTAGCGATGCATTTGATGCGGCTAGTTGCAATGCGGTCAGCGGAGATAGTGTTGTTCTTTCGCCGGGATGTTCGAGTTACGATCAATTCCGCGATTACAAACACCGAGGCGATGAGTTTAGAAATAGGTTTAAATCTCTTCAATAGGAGTTTTCCTTTATGAATCGTAGAAACACGATCTTGCTCGCAATCATGATCAATGCAGCAGTGTTGGTCGTCCTTTTTGCCAGCGCTCTGACCTCCCAAGAAGAGCTCGCCATCGCGCCGACCCATGAGGTCTCCGGGCAGATAGCGACGCAAGATCTCTCTCTCCCTCTTTTTGGCGATGAGCTCGATTTGACGATGCGCCAGCCGGCAAAAGTGGTCGCAAGCGCCCCATTGCCGCAAGTATTGCCGGAAAAAAGTGTAGAGACTGCGATTGTCCACGCATTGCCCCCTGCTGCTGTGGAAGCCCCTATAATGGTTGAAAGACCAGCGCCAGCTCCTCTCGCGACGAGCTTACAAATAGAGGTCAAAAAAGGCGATACTCTGGAAAAAATCGCAAAATCGCACCATACGACAGCGGATGAGATCATCAAGGTCAATCATTTGCCGAGCAGCTTTCTTCGCGTCGGACAGACGCTCAATCTTCCCATCGAAAAAGTAGCGGCAAAACCCGCTCCAAAAACGATTGCAATCCCACAAGTGGGCCCCGATTATTACACGGTCAAGGTGGGAGACAATCCTTGGACCATCGCGATGAAGCACCATCTAAAAGTAGAAGAGCTTTTAAAGCTCAATGGCCTCAATGAAGAAAAAGCCCGCAAACTCAAGCCTGGCGATCGCCTCCGAATCAAATGAGAAATCGCAGCTCGATTGTCTTGATTTTTTCCGTGGCGCTTATTTTTTCTATCGGCCTTCTCATGGTGTTCAACACCAGTTCTGCAGAACTAATCGACAGGTCCCTAGATGTGAATCTATACACGGCGCTCTATAAGCAGTTTGCCTATGGATGCGTCGGTCTTGCTCTGGGATTTACCGCCTATAAGCTAGGCTACGAGCGGCTTTTACGGTGGAGCGTTCCTCTCCTTTGTTGCATTGGGGTTCTTTTAGCAGCGCTTTTTGTGCCAGGAGCTGCGCAGACGATCAATGGAGCGAAAAGGTGGCTCAATATCTTTGGGTTTTCGTTCCAACCTTCTGAGGTGGCAAAAATTTTGATCCCAGCGGCCTTTATCCACTGGTTTTTACAGCGAGAAACAATCGATTTTAAGTCATTTTTTAAGGTCTTGGCCTTCCTTGCGATTCCAGCAGGGCTTATTCTCATTGAACCGGATAATGGTACGGTGGCGATCTTGATTGCACTCATGGTCGTTCTCTTTTTGCTGACCCGGATCCCATGGCGCTACTGGGCCCTTCCTCTCATTGGTCTGATCTTACTCGGGGGAGCGGCAGCTTTTCATATGCCCCACGTGCCCGACCGGATTCGGATCTATCTCAACCCGGAACTCGATATCCGGGGTAAAGGCCATCAGCCCCATCAAGCGAAGATCGCAGCGGGCTCAGGAGGGGTTTTTGGCCGCGGCCTTGGAGAGAGTTTGCAGAAGCTCAACTATCTTCCCGAGGCAAGGAGCGATTATATCGCCGCTATTTATGCAGAAGAAACGGGATTTATCGGAATGGTTGGTTTAATTGGACTCTATTCGGCCTTTGCCTACGCAGGCTTTGCGATCGCTTTCAATGCAAAAGAGAAAGGGGCCTTTTTACTGGCCTCGGTGTTGACGTTTTTGATCGCCATCCAAGCCTTTTTAAATCTCGGAATTGTGTCGGGCCTTCTCCCGAGTAAGGGGATGACGCTTCCCTTTTTCTCGCAGGGAGGAAGCTCTTTGATGGTCAACATGACCATTGTCTTTTTACTGCTCGATATTTCGAGAAAAAGCGCAGTGGTTTTGACAAAAAGGCGCACATGAAGGTGCTTATTGCGGCAGGCGGAACGGCCGGACATTTGTTTCCCGCACAAGAGCTAGCAGAGCTTTTGGAAAAAGATTCCGAGGTGATTTTTGCAGGGCATGGTCTGGCAAAGAGTCCTTATTTTAAAAAAGAGCGCTTCCGAAGTTGCGAAGTAGTCTCTTGCCCATTTGGACTTCGGTTTTTCTTGACCCTTGCAGTGGGCCTTTTTGCGGCCATTCGACTGCTGCTACGAGAAAAGCCCGATGTGGTGGTAGGGTTTGGTAGCTACCACACAGTGCCTGTTCTTTTGGCAAGTGTGCTGCTGCGAAAAAAAATTGTCCTCTATGAGGCCAATCGAAGCATGGGCAAGGTCAATCAACTCTTTACCCCTTTTGCAAAAAAAATCGCAGTGCAGTTTTTAGTTTCAAAAAAGCATACGGCAGTTCCGTTTTTCCCTTGGATTAAGAAGGAAAAAATGGAGAGAGCGGCAGCTTTGCAAGAGTATGGCCTTAATCCAACGGCAAAGACGCTTCTTGTATTTGGCGGCTCGCAGGGAGCTAAATTCTTAAATGAAAGACTGCCAAAAGTTGCCTTGAAGATGCAGATCATCCATTTAGCCGGCAGCGAAGAAGCGGCAAAGCTTGTCAAAGAAGAGTATACAAAAGCTGGGGTGACCTCGATTGTATTGTCGTTTGAGAAAAAGATGGCAAGGGCGTATGCAGCAGCTGATTTTGCAATCTGTAGAAGTGGCGCAGGGACATGCGCAGAACTCATTTACTACCAAGTGCCCTCGCTGCAGATCCCATATCCTTACGCGTATGGGCATCAAGAGCTCAATGCGAAGTTTTTAGAAGATCTTGGCGGCGCGAACGTTCTTTTACAGAAAGAAGCGAGTCCTGAAAACATTGTAAAAGAGATCGAGCGGATGGATTTAGACGCGATGAGAGTTGCTTTAAGATCGGCAGAAGCGCAAAATCAAAGCTTAATGGGTTTAGACGAGTTAGTTCGACGATGTTAGTTCATTTTATTGGCCTTGGCGGCATCGGAATGAGTGCTTTGGCAAGAGTTTTGCTCCAAAGAGGCATTGCTATTCAGGGAAGCGATTTGCATTCAAGTCCACTCCTCGATGAGTTGCAAAAAGAAGGCGCTCACATTCGCATCGGGCACGACAAGGAAGCAGTAAGCGGCGCCACGACCGTGGTTTACAGCACCGATATAAAATCGGAAAATGTGGAGATCGCTTCAGCTAAAGAGAAAAAACTCTCCCTTTTACACCGCTCTGAAATGCTCGATTTTCTCATGCAGGGAAAGCGGCCGCTTTTAGTTACAGGAACGCATGGGAAAACCACCACGACAGCCCTTCTCGCTTCTGTTTTGTATGAGGCGGGGTTAGATCCGAGTTTTGTGATCGGCGGCATTCATCGCAGATGGAATACTAACGGTCGCGCAGGCAGCGGGCAATATTTTGTCGCAGAAGCCGATGAGAGCGATGGTTCATTTTTAAAAAGCCCCTCTTATGGCGCGATCATTACGAATTTAGAAAACGATCATCTCGACTTTTGGAAAACAGAAGAAAAGTTAGAAGAGGCGTTTGGACAATTTGCAAAAAATACAGAAAAATATCTTTTTTGGTGCGGGGATGATCCTCGCCTTGCCAAGGTAGCCAATGGCGGCGTCTCTTACGGGTTTTCGGAAGGCAATGCGCTCAAGATCGTGTCAGCGGAGCCGATCGATACGGGGATGCGTTTCTCGTTTATTTGGAATGGTTCTTTCTATAGAGATATTGAGATTCGCCTCTTTGGTCGGCACAATGTACTCAACGGCGCTGCTGTATTTGGGCTAGCGCTTCAATTGGGAATTGAAGAGGGGGCCATTCGAAAGGCGCTCTCTCTCTTTGCAGGTACGGCGCGCCGGTTAGAATTTAAGGGAAGCGTAAGGGCGGTCGAGGTCTATGACGACTACGGCCATCATCCGACAGAGATCGCAGCGACCATCGAAGCTCTTCGCAATAAAATTCGAGAAAAACGGCTCATTGTCGTCTTTCAGCCTCACCGCTATACGCGCGTCCGCGCTCTATTCAACGAATTTCTCACCTGCTTTCAGCGGGCCGATTTAGTCATTATGACCGATATCTACGCAGCGGGAGAAGCGCCGATCGAGGGCGTTACGAGCGCCTCTCTTTACGGGAAAATGCGCGAGAAATTGGGTGCAAAACTCCGATTTTTCCCTCGCACGCAGCTAGAAACAGGGGTGGCAGAGCTGGCGCGTCCCCACGATGTCATTTTGATCGCCGGGGCGGGAGATGTGACTAAAGCTGGCGAGCCGATCTTAAACCTCATCTCGACAAAAGCTCCCAAGTGGAAGGTCGCTATTCTTTTTGGAGGGACCTCTTCAGAGCACGCCGTCTCTTTGATGTCTGCAAAGACGATCATCGACGGGCTTGATCAAACGCTCTACGACGTAGCGCTTTTCGGCCTGACCAAACAAGGGGAGTGGATCATCGGGAAAGATGCTTTAGAAAAACTCGAGCAGAAAATCGTTTTTTCCTCAGGCACTTCGAAGATTACAGCAGAAGTATTGAGGGAGTTAACCTCTTGCGATGTGGCGATCCCCGTTTTTCACGGCCAGCAAGGGGAAGATGGGATGATCCAAGGGTTTCTCGATACGCTCAATATCCCCTACGTTGGGGCCGATTACCGCTCGTCGGCTCTTTGCATGCAAAAGGCTTGGACAAAACACATCGCAGTTCTAGCAGGGGTTCCTACGACCCCTTATTTTGAGGTGGGGCACCTTGAATATCGGAAAAACCCAGAGCAGGTGTTCAAAAAAATCGAGGAACACTTTCCCTATCCAGTGTGGGTAAAACCTGTTCATCTCGGCTCTAGCATTGGCGTCACAAGGGTAGAGAGGAGAGAAGACGTTGCCAGGGCGGCTGAAATTGTCTTCGGTCTTGACGATGTGATGATCGTTGAAAAAGAAATCAAAGGGCGCGAGATTGAATACTCTCTTCTTGGCAATGATTATATCCAAGTTTCATTGCCTGGAGAAATTGCAAAAAAAGATCTTTTTCATACCTACGATACGAAATATGGCCCTAGCGCATCGGCTACTTTAGTCCCTGCTCCTATTTCTGATACCCAGCGCAAAATCGGTGAGGGAATCGCCATTGAAATGTACCAGAAAACTGGATGTAGAGGTCTTGCCCGCATCGATTTTTTCCTCGATGAAGAGGGGCACTTTTGGCTCAACGAAATCAACCCTTTTCCAGGATTTACCGCAACAAGTGCAACGCCGCTCATGTGGGTGGCCACCGGCATGCCTGTCTCAAAGATCTGCGATGAACTCGTGATTTTAGGGCTTCACGCGCATCGGCGACTAAGCGAGATCCGTGGAAAATAATTTTTCAATTCAAAAAGCTCTTCTCATCTTAGCCTGTTCGATCGGCGCGACTCTTGTACTCTCTTTTGGAGGCTATGGCATCTACGCAAAGACAAGAAATAGTCGACTCCATTCCGATCGGTATAAAATCGTTGGCCTCGTCCAAACAGGGCCTGAAAAAGAAGTGCTTAAAACGGCTTATTTGGCAGAGCTTCTCGGCCTTTCGACAGACGTGCCGAAAAACCTCTATGCCCTCGACCTAAAAAAAGCCGAGGCAGCTCTCCTCTCATCGCCCCTCATCGCCAGGGCAAAAGTCAAGCGCTTACCCCCCAATATGCTCTACGTCGATTACGAAGTGAGAAGGCCCGTTGCATGGATCTCCGACTATCGCAATACCGCCATCGACCGGGAAGGGTACCTTTTGCCCATCGACCCCTTTCTTTCGCCCAAAGAAATTCCTGAAATTTATCTCGGCCTGCCCTCTTTTGAGGCTCCAGAAGACTCCTTTGGCCGATCTGGAGGCCGGTGGCGCACTCCCATTGAAAATCGGTACCTGAACATGGCCTTTGACCTTCTTCAAACCTTTGAAGGCTCTCCCTGGAGAGAAGGGCTGAGGATTAAAAGAATTGATGTTTCCCAGGCCTTTGCCCCCTCCCTTGGCCGCCGAGAAATCGTCCTCTTTACCGAAGAGGAAATTTCTCTAAAAAAAGAAGATCGAGAAGTCACCTTTACCTTTCCCAAAATCTTGCGCCTTGCGCCCAAAGACTGGACCCAGCAGCTCCAAAATTTTTTCGCCCTACGAAAAACCATGGTTGAAGATTATAAAAAGCAGCTTGTCCTATCCAAAGAAGGGGGGCGTTTTACCCCCAGGATCATCGACCTTCGCATCCCCCAGCTGGCTTTTGTTGAAAACCGTTGATCTCTTTTCCTCAATTCCGTAAACTCTTTTTCAAATTGAAGAACTCCTTCTTGAAAGGAGGAGATTCTCCGCTCCGGTAAGGAGCGAAAGTTTCTTTCGCAAATAAACAGATAGCTCGCTTGAGCCCGTCCCAAAGGACTGGGACTCTCTCCGAGCTGCCCGTTCAAACTCTTAAGTGGTGCTATGGAAGAATTCGTCGCGTATATCATCAAAAACATGGTCAACCAACCCGAACAAGTCGATGTCCGCGGGATGGAAGGGCAAAGCGGCCTTTTGATTGAAATTCGAGTTGCCCCTGAAGATGTGGGCAAAGTTGTCGGCCGAAAAGGCAATGTCATCCGTTCTCTACGGACGCTAGCTGGCACAATTGGAGCGCGCCTCGGTCATCGAATCCACCTGGAAATCATTCAACCTTGAGGATATATGTCTCTTGGTCTTCATATCTCGTTAGAAGAGATCGACCGCAAAGTCCTCTTGCGGATTGATGGACGAATCGATACCTCCTCCTCGCCGGTCTTGGAGAAGAAAATCAATCAATTGATTGAGGAAAAGCACGCTCTTCTCATGTTGGATTTTAGCCGCGTCGATTATTTAAGTAGCGCGGGGATGAGAGTCCTTTTGGCGGCGACGAAAAAATTGAAGTCCAAAGGCGGCGATTTAATCCTTTTTTCACTGCATACGGAAGTAGCAGATACTGTCCGAATGGCCGGCTTCGATAAAATTCTCCACATCTGCTCCACGGAAAAAGACGCCTTGCACATCAAGGCCAAGTGATGCGGACAGCGGCCAATCATCTTTCGCACCCTCAAAAAGAGAAAATTTTTCAGCAAGGCAAGAAAAAGCGGATCATTGTCATCGCTGGTCCAACAGCCTCTGGAAAGACGAAGCTCTCTTTAGAGCTTGCGGGATTGATCGGTGGAGAAATCGTTTCTGCTGACTCATGCCAGGTCTATCGGGGCATGGATGTTGGCACTGCGAAAGCCTCCTTTGCCGAAAGGGCTCTTTATCCTCACCATTTGATCGATATTTGCGACATCGACGAATCATTCAACGTCGCCGAATTTTATAAAAGCTGCCAAGAATCTTTTCGCCATATCAATGCGCGCGAATCGGTGCCGATCGTCGTTGGAGGATCGGGTTTTTATATCCATGCGCTCCTCTACGGCCCTCCTTCAGGGCCTCCGTCGGTTCCCGATATCAGGGATCTATTAGATCGGCAAATGAGAGAACTCGGCCCCGATGTCCTCTACGAGCGGCTCCAAATCCTCGACCCCGAATATGCAGCCACCATCTCCGTGCGCGATCGGCATAAAATTGTGCGGGCACTCGAGATCATCGCGCTCTCAGAGAAGAAAGTGAGCGATTTTCCCAAACAAGATAAGCTCATCGAACAGCAATATGATTTTCGGTGTTGGTTTATCCACTATCCAAGAGAGAGCCTCTATCCTCGGATCGAAAACCGCTGTGAAGAGATGCTCCGCTCTGGCTTTCTTGAAGAAGTAAAAAGTCTCGATCAAAGAGGCATTCGCCTCAACTCCGCAGCCTCTCAGGCGATCGGATATCGGCAAGCTCTGGAATTTCTCGATAGCCCCCAGACAGATACCGACTACCTCGCCTTTATTTCCCAATTCAAACGGGCCTCGCGCCAATACGCAAAACGGCAATTTACCTGGTTTCGAAAAGAACCTCTTTTCCGCTGGCTCAACGTCGAAGAACACTCGCCGGAACACATCCGGGAACTGATCCTCCAAGACTTTGAGCAGGGGATTTAAAAATGAATATCAGCCGTTTTATTCACCCGTTGGTCTTAGGAATTTCTGAAAGAAATTCGTGACGTTTTGCGCAACGAGGGTGACTGTTGGGGGGATGGAAACGTTTCTAATCCATTTATCGGTAAGACGGGAGGCGAGCGTAGCGCATTGTTGCCCTTTTCTTTTGCGCTCGATTGTTTGGCTTAAGCGTTGAAGGGGGTGCTGTTCAATGTGCAAAATTTCACTCGATATTCTTACCGTTAGAGCAACGACTGTTGCAAGGTGTTCTTCAATCTCTTTGATCTTCGGGTCTAATTGATTGCAATCGGCGCGGAGTTGCTCGCCAAGTGTTACGTTTACAAAAGAAACGCTATCTAAAATCTCCGAAGAGAGTTTCCCTTTTTTGAGTGTTTCTACTTGCGGCTCAATGGTTACTTTATGCTGGAATAAGAGTTCGCTGTTTCTCGTTAAACTGATCAGCGCTGTTTTCCACGTTTCATAGAGGGTTGTCAAGAACTCTAGTTTTGGATACACATAGTATGCGTCAGTCCGATTATTTTCATCGTCGAATGCTTTGCATAATGTTGTGACTTTTTGTTGAACCTGTTCAATGAGCTCTTTTTTCTCATTGCACTGAACTTGTATTTCGCCTGCAAGTTTTAGCGCTGGATATTGAGCATTTAGATCGATCATGAATAACCGCCTTGGTTTCAGAAAGGGGGTGAGAATAAACAAAGCAGTTTTTTTTTGCATCAATATTTTTCTTGACTCTGGAATCTAACCCATCATACCTTTAGGTTTCATGAAAGTATCGACTAAATTCATCTTGTTTTTGCTGATTTTCTTTTCTGTAGCGGCCGCCGCGTTTGCGTTTCTTTTTACTACTGACATTGCTGTGCTAAACCCAAAGGGGATGATCGGGGCAAAACAGCGGGATCTGCTTTTTATCTCCACGGTTCTCATGTTGATCATCGTGATCCCGGTCTTCTTGCTCACCTTTGGAATCTCTTGGAAATATCGAGCGGAGAATAAAAATGCTAAATACACTCCTAAAGCGGATCACAGCTTGCTCGCTGAATGCGTCTGGTGGGGAGTTCCATTCATCATTATTTCTGTCTTGGGAGCGATCACCTGGAAAAGCTGCCATGAGTTAGATCCATTTAAACCGATTGAAACGGGGAAGAAGCCAGTCACCATCCAAGTCGTCGCTTTGCAGTGGAAATGGCTATTTATTTATCCAGAGCAACAAATCGCAACGGTTAATTTCATCCAGTTTCCGGTGGATACTCCCGTCTATTTTGAAATCACCTCAGACGCGCCGATGAATTCCTTTTGGATCCCTCGCCTTGGCGGGCAGGTATATGCGATGTCTGGAATGCGATCGAAGCTCTATTTGATAGCCGACTCCATCGATGAATTTAGGGGAGCTTCTTCCAATATCAGCGGCACCGGATTTTCAGGGATGACGTTCAAGGCAAAGTCGAGTACTCAGGAAGATTTTGATGCGTGGGTAAGCTCTGTCAGGGGATCTGGCGAGCTTCTTCATTTAGAGGAATATGGGCGATTAGTGACTCCCAGCGAATATGATCCTGTCGCTTTCTACCGATTGGGGAAAGAGGGGCTATTTGATTGGATTATGATGAAATATATGCGGCAGTGACATGTTTGGAAGATTGAATTTAGATGCGTTTAAGCACGATGCGATTGAGAGCTCGGTAGGTATTGGGATGGTGCTTATCCTCGGGCTCATCGTCGCCCTTTTGACGTATTATAAACGATGGCGATGGCTTTGGTTTGATTGGCTGACAACAGTGGATCACAAAAAACTTGCAGTGATGTACATCGTCGTCTCTTTTGCGATGCTTTTTAAAGGGTTTGTCGATGCGCTCATGATGCGCGCGCAACAAGTCTTGTCGGTCGGAGACTCCTTTGGGTATTTGAGCTCGCCCCACTACCAACAGCTCTTTACAGCGCATGGGACGACGATGATTTTTTTCGTGGCCATGGGACTTGTCGCCGCCTTTTTCAATTTCATCATCCCTTTGCAAATAGGGGCTCGCGATGTGGCGTTTCCCTTTGTCAATGCTTTGAGTTTTTGGTTCTTTGCCGCAGGCGCAATGCTCCTCATTGTCTCTTTGAGCATCGGCAGCTTTTCTGGAGCCGGCTGGGTTGCCTATCCGCCGCTCTCCAATTTAGAATACAACCCGGGCGTCGGGATCGATTATTGGATCTGGAGCGTCCAAATTTCAGGGATTGGAACGCTTCTTACGGGCATTAACTTTTTAGTGACAATCCTCAAGATGCGCTGCCCCGGCATGACGCTCATGAGAATGCCTCTTTTTACGTGGGCCTCTTTTGTCACTTTGATCCTCATTGTTTTCGCGTTTCCCATTTTAACGGCTACAGCGGGGATGTTGACACTAGATCGCCTGTTCGACACCCATTTTTTCACCTCCAGCAATGGCGGCAGTCCCATGATGTATATCAATTTGATTTGGGCGTGGGGCCATCCAGAAGTATACATCCTTGTACTGCCTTCCTTTGGGATTTACTCGGAAGTGGTCGCGGTGTTTTCTCAGAAGAAAATCTTCGGCTACGTATCGATGGTGTGGGCGATTGTCGCCATTGCATTCCTCTCTTTTGTCGTTTGGCTGCACCATTTCTTTACGATGGGCGCAGGGGCAAACGTCAATGCATTCTTCGGCCTTATGACCATGATCATCGCAGTTCCCACCGGCGTAAAAATCTTCAATTGGCTCTTTACGATGTTTCGGGGCCGGGTTATTTTTAATCAGGCAATGCTTTGGTTTATCGGCTTTGTCATTATTTTTACCATCGGCGGCATGGATGGCGTGTTGATGGCTGTTGCGCCGGTCGATTTTCAGGTGCACAATAGCCTCTTCTTGGTCGCCCATTTTCACTCGGTGATCATCGGCGGCGTTCTCTTTGGCCTTTTTGCCGGTTTTTATTACTGGTTTCCAAAAATGTTCGGGTTTTCATTGAATGAAAAATATGGAGAATACTCCGTTTTTTGCTGGATTTTTGGATTTTTGCTCGCCTTTATTCCGCTCTACATTCTGGGCTTAATGGGCGCGACTAGGCGTATCGATCACTATGAAGCCTCTACAGGCTGGTGGCCGCTCTTTGTCGTCTCAGCAATTGGCGCTTTAATCATTGCGCTTGGCATAGCGCTTCAGGTCGTACAAGTGCTCTTGAGCTTTAAAGAGAAAAAGCCGACGGGTCGAAATCCATGGAACGGGGCCACATTGGAGTGGTCGATTCCATCGCCGCCGCCCATTTACAATTTTGCGATCATCCCCGAGGTGCATGGACGCGATCCTCTCTGGGAAGAAAGAGGGGAGAGCGCTCCCCCAGAATATGAGATCATCCATCTGCCCAAAAATACTCCGCTTGCTCTCTATGCCGGCGTCCTTAGCTTTTTCTTTAGCTTTGCCGTCGTTTGGCATATTTTGTGGCTGGCTCTAATCGGCCTCGTTGGCGCAGTTAGCTGTATTTTTGTGCGCCTCTCCGATCGGCATACAGAGACATTCCTATCTCCTGAAGAGATCGCAAAGATCGAAGCGGAGGCCCTATGAGCCTAGATACCCACCACGATGCGACATCCAATACGCTGTTTGGCCTTTGGATCTATCTGATGACAGATTTTATCTTGTTTGCCACGCTGTTTGCCGCTTACGCTGTGCTGCGTAACAACACGTTCGGGGGGCCTACTGCCCACGAGCTCCTCAGTCAGCCTTATGCGCTTGCAGAAACAGTAGTCTTGCTCAGCAGCACATTTACCTTTGGCCTAGGAATGCTCGCAATCCCTCGCAATGACAAACGAAAGCTCTTTTCTTGGCTGGGAATCACTTTCTTGCTCGGTCTTTGTTTTTTAAGCTTAGTTGGCGCGGAATTTCTCCATTTGATCAACACCGGAAATAGCTGGTCGAGAAATGCGTTTTTAACCTCTTATTTTACCCTCGTCGGCACGCACGGGCTCCATATCGTCGTAGGGCTCTTTCTGATCGCTTTTTTCTTAAGAGAAGTCTACCAGCGCGGCCTCATCCCAGTGACCATTCGAAGGCTGACCTGCTTAAAAGTCTTTTGGTTTTTTTCCTACATCGTATGGATTTTCATGTTTACGATTGTCTACCTCATTGGAGCTTCCTAAAAGATGCAAGAACATTTACAAGATCACGGAACATTTAAGAAATATCTCATTGGATTTTCTCTATCGCTGCTTTTGACGCTCCTCGCCTTTTTTTTAGGAGCGATGCATCCTCTACTGATCGGAGTCGTTGGCCTATTGCAAGCATGGATTCTGCTCTTTCTTTTTTTAGGGCTAGGAAAAGAACAGTGGAATTTACTCGCCTTTCTCTTTACGATCATGGTTACACTTCTGATCGTTCTCGGTTCGATTTGGATCATGTATCACCTAAACTACAACCTAATGATGGATATGCATGGGTAAGTTCCTCACGTTGACAAAGCCCGGCATCATTATGGGCAATTTAATCACAGCTGCGGCTGGATTTGCCTTCGCCTCCAAAGGGCATTTCAATGGGATTTTATTCCTCATCATGGTCGTTGGCCTTGGGTGCGTTATAGGCGCCTCTTGCGTCTGCAATAATTACATCGATAAAGACCTCGATAAGATGATGATGCGGACAAAAAAAAGAGCCCTTGCAATGGGGACGATCTCTGGGAAGGGCGCGCTTCTTTTCGCCTTTTTTTTGGCTGCCGTCGGCATGACGCTATTCTCTCTTTTTACCAACTTCTTAGCGACATCGCTAGCGGCGCTTGGGTTTTGCATCTATGTCGGCCTCTATAGCTACGGCAAGTCCCGCACTCCGTATGCCACTTTGATTGGAAGCGTCGCTGGAGCATTGCCGCCGGTCATTGGATACGCTGTCGTCAGCAATCGCCTAGATGCAGGAGCTGCATTTCTTTTTTTGATTCTTGTGTTTTGGCAAATGCCCCATTTTTTTGCGATCGCCATGTTTCGATTGGACGATTATACGGCGGCTAAAATCCCGGTATTGCCGGTGGAAAGAGGAAATGCTGTGACAAAAGTTCGCATGCTCCTCTATACCATCGCATTTTTGATCGCCACGGTCTTTTTGACGACGGGAATTACCTATCTTCTTGTCGTAGTCCCGCTTGGGATCGCTTGGATCCTTTTAGCTTGCAAAGGCTTTAAAGCAAGCGACGATCAGCTCTGGGCTCGCCAAATGTTTTCCCATTCTTTGGTCGCAATCACCGCTTTATCGGTCATGATTACGATCGATTCCTTCCTATAAAGTTTTTTTGAAAAAAAGAGCTTTCCAGAAAAAGGGCGTTTCGGTTAAATTCCCTGTTGCATTCTCGTTTTTTTTTATTGTAAAGGCAAAGAATTATGAACCTCACTCCAGACTCCCACGAACAAACTCCTGAAACTAAAATCCTTGCTGAAAAGAAGGAAGAAACCGTACGGGAGATGAGTAGTGAGTTCTGTGAATTTACTCAGAAATTATCCCAGCTTTCCACTCCAGAGGAAAGGGTTGCCCACGGCCTGGCCTTTATGCGCTCTTCCATCTCTCAAGAGGGGACACCCCGATTTAGAGAGTTCTGGGAAGCGAGAAAAGTCGTCCTCCCTTGTTTTAAAGAAAATATCAACTCGGTCGTCCGGTCCAAATTGTGGAGCGAATATGTCGAGCTCACGGTCGAAGCGCGCCGATTAAAAGAAATTCTTGAAGAACAGAGCGCCTTTGCGATGGAACAGATCGACCTGGCTGTCGCCGCTTTGGAAGCAGATGTGACCAATTTTCAGAAGATCCTCGAGCAAACTGGAAAGATCGCTTTCCCGGCAGAATCTCCGACGATTCAAGCAAAAGAGGCAAGTTACAACCAAATTCAACGCGAACTCAATTTACTCAACACCTTGGCTAGCCGTTTAAATGGCCTTCGAAAAGAAGTGATCAAGACCGATATGCGCATGCGCTTCAAAACGAAGTTCTTCAAGCGCCTCTCTGAGATCGGCGATCATATTTTCCCAAAACGGAAGCAACTCATCGACCAAATTTCCCAGGAATTCCAAAAGGATATCGAGCAATTTGTCGAGCGCCACTTCCAGGGCGATCAAGTGGTGGGAGCTCCTTATTTTGCTCTTCGCGAAGAGATCAAAGCCCTCCAAGGGATGGCCAAAATTTTGACCCTTTCTAGCGGCGTATTCAATCGCACAAGACTCTCTTTAAGCGAGTGCTGGGACAAGATCAAAGTTCTCGAAAAAGAACACAAGAAAGAGATCAATGCAAAGCGGCAAGTTTCGCAAGATAACCGCACTTTGATCGAAAAGAAAATCCAAGAACTCGCAACAAAGTCTGCAGAATTGCCCCTCCAAGAACTCGACCGAGCAATCGAAGAGATCTCAAGAGAGATGCGAGATGTAGAGCTTCATCGCGCAGATGTCTTTGCTCTTCGCGATATGCTCTCAAACCTTCGGGCGCCGCACCTGGCAGCTCAAGTAGAAAAGAGCAAAGCCCTTGAAGAAGCTGAGCGAGAAAAACTCCGCTTGAAGCGAGAAAGAGTTTTAGAAGTCAAAGAAAAGATCGCAACGCTGCTGAAAGATGGCGCTGCAATGACTCTTGAACTTTTCGAAGAAGCTTCTAGCGCTTTAAAAGAAGAAGTCAAGCAGTTAAACGCAAACAAGATCGATCAGCAACAGTTCGATCGCTTGCTTCGTCAACTCAAAGATCTCCTCTCTGAATGCAAAGAGAAGAGCCTTTTGAACCTCAACGAAGACGATCGCAATGCTCTTGAGAACCTTCGCACCGTGCTCGATCAGAAGAAAAAGCGCCGCCAAGAGATCAAAGAGCAAATCGAATCATATCGCCGCGCTCTTGGAAGTTCGAACCTTGATTTTGAAAAGGGGATGCTCTACAGCGAACAGATGGAACAAGAGCGAGAACTTTTGGATCGAACGAACAAGGGAATCGAAGAAATTGAGCAGAAGATTGCCCAATTAGAAGGTTAATGCTAGAATTTGTGTTCCTAATCGAACGGAGGAACCACAATGAACGCGCGAACCGAAACGATTTCCGCATCTAATAAAGCAGCTATTTTCCATCCAAAACAGGCGCCTCATCGACACGATGTGCTCTTTAAGGCGCGCGTTTTTGACCCAAGTGTTCAAGAACTCTACCTCCCGAAAAAAATCGTGCAGCATTTAGAAGAAGTTCGAGCGGGAAAAGTCCGTTTCGACACTTCTTATGCCGATATTATCGCTGAAGGCTTGAAAGACTGGGCGCTCAAAAACGGCGCAACCTCCTATACTCATTGGTTCCAACCTCTCACCCATTTGACTGCTGAAAAACACGATTCTTTTTTGGCCTTTGATGGAGATAAAGCCACCTTTCGTTTTCGCGGCAAGGAGCTTCTCTTTGGAGAACCCGACGCTTCCTCCTTCCCCTCAGGAGGTCTTCGCGCCACTCATCAATCGAGAGGCTATACTACTTGGGATCCTGCCAGCATGCCTTTTCTTTGGGAAAGCGCTGAAGGGTTGACCCTATGCATTCCAGCCCTTTTTTATTCCCAAAAAGGAGCTTCTCTCGACCATAAAATACCCTTGCTCCGCTCTGATCAAAAGTTGCAGCATGCCGGCATGCGGCTTCTCTCTCTTTGCAAAGTCAAAGCGGGCGCCGTATTTTCCACTCTTGGCATCGAACAGGAATATTTCCTCATCGATCGAAGTCTCTATGCATTAAGACCCGATCTCGTCCTATCCGGACGCACCCTTTTTGGCGCAAAACCGGCCAAAGGACAGGAGCTCGAAGATCATTATTTTGGTCCCATCCAAGAAAGAGTCATGGCTTTTATGCGGGACGTTGAAGAGACCGCGCTAAAGCTCGGCATTCCCGTAAAGACAAGACACAATGAAGTAGCCCCTGCGCAGCATGAAGTCGCGCCTCTTTTTGAAAAGGCAGCTCTTGCCTGCGATCACAACATGGCGCTCATGGAAGTGATGAAGCAAACGGCGGCAAGGCTCGATCTAGCATGCCTTTTCCATGAAAAGCCTTTTGCGCACATCAACGGCTCGGGCAAGCACAATAACTGGAGCCTTGCGACAGATACTGGACTCAACCTTCTCGACCCAAAGGGAAACAGCCTTGTATTCATCATTCTTCTGACAGCGATTTTGCGCGCTGTTCACGAGCATGCAGGCCTTCTCCGCGCCTCCATTGCATCTGCGGGCAACGATCATCGCCTGGGAGCTTCTGAAGCCCCTCCTTCGATCCTTTCCGTCTTCTTGGGCGATGCGCTGCAGAAGATTGTCCAAGAAATCATCCAAGAAAAACCATTTTCTCCCTTGACCGCAGAGAAAATCGATATTGGCCTGGAACATATCCCGCATCACGACAGCGATCTTTCAGATCGTAATCGCACCTCCTTCTTTGCCTTTACCGGTAATAAGTTTGAGTTCCGCGCTGTTGGTTCGGCTGCAGCCTCCGCCCTTCCAGTTTCCATTCTCAATGCGATCATCGCAGATAGTTTAGAGCTGATCCTCGATGAGATCGAAACTGCGCTCAAAGGCAAAAAACAATGTTCTCTTGAAGTGGCCCTTCCCATTTTGCGAAAACACCTCACTGTCGCCTCTGCTGTTCTTTTTGAAGGGAACGCCTACTCAGAAGAGTGGCACAAAGAGGCAAGTGATAGGGGACTTTTAAACATCGCCCGCAGTTTTCATGCGTACGATCAATTTCGCCAGCCAAAGTCGATCCGCGTTTTAGAAGATGTCCTATCTGAACACGAGATCGAAAGCCGTTTTGAGGTTTTTGTCGAGCAGTACGCAAAGGCGATGACCATCGAATCCAATCTTATGCTCGAGATGTTTCAAACCCAAATTGTTCCGGCCACCCAGCAAGACCTCCACCGTCGCCTCAGCCTTCTTCAACTGGGAATAACCTCCCATCATCAGAAAAAACTCGCGCATCATATCAGTGCGCTTCTAGATGAGGCAATTGCGCTTGGTGAAGAGATTGTCCTCTTCAAAACGCAATCGGCTGATTTTGGCTGGGAAGCAAAAGCCAAAGTTTATTGCGAGCTTATCGCTCCAAAAATGGGTGAAATGCGAGGAAAAGTTGACCAATTAGAGCAACTCGTAGAAGATAATCTTTGGCCGATGCCAAAATACCGAGAGATGTTATTTCACTTATGAAAATAGGTTTTTTAGGGGGAAGTTTTGACCCCATTCACTTCGGGCATTTGGATTTAGCGATCCAAATGCTTGAAAAACATGGTTTGGATGAAATCCTGTTTTGTCCTGCGTTTTGCTCTCCTTTCAAAAAAGATCGACCCCCGCATGCTTCAGCAGAGCATCGCCTAGAAATGCTCCGGCGGGTTTTGGCCGACGTTCCGCATATTCGCCTCACTCCGATTGAATTAGAGCGCAGCGAGATCTCCTATACAATCGACACCCTCAAGAGTTTGAAGCGGCCGGACGCGCAATACCGACTGATTTTGACCAAGGAAAGCGCAGCCTCCTTTGCAAATTGGAAGCAGCCCGAAGAGATTGCCCGCTTAGCCCCGCCTCTCATCGGAGAGAAGACCTTCTCTATGTCTAGCACGGAAATACGAGAGCGGCTCAATAAAAAACTTTACTGCGGACACTTAATTCCTGAAAAAGCTCTGTACTATATCCAGAAACATCAACTATACTTACCGACCGTATGAAGAAAACACAGCTTGAAACGTTAAATCTTATCGCCCAGGTCATCTATGACAAAAAGGGGATAAACATTCTTGCACTCGATGTCCGAGGCTTATCTAGCATCGCAGATTATATTCTCATAGCAGAAGGGAATGTCGATCGACATGTCACTGCAATTGCCAAGACAATTGTCGATGAATTGCACGAACGGGGGATCAATCCGGTCCGCGTCGAAGGTCTCCAAACCGGGGACTGGGCAGTACTCGACTATGCCGGCATTATGGTGCATCTTTTTATGCCTGGTTACCGTCAAAAATATTCTTTAGAGAAGCTTTGGTCTGAAAGTAAGATTGTCGACCTCGAAATCGAGGTTTCTAAGTCGATTCTCGGTCAAGCGCATCGCAATTAGTATCAACGACTTGTGTAAGTGTTTTTTCCGGTTGAGAAAGTCCGTCCAATATGGTATGATGTTGGCCGATAAAAGGAACTTTTTGGGAGAAAGCCATGACTCAGACTCAGAAAAAACGGATCGTAGTGACCGGAATGGGCGTTGTTTCCTGTTTTGGAAATGATGTCGAAGCCTTTTACGATCAACTTTTACAAGGAAAGAGCGGGGTAGTTCCGATTCAAGGATTTCCCGTCGCCGACTATCCGACCCGTTTTGCTGGCGTAGTCCGAGATTTCGATCCGGGCGAGTACATGGATAAAAAACAGGCACGCCGCGTCGATCCATTTATCCGCTACGTCATGGTTGCTGGGAAAAAAGCCTTAGAGATGGGTAACCTCAACCAAGAAGCTCTTGAGAAGCTCGATAGAAAAAGAGCGGGCGTCATTATCGGTTCTGGCATGGGCGGAATGAGCGTTTTTTACGATGGAGTCGATACACTCCTCAATAAAACGTACCGAAGACTAACCCCATTTTTTGTCCCTTTTATCATCACCAACATGGGCGGAGCGCTCCTTGCTATCGACATTGGCTTCGAAGGGCCGAACTATTCGATTTCTACCGCTTGCGCCACCTCTAACTATTGCATTCACGCAGCAGCACAGCAGATCCGCGAAGGAAAAGCCGATGTTATGCTCTGTGGAGGCGCTGAAGCGCCGATCAATCCGATTGGACTTGCTGGGTTTGTTGCGATTAAAGCCCTTTCGACGCGCAACGACGATCCAACCAAAGCTTCTAGACCTTGGGACCAAAATCGCGATGGTTTTGTCATGGGCGAAGGGGCCGGAGTTCTTCTTCTAGAAAGTCTTGAACACGCCCTTGCTCGCGGAGCTCCAATCTACGCCGAATACCTCGGCGGCGCAGTCAACTGCGATGCTCATCACATGACCGATCCTCGTCAAGATGGAGAAACAGTCGGCCGCTGTATCGAAGAAGCATTAGCCGATGCAGGCGTTGCCAAAGAACGGGTCAATTACATCAACGCACACGCTACCTCCACTCAGGCTGGCGATCTTTGTGAGATCAACGCCATCCGAAAAATCTTTGGACCCCATGCAAACAACATCAAAATGAACTCTACAAAATCGATGACCGGCCATTGCCTCGGCGCTGCCGGTGGGATTGAAGCGGTTGCGACGATCCAAGCGATCCGCACAGGAAAACTTCATCCGACAATCAATCTCGACACCCCAGAGCCCCTTCTCGAAGGGTTTGACGTGATTCCGAATCATGCCAAGGAACACACCGTCGACGTCGCTCTTTCCAATTCCTTTGGTTTTGGCGGGCATAATTCAACCATCGCCTTTGCAGGCTATAAACCATAACCTCATGGCGCCAAGACAAGAAATATCCTTTGGAATCATCCCCTTAAGAAAATCCTCCGGCACTTGGGAAGTTTTCCTCATTCAACACGCCAAAAGCCGCTATTGGGGATTTCCCAAAGGCCATGGTGAGACAGGGGAAACTCCTCAAGAAGCAGCTCTTCGCGAACTCAAAGAAGAGACCAATTTAGAAGTGACATATTATCTGCAAAAAGAGCCGTTAGAAGAGCAGTACTGTTTTCGCATAGAAGGGCGCCAAGTATTTAAAAAAGTCTCCTATTACGTCGCTGAAGTAACAGGCGAAGTGATCTTGCAGGCCAATGAAGTGCAAAATGGGATGTGGGTCAAATTTTCCGAAGCTATGGATAAAGTGACCCATTCTGAAGGGAAAGCAATTCTGACCCAAGTCGAAAAGATCTTAGAGAAACTCTGATGGTGTGGTTTCTTAAAACACAAAAGCAAACCTTTCTACAGCCGCACGGAAAACTCGAAGTCTTTGTTCGTCACTGCTTTTTTTCCACGATTAGTCAGCATAAAAAAAGATTCCCTGATTTCTCTCGCGAAAAATGCCACCAAAATCTCATAAATACAATCGATAAAGCCAAGGCCAACCTCACCTTTTTCCTCGATACGGCCAAAGGACAAGACCATTTCATCAAGCGGGAAGAAAACGTGATTGAAATCCAAGCGGGGAGCGAAGCTACCTCCTTCCTAAAGCTCTTAGACCACATTGAATCCCTCTCCCTCCATCCAGATACAGTCCTCTATTTTGTCGAAGACGATTATCTCCATAAAGCTGGCTGGGTCGATGTTTTATTCGAAGGAATTGCGATTGCCGATTACGCAACCCTCTACGACCACAAAGACAAATACTCTCAAAATTTAAAATCGCAAATTTTCCATACAAAAACCTGCCACTGGCGCATCACCCCATCGACGACACAAACCTTTGCCGTTCGTTGGAAAACGCTCCGAGAAGATCTTCCGATCCATCGCAAATTCTCCCAAGGGCGCCAAATCAGTCAAGATCACCAAAAATTTCTTCAACTCTCCAAACGCGGCCGCGTGCTGATCTCCTCCTTGCCTGGGTATTCTACCCATGCCGAGCCGGAATTTGCCTCGCCTTGCTGCAACTGGAACCAAATACAGGAGTTTTCATGCAAACACTCGCCCTCGAACTAAAAAAAATCCCCACTTGGGTCAAAGATACAGCCCTTGTCATCGGCGCTAGCATTCTCATTGCGCTCTCGGCTCATTTTGCGATCCCTTTTAAGCCGGTCCCCCTCGTTCTACAAGGCTCTCTTATCCTCGTACTCTCCGTTCTTCTCGGTAAAAAACGAGCTCCTGCTGCAGTGGCCCTCTTCCTTGCACAAGGCGCTGCCGGTCTTGCCGTTTTCCCACCAGGCCTCTTAGGGCTTGCTCGCTTCGTTGGTCCTACTGGCGGATACCTCCTCGGTTATCTCATCGCCTCCTACGTTGTTGGAAAAGTTCTCGAAATGCTCGGCCAAAGAACTCTTACCAAAGCCTTTCTCGCCATGGTTGCCGGCAACGCAATCATCTTCCTCTTTGGAGCTGCGTGGCTCTCTTCCTTTGTCGGCGGAGTCAAGCAAGCGCTTCTCCTCGGCGTTATTCCCTTCATCCTCATCGATCTTCTAAAACTCACCCTCGGCCTAAAAGTGTTACAATGGATCGGCTGGGTTAAACGCTAAGTTTTGACTTTGCAACTTATGCGCATTTTGAGAAACTACCAAAATGCGCATGTTCTCCAGGCTCCTTCTTTTCATAGCTCTCTTTGCCGGATCTTTCTACGTGGGCAAAAAATGGCGTAGTCTAGAAAAGCAAACAACCATCTCTTCTTTTCAACCTACTCTATATCCCGTGACAAACCGCTCCTTTGCAGTCGTAATCCTCGGCCATAATAACGGCGCCTTTCTCGAGAAAACACTCGATTCGGTCTTTTCGCAAAACTACCTCGACTTTCGCATCTTTTATATCGACGACGCCTCCGATGACGGCAGTTTTGAACTTGCGCGCGATCTCATCCAAGAGAGCGGACAACACATGCGCGTAGAGCTCCTCCGCAACGAGACGAGATTAGGACTCTCTTTAAACCTTTCACAAGTTGCTGAAAGCTGCTCAGATCATGAGATCATCGTCGTTGTCGATGGAGAAGATTGGCTTGCTCATGAATGGGTTCTTTCAAGACTCAATCAATACTACGCAAATCCCGATCTTTGGCTGACCTTTGGTCAATACCGACAGTATCCCGACTACGCCCTAGGAAATAGCCATCCACTTTCCCAAACCGAAACCATTCGGCAGCAACCCTTTTTCGCCTCTCATCTAAAAACCTTTTGTGCGGCCCTCTTTAAGCGCATCGACCCCGATGATTTGCGATTTACAGCCGACCTTGCCTTCATGGCGCCGATGTTAGAAATGGCCCAAGGCCACTCCGTCTTCATCCCCGAGATTTTATACATCGAAAATCGCATCGCCGCCAATAAAGAAGACACCGAAACCGTCCTGCACTCAGAAAAAACAGTCCGCAGCAAAGAGCCCTACTCGCCACTCGAGAGGATCGCACTATGAAACTCTTTCTCTCTCTTCTCATTGCAACCCTTTTCGGTTTTTCTCTTGGCTACCTACCCAGTACCAAAGGAGCAAAAGTCCAACCCGGAATCCATCCGGAAAAAGAATACGCCATTTCTAAACTCAACTCTTTTGCCATCGTCCTTATCGCGCATAACGATGCCCTCTGGTGCGAACAAGCCCTTGGCTCTCTTTTTGCCCAAGACTACGACCATTTCCGCCTCCTCTTTATCGACGACGGCTCCCAAGACGACACCTATGAGAAAGTGCAAGAGTTTGTCCTCGCAAATAAAGAAGAGCATCGAGTCATCCTCATGCGCAATGAGAAAGAATTAGGCGCCGCCGCCTCTCTCAGCCGCCTCGCAAGCCACTGCCTCAACCACGAAATTGTTCTTCCCCTCTCTGCTCGCGATTGGCTCACCAGCCCCGACGTCCTCTCCTCCCTCAACCACACCTTCCAAAATCCAGACGTGTGGATCGTCTGCGGCAAAACCCTCAATTATCCTTCCTATGACTTCCTCCCACTTCCAGAATGGAATCTCAAGAAGATCGAAAAGAAAGGCTATTCCGACTATCAAGGCCTCCGCGCTTTTTACGGCGCTCTTCTCAAACAACTTCCCCAACCAACCACCCTTGCCAAAGACTTCTCCCTCATTCCTCTCTTGGAGCTCTCTGGCGGCCGCGTAAAAAACCTCCCCGAACCCCTCTCTTTTCACAACATCGTCTTGCCCGTGCCTGGACCTTCGCAAGTAATTAATAGTGATATTAAATAATATAATTTAATTATGTTTATTGACATAAATGAATCAAACTTCTTATAATAGTGGTCTCATAAACTGGAGAAAGGACCATGTGTAACACATTTTACGTTATCCAAAGGACGCGTTCTTTCTTTAATTCTGTCCATTTTCACCATCATATCTAAGATTAGCTGCTCATCGCAGCTGCGCATTTTCACGTATTTTATTTAAATAATTTTTTTACAAACAAAAAAGGAGTATTTTATGTCGTCGAGTTATTTATTAAGCATGGTTATTAGAGATAACCTAAGCTACCAAAAGCCCCCTCTTGAGATCACCAAATTGGAAAAGAGGGAAAAAATCAAAAGTCTGTACGATGAGATTGTTTTGCTTGCAGAAGTTGAAGATAAGAAGAATAAGTATAAAATCAAGCCCCAAGGTGCAAGGGAAAATATCTTTCGCATAAGTCCCAAAATCGATGGAGTGCGTATACGACTTCAGTGGGAAAGTTTTAAGCAAGGCGGGATTTTACGATGGGAGTGCAGCGCTCCTTATGAATACAAAGATTTTTTAATAGACTCTGAAAAGACTTCTGCAAAAATTGAAAATTGCATGAACTGTTTTTGGACTCTTTTAAATGGAAACCGCTTAGAAAGGATCAAGCTTCGTAAAGCCACACCTCTACCCGATTCCTATTGGAATGGCTGGGAAGGGGGAAAGGAGATCTATCGCAAGCTGGTTTACAAAGTTGCTCTTGCCTACCTAAATACCCTCAAACCTGAGAGTGTTATTGAGATTTGTGGCGGAGATGGGGAATTTGCAAGCCTTGCTTTGCAACAAAAAGAGATCAAAAGTTATACGCTGATAGAGCAGAACGAAAAAAGCTATAAAAGCGCCAGCAAACTTTTGGACGAGTTCATCTCCCAAAATAGGGCTACCATTCTCTCACAAAACGTTGTGTCAGATGATTGGCCGACTCTAATTCAAAAGAAAGTCCAGGTTGTGATAGGACTAGGTGCTTTGACAGAATATGTAATGCCTTCTAGAAAAGAGGCTCTTCAAGCTCTACAAAAGGCCGCAGCTTGCGTAGAAGATGGGGGAGTGCTTTTGTTTATGGGAGCTACCTCCTCTTGGCTCCAATCTTCTGATTTTGAACAACTGGGTTTTGAAGTAAAAAACAGCTTTTGTCCCGAGGCAATGCAGTTTAAAGAAGCAAACCCCGAGCTTTACATTGCAAAAAAGGTAGACAAAGTGGTGATCTCCGAATGGAATAGCATGCCTTCCTATCCTACTGAGATTATCTGTCTAAGTGGGCAAGAGCTGTTTGGAATAGGAGGATTTGGTCACTAACCTTTCCTTATATAGTGAACAGTAGGGGAGCTTATGAAAGGTCGGTTTCTGTCTCATTCTAGCGAAGGTTCTACAGAGGGGAACATCATTAAATCAAAAAGTGGCCTTAGCTCTCCACTCTTCTGCTGAAGCCCTCGGCCTAAAGAATACGAATTTGAACACTCTTGAATTATACATGCTCGATCCTTCTATCCGATCAAAACTGGAAGAAACTCTTCAATTAGAACCTCAAGAAAGAGGGTATGAAGTCTTGCTCATCGAGCCTTATTACAAGGGATTGCTTAACCAGGGCATGGAAGTACATAAAAATATCAAAATCTGTCCGCTCCTTTTAACTTTTCTCGATCTCTATCATTTTCCCCTACGAGGACAAGAACAAGCAGAATTTGCTGATCGGCAGATAGCTGCGTTTCTTTAAATTGCGATTTAGACAGCGCCATTTAAGAGATCTAGGGTTTCTTGCAAGTTGCCATTTTGAAGTACTTCCTCAGGGGTAAGATCTCGAGAAAAATCGCCGCCTGCTACGAAAATGTGGTCAATTGCCTTTGAATATCTGCCATAAGGGTCGATATTGGTTTTCCAAGGGGTGTGCAGGCTATATTCTAAAAAGCCAACGCTTTCATAAGCGCGGATCATCTCATCTCGTTCAAAGTTGTTATCGCCTAGGGCAATTGTTATTTGGTTATTGGAATGGGTATCGTGAACATATTTTGCAAATTCTTCTCTTACGGGTAGGATAGGATCGCCGGGAATATGTGCATTGATAATTCTAAGATCTCGGCTATTTTCTTCTCCTATTCTAGAGAAAAGCGCATTTTGAAGAGGTCTATCAGGTACGCTAGGGTATGAATTTCTCGTCACTTCTGATTGATCGGGCTGATAAGTTAATCTAGATTGATCAAATAAAATCACATCTTGATCTTTCCTAGGATTTTCAAAACTTTTAACCATTTGCCAGTGTGAAGGAAGTTTTGCTTGTAATGCTTCAAGGAATGGGGCTCCACATTCTTGAAGGGCAACCACATTGCCAGAAGCGGTCATTGAGGCGACCATGTCGGCGACAATAAGGTCTCTTTGCGTAAGTCCATTGGGTTGGATTACTTTATCTAAATCGCTGATCATAGACCCATTGAGTCCTTGAGAATCTTTTGTCGTTACCCATTCCATAAAAGCATTATTGAGTACATTCCAACTAATGATCTTGATTCCATCGACCTCTATTCCTACAGGTAAATGGTCGGATGGGAATTGCCATTTTTCATGCAAGTCACCGACGACAATTCGTTTGGTCGCTTCTTCAATTTCCCACTGTCTTTGGAGGAGTTTCAATTGAGAATAACCTTGTATGAGCCTAACTGCTACCATTAAGAGATTTCCATATCCTTCCAATCCATGACCTTTCTTAAACTCCTCTCGAGAAGAGATAACCAGGGTGATTGCTTGCATTACAAAGGAGACGATTGAAAGTTCAAGGCCACCATGACAGAGAAGAGCTAAGTAAAATGCATTATTTATAATTTTTGTTAGAGATATTAAAGAAGCTTCCGTATCTCCATTTTGAAGGGACTGGATAAGATCGCTTAACTCAAAAATTATATCTTGAGACGTTGTTAAGATCCTTCCAATGGGATGGGCAAAAATTGTAGATGCCAGGGCAATAACGGCAACCGTTGTCTGTAAGAGGTCAAAAGAAATTTTTTTACAATCCCCTGATTGAATATCATTCATTAATTGATTCGTAGAGGTCCAAATGCGAGTAGAGCCCATTCCTAAAGAAATAGGAAGGTTTAAGGGTTGGTATAGGCTTAAAAAAGGTAAAGCGACAAGAGTCACCCGTTTATAAATATTTGAAGAGTCTTCCTGCGGAAGGTCATGTGAGTACTCACGATGAGAATAGGGTGGGTTTAAAGGGCGTACCGGATTTACAACTGCTGTCATATAACTTCTCGGTTTTTATTTCGCTTTTATTATAAATATTACGGCCTTTTAATTAAATGGTGAAATAATGACTTATTAATATTTTAAATATTAACTTTATTTAAAATGATAATTATAAGTATGTGATTAAATTATAAAATTGATGGTATCGTCTCAAACTGCAACTGCTCGGGGAGCTTAGGCGGGGAGTGGGGGAAGCTTTTTAAAGCTTTTATAAGCCCCGTATAACGCTTCTGTACTTGATTGTTGTGGATTGCAATCGCGATTGCTTTCTTAGACCCCACGACATAGACCTGTTTTTTTCCTCGAGTGACCGCTGTATAGAGAAGGTTGCGGTGGAGGAGTTTGAAGTGGGAAGAGTGGATGGGGATGACAACGCAGGGGCATTCGCTTCCTTGGAATTTGTGGATGGAGCAGGCGTAGGCGGTCACGAGTTCTTCTAGTTCAGAAAAGTCGTATTCTATAAGTCGGTCGTCGAAGGCGACGGTGAGGAGCTGATCGACGGTATTGATCGTGCGGATTCGGCCGATGTCTCCGTTGTAGACTTTCTTGTCGTAGTTGTTCTTGATCTGCATCACTTTGTCGTTGGGGGAGAACTTGCGCCCAGCGCGGAGGAGGGGCGTTTCCGAAGGATTGAGGAGAGTTTGGAGCACGTCATTCATCATTTCGACGCCGATGGCTCCTTTTTTCATGGGAGAGAGCACTTGGATATCGTCGATGGGATCGAATCGCCAGGTTTTCGGGATCTCTTGCGAGACGAGCTGGGCGATGATCTGTTGGATTGCTTCGGGTGTTTCTGCTTCTATGTAGTGAAAATCGCTTTTCTCGTAGGTGAACAGATCGGGGAATTCGCCTTGATTGATTTTGTGCGCGTTAGTGATGATGCGGGAGCCTTTTGCCTGTCGGAAAATTTCAGTGAGGCGCGTTACGCCGACAAGTTCAGATGCGATAAGATCGCGTAGGACGGTTCCTGGGCCGACGCTCGGGAGCTGATCGATATCTCCGACGATGAGGACGCGGGCGCGATTGGGGATGGCGCGAAGGAGGTGGAAGAGAAGGGGAGTGTCGATCATGCTCGACTCATCGACGATGAGAAGATCGCAATCGAGGGGGTTTTCTTTCCCTTTTTTAAAGCCTCCAGCTTCGAAGTTCATCTCGAGCAGGGCATGGATGGTAAAGGCCATTTTATGGGTGATCTGAGTGAGGCGCTTGGCGGCGCGCCCTGTGGGGGCTGCCAGGAGGATCTTATTGGTCAGCTTTGAGGTGACGGCGATGATGGCGTTGGTGATGGTGCTTTTGCCGGTTCCGGGCCCGCCGGTGATGATGTGGATCTTATCGGTCAGCGCTGCGATAACGGCTTGTTTTTGCTGTTCGGCAAATTGAATATGGAGTTGGGTTTCAACCCAGTCGGCTGCTTTTTTTGCATCGATAGAGCGGATGGATTGGGGATTGCCGGCCAGGCGTTGGATGTCTTTGGCGATGCCATGCTCGTAGCTCCAAAAAGGGCCGAGCCAGACGCTGCCATCTGCTGCCATGAGGGTTTTATTCTCGACGAGGCGCTGGAGCTCTTGTTCGATGAGCGGCTGGTCGATCTGCAGCAGTTCTTTGGTGAGCGGGAGCAGTTCTATGACGGGAAAACAGGTGTGTCCTTCATTGCTGAGCTCCCACAGCATGTGTTCGATGCCGGCGGAGATTCTCGGGGAGGAGTGGAGCGGGTAGCCGAGCTTGAGGGCGATGCTGTCGGCCATTTTAAAGCCGATGCCGTGGACGATCTTGGCGATGCCGTAGGGATTTTCTTTTACTTTTTCGATGCTTTGTTCGCCGAAGGCTTTGAAAATGCGCTGGGCAAATGCGGGGCTAACGCCGTGCGTTCGCAAGAAGAGCATTACATCGCGGATCGATTGCTGCTCTTTCCAACACTTTTTGATCGATTCGATCTTCTTTTCCCCGAGGCCGACGATTTCTCTTAGGCGATTGGGAGATTTGTCCAAGACTTCGAGGGTTTCACTGCCAAACTGATCGACGATTTTCTTTGCATAGGAGGGGCCGATGCCTTTAATGAGGCCCGATTCGAGGTATTTTTGGATCCCCATCAAATCAGATGGGCGTTCAATTGTGTACTCGCTGACGTCAAATTGACGGCCATAGGAAGGGTGTAATTTCCAGGTCCCCTTACAAAGGACGGTTTCGCCAGGCTGGACGGCAGGAAAGGTGCCGACGATGATCGTTAAATCTTTTTTTTTGGGTTCTTTAAGGCGGGCAACGGTAAAGCCATTTTCTGGCTGTACATAGACAATCGAGTCGATAAAGCCAGCGATCTGATCAATCATAACGCACCAGCGTATGCCAGAGGCTCCCTTTTCGTCTACGTTTTAAAGCACTTGCAGGGAATAGGTTCGATAATCTATGATAGCATTTCTTTTTATCGGCTGATCATATATTCCGGGTTAGCTCAGTGGTAGAGCAGTGGACTGTTAATCCATTGGTCGTTTGTTCGAATCAAACACCCGGAGTTTCTCTAACTCTCTGATTTCTATTGTGTTATTCTGTATTTTTTGATGTGTTTAAACGTTCGTTTTGCGTCTAAAAACGCAAGTTTTCCGCAATTGGTTCCGGTTTCATTGTATTTGCACTCGATTTCGTCTATAATTTCATGGCAAAGCTTGAGGTATATATATGAAATTTGTGAGAGCGGAGGAAGGCGTCCCTGCCGCAGGATATGAGAAGGGTACCGTGCGTTATTATGACGAGCAGGGAAATGTGCGTATCAGGTTTGAGGGAACCAAAGCGTGGCGATGCAATAATCCCGGAAATATCAAGCATGTTAAGGGTGGGTTCGGCATGCAAAATGGTGGCATTGGCAAGGCATTATCCATGGTTGTTTTTCCCACGGAAGAAATTGGCAGGCAGGCATTGATTACGAGATTGAGAACAGGCGATTTTCCCGCTCTTACAGTAACAGAATTTCCCAGTATTTGGGATAAACCTGAGGAAGAGAAGTATCGCCGTTATCTTTTGAAAAAGACAGGCTTAGCGCCTGATAGAACGCTTGGCAGTTTAACGAAGGAAGAGTTTGAGTGTTTTAGGAACGCGATTGAGACGATGGAAGGATGGAAGGATGGAAAGAGGGGTGGGAGGAATTCTATGAAAAGCAATATATTTCGGCGGTAAGAAAGCAAGGTTCTGTGATTTCCGAATACTTGGTTAGGAACAGATGGCTTTCAAAGGCAGAAGCTGTTATTTTGGCGGGACACGGAAGATTACATGCTGTTGTGGTTCATACAAAAAAGGGGACATATCTTCGCCCAGAGTTTCATGCCAAGGCGTTTCGCGATTTGGTGCGTTAGTGTTTTACCGGTAGTTGTTTTTGCAGATGAAACGGTTTTTACAGGAAGATTGGTTCGTAAATATTATGAGCATTTAGTGCCTAATGCCGTGGAATACGCAGTCTTTGGCTGGTTCTTGGAACTGGATGCTCATTCTCGAGATGTTTTACAAAATCAAGTGCGGACTTTAAGTGTAAAGGATCAGCAGTGTGGATTGCAATTTGAGTTTGATCGATCCATGGTGCAAATTTGTCTTTCTGGCAAGGATGATAGAACGGAGTGTCGTAAGTTTGAGGGCAAGTGGGTAGAGATGCTTGGAGATTTTCCCAAGTCTCAGCACATGTTTCGTCCTATTCCGTCCTATCAGGTGCATTTGACTGAAATGAGACTGCATGCCCAAGAGTTTTGTGGAGTACTGGTCCGTAAGGTTTTTCCCGGGCCTCCGAATTATGATTCTGTTGAAGATGGGGATTATCCTGAAGTAGGCTGGATCTTAAGGCTGGATGATCAATCAAAAGATATTCTAGCTGCCCGCTGTTCTATAGATATTAAGGAAATCGAAATCGAAGCAGAGAAGTCACTCGACCTGGAACGGCATATCGACCATAAGGTCATCTGCCAAGGGGTGTTGCGAGATGCTGAAAGCGCGCATCACCATACTCCGATCTTGCTGAGCTCCGCCGCTATAGTTTTAGATGTAGATAGCTATTAAAAACTGTTTTAACGCCTACCTGCAGCTTTTAGGCGTCGTCTCTTTGCAGGACCTGACAAATGTTGGCTCTTGCGTTTTCTAGGCGATCGGGTCACCTCTTCTCCCATCTTGTATAACATATCGGGACATAGATCGACTCCATTTGGCCAATAGATCGTGATTCCATCGCATTTGACAAGTTTGAAATAGTCAAGCTTAGTCAAAGGCAGAAGCATGTTTTTGGCTTTTTTCAACATATTTTCCAGGTTCACCACTTTGATCTTTCGATCATCAAAATGAAGCTTAAGTTTATAGCCGTCTAGATGTTCTGCTTTCTTAATCGTGTGAAGCATAATTATTGTAGAGGATCAATTTTATTGAATCCTTTCCCCGTCGTCAATAGTTTCCAATTAGCTAATAGTTCTTTTTCATGCAAGAGGGCCCAAGCAGTCACATAGGCAGCTTGTCTTTGAGGGAATTCTCCTTCGATCATCTGCCCTGTTGAAATACTAAAAGTAGCTTTAAAGTCTCCATAAAAAGCATGAAAATGAGGGGGTGCATGCTCATTAAAAAACATTTTGATGATAATCCCCAAAAACCAAGATTGTTGCGTATGACATAGGAGAGTCAACCTTTACCCCCCTCACCCTAACTCCAGACGAGGAGAATCCCGGCTCTCTCAGTAACCCGTATGGCTCTGCATTAAGCCTAGATGGGGAAACCCTTTATATTGTCAATTATGGAAGCAGCCAGTTCGATGCCGTCAATGTCAATACAAGCAGTGATGATTATCTAGTTATAACTAATCTAAACCCTACAGGGGCCTCTCTTAACGGCCCCACCGGTTTAGCTTTAACCTCTGATGGAACGGCTCTTTATGTGGCAAGTCTTGGTGGCTCAATCGCTTTATACAACATAGCATCAAATACTCTAACTAACATAACCCCGTCAGGATCAGCCTCTATTAATACCCCGCGCTCCCTTGCGTTAACTCCAGGAGCTTCGCCACCCCCACCGCCGCCGCCGCCACCGCCCAGCTCGCCTAGTCTAACGAAACCAGGAGGAGGGTCTCATACAGCTCCCGGTGGATTCAGTTTGACCGGTCCCGGCGGCGTCAATAGCCGTCAATAGCATCAAACAAATTTTGCTGAAAAAAGGGGGCGCTTTGCAATAATCTCTTTTACTTGCAGTGAGTTTCAATGTTGGGAGAGGGTTGTCTTTTTGTGTTGGGTTGTTTCTGTTGTGGATTGGTTGTGCGAATGGTGCACTGGTGGTGCACTTGCCCACAACAAGTGGCAACAAAGGGCGATCAATGGCCGTAGGTAGGGGAGGGCTGTTCTCTGTTGCCATGAACTTCAGATGGGATTATCGCAGTCTGCCTTTTGCTCCTTACAAGGTTTTCTGTAAAAAGGTATCCCAAGAAAATGTGGAAAATCATTTAAATAGCTAAGGCTACATTAGCCATTGAGAGAAGGATGGCTTGCTAAAACTTTAGACCTAACTCGCCTAGAACACGAGCGCTTCTTGCATTGTCAAGGCTTGCCTCAACATTGAAAAAGGTGTTGCAGCAACCTACAGTCTGCGAACCTCGTAAACCAATCAGACCAGCAACAAGATTCAGAGGACCTGGTTGATTGAAGGAAAATTCTATATCCAAGAGCTCCGCTTCAACTTCTCTCCCGGTCACCTGGAATCGCCCAAATACACCAATAAAGGGTTCCAAAAAGCCTAAACATGGTGTATGCCAAAAGGCAGCTTCTAGACGAGTTGTAATCAGCCCTACGTTTCTATGAAAAATCGTCAGATCTGCAAGAGACCCCGTTTCAGCATAGGTGCCTAAGAAGAGGTCGGCATAACGTAAGTCAAGGGTGAGGTAGGGGCGACAAGATAATGAAGGAAATGCCTGACTCAAGGAGACGTCTGCCGAGACAAGCCCTCCATTGATATGGGCTTTGCCTTCATCCGTCCCGCCTGAAGCTAAGTTATTCATGACAGTGCGTGTATTATCCCAAGAGACATAACCACCCATGACGGCTAGGCTTAAAAATGTATGGGAGCAGAAACAAGTGTCATAGCTCAACCCCGCACAGCCTAGGATAATATTAGCTTCCTGAGGAGCTGTGCTGATATTCGCTTGAGCGTAGCTGCAACCGCCAAAAACAGAAATCGTGTGTTTGGCTATATAAGCGTCATACCCGATTAAGCCTCCTGCCACAAAGTCTGTATAGGAAAGGGCGCTGGATTGTGCGTTCCGTTTTCGATAGCTGCCAATGCCCTCTACCCACAAACCACAGCCACGAGAACGAGCGCAGTGTAGGCGCTGACCATTCAAAATAGTATCAGAGAGATCAGCTGTAACATCGGACTGCAAGCCTAAACCCGTTGGGTCAATGACAGCAATCGCAGGATCAGCTCGTACGACATAAGGAGCTTCAATATCCAAGAGGCCAAAGCCCTTGCTGCTATTATCAAGAGTTAAGGCCAGGTTCGTGTTTGTTTGAACACTGAGGGCAAGAACGTCATTTGGCACAGAAACCGAACCTTGAATATTGGAAGTTCTCGACAAGCTAAGCGAGGGAGAGGTTCCTGTGAGACTTATGGCTGTAGTCCCTATAATGTGCCCAGAATTAGTTACAGATGCATCTGCGGCGCTGCAGGAAAGAGCGGTGGCGCCAGATCCAGTGGCGTGAAGTGTTCCCGTGTTGGTTACAGATGTACCTGTTCCGGCGCAGGAAACGGCGGTAACGCTAGATCCGGAGACGTAGAGCGTTCCCGTATTTATTATCGTTGCTGACGAGCCTAGGCTGGAAATAACAGTTGCACTATTACCGCTTATAGAAATAATGCCGCTATTTGTAATTTTTGTATTCTCTACATCAGTATCATCATAAATGCCTACCGCCTCGTTCCCGCCTGAGATAGTTCCTGTATTGATGATTATACAATTGGAAGCAAAAGTAGAAATTCCTGTTCCAGCAGCTCCTACCGAAATAGTACCATTATTTGTGACTGTAGAACTGATTCCTCCTGAAGTGCTGATGACGATCCCATTAGCTTCACTTGTTGAAATCGTTCCGTTATTTGTGATCACAGCGCTAGCTCCACTGCAATCAACAACATTTGAAAATTCTCCGGCAGAGAGTGTACCGTCATTTAAAATCAGAGCATTACTAGCTACAGAGACCACAGATGTTTGAAAATTTCCTGGAGTGATTGTGCCATAATTGTACAGAGATTGGTTGGCGGCATTCATATCAACCCCATCCGCGCCGCTTCCCCCCTGTATGGTCCCTCCTGCATCTACAGTACCCACATCTCCTACACCACTCATAGTTTGATTGCCAACAGTTTGACCGCTTTCAATTACAAAGCCATTGGCGTAAAGAGAAGATACTAGAAGAAGGATTGGAGCGAGTAGGATTTTGTTCAGCGCCATTGTTCGCATTCTGATTTCACGGGTTATTTTTATGCAATACATATGCAAAAATGGTTTTTCCGCATTTTTTCCGCAAATGACAGGAAAAGGTAAGCAAATTTTGGAACAGGTCGGAATAGGTCGCCGGATTTCTTGCGGGGAAAACGGCATTCTGGTTTAATCTCTGGCGTTCAGAGTTATACTGGGGATAGGACTGTTAATCCATTGGTCGTATGTTCGAATCATACACCCGGAGTTTCTTAAGATTAGGCAGTCACAACAGTAGACAATAGAAATTCCAGAACACGAAAGAAATCCTCAGTGTCCGAAGAGATTTCAGCGGTATCTCTGCTCACTTTAATCTTCAAAAAAATTTTATGACTGATGCAAAATCTAGTGAATCCAGTAAAAATACTTCTTTGACATCGACAAAGGAGCTAAAATGGTCACACTCGCACAGCTAAAATGTTTCGCAATCTTGATTGCTGGGTTTCTCTTAGCAGCAGCTTTCACCGGCTTCGCGCTTCTCCGAGCGTATGAAGAGTTTCGTAAAGGAGTTGAGCAGAGAAAGAAAATCCGAATCTGGGCAGCTTTCTTTATCGTGTCTTTCCTTTTTATCATCATGACATTCGCGATCGTGAGAGGTTTCGCATGAAAAGATTCATCGCTTCCGCACTTATTGTCTCTTTTGCCATAGTGCAGCCGATAAATGCGGCGGAGCTGCTTAACTCAATGGAACAGACAGAAAATCCAATGCAGTTAATCGAAAAAGCTTTATGTCCATCTGGTACTTTTGATGCTAACGCAGCTCGACGTTTTCTTTATCAATTGAAAAAGGAAGTCCAAGAAAGATATGGGTACGATTTAGATTTACACTTAGTTCTTGAAGAAGCTATCGGAACGATGAAGAACACGGGCAAGTTTTCAACAGATGAATTAATTGCGGCACGGGAACTATATTCCCAGCTCATTGAACCGAAGACGCGAGTCGCTAATAGCTGGCATTCCAAAAAAAAGCAGAATTCAGAGTTTACTTTGCCAGATACCATGGCGCTCGGCTATGTCTGCATTTTTGGCGGTGCACTTCTTTGCATCTTGCCATTTGGGTTCACGCAGGGCCTCGGCGCTAGCTTGATCGGAAGCGGGATTGTTCTGACGGCACAAGGTGCGGGTATGGGAGAGCGTCCTTACTATATGGATAGTGAGACGGGTCAGCGCATTACAGATAATTCAGATACTGGCTCGAGTGTTGGCATTGGCACGTCTTTTTAAATATCGAAGATCAATTGAGGTATCTTTAAGACATGGAGTAGGCACTTATGGCAGCAATATCTAACATCAGAAACAATCCGTCTGATAGATCTTCCTTTTCAAAGAAAATATTTGAATTAGCCGATGACATGACAAAAATCATGAAGGAATATGGAGGAACCCTTGACTGGATCTTTTCCTGCCTGGCACATTCTCCAGATGCGCATGATAAACGCATTTATGTATGGTTTACTTCGGATGGACGGATTGCGGGTTTATCCTCTTCGAATTGCACAATACGCATAGCTACCTTCGACGTTCAAGCCAAATTCTTAGAAAAAGTGACTGCTGAGATGTTAAAAGTTTGTTCTGCTGTATCTATTCCCGGTAAAACCATTTCCTGTAATTTGGGAGAGGGATGGCAAGATCTCAGGGAGGTTCCTATTAAGGATGATCTTTAATTTCTATTCAAAAGGGAAGTTATCATCTCCCCTAAGTGAATCTACGCGTTATCTGTGTTTATTTTCTCTGTTAATGGATGTTCTCCAACTACGTCTGAAATAAATAAACCCGGAGTGATTTGTAAAGAGGGAATGAAAATTCCCGCGGTTACTTCTAGAGGCACTGCATGATCTGCAATTGCCTGCAAAATATGAAATGTTTCTACATCCACAGACCCAGTCTCTTGATGTTGAGCTAACCATTGCTCACTCTCTTCTAAGGGGGAAGTCCACAGTAATATTTGTTGGCCGCCTCTGCCCTTGTTGACAAAATGTAACCTTATTGGTTACAATAAGGAAAATGTGAGAAGCTCGTGTCGATAAAATCCTTTAAGCACAAGGGCCTGAAAAAGTTTTTTGAATCTGGTGTCAAGACCGGAATTCAATCTGCTCACGCAAATAGAATTGGGCGCATTTTAGACCGCCTTAACTCCGCTACGGAAGCTAAAGATATGAACGCACCAGGTTATGATTTTCATCCATTAAAAGGAAAGCTTGCTGGTTTTTACTCAGTTCATGTTAATGGAAATTGGACGATTATTTTTCAGTTTGAAAATGGCGATGCCAGCAACGTAGATTTAGTAGACTATCACTAGCAGGAGAGGCTTAGTTTATGGCAAAAAAAAGGAAACCAACCCATCCAGGAGAGATCCTTGATGAGGATTATATCAAACCACTACAGCTCAATTTGCAAAAACTTGCGGATAGATTAGGAATTGCTAGAAATACTTTATTTAAAATCAGATCAGGTCTTGCAAGCGTCACTCCTGCTATTGCTCTTTCTTTGGCCGAAGCTTTTGATACCACTCCACAGCTTTGGCTTAACCTACAGGCGAATTATGATCTATGGGTTGAGCAGCAAGAACATGAACGCGTGCGGCCGATCGTTAAAAATGGGGCAATTCTTCCAAGCGAAAGGAACATTCAAATAGCAGCAAGTCCCTATGAAAAAGGATAAGCGATAGCTATCCTTTTGCTTCAGAGGATTGATGCTGGTCAATTAGGAGTCCAATTGGCCCCATTATCGATTAACCAACAGACCAATTCTTGGTGATATTGCTTTGCAATCGATAAAGGTGTTTGACCTTGATTGTTTTTTGCATTTATATTCGCTTTGTTTTTTATGAGAAATTCCATGAGATCAACGTTTCCATTGTATGCAGCTGCATGAAAAATCGTACTGCCGCAGTCAGTTCTTTTGGCGTTAATATCAATTTTGTTTTCTTTCAAAAGAAGATCAAGTACTTCCGGCCTGCCTACAAAGTTATGAAATACGGGAACGTTCTCCTTACCATAAAATTCGCCAAAATTTGCCCCCTTTTGTAGAAATGCTTTAATTATTTCCAGACTCATATTTGACTGACGATAATATGGCTTTTCCTTGCCCATATTAAGCGCTTGGATATTCGCATGGTCGTATGTTCGAATCATACACCCGGAGTTTCTTAAGATTAGGCAGTTAATGCGATAGTCAAAGAAGTCAATTTTGGATCATGGTACGCTCCCTCACAAAAAGGTGTGATCACCTTCTACAGTAGAACGAATCAGATGCCTTTGGGCGTGGGATAAATCTCGCTATACCCTACGCTTATGCAAACAAGCGATTTGATGCAGATACAGGGCTATTTTACTTTTTTAATTCGTTGGAGTTAAGAATACATCATCATATAAATCTTCCCAGAGTGCTCTGTCAACGGGGTTTTTTGCATTTAAGTATAGAGAATTTATTGTATTCATAAGTTCTACGTTCAAACGAAAGTCTTGTTTTGCAGCAAATAATATTTTTTGTTTGATTGTTTTGATGTTATCTTCGTTTAAAATATTATTTGATTCATTGATCAAGTGTATTGCAATTTCTTTGATTTTTCCTTCGGAAAATTTTTTGGCTTTAGAACATTCCAGAGAGGCTTGGCTTAGCTTTTTAAGATGATAGCTAGCGGAGTTGTCATCTTGTTCTTTATTGCTAGGAATTATAGAATAGCAGTGATTAGGTGGGTTATCACTAGTGATGAATTTGAAAAAAGCATTGATTTGGCTAAAACAGTTAAATTGGACAATTGCCATAATTCCTTTTCCTTACCTCAATGGTTTTCAGATGAATTGGGAAGTTCCCTATTGTGTGCTTTCCAGCCTAAATTCACAAGACTAAATAAAGTCCATGTACCTGTGGTTATACCGGAAACACTACTAACTAAGAGTACTGAGTCCGATTGATTGTATAGGCTTAACATCATTAGAGCAAATGCGCCGACAGTCCCAATGGCGGGTATGAAAAGAGCTCTGCCATCAGGAGTGTAAGGAGAAAAGTTCTCTTTTACTAAATAAATAAATCGACCTAACAATGGTGCACTCAGGTGCAGTTAATGGCGACAAAGGGTAATAGGTGACAGTAAGCCTCCAGCCCTTATACCCTCTATTCTCCTATTGCCAGAAATCGCTAATTGTCGTAAGTTGTTGGGTAGCAACGGACTGTTAATCCATTGGTCGTATGTTCGAATCATACACCCGGAGACTTTTAGATTTAGGCAGTTGCGCAATCGATCAAGACGCCGTTTTGAGTTCATGGTGCACTTCTCCACAAAACACGGCTATAACTCGTTGCCATTTCTGTCATCTTAGGCAAGTACTCTAACACCTAACTTTTCCAATCTATCTCTCTAAACTATTGTTGAGCCCTCTCACGAGACCCTTGTAAACACCTTCCTTTAGATTCATCACCTTCACGTAGCACACTTTTGGAATGTAGAAGTTCCACAGCCTCAGCTGAATCCTTCACTTTAGAAGCGCAGCGTGCTAACATTTCTTCTTCAAATTCAATGAGTACAACTTTTCTCACTCCAATTTCTCTCCATTTAGACAAGGGAGTACAGGCTATTGAAATGTTACGAGCCAGCGCCAGTGCATCCAACAGAGCCTGATTTGCACCTTGTCCTTTAAATGGGCTCATAGGGTGAGCTGCATCTCCAATCAAAGTAACTGCCCCAACTTTTTCCAATAATTCCGATTTGAGTAATTCTCGGTCGTACACGGGATAACCTGAAATTTTTGCCGGTAGAGTTGCTGATAAAATTTGAGGAATGGGCTGATGCCACTGTATTCTACGACACGCTTCTTCTTTAAGTGCCTGGGCTCCTTGTGCACTTAAGGCCTTAGCTTCTTTTTCGGACATGGGAAAACTAAGTTGCCACATTATCGAGTCTAACGAGTAAGGCATCATGTAGATTCTCTCATGGCCATTGACGGTTTGAAATACGGTGGCTGAGTCGAGCAAAGAACTCTCAACATCTTTAAGAGCCTCTAAAGAACAGATGCCCAAAATTACCACGTAACCCAGGTAACGTAAAGGTGTAATATCCTCACTAATCAACAAGCTGCGCACAACACTACGAATGCCATCGGCACCCACAACCAAATCTGCCTTAGCATTCTTCATCTCTCCGTTAACTTGAAAGCTTAGCTCGACACTTTTGTCTTCACATTGTTTAAAACCAACTAAGCGGTGTCCCCACTGCACGGCATCAAGGTCGCCCAATTGCTCAAGCAACGCTAAGCGCAAGGATTGTCGCGGAATATGCACATTTATACGCTTTGGAGACTTTTTAATATTTGAATGGGTCCTTAATCCCCATTCAATAATTTTCTTACCCTCTGTGGTATGCACCACATGGCGTGAAGATTTACACCTATCTTTTAAAGAATAAAGACCCAATCCTTTAATTGCGTTGCTTGCTTGTTGCAAGGTAAGTCCGTAGCCTTGAGCTCGTGCATCGAAGCTGTTATCGCGCTCGTAAAGGGTGAATGGAATGCCACGATGCAAACAAGCTACAGCCAGCGCCACGCCTCCTATACCTGCACCAATAATTGCTACATGTGGATAGTTTTCTGGATCTGCTATGGGATGACTCATAGCAGGAATCAAACCAGATCCACTGCAATTATCGCATAAATATTGAGTAATCTTAGGGCGAATCGAAGCCTTTCCTTCAGCCTGATTTTTTTCAAATTCATTATTTGCTATTTGATAGCGGAGTCTCGATTTCTTGCGAAGTTTCAGATTTTTTTTACCGCGCCCATAACATTTCGGACAAAGAGTCCAGTAAGCCTTTTTATTTTCCACTTTATTCAATCTTTTTTTAATGCAAAATATATAATATCAAATGTATTTATACAATACTAGCTATGATTTTAAAGCTATTAATTTTGAGAGGGTTGAAAATTCGTGGGAGAGGTCTAGCCAGTCAAAAGTTCGTAACGTAACCAGTAACTGGAGTTTCTTTATGGAAATTGGGTCTAAAAAGACCATTGGAAAGAACTTTCTAGCTGGGGATCGACGAAAATCCAACGAACACCTTGTTCCTTAAATAGATTGTTTCGTATCATGTATCGCATAGTTTACATTAATGGTCGATTCGTGAGTTCAATCGCAAATAATACGTTTTCTTTTAATCTTTCGGAGTTAACAGAAGTAGGACTTAGATCTCTTGTCTCTGCTTTTCCTGGCCTTACTCTTTTCGGATCTTTTAGATTTCTCTCCCAAGAGATCCATCCTCAATTTGCCAAAAGGGATTCTATTGACGAAGCAGGCTCAACAGATTTCATCATCACAACCTACAATGAGACCTGTTTAAAGAAAGTTGCTAATCTTTTTATTGAAAAGTTGCCAGAAAATCTACGGACAACTGATCTACACAATAGGTATGTAACGGATTTGACAGATTTACAAACAATGGTTCTTGCAGCTGCCAAAGCGTTGAAATGCCAAAAGATTGAAATAGGTTTTTCCTTCAGTGATTCTTCTGAAGTGCTGCCAATGGAGCCGTATACTTCAGTGGGTGGTCAAACCCTCTCTTATTTCAGCAACCCCTTTATGAGCGTTCATTTCAACGCTGCCATAGTGGCTCAAAATTTACGAGATGGCGTTCAGCCTTTCTCTACTAATGCAAAAAAATTCATGAGCGCTCACGAAGTGAGCCATATCGCCTCCGACCACACCCTTGCCAGAAGCATCTCGTCTCTTGCCTACGGATTGTTCAATACGATCCTTTGGCAGCAAAGCTGGAGCAATGATTATTCCCATTGTAATACCTTTGTTATCGCTCTAACAGCCGCGTTCATCTATCAACTAGTTTTCTCTGTACTCTGTCGCCATCAAGAAAAACAGGCAGATCTTATGGCTTGCGATGCTTTGAGAGGCAATGAAGAAGCCTTGGAATTTTTCCAGACGATAGCAGAGTCTCGCAAGGGGAAGCCCGAGCCGTTGGATCTGGATCACCCCTCTATTCCAGAACGGATAGCTTATCTCAAAGCATGGAAGAAGAAAGCGGAATCAGGGCACATGAAACTAGAGTGAATACTCACCCGCCTAAAGGCAGAGAGTATTCACTCTGGTATTCTATATGAGATATTCCAGCAGCGCGTTAACATTCATCTCCTTGAAACGGTATGACATTGTGATTGGGAGGGCCAGGGGTACCTTTTGCTGTGAGCTTAAGGAGGGCAGGGAGTGGCGTCAGGGCAGGATTGGACGGAAGTGATCACGCCAGAGCTGTTGATGGTTCCTACGTTGACGCTGTCGACATTGCAAGGGCTTAGGTTGAATGTGCCTTCTCCCGGGTTGGAAAGAACATAATCTGCGTCGTTCTGGTTGCCGGTAAGGGTGAGGCAGACTGAGGGAGTCGCTAGACTTGAGCCGATGAATACGACGTCTACTGCATTGCCCGATAGAGTGTTGTCGATGACGGACCCTGCAAGGGTAGTGAATTGTTCTATATCGATCCCGGAAGCGGCATTATTTGAGTCTAGGTTTTGACAATTCTTGATCGTATTGTCCGAAATAGTCAGTGTCAGAGAATTAATCCCATCAGGCGCATAGCTAAGAATCCCTGACCCTTCGCATGCGTTGATGGTGTTATTTGAGATGGTCAGATTCAACGTTGTAAAGTCCTGACTGAAACTGATGGCATTTGATGAGTTTGTAATATTTGTAATTGTATTGTTGCTGATTGTAATATTGCCAGTTGACGTGGTGCCGGAGCTGATCACGGCAATCCCATTATTATTGATATTTGTGATGGTGTTGTCAGTTGCAAGTAGGGTTACGGTAGTGACCGGAGTTGCGAGAGTCAGAGCTGAGGCTTGATTATTGGACATTGTGTTTGTAGAGGCTGTCACGTCAAGGGTTGTGATTGCGCCTGATGTGTAGAGGTAGAGGGAGTTCGATGAGTTTCCTGAGAAGGTATTGTCCTGGAGTAAAATGGTGCATTGATCGACGGTTCCGTTCGAGATGAAGGTAACATTTGAAGCTATGGCAGCCACGCTGCCAGTATCATTGTCAGTGAATGTATTGCTCAGCAAGGTGACATCGGCATCGACGACATTGGTGAGGTTGAATCGGATGCTGCCGGTTGTGTTGTTGTTGAAGACGTTGTTGTTGAAATCGGCAGTAATCGCATTGCTGCTTGCTACTATTTCTATAGGAATCTCAGAGACAGAAGTTTGCCCGTCAAAGGTGTTGTTTGAACAGGTAAGAGTGGATGTTCCGTCAAGGGTCAATTTGACGCCATTGGTGTTCTTCAAAAACTGATTGTCCGTGATGGATATCGAGGCGTTGGCGGGAAAGGTCGCTTCGATGACAAAAGTGGAGGTAGATTCAATGGTGCAAGAAGAGACGGTCAGGCTTTCGCAGCTGGCCCCGAAAATGGCGTCGTTTCGCGCGGATGTGATCGTAAAGCCGCTTACGGTATTATTGGCCGCAAGCGTGACGGCGTTGCCGGTCGTAGTGTCATCTGTATTTGTGATGATAGGGGAGGTGGCGCTTTGCGGAGGGATAGAGATGGTTCCGGCAGATGTTGCGATCGATTGGGCACTGCCAGATCCCAGAAGCATCTGGCCTGCCTGTAAAGTGATCCCTGCATTCATGCCGGCAGTTGTTCCATTGCCTGGGAATACGTAGATGACGTTATTGGGACTGGAGTTGCTTTGCGCCTGGGCAAAGCTATGATAGGGGCTTTCATAGGTGCCATTCGAGCTGCTCGTATTATTTACGAATACAAAGAAGTAGGGAAGTCCCGTGCTAGGGTCGATAGCTGGGGAATTTTTCTTTGCGTTGTCGATGACGATGATCTCTTGTCTATTTACCGGCTGCAGCATTCGGCCATTTAACGCAGTTGCCGTTTTGCAGGTGCGCCCTTTTTCTTTGACTTTGGACTTGGGACCTAAGGAAAGGGTTAAGCCTACTTGTCCCTGGAATTTATTACGGAAGGTTCTGTCATAAGAGTCGCTAATTTCTACAGTCAAAATGTCTTTGAAGATGCCGGAAATCCTTGCCTTTCCGCCCCAGGTTGCGGGAGCCACTTCTCCTATGAAGTAATAGGGGCCTGCTGCTGCATAAAAATCAAAGTTTTTAGACTTCCCAAAGTGAAAGCCAAATTCTGCATCGGCTCCTTTCATCGCAGATTGATACGTTTGCGAGATGTGCATGGAATGGCCTGAAAAATAGGCAAAGGCGGCATTATAAGGAGCGCTGGTCTTTCTGCCGACGGGCAGATAGCCGTTGATGCGAAAGTCAAATAATTCGCCGAGTGTTTCAAGACCCGCTCCAATCTGGCTCGCGTTGAATCTGCCTGTGTTCCTATAATCGTAGTAGGTGTTTATGCCGTAGGCGCGGTTTTTCCATAAAGCTCTCATTCCTGCGCCTGCATTGGCTGCCCATTTTCCATTATCAAAAATATGACCTCTGGCATCTAGGAAGGGGGTGACTTCCCACCAGCTTGGATCTGATGCGAGAAAGGCTTCGAGGGTCGTGTAACCATTTGTATAACCGATACCTCCGCTTTCAATATGGCGGATGGTCACTCTATGATGTTGCTTTCCATTCGGGCAATCTTCTCCATTCATAGGAGTAGCAGCAAAACCGCTAGAGATGAGAATTATTGCAAAAAAGACAAAACGGAGCATCCATACCTTGGGAGATCTATGCTAGTTTTTATCTTACAAAGACTTTGAAATCAAGTTCCTAGGCGTAGAGGGGTGCCTCGCACTGTCGGATTTTTGATGACAAAATCTGTGTGCTTGGTTTAAAATTTTTGTCTTTAAGTGGGTTTTTTTTCTATGCAGAGATCAGTCAAAGTTTTGTTCTTTTTAAGTGTGCTCATCGCTTCTTCAGTATTTTCTTTAGATACAGGAGATCGGGATTCGATTTCTAAAATTGTCGATCATTTTACTCATGCTTGGAATCGGTGCGAAGGAAAAGGGTCGGCGGATTATTATGCTGAAGATGCTGACTTTGTGAATATATTTGGAATGGCATTTTCAGGAAAAAAAGAAATCGAAGATCGCCATGTTAAAATTCATGAAACTTTTTTAAAGGGGACTGTTTTTACGGTCACTGATCTCAAGATAAGAGAGGTAAAACCAGGTATTGCGAGTGTTCAGGTCTATTGGGTTGTCAACGGGATTCAAAAACCAGGAACCAATGTCAATGAATCGATGAAAGGAATATTTACTCATGCATTTATCAAAAACAATAATCGGTGGGAAATTACATCGACGCAAAACACAATGATTAGAGAATAATTTTTTAGGCTAGATTATGCAATCAGATCGTTTCCAAATTCGATACATTCGTTCCAAATTTTGGCTCATTTTTTGGATTTTGATTTTCTTCCCAATTGGGCTGGTGTTGCTGCTCAATCATACAGAGTTGGTCTTTGGGGAACGGGTATTTAAAATTGAGTACAACGGGTCCCGGTTCTGGTTATTCTTCTGGGCGATGGTCTTTTTCCCTGTGATGGTGCTTTTGTTTCTCTTCAATGGTTCTTTTCTTCGAGAGAATCCTGCACACCGTATGGTATGAAAAATAGAGAAAATTTAGAGTCTCAGCCGACGGATCTCTTCTCTCAGAAAGAGCTTTGCGTAAAGTTTGAAGAGTCAGGTATTGGAGTTATGGCAACTGATTAATGATGAAAAGTCCATGCAACTATGCGGCTTTTCTTTTGGCCCTGACCCATGGGGATGGTTCTTACTTCGACACCTTTAAGCTTGTTTAACGCTTTATAAATGTCTGGAAGGCTCGTCTCTTTTGAGACAAGAGTGGTGAACCATTTGCACTTTACGTTCGGACTTTCTTTGATCATCCGTGTGATAAAGGCAACTTCTCCTCCTGGACACCATAACTCATTTTCATGTCCGCCGAAATTCAATTGATTCGACTTGATCCTTAAATTTTTCCATTTTCTTTTAGTCCCTTCCATCGCTTCAGTATGCGATGCATGAAATGGGGGATTACACATGGATATATCAAAGTGAAGGTCTTTGGGAAGTCCTTCAAAAATAGAGGCAGGAGATTTTTGGTGGAGAATTTCTATAGAATTGGTCAACTCGTTTTGCTTAATTAGGTTCTTGGCAATGGAGATCGCTTCTGGATTGATTTCAGTGCCTACAAAACGCCACCCGTATTCTCTAGATCCAAGGAGGGGGTAAATGCAATTGGCTCCAACTCCAATATCGAGGACGGTGATTTGTTCTCCTCGAGGAATTAGGCCCATCTGGGCCTCGAGTAAATCTGCAATGTAATGGATGTAATCGACACGTCCTGGAATGGGAGGGCATAAATAGTCCCCGGGCAGATTCCAGTGGATGTTATAGTAGACTTTGAGAATCGCTTTATTGAGTGTTTTTACGGCGATCGGATTGGAAAAATCGACAGATGCAGTCCCCACTGGAGTGGTCGTCAAATATTTTGCCAAATCAGGAGTGGCCGCTACGAGCTGCTTGAAATCATAGAGATTGTTGTTGCGATTGCGAGGATGTAATTCAGACTTATGCGGTGGCATCTTTGGAGAGACTCTTGATTTCTTTTGCGATATTTTGCATTTCCAGGACGACTTCGTTTGTTGGAGTGAGCCGTTTACATAATTTGCGCAAGCGGGCGCTCATTCTGTTTAAGCTTTGCTTAGACGCAGCGTACTCATTTTTGAAGGATTTTAATTCAGCGTTGGCCTCCGTGAGGAGTTTGATTTGCTGCTGAAGTTCAAGTATTTCCATTGCTGTTCCTATCGATTTTCTAATGGGGATATTCTACCTGTTTAAAATGAAAAAGTCACGAGAAGCAAACGCAATAAAAAAAATCTTCGCTATTTGCTAGAAAACAATCTCAATAGTTTTGTAAGTTGCTTATAGCAAGTAAGTTAGAAATTGCATTAGGGGTGTGATAATCGGTGAATAGATTTTTTTTAAGGTTTCTCCCTAGTACCCAGCTTCTTTGTCGACTAGATTTAAAAGGGGTTCTTCTCGATAAAAACGGCCGAGGTTTTCTGCAAAAAGAGGTTCCCATCGGTTCGGGGTCGACTCAGGAGAGCGAGATACATGAGGGGTTAAAAGGATCCGCTCTTCCGCCCAAAACGGATGGTGGGGAGGAAGCGGTTCCTCTTCGAAAACATCCAAAGCTGCGCCTTGCAGCTTAAAAGAACGGATCTTTTCTAAAAGAGCTTGCTCATCCACAACGCCCCCTCTACCTACGCTGATGAAGAATGCATGAGGCGGGAGTCGATCGAAAATGGGATGGGAGATCAGGTGGTGGGTAAGAGGGGTTAGGGGAAGGGTCGAGAATAAAAAATGGGTGTTGGGTAGGAGCTCTTTCCAGGTATCGCCGTCTTTTTTGCTGACGCCGAAAACATGTGCGCCAAGAGCTGCAAGGCGCTTTCCGATCGCTTGGCCAATACTCCCATAGCCGAGAAGTAGACAATTGGCTCCGCTGATTTGAGTCAGCGGAAGGCGGTTCCAAATGCCTTTTTTCTGGTCGTCTCGGTAGAGATGGAGACTTCTTGCTAGTGCAAAGGCCAAAGATATGGCGTGCTCGGCGATTTCTGGGGTGTAAAGACCTCGGGCAGATGTAAGAACAAATGGGAGTTTAGCAAAGGGGGAGCTTAAAATGAGATCCATGCCAGCAGAATTGGATTGAACCCAACGTAGTTTTTTGGCGAAGGGAAGCGATTGGATGAGATACCGGTTCCCCAACACGACGTCGGCGATTCGAATTTTCTCTTTCGCATCTAGCTCATTCAAGGCTATTTGTAGGGTCGCCAAAGGGGCCTGTTTTTGGAGCTCTGCCAAATGCTCAAGGCGAGGCGAATACATCAAAAGGATGTTCACGTCTTGCTCTTTGCGGAGAAAATTTGGAAGGGAAGGAGGGGACTCCAAAGGGGGATTTTTTCAAGCGCTTTTTCCACTGCAATCGCTCCTTTTAGATCGGCAATGAAGGGAGGAAAGAACCCAGAGCGGTGGACAGAGGGATTTAAAAATCCCGCTTCTTCCATGAGAGGGAATAAGATGCTCGGCCGCATATCGAGGATTCCTTTGTCGCCTTGCCAGGTCATCTTGGGCGTCAGCAGGATCTGCAGATAATAGAGGATGTTGTAGGGATTCGGCTCTAAAAATAAAAGACGGCCGTTGGGCTTGAGCAGTTTTTTAATCCCTCTAAAACAAGCGGCTAAATCAAACATGTGATGAAGGGCAAAAAATCCAATCGCTAGGTCATACTGTCCTAAGAGGTGTTCAGGGGGATTGGATGCATCGGCGCAGTGGAGGGGAAGGGGACGGCCAGTTTGATTATGCCGCTTCATTTGCTCTAAAAGATCTTCGGCGATATCGAGCCCTTCGATCTGATAGCCCATCTCATGGAGTTTGAGAGTGTATTTGCCAATGCCGCATCCTACGTCGATGATCCGGTCTGCCCGGGTAACACCCGCTTTGATGAGCCGTTCCACTTGCCGTTCGATATAGGCTGATTTTCGGGGAACCATCGTTTTTTTATAATTCTTCTCAAAATAGTTTTTTTGATAAAGAACATGCTTTTTCTCATTCATGAGCGCCTCTTTTTATAGATGGAAAAAATCGTCTCGAATCCAGGTTGTACGGTTGTCGATTCCATGCTTGTCTGAATAAACGCCTCCAACTGGATGGGGTGTTTAGCCGGGTATAGAGCAGGCCAATTGGACCACGACAAATGATCGAGCGCCACAAAAGCCTCGTTGTCTAATAGATCGATAATCTCTTCCTCTCCACGGCAGCCCAACGCGGGATGAAAAGGAACATCAAAGGGAGTTGGATTGTGCCTGTTGAATAGGAGATAATAGAAACCTGCATGGGTGCTGAGAAAAAAAAGATCTTTTTCGGGAAAGAAAAATTCTCGCTGCATCCTATGCCAATGGGCATGGCAGGGTGTTTCTATTGCGATCCATCGAAACTGCGGGAGTGTCGAAAAGACGATCTCCTCTTGGATCCATCGGTGATAAAACCCTTTGAAGGAGAGGAAAAGGACCGATGAAAAGAGAAGGAGTAAGCTCCATTTTGCCGCAAATTTGATTCTGGGAAGAATCTGGGCTTCGAAATGGGAGTAAAAATATAAAATAGCAATAAGAGCACAAGGGACAAAGACGATTTTTTGGAGATTGTCAGGCCGCGGAAAAAGGGTGAGTATGCTGCCTAATAAAAAAGTGAAAAGAACCGGTTTTTCTCTCCCTTTTTTCCAAACTGCGAGGCTTCCTCCTAGCAGAAGCAAAAAGGGAGCCGAATAAATGCAGATGGAATAGAGACTCCAATCTGTAAATTTGAGGAAATAACTAACCTCTTTTAGCGCTATATAACGGGTCTTGTTGAAGATCCCATAGTCTAAAAAGGCGCTAAAGCCTCCTTGGATAAAAATGGGAAGGAAAACAAGGGTTACAACACCCAAAAAAAGAGCTACAAAAAAGGGGATTTCGCGCTTTTCCTTAGCCAATAGAAGTTGCAGGCAAACGCAAAGAGCTGCGATCGCTCCCACATTTTGTTTTGCGGTAAAACACAAAGCTGCAAAACAACAAGCGCTGATCAGCCACTTTTTTTCAAAGGAGCGGCGCCATTTGAGTGTCGCCCAAAAGGTGGCCAGAAACAGGACCTTGGCCAGTGGGTTATATCCAGAAAACCCCCAGTTGGTCTGCGGATGGGCTAAGACAAAGCAGGTGAGGAGCAAAAGGAGGGTATTGTATCGCTCTAGTTTTAATTCATTGAGTATAAGAATGGTGAAAAATACTCCAAGCGTAAAGTAAGAGACGAGGACAAGCCTGGCAATCAAGAGCTCTTTGCCGAAAATCAACATCGGAAGGGCGGCGCAGTAGACTGAAAGAGGCCCTACTCCGAGAAAGATCTCTTTATAGAGAACCTCTCCTGATAAAAATCGGCTGACGACTTGAAAAAACCAAGTCTCATCATCTGTATTGATCTCTTGAAAAAGGGCGTAGGATGCACCGATCAGCCAAATCCAAAGAAGTCTTAAAAACATGCACCGGCCTTTTCGATGGCAGCTAAGAGCTTTTGATGAGAGGCGATCCGCTGATTTTCCGTTTGGTCGAAAGATTTTTGGATCGCTTCGCGGATCGAAGAGATCGCAGAGATAAAATTTTTCCCGCCGGTATCATGGATAAAAGATCTCCTGAGAAAAGAAAAATGGCAATTGAGGCGAATCATCTCGTCGATCAAACATTGACAAGGGATCGGAAAGCCTAAATTCGGAAGGGTAAGCCCTCCAAAACCAAAGGCCTTTGAAACATTGCTCCGCAGGGTTTGCAAAAGCCCATTGGCCAGGGGAAGAAATAGGTTTCTTTCTTGATTTTCGATGCTTAAATCGTTCAGTCCTACATAGACGCGGCTTAAAGGGAGCGCGGACAGTTCTGCTGCGATGCAAACGGAATCGCGCGTTTCAATCAAAATTCCTACTTTTGTTTTCCCTTTTGTCCAATCAAGTACGGCCTCCACCTCTTCTTTCCTACGCACCATGGGGAGCAAAATTTCAGAGGCTCCAGATTCTATGGCCAGCTCGATTTCTTTTTTCGTCCCCTCATAGACGGGGTTGATTCGGCAAATAACGGGAATGTCGACGCTAGAAGAGAGGTTTTGCAGATCTTCGACTGTATGGCGGTTGATTTGGGTATTGAACCCATTTTGTCGAGTTTCTTTATCTTTATACTCCCAATCAATGATCACCCCATCGACTCCTGCTTTGACCGCTTCTTTAACCATCTGAAGATCTGAGTAAAAGAGAAGGAGTTCGAACGGGCGATTCATGGTTTTTTGATCACAGCAATGAGCGAGCTGCCCCAAGGCCAACGAACCCATTTTCCCAGCCACAGCTCGAGTCGATTGATTTGAAAAAAGAGGGAGTTTAGCCAACTGGGGAGAGCTGTTTCCTTGTCTGGCGATATACGGAGCCATCTCGATAGAAGAAAAAGAGGGAATAGTAAGCACTGATAAAATCTAAGATCGATCAGTTTCCCATTGAATCTATGGGCGATCGAATGGAGATCTTTTGTTCTATATCTCCGAAGATGTCTTGCTCTTTCATCTCTTCGGCTCCAAAGCCAAGGAAAAGCGGGAACAGTCAGGAGAAGGATTCCCCCTGGAACCAAAACTCTAAAAGCTTCACCGAGAGGAGCCTCTTCTTCCAGATGCTCTAAGACATCGGCCATGACGACGGCATCGAAGCTCTCTTGGGGAAAGGGGAGTTTTTCTGCGCTAGCTTGGATGAGTTGAGAGGTGTGACTGGAAAAAAAGGCGGGTTGAGGGTCGATGCCGGTAGCGATAAAATCAGTTTCTTCCAAACGGGCGACTAGGTGTCCAGTTCCACACCCGACATCGAGAACCTGTTTTCCGGGAGAAAGAGTTCGGAGGAGATCCAGGATCAGATGAAGTCTAGCGCGGCTCCAGAAATGGGACTTTTCCATAGAGTAAAGTCGTTCCATTTCTTCTTTCGTATACGCTTGCACAAAACCATATTAAAATATAAAATTTTCTCGCCATGTTAGGTAAAAGGTAAGGTTTAGTGCAAGGCTATTTATTAAGCGTCGTGATTCCCGTTTATCAAAACAGCGACTCTTTGGACGCTCTTTACTGCCGAATCAAAGAGGTTCTCGAGAGGAATCAAATTCCTTACGAAATCCTCTTTGTGGACGATGCTTCTTCTGATGACTCGAAGAGGATTCTTGCGAAGTTAGTTCTTTTAGATCCGAACGTGCAAGCGATCTACCTAGATAAGAACGGAGGGCAGAATCGGGCTGTTTTGCGAGGCCTTGCGGCCTGTTCAGGGGATCGGGCGGTTATTCTAGATGCTGATTTGCAAGATCCTCCTGAGGTGATTCCGCAACTCCTTGCTGGAATGGATGAGGGGAGCGATGTGGTTTTTGCCGCTCGAAGGGGCCTCTATGAGTCGAAGGGGCGCCTTCTTTCATCGAGAGGATTTAAGTGGCTGCTCTCGAAAATAGTGAACATACCTCCCGATGCAGGTCTTTTTGTCGCGATCAATCGAGAGATCATCTCTTCTCTTGTCGAGATGTCGAGCCATGCCTCTTACGTGGTAGGGATGATTGGGATCTCTGCCAAGAAAATTCATTCGATCCCTGTCGTTCGTCAAAAACGGCAAGATGGCCATTCCGGTTACTCTTTTATTCGACGAGTGCGGCTCGGCATCCGAGCCATTTATGAAGCGATCTGTCTCAAATTTATCTCTAAGGGCTGATCCCGATGGGGGTTATGTTCGTTAGAGTATTTGATCCTATGTCGTAATGAATAACTGTAAAGCGTCTACACGTTAGTCAGGTGTGTCCTCTGAATAAGTCTAACTGGGTTAAATAGGTATTTCCATTGATTCTGCCCTTCGTTTTCAGATCCTTGCAAGGCTAGATAACGTGGCTTTTTATTTTCTTCAAGACCTTCACAGTAATGTACAACAGACTTCCATAATAAAAATCTCATCAAATTTGATTTGTTTTCGTTTACGATTGCATTAAAAAATAGGTTTTCTTCAACTTGTGTTAAAAAACTTATTCCGATTATTGTTTTGTTTTCAAATATTGCAAACACTATTTTGTTCTTTATTGTGTTGTCGAAAATGAATAAATGTGACGAGATAACTTCTTTTTTTGAATCTACTCCTTTATTTTCTAGATAATCTGAGTTCTTTTCCAGTAATTGTAGTCCAGCATTTTTCCAGGTGTCCTCATAGGGTAAAAAGAGGTAATTTGTTTCCCTTAAAATCTTTTTGATCAGTTGTCTTGTTTTTGAATGGACATCAAGATTGATCAATTTATTGATATCGTAAATAAACTCAGGAAATGTATTGTCATCGCGAAAAGAATGGGCGCTCCAAGGTTCTTTTGTTTCTTGAAAGCCAAGATCTTTCCATTGTGGAATTTCATCTTGATCGATGTTTTTGATGATCGTGGTTATATGTAATTTCAAAGCTGCACTTGCCAAATCACAAACGCAAAGCTTAGAATCGTCCCCTAAATTGTTTACTACAATTAGCTTTGGATGTTTTGTGGAATTTGTGTTGAATCTTAAATAAAAATAAACAATCTGGTCTTTTTTTTGGTAATAAAAGCCATGATTTCTAGTAGCTTGGATAACATAGGGCCAATTATAAGAAAATGCAGCTCTATCCACTCGACTTTTGTTTAAAAAATTGTAAAATTCAAGTTCACAATTTTCATCGATGGCAGACAATCGTCCAGGAAGTGATGAGCTAAGAGCTCTGATGATTGCGTGAATGGCTGATTGTATATTCGCTTCCCCTTCGAAGCTTTTAGAAAATGAGGGGTGTTTTGTCATGCCATAATCCTTGTCTATCTCCAAGCATTGATGCCACCTGGGCCAGTTTGACTGAGTCCGCCAGGGGCTGTGCTAGAGCCTCCTCCTGGTTTTGTGGGACTAGGCGAGCTGGGCGGCGGAGGTGGTGGTGGTGGCGGCGGCGGCGGCGGCGGAGGTGGCGGCGGCGGAGGGGCTGTGAACGGAATTAACGTCACGGTGCGCGGGGAGCTAATGGTGGCTGATCCCGATGGGGTGATATTCGTTAGAGTATTTGATCCTATGTCGTATAAGGCGATTTCTGAACTATTATAGCTTGCTATATAGAAAGTCGTTCCATCAGAGGTTAGAGCTAAACTGACGGGGCCAGAAAGGGAGTCCCCTGTGGGAGTTATCTTGGTGATGACTAGATAATCGGGACTGGTTGTATCGACATTGATGGAGTCGAACTCGCTGCTTCCATAATTGACAACATAGAGAGTTTTTCCATCTAGGCTTAATGCAGAGCCGTACGGGCTACTGAGGGCGCCTGGATTGGTCATGTCTGGAATTAGGGAAAGAGTGGTAAAGGTTGAACCACCTATGTCATACGCAATAACGTTATTGGTGCCGCCGTCTGTAATGTAGAATGTCGTCTCATCAGAACTGAGCGTGATCGAGGTTGGGTCTGAAAATGTGCCCATTGTGGGAATGGAAGTTAAAATGGTGGAGATCACGCCATAGGAGAAAAAGTTGCTATGGTTAAAGTCGCAAATATAGAGTGTATTGACATCGGAGCTGAATGCGATTCCATAAGCGCCGGTAAGATCTGGGATCGATAAACCAGTAAGGGCAGTGGTATTAATGTCATAAGTTGAGATGGTGCCACTACCCCAATTTGCGATGTAAAGGAGGGTTCCATCAGAATTTAACACAAGGCTGCTGGCATCGCTAATTGGAGATCCCTGGTGTAATAAAACCAGTGCTCCCGTCGTTCCCATTCCTGCTGAGGTATCGAATTCGAGGAGTTGACTATTGGTGTCTTGTCCTATGTAGAGCTCTGTGGTTGTCGCAAAAATAGAGACGCAGAAAATAGATAAAATGAACGAAAAAAACATAATCTCGAAGTGTACTGGAGCGTTGTATTTTTTTCTAAATTTTATTGCTAAAATCCAATGCCGTAAGAGAGCGTACCTTTGGCATGATCATAGAAAGCTTCTGGGAAGTAACATTTTCAATAGATAGAATTTTTAGGTTTTTAGCCATGTAGAAATGCGATCTGCTACTCGCGAAGAAAAGACGAGGCCTAAATGCCCCATGTCTTTCAATACGAATTGCCGAGAGGAGTCTTCTCCTAAAAGCGCTGAAGAAAGGGGGACCACTTCATCCGACTCCGATGCGATGTGAGAAAAACGAATCAGAGGAAAATCTTCGATTTTGTTTCGTAATTCTCGATGAAATTCAGAGTCTGACCTCATTTCCTGCGCGTCGTATCCAGGACCGATGCAGGCAAGAGGTGTTCCCGCTAGTGGCGATCCAATCGTTATGACGTCGCTGATCGTAGTTTCTGGAGTTGCTAGGTGTGTGGCATAGTAAGAGCTCACAAGGCCCCCTTTTGAGTGGCCGATGAGAATCAAATCTTTTCTGCCTGTTTCTTGTTGGATTTCGGCAACTTTTTCTTGGACTTGCTCTGCGTAAGTTACAATCGATCTGCCGCTGCCTATATTCATTGTGTAAATAGGGCCAAGTTCTGCTTTTACAAGTTCTTTTCGTAGGTAGTGCCAGGTAGATCCAAAGCTGAGGTAGCCATTGACCAAGAGGATCGGTCGTCCGTTTGGGTCTCCTTGAGGATTGTGATAGGCGCTGAAGCAGGTGGCGGGGAATAGAGCGGCCGCAGCAATGCCGGAGTTGACTTCCATGGCCATGGCGTAAATTCGATGGATGGGCGTTGCAAGGCAGGTATCGGTTGCAGCTCGATTGATCACAATAATCGCCGCTGACCAAAGATACCATGATGCGACTGCAAATAAAGCGATGGCGGCAGGGGAGTTAACGAGAAGAATTCCTGCGCCGATCGCTGAAATAGTGAGGGCAACTCCAAGGTATTTTAGGGCAGAGAATCCACTTTCTTGGGTAGGGAAGGATTCCGGTGTTTTATCTTTTGAAATATTTATTTCCATAAATCGCCTTTAATTGAAACTATTTTATCAATTATTGTGTTTGTTTTCAAATAAAATATAGTTTAAGTACTTTATGAAAATTTGTCCTTGAAAAAAAATTTTTGAAGAAGGCACTCTGCTACGAGATCGTGGAGGTCCTGATGAAAAAGTCCTTTTTTCTCGCATTGTTTTTTCTAGCCTTAAGGGTGCATGCTTTGGAGGAATTTGATGATAAATATGCGCTTCGCATTACAAGATGCGATGGGTATGTAAGGCCTCCCAGTATCGATGATTATGCAGATCCCGATGCCTGGCGAGGAACTGTATTCATTTTTTTTGAAAATGGATTGTATGGAATCAAAGAATGGCGTGTAAAACAGGAATCGAAGGCAATAGAGTTGTCTAAAACAAGCTACTCGGGCAGCGTCAATATTGTCGGTCATTTTGGTTTGATACAGACAGGTGGTTCTTCTGCCATAAGCATTAGTTTGCGGTTAGATAAACGGCATCCATTTGGCTTGATGCCTCTTATTTGCACGATTGCAGAAACTAGAGAAACAAACCCTCATTGGCTGTTTGAGAAGCATACTTATCGATATGTGATGGCGCTTAGCGACGGAACGACCTGGAGAACTAAAGGAATGACTTCTCCATGGAAAACGCCTTGGCAAATAGGCTCTAGAATGCTCAAGATTGGAAATAGTCGTTCCCCCTGTCTTATCAATGTCGATGCGTCATTGATGAAAAGATGGGGAGAGGTTGATTCCCAGGATGTTGAGCTTGTGGAGTAATCAAGAACCAAAAATCAGTGTCTTTGCCGGTGTTTATTGAAGTGGAAAAATGCTCCGCCGCCGGCAATCACTAACACGATTCCTGCGATCAGGCAGCCTCTTACATCGTTATCGTACTTGCTTGCTTGATTCGACAGCCCTTTGCCCATCATCTTTCCCATGTAGCTGCCAGAGAGATGTTGATTGACTGTATTGACCTGGTTTTTCGCATTGGAAATGAGATTCATGGCATAAAGAGCATATGCGACCAGAAATGTTCCAATAGCAGCAACGACAAGACTGGCAATTTTTTTTTGTTTCATAGTGTTTATCCTCTGTTTAAATTCTTTATTGGATTTGTCGGTGTTTTAGTAAATAGAATTCTTCAATCATTGGCCTTTTTGAGGCACCTATCAGTATCGGATCCAAAGTGAAATTTTAGGCCTCATTTTTTTATATGAAGAAATGGCATTTTGTGGGATAAATAATTTTTTTACTGTCGGAGTTTTTGATGCTTAGGAAAAGTGGCTTTTTTGCATTCTTGCTTGCAGCTTCCGTTTTACATGCGGATGTGAAAAGCGCTCCTCCTGCGTGCTCATTTATGGATAGCGCCTCTTTTTTTGTGGATGGGAGTTTTCTCTATTGGTATACGCAAGAAGATGGAATGGATTTTGCTCTGCCTAGCGCATCTGTTACCAATCCATCCTCTCCGCCTCCTTCCTTAATCTATGCGGCCAAGAGCGCCTCGTATCAATTCCCAGATTTTGCCTATCAACCAGGTTTTAGAGCGGGATTGGGATTTTCGAGTAAGCCTAAAGAGTGGAAGGTATTTCTCGAGTACACCTATCTCCATCAGCAGACGAACACTTCATTGGGCAATCCTCCGGCCGATTCGAGGGGGACTGCGGTTTGGTCATTGAGTAATTGGTTTGGCAACTCTTACCCGTTTACGACTTCCGGTATTGCGACGAAGTGGCGCACCGATCTCGATGTATTGGATCTATCTGTGAGTTATCCCTGTTTTCAAAGAAAAAGCGGGATGATCGCTCCTTTTGCGGGCCTACGCGGAGTTCGTCTCTATCAGAATTTTCGTGTAGAAGCAAATGTTTCAAGCGCAGGGATAGAGCCCGCTATTTCGAAGAACAAATCGACTTTTTGGGGGATAGGGCCTCGGATGGGTGTGCAGGGGCAATTGTTTCTCGGCGCGGGATTTAGGCTAGAGGCGAGCGTTGATGGGAGCTTAGTCTTTGCAGAATTTGATGCGAGCCATAACGATAATCTCGATATTTCTTATAGCTCTCCAGATTTACTGACTGGAGGAACTTCCTTCAAGTACAACGATTACAAAACTCTTCGCTTTTTAGCGGATATGGCGCTCGGAGCAGGTTGGAAAACCACATTTTACAAGAGCTACTATTTTGACTTGCTGGCCAGCTATGAATTTTTCCTGATGCCCTCGCAAAATGCAATGCGCCAAATCAACAATGCCTATGATCAAGGGATCGGGATGGTGCCGGCAGGAGATTTTACGCTGCAAGGGCTGACGATAAAGGCGATGGTTGGTTTTTAAATGAGAGCACGGTTCTGCCTTTGGCTATCTTTAGTTGCTGGCATTCTCGAAGCAACCACTTGGACAACGAGCACGATTCCATTGACAGGTTCCACATCAAATGGAGCCCTCTATGATGTCGTTATTGCCTATGATCCGGGGACAACGACGGTGGTCGGCGCTTGGGCTGATAATATGGACCAGCAGCCTTATTATTCGATCTACAACGGAACCTCCTGGACAACAGGGTCGATCGGAGGCAGTAGCACCGTCGATTACGACATTTTTCTCACCTATGATGAGAACACGAGCAAATTGATTGCCGCTTGGGGAGATTCGGGCTCTCACGAGCCCTACTACTCGACTTATGGGGGAAGCACATGGACAACATCGACGACGATCTCAACAAGAGTGGTTACGGCTTCTGGCAATGTCGCCCTTGCTTATGATCCGAACACGACTACAGTCGTTGCCTCTTGGCACGATAATGCGTCTAACACTCCTTATTACTCGATTTATAATGGAAGTACCTGGGTAACGAACCAGCTCTCGTCGACTGTATCATCGGGTCGCGGCCCCTACCTTGCCTACGATACAAATACCACCATGATGATCGCCGCTTGGAGCGGCCCGAGTAATCTTCCTTATTATTCGACGTACAATGGCACGATGTGGACGGCGGCGAGTACCATTTCGCTAGGGAGTTCAGCAGGGGTTTATAGCTATATTGCGCTCGCCTACGATGCAAATGCGAGCACGATGATCGCCGCTTGGGCTGATAGCACAAGCCAAGCTCCCTACTATTCAGTATATGATGGCTCCGATTGGGTAACGGGAGCGATCTCACTCTCTGGGTCGAGTTCAACAGGAGTTGCTGGGGCTGTTATTCTTGCCTATGATTCGGATACAGATACAGTGTTTGCTGCGTGGAATGATAAGACCTCTGCGGCCCCCTACTATTCGATTTACAATGGCACTGACTGGACAATACCTGAGGCGATCGCTCTTAACGGTTCTTCTGGAGTGAGAGTCGATGTCTTTCTTGCCTATGATTCGAACACAAGCACAATGATCGCCACTTGGTCTGATAGTATGACGAATCAGCCCTATTACTCTACCTATAGTACGCCAGCTCCACCGCCACCCCCTCCACCACCACCTCCTCCTCCTCCAAGCAGCAGTCCATCTAGCTCAACGAAGCTAGGAGGTAGCTCAAACACAGCCCCTGGGGGAAGCAGCCTTACAGGCCCGGGTGGCGTTGGCGGTCGAAAATAATTCGCGTAAATAATTCTAAGCAGAGCTAAACTAAACGCCTTAAAAAATCAAAGAGGCTCAAATGGCTGCTATTGCAACAGGATTAGGTTATCCAGGATCAGAAAATTTAGTTAGAACTGTTGAAGGCATTTGTTCGGCATCGTTTCAACCGTCCCAATTTTTGACTCTCTGTAATTACTCCACATTGGTCAAGGTCACAAGAGCCGCAATGGAAAAAATTCATCGTGATTTTAAGAGTCACTCGGATTGTCAAAGGATCAACATAAGTGCCGTGTCTAGTAGCGGTCAGTCTACTTCGTTATTTGTAATCAATACGAATTTTTTCCGTCGTATACTAAATACAAAGAGTGAAGAACCTGAATTGACACTTGAAGTTGGAACATTTTATTTCGATCCGATAGATCGCTTAATTGTCCCTTATTCAGGAGAGGGGCCACTTGCCGACGCACTAGGATTCGAAAGATCTTTTAAGTTTTTTGAAGAGAGGACTCTCTTACAGGATGTAAAAGAATTTAAGGCTGAACTTCTTTCGGGGTATCTGTTTACAAATTCAACGCATCTATTTGCTTCCGAATATTTTGAAAATTTCCCAGAAGTACTCGCTCTTTCCATGGATGTAAGCAAGACTGGGGAGTGGATATTAAACCTTCAACAGAAAGTAGGCGCCCCGCTTGCAGAGGAAGAAAGAGATCGCCTTTTAGCTGAAAAAATGAACGCAGTTTCTAGAAGCACATTAAAAGCTTATAAAGAGACCCCGATCTCTCAAGCCCTTGCGGAGATTTTTAGACACACTCATGTCATCCATTGATCCGTTTTTTAAATACAACACAGTTCTTTCCTAAAGACTTTTCTCTGAGCCATGTGCAATTTCTCATGAGAAATGTGACGGCCATATTTTTTTCAAGGACATCTGCGTCATTCAACCAGATATATCCTCCCTCTTTTACTTTTGGAAAATAAGAAAGAACGTCTTTCATGGTCCCGTCGCGGGAAAAATTGCCATCGATATATAAGAGGTCGATAGAGGCATCGAGAAACAGTTGGCTCGCTTCTTCCGAGCGCATAGATATTGGCTCACAATAGCCGAGAAGACGCCCATTCTGAAGAATGGTCATAAATTGATGGTAAATCACCCGCATATTCAACTGAGACCACCAAGCGATATTGGGGTTGTCTAACTCTAACCCTTCAATAGCGGTTTTTACGTCCCAAGCGTCAATGGCCCAAAGTTTGCCGTATTGCAAAAATTGCAAGGTGCGAGCGAGTGGATAGGTGGTCGATCCGCCAAATGCTCCGATCTCAACGCATATGTTCGGTTTTACTTCATAGATAAAATCCATAAGTTTTTCTGCTTTTTCTTGGGAGCACCACCCTGCAATTTTTGGGAGCTGTAGAAAGGTGTCTCTCTTAAAGTTTTCCCAATTGTTGGGCGCGCTCCAAAGAGAAGTCAGTAGGCAGAGAGAAGCAAAAATAAATTTCATAGATTCATCCAAGTGACGATAGGGTGTCTTAGCATATACATTTGAATACCAGGAACAAAAGGTAGTTCGTGATCGATAGGGAGAAAAATTCCGCGGGTTTTTGCATGGTTTAATATTTTTCTCATTCCGGAGCGCCGAATAATCAGGGAATGAGTTTTCGTCCTACTGCCAATTTTTGAAAACGTATCGTTGATTTTTGTCCGTTTTGTAAATGGGTGTAAATGAGAGGGTAAAAAATCAGATCGCCACATCCACCAGAGATTTTTTGTGAGATCGCTATCGAGATCTTCCCCATCGTTATCTGTGTATAAAATATCCCATCCTTCAGTTCCTACGGATAAATCTAATTGCTCGATCAGATCGGACAGTTGATGAGGATCTTCAATGACTTCAATATCGTCTTGCATCACCCAAATCGTTTGATAACCGGCATCATAGGCGTGTTGCAAGATGGAAAAATTGCTCAAGGCAAGACCGATTTGGTCGCGTGGCGTGTAGCAAGAAAAGTAGGTTTGCCCAATGCATTCGTCTCTTAAAAAATCGTATTCAGGCGCTCCGTTTTTTTCGTATGAATAATGAACTACCCATTGATTGCCTTCCATTCCGGAAAGAAACTTCAACCCCACGTCATTTAACGCTTCTATGGAAAGATCCTCGCCGCTGACGGCTGAAAATCGAAAGGGTCGAATGCCGTACGGTGCGAGCTGACGAAGGCTCTTTTCTAATTGTTCAGGCCTTTTGTCGAGATTGATTAAATAGATATAATCAACGTTTTTGATCCCAGCTATTGTTGTGTTTTCTTCGATTGTCTTAAAGCGATCTTGAATATCGCAAAAACAGTTGGCGAACATTAAAGTAAAAAATAGGATTCTCATCTTCGAAACACCATGATTGATTTTTCAAACCAGCACTCACTTAAGGAGAGAATGAGGGCGAGCATACTTCCTCTAAAAAAATATTGAGACGAGGCTGCCTGAAGTGATCTAAAATGTCAAATGTTAGAGGCATTGCCTCGTTACTCTGGAAGGAGCACGGGAAGCTCTCTACTAGCAGCTACCAACGTTGCTTGAGCGATCGCTGAAATTCTATCTGCCGCTGTGCCTTGCCCTAAGATTTTGCCATCAGCTGTTAATTCTACCGGAAGAAATTTGTTGTTGGTCTGTGGGAGTAAGGTGATCACGCTGGTATTTTCAGGGACGAAAGGGATTTCACTCACCTGAGCAAATAGTCTTGCAGTTTTTTCTGCGTTTTCCTTGTTGTTCTCTCTTCCTACTAAATGTTTGTTTGGAAAAGAGATTAGAATGACCTGATATCTTGAGTTGTCAGTACTTATAATCGATACAAAATTGGGTGAGAATAACATAGACGTCTCGTTGTCGTTAAGAAAAAAGCTACCTCTGACGAAGAGGTAGCTGGAGGGAGCGGAGCCTAAACCTTGGTGAATCGTTCGCCTGGTTTTGGGCCAAAATGTTGTTGTGGAGCGTGTCCTTGCGGAGGAGTTGGGAACTTGAAGGGGCCTGGATCTTCGCCAGCGCAGAGTTTTGTCACCATTTCGCGCCATTTTTCGACCGTTTCGACAAAGAGGGGAGCAAAGCGGCGAAGCGCATTGGTGTCAACGCCAAGACCCATGTCCACAACGCAGTGGAGCAAGATCAGTTCTTCTTTTGGAGCTACTCCAATCCCGCCGCCAGCCATTTGGCCGCCAAGCATCGAGCCTTCGAGAAGGCGCTCGTAGAGCTTGAGCCGAATGCGATCGTCCTTTGGAAGGCCATCGAGAATGGGGGAATAGAGGTAGAGTCGGTCCGAATTGGGTTCGTAGGTGATGTGCAGTGAAAATGTGTTGTCAATTCCGAGAATACAGGTGTTGTTTTCATCGAAATCGAGCTTTTCTAAATTGAGCTCTTTGCCAAATTCGTGCAGGTTAGCTTTGGCGTTTTCAAAGGACATTGGGTTCTCCTCTTAAAATGGATTTAATTTATGAGCGGTCTCTTATGCGCAACGTAAGTTATAAAGCTTTGCAAGTTAAGCTTGCAAGGAAAAACATGCTCAAACGTTGGCCAAGGGCTGTCATCATTTCTAAATATTTTGCTTGAATCTTCCCAAAAAATCAACAGAACCTTGTTGATTAAAAAATTTGTTCTGTTGTTTAACAGATGGTATGGGCTTAGAAACAGATTTAGGATCTCCCTCGCCACTTGGTCTTTCCTTCCATGGAAAGGAGTGCAATTTTGCTCTTTTTTCAGCGCATGCCAAAGGGGTCTCAATCGGCCTTTTTGGGCCTCATTCAGAGAAGCCGGCTCGCGTTTTTCCAATGACTCGGACAAAGGATGTCTGGCATATCGCCCTGAAAAATATTCCAGAAGGCGCTTGTTACGCCTATCAATGCCAGGGCGACGATCGGTGGCTGTTAGATCCGTATGCCAGGTTTCCCGATACTTCGCCTATTTGGGGGAAAGCCCCATGGAAGCGAGTGGCTGCGAGGGTTGCAAAGCCCGAGCCTTTCGACTGGCAAAAGGTAACCCCGCCCCATCTTGCAAAAGAGGATCTTGTCATTTACGAAATGCACGTCCGCGGATTTACCATTCATGGGTCAAGCGGGGTAACAAGTCCTGGAACATATGCGGGGATGATTGAAAAAATTCCCTATTTAAAAGAGCTTGGCGTCAATGCCGTGCAGCTCATGCCCATCTATGAGTTCGACGAGTGCCATTCGAAAAATATTCACCCCGAAACGAAACAGCCTTTAGTCAATTATTGGGGGTACAATCCGATCTCTTTTTTTGGAGTAAAGCGGAGCTATGGCTCAGTCAATGAATTTAAAACTCTTGTACGAGAGCTCCATAGAAATGGGATCGAGATCTTCCTCGATGTCGTCTATAACCACACAGGCGAAGGGAAGGAAAAAGAGTACGCGGTCTCTTTTCGGGGAATCGATAACCAGACCTATTACATGGTCGATGCCCATGGAAATTACCGAGATTATACGGGCTGTGGAAATACGGTCAGCACAAATCATCCAGTCGTGCAGGAGCTCGTTCTCGAGAGTCTTCGTTATTTTGTCGAAGAGATGCATGTGGATGGGTTTCGATTCGACCTCTCTTCGATCTTTACGCGTGGGTTGGATGGGAAACCGATGGATCATCCCCCCATATTGGCGGCGATGGCAAAAGATCCGGTTCTTCGCTCAGTAAAATTAATCGCAGAGGCATGGGATGCGGCAGGCCTTTACCAAGTCGGTTCTTTTGCGAAATGGGGACCATGGACTGAATGGAACGGAAAGTTTCGCGACATGGCCCGCTCTTTTTTAAAAGGGACTGACGACGGGGCGGGCTCTTTTGCCCATGCTTTATGCGGCAGCGATGCTCTCTATGGTTGGACGAAAACGCCTGCCTCCGGAATTAATTTTATCACGGCGCACGATGGGTATAGCCTCCGAGACCTAGTTACTTACCAGCATAAACACAATCTCAATAACGGAGAGAAAAACTGCGATGGCAGCGATCACAATCTCAATTGGAATTGCGGAGTCGAAGGAGAGACGGAAAATAGAGAGATCAATGCGCTTCGCGATTCACAGATGCGCAATCATCTTCTAGCTCTTTTTCTCTCGCAAGGGATCCCTATGCTTCTTATGGGCGATGAGTATGGGCATACGCGCCTCGGCAACAATAACCCTTATGTCCAGGACAACGAAATCAACTGGTTTCTCTGGAATGCGTTGAAAAAGCGCCAGGATGTGTTCCATTTTGTCCGAGATCTTATCGCTTTCCGGAAAGATCATTCGTTTCTTCGAAGCAATCGATTTTTAACGGATAAAGATATCGAATGGCATGGGAGAAAAGGGCATAGCCCAGATTGGAGTCGCCGGTCGCGGTTTGTCTCGTTTTCAACAAAACACTCCAGAAGACTCTTTATTGCTTTTAACGCGAACTTTCAAACGGCTGAAGTAGAATTGCCAAGTGGCACGTCTTGGAAGCTTGTAGTGGATACAAAAGATGGTTGGGAGTTGCACAAAAACGGACCAAAACTTGGAAACACTCTACAAATGATTCCCCATTCTTCCATTCTTGCTATTGAATCAACTTGAGTATAGGCAAGAAATTTTCTGCTTGTTATATTTAGGAGAATTTTGTGGAGGATCTATCACATGCGCACTAAGTTTTCCCTTTTTTTACTCGGTTTATTCGCTGTTTCTTGTTCTCGACACACTGATGAAACGTCCCGTTTTCACGAAGATGGACGGGCAAAGCCGGTGATCGCCATTGCCTCTGCGATCGATACCACCTCTTTCGAGTGCGCTTGGAGCTTGTCGGAGGAAATTACTTCGATGGTCACAAGTCAAATTTCGCAAAGCGGTAAAATCTTTGTTCATTCGAACGTGGAATTCCCATTTGTAGAAAATCCATTTGGCGCCGATTTGTCTTGGGTCAAACGGGAATTTCAAAATGAAGAATTTGTCGTTTTTCTAGAGCTAGTCGAACATGAAAATACGCCCGCAGTCAAAGGAAAACGGGAATCTGCGACCTACTCTCCGCAAGAGGTTTCAACAAACCTAAATATGTCCATCCGCTTCCGCGTTCTCGATATTCGAGGATCAACCCCAAAGATCGTCCTTCAAGAGCAGATCCGCGACTCTTACTACATTCCAAAGACTCTCATTCCTACCGATTACAATGCGGTTGTTTGGGGATCGGATGAGTATAAAAAGTCGCCGATGGGCATTGCACATGCGCAGTTTGTCCAGGAGATCTCCGCTCGCGTAATGGATTATGTTCTATTGGCAAAAAGCCGATGATGATCACCGATTTAGCGAGTATGGCCTTCCTTGGGGCTATTTCGTTTGGCGTTTTGTGGTTCGGACGGCAAAAGGGATTTTTCCGCTGGGATCCGAACCGCACTTGGGACCTCTCCATCCGTGTGAAGGATGTCCTCTTTCTTTTTGCGATTTATTTTGGGATTGCCGATGTTCTTGTCCCCTTGTCCCTTTCCCAAATAAAACCTCTTTTACAAAAGCCCGCTACGCAGATTGAACTCCTCTCTTGGCTCAATTTAGCGATTGCAATTTTGACTCTGGGTGGGATTTTTCTCTACTGGAGATCGTTAAAAGACAAGAGTCTGTGGCGCAATCCGTCTCTTCTTCCCAATTATCGAGAGGATTTCATCTATGCGCTCTATGCCTGGTGCATTTCGTGCCCTCTTGTGCTGTTCATCAGTCAGGCTTTAGAATCGCTTGTCTATGTCATTTTCAATGTCTCTTCTCTTCCCGATCAGCTCGCCGTCTATTTTGTGAAGATGACCTTTGGCAATCCTCTCTATTTTTCTCTTGCAATTGTAACGATTGTTTTTCTTACTCCGCTTATTGAAGAGACTCTTTTTCGCGCGTTTCTACAATCGTTCATCCGAAAACAGCTCGGTCCTCGGTATGCAATTTTTATTACGGCTCTTTGTTTTTCTTTTTTTCACTTCTCACAAGAACAAGGCCTTAGCAATATTCCGATCGTGGGCTCTCTCTTTATCTTGGCCCTTTTTCTGGGCTTTATTTATGAAAAACGGGGCTCTCTTTTTGCTTCCATCTCGCTCCACGCTCTCTTTAATGCGGTCAGTATTTTCAATCTCTATTTTCTGGAATAAGTCATGTTTCCAAAGCTTGTATTCGCAGGTCTTTCTGATATAGGTCTTTCGAGACCTAATAATGAAGATGTCTGGGCGGCGGTTCCAGAGAGCGGTTTTTTTGCTTTGGCCGATGGGATGGGGGGACATCAGGCGGGAGAAGTGGCTGCAAAAGTGGCCATCGATGAGCTTTGCCACGCAATTCAGGGCCATTCTTCCGATCCGCTCCTTTCGGTTCAGCAAGCGATTGAAAGAGCAAATCAAAAAGTGTATGAAAAAGGGCAAGCATCTCAAACTCTTGCCGGCATGGGGACCACGGTATGCTGCCTCTACTGGACGCAAGATGCCGTCGTCTATGCCCATATCGGAGATAGCCGCATTTACCGCTTTCGCAATAATAAACTCGAGCAGCTTACCCAAGATCACTCCCTTTTTGCAAAATGGCTCTCGCAAAGCCAGTCTAAGTCTAGCGAAACGCCCTATCCTTATAAAAATGTGATCACCCGCGCTATTGGCACAGCCAAACGGGTCGTCCCTGAAATCGCCCAGGTCTCTTATGAGCCGAACGATCTTTTTGTCCTTTGCTCAGATGGGCTGACCGATGCGCTGCCCTTTAAAGATATAGAAAAAATTATCGAATCTTCGAGCTCCCTTGATGACGCAGCGGCTTCTCTTATAGAAAAAGCGAAAATAAAAGGGAGTCATGATAATATTACGGTCTTACTCATTCAAAATACGAACCAATGATTTACTTCGACAATAACTCAACGACAGAGCTCGACCCGAGGGTTTTCCAAGCGATGCTGGAAGATTTCAAAGGCCCCCCCGCCAACCCCTCTAGCGTTCACCAGTTGGGGACAAGAGCCAGAAAGATGCTTCTTGTCGCCCGTCAAAAAACAGCCGACTTTTTTGGCGCAAAACCCGATGAGATCATCTTTACCTCAGGGGGCACTGAAAGCATCAACCTCATGCTTCGCGGTCTTCCAAAAGGACACATCATTACGACAAATATTGAACACTCCTCTGTCTACAAAACAGTTCAGTCATTAGAATCTCAAGGATTTACAGCAACCTTCCTCTCGTGCGGCCTATGGGGAGCTCCAACGCCGGAACAGGTGGAAGCGGCTATTTTGCCGACGACAAAAGCGATTGTCCTCTGTGCGGCTAATGGAGAGACAGGCGTTAAAATCGAGCTCGACGCAATTGCCGCTGTGGCAGAGAAGCACAAGATTCCCTTTCTTCTCGATGCGGTCGCCTTTATCGGAAAAGAGCCTCTACTCCTTCCGAGGGGAGTATCGGCATGTGCAGTTTCAGGGCATAAATTCCATGCGCCAAAAGGCATCGGCGCTCTTTTTTGCCGCAATCTTTTAAAACTCCAGTCCATTGCTACTGGCGGCAATCAGGAATATATGCATCGCGCCGGGACTGAAAACCTCTCTGGCATCTTAGGGTTAAAAGAGAGTCTTCAGATTCTTCAGGAAAGCCAGCCTGTGATCACGCAGCATCTTTTGGATTTGCGGAGCCATTTTGAGTGTGAGCTTCTCCGCACTCTTCCCGACATTGCGATCAATGGCGAGGGTCCTCGCATTTCCAACACGGTAAATATCGCGTTTCTCGGCTGTGACGGCGAGTCGCTCTTTATGCAGCTCGATATGGCCCAAATTGCGGTGAGTCTAGGCTCTGCCTGTTCTTCTGGCGCCATCGAACCGTCGCGCGTCTTGATGAATATGGGCCTTGACCGGAAGGTGGCCCGCTCTTCGATCCGCTTCTCCTTTGGCCGGACTAACACTCGTGAAGAGGTCGATCAGGCTCTAGAGAAAATCGTCTTTCTCGTCAAAAAACTACGATCTCTCAGTAACTGACAAAAATTGCTTCACACCAGATTCGACAGCGCCAGAAGCAGAGTATTTTTAGAGGGGCCAAATTCAGAAAAAATAGAAAAATAGCGGTTTATTTTTTCACGCCACCAGGAGGCTGGTTTAATCGTAAGGTGAAGACGTTCCCCAACGATGCTTCCGAAATCGTCTTCGCATAGGCAAATACTGATCAGTCCGCCTTTTTGCATACGTGAAGATATTGCCTTTAGCACATCGTCCACTTTTTCCTCAGGGATGTGCTCCAAAACATCAAAACAGAGGATCCATTCAGCTGGCTTGACGGAGGGAGACAAGCTCCAGAGACATTCTTGAAAAAAATGGACGAGAGGAGGAGATCCTAAAGTCAAAAAGAAAATTTCAGGATCCATACAATTGTCGCAAAAATCTACAAGATTTACATGCAATTTCTTAGCCAAAAGAAACGGAACGGAACGGCCAGTCCCACATCCGAAATCGATGACATTTTCGCCGTCTTTGATTTGTTTGTGAAAGAAGTCAAGGAAAATAGGCGTGAGCACATCGGCGGGAGCAAATTCTCGATAAGCCGCGCAATTTTCCCAAAGAGTATTGTATTTCTTGCGTTCTTGGAGCGCGATGATGTCCATCTAAAAAGCCTTTTCGTAGGTCCTTATACTGGGTCATGGATTATGCTGCAATCATCGGGCAACCCTTTGGCCGGACCAACACTCGTGAAGAGGTTGATCAGGCGTGCGAGAAAATCGTCTTCCTCGTCAAAAAACTACGATCTCTTAATGTTTAACGTTATCTAGATTCGCAAACTTTGAAAGTCCGTTGAATTTACAAAGTCCCCAATTTTCGAAATAGTAGTATGTAAAGCATCGATAGATGAGAAGAGGTGCCGTACGTATAAGGCTGTTATCGTCAGATGCGTAAGAGAAAAAACCATATGGCTAGAGTTTGCTGCACAGATCGCTCCTATTGCAGCCAATGTAACGATCCCATAGAAGTTGTTTCTGTGATATTTTAATTCTTTTGTTAGATGAATAATGGTTTCATTTCTTAGATCGATTGCTTCACTTTCTAGAGCTTCTGCATTCCCTGGGAAAAGAGCGAATTGAAGGGCTTGAATTTTTGATAGTGTCATTGTTTTTTCCTGTAAATAATTTAAGCCCAATAGGATACATGGAAAGGAGAATTTTTAGCTAGTGCTCTAACAGAATGACTGGAAGATGAGCGTTAAAAAGGGCTGAACAGGCGCTTAAGTGGATGAGAAGATCTATTTCAGGTAGTCCGCTTTGATCAAAAGATTCATAGCTCCTACTTCTGTAAGAATTGGTTTGTCCTTATCAGATAATTCCCAGCCCTCGCTATCTCCCAGCCACTCATAGAGATTATTATAGAGCGCGCGCGATTCTTTCGTGTCCTCTTCTAAGGTCCGGTTAACGTTTTGGAGAAGAGCCTTGACCAGTAGCTCGGGAGTAAAGTGCCGATAGAAAATTTCGAGCGTTTGAGGAAGATCTCTTTGAATCAATGGATCGAAGAGGGTGAATGTATAAGGATCGAATGTCAATCGATGCTGGAGCCCAATAGATGGGCCGATCAGGTTTTTTAGATATCTGGATTGATGCGCAAGCTGATCGACAGGTCCTACTGTTCCCACCATCTCTTTCATCATGGAGTTATCGTCTGAAAGGAGATTTTCGAGTTGGGATTGGACCAGGGTGTCGAGATAGGCTGTGGCCTTCTTCTCTGGCGTCGCATTGCCTTCTGCCACATCTGCTCCGTAGCGATATTCGACGGGTAAGTACTCGTAGGCTAGGCTTATCCCTTCCGATTGCCCTACTGAACAATTTTGGATAGAGGCAGACATTTTAAGCAGCGCCTCTTCGCGTGGAGATAAAAGTTTTTCCGGTTCAACGACATCGGACAATTTGGAAAGATAGTGCATGATGGCAAAGAAGAGTGCGTTCACCGGAGGAACTTCCTCTTTTTTTTCTCCCTTTATCTTCAAAAGATTTATTAGAAAGGGTTGGCTGAAGTTCGCTTTAAGGAGATTAAATGTAGATGCTGTCATTGCCGCAATCTCTTTTTCAGCGGCTTGTCTCTCCGTTGGAGTCAGGGCGTTTAGTCGCGTTTCTAAGGCTTCAAAGTAGAGAGTGGGAGCCTTTGGCTCAACACTTTTCAAGTTTGCAAATGTGATTAACTTTTTTTCCTGTGCTCTTTTTTGACAAGTGAGAGGATCTAGATGAAGCTGGCGCTGTGCGACTTCTTGAGGCGGAGTCTGAAATGCGATAGGAGGCTTATTGCGCATTTCCTTTAGCTTGCCATAGATTGCGTAAGGGTTCTTTGGATTGTTTTTAGACTCTGTCGCTATGAGCACATTCAAAGCTGCCTGAGCTAACGGATGCTCATCGAAAAGCAGGAACTTTTCTCTGGGATTCCAAATGTTTTGCGCAAGTTCTTGCGCCTTATTTATATCAGGCTCGTTTTCAAGTTGGTTTTTCAGATAAGCATGGGTGGATTCAACGATATCGGGCATCTTCTGCAGAAGCCAGTTTACGTATTCGATTGGGGTATTATCTTTCTTTAATACAGTTTTACTACATAGAGTGTCTATACATTGATCTCGGTCTTTAGGAGCGAGATAGCGCACTATTTGAGCAAGGCGAATCCATGCGTAAACATTCGTGATATCAGGGATTGAGGAACTCATTTTATCGAATGACTCGAGGGTAAGTCCTCTGAATGCTTTAATAAGCCCTACCCACTCACTGCGAGGAATAACTTTAGTCAGAAGCGGGATAGCCTTCCCTAACGTATTGGGATCGACGTCTTTGAGCGATTCGATTATATCAATGTTCCGGTCGACCCAATGGGTGAGCAATGGCCCAGCCTTCTCAAGCGTATTTGGATCGACGCCTTTGAGTGCTCTTAGCATTCTAGACCCAGCGCCATCCCTCAAGGCCTCCAAGAGCAATAGCCCAGCCTTCTCAAGCGTATTTGGATCGATGCCCTCGAGTGCTCTGATGATATTAATCTTATAGTTTCTCCCCCAAGTATCTTGGAGGTATGGGATGGCCTTCTCGAGTGTATTGGGATTGATGACCGTGCTATTAAGTGCTATGAGCAGCTCAATCTTATCGATGTCGAACCAGGTGGTTTTGAGCACTGGCATGAGCGTCTCGAGCTTATTGAGATCGATGCCCTCAAGTGCTCTAAGCATATCAGTCATCCTGGCAGGATCCTCGATATCTAGGAGCAGTGGCTTAGCCGTCTCGATCACGTCGGAAGCTACGCTTGAGCAAGCCCAGAAGATCTCAATCATTTCCTTCAACTTGGCCTTGTCCGGGATCAAAGATAGCGCCTGTCTGAGCTGCTGAGGAGAGGAGGTCTGTAATTTTTGATACAGTGCTTTATCTTCGGTGGAGGCGTATGCGAGCATGGTAGATAGGTTGCCGATTTTTTCAGGGGAGGACTTTTCAAGGGTCGTGAGAAGCTCGGCCTGGGACTTATCAGATATCCCCTGTTTTCTACAGATCCCTGTAATGAGTATATCGAGGTGGCTCAGGTCGGAGAGGCTATTATACTGAATGAGTTTCGCTTGGAGTCCCAGTAAGTAGGGAACATCGTCCTTATTGATGAACTTCGCATTCGATTGGATCAAAGTGATGGCTTGCCTCGCTACGCTCTCCGTCCGAGGCACGAGGGTTCCCAGTTCCTTCGCAAGCGTTTTTTCGTCAGAGGCAATGCACAAACGTCTAAGGTCTTGATGAATATGATTTCCAGGGATAGAGCTCACGAGTGCCTTAAAAGTAAATAATAAGCCTCATTTGTTCGTATCATGTAAATAATATTTAGTCAAACTAGAAACGAATATGCAAATGACTCAGATAAAATCTGTTAGAAGTTAGAGCTCTAACAGAATGACTGGAAGATGAGCGTTAAAAAGGGCTGAACAGGCGCTTAAGTTTGAGGCTGTCCGGATGAGAAGATTTGTTTTGGAGAGAAGAACGCAATCGAGAAGAGCCTCTTCTCCTTTTTGAAATCCATTTTTCTGAGAAGCGTGAAGCGCTTTTCCGTTGGAGGAGCGGATCGCATCGAGAAAGACAACCTTGCCCTGAAAACGCGCGGAGATCGCATCTAAAAAAGCTTGTTCATCGGTTGCGACAAAGAGTTTATAAGATGGGTGGGCGTGGGCGGCTTTTTCTACTTCTTTGAAGACTTGCTCATAGGCAATACGGGGCGCCTCAGAGATTTTATCGGTGCCTCGATAGTGAACGCCGATGACGAACTGATCTTGGAAATGCTTTTTGACAAAAGCATCGATTTTCTTTTGGAGCGGTTTTTTGATGACGATGTATTTCTCGATGAGCTGCTGCGCTTTTTCTCGACTCATATGGGAGAGCGTTTGATTGGCAAATGCGGCTTGCTCTGCATCGCCAACTTCAATGGCGTTTGCACTCTTTGTCCCCAATGAAATCGGCTCAAAATAATAGGTCCACCAATTGGCCCCTTTTTTCTTGTCGTAATAGGCTCCCTTATTTTCGAGATCGACCTCGATGGCACATCCTTTTTCTTCGTAAAAATCTAAAAACCCCACGACTGTGCTAAAGAGACTGAACATGCCCGGGTTGTATTTAGGAGAATGAAGGATGTAGTTCTCTTCTGCATAGAGCAAAAAAGGAAAGATTTTTACCACAGAGAGTAGAGCGATCACAGAGGCGCGAAACGCGCGTTTTTTATTTTTAGCTTCGAGCAAGGGCATTGAGGATTTCGGGTTTTTTTTCATCGATTCCCTTTTGGATTTGCTTGACGCTAGACATGACGGTCGAGTGGTCGCGGGCAAAGAGTTTCCCGATGGCCTGGAAGGGTATTTGGAGCTTTTCTCGGCAAAGATACATGGCGATTTGGCGGGGAAGAGCATACTCGCGCATTTGCGACTTTCCTAAGATGTCTTCCGGCTTGATGCCGAAGTGAACGCTTAGCGCTTGAATGAGAATTTCTGGAGTGATTGTGTTTTCCTGTTCGCGCTTTAGAAGATCGGCGAGGATTTTTTCTGCCACTTCGATGGTTGGGCTGGTTCCTTGAGAGCGGAGGGCAAGAGCTTGTAGGGCAAGGATGGGGTTGGAAGGAAATCTAGAGAGGAGAAATTTTTCGAGTTTTTCAGAAAGGGAGATGTTCCAGAGTTTGGCTTTTTGCTGGAGGATTTCTTTGGGGTCGATTTTTTCTAATCCGATAGAAACGCCCCATTCAAAGCGGCTGATGAGTCTCGATTCGATCCCATCGAGTTTTGAGGGAGCGACTTTGCCGGTGAGGATGATCTGTTTTCCCAATGTATGGAGGGTATTGAATGTGTGGAAGAACTCTTCTTGCGTGGCGGCCCTTCCCGAGAGTTTATCGATGTCGTCAATGAGGAGGATGTCGATATTGCGGTAGATGTTTCTAAATTCCGACATGTGGCCCATTCGGATCGCTTGGACGACGTGGTTGGTGAAGGTGTCTGCGCGCGCGTAGAAGACTCTTTTTTTTTGTTTGCTAAATTCTAGAGCTGCTCCCATGAGGAGATGGGTTTTGCCACACCCTTTTGGACCATAGAGAAAGAGGGGATTGAAGGGGATGTTTTGGAGGATTTTATGGGCCATAATGTTGCCGGGAAAGGTGATGAAATGGGCAAGGGTGCATTCAGGGTCAATGGAATCGGCCTTGAATGAGATGGGGTGGATGGCAGTTTCCTTTTTTTTCGAAGAGAGGGGATCGAGATGGATTTTGATGGGGCGATGGTTTTCGTTGAAAAACCCATTTTTTAGCCGTGGGCGAATATGCTCTTCAAACCAGGTGGTTTGCATCGGATCTTGGGCTTCTAAATAAAGGTTGCCCGCATCGAAACGGACAACTTTTAGAGAGCGGAGCCACTGTTTGACAATAGAGGGATCTAATTCTTGTTCTAGAACCGACAAAAATTGATCCCACTCTTTCACTCGAGGTTCCTCTTTTTTTGGCCCATAGGAGAATTTTGTGACTGCGTCAGATCAATCCTCCTCGTCGCCCATACCGCGAGTTTCATCGAATAGGCGCCTTGAGATGTTTCTTTGCCAAAAACTTCTGCTGTAAAATACCGAGAACGGTAGAGAACATGAAGTAGATGTTAAGCCCCGATGGGAAGTTATAGAACATGACGGCAAAAAGGATAGACATCATCGATCCCATCATCTTCTGCTGTTTTTCTGCATCGGTGAGCTGGCTTAGATCTTTCGGTGTTTTTTGCGTCATCTTGCCTTGGATGAACATCACAAGACCGGTAAGGATTGGAAGCAAATGAAATTCGTTTCCAATAACCCAGAAGTGTTGACCCCAGCTAAAGACGACATCAGGAGCGGCTAGATCGTCGATCCATCCCGGGATAAAGGGAGCTCCGCGCAATGGAAAGCTCGACTTTAGCATGTAGAACATGCCGATTAAAAAGGGCATTTGAAGGAGCATTGGAAGGCATCCACTAAAGGGATTGACGCCGGCTTCTTTATAGAGGGCCATCACTTCCATCTGCGCCCGTTTCGGATCTTTTTTGTACTTTTCTTGCACAACTTTTACGCGAGGAGCGACTTCCTGCATTTTTAGCGTAGAGCGGATGGACCAATTGTTGAGCGGATACATCATTGCGCGTAGCGCAATCGTCAGAAGGATGATGGAGGCGGCCCAGCTTCTTGTCACTGCGAAGAAGACTTGCATGAGGAAGAAGAGGAATTTAGAAAATGGCTGCGAAATGAAGGAAAACCATCCTTGAATCGAAATAGCAAGGGCATATTCCGGGCTGTAATGGGTCTCTGGGTTTTCATAGAGGTTGTCGAGGTCTTTTAAAAGAGACTCATCGTAGGGGCCTGCAAAGACGCGAAATGTTTGTTTTCCGGAAGCTAGTGGAAGGAGCGTTGCATAGCCAGGGTAATTCGCTGCTGGATAGAGTTGGTAAGCAGGGTCGATAAGGGTAAGACGGGTTGGGAGGTCGTTGATTTTCATCGTCTGATAACCAGAGCCGATCTTGGAGAGGGGATCGAGGATGAGGCCTAAAAAGCCGTTGCAATTAGAGATCCAATAAGGGCTGATGCTCGAGTTGATAATGGGGCTGTCTTTGGGCAGTTTGAGTTCTTCCACATCGGCGCTGCCATTGGTTTTGATTTGGTATTTGAGCTGTGGGGCGTACGAGCCTCCTACGAGTTCCACATCGGGAACGCCGGAGGTGAGCCAAAGGCCGTTTGCTTCGCCGTCAACAGAGATTTCAAGGTTGAGACAGTAGGGACCTTTTTCAGATAAGGTGTATGTTTTTGCAATGCGGCGGCGTCCACTGGAAGCTTCAAAGCGGATGCTTTTTGCATTGAAGTCGGTCACTTTGAAGTTAACGCTTGCGATGTCGTCGTCAGCGCTTACGATATTGAGCGCGTAGCTAGAGGGGGAGGCTTGATTGTTTTTCGTCGTGCCATCGGCATTGAGGATCGATCTTCGAAGAAGTGGGTAATAGCCTCCTTGCGAGCCTTGTGTTTGCAGACCTTCTGGAGTGTAGTAAGGATGAAGAGGGAAACGGGCGTTTTGCGGGGAGGTCGCTAAAATCTTCCGATCGATATCGAGTTCTTTGACGATGCTTTTTGGATTTTTTGCAGTTTGAAACGGAAGGTTGATCTCTGCAATGCTTCCCCCTTTTGTAGAAAATACGAGCTGCTGAATCTCATTTTCGAGGACGTAAAAAGATTCGGAGGAGTCAGAAGGAGGAGAGAGGGCAACAGAGGCTTGGAAAACGAGTTCTTGGAGCCGGTCAAAGTCTCGGAGTTCTCGGATTTTTTTCAAAGAGGGCTCATACACTCCGACAGGAGAGTAGCCAATGGAACTTTTGACAAAGGCGATGGCTGATTGGCTGGGCGTAGAATAGGGGAAAATGAGGTCGTTGCCGCGTTGTTCTGCGACGGTGATTTTTAAGTCGGAGAGGCAGAGCAATTGAACTTCTGTAAACTGATCGGTGCGAAGAGCTGGCAGTTCAATTTGCTTGGCATTTGGCTTTTGATAGAGGATCGGATCTCCCTGGCGTCCTTGTGCTGCTAGAGTAAGGGCATCGCCTTCGGCAAAAAGAATGGCAGGCAAAGTGTTTTTCCAGGCAAGGGTCAAGAAAAGGTCGTCGATTTGAAGGGCTGTTGCCGCTTTTTCGCTCTTGTCTGTGAAAAGGTCGATCACAGGGAGGTCGCTTAAAAGCGCTGTGCGGGAAAGGCGTTCTTTTTCGAGGCGCTCGAATTTTTCTTGCCGCTCAATGGCGATCTTCGTTTCTTTATCGGCTATGGTTTGATTTTGCTGCGTTCCAAAGAAGGCATGAACGCAAAAATAGGCGGTAGAAACGCAGAGAATAAAAAGAATCGAACGCTTGTCCATTGGGTACCTGTATCACTGTAAGGTACCTAGCTTAGCAAAGAGGGGCGTTCTAAGCAACGTTGGATGTAGGACGGGAGACTTGCTGATCCCAAGCGTAGATTCTCTCAAGAGTTTCTTGGAGAACTGGGGTAGCGTCGTTGTGATGGATATCTTCAAGAAGGCGAAATTCTTTATTTTCTTCAATTTCCAACTCCCAAAGGGGTTTCATCAGCGATGTTTCATAGGGAATAACTTCGTCTTCTTCACCTTGGATAATAATTTCCCGAATGTTTAAATTTTGTAATTTTTGAGAAGATTTCACATTATCCATTTCGCAAGAAGCCCAATGGACGAGATTTTCTGTAAAGTTTTTACAAAAACATTCTCTGAATAAATGAGCTGCTAATGTGCTGATACGGCTAAAGGTCATTTGGCGAACGACAAGGTATTTGCTAGTGTCTTCGGGAAAGTCGTGCTGTAAAATCGCCTCTCCAATGGCGCCGCCGCCAATAGAATATCCGGCTAAGATAATTTTTTCTGCTTGTAGAGTTTCTTCAAGAAAACGGATTGCAGTTTCTTGAGACTCTCCCATTGTTTTTGGAGTTGCAAAGCCTTGGCTTCTTCCAACGCCTGGATAATTGACAAGGAGAAGGTTATAACCGGTCTCTTTGTAGTTTTCTGCAAAGCCATAAGCGTCTTCAATAGGCTGGCAATTTCCCAGCGCCTGTAAGGCCCATTTTTTATTTTTGATAGTTGAGCTATGTCCAATCAAAAGACCGCTCAATGGAACGCCATCTCTTTCGAGTTTGATGTGTCGAACGATGAAACCTTTGTCTTGCAGATTTTTTGCAAAATCGCATCGCGCTGCATCTAGAGGTTGTGTTTGGAACGGCTTGTGTGCAAATGTTTTTACAAACCAACTTTGCGCAGGGCATATTGCAGTCATGGCTAGTCGCTGAACGCACCATCGGATTCCTTCATAGAGGCCCCAAGGGATAATAATTATTTTTAGAATCAGTAGACTGATGGATTTTGCGGTGTCCACCCAGGTTTTGGTCGTGATGGAAAAGTCGGTTTCTTTTCGTTCCTTGCATTCTTCGGGAGTAGAGTTAATAAAAAATTGATTATATAGAGGATTTGAAACTGAAGTCATAATTTCTTCCTTTTTTGGGATAATTATAACTCAAAGAAGAATTAAAGGCTATTGTTCTCTGGACTGAAACTTGGCCTCGAGGTCCGTGAGGAACTGGGCAAAGAGGTCGGTGTTGCGGAGGTTTTCTAGCCAGTCGTCTTCGAGGAGCTCGTCGAGGGTGGGAAGAGCGCGAGCGGAGAGGGCTTGGCGGATGAGATCCATGGCTTCGTGGGTGCGGCCGAGGATGGAGTGGAGGCAGGCGAGGTGGTAGTGGGCCTGCGGGTTGCCGAGCTGACCGGCGCGGGAGATTTTTTGCTCGGCGTCGAGATAGAGTTGATCCATGAACTCGAGATCGATGGTGTGGTGGGCGAGGTGGATGAGGCAAAGACCCCATTCGATCCAGAGCTTATCGTTTTCTTCTTCTTGGCGAGCGGCGAGGCGGAAATGATTGAGGGCATGTCTGTAATATTCAGGCTCTCCAACGGTATGGGCCATTTGGGTGTAGGACATGGCCATTTGGAGGTGGAGTTTTGGGTAATCGGGGTCGATGAGTAGGACGTGGGAGAAGATTTCAATGGCGCGGGCAAAGTCTTTTTCTTCGCCTGTATATTCTCCGAGCCAGTCTAATGCGAGGCCATATTCGAAGATCCATTCGGGATGGTTAAGAAGTGCTCCGCGATTGTTTTGTAGGAGCGATTCGAAAAGGGTGATGGATTGTTCAAGAGCGGCCATGTCGTCGATCGCTTCGCTATAGTGAAGATAGGCGCAGGCGGTATCGAATGTAAGAGCGGGGCAGGAGGGTTTGAGGTCCATGGCTTTTGAAAGGAAGCGGGGAGCTCGTTCAATCATCGCCTCGTCGTCGGTCAGGTCAGCGGCTTGTTTGTGGGCGCGACCGAGGGCGTGCCAGATTTCAGCGTTTGTTCGGTCGAGCGAGAGGCCGTATTGCAACTTTTCAATGGCCAGATCGTCGTACTCGGGATCGGAAAAATAGGAGGCGAAGGCCATGAGGCATGTTCCATAGGCGTGCCAGAGATCGGGATCGTCAGGAGTTTGATCGGTTGCCTTGATGATTTTTTGCTCAGCTTCGATCAATAGATCGAGGCGGTTTACAGTTTTGCCGAGGTGTGAGAGCGATTCGACCCACTGGCCGGTGATGTCGGAGTTGTCTGGATTTAGCGAAGCGGCGCGGGCGCATTTTTCAATGCTGGAGATGAGGTATTTGACGTTTTTATTGAGGCGACCTGTTTCACCGAGAAGTTGTGCCCAGCTAAGCCAAACGTCGGCGTCTTTGGGCGCTAATTTGGCCGCTTTGGCGTAGCAGTCAGATCCTTTGGTGGCATATCTTTCGTCCATCGAGTTGATGTAGAGAAGAGAATAGGTATCTGCCAGGGCGTTCCATCCATCGAAATAGTTGGGCATGTTTTCGATGGCGTGTTGCAGATATTCAACCGCTTTTAAAAAGAGGCGGTCGTCATTGATTAAAAGGCCGAGTTGTAGGTAGGCGTTTCCAAAATCGTTCCAAAATTCCGCTTGAGGACTAGACTCGTATTGAAGGGAGGATTGGAATGCTTGAATTGCGAGGTGAAAGTCGAGCGCTTCTCCAGAGTGGGTTGCGATCTCTGCCCAAGCAATGCCAAAATCCCAATAAAGTTCTGCTAGGATTTCGTGGGGTTTTCCTTGCGCAAGGGAAATCGCGCGCTGGTATTTGTCTCTTGCTTCGAGATGAAAGTGATGTTCTTCATGAAATCTGCCGAGTTGAAGAAGGACGTTGCCCCATGCGATATAGGCGTCGAAAAAGTGGGGGTCTAGCTGCGTTGCGACTTTGAAGTGCTTGGAGGCGAGGAGGAGGGCTTTTTCTTTCCCGTCTTCAGAGCCATATTCAAAAAAGGAGAGGCCCTGGCGATACCAGATGAGGGCGTTTTGCGGATCGAGCTGCGAGGCAGTTTCAAAAAGAGAAAGAGCGCCCAAATTACCGCGTAGCAGGGAGAGCTCTCCCTGAGCGAGATTTTGGAGTGCCAATTCTTTTTTTTGCTCTTCGCTGAGGTGGTTCCAAGAGATTTTTTCTGCCTGCGGAAGGGAGGGCAAGGCTTTTCTCGGGAAGAAGCGGTGAAAGATGCGGCGGAGAGACAGAGTTTCTAGGGTCATGTTTTATGCTCTTTCTACTACGAAGAAAGGGCGGATTATAGAGAACCGCTTTTTTTTTGCACAGCACTGCTCTGAATTCACTGAATCTAAGAATTTTACTTCAGAAAAAATAGAGTTTTTTGCGAGAAATCTTAAGATTATTCTGAGGAATTTGATCGAGGTCGAGGAAGTGGATGGGGATTTTGAATTTTGGAAGGTGTTCGGAGAGGGCTTTGGAAAGGGCTTCGGGATCGATGGGGGAGGTTGAGCGGATCCAGGCGATGGGGCGAGCGCCGAATTCTGGGTCTTCTTTGGGGACGACGATGGCTTCTAAAATCGAGGGGAGCTCTAGGAGTTTTTGCTCGATCTCTTCGGGTTGGATGTTTTCGCCGCCGGAGATAAAGAGGTTGTCTTTCCTCCCGATGATAGAAAATCCTTTTTTGGGATCGAAGGTGGCAAGATCTTTGGTCGGAAACCATCCTTCTTGTTTTTCGACGGTTTTTCCGTTGAAGTATCCTTGAAAAAGGCTATCGCCCTTGAGGAAGATTTCTCCGTCTCTCAGCTCAATTTCTTTGCCGGGCAGGGGAAAGCCGTCGGCGATAAAAAGAGAGGCAGTTTCTGTGAGCCCATAGGAGGTGATGATGGGGAGGTTTACTGGGATTTTTCCCATCGGAGCTCCGCCGAGAAGAAGGCATTTTAGCCGCGGATAGGCAGGGCTTGCGCGGTAGAGCTGCGTGGGGACATTAGAGAGGTGGGTCACTTCGCTTCGAGAAGGTTCTAAGATGATTTTTGCTCGCGCAAGAAGAGCTCGAAAGACGATGCCGAGGCCGCCGACATGAAAGAGGGGGAGCGAGAGGAGCCAGCCATCGCCTCTTTGGAGGTTGCAGCGGATAGCGGCAGGGGAGGCGCTGGCGAGGAAATTTTCCAGGGTCAAGGAGGCGATTTTTGGGGCGCCAGAAGAGCCGGAGGTAAAGAGGAGAAAAGATGAGGGAGGAAGGGCGAGTGAAAGTGAGTCGCGTTTTTGCCAGCCGCTTTCTCTAATGAAGAGGGTTGGCGAGAGCAGAGAGAGCTGGCTCTCTAGCTCGGCAGGGGGGAGGCGTAGGTTGAGTGGGCAGAAGATCGCGCCGATTCGGAGGGAGGCAAAAAGAAGGGCGAGGAATTTCAAGCTAGTGGGAAGGAACACTGCGAGCCGATCGCCTGCACGGAGTCCTTGCTTTCCAAGGAAGCGGACCATTTCATCGGTTTTTTCGTCGAGCTCTTTAAAGTTCAGGGGGGCGTCTAGAGCGGCTTCTTTTAAGAGACAAGGCATAGAGATGGGTGCGTTGGGATGATGGGCGTTTTTTGCCACGAGATAAAGCCGTTGGCGATCACGGGCCTTTTTGGAAGAAGGTCTTCGAGAAGGTGCGAGTAGGGATCGAGGCCGTGGGGGCGGTGAGGGTTATATTGTAGGCTAAGGCGCGCTAAGTGCAGGATGCCGATCCCACTTTCATAAGCAGAGGAAAAAATGAGTTCGACGCCGGGGGGCGCTGTGGGGATAGTGCCTAAAATGGTCGGTTTGACAATGAGCGCTTTTAATGTGGGGATTTCCCAGTAAGGGATCGATGGGATCGACTCGTCGATGGCGATGGGAAAGCCGGTGAGGTTTGAAAAAGCGAGAAGATCTGAAAATTTGGAGGTGGGCTCTTCGAGGTAAGCAAAATCGTCAGGAGAAAAGTGAGCGGTAAAAGCGAGGAGGCGATCGAGCGGCCACTGCCGATTGAAATCGAGGCGAAGTTCGAGATGTTTAGGCGTTTGTTTGAGGAGTTTAAGAGCTTCTTCTAAAGAGAGGTGGCCTAGTTTTAGTTTTAGCGCTTTAAAGCCTTCCCCGTAGTGATTGAGCGCATTCATCGAGAGTTGGAAGGAAGGGGGCATTGGGTGAAGGGCAGAGTCTAGGGCAAATTGGACCGAGGGAAGTGTCGGAGATGCATCGGGGAAAAAGGGGAGAAGACGAAGAGCTTCTTCTTTGGCTTCTTCTAATGTTTCTCGACTAAAGCCGGGGAGTGGGGCGATTTCGCCAAACCCGTCGCCGATTTGTAAAATCAGCCCTTCGCGAAAAGCTCCGCCGAGCATGGGGAGCTTATACTGATACAATTGGTTCATAACTTCGTTACACACTCAAGGATGAAAAAGAAGGTGTAGAAGATGAGGAGTTGCGCAGTTTTTGCAAAGACAGGAATGAGTTCCTCTCTCGTTTGAAAAACAAAGGCTTTTCGAATGAGGGGAGCGGCTATTGGCAGGATAAGGATTGGAAAGAAAAATCCGAAGTTGATTGGTAGCAGAGCAGAGAGGAGAATGCAGGCGGTGTATTCAAGAGCGCCGAATTTGCGCCCAAAACGGACGACGAGGGTGTTTTTTTCTACCATGCGATCGGTATCGGCGTCGCGGAGGTTATTCATGATTAAGATGGCGACGGAGAGAAGTCCGGAAGGTAAGCTTAAGAAAAAAATCGGCCAAGAGACCGTATGTTGCTGGACGAAATAAGTGCCGATGACAGCAACGGGGCCAAAAAAGGTAAGGACTAGAATATCTCCAAATCCAAGGTAGCCGAGCGGTTTAGGTCCACCGGTGTAGAGAAGGCCAAAAGCGATCGAGGCAAGAACGAAAAAAAGAGCCCAGATGCCGGCGGAAAAGACGAGTGGAAGGCTGACGATAAAGGCGGCTAAAAAAAGGCAGAATGAGGCGTTTCGCATCGCGTTTGGCGTGAGCCATCCGCTAGAGACCGCTCTCTCCGGTCCGACTCGATTCTCATCGTCTGCACCTTTCATAAAGTCGAAGTAGTCGTTGGCGTAGTTTGTTCCGATTTGAAGGAAGAGGGAGAAGAGGAGCGAGCAGCAAAAAAGGGGGATCGATAATGGAGCCGATTCTGCGGCGAGAATTGCGCCGATCATGACGGGCGCCATTCCTGCGATGAGTGTTTTTGGACGAGAGGCTAAAACAAAGCTTTTAAGGGCGCTTGGGGAATCTGCCATAATTTGGTTTCCTTTTTTCTTGGAAGGCGTTGCGACCTTCTTGTCCTTCTTCAGTCATATAAAAGAGCATTGTCGCATTACCGGCAAGTTCTTGGAGTCCTGCTTGTCCGTCGCAATCGGCGTTCAAGGCTGACTTTAAGCAGCGGAGGGCAATCGGAGAGTGTTGCAAGATCTCTCTTGCCCACGCAAGGGTTGTCTCTTCGAGCTCCTCATAAGGGACTACCGCGTTGACTAGGCCCATCGCAAGGGCTTCTTCTGCATTGTATTGGCGGCAGAGAAACCAAATTTCGCGCGCTTTTTTCTGGCCGACAATGCGAGCGAGATAGCTAGAGCCAAAGCCTCCATCGAAAGAACCGACGCGCGGGCCTACTTGTCCGAAGATGGCATTGTCAGCGGCAATGGTCAAATCGCAAATGACGTGAAGGACGTGTCCGCCGCCGATGGCAAATCCGGCGACCATGGCGATGACAGGCTTTGGACAGGTTCGAATCTGGCGCTGAAAGTCGAGGACGTTGAGCCGCTCGACGCCGTGGCCATCTGAATAGCCGGCATCTCCTCGAATCTTTTGATCGCCACCGGAGCAAAAAGCCTCTTTTCCTTCGCCGGTTAAGAGGATCACGCCGATCGAAGAGTCATTGCGCGCATCTTCTAGCGCGTTGATCATCTCATCGACGGTCAAGGGGCGAAACGCATTGCGCACATGGGGGCGATTGATGGTGATTTTAGCAATGCCATCTGTCTTGTGGTATTTGATGTCGGTGTAGGTCTTCACTTCGTTCCACGAAGTGGTTTTACAGATCATAAAGTTCCCTTGCAACGGCGTCTGGGTTTTCTAGGTGAATGGCGTGTCCGGCATTGGGGATCACGGTATGGGGAATTGTGCGATAATGCTCCCGATAGAGAGTATCATACTCGCCCACAAGGAGGCGATTGCTTTGGATTGAGCCTTGTTTTGCAAGGCTAAACTCTAAGAGCGCTCTTGCGAGGCCTTCTCGGTTTTGCTCTTTTCTCATCGATCGAATATCCATGGTTGAAACGAGTGTTCGAAAGAGGGGCTGATCGTACCATTCTATCAGAAACTCGTCAATTGGGATTGTCAGGATTTTCTCGGCAAGAGCTAGGTCTTTTTCTAATCGGTTTTTCTTCTCTTCCTCAGTTTTTAGCCCCAAGTGGGTAGAGAGAAGCGTGAGCGAGGCGATTTTTTCCGGATGCTTTGCGGCAAATTGCGCAGCGAGTCTTCCTCCCATGGAATAGCCGATGAGATGAAAGGGGGGAAGGTCTGCAAGAGTTTGTAGCAAAGCGGCGCAAAAATCTTCGGTAAAAGGAGAGTTTCCATGGCCAGGAAGATCGAGAGCAATTGCGTGAAAGGGGAGTTTATCGGCAATCGGCTTCCAGTCGTTATGATTGCCTAAAAATCCATGCAGAAATACGAATGGGGCGGAGGATGCTTTTTTTAAACAGTAGCGGGCGAGCATAACGATCTCAAAGTTTTGTGAAACTCTGCATTTTCTATTCGGGAAGTGGCCACTTCGAGAATGCAGGGTTTGCCTTCTTGAAGAGCTTTTTTTAATGTTTCTTCAGAGTTTGCAAAAGCATATCCGAGGCGAAATAGTTTTGCGGCTTCTTGAAAAGTATATCCATGAGAAAAGCCCCAGAGCTTATCGAACTGCGGATCGGAGGCGACGGCCAAATGGGAGAAGATTCCACACCCGTCGTTATTCGAGACGATCAAAATAACGGGCAGATTTTCTAAGAGGGCCAATGAATTGAGATCGTGCAGAGTGCCTAAATCTCCCACGATGGCGAGAATGGGGCTCTCTAGTCCTTTTGAAAGACCGGCAATGGAGGCGATATTGCCGTCGATGCCGGAAACGCCGCGATGGGAAAAAAAGCCTTTGGCTTTTGCGGGAAATAAGAACCACTCAGCTTCTCGAATCGGCATGCTGGCCCCAAGGAAAACGCCCCAATTGCGAAGATCGAGCGTCGAGAGGATTTTCATCATTGCAGTTTCTGTGAAGGGTCGTGGGATAGAAAGTATTTTTCCAGTCGCGTGGTCAAGCTCTTGCCAGGTTTGCAGCCAAGCAGGATTTGAGTTAGTGCGAAAAGAGACGGCATCGACGCTTGCATGGATTTTCCCTGTGATGAGATTGGAGGGATCATTCCAGTGGGGATGCGAGGAGATGTGTAGATAGCTCGAGGGGGGATTTTTCGCGAGCCATTCCATGAGCCGTTTGGAGGTCAACCTTTCGCCGAAATGGAGGATGCAATCGGGTTTTGGGGCTGCTTCCAATAGATAGTCGAAGTGATGGATTTGCTCTGGAGTGGGAAATGTTCTTGCCGAAGAGAGGATGCTGGCAAAAACGGGCCATTGAAGTTCTTTTGCGACTGCAAGGGCTGCATGAATGTCTGATCGTTTGGGGAGGCGGCCGATTAGAATGATCCCTTTTTCCGGAAGAGTTTGGGGAGGGAGCTTGGAATAGGTAGCCGCTTCTAAAACGATGGGCTTTCCGGCAGTTTGGATCTCATTTGGCAAATAGAGGGGATCTCGAAAAGGGCAATTGATGTGGACAGGGCCTGGATGAGGGTAGAGAGAATGAAAAACGGCCTGGGCCGCTTTGGACCGGATTGCTTTTTCTGGCATTGCGGGATCGAGATCAAATTGAAAGCGGACGAAGTTTTGAAAGATTTTGATCTGGTCGCTCGTTTGATTTTCTGAGGCATTTCTCAGCTCAGGCGGACGATCTGCTGTCAAAAGAAGGAGAGGGATCGAGGAGTGGTGCGCTTCCATGACTGCAGGGAGAAGATTGCCGACCGCAGTGCCGGAGGTGGTGATGACAGCCGTCGGGCTTTCTTTTCCAAGCGCGCAGCCCATCGCATAAAAGCCAAGGCCTCGCTCGTCAAAATGGCGGTGTAGGCGCGCCTTTGGATGGCGAGAGACGGCGACTGCCAAGGGAGAACTTCGACTGCCTGGCGCAAGGAAAAAATCAGTCACTCCTTGCTGGACTAATTGATCGATGAAGGCAGTCATAGGAAAATCCCCTCGTAGAGAGAAAGTTTTGCTTCGAGCTCTTCCCATTCTACTTGCCAGTCGGACCCGGCGACAATGCCGGCGCCGGTGTAGCAGTGGACTGTAGAGCCCTCTACATGGCAGCAGCGGATGCAGACTGTCGAGTCGGCCTGGTTCTCTTTACTCCAACCGATGACGCCTCCATACAGCCCTCGCCTAAAAGGCTCTTCCGATTCGATCCAATCGAGAGCTGTTTGCTTCGGAGTGCCGCAAAGCGCAGGGGTTGGATGGAGAGCCTTTACAAGGTCGTGATCGGATATGTTTTGCTGCAAAAGAGCAGTTCCACGAGAGTAGAAATGCTCTAGATTAGCTGTCTTGTGGATACTAGGCGGGGTGAATTGAAATTCTTTGAAGTACTCTTCTACAAATTTAAATTCGCGAAAGTCTTTTTCTGAAAGGGTTTTTCCCTGTTTTGCCGTACCTGCGAGTACATCTACAAATAGGTTTTGCTCTTGGCGGCGAAAAAGTCTTTCTGGGCTTGCGCCTAAAAAAGCGCTGCTGTCCAGTTCAATGCAAAATAAAGAAGCTCCCTGCGCTTTTTTTTCAAGCGCTGCGGCGATGCGGAAAGGATCTGGAGCGGTCGATAAAAAAAAGGTCGTTTTTCTTGCGAGAACAACTTTTTGTAAGACGTTCTTCTCGATCTGCTCGAGAGCTTTTTCTACCATTTGGCGCCATTGGCCGCGGGTTGGCTGATCGATTCTCTTCTTAAAGGTAAGAGGATCTGACGGAGAAGGTAAGGAGGTGATTATTTGGCCGGAAAGGGGGGTTAAATCGCCGATAAAAGGCTGCAAAAAAAAATGGGCGCCGTTTGGCGGGTGGGCCCCTTCTTTAGAGCGCCAGAAGATACGATTCACAATTTTTCACCTATATACAGGCTGACGGATCCAAAATTCATCGGGATCTGCTTTAAGGAGGAAAATCCGGCGGTTTTTAGGAGGGCTAAAAATGCATCGCCGCTTGGAAAGGTTTCGATGGTTCGATTCAAATAGCGGTATGCTGGCAAATTCTTGGAGAGAAGGCCGCCGAGCCTTGGCAAAATATTCCGGAGGTAAAAGAGGAAAAATGGGCGGATCCATTTATTTGGCATCGAAAATTCGAGAATGAGGCATCGACCTCTTGGCCGAAGAATGCGGTAGATTTCTTTTAAAGAAGAGAGCGGATCGGGGACGTTGCGGATCCCGAAGGAAAAGGTCGCGGCGTCGAATGTTTCTGGTGCAAAGGCGAGTTTTTGCGCATCGCCATAGATAAGCTCCGCTTTATTCTTTAATTTTGTGCGGCCGATTTTTAGCATCTCTTCGGCTAAATCGATTCCGACTGCTTTTTGAATAGAGACGCCTGAACGGTAGAGGGCGGCGATTTGGTCGCCTGTTCCCGTTGCAAGGTCGAGAATCTCGAGATGGGGTTTTAGCGGGAGAAACCGCGCGACTTTTTTTCTCCAGCGGACATCTTGGCCAAAAGAGAGGATCCGGTTGACCATGTCATAGGTAGGAGAAATCGCATCGAACATTTTTGGAACATCAGACATAAGAGGGGCAAAGTATAATTAAACGGTTTTTTGTATGCAAGAGAGGAGGGCAGCCAGGATCTCTGCAAGTTTTTGCCGAATTTTAGGATCGGTCAGGTTGCCGTCTGCATCGAATTTGTCTTGTGCAGATCCAATCATGAGCTCGGGTTTATTGAGCGCGTGCATATTGAGGGTCACAAAGACTTGTCGGAGGTGATATTGCGCGCGGGAGGTTCCTTGAAGAGATGGGGAAGCTCCTATGATTGCAACGGGCTTTCGGTCCCAAGCATTATCGCCATAAGGGCGAGAGCCCCAGTCTAAAGCGTTTTTCAGCACTCCTGGGATTGAATAGTTGTATTCAGGGGTTGCAATCAAGAGGGCGTCTGCGGCACGGATGCTCTTTTTTAAGTGGGCAACTCCTTCGGGAAGGGTCCCTTCATCCTCTTGGTTGTAGAGGGGGATGTTTTTGAGATCGAAAATTTCGAAACTGCAATGAGAAGGAGCCACTTCTTGCGCCGCTCGTAATAGGCCTCGGTTGTAGGACTGTTTGCGCAGGCTGCCTGCAATGCCGAGTATTTTCATGAAAACTTCTCCCTGATTAATAAAAAATATCTACAGAAGAAAAATTTTCGTCCACTTTTATCCTCATTTTTCATAACGTATCCCTACTAAATATTGGGCTAGGCTATGAACGCCAATCTTTCAAAAGGGATTTTCTGGGTACTTTTAGCCGTCTTTTTTTATTCTTGCGGGCACGGCGCTGTCGCTACGATTTCTCCTGAAATCCCCGTGGTTCAGATCCAGTTTTTACAATATCTATCCGCTTCCGTATTTCTCTTGTTTTTTTTAGGAAAAAAATCGCTGCAAAAGCCGACGAATATAAAACTTTATTTATTCCGGTGTTTGATGGGGGTGGGGGCGGCATTTACGTTCATGGCGGCTTACCGGCAGCTAAATCTCTTCAATGCGACGCTTTTAAACATGACGAGCCCTTTTTATATGCCGGTAATCGGAGCTCTTTGGTTAAAAGAAAAGTATTCGCCGCTCATTTGGCCTGTATTGGCGCTTGGCTTTTGCGGAACGGCTCTTATTTTCCCTCCTTCTAAGGAAATGTTCCAGACGGGGGCGATTTTTGCCTTGGCATCTGGGCTCTTAAGCGCTATTGCCCTTTCGTCTTTACGCGCGCTGAGTCAAAAGAACGAGCCGGCGGCAAAAGTGGTTTTCTTCTACATGGCTTTTGGAACTATTTTTACCGGTTGCATCTGCTTTTTTCATGCACAACCTTTAAAAGTCACTGATTGCATGCTAGGAATTTTTGGCGGCCTCTGTTTAGGGATCAATCAGATGTGCTTATTCCGCGCCTTTCAGCTTGCAACCACGAGTTCTTTGGCTCCCTTTGCCTACTTTTCATTCCCTTTTAGCGCAATGATCGACTGGTTTATTTTCGATAAACCCATCCAATTTCAAGTTCTTTTAGGCGCTATATTGATCGGCTGTTGCGGGATTCTAACGCATCGCATCTACTTACTGCGCCAGCCTTTCTTAAAGAAAGACTGATTAATTTTTTAACCACCAAGAGAAAATCAGAGAAATTAATCATTTTTCTTCGGTGCTCTCGGTGGTTAAATTTTATCGAATGTGTATAGTTAGAAAAAAAAGGATGTTTATGCCTCAGCCTCCGTCTATCATTCCCGTCGAAAGCCAAGGTCCTAATTTCGATCCTATGGATCTTGTCGTCCAAGATTTAATCTCGATCGAAACACTTCTACTGCAGATGGATCCTCACGATCTATCAGGGTTTGAAAAATGCTATCGAGCTCTCGCTCCTTTGCAAAACATCGTTGCAGGGCACATCGACCTTCTCTCGGATGAACCCTATCATTTTTCCCATACCCGCAGAGCCGCGTTGCATAAACAAAATGCGGCGATTTTCCTCAATCTCGAAGGACTTGCCGGAGCGACAAAGCCTTTGAATGAAGCGGAATTTAAGAAATTTATGAAAGTCATCGAGCAGGCTTTATCGAACTTCGATAACGAGCTGATTCCGTAATTGTCCATGCGCGGCTATTAGGCCTGCGGTCAAGAAAAAAAGAAGTCGGCCCATCTGGAAAAGAGTCGGGTAAAAATCACAGCAGCCAATAAATAATAACCCGATGAACATCGCAAGAAGCGATGGGAGAAAGGGAGATGGCTCTAGGCGACGAAAAGAGAGAAGGATAAATGCAAGGAAGCAAAGAAGCGCTAGGGTTCCCATTTCTGCAGCCATCATCAGGTAGATGTTATGGGCGCCATTGACATGGGTCTTTGGATCGTTGTTTAAAAATTCATGCGCCTGGATGGAAAATTGCTGAAAACCCACGCCAAAGAAGGGGTGTTTTTGGATCATTTGCAAGGCGAGGTTTTGTTGATCGATGCGAAATCCATCTGAACTACTGACGAGTGCATTGTAGTTGACCACTCCGCCTCGGTGGAATAATTGTTCTTGGAATAGAAATCCGATCAGGGCGGCAGAAGAAAAGAGAAGGATCGCCGCAGGCAAAGAGGTTTTTCTTTTTATCGCAAACCAAATGGCGGCCCCGATTGCAAAGGCAAAAATCGCCGCCCTTGAAAAGGTGAGGTTTAGCGCAAAGAGTTGGAGGAAAATAAGACCGCTCCAAAGCCATTTCTTCTTGGAAGCGGTAAAGAAATCGAGGCTAGCTAAGCTTGTCAGGGCCAAATAGCCTCCGAGGACATTTGGGTGAGCCGCTGTTCCCATCACCCGTACAACGACGTTTGTGTCATAAGAAATCCCAGCCCACCGATCGAGGATCCAACGGCATCCATCGGGAACGTGAAAGGCTGAAGCTCCTGACATTGCGCGAGAAAAATTGGGTTCTCCTAAAATGCGAAGGCCAAATGATCCTTGATGGAAGTATTGGGCGATTGCAAGCAGGGATTGGAGCGAGGCCATCGCGATGAGTGAGAGGAGGAGGATGCGGATGGTTTTATCTCGATCTCTTAAGTTGGCCGCCAATACAAAGAGAAACGCTCCAGTAAGCCATTGCCAGAGGCGCAAATAGAGGAGCGGGTAATTCCAGAGGGGGGAGGCAGCCACCGACAGCGCGCCAAAGAAGCAGATGCCCCAAAGAAAGGGTGCATTTTTCTCTAGAAATAATCGGCGGAAAGGGATTTTCAAGGCAAATAAGGCGATGAGAATGAGAACGGGGGCGATGAGATCGGAGGGGTAAAAATAGAGTTTTGTCTCGAACCATTTTGGCAAGGTAAGCCCTTCTGGGATAAGGCGATTGGAGAAAAAGCGCATCGGCTTATCGTATTTATGCTCGATGGGGATAGCAAAGATTAAACACGCAAAAAGGAATTTAAAAAAGGAATGCATATCCTCAAAAGAATATGGGAGACGAGGTTAAAAGAAAAGTAAGCTGACACCCCAAGCGATCACGAAATAAATCGCCATAGAGAGGCAATCGTTAAACGCGGTGACAATAGGGCCCGCGGCAATCGCTGGGTCGACGCCGATGCGGGAGAAGAAAAGAGGAGAAAAGACGCCGAGAAGGGTTCCTGCGGTGCATCCACCGATGAGGCCAAAAGTGACAACTGTCGCGACAGCCAGGGAAGAACCATTGCCTCCAAGAAAATCAAAAGTATATACGATAAGGCCGCAGCCAATTCCAAAGATCACTCCCGTAACAAGGCCGCTCATCAGTTCTTTTGTGATCGTCTCATGGCGAGAACCTAAAGAAAGGCCTCCTACTGCCATTGCGCGAATGAGCACCGTACTGCACTGCAGTCCAATATTTCCAGACATGCCGGTGATGAGAGGGACAAAAAAGATCGCAAACATGAGAATCCCCTCATGTCTTTGGAAAAAGGACATGACGCCGACGTTGAGAAGACCGGCCATCAAAGTGACAAGAAGCCAGGGCGCCCTTGTGGTAAATCGCTTTGAAACCGAATCATGGGAGGCGAATTTTTCATGAGTACCTGCCATATGGGCGATCGTTTCGTCTGCGAGGTCTTCCATCGCCTCGACGATATCTTCGTGGGCAATCACCCCGACGAGGAAATTATCGATATCGACGACGGGAAGATAAGAGATCTTATACCGCTCTACGAGATCGATCACTTCTTCTCGCGTAGTAGCGGGTTCTACTTTGTGTAGGATAGGGCGCATTACTTGAGCAAGTGGAGTGTGATTGGCATTGATCATCAAATTGCGCGCAGGGACGTGGCCTTGCAGCTCGCCTGAGTGGTTTAAAATGAAGATCCCTTTGGTAAAATCAATCCTGGGATTATCGCGGATATAGGCTGCGGCATCGGCGATGGTCATGTCCATGGTAAAGGCAAAAAACTCTGAGGTCATGAGACGGCCGGCGCTCTTTCGATCGTGTTTTTTGAGCTCCTTGATTCGAGTGGCCTTTTTGGGATCGATGAGTTCCATCAGGCGGCGAAAACGGCGCTCTGGCATATCTTCGATAAGCCAAACCGCTTCATCAGTGGGGACCCGTTCAAAGAGTTTTTTGAGTTCAGTATCGCTAAGTTCGCGGAAAAGGGCTAAACGGGTATCGCTATCGGTGTTGATGATGAATTTGATTTTCGCATCGCGACTGGGGAGTTTTTCATACAGGACAGGACGGATGTTTGGCGGAAGATGGAAGGCGGCATAGGCGAGGTCGATGGGGGAGTATTCACAGGCGATTTTAGCGATGTCGTGAAGAAAAACCTTAGAGGTCTGCTGATGGACCGTTTTTTCGAGTTTTTCTTTGAGAAGATCGTCGATTTGGCCGGTTTTTGATTCTGCGCGAGGAGAGCTTTCTTGCTTGTCTTCAAGCTCTTCGACTAGATGGACTTCCATGACTGCCTCCGAAACGTTTAGGAGGGGGGTACTAGTCCCTCGCTTATTTTAACACAGCGAACCTTCTTCCATTTGTTGCTGCGCCTAGTATAGCTCTCCTAAAAGCTTTAGAGCAAGGAGGAACTTCTCTGTAGTAAATAAAGAGTTACCTCAGATAAGCTATACTAGATCACAAAAAAACCCATGACAACGTATGTACAATCCAGAAAAAATTAGAAATATCGCCATTATTGCCCACATCGACCATGGGAAAACTACCCTTCTCGATAGCCTTTTAAGACAATCCAATATTTTCCGTGACAATGAAAAAGTCCCTGAACGGGTGATGGATAGTTTTGATCAGGAAAAAGAGCGAGGCATTACGATTTTTGCCAAGCACACTTCTGTTTTCTATAAAGACTATAAGGTCAATATCATCGATACCCCCGGCCACGCTGACTTTTCCGGCGAGGTAGAGCGGGTTCTCGGGATGGTCAATTCTGTGCTTCTCTTGGTCGATGCTCAAGAAGGGCCGATGCCTCAGACCCGTTTTGTGCTTAGCCAAGCCTTGAAAATGGGCCTTCGCCCGATTGTCGTCCTCAATAAAATCGACCGTCCACACGCCGACCCAGATCGCGTTCTCAATGAGACCTTTGACCTTTTCTTAGAGCTCGGCGCAAACGACGAACAGCTCGATTTTGCCTACATTTATGCTTCCGGCTTTAACGGATATGCGATTGAAAAAGTCGGGGACACCCCAAAAGATTTAGCCCCTCTTTTTGAACTCATTTTAAAAGCAGCTCCTCCCCCACCGGGCAATTTGTCGCTCCCATTTTTGATGCAAGCGGCAACCCTTTCCTACGACGATTACCTCGGCCGCCAGGCGACGGGGCGTATTCTCGAGGGGAAAATTACAAAAGGGGATTCGATTACCCGAGTCGACCGTAACGGCAATCACATGACTCACCGGATCGTAAAAATCGAGGGACACTTAGGTCTGAAAAAGATCGAAGTCAATGACGCCGGAGCCGGCGATATCGCGACGATCTCTGGCATCCCAGAGGTCGATATTGGCGATACCCTTTGCGCCAATGACCAGATTGTCCAGCTTCCTCCCATTACTTTGGCAGAGCCGACCGTATCGGTAGAATTTGTCGTCAATACCAGCCCGATGGTGGGTCGAGACGGAAAACACGTTACGATGAATAAATTGCGCGATCGCCTCATGCGTGAAAAACGAGCCAATATTTCTTTGAAAATTGAAGAAGTTGCTAACCGAGATGATGCGATCCGCGTCTGCGGTCGCGGCGAGCTTCACCTTGCTGTCTTGATCGAAACAATGCGCCGAGAAGGGTATGAAATCTCTATCTCAAAACCGAAAGTCATCACAAAAGAGATCGACGGAGTTCTATCAGAGCCGATGGAGCGAGTTCACGTCGAAGTGCCTGAAAGCTATTCAGGAACTGTGATCGAAGACCTTTCCCGCCGAAAAGGGGAAATGAGAGCTCTTTCCACTTCAGAACACGGCCTTACAACGATGTCATTCCTCGTTCCGACACGTGGGCTTATGGGATACCGCAACGATTTCTTGACCCGCACATCGGGCCTTGGGGTTCTTACCTCCATTTTCGAGAGCTTTGCTCCTTGGAAAGGGGAGATCCCGGGAAGACTTCGCGGCGTTCTCATTTCCAATAGCCTTGGAAAGGCCAATGGCTACGGACTTTTCACCTTACAAGAGAGAGGGTCTCTCTTCGTTAAGCCGGGAGATGAAGTCTATGAAGGGATGATCGTAGGAGAACACTCTCGAGAAAACGATCTGATCGTCAACGCGACCAAAGCCAAGCAGCTCACAAACGTCAGAGCCGCAGGCAGCGATGAGAACATCATCTTGACCCCACCTAGGAAATTTACCCTCGAGCAAGCCATCGACTATATTGCCGATGATGAGCTTGTCGAAGTAACTCCGAATTTCATTCGCCTGCGAAAAATTCACCTCTTGGAAAACGATCGCAAAAGAGCCGGTAGAGGCTAATAAATAGTGTGGGTCAGTCTGAAAACATCTGCCACGGCTTGAACCTGTGGCATTGGATGCTGATTGGCCCTAGCTAGATCATTCTTCTGTATGAAAACAGGAGGCGTCAAATGTTCAAACAGTTCAGAGCGCTCGTTTAAAAGGTATTCGATGATCCAGATCGCTCTCCATTGCTCGCAGAATTCTTTTGGGATTATTCCGGAATATACAAGGTTAGCGCGTTCACTTAAATATTCAAGATGATCGACCTCTCTTTGAAGATCTGGAGTCCATTCTAAGTTTTCCAATTTTATCGATAACTCATACGCTTTTTCAAAGATTCGATCATATGGATTTTTATACACTGGCACAGGTTCTCCAATTTTGAGAATCGCCCAATGATTGAGCGCCTTGCGCTCATAGGATTGCCATGTTGAAGAGAGTAAAATGGGGTCTTCCAGAACCTTTCTAGTAATGGGGCAAAGGATCTTGTTACTCAGCGTGGCTCTAGAAACTGTTTTTATTTTTTCATCGAAAAGCTGCTCTCTTTTTTCATTGGAAAGAGGCCTCCCTATTTTCTGCTGAAGTTCCAATTTCCACTGCCCATCTTTGGCTACATCCATGGAAAGCACGAGCAATTCTGGAAAATTTTCAAAATATTCGGAAGCAAAATGATGCGTTGAGCGGATGGTATTGAAGATCGGAGAATATTCGACAGTTGAAAGAAGTTTGGCTCTAAATTCTTTCACATTTCGGAGATAAGGGTTGGTTTCAACAGATCCGTGAAAAGATCTTTCCGTTTTCCCGCCATAAGAAGAAAGGGAGTTTTGGATTGGATCGAAAACAAACGAGCCTACTTCAAATGTCAATTCCGGTTCATCGCTCTCTAGTTTTTCATGGACGCGACTAAAAAAAAGGCTGTTAATCCCAAACATCAAAGAAGAAATCCCATTATTCGATATCGCGTATATATTGATCGAGGGAGTTTCGAAATTTCTGAAGTCGCGATCCATTTTTTCAATGGCTGTTCTTGTGATTTTTACCAATGCAGGGTAATTGCCAAGAGGCCGAAATCGAGAATCCAAAAACGATGTTAAATGTATTCCGTCAGGCATCCTCACTAAATTTTGCGATCCTGGATAACCCAATCCTGCTGGACTACTTGCCATTGTAAGCTGCTCCAATTTTTGGGTAGGAAGTTTGCCCTGCCAAATATTAAAAGTCTAGCAACGGATGTACAGAGGGGACATTCTACTCATTCTCAGGGAGCTTTTCCCCAATAGAGGTAAAGATCTCTTGAAAAAGGCTTATTCCCATGGATTTAAGGAAAGGACCTTGATGCAAAGGGGACGCTAGTTCAGTAATTTCTCTAAAAAGCGCTTTACCTTCTTCTGATAGTTGTCCACAGGAGCCAGAGAGCAGTGCTTGAATCTGTTTTTGTCGAGCTTCTAGATTTGAGGGTAGTTTATTCTTCGCCTGTTGTAACTTTTTTAAACGATTTGCATAACGAGCAAAGGAAGGGAGATTGAAATTTTGAGGACAGATCGTTTTAGCCTGAGTAAGCTCTTTGAATTGAATATAATTACAGAGAGGTATGATCAGCTGATAGTCTTGATCTCTAACTTGTTGGCGTATTCCTTTTCCAAAGTCCCCTTCGGATTGACAGAGTTCTTCTAGAGATTGTTTTGCTAGCGCTTTAAGATGATTTTGATAATCTGCATCTGTAGTGGATACAAGAGAAAACTGTAACATGTTTTGCTCTAACGGCCTTATATCACTTTCAAGGTCGGCGAGGACGGTTACGGTCTCTAACGCAAAGGATGAAGTGTCGATGGGGTGCCCTGCTTGTTGCAGGCGATTCATTTCAGCGAACTCTTCTGGATAATCGAGACTGATCGCTCGAATCACCTCTTGGCGTATAGTAGAGGCTTCGTTGGTTAAAAACGTATACATAGAGCGAACTCGGTCTATTATTTTTTGTCTCTTTTCTTGCGGTAAATTCTCCATTTCTGCGAGTCCTCTTGCCGCTAGAAGGGCACTTGAAATAAAAATAACGTATTTTGCACGCGTATGAAGAACGTGGTTCATAGGAATAGAAGGAGGTATTAAAAGAGCGGTAATTATAGAATGGAAGAAATAAGCATTAGCTATTTGAAGGAATTTTTCGATCATTCTCTCTACAGATTCAAGCGAGAAAGGCTTCAGTAATAAAAAGACAACCATCTTTCCTAATAATTGACTCAACTCTAGTACGACGAAAGAGATGAGAGTTTCTCCCACAGACAGAAGGGCAGTACCGAATAAACATGTATGGCCCAAAATTAAATAGGCGCGCCCTCGAAGAGAAGCTCCTTCCTGAGAACGGACTGTAATCATAGCCTCATAGAGGCTGCTGATCATCCGCGAACAGATAGGTTCCGGGTGGATATAGTCTCGAGGAGAATAAGGATGTTCTACAATGGGATTCAAGCGATTCTCTTTTGTTGGGTAAATTTTATCATTATTTGTAAAATTTAAAAAACAAAAATAATTCTTAATACTATTAATTTATTTACTTGGAATGGCGAGAATAGCCGTTAGGAGTGCTAGAGGAATGTGCAAAACGAGTCCTTGGAAGGTGACCAGCGATGCGATGAGGATGATGGCCGCAAAAAGGACGTTGATAAAGCGAGCTTTTCTCGTCTGCTCAGCCATGGCGATGAAGCTGATGACGATGATAAGAGCCCCAAAGACATGATCGACGTTGGCCATGGGCCGATCAAACTCGAAGAGGCCGGGGGCAAACATGAAAAAAGCTCCTGTGAGGATGGAAAGGGCAATGTTCCATGGCAGCGTAACACCCCAAAAAGACGCTCGGACTAAAGAGAGAAGGGGAGCGTCAAGAGGAGGCGTCCGCTGATCGTAGGTAGCTCCCCGGCTCTCTCCTCCTTGAAAGAGAAGTTTTAAGAAGGGTTTTTCTTTGGATCTTAAATATTGAATCACCGCCGCGACCTCATCGATAGAAAGGGCCATGAGGAGGAGCATGCAAAGGGCGGTGCCTAAACAAAGCGTGCACCAAGCGCCGACGACGAGGGGCTGCAGGATGATGAGGATAATGCTTGTGAGGCTTAAGGGAATGGCAAGAAGTCCAAAGACGATGACCATCCAGGGCATTGTGCGCCAGCGCCTCTCTCCACCTTTTAGCACAGAGAGCATCTCGAGCGAATAGGCAAAGGCGCCGAATCCTGCATCGGGGATGGGAAATTGCTTGGAAACGGTTGAGGTGATGACGTTGAGAGTGCCATCCCCAAAAAATGGATCCCAGATAGTGTCGATGTAGCCGAGTTGGTAAGCGCCCATGTAACGGGAAAACATCCAGCCGAGAAATGCGAGCAGCGCTATAGGAAGGCGTTGCGGCCAGGAGGAAGGATTGTAGGACCAGCCTTTGGGTACGGAAGGTCCTTCTTCGGTAGGTTCTTTCGGGACGATAAAAAGGGCTAAAGAGAGCATTCCGACGAGGGTGTCATTTAAGTAGCAGGCGGGCTCAGGCGCCCAAAAGAGAAGGGGGGCAAATCCGAGCCAGCAGCCGATGAGGGCGTAGCCCCAAGTGCTTTTCGGGCTAAGACTTAAAAGGAGAAGAAGAACGCCAGAGGCAAGGTCGCTATAGATAAGCGCTTGGCTTGTGTACCCGAACGTCGCTGGAGCGAAGAGAAGCCAAAGGCCCAGAATAAAGCCTTTCACCCTTTCTCCAATTGGTTGAATTTGTACCATTCAGCTGGATTTTTCTTGAGATCTTGGATCATGATCGGAAGCGTTTTTGCTAAAGAGTGTTTCGGCGCCCATCCTAACAGGTGTTTGGCCCTTGAAATATTGAGTTCGTAGTGATCGTCGGCCAGATCGATCATCCAGGGGCGGATAAACGGTTTTTTCGTAAATGGAATATGGCATTGGATCCAAGAGCCGATCTTGGCGATGAGTTTAGGAACGCGAATGGTGGTAAATTCTTTTTTGAAAAGAAGGCAGGAAATTTGCCGTTGCAAACAATCGTAACTCAAGGTTTTTGGCTCCCCGATTAAAAGAACAGTTTCGGGGGGAAGCTCTTTTCTCTTTTCAACGGAAAGAGCGATCGCATCGACTAAATCATCCATATGGATAAAGGATGCTCCGTGGGAGATGTCTCCGGAAAAAAGGCGGCTCTCTAGTTTTTTTTCATAAATTCGCTGGATCTGGTGGCTGATCGGAATCGAGTGGCATTTATCGTCATACACTCCTGCGATGCGCAAAATAACTGTCGGGATTCTGCCCCTTTTTTCATGGATGAGCTCTTCTGTGCGCGTTTTTGAGGCGGGGTAGTCCCATTTTGGGCAGACGCAAGAGTCTTCGTCAATCGGACAGCCTGGCTCGGTTGGGGCATGGACGAGCATAGTGCTTGTGAAAATGAATTGCTCTACCTCAAAGTCTTGCAGCGCTTCTAGAAGGCGTCTAGTTCCTTGGACGGTGATCTCTTCATATTTATCGGAGTGCTTTTCGCTGAAGCTGTAGTAGGCGGCCAAATGAACGACAGAGACGATCTGGTTGCCGTAAAAATGGCGGATATGGGTGAACGCCTGGTGGACGCTCTCATCGGAAGAGAGATCGATGGGGACAAGTTCCTCTTGGCTAGAGGCGTAGATAGCCTTCAACAGCTCAAATCCTACGATCGGATATTTTTCCCCGAGTTTTCGGACCACGTTCGCGCCGATTCGCCCGGCGCATCCGGTCACTAGGACCACTTTTTTTGCCTGATGTTCAGTCATACTTTAGCAGTAACGGCTGGGGGGATTTTTTTCATAGCCTTTTTTTCAATGAAAGAATAATCTCGGGAGGAAGCATATGTATAGAACGCCAAGGAATTTTGACGGGACATCTCGTACAGGGAAATCGCTCTCTGAACTGCTTCCAGAATCGGTCCGGGAAATCCGTGAAAAAACGGGGCTGGGAGGGGACGAAATTTTTTCCTTTTGGCAAGAGCTACTTGGTGGTAAAATGGGACCGTTGACAGAAGCTGTCTCTTTTATCGATGGGGTTCTTACCGTCAAAGTTAAAAGCGCGACTCTGTATAGCCTGCTTTGCCAGCACGAACGGCCACGCCTTTTAAAACGGCTGCAAGAAAAATTTTCAGTCCGAAGTCTTGTATTTCGGATTGGATAAGCAATGAGAAGATAAGGTATGACGACGATGGAAAATGAGAAGCAGTATGATGCGAGTTCTATTACCGTTTTGGAGGGTCTCCAAGCGGTGCGAGAACGGCCAGGGATGTACATTGGCGATACGCATACAAATGGACTCCATCAGCTTGTCTATGAAGTAGTCGACAACTGTATCGATGAAGCCATGGCGGGCTATTGCACGCAGATCCTTGTGACTCTTCGCTCCGATGGAAGCTGCTCTGTCGAGGATGATGGCCGCGGAATCCCCGTTGAAAAACATGACAAAGAATCGATCAAGCAAGGACGGGAAGTGACTGCCCTCGAAGTGGTCATGACGATCCTTCACGCCGGCGGCAAGTTCGATAAAAATACCTATAAAGTTTCCGGCGGTCTCCACGGCGTCGGCGTCTCTTGCGTAAATGCCCTTTCGACAAGGCTGCAAGCGGAAGTGTGGAAAAATGGCTATGCCTTTGAAATGGTTTTTGAGCGCGGCAAACCCGTTACGCCTTTGAAAAGACTCGGCGAGTCGACCAAGCGAGGGACAAGAGTTACATTTTTCCCCGATCAGACCATTTTTTCTGTCACCAGTTTCGATTATGACATCTTGCTCAAAAGACTTCGCGAACTGGCCTTTTTAAATCGAGGCATTACGATTGTTTTCCAAGATGAACGGGATCTTACAAAAGAAGTCGTCCGCTTCAACTACTCCGGCGGGATTTCGTCCTTTGTCAGCTATTTGAACGAGGGGAAAATTCCTCTCTTCCCAAAACCCATCTACATTACAGCGACAAGAGAGGGGATCGATGGTCCTCTTGAGTTCGAAGTGGCGATGCAGTGGAATGATACCTATACCGAGACGATTTATACGTATGTCAACAACATCGCGACAAGGCAGGGCGGCACCCATTTGACTGGGTTTTCAACCGCATTGACGCGCGTTCTTAACCAATATATCAAGAGTCATTCGCTCCTAAAAACCGATAAGTTTTCGATCACTGGCGAAGATATGCGCGAGGGACTGACCGCGGTTATTTCATGCAAGGTGGCCAATCCTCAATTCGAGGGGCAGACCAAGCAAAAGCTCGGCAATAACGAAGTCGCTGGTATCGTTCAGCAGATCGTCGGCGAAGAGCTGACGACCTTCCTTTCTGAAAATCCAGCCATTGCCAAAATGATCGGGGAAAAAGCGATCATCGCAGCAGAAGCTAGGGAAGCCGCGAAAAAAGCGAGAGAGCTAACGCTTCGCAAGAGCGCTTTAGACTCTGGACGTTTGCCCGGTAAATTGACCGACTGCCAAGAACGGGATCCTGCGCTTTGCGAAATCTACATCGTTGAAGGAGATTCTGCCGGCGGTTCTGCCAAGTCTGGCCGCGACCGGAGATTCCAGGCGATTTTGCCGATTCGCGGTAAGATTTTGAACGTAGAAAAGGCTCGTTTGCAAAGGATTTTGCAAAACACAGAAGTGGGAGCCATGATTGCAGCGCTCGGATGCGGCATCGGCTACGATACGTTCAACGTAGCAAAGCTTCGCTACCATAAAGTAATCATCATGACGGACGCCGACGTGGATGGATCGCATATCCGGACTCTCCTCTTGACGTTCTTCTACCGCCACATGCCGGCGCTCATCGAAAACCATTTCGTCTACATCGCAAGACCACCTCTTTTTAAAGTCACAAGGAAAAAACAGAGCCAATACATCCATTCGGAAAAAGAGATGGATGAATACTTACTCCGCCTTGGAATCAGCGATATTTTAGTGCGAAAACCAGGTGCTGAAAATTCCTTTAATAAAGAGAAGATGGAGCAGCTCATCGAACTCATCCTCGATGTGGAGATCTTCATCAATTCCATCGAGCGAAAAGGAGTTCCGTTCCGCGATTTTATCGCTGCAAAATCGACTACTAGCCAGTGGCCTCAGTATCAAGTCGCCATTGCTGGCGGATACCAGTTCCTCTACACCGAAGAAGAGCTCATCTTGCTCAAAAAAGGGAACGAAGAAGCGCAAAAACGGACGCACGATGAGACCTTGGCCTCAATCCCGCCAGAAGAGATCACTGAAGAGATGCGGCACTTTACCTTAAAGTCGCTGGCCTTTATGGAGCTTTTTGAGCCAAATCGCCTTCGCAGCATTCAAGAAAAACTCGGCGCATTTGACCTAAACCTAGAGCAATACGTCGTAGCCGACGGCGATCTTTTCGATCTTCTCGAAGAGGGAGGCAAAGCGACGACCTATCAAACCATGCGCGAGATCATCGATGCGGTTCGCAGCAACGGGCGAAAAGGGGTTGAAGTGCAACGGTACAAGGGTCTTGGTGAGATGAACGCCGACCAGCTTTGGGATACGACGATGGACCCTGCGACCCGTACGCTTGTAAAAGTAACCTTGCCAGATGCGATTGCCGCAGATCGGATGTTCTCCATGTTGATGGGAGAAGAAGTCGAACCGCGCAGACAATTTATTGAAACCCACGCCCTTTCGGTCAAAAACTTAGACATTTAATTAGAGTAAAAGCATGTCCTATACAAAAGATGAAGTGATTGTTCCACGCAATATCGAAGAGGAGATGAAGGAAAGCTACCTTCGCTATTCGATGTCGGTCATTATCTCCCGAGCTCTCCCCGATGTGCGCGACGGTTTAAAACCCTCGCAGCGGCGGATCTTGTATGCCATGCGCCAGCTTAACTTAACTCCCGGCGCCAAGCACCGTAAATGCGCAAAAATCTCCGGGGATACGTCCGGGGATTACCATCCGCACGGGGAAACGGTCATCTACCCAACTCTTGTCCGTTTAGCCCAAGATTGGGTCATGAGATACAGTCTTATCAATGGTCAAGGAAACTTTGGCTCAATCGATGGCGACCCCCCAGCTGCAATGCGTTATACAGAAGCCAAGTTGACATCCGCAGCCATGGCGCTCATGGAAGATCTCGATAAAGAAACTGTCGAGATGACTCCCAACTACGATGAGACAAAAGAAGAACCTACCGTATTCCCGGCAAAATTCCCGAACCTCCTCGCCAACGGCTCGACGGGGATTGCAGTGGGTATGGCCACGAATATTCCTCCCCACAATTTAGGGGAACTGATCGAAGCGACGCTCCTTGTGCTCGGCGATCGAAATACTACGATTGACGACATCATGAAAGTGATGCCGGGTCCCGATTTTCCAACAGGTGGCGTTATCTGCGGCTATCGCGGGATTAAGGAAGCCTATCATACAGGCCGCGGCAAGCTCATGGTTCGCGCCTCTATGCGCGTCGAAGACGGCCAAAACAATAAACAGGCGATCATTGTCGATGAGATCCCTTACAACGTCAATAAATCGAGATTGATCGAGCAAATCGCGCAACTGATCAACGATAAAATAATTACTGGATTATCAGACATTCGCGACGAATCGGATAAAGATGGCCTTCGCATTTTCCTCGAACTAAAGCGGGGCGAGATTCCAGACGTTGCGATCAACCAACTCTATAAGAATAGCGACCTTCAAGTAACCTTTGGTTGCAACATGCTTGCGCTCGATCATGGTCTGCCGCGCACCATGAACATCAAGCACTTCATGACCTCTTGGATCGATCACCGCATTGATGTGATCCGCCGTAGAACGCGCTATGAGCTGGCCAAAGCGGAAGCCCGCGCCCACATTTTAGAAGGATATTTAAAAGCGCTCGATCACCTCGATGAAGTGGTCAAGATCATCCGCGCCTCTTCAAACCGCGATGGAGCTCGTACAGAACTGATGGATCGTTTTGGCTTTAGTGAAAAACAAGCCAACGCAGTTCTCGATCTTCGCCTTTATCAATTGACTGGCCTTGAGCATGAGAAAATCGATAGCGAATACAAAGAACTTCTCGTCAAGATCGCCCATTTCAAAGCTGTCTTGGCCTCTGAAGCGATGGTGCGCGATATCATCCGCGAAGAGCTCGAAGATTTGCGCAAAATCCACAAATCTGAGCGAAAAACAAAAATCGTCGCCGCTGAAGGGGAATTCCAAATGGAAGACCTCATCGCCGATGAACAGGTGATTATCACCATCTCGAACGATGACTACATCAAGAGAATGCCAATCGATACCTTCCGCGAGCAAAGACGGGGCGGCACTGGCGTTATTGGCATGGAAATGAAAAAAGAAGCCGACACGCTGAAGAACGTCTACGTCGCTTCCACGCACGATACGCTCCTTCTTTTCACAACTCTTGGCAGATGTTACTGGACCAAAGTATGGCAAATCCCAGAGACAGGGCGCCGCACCAAGGGCCGTCCGCTGATCAACCTTTTGGAAGATCTCCAAGAAAATGAAAAAGTAGCAGCCATCTTGCGCGTTCGCAATTTTGAAGAAGTGGGATGCTGCATCCTCCTTGCAACGTTAAAAGGCGTTGTGAAGAAGACAGAGCTTTCCGCATTTGTCAATCCGCGTAGAAAAGGGGTCTTTGCCCTCAACATCGATGAAGGAGATCAGCTCATCGCAGCTCGTATCACAAGGCCAACGCAGCAAGTGATGCTCTTTACTCGCGATGGCATGGCTGTTCGATTTGATGAATCGCTTGTCCGCGCTATGGGCCGGGTTGCACGTGGGGTTCGAGGCGTCTCTTTGAAAAATGAGAAAGATATCGTCGTCGGTTGCGAAGTGGTCACCCCCGATCAGACCATCCTCACCGTTTGTGAAAATGGATTTGGTAAACGTTCGGCTGTGGCAGATTTCCGCCAAACAAACCGCGGTGGCGTCGGCGTCCGCTCGATCATCACCTCTGAGCGCAACGGCATGGTTGTCGCAGCTCTTTCCGTAGGCGATACAGATGGGGTTCTCCTCATGTCTTCGGCAGGTCAAGCTGTCCGTATCCCGATGACCGATGTTCGGGTCATGGGGCGAACTACCCAAGGCGTCAAACTCGTCGAGCTCAAAGAAAAAGACGATCTCGTGATTGGAGCGCAGAAGGTTGAGGCTGTAGCGGTCGAGTGAAGAGAAGCGCATTCATCTCATTTGAAGGTGGAGAAGGCGCGGGGAAAAGCACCCTGATTGCGGAAGTTTTTAAGAAACTCACCTCAGACGGTTTCCCTGTCCTTCAAACAAGAGAGCCTGGCGGCACTTCTCTTGGAGAAGCTGTGCGCCACATTTTGCTGCAAAGCTCAAAAGCTATTTCTTCCTATGCAGAGCTCGCCCTTTTTTTAGCCTCGCGCGCCCAGCACATCGAAGAAGTGATCAATCCGGCATTGAAAGAAGGAAAAATCGTCCTCTGCGATCGATTCAACGACTCCTCGATTGCCTACCAAGGGACCGCTCGTGGTCTTGGCGCGCAAAAAGTGGCAGAAATCTGCGCTTTTTTCTCGCAAGGATTAGAACCCAATCTCACTCTCTACCTCGACATCGATCCACAGGTGGGTCTTTCTCGCGTTCTTAAAAGTAGAAATAAAGATCGGATCGAAGAAGAAACTCTAGCCTTTCATCAAAAGATCCGGGAAGGCTATCATCTTCTCCATCGAAAAAACCCACAGCGCTTCCATCTTTTGGACGCCTCTAAACCGGCAGAAGATGTTTTCCAAACAGCCATGCACCTCATCCACTCCCATGTTTGAAGAATATTTAAAAAAAGCTCTTTTAGAAGAAAAGCTCCCCAACACACTGCTCTTTTCCGGCCCCAAAGAACTCGGAAAAAAAACAGCTCTCTGGCTCGCTTCAGAACTCTTGCAAGTCCCCCTCGATCGCATAGAGGTCCATCCCGATTTTCATCTCATGACTCCAGAAGGAGCTGGCGCCCTCCACTCTATCGAATCGGTCCGCAAAGCAATCGACACCTCCCAATTTAACCCCTTTTCTGCTCCTGCAAAAATCTTTCTCATCGAATTTGCAGATCAGATGCAGCCCGCCGCTGCAAACGCCCTTCTAAAAACGCTCGAAGAGCCCATCCTAGATAGTTACTGGATCCTCCTCTCAGAAAAGGCGCAAGAGATGCTCCCGACCCTGCTCTCGCGCTGCACCAAACTCTCTATCCGAGAGACGGGGGAATCTCCATTATCTCCAGAGTGTCAGGAGGCAAAAACTCTCCTTCTATCCCTTTTAGAAAAGCGCCCCTCCTACCCAACCCTCTTTCTCTCTTTAGAAAAGATTGGCCTTCTCATGGAAGAAAAAGACCCTGCCCCGCTTTTTATTGCCATTGCCAACTATTTTCTTGAACTTGAGCGCAAAAATAGCGTTGGCCCTTGGCAAGAAGCCTTCGATCAAGCGCGGCTCGGGCTAGAGAGGAATATCAAGCTCTCTACTTGCTTAGAATTTTTCTTTATAATTGTCTAAAAAGACAAATTGACGTAGACTGTGATTCCTTTTAACAAAAAAGAAGGTTATTATCATGGCAAATAAACTTTATAATGCTCCAAATATCCTCGATCTTTACTTTCAACATTTAAAGAATGATTATAGTAAAGAATCAGAGCAGCCCGGCCAGGCTCGGCCAGTAAATCAGTATTCAGGAGCCTCAGCCTCTATTGTTGTTATCAACCGAGCTCCTCAACCTTACTATCAGCCTTTCTATGCTGCCCCCATTCAGAACACTATTCAAATCATTAATGGACCTGTAGATTCAAAGGCTAAAAAAGAAGAAAGAGAGAACGACCGAGCAACTACAGCTGCCATCGTCGGCGCTGTGGGTGTTGTTACTCTTAGTGTAGCCAAAGCTTTCTATGATCGCGCGAAAGAAAACAATGGTCAAAATTTAACTCGTCTTCAAGAGGCGTTGACCATTAGAGAGGGTCTCCAATCAGGGGCGCTTCCAGTGCCTCCAGATGGTCTAAATCTAAGAACAATCACTCAAATCAACAAGGCCGATCTCGACATTCTCGAAGAAAAAACGAGTCGTATAAGAGATCTTGGCTGGGCTATTAGCGTCGGAATTGGTTGCTCGGCGGCAGCGCTAATTGGAGGGATGCTCTCCGTGCAATGGTTGATCACTGCTTCGATCGTTGTCGGTGTTGCCACGCTTGCACTTGGCGCCTATGCCACCGTATGGCATTGCACAGCTAACACAAACATGCCACGAGATCTCTTAGCTTGGATTGAAGATTGGCAACCTAGCAATTTTGCAAACCAGCCAGGCTCTCTTGTTTAGAAATCTATAACTCATGTGCTAGCGGTGACCACCGCCGCCATGACTATGGCCATGTCCCTCACCTCCATGTTCCCCTTCTTCGTGATAGGGGATTGGATGGTGTGGGTCGTAATAGTGGTGATTGTTGGGGTAGTGTCGGTGATCATTGCGCCAACGCCAGTAATCATCTTCATCATAGAACCAGATTCCGTAATAAAATCCAGGCCCATACCAAACATCCTCTTCTTCTTCTTCTTCGTAGACAGTTGTCTGAGTGCCGTTGGAGTCTATCGTGGTTGTTTCTGTCGTTTTCGACGAAGACATTGCGAGATAAAAAAGAAATGCGAATCGAATCATAAATTCCTTTAGCGAAGTTTTCCGGACCAACCGAGCTTGGTGCGCAATGTTGAAAAATATTCGTGTCGATGGAGATTGACGAGCTTGAAGGCGAGCGAGGACCTTTTGATAGTAAAGCTCTCTCCAGTTGAAAAGCTAAAAGCGTCGAGGCCATCAGCGCGTATTTCGATCGGATCGTAGGCGCTTAAGTACTGAATCTCGATTTGCTTATCAGCCGTGAGGACAATGGGGCGATTGGAGATGGTGTGTGGACAGATGGGCGTGATGACAACGGCTTCAAGAGTTGGACTGAGAATGGGGCCGCCTGCAGCTAGTGAATAAGCGGTCGATCCGTTCGGAGTGGCGATGATAATTCCATCTGCGACGAAAGTGTTGACGTAGATGCCATCGACTTGGATTGCCAGCTCGATGAGGCTGTGGTTATTGCCGCGGTGAATGACGATGTCGTTGACGGCGCGAAGGGTATTGGTTCCATTGGTTCCATCGAGAACAAGCCTGTGGTCGATGGTATAAGCGCCGCTTAAAAGATCAGAAAGGCTCGGATAAATATCAGAGATAGGAACGTCTGCCATAAAGCCAAGATGGCCGAGATTAATCCCTAAGATAGGAGCGTTAAGGTGAGCAAAATTACGCGAAATACGCAAGATGGTTCCATCGCCGCCCATTGCGATAAGAAACTGGATCTCTTCTTGCTTGACAGAAGAGATTGGCAAAGCTCCGATCGCATCGGCCTTTTCATCTTCAGCGACCACTGTGACCCCTTGATCTTGTAAAAACTCGCGGATATTGGTAGCTAGATCAAACGATTGTTTTTTTTGTTCATTCGGAAAGAGGGCGATCATCATGAGGCTGTCTCAGGGGTTTGTTTTTCTACGAGAAGACCGAGCTTGGTCGTCGCCAATACGCAAGTGGTGGCAATCGTCAAGGCTATGGCTCCAGCCATCGGGATCGAAGCGAGCACACTGCCGGAAAATTGGATCAGCATAATGCTAAACAAGGAGCCGCTTCCGCGGCCAACTCTTGCGCAGATTCCATCGATGACGAGTTTACCCTGCATTTTTTCCAGTGGCGGTAGGAGTAGAAAAGAGATCTCTTTCGAGGTGTCAAAAAGGGTGTATTTAGCGGCTCTGACAATGCAGAAAAAGGCTGCGCCTAAAAGGACTGCTAGTTCGATGTTGCCCGCAAAGGCAGGGTGCCAGGCCGTAAAGAAGAAAGCGCCTTCTGTCACTAAGAGGCAAATCGGAGTCACAAGAGAGGCGACGATCCAGCGGCACCTTCGGAGAAGATACGGCGTGATGACAACGGCGCTAAAAGCAGTGAGAATGCCATTCCAAAAGGAGAGCTTGCCCATGAACGTGCAATAGTCGCGCGGATCGGGAAATTTCTGTTTTAAGAGATCGAGAAAAACCACTTCTCCAAGCGCATAGGCGATATAGTCGGCAATCGTAATCCAGGCAAGGAGCAAAAGATATTTCGAGCGGCAGCAAATGAGAAAACTTTCCCACACGGAAAAAGGTTCTTTCTCTTCTTTTTGTTGAACGGGAGCATTGGAATGGAGTTGTCGCCACAGCAGGGAGAACATCCATGCGATAAAAACGCTTGAGAGAGCGACAAAGCTCATCATTAAAGAGAGGGAGTAGCTCCACGAATGGTTGGAGATAAGATCGGAGGTGCAAAAAGAGATCAGGGGACCTGCGACCATAGTGCCAATGCTCCCGCCGAGCATCAGCGGCGCATAAAAGCGTTTGGCGGTTTCTAATGGGACATATTGATTGACAAGGCCCCAAAAAAGAACGGCCAAGAGGGCGATCTTCCATAGCTCCGCCATGACAAAGAAGAGCAAAGAGAAAAAAATCGGCAGATAAGTAGCGATTTTCGGCCATGCGCTCAAAGCTGCAGTCCATTTTGGCAAAAGGGGATAGATTCCCAGCGCAAAGGTGAGAAAAAATCCGACAAAAATCGAGAGCGTAATGAAAAAAACTTGTTGGATGGGAAAACGGTTGAGCAGCCAGGTCAGTCCTAAAGTCATCAAGATTGCGCCCGGCATGGTGCCGCAAAGTTCAAACCAAGGGATAGCTCCGGCGCCGCCCCCCAAATCCGCTACAGTCAGTGCGTTTCTTGCGCTCCGAAGCACAGCGTAATTGACGTTGAGAAGGCATAGGATGCCAAACATCATTAAAATCAAAACAAGGGATTTGCGATCTTGAAACCACTCTGCAATCTTCACGCGAATGGTTCTACCTTTGGCTTTTGCGCCGCATCGAGAACGACCTGTCCGCGCTGTTTGATGAGCGCTTCGATCCGTTGCTCTGAAGTTGTCAATCGAGCATTACAGCCGCGGATTAGCCCTTCAGCCTCTTCGAATAATTTTAACGACTCTTCGAGGGGAGCTTTACCGCTATTCATCTTTTCTAAAATCTGTTCTAGCCTTTCGAAGGCCTGCTCAAAGGGAATGGTCATCGTATTTCGTCCACAGTTGCAAGGATTTCCCCGTCATGCAAAAGAGCTCGCACGGTTTGATGGGGAGTGATCTCTTTTGTAGAGAGGATAATCGAATTTTCGTTTTTGGCAAAGAGAATGCTGTACCCCTTTTTTAAAAGGGAGCGGGGGTTGATCGATTGCAAATGATCGGCGATTCGCTGGAGCCTATCTTTTTTCAAGCCGATAAGGTGCTTCATGGCGGCTCCTGTTCGATCCGAATACCCTTTTAGCAGCGCCTTCCATTCGCCAATCTTTCGCGTGGGTTCTAAAAGTGCAAGCTGCCTTTCAAACGATTGCAAGGCGGCTCTTTCTTTTTGGATCTTTGCTCGCATGGCGACCAAAATCCCCTCTTCCATCGCATCGAGCGCTTGTGCTTTCGGTTCGACGATTGTGTGCGGGGAGGCAAAAAGAGGGTGTTTTTGCACCATCGATAGCCTTTGCCGAATGTCCCCGACCTGCTGGCGCACTCGCTGTTCGAGATTAGTCCTTGTATCGCGAAGGAACTTCAATAAATTTGTTTTCTCGGCAATTGCAATCTCAGCGGCTGCCGATGGCGTTGGCGCCCGCACGTCGGCTACCCAATCTGCGATCGTAAAATCAGTCTCATGGCCGACTGCCGAAATGATCGGAATTTTCGATTCAAAGATCGCCTTTGCGACCACTTCCTCATTAAAGGCCCAAAGATCTTCAATGCTCCCTCCGCCTCGCCCCACGATCAGCACGTCTGCCAGATCATACCGGTTAAAGTCATCGATTGCCTGTGCGATCTCTGCGGCAGCCCCATCGCCTTGCACTTTGACAGGATTGAGCACGACGTGAAATCCCCTGAACCTACGCGCTAAGACTTGTAAAATATCTTGGATCACTGCGCCTGTCGGGCTTGTTACGACTCCGATTCTCTGTGGAAGCTTTGGCAATGCTTTTTTCGTCTCTTTTGCAAACCAGCCGCGCGCTTCTAGCCTCTCTTTTAATTGATGCAGCTTCATGAGAAGTTCGCCAAGGCCGATGAACTGAAGCTCTCGGATAACGATCTGATAACCGCCGCGCGGCGCATAAATGCTCAGCTCTCCAGAGGCAATCACCTGGTCGCCCTCTTTTGGCATCCTCGGAAGGCTCGCCGCATTGCCCTTGAAGAGGACGGCTGAAATTTGTGCGCCCGCATCTTTCAAACTGAAGTACAAATGGCCAGAGGTTTGCATTTTGAAATTGCTGATTTCCCCCTGCACTGAAAGGCCTCGAAATTGGGGCTCTAGCAGCGATTTAATGGCAAAGGTCAGTTCGGTCACAGAAAGAGTTTTCATGAGTCTCATTTTGTCCGAAACATGAATTTAACCACAGAGATAAGAAACCACTACTAATTTTGGGGTGCGGGGCTTCTACCGCCTCTGTGGTTTCTTATCTCTGTGGTGAATTTTTATTTAGCTTTTATTTTTGAAGGGAATGGGGTATCCTAAGGAGAAAAATTTTGTGGTGTTCATGCCTCGTGAAAAAATCGTTATTGGGAATTGGAAAATGTATAAGACTGCACGCGAAGCAGCCTCTTATATCGAAGAACTGATCCCACTGATTGAGGGGTGTAAAACCAAAGTCTTATTGGCTGTGCCGTTTACGACTATTTCTACGGCGTCTAAAGCAGCCAAAGGGAGCCCAGTACTCGTCGGCGCTCAAAATATGAATGACGCTCGCGAAGGGGCTTTTACCGGCGAGATCGCCGCTTTGATGCTCAAAGAAGCAGGGGCCGATTTTGTCCTCTTAGGCCACTCGGAAAGACGGCACGGATTTGGAGAAACCAATGACTTTGTCCAAAGAAAGGTCGTAAGAGCTCTTCAAGATGATTTGATTCCGGTTCTTTGCGTTGGAGAGACGGCAGATGAACGGGAAGAGGGGCGGACCGAAGAGGTGCTGCGAGAGCAGATCGAAATGGGTTTAGAGGGCGTTCCCAAAGAAGAATCTGAAAAAGTGATCTTGGCCTATGAGCCTGTATGGGCGATCGGAACGGGCAAGAGTGCAACAGCGAAAATAGCGCAAGAAGCGCATGCGTTTTGCAGAAAGGTCCTCGGCGATGTGTTCGGAAAGAAAAAGGCAGCTACAGTGCCAATCCTCTATGGCGGAAGCGTGAAAGCAGAAAATGTCAATGGCCTGGCCTTAGAAAAAGATATCGATGGCGTCTTAGTTGGCGGAGCTTCTTTAAGCGTAGAGACATTGGCAAAGATAGTATTAAATTGTAAGGGAAAATGACAGCTTTATTTTATATCTCTTTATTTTTGTTTTTATTCATGTGTGCAATTCTTTGTTTTTCGATCTTGATTCAAGAGGCGAAGAGTTTGGGTCTTGGCGCATCTTTTGGCGGAGACAGTAGCGATTCGCTATTTGGGACTTCGACAGCCGACGTATTGAAAAAGTTCACAGCCTACTTATCTGGAGCTTTTTTGGTGCTCTGCCTAGTGCTCTCTTTATGGAGTGGAGCTCTTGGACGAAGAGAGACGATGCCTCAAACTTCTCCAACTGCTGAAGCGGTGAAGTAAGTTTCCGATGGCAAAGCTTACATTGCGAAGGTACGACGATTCAATTTTGCGGAAGAAGGCCTCACCTATCGAGGCGATCACGCCTGAGATTGAACGGCTCGCTGCCGACATGATTGAAACCATGATCCACGCAAATGGAGTAGGCCTCGCTGGACCTCAGATCGGGCAGCTCCTTCGGATTTTCATCATTCGAGATGAGATCATGGAAGCGGGCGGCGAGTATGTCTTAGGGCCTCCTGAGGTGATCATCAATCCAACCCTCTCAAACCCTTCCGAAGAAAAAGTCTCAATGGTGGAAGGTTGCCTTTCCCTCCCGGGTCTTTATGTAGAGATCACCCGTCCTAAGAAGATCCACATGCGATACATGAACCTCAAAGGGGAGTGGATCGAGGAGTTCTTGGACGATTTTCGCGCCCGGGTCACCATGCACGAAAACGATCACTTAAATGGGGTTCTCTCCATCGACCGAATCGACAAACGAGAAAGAAAAAAAGTCGAACCCAATCTGCTGGCGATTAAGAAGAAGTACCATCCTTGAGAGTTTGTAAATGCTCTTCTAGAGCATGCAGTGTCTCAGGGCTGATGTAGTGTTCAATTCCCTCTACATCGGTCGCCACAATATTTTCAGAAATGCCTAACTTTCGTAAAAAATGAGAAAGAATGAGATGTTTTTTTTTCGAAAAAGAGGCCATTTCTTTTCCTTTCTCCGTCAAATCGATGAGCGGATGTAGATCTCTCATCAAATACCCATCGCGGGTGAGTCTTTTGATCGTTTTTAATACGCTCACATGAGAAATTCCCATCTCTCTTGCGATATCGCACACGCGAACCTTTCCTTGCAGCGCGATTAAGTCTGCGATCATTTCCGTGTAATCTTCGGCGAGCTCTCGCTGCCGCTGAAGCCTTGCTTTTTTAAAGTGGATCGCTCGTTCGCTGCAATTTTTAAGATCGTTCATGGAAAACAGTTATGCCATAGGAGAGAATGAAAAGTCATTGCAAAAAATTCTTACCTAGATGTAACCTCGGCTACTTGTAACCAAGGCTACATTAAAAAATAAAGGAAAAGACAATGAGCGCAATCACACAAATCGAGCTGAGTTCTGTAGTAGTCCACCATAAAGATCAAATGATCGAAGAAATTCAAAATTTTTCTGAAAAGAGGCTCTCTCAAATCGCTCTTCCGATTATCAGACACTGGCTTAGTGAATTCAAAGAGCAATCCTATTCGACGAGCGCTCTGAAAATATTGGCATTGCCTGTTTATACAGGTCTTGTAGGAATTGGAGTGATTGCCTCGTATGCCAGCATCAATCTCTTAGTGAATGGCGACTTTTCTTCAGCTCTCTCTTCGGACATCTCGGAGCGGGTTAATTTTGCGAATAATATTACAAATGCAGGAGCGTTATTTGCCTGTATTACCGATTTTCCTGCGATTACATACGCGCTTTATTTATTTGTCATGAAAAAGGCCTATCGCAAGGCTCTCCAAGAAGCATTGCATGAAAGTTATCATTTGCGTGTTGATAAACACCCCTCTTTAACCAAAGAGATGCATGAAGAGTTGTATCAGCGACATATTTTACATTTGCAAAACTTGCATCTAGAGGGTTTTTACCAAAATCCCGATCTTCATTCAGAGACAGGGGAGATCTATGGGAAATTGGCTCCACTATTGAAGAACATCGACGAAGAGCTGAAAGCGGGCATTTCTTTGAGCGATTTTAAAGAGAGTTGTATCGAGGCATTGAAAGAAGAATCTTTTGCAAATAAAATCCTAAAAATAGCAGGAGGGGCCCTTTCTCTAGGTGTTACGGCGCTTGCGAGTTTTATTATCTTAGAAAACGTCATCCTCTTAAAAGATACTCCTGTCAGCGATCTATTTATCGGGAACTCAACGGCGCAAAATGTAGAGGCATTTTATTTGACGCAATTAGGCGGCTTGTTTTCCTCTCTTACAGCAATTGGAGCGGCGGGCTATATCACCTTCCGTTCATTGGTGCAAGCTCCCTATAAAACCGCGATGCAAAAGAAGATCGAAGCTTGTTTTTCTAAATATACGCCAAGCAACCTACCCGCAGAAGAAAACCGCGCCCTTTCTTGGATCAAGGAAATCAAACTCAAGAAATAGGCTTGAATGATTTTATTTCGCTTAATTGGGGTGATGAAGATTTAAGTTTTTTTGCAATTATTTGTTCGAGATCTGCTTCTGTCTTAACTTTCTTGATCCGAATCGACAAGCGAGAAAGAAAAAACATCATCCCTAATTCACAAGATTACTCATTCTGGGACCGCCTCAAAAAAGGGAAACTCAGTATGTCGGCCAATCTCTGGGTTTTTTCCGTCTTGGCTTGTGTCTAATTCATGGAATTCGACAATGCCATCTCTTGCCGACGCAAGAGCTGGGACATATCCAATATTATAAGGGATCCATTTTTTGTCAGGAGTTGCAAATGCAATTGTTTTGGCGGCTAGATTGACGCTTCGTTGGCTATAGATGAGTTCTCCATCGGTGCCTTCGGCGACGATTAAAAGCTGCTCGTCGGTTTGAAAGGCGACTTGGGGATTATGAGTAATTTTCGGACCTTCCTCTAGCCAGGAGCCCCAAGAGATCGTTGTATTCGCAATCGTTCCGACTAGGGTTTTTAGGCACCTTTGGGATTTAGGCTCTGATCCACTTTCCGCGACTACTACTACGCAATTGCCGCGTAGAGCAAAATGGGAGTGATATTGATTTGACGCAGGCATAAGACCTGGTGTGATCCAGGTAATTCTTTGATCTTCCAGTCGACCTAAGCGATAAGAGATGTCATTGCGACTCGTACTGCGATAGGTTTGCATCACTTGCCGGTCGCGATTGATGGCGATCGATGGTTCGATGATACTCGACTCAGATACCTCAGCTCCCCAGGTAATCTCATTCTGGTCATTTAGATTTCCTACGGAATAGTAGAGATTGTTATTAAAGGTAACCGTTCGGACGATCTGCAGGGGGGCATTTTGCGTGATTGCTATGCGACATGCAGAAGAGCTCTTCCAATTCGGTTCATAACGGGTTTTATCCCATGTAATCGCAGCGCGCTCGATGGAGCCAATTTCAATATGCATTCCTCCATAAATAACATCTTTAAAGATCCGAACAATTTTCCCATCGTCATTGGCGGCGACAGAAAGTTGGAGGTTCCGATGTGCGCTAAGCTCTGGAACGCGGATGCTTTCTGCCTCTTTTGTTTGCGCCTTTTTCGTATAGGTCGATTTTAATAACGATTGCGCATAGGCGTGAGTTTTTAATGATTCATCGTTTAAAGATTTAATCGAAGCATCTAGGTTTTGAATGGGAAGAAGATTCTCTAAAAATCGGCTGTGTCCAAAGACATGGGTGAGCCCTTGATAGTATCTTGTTTCTGCTGTTCGCATCTCCCATTTTCTGGCTAATTCAGCATATTTATCCGCTACTCGATAATCGGGTTTTTCGATCCCTTGGCCATGATAGGACATGAGACTGAGACTCTGATAGAGGTCGGCCGATTTATAGCCGTTTCTCTCAGCGGAACTAAATAGAGCATAGGCTTTTGCATAATCTGGCTTTACTCCTGTCTCTTTCGAAGAGTGGTTGAGAGGATTGTAGTAGCATTTCCCTAAGGTATAAGCAAATAGTGGTTCCTCTGGAAGGGCTTCATGCGCTGCCTCAAAAAGAGTAAATGCTCTTTGATAATCGGCGATCCCGTAGAGGAGGTGAAGGCGAGCTTTTCCTTGGCAATACATCTCTCCTAAGTAGTACTGGGCATGGGGAGCATTGGTCAAAGAGATCGCCTGCTCAAAATATTGTTGCGCGCGGAGCATGTCGTATTCGTCGTTTTCAGCGACTTCCCCTTGTTGATACATTCTTCCAAGCAGAGTGGCAGCCTCTTTCTTCTCAAAATGCTGCTCTTTTGTCAGAATCATTTCGCAATAGCGCTTTACTTGAGAATAATTTTTCATTTCGTAATACATCTTGGCGCGAGGCAACATGGCGCGATCAGAAGGGACTTCAGCTCCCATGCTGTAATAGCACTCAGCTCGTGCAGGATCTTTTTGGAATCCATGCTGCCCATTTTGGTAGATGTCGCCTAGTGCAGCAAGCGCTTCGTTTCGCGTTGGTTCGCCGGGAATTAAGGCTCGCAGCATGAGATCGACGATGGGGAGATCCGGTTCTGAGAAGTTTTTGGGCAAGGATCTGTCCAGTTTGCGCAAGAGGCGGAAAGCTTTTTCCTCTTCAGCTTCCGGTTTTTTTAGAGTGCGACAAATACAGGCGTGCAGGAAATAAAGCTCTCTACAAAGAAATAGACAAGCTGCTGGAGTGGATTCGATGGCCTTTTCTAAATCATGGAGGGCCCCTTCATAATAGCTTGTATCTTGGGCTCCTAGTTGATATTTGGCGATGCCTCTCATCCGCAATGCTTGACACTGATCTAATGAGCAGTTCGTCTCAGAGATTAGATCGCTTGCATTTTCTTCCACGTCCTCCCAACGCCCCTCTTCAAAAGAGAGCCAAAGGGTTGCGAGATTTCCTAGAAAAGTAAAGGGGCGATCATCAATTACAATTTTGAAATTTTCGATGGCTTTTGCAGAGTTGGCAAGCTTGCTATAGGCAATGCCTTTTGTGTAATGTGGCTCTTTATTCACTGGGTTTTCTTGAAGAGCTTTATCAAAGTCTTCGAGAGCCTTATGGTATTCGCCAAGATCGCTATATAGATTGCCGCGGTTGTAGTGGTAACCGGCTCTCTCTATTTTTGAAAAGTGCTCTTGAATGACAGCTTTGGAATCCATCAGCTCAATGGCGCTCGTCAAATAAGTCACTCCGGCTTTCCAATGGCCATTGGCCTTTTCATCATCGGCTTGTTGGCTAAAAGTGCGTATTTTTGCGACGGCTTGGTTATGGGAAGAGGAACTTTGAACACTTTCCTTCTCTTGCTCTTTCTGCAAGAATAATCCCTGCATGAGTTGTTGTTGCAGATCTTTAGTCGATGCTGATATTGCCGCCATTGTTAATTCCTATAGTTTTGAGTGGGTATGTAATAGGGAGAAAGGCCCGTCTCAGGAAGAGAGGTATTTTGCAATTCTCGATTCACCGCTAAATAAATCATCATCACTTGATCGATTCCGGAATCTTCAATCTGTGGCTGGGATTGGACGATGATTGGTTTTGGTTTTATTTCTGGGGAAGTGAATATAGCTTTCACACCCGTCATGATAATCCCTGAGGCAAAGGAAGCGCCCAAAGGTGTAAGTACCGGTGTTAAAACCGCAGTGAGTCCCACTGAGCAGGCCGTATTCACCCCTATTTCTAAAACTTTGTCTGCGGTCTTTTCCCAACTCTTTTCGCAGAACACAGCTTGACCTACAGAGAAAATCATAGCGGGTTGCCCGATAATATTTTTTAACTTGTCTGGGATCAGCTTGTTTACTTTTTCTAAATTTTGAAAGATCTGCTTCGTTGCGTCTTCTGGGATAAGCTTCGCTAACTTTTCTAGGTTTGCAACCGCTTCTTTTTGAATTGCTTCAGGGCACATCTTTTGGATCATTGCTCCGGCTCCTTCGTACACTTCTGCAGCCACTGCTCCGGCTTCTTTGTACACTTCTACAGCTAATCCTTTGGCTGCTCCAAAACCGACCTGAATGGCTGCTTGATTCAAGGTAGCTACTCCGGTTCCCTTGGCGACATCCCAGGCAGCTTCGTTAAAATCCTTGTATTGTTTGCGATTCACAAAGGCATTGACCATGTATCCCCCAAGAAGCCCAGAGATGGTTTCAGGCGCGTAGACGATCGCTTGATTGAGGGCATTTGCAGCGCCCTGAACTGCCGCGGCATCAAATAAATCTGAACGACTTTTTTTAGAAGTGGTGGCTTGGTGGTATTTTCGGACCCGATCATCGCCCCACTTTGCAAGAGACATTCCGGCTTTGTTTAAAGGAGCTAGCGTTTGGTGAATTCCTTTAGCAATGGCGTGGTCTATACCAGTCCAAATGGAGGGAGATTTGTTCTGATACAATGTATCGAGACAAGCGTCAGCCGCAAGCGCATTGCCCTGATCTTTAAAGGATTTCGCACGATGGTTGCAGATCGCATCCAGGTCTTTTAAGACCTTCTCACTTTTCAGATTTTCTCCATACTTTTTTGCGTTCTCGAACTTTTGTTCAGCAAGAGAAATATCAAGCAAGGTGAGATTCGCTTCTGAATCGGTAGGATTTTCGGCGACGATTGCTTCTAGAGGGGGTTTCGCACCGTCGATATTGTCTTTATTTAATTGCTTGGCCGCTTCTGCCATTCGGCAAGTTCTCAGATTCGCTTCGAGCAGCGTTTTCTGTTCTAAATCACTTTCAAATTCTCTGGCTTGAACAAGGCGTTCAGTTGCGGAGAGGAAATCTTTCTCCTCGTAATGAGCCGTTGCGAGTTTTTGCAATAGATGCGGATTATTTGGATTAGCCTTTAGAGCCTTAAGAAGATGGGGTTTTGCCTCAGAAAATGCACCGATGTTTACACATGTACTCCCAAGCATCGCATTGGCTGTGAAATTATTTTCGTCTTTGCCGAGGATTTCTCTGCAAATTTTAAGGGCATCGATTTTTTTGCCAGCTTTGAATAGAGCATCGGCTTTTTCACTTTTACACTCTAACCATTCAGCATCGGCCCTTGTTTTTTGTTCAGCTGTAGACGCCACTTCTCCCGCTTGATCAAAATAGACCGAGGCGCTGTCGGAATTTTTCAACCCTAAATAGGCCATTCCAAGCCCATACAAAGCATTCCAATCGTTAGGAGCGAGCTCTTTAGCGCTTCCGTAATCGGCTTTGGCCAATTCGTGCTTATTTTGTTTTAAATGGAGGTACCCGGCGGTCTGAAATATTTCAACATCGTTAGGGAATGATTTTCCGAGTCGGTCTAAATTTTTAAGAGCCTCGTCCAATTTTCCCGCTTTATGGGCCGATTGAACTTTTCCCCAACGGCTTTCCTTCCAGAGCAAGCGTCCATTTTCCTGAAGGGTCTCTTTGATTGTTTCTCGAAGCTGAGGGTATTTTTCTTGCAGCTGTGGACACGCTTTCAAGATCCTGTTCATTTTTTTTAGATCATCGATTGTGCCGCTCTTACTATAGCGTTGCAGTTGTTGCTCGTTTTGTTGGACGCGCTCTCTTTCTTTTGCTCGCATATAGTCTTTAATCTGGTGATAAACTTCTATACCAATGATTCCAGTAACAGCTGCGCCTATGACCACTGGATTGCCAGTGGAGAAGGAGCCCCCAATCATTCCTCCATAAGCCAATTTTCCCGAATCATTATTGATCCAAAATCCGCCATGAGCTTTTACAGCTCTCTCTAATCCTTTGTTCGATTCATTCGGATTGGGAGGCTTTGCGGGGCCAAAATAGGCGTTAAAGATTTTCTTGCTTTCTCTAGATAGAACTTTAGATGCCTCTGAGGTCTTCTTTAGACTTATCGCCGGAGGCTCTTGCGCAGTTCTCTTTTTTTGCGGAACTACGAAGGGAAATGATTGGTCCGAAGAGGGAAGAAGGTTTGCAGGAGCCGCTGGAGCTTCGATGGGGTTCAAGTTTGCAGACAAGACAGGATAGAAAAATTGAATGGTGGAGTCGTGGTTCTTTTCCGATTCATTCTGAAAGTTTTGGATCGAGTCGGTAATGATTCCCAGGCTGTTCCCACTAGTCGAAGGATTGGCCTGCATCTGGGCGAGGAGCTCGGGAGATAGGGAAAGGCCAGTTCCTCCACTAGGGAGGTCAGGATTCGTTGTGAGAAGTCTCTGGATTCGGTCTTTGATTTCCGAGGAAGCAAAACTGGCGACGGCAGCGGTTCCAAAAGCAACTGTACCACGCATCAAAAGCCCGACAGGAGCTGGCCCCATGGCCACTAAAGTTGTTGCACCCGCTAGACAAGAAATATCTGTTCCTGCGCCGATAAGGAGATCGCGCCTCTCTTCTCGGGACGGGAGGGAAGCGACTCGGTAAGCTGTTTCAGCGACGGTAACGCCTTTGTAAATCGATGAACTATTTTTGATGGATTTCCCCAGAAATCCAGCGATTGTTTTCCCTCCTCTTTCACAGGTTTTTTTCCAAGCTGTGTCTTTAAGGCCCCCATGCACTCCATCTCCGATCGCAGAAGCTGCTTTAGAGAAGGTGCGCGCTGAAGGGTCATGTCTGCATTTAGAGCCCCATTCGCCGAATTTAGAACCCGCTTTTGAGACCGAAGATTGGAGCCATTTTTGCGTGCGCACCGTGTTTCCATCTTGATGGTGCAATTTTGACCGATCGGTACAGACATCTGCAGAGTATTTCGCCATCTCTGCCTGCACTGCGGATTGCCCGGCAGCTTGAGAGAAAACTTTCATGGCGTTTGCAGATGAGCCGTATTTGCCGATCTGAGCGTTTAATTTTCTTGTAGAGAGGGTTCCGTTGCTTAAATTCTTTGCTTGGCTTTGATACGTATTTTTTTGATACGTTTCTCTTTTCTCGGTTTGTTGATCTTGATTCGCCTTTCCCAGTTCTATTTTAGCTGCAGCAAAAGAGACCTTTTTCGATGGAATGGTCACTGAGGTTTTTACCCCAACCGTTTCACCGACGATTTTAAAAGTTTTTTTTGCGAGATCTGCCGCTTTCTTTCTCTCTTCAGCATTAGAGGTATTTTTAGGGGAGGAACAGTTGGAAGAGGAACCAATCGAATTTACCATCTTATTGCCATTTGCCGCTTTTTTAACGAGGCAGGCTAAAGATTTCGGCAATATTACACAAGAAAAAACAATTTATAAATAAAATCTTTACATATTAAGCAAACTCAAAAAATTAGGCTATTTAAATCTTTAGGAGTTTTTATGGTCAAGTTCTTGCCAGCGAAGGTAGAGCTGTTCGATTTGTGTTTCTACAAGACTAATCGCCTTGCAAATTTCAAAGAGGCGAGCGGGGTCTTCAGCGATCTCTTTTTCTAGAAGAAGCTGGTTGAACGCGCGCACTTCTCCTTCGAGCTTTTCGATCTTTCGTTCGATGGCATCGAATTCTTTTTTCTCCTGGTAGGAGAGTTTTTGCGACTTTTTCTCTGGAGGGGGAGCGTCGGCTTTTTTCTCTTTTGGAACAGGGGCTGTTTTTTGCGCCTTTTCCCACTGCATATAGTCGGAGAAGAGTTCTGTCTTTTCCGGATTGCCAAGCGCTAGGACTGAATTGCAGATCCGATCGAGCATGCAGCGGTCATGGGTGATGAGGACGACTGCGCCGGGAAATTCTAGGAGGCTCTCTTCGAGGGTTTCAAGGGTGGGAATGTCGAGGTCATTGGTCGGTTCATCGAGGAGCAGGATGTCTGCAGGTTGCAGCATGAGGTGAGCAATGGCGATGCGCGCCCGCTCTCCGCCAGAGAGCTTACCGATAGGGATTTCGAGAATATCCGGCGAGAAAAGAAAGCGTTTACACCATCCGTTGATGTGGATGGGCTGGCCGCGAAAGGAGACGAAGTCCCCTTTTGGGGAGAGGGCGTCTTTAAGAGAGATATTGAGGGGGAGCTGAGCCCGATGTTGATCGAAATAGACGACTTGAAGGCCTTCGGCTTTTTTGATCGTGCCGAGGTCGGGCGTGACTTCATCGGCGAGCATTCGGAGAAGGGTCGTTTTACCAGAGCCGTTTGGTCCCATCAGGCCGATGCGGGTACCGGGCGATAGGGTAAAGTCGAGGTGAGAGAAAAGGGTCTTTCCCCCAATTGCTTTGGAGAGGTTTTTGGCGACGATGAGCTTTCTTGTCTCCCGTTCTGTCGAAGAAAAGTCGATTTTGGCCTTTTTTTGTCGGTTTCTCGCTTGGATATCGGCGTAATCTTCTAAAATCTCTTTTGCCTCGTCGATGCGCGATTGGGATTTTGTGGTCCTCGCTTTTACGCCTGCCCGAAGCCACTCTGTTTCGCGGCGAGCTTTGGTGGCGATCCTTCGCTCTTGGGCAAGCTGTCCTTGCAGAAACTGTTCTTTTTTCGAGAGGAATTCCGCATAGGGTTCATCGATTGCAAAGAGCCCTTTTGGATAGGTTTTATCGATTTCTATAATCCGGCTCGTCACATGTTGGAGAAAATAGCGGTCATGGCTGACGAGTAGGTAGGTGGGGGATTCTTTTTCCAAAAACTTTTCTAGCCAGAGAATGCCCTCTAAATCGAGGTGGTTTGTCGGTTCATCGAGAAGAAGGAGGTCTGGGGAGGAGATGAGTTCGACGGCAAATCCGAGCCGTTTTTTCCATCCGCCTGAAAGAAGGGCAGCAGAGGGTTCTTCTCCAGTAAAGCCCAGCTTGCTTAGCCAAATGTCTGCAAGGCGCTCTTTTTCATAGTGCGGCAGATCGCCTTTAACGGCATCGACTAGGATTTGCTTAGGATTCAAATCGGCAAATTCGCACATCTGGGGCACGTAGCCGATGGACAGGTCCCTTTTTGGAGAGAGTGTGCCGCTATCTGGCTTTTCAAGCCCTGCTAAAATTTTTAAGAGAGTCGACTTGCCGCAGCCATTGAGGCCGATCAGGCCGATCTTATCGCCTGCAAAAATGCTTAAAGAAAGATCCTCAAAAAGAGGTCTTGTACTGAATGCTTTGGAAATGGATTGGCAACTAAAAAGTAAACTCATGGAGAACCAGTATAGCAGAAATTGGGGATTATTTACCGGAATAAATCGATGAGGTTTGCGATAAGGCCAGACCAACCATTTTGATGCGATGCGCCGAGACCTCGGCCATTATCTCCATGGAAATGTTCATAGAAGAAAAAATAATCTTTAAAATGGGGATCGTTTTGGAACTTTTCATAATCGCCATACATCGGCCTCTCTCCCTTCGCATCTTTTTTGAAGAGGTTCAGAAGTCGCAATGCAAATGATCTGGCCATCTCATCGATGGTCACTGGGGCTTCTTTTCTCACGCGGATCTTCATGTTGTCTTTAAATACTCCGCCAAGGCGAGAAAGGGTATCGATGAGGAGGTAGTTGAGCGGCAGCCAAACAGGTCCACGCCAATTAGAGTTGCCCCCTTTGATCTTTTCACTCGATTCTCCCGGCTCATAAAAGATCGTGTAGTTGGACCATTTTGCAGGGTGTTTTTGATGGTATTTCGAGAGGCTCCGAAGTCCGTAACTCGAACGGAACTCTTCAGGATCCCAAATTGTGGTGAGGAACCTTTGCAGCTCAGAGGTATTGAGAAGACCGAGGAGGTGATAGGTGCCGGCTTTGTGGGGGATTTTCTGGATGCATTTCGAGGTTAAATCGGGCCGATTTTGCAGCATCCACTGATAGGAGCTATAAAAAACAGGAAAACTTCTCAGCTCTTCCTCGTCCCACACGTCTGTTGCAAAGAGAGGGATAATCCCCTCTAAAGAGCGAACGACAATTTCCTCGGCGCTGCCATCGGGTTTGCGAAGGTGGCTGTGGAAAAAGCCGGCTTTGTCGTTCCACATGTCATAGGAGCGCCCATGCCCTTTTCTCATGGAGGCTGCAACATAGACAAAATGTTCGAAAAATTTGATCCCCAACCCTTCATAATTCGGATTTCTCTTGGAAAGTGTGAGCGCAATCCGCATTAAGTTAAGACAGAGAAGGGAGATCCAGCCAACTCCATCGGCCTGATCTAAGCTAAATCCTTCCGGCAGCTTTAGGGATCTATCTGTAAACCCAATGTTATCCATCCCGAGAAAACCGCCTTCGAAGACGTTATTTCCCTTCGTGTCGACTTTGTTGATCCACCAGGAAAAGTTCATGAGTAGTTTATGAAAACATTTTTCTAAAAAGTCATAATCTTCGCGGCCTGTTTTTTTCTTCTCAAACTCAAAGATTTTTAAAGCCGCCCAAGCTTGTATTGGAGGATTGATGTCGTCAAATCCCCATTCATAGGAAGGGATCGCGCCGTTGGGGTGTTGGAATTGATCAAAAAGTAGGAGCCATAATTGATCTTTGGCAAATTCAATATCGATAAGCGCAAAGGTGACCGTATGAAAAGCTAGATCCCATGCGGCAAACCAGGGAAATTCCCATTTGTCTGGCATCGAAAAAACGCGCAGCGATTTAATGTGCCGCCAGTGCATATTTCGGATGAATTTATGAGATTCCGGCGGTGGGTTGTTGGCATCATCGCCCATTAGCCAAGCTTCTACATCGAAAATGTAGCTCTGTTTACTCCAGATCATCCCTGAGAGCGCTTGCCTTTGGATCGCTTTTTCTTCCGCGGTTGCATTCTTCGGGTGAACCGATGCGTAGAAAAGATCTGCTTCTTGTTTTCGCTTGAGGATCACTTTTTCGATATCCCAAAGGGGATTTTTCATTTTGATGTCTGTCAACCGAAGGAGCACAGTCGCACTTTTCCCCGGTTCGATTGCAGGAAAAAAATAGTGGAGCGCCGCTTTGGTTCCAAAGGATTTTGGATTGATTGCATCCATTTTTTTTTCAATCAAGTAGCGATGGAAAGCGTCTTTGACGTAAGGGGTTGAATTAGGTTCTTGCCAAAGAGCTTCTTTGTTGGTCTCGTTATTGGTGAAAAGCGGAAGGCCTTTTTGTGAACCATAGAGATAGTGGGTCCCAAGGCGATAGTCGAAGAGCAAAAATTTAGAAGGTTTTTTGCCGTTATCACTGGCCACTAAGCAAGGGACTTTGCCCGGTTCTTTTTGGATCACCGGCTCTCGTTCTCGAGTAGGACCCCACGACCATTCGTTGCGGAACCATAGGTGGGGAAGGATATGGAGCTCGGCTGGCTCTGGGCCTCGATTGAATGCCTCGATCCGGATGCAAATATCTCCAACGTCTGCCTTTGCGTACTCGATAAAAATATCGAAATACCGATTTTCATTGAAAATCCCTGTATCGAGAAGTTCAAATTCCCGATCTTGAGGGCTTCGTTTCTGATTTTCTTCGAGGAGCTGCTCGTAGGGATATGCCGCTTGGGGGTATTTATAGAGGTATTTGAGGTAGCTATGCGTCGGGGTGGCATCGAGATGATAATAGCATTCTTTGACGTCTTCTCCATGGTTTCCTTCCCAAGAATTGACGCCGTAGAGCCTCTCTTTTAAGCGCTTATCGCGTCCGTTCCAAAAGGCGGGGGCAAATAAAAGGGTTTGGAAACGATCGGAGATGCCTGCGATCCCATCCTCTGACCACCGATAGGTACGAAGGTGGGCATGGTCATAGGGAAAATAGGCCCACGCATCCCCATCGGCGCTATAGTCTTCGCGGACATTTCCCCAGCCCCGCTCAGAGACATAGGGACCCCATTTTTCCCACGGAGAAACGGCGGTGAGAAGCGAGACTTCTTGTCGTTTTTCTAGGCGTTTTGTTTCTGGATCCATATTTTATTCCATAACAAAGGGTCAGAATTTTTTCTTTACAAATCGACGATCGAGGACAGATAATGCGGCTGGTGAGCAAAAATTTTTTTACAGTATTACTTCTACTGCACCCCATCCTTGGGTCGGCTATTGGCAGCAATGCTAAGATTGTCGATCAGTATCTACTCGAAAACGCCCCGGCTTCTGTGGTATCGCTCATCTCTTCGCTAGAAGGTGAGGCGCTTCAAGATGCGATGAATGGCATTTCTCCTGCCAGAAACGGACTTGGGATCTTTTGCACACAAAATACGATCTTCGCTTTAAACGAGCTGATTCGGCAACGCCACTCCGACGATCGATTTTTAGGATGTAACTACTCGTTTAGCTGCGATCCTACGCAAAAAAGACTCTCCTGTGAAAATAGAGAGAACGATTACGTCATGTGGCTCGGCCTGATCGAAGAGTATACAAAGGATATCCCTGGGCAAGAAACTCCTCATTTTCAGGAGATCACGAAGGGGGCGTTAATCGCTTTTGAGAACGACCGAGAAAAGGGATTGGATTTTTGCTTTGGATATACATTCACTCACCTCTGGGAAAAAGAAGATCTGGGCAAGGCTTCGATCAACCAATATTATCTGGCCTGGAGCGGAATGACGGAGCGAGATGAGTATTACATCGACTATTCGGCCTGGGTCGGGTATCACCAAATTTATAACCACCGCCACATCAATTTTCCGGGCTATAAGGAGTCGGCGACAACGAGTATTTTGGGCTGGCAGCTAATGCCTCACTTAGAAGTTGGATGCGAGGAAGAAGGAGATTGGGGAACAGCCGAACCATTTATCTCGTTGGATTGGGCCAATAACTTTGATCAGGGCTTCATGGAGCATGGAGCGGGGGCTTTGGATATGATCCAGAAATCGCACTACACTTCTATGCTAAAAAGCGAAGTCGGATTGCGTTTTTATGAATGCATGGAGTGCGAGAACCTCGGCTTTAGATATATTTTTAAAGAGAAGTTGAGCTACATCAATAAAGCGATTTTTGGCGCCGGCAAAGTCACGGCTGCGATCCCGGGAACGCTCAATCGATTCACCGTCCATACTTTGCCAGGAACTCTCAACCTCGTTTCTTTTGGCGTTGATTTTCTTTTTGTTCCGCTGTACCAAAACACATTTTATATAAGTCTTAGTTACGATGGGGAACTGGGCAGTTCCTACCAATCTCACGAAGGTTTATTGAAACTATTATGGCAATTTTAAATGCTTTTGCTTGTTTTTTTCTGTGCTCTTTTTACGGCTTTTGAGGTAGGCGCGCTCACGTCACTCGTTGTAGATATTGCTGGAGACACCAATGCAGCAACCGGAGGAACGATTGGGCTGACCGGCGATCTTCGAGGCGTTCTCAACTATGCCAATGAGCATCCCGCTGATTACGCCATTACATTTTCAGGAGCCGGAGTTGGCACGAATACGCTACAAGGGATATTGCCTATTTTAAATTTTCCGGACGCTTCCCATATCATTACTATCGATGGCGCAAATGCCGTTACAATTGATGGAGGAGGAGTTTATCCGGGATTTCTCATAGTGACTGGAACGATCACATTGGAAAATTTCACCATTTCCAATTGCGCTTCTACCGGCGGCAATGGAGGATCCGGATATCCTGGAGGCGATGGGGGATCTGGGGTCGGTGCCGCTGTATTGCTCTACGGAGGAAGCCTAATTTTAGAAAATATGACGTTGTCTAACTCAAGTTGTGTCGGAGGCAATCTCGGGACGAATTTGGGAGGCAATGGCGGCCCTGGCGGCGGTGGTGGCGGTACCTTTGGCGGAAACGGAGGAAACGCTTCTGTTGCCATGGGCGCTGGCGGCGGGGGCGGCGGTTATGGAGCCTCTGGCGGCAGCGCGACAGTATTAGGTGAGGGGGGCGGCGGCGGCGGCCTTGCACCGGGAGGCGCTGGAGGCAATAGCGACACTGCTGGAACAGGAGGGAGCGCGTATGGATTTGCATCTAACGGTGGCGCTGGCCAAGGAGGTGCAGCTGGCGGAGCTCTTGGCGGCGGCGGTGGCGGCGCGGGCGTAAATCCTGGTGGCGGCGGCGGCGGCGGGCCAGGCGGCGGTGCCGGTTCAGGCGGTCACGGAGGAGCCGGAGCGGATGCTGTTGGCGGCGGCGGCGGCGGAGGTACTGGCGGCGCAGGGGGAACTGGCGCTGATTTTGGCGGCGGCGGCGGCGCTGGATATGGTTCCTCTTCGAAAGGAACCTCAGTCTATGGAGGCGATGGGGGGCCTGGGCTAGGAACAGGAGGTCCTGCATACGGCGCAGGCCTTTTTCTAAAGAGCGGATCTTTGACCATTCAAGGTCAGGGAGAGATTTCCGGGTCTACTCTTACAGCAGGATCTCCTACGCCTGCTAGCCCTTCTGTGAATGGATGGAGCATCTGCGATCAGAATGCAAATTTGACAATCACGATGAATCCAAGTTCAGGCGAAACGATCACTATCACAGAGAGCTTTATTCTTGGAAACTACACGCAAAATGGCCCAGGAACGGTCAGCATACAATACAATAGTTCAACCCCTCCAGTCATTACGGGTTCATCCCCTCCATTTACTGTATCGCCACAACCGGCGTTTTATACAGTTGAGACGAATGTGAGCATTGAGCAAGGGACTCTCAATTTCCAAGGATCTAGATTCCAATATTTAATCAATGGGTATACCTATGAGATCTATACGCCAGATCTCACAGTGAATAATGGAAATTTTACCCTGCAATCTGGGACCACACTCAGCGGCACTGGCGCGCTCAATGTTTCAAACGGAGTGTTCACAGCCCAGTCTGGATCTACAATTTCTATCAGTCCTGGGACGTTTTTTCTAGGAGGAAACCTAACTTTTAATTCCGGATCTACTATAGATGTTACAGTAACCCCAACTTCTGCTTCTCTTCTTATCACTGGAGATTCGTCGGGTTTAAATCTTTCACAAAGCAATTTGGACATTACAGTTTCTTCTGGAAGTTATCCAACAACCCCTTCTGTCTATACGCTTGTCGTGGGAACCTCAGATTTTCAAAATGGCACCTTTAATGAAGTAACTGTCAATGGATCGTCGGGCGAAGTTTATTTTTCTCCTCCAAATGCGCCCAACGCTGTTTTTTATCCCATCAACGTCCCTTATGGTCTTAGCTCTGCGACGATTTATTTTGGCGTAGATACGCTTCAAAGTTTTGTCCTCTTTGACCCTTGCGCAGGTCTTATCATCGTAGATCTCTTATTGCCTGGAGAAGCATCGGTGGCTTTGTCTGACTTTTTTGCCAATCAATGTAGCTTTACGCTGCAAGCTCTTGGAAGCGTTACCACTTCTGTCAACCAACAGATCGTTCAGCAGAAAAAAACGGCAGGAGGGACAGGCGCAATTGCCGCTTGGCACCGTGCAAAAGATCTTTTAGTGCAGGCTGAGCCTGTAAAACAAGCACCGAAAAAAAACCCATTTATATTTTCTGCGATGCAGCAAACCCCGCTCTTTTCTATTTCCGCAAATGCCTTTGGTCAATTTCAACACCAAGCCGCAGTAACTTTGAATGCAGCCTCTCTATCCGCCTATGGAACCTCATCGCAAGGTCTTATCCTAGGGATCGATTATTTAGGGCTGGACACGACGCTGGTTGGAGGCGCAATCAGCTACATCTATTCAGATCTCAATCAACCGGCAAAGTCGGGAACGCAGAAAACCGATACCTTCCTCGGAACATTTTATACAGGACTTCTCTTCGATCAGCTCTCTTTAGACCTCCTCATCACTGGAGGGTATAATCGAAACCTTGGAAGGCGCAATTCTCCTGGGATTCCTTCAGCCACAAAAACCTTCCCCGGGACGCCCTATAGCTATACAACGCTTGGCATCCCTGCTAGTTCCTCTAAATCTTCGTACGACAGCTACCAGCTCACCCCTCACTTTGATCTCAACTATGAGATTGGATTTGACTGGATCTCCCTTCTTCCCTTTATTCAATCCGACTGCGTGATTACCTTTGAAAAAGCGTTCCAAGAGACTGGCGGCGGCTTTTTCGAATTTTCTTCCTGCGGCAAAGTGTATGATTTCAACAATGCGGTCGGCTCTTTACTGACCTTCTTTTTGCAGAGTGAGGTAGGGGTCAACTTATTTGAGCAGCTAGAATTAGGCAATAAAGGCGCCTTCGTCTTTCGACAGAAAGCCTCTTATGTAAATCGCTATACCTTTCCCTACATTCTTCAACTGCGGTTTTTATCGCAGACGAGCTTTACAGATCTTTTGATCGATCTTCCGATGCAACATTTCTTCGGCTCTTCTGCGGAAATGGTCTATCGGATGAAAACTACATCGATCATATTTACCTATGAAAATTTGATTGGAAGCGGATATATGTCTAATGCAGTGTTTCTTCGCTTTGCACAGGATTTTTAATGTCCTCTAAAAATTGGATTACCAGACATCGGAAAAAACGGATTCCCGTCATCGCCGCGGTTCTCTTTGTCTTAGGCATCGGAGCTCTTCGATTTTTTATGCCGGGATCATTTGGCTATTGGATTGATGAGATCGAAAATATTGCCTATGACACCCAAGTTCGAAAAACATTCAAGCCGCTTTCAAAAAATCCACAGGTGGCCATCATTGCCATCGACGACAAGAGCTTAAAAGAGCAGGGGAGATTGCCCTGGTCGCGAGATAAAATGGCCCTTCTTTGCGACAAATTACAAGCTCTTGGGGCTGCAACGATCGCATTTGATTTCATCTTTGCATCAGAAGAGGTAGATATCGTCGATGTAGATGCCATCTTTGCAAATACGCTCAAGAAAAAACCATCTGTTCTTGGATTTGCATTGAGTGAAGGGGAAGAGCCGCAAGGCGTATTGCCAGAGCCTCTTCTTACGCTCACGCCAGATCGGGCAAAAACGCTCTACATCCCTGAGAAAAATAGTTTTTTAGGCAATCTCGAAATTTTGCAAAAAGCGGCGCAGTATGGAGGCTTTATCAACAGCTCTCCAGATCCCGATGGCACGCTCCGATTCTCTCCCCTTCTTCTTCGACATGAAAGAGGCGTATTCGGTGCTCTTGCCCTAGAAGCTGCCCGCCTTTTTTTAGGAGAGAAGAAGATAGAACTCATCTCTAAAAAATACCATCAAATGGATTTTTTAGAGGCGATTAAGCTAGGAGATCGACTCCTTCCCGTCGATTATGCGGGCAAAGCGCTCATTGGCTTTCGAGGACCGGCAAACTCTTTTCCCATGATCTCGGCGACAGATGTACTCATGGATAAAGTAGCGAAAGAGACCATCCAAGGAAAACTCCTTTTTATCGGGGCAACGGCGACAGCTAGCGGCGAGCTTGTGCCCACATCGATTGCGCCTAGTTTCCCAAGCATAGAAGTCCATGCAACCATTGCCCAAGGGATCATCGATCGCTATATTCCTCTAAAGCCGGCTTGGAGCAAAGGCGTAACAGTTGCGCTCATCCTATTTTCTGGTTTGGCCCTTTCCTTTTTTCTGCCTTACCTAGGGCCTCTCGTGCTCGCGCTCATCTCTCTAACTTCCATTTCCGCGCTTTTTTTTATCGAGTACATGTTTTGGGTCAAACAGGGGATCGTCTTTTCAGTCTTGCTGCCAGCCTTAACTATCCTGGTTATTTTTCTTTTCGATACTGTGTATGGATATTTTGTGGAAACGAGATATCGCCAAGCGATCCGAGAGATTTTTGGCCAATACGTATCGAGTGAATACATCGAGCTCATGCTCAAGCAAGATGCGGCCTTTGAAATGGTGGGAGAGAGCAAAATACTGACCATCCTCTTCATCGATATTCGCCATTTTACCACCATTGCTGAAACCATGAGCGCACAAGAAGTAAAAACATTTCTCAACTTTTATTTCACAGCGATGACTGAAATCATCTTTGACCATAAAGGGACGATCGATAAGTACATCGGCGATGCGATCATGGCTTTTTGGGGAGCTCCTTTAGAAGATGGAGAAAATTCGTACCACGCCGTTAAAGCCGCCTTGGCTGTCCAAGAAAAGATGCACGCGCTCAATCAAAAGGGTAACCCGATCGTAGAGATAGGGATTGGACTTGCCACAGGAAGCGTCTACGTCGGAGATATGGGATCTAAATATCGCCGTTCCTATACAGCTCTTGGAGACACAGTCAATCTCGCCTCTCGCCTAGAAGGGCTCACAAAATATTACGGCATCGATATTCTCGTCTCAGAAGATACGCAAAGCCAGACGAAAGATCTAATTTTTTATAGAAAATTAGACGATGTGCAAGTAAAAGGAAAAGAAAAGGCCGTAGGAGTCTATCAGCCTCTTTGCAAAATAGAAGAGGTGACCCCTGCGTTGCAAAAAGAAGTGGACATGCACACCCAAGCGCTAAATTTTTACGCATCGGGGCAGTGGCAAGAGGCAAAACAGATTTGGCAGTCCTTAGATGGGAAGAAACAGGGGCTTTATTCGATGTACCTCCATCGAATGGAAACCTCGCCGCCGCCAGGCCCTGGTTGGAACGGAGTACAAAAATCTGAAACGAAATAGATTATTTATAACCTTTCTTCTCTTCGCCGCATCTTTAGGGGCAAGCGAGGTGATCGTCGGCAAAGTGGTACAAATCGCAGGATCAGTTGTCGCTAAGCAGTCCTTTCAAGGAAAACGGACATTGACGACTGGATCTCCCTTATATGTCAGCGATGAAATCATCGTCGGCCAAGATTCAGGCGTAGAGATCTCATACACTGATGGAAGCTTACTCGATTTAGGGGAAAATACCGACTTTCACATTCGGGATTATCAGTATAAGGCGCTCATTGGACAGAATAAAAACGTCTCTGAGTTGACCACTGGCGCTTTCCGCTTCTTAAGCGGCGATATCAAACCGAGCCCCGCTCAATACAACATCAAAACCCCCAATGCGACAATCGGCCTTCTAGGCACCCTTGTCGAAGGTCAAATGGTTGAAGAGACCCTTTACGTCTCTTGCACAAAGGGAAAAGTAGAAGTGCGCAACCCGGCCGGCTCTGTTGTCATCGGCCAAGGCCTCGAGCAATACGCCATTGTCACCTCTTATACGAGAAGACCTCGCGTCTATACCAGTCCTCCAACACCTTTCATTCGTCCAAACATCGCTCCTCACCACACTGGGAAGTGATTATTTTGCAGCGAGCTTTTGTCGAAGGACATACGGCATGATGCCGCCGTGCTTATAGTAATGAGGCTTTAATTCGTTTAGTTCAGTGATTTTCTTGTCGGAGCGCGCGGCCTCTTGCAAGGAGTGGCGCAAAACATTTTTGAATGGAGAGGGCGATGGGGTCTAAAATTTCTCCCTCTATTGAGCCTCTGCAATCTTGTACAAGGAACAGCTTTGTATGAGCAATTTCCTGTTGCCCTGCAAGTGTGAGCGCAATCTGGTCATCAATCACAGCGAGTATTGGATCTTGAGTGATATTCTTTACTTCGACGAGCTCTATCCAAGCCTGCTTTGCTCCTTTGACTGTTTCATGAGCTGCTGTTCGGATATATAGAGCCGATTCTGTCAAACCTTCGATCAATGTGTGTTCTAAAATGGGGCTTGTTTCCTTGGCGGACAAAGACGTTGTGATTCCCCCTTTCATTGTCTCATGCAGTCCCGATGCGAAGGACACTCCTGATTCTGTCAAAATCGCCCAGAGGATTTCACGGGAGATCATTGTCCCTTCGTTAGAAGCGGAAATCGTCACCTTTAATCCTTGCTTCGCAGAGCAAATTCCAGGAACGATGTAGGAAAACAGTTCACTCAACGCGGGGAAGGTAAGATGTTGGATGGCAAGAGCGCTTTCTTTTGTTCCTCGAGGTAATGTCCCAATTCCTTTTGTTCCTTGATCTTTCCCGCTTTTTGCAAAAGAGAGCAATTCTTGCGCTGCCGTTTGTCCCATTTCTCGTAAATGATAGGTCGTCTCATCGACAATGGATGGGACGGCGAGCACGCCTTGCTGTGTCTGGCCGGCAGCTGACAGGAGGTAGGAGCCGGTTTCTAACATCACAAGGCGAAGCGGTGAATGTTTGGCCAATTCTGCAATTTCTAAACCCAGCGGATAGATTAGGTGCGCAGCTTTGATGACCTCGCCTTTAGCGCTTTGTAAATTGGATTTCCCCTCAATGATCACAGCATCGATCACTTCCTTCAAAGCATGAGAGCTTTCCTGAAGAGCCGTTTTGGAGATCAGAGCCGCTCTGATGAATTCATTGAGAGTCAAATAAGAGAAAGATTCCTCTATGATGGGGCGAATGCGGTGGATGAGATCTAAAACAGTTTCTAAAAGAGCACCACACGCTACGCGAGCAAAGAGGCGGGTTTGATTTGCGCCAGAGACAATGGTAGAGCCTACCTCTTGAAGCACAGGGTTGATCAAGAGAGGAAACAGGAGGTCAACACCTTCTGCTGTTGCATGAAAGATCGTTGAAATCCCTTTACAAAACTCGAAGCCCCCCGTTTTTAGAGAATCGGCAAATTCGAGAAAGATCGCCGTCGCAACGCCTTGTGGAGCTTCCAAAATCTCTTGAGCAATGGAAGGCGCAACTTGGATGGTTTTTCTTACTTCCTGCAAGTTGGCATAGTCCAAACTTTCATGGCCCATCGCGGCCATAGCGCCAACTGTGCGATCAAAGACCAGCTGCAGGCCTTGTTTAATGGCCGGTGCTGCGTCATCGACAACCCATGTGACGGCTAGAGCGCACCAATCGCTACAACTATTAAGCCCAGAAGATGGGGCAGCGGGAATCATTCTGCGTTCTCTGCGTTGTTAACGAGCTTGTTAGCCTCTGCAACTTGGGTTTCATAGTGTTCTTTACCAGCTTGCAGTTTTTCATCGAATGCAGTTCTTCGATCTGCTCGCTCAATGTAGTACTGTGTAACGGAATTTGTAAAATTCTCGCCTGCTGTAGGAACGAATGTTTTTGCCAATCCTAAGGGCGCTGAACCGATCGAGACAAAGAGGTCAACCCACTCTTCGCCATAACGTTTGAGAAGTTCTGGGATGGCTCCATCAACCCCATAACGGACGGCTGACAAACCACGAACTAGTATCGCGGGAAGAAGAAAGACTGTAAACAGTGCGATTCTAATAATTCTTGCAACAGCCGTAAAGGCAGAGCCTACAGTTGCGGCCATAAACGCTTTTACATGCATAGAGCGATTGTCTCCAAGCGAGTTTTGCTCTATTCTTGTATGGGCCGATAATTGCACTTGAGTCAGTTTTCTAAAGTTCAGCGGCATCGTGTGAGAAACTGAACCAGTAAAATTATTTTCAATCCATTGGTACCGTTTTGCATAATCAATTGCGTTATTGTCTGAATACTGATTATAAATTGATATTTTTAAAGACATATTTATCCTTTTATTTCGTTTTTGTTTGTTTATATTATATTTAAACGTTAAGTTAAAAATCTATATTAAAAATGTTTTTATGATAATTTTTTTTGAAAATAAATCTTAAAAAGATGGATTCATTGTTATAAAACTATTTTTCTATTAATTCCTCTACTTTTTCTCAGTGGTTGTTGTTTTTCGCAGCGAGCTTTTGTCGAAGGACATACGGCATGATGCCGCCGTGCTTGTAATATTCGATTTCGATGGGAGTGTCGAGTCGGAGGATCACTGGTATTTTTTCGATACGGCCGCCTCGGGTGATTTCCAATGTTACTTCTTGGCGGGGAGCCAGAGTTGTTTCAATGCCGACAATGGAAAAAAGCTCATCGCCTTTGATCTGGTAGGTTTCATGTCCATCTCCCTTTTTAAAGGTAAGGGGCAAGACGCCCATGCCGATGAGGTTGCTCCGGTGGATCCGCTCAAAACTTTTGGCAATGACTGCTTTTACGCCGAGAAGAGCGCTCCCTTTAGCCGCCCAATCGCGCGAGCTTCCCATGCCATAGTCGGCCCCGGCAAAGATGATGAGGGGAGTTTTCTTGGCTGCGTAGTGTTCTGATGCCTCGAAGATCGTCATGAGTTTGCCTTCGGGCATGAGTTTGGTGTAGCCGCCTTCTTTGCCGTCAGCCATTTGATTTTTGATCCGGACGTTGGCAAAGGTGCCCCGCATCATCACGAGATGGTTGCCGCGCCTACTGCCGTAGCTGTTAAAATCCTCTTCATGGACGCCGTGCGCCTTGAGATACATTCCAGCAGGGGAATCTGCGCGAAAGGCACCCGCTGGGGAAATGTGATCGGTGGTAATGGAGTCGCCAAAGAGGGCAAGGCAGCGCATGTTTTTGAGCTCTTGCCGTTTGGGAAGATGCCGATCGAAATGGTCGAAATAGGGGGGCTTTTGGATGTAGGTGCTTTTGGGATCCCAGTGGTACTGGGCGCTTTTTTTTGCCTCGACCTTTGCCCAGATCGGATTATCTGTCATGATGTTGGCGTATCGCTCTTTAAACATCGATGGGCGGATCGAAGAGGCAATGGCCTGCTCGATCTCTTTGGAAGTGGGCCAAATATCTTTGAGGAAGACCGGTTTTCCATGTTTATCCAAACCAAGAGGCTCTTTAGTAAAATCGTGGAGGACATTGCCTGCGATGGCAAAGGCGATAACCAGTGGCGGGGACATGAGGAAGTTCGCTTTGACAGAGCTATGGATCCTCGCTTCAAAGTTTCGGTTACCGCTAAGAACGCTCGTTGCGATGACGTCGTGTTTTTTGATCGCATTTTCAATGGTTTCGTCCAGAGGGCCGCTATTGCCAATGCAGGTCGTGCATCCATAGGCAATGACCTCAAAGCCAAGCGCATCGAGGCTGTCTTGCAATCCGGCGTTCTTTAAATATTCTGTCACAACGCGAGATCCTGGAGCTAAGCTTGTCTTGACAAGAGGGGAGATAGAAAGCCCTTTTTCAACGGCTTTTTTTGCAAGAAGCCCTGCGCCGATCATCACGCTTGGATTGCTCGTATTTGTACAGCTCGTAATGGCTGCAATGACAACGGTGCCATGCTCGAGAGTCCCGTGCGAAGGAGCAGTTTTTTGGTAACTAAGGTCTAAATGGGATGTCGTAAAGGGGCGGTTGAGTACCATTTCTGCCTCATCGATCGGGGCAGAGCCTGTGCTATTTTCTGTACCGCCGGAAGCGTGAGAGAAATTGCCCGTGGCATCGATGGGGATTTTGACTTGTTCCGTTTTTCCGTAACCGCTAGGAGAGCGTAAAATTTCTTGGAACTTTTGTTTGAGTTCAGAAAGGGCAATCCGGTCTTGTGGTCTTTTGGGTCCTGCGATTGAAGGTACGAGTTTTGAAAGATCGAGTTCGAGCTCTTTGGTGTATGCGATCTCTCCCTTTTTCGGAATGCCAAAAAGGTGCTGGGCTACGAGATATTCTTTGATGAGGGCAATTTTTTTTGGATCTCGCCCTGTCATTTTGAGATAATCGAGAGTTTTTTCATCTGCAGGGAAAAAGCCCATCGTCGCGCCATATTCTGGCGACATGTTTCCGATTGTTGCGCGGTCGGCCACTGTTAAACTCGCAGCTCCAGGGCCGAAAAATTCGACGAATTTATTCACGACATCTTCTTTTCGAAGCATTTCTGTCACGCGGAGAGCCAAATCTGTCGCAGTCACTCCCTCTTGCAAAGATCCCGTCATATGGACGCCGATCACGTCTGGCGTTTCTAAAAAGACCGGCTGGCCGAGCATCGCCGCCTGCGCTTCAATCCCGCCAACACCCCATCCTACAATGCCAAGTCCATTGATCATCGTCGTGTGGGAGTCGGTGCCGACAAGCGTATCGAAATACAAAACGTTATCTTTTTCCAACACAAGCGAAGCTAAGTGTTCTAGGTTTACCTGATGGCAGATCCCAATTCCAGGGGGGACGACTTTGAACGTCTCATAGGCGCTCTCGCCCCACTTTAAAAAGGAATACCGTTCCCGATTGCGCTCAAACTCGAGCTTCAAATTGAATAAAAATGCCTCATTGCTTCCAGAGCGATCTACCTGTACCGAGTGGTCGACGACAAGATCGACGGGAACTTCCGGCTCAATCAAGGCGGCATCTAATCCTTGTAGCGCCACGGCATCGCGCATTGCGGCCAAGTCGACAATCAAAGGAACGCCTGTAAAATCTTGCAATAGGACGCGCGAAACGACGAAAGGAACTTCTCCACTAGCAGCTCTTTGAGGAGCCCACTTTGCCAGGCGCAGCACATCTTCTTCTCTCACCCGTTTGCCATCGCAATTGCGGAGCAACGACTCGAGCATAATCCGGATCGAGACCGGCAAACGAGAAATGTGCCCTAACCCTTGTTCTTCAAGGGAGGGCAAAGAATAGTAGGAGTGCGTTTTATCTTTTAAGAAGCGAAGAACATCTAGAGCCATAATTCTTAGTTATGGAAGAGGGAACAAAAAAGTTCAAGGCTTTGTTGAGAGGTCTACGATTTTTGCCTGATCTAAGACTTGTTTCCAACTCTTGACGTTTTCGGGAGTTTTTATCGCTGTCGTCATGTATTGCAAGACGACTAGGTGCCCCTTTTCTTCAAAGGCTAAGCCTAATCCATAAAGAACAGGTCGGAGTGTATTGCTAAGTTCCCATGCGATGGAAATTTTTCCATTTTCCTCATCTAGCTGGGTGAGTGAAATTTTATGATCTGGGAGATAGGCTTTCAGCTGCTCGTCAATAAATACTTGCACAAGCTCTTTTATTTGCAAAAGGGGTTCGCGATCTTCTTCTTCTAAATCGAGGGTCTTATTATCTAGAGCATGCACGGCGACGAAAAACTCAAGAGAGTTTCCCTCTTCATGCGTGTAGACTTTTAATTGCGAGTTTTCAAGAGGACAAAAGGAGTTCTCATTTGCTACGAGAGTCCATTCTTGGATAGAAGGAGGGAATTGAAACTCGACATCTCCAATGAGTTCAGCAGTAAGTGCGCTCACCGATAAACAAGCGATGATGGATAGGTATTTTCTCATTTTGAGTTCCCCTGTACAGATTATGGAGCGATCAATATATTGAATTTAGAACTTTAACCCTAGGAAAATCAGATGAAAAAAATGGTTCTTTTAGCGCTGATGAGCTGTGTTGCGATTACAGCTTGCTCTACTGCCCCGAAACAAGCGGCTGTGAAAAAAACCAGCGATTGCGATTGCGGCTGTCCCGGCGGATGCGATCCAGATGATGACGAAAAAGATTGCGATTGTCATTCTAGCTGCGGTTGTATGAAATAATCTCTTGCGCTTCTTTTAAGATGCGGCGTAGGTGAGTATCGCCTAAAAAGCTCTCTGCGTAGATTTTGTAGATATTTTCTGTCCCTGAAGGACGGGCGGCAAACCAGCCGTTTTCTGTGATCACTTTTACTCCGCCGATAGGAGCATTATTTCCCGGCGCTCGGGTGAGAATTGAAAGGATTTTTTCGCCCGCTAGCTCCTGAGAGTGGATGCTTTCTGCAGAGAGGTTTTTGAGGATCTTTTTTTGCTCAGGCGTTGCAGGAGCTTCCACTCGATCGTATACTGGATGGCCAAATTCACGCGCTAATTCTTGGTAGAGTTGTCCTGGATCTTTGCCGAGTTTTGCGGTCATTTCGGCAGCAAGGAGGCTCAAGACGATCCCATCTTTATCTGTTGTCCAGACGGTGCCGTCTTTTCGAGCAAATGTAGCTCCAGCGCTCTCTTCGCCGGCAAAGGCAAGAGATCCATCGTATAGGCCATCGACAAACCATTTAAAGCCGACGGGCACTTCATAGAGATGTTTTCCTAGCTTTTTTGCAACGCGGTCGATCATTTGACTGCTGACGAGGGTTTTGCCGATGGCGGCTTTCTTTCCCCATCCGGACCGATGTTGGAATAGGTAAAAACAAGCGGCGGCCAAGTAGTGATTGGGGGGGAGAAGACCTTGACTTTTTGTGACGATTCCGTGCCTATCGTGATCGGTATCGCAGGCAACGGCAATATCGAACTGGTCTTTTACATCGATGAGGCTTTGCATGGCGTAACGAGAGGAGGGATCCATCCGGATCTTCCCATCCCAATCGACAGTCATAAAACCAAATTCCGGATCGATGGTGTGGTTGAGAATCGTAAGATTAAGGCCGTACATCTCTTTGATCGGTTGCCAATAGTGGATCCCAGCGCCGCCAAGCGGATTGACTCCAATGCGGATTTTTGATTTGCAAATGGCTTCCATGTCGATCACATTCGCAAGATCGCGAACATAATTTCTTAGGTAATTGTGCTGCTGTGTCGTAGGGGCGACGAGCGCCTCTTTAAAGAGAAGTCTTTTAACTCCGCTCATCTTGTGCTTGAGAAACTCATTGGCCTTGTCTTGAATCCAATTGGTAATCTCTTGTTCTGCAGGACCTCCATGAGGAGGGTTGTATTTAAAGCCCCCTTCAGAGGGAGGATTGTGAGAGGGAGTAATGACGATGCCGTCGGCTAGAGCATTTTTTCGCCCTCGATTATGGGTGAGAATCGCGTGGGAAATCACCGGGGTTGGAGTGTAGGGCGACTCGGAAGAGAGCATGGTTGTAACGCCGTTGGCAGAGAGCACTTCGAGCGCACTTCGAAAGGCCGGCATCGAAAGGGCATGCGTGTCTACGCCGAGAAATAAAGGGCCGTCGATATTGCGCTCTTTGCGATAGAGACAGATCGCTTGGGTAATCGCAAGAATATGGTGTTCGTTAAAACTCTTCTCTAAGGAAGATCCGCGGTGGCCGGACGTGCCAAATTCCACCCGCTCTTTTGGGATGGATGGATCTGGGATTTCAAGATAATAGGCTTTGACTAGGGTTGGAATATCGATCAATAGCGAGGGCGGTGGCAATTTACCTGCAAGCGAGCTGATCATCTTTGCCATAAGATTTGAGGGGTTTCTAGGGTAGTCACGCCTGGAAAATAGGGGACGATGCGGGGAGTGAACAGATCAGAAGGGATTGCCGCTTGATAGATGTATCCGTCTCGAATAGGTCCACAGTATTTCATTTCCACTATTTTAGTAGCCGAATACAGTTCCACTTTGATGGCGTTTGGGTCTAAATCGCCGAGGTAGACCTGCACGCTTCCGTTACTTTCTACTTCGCCAAAGCGCAATTTGTCCCAATTTTGAACGATTGCATTTTGCCAGTTGGCGATTTGGGCAGCAAGCTCGCCCCCTTTTTCCGCCCGTTTGCGGTAATTGGCCGCTGCAGGCAGGTAGAATTTCTCTGTGTATTCGCGCACGACGCGATTAGACGAGAATTGAGGCGTTAGCCGCGCCATGCTCTCTCGAATTTTTGTCGTCCAAGCAAGCGGGATATCTTCACTATTTCGGGTATAAAACTCAGGGACTACTTCTTTTTCTAAAAGATCATAAAGGGCGTTTGCTTCTGTTCGATCCCAGTTGGGATCTTCGTCGTGCTCCTCTCGATCGCCGATGGCCCAACCGACTTCGGGCGTATACGCTTCTGCCCACCATCCATCGAGCTCTGAGAGATTTAAGCCCCCATTGACAAGCACTTTCATTCCACTCGTGCCGCTCGCTTCCCAAGGCCTTCTTGGAGTATTGATCCAAAGGTCGACGCCTTGCACGAGATGCTCTGTTAAAACCATGTCGTAATCGGAGAGGAACATTGCGGATGCGCGCACTTCCGGCCGGGAAATAAAGTTCATCCATTTTTTGATGAGATCATGTCCTACCTGATCGGCTGGATGAGCTTTGCCGGCGATGATGAGCTGCACGGGGCGATCTTTATTTTTCAAAATGCGCAGGAATCGAGCTTCATCGGAAAGGAGAAGGTCTGCTCGTTTATACGAGGCAAAACGGCGCGCAAAACCCAACGTCAATACATTTGGATTTAAAAAGGATTTCACTCTTTCAATCTCATCGGGGCTGGCGCCTCTTGCTCCCCATTGTCTAGCTAACCTGGCGCGCGAATAGTCGATGAGGTGGGATCGAAGGTGCGTGCGCATTTGCCAAATTTTTGCTTCCGGAATGAGGCGGATTTCTTTTTCTAAACATTCTGTTTTCCCAAGCCATCTGGCTTTTCCGCAAGATCCCGTCCAAAGCTCATCAGAGCTTTGAGCATCCCAACTCGGCATGTGCACGCCATTGGTCACAGATCCGATGGGAATTTCCTCTTGAGGTATGCGGGGAAATAAATCTTGAAAAAGAGCTCTACTGACTTTTCCATGCAATCGGCTCACCCCGTTGACAAAGCCGCTCCCTCGAATCGCTAAGTAAGCCATGTTAAAATCGTCCTCTGGACACAATTGGCCAAGTGCGAGCAATTGCTCCATCGGAATTTTCAATTTGTTTTGCGCGTATAGGTTTAAATACTTTTCGATGAGATCAGTGGGGAATCGATCAAATCCAGCAGCGACTGCTGTATGCGTTGTAAAGAGATTGCCTGCTCGAGTCGCGGTCAATGCCACTTCAAAGGGCTGCTTTGTTTTTTGCATAAATGAGTACGCCCTTTCTAAGATCGCAAAGGCTGCATGTCCTTCATTCATGTGGCAAATTTCTGGCTCTAGGCCAAGGGCATCCAATAGGCGCCATCCACCGATGCCGAGGATCATCTCCTGTTTTAAGCGGAGTTCTTGATCTCCTCCATACAGCTCGCTTGTAATCCCTCGATGGGCCGGAAAGTTTGCGATATCATTGCTATCTAATAGATAGAGCTTCGTTTTTCCTACTTTTACTTCCCATGTGCGGAGCCAAAGAGGCCAGCCGGGCAAGTCGATTTTTAAGCGGAGCCACTCTCCGTTTGGGAGCCGCAGCGGTTTAATGGGCAATTGTCCAGGATCGTTGTAGGGATAGAGCTCTTGTTGGTTTCCCTCTTTATCGATAAATTGTCGAAAATACCCCTGACTATAGAGAAGGCCGATCGCGATGACAGGCACTCCAAGGTCGCTTGCCGCCTTGAGCTGATCTCCAGCCACATTTCCCAGGCCGCCAGAATAGATGGGCAGCGCCTCGCTCAACATAAATTCCATGCTGAAATAGGCGACGCAAGAAAGAGGGGAGCGGGCGTAATTTTCTGTAAACCAGGTGGAGGGAGCTTCTCTTGCTTGTATGAGGTTATCGAGAAGTTGGATGATCGTTTTATCGGCTAAAACGGTTTTGATTTTTTCTTTGGATGTGGTTTGTAAAACAGCCCAAGGATTGTGTGTTAGCTGCCATAATTCTAGATCTAGCTGGCGCCAAATCGCGTCGGCGCTATGATTCCACGACGAGCGCAGATCCAAGGCGAGGGTTTCAAGAAAATTATAATAGTCCATATTTTTGGACAATAACCGATAGTCCCCCTTTTCTTCAAAAGTCTTTTGAGATACCATGTGCCTGTCTTTAATTAGGAGGCTTTCCGTGAATTTTGTGAATATCGCAGGCCATTTGGGCGCTGACCCAGAAGTGCGTTTTACTTCGACCGGTAAAAAAGTGTCGACGCTCCGCGTAGCGACCCGCTCTCGCAAGGCAAATGCCGATGTGACGATTTGGTGGCGCGTGACCATTTGGGGCGAGCAATTCGACAAAATGATCCCTCACCTTAAGAAAGGAAGTCCGATTGTGGCCTTTGGAGAACTCCAAAAGCCAGAAATCTTTAATGACCGAGAAGGCAAACCGCAGATCTCTTTAGAAATCTGGGCTTCAAATATTCAATTTAGTCCCTTTGGCAAGCCAGAGCAGCGCGAAGGGGCGGCTCCCGCCGGTCCTGTAGCCGCTCATCCAGCGCACGAAGCTCCCGTCAATCCTTATATGAAGGCGCCAGCCCATGCAGCTCCTAGCGGAGAAACCTTCGATGATGAGGTACCGTTTTGAAGTTTTCTCTCATTTCCGATCTTGAAGATAGAGGCGATGCAGACCTTTTGGTCCTTCCCTTTTGGGAAGAGGCGCTTGGGGGCAAGAAAAAACTCACCAATTTTTTTAAAACTGGTGATTTTAAAGGAAAACAGGGCGAGACGGCCCTTCTTTATCTAGAAGAGGAAAAAGAGAAAAGAACCCTTCTTTTAGGCCTTGGCAAAGACAATGCCGCGACCCCTGAGAGCATCAGGCGTGCCTTTGCCGCTGCGGTAAGAGTTGCTCGGACCAAGAAAGCGAAGAAGGTCAACTTCTGCCTCCCTGAGAGCAAAGAGATGTCCAGGGAAGAGCTCGTCAGAGCCTTTTTTGAAGGGATCTTCCTTGCAAACTACGCCTTTTTGCAATTGAAGGGAGAATCCCTCAAAAATGACCCCGTTATCCTCATCCAAGAAGCGGGTCTCATCGGCCTGACTGAGAAAGATAGGCCTCTTCTTAAAAGACTAGAGGTAATCCTTTCTGCGGTATTTTGGGTGCGCGATCTAGTCAACAGCAATGCAGACGACAAGACCCCAGCCCATTTTGCCAAAATCGTCCAAGAGATGGCAAAAAAGAACTCCAAACTCAAGCTCCAGATCTTTGACAAGAAAAAAATTGAAGAAGAGAAGATGGGGCTCATCCTTGCGGTCAATCGGGGCTCGAGCCATGACCCTCGCCTCCTTCAAATGAGCTACCGTGGGAATCCAAAGTCCAAAGAGCACATCGTTCTCGTCGGCAAGGGAATCACCTATGATACCGGCGGTTTAAGCCTAAAGCCGACCGACGGGATGTTGACCATGAAATGCGACATGTCTGGCGCAGCGGCTGTTTTGGGCGTTGTCAGGACAGCGGCCGAGCTCAACCTAAAAGTCAACGTTACAGCCGTAGCGCCCATCACCGAAAATTGCATCGACGGCAATAGCTATAAACTCGGCGATGTCTATCGAGCTTACAATGGCAAAACCGTTGAAATCACAAATACCGACGCAGAAGGGCGGCTTGTTTTAGCCGATGCATTGAGTTATGCGGCAAAACACTTAAAACCCACCTGCATGATCGATATCGCCACATTGACAGGAAGCGCTGTCGTCGCTCTTGGCGATGAGATTGCAGCCCTTTGCACTCCCGATGAAAAACTCTCTAAAGAGTTGCTTGCAGCCGCATTGAAGACGAGCGAGCATCTCTCCTCTCTCCCTCTTTATCTCGATTACAAAGAATCGCTAAAATCTGAAATCGCAGACCTTATGAACTCATCGGGCAGAGAAGCTGGCGCCATCAAAGCAGCCTTTTTCCTGCAGGAATTTACCGGTGATGTCCCGTGGGCTCATATCGATGCGGCAGGGCCTTGTTTTTTTGCAAAACCCAAACACTATTACGCCGCTGGCGGCACCGGCTATGGCCTCCGTTTACTTTTGGAATTTTTAGAGGCGCGATGAAATGGTTGGTCCCTGAAACCCAAAAGCTGATCCATTTTTTGCAAAAAGAATTGCAGCCATCGCCTTCTGGGAAAATGCTGCGCCGCGTTCTCGAGGCTAACCTTTGTCGCGTCAACGGCACCGTAGAGCGTTTTGGAACGGCCGATGTCACAAAAGGTTCCATTGTCGAGCTATCTCCTGCTTGGGCGACGATGGCAACCCCTAATTTAAGCAGCTTTGAAATCTTGCATGAAGATGAACACCTACTCATTGTCGACAAGCCGGCTGGTTGGATCTGCACCGATGAAGAGTGCGTCAAAGCATTTGGCGCCAAGCGATACCTAATCCATCGCTTAGATAAAGAGACGACAGGAGTACTTCTTATCGCTAAAAGCGTAGAGATGCGAGAGGCGATGATCCATTTATTTGTGGAAAAGACGATCGAGAAGATCTATTACGCGATCGTCGATCGGATCCCAGCTTTAGAAAGAGGCGTGTCAAAAGGCTTTTTTGGCAAAGTGGGGATGTTTCAAGGACAGACTCGCTGGGGCACAAGGTCAAAAGGGCTCTATGCAGAGACCCATTGGAAGAAACTCGCCTCTAAAGACAACGCCTCCCTGCTCGCTTGTCAGCCCATCACAGGGCGGACTCATCAAATTAGAGTGCACCTCGCTGAAATGGGGCATCCAATCCTTGTCGATCGGCAATACGCGACCTCTTACTCTTGCAAATATTTTGCTAAACGGCCGCTTCTCCATGCGGCAAGAATTCGATTTGTTCATCCGATGGATGGAAAACAAATCGATATTTCGGCTCCAATGGCTGCCGATTTTATCGAAGCGTTAGAAGTATTAAAGTTAGATCAGAGGAAAGAGGATTCTGATTTGGAAGAGCTCGTGCTTGCGTCCTCGTAGGCTTTTTCGATTTTCTCGATTCTTTTTTGTAGAGAGGGGCGAGAAAAGTCAAAACGGAGATCTCCTTCTGGACTGATGAGGAAATGACAGAGCTTATTCGAATAGGTTCCAGGAGATTCTCTGTCGACGCTCTCTAGAAAGGCTAATTCTCGGAGTTGGAATTTGCGCAGCGTATTTCTTGCGATTTCTGAAGCTCTGAGAATGGGGTTTTCGATCCCAGCCTCTCCCAATCGCTTAGCCAAAATATTTACAGCCAGCTCATCTGTTTTTCCTGCAACCCAACGATCGATGGCCAGATAAAGAGCGCTTGCGAGCGCAAAGATAACGATACTGCTCGCAAAACTAAGAGGGGAAAAATAAAGGCCGATGATAAGTGCAATAATCACAATCCTCGCACAGAGTTTCAGCATAGGGGCCGTTTGAGAAGCTGCGATTCCAGAACTGATTAAATACCGCACTTCATGACCAGAAAAGTTAGCATTTTTCAAGGCTTTATCATCTAAACGCCCAGGCATATTGCTGGCTGAAATCTCTTCAAGCGCCACGTGAGTACATTCTTCTGGAACTGTGATCAATTGATCAAAAAAGCCTTTGTAGCCAGTGGGGTGTTTTGTCTGTAGAGCAGTATAAATGGAAACCTCTTTTGCTTTTACGATCCCAGAGGCCCTTGCTATTGCTGTCGTCTCCTCTTTTAGAGGATGAGGAATTTTTTCATTATTATCAGTTATCTTTGTCGACAACTCGACATGGTTATCTAAAAGGACTTTAACTCGTGGAAAGGAGTAATAGACAACATCCATGATCGGGTTAATGACAGCCGAACCGATCCCTGAAGAAATTTTTTGAATTCCCCAGACTAGAGGATTTATTCTAGATAGATCAGATAAGCTAGAAGACATTGTTTTTCCTGTTTTAGTTATATTATAAATAAATTAACTGTAATTAGTCAATTTAAGTCATTTTTTTATATATTAAAAGTAATCTGTAAACAAAAAAATTTACCATGGTAATGGCTTACTGCGCCAAGCTCCCATCATGTTCTCTTTTGATTTTTGCACAACCCGGCTATAATGCTCGTTTTTTGAATAGAGAGGGTGATTTATGAGCATAAAACCGGTTTTTTCTACCCCTTTTCCAGACTACTTGGTTATAGATCCGGACGCACCTCTTCTCGGAAAAGGGGCATATGGATCGGTTTACGGAGTGGAAAGTCCCAATACGGGATCTCTTTTAGCTGTGAAAGTCAGTAATAATGAAAAATATGAACATATCGCAAGGGAATGTGAAATATTAAAAATATTACAAGGAGCTCCAAATACTGTTGTATTCAGAGCATTTACTGTAGTTGATAGAAAAATAGCACTGGTTATGAAGCGAATACAATATCCCACTTTATGGAATGTATTTTTTAACAATAGGAAAGAGCTCACAGCAGATGTTATGTTTAACATCGCAAAGCAAGGATTGAGAGCTTTAGTTTTCTATTCTTTAAAAGATATTATTCATGGGGATATAAACAATAATAATTGTTTTTATGATCTTGAAACAGGCGAATTTACTATTTGTGACTTTGGTCTTGCCCGTTTCTCTAAACAGTCAAAATGGAATAGGTCAGTCACTGATTACTCAGCTCCAGAAATCGTAGTGGATCACCGCGTGGGATTTGGAGCAGATCTATGGGCTCTAGGCGTTCTTCTGTTTGAGTTATATACCGGTGTGCCGATGGTAGAACTTTTTTCGGAAGAAGAAGAGGAGAAGAGGAGAGCGTCGATCTTTCATGCATTTTATCACCGTTTTGGCTCTTCATTTTTAACGTATCTTGGCTCCAAGCAGAAGATTGGCGATTTCTCTAGAGAAGAGCTCAAAGAGATGGGGCGCAAAGCGCTCCCCCCGATCAGCGAAGAATTGCGTCCCTATTTTCGCCCTTGGAGTGAGAAGATCTTAGCTGTTGCGCTAGAGAAAGAAGAATTTGAAAAAGGAGAGAAACTCGTGGCTTTGCTCTCGAAGATCTTCGTATTTGAGAATCGAATCACAGCCAAAGAATTGTTAGATCAATTCTTTAGTGCTAGCCCTGTTCAAAAAGATGTTGGTAAAAGGCATTGATCATACAGATCAGATAATCTTTATCGGATAGCCTCTTCGAGGCGGGAAAAATCGATGTGAGATTCGACAACTTGAATCGCTTTTGCAATTTTTGGCTCGTCTTCACTTCGAATCTTAATTGTATGGGAGTTGATCATTTTCATGGCGATAAAGCTCGAGACCGGTACGTAGAGAAGCGGGATATTGGCTTTTTTGATCTGTTCGAGGATCGAATCTTTAGGAGGGGTTTTCCCCGTTAAGATGAGGCCTGTTTGAAGGTCCTCTTCTTGGTGGGCGATCTTAAGATCCCAAACTCTAGTCAGAGTTGCAAGGATAATGTCTTCGCGGCTGGCGGGGGTAATGATGAGCTGGCGCGGCTCGATGAATGTGCGGTGCATCTCGACAGGGGAGGCAACGAGGCGAATGGTTTCAAAATGACGCCATCGATGTTCTTTTCCAGTAAGGAGAGCGCTTTCAAAAAGCATCTCGAAGTCATTCATCGTAGGAGTGCTCAAAAATGGATCGAAGGGGATGCATCCGAGCAAGGGGATATTCCAGCGGCTAAGAGCTTTTTGCATATATTCTTCGATCATGGCCCGTTTTTCATTGAGAACTCTATTTAAGATTACTCCGGCGACGCGAACGTTATATTTTTCGCACTGCACTCGATTGAGCTCCAATTCATCAAAACTAGAGCCGAGACCTCCTGAGGCGATGAGGAGCACGGGGATGTTTAAAAGAGAGGCCACCTGTGCATTGTTTAGCTCGACGATTGAGCCAACGCCGGTATGGCCGGTCCCTTCGATGACGGTTACAGAGTGGCGAGAGGTGACTGCAGAAAAAGAGCGCTTGATTTTTTGGACAAGCTCATCGCGAGAGACTAATCCATCGAGATAATCGCGCGTAAACCCGCGGGGAAATAAGACAGGGCTCATCTCCTCATAGGCGTCTTTCAGTTGAAAATAAGAGCGGAAGAGGACCACATCCTTATCGACATGCGTGCCCGTCTCCGTTTCGACGTACTCTTGCCCCACTGGCTTTAAATAGCCGACGGACCGATGCCGCTTCTTTAGCCCTGAGAGAAGCCCGAGGCAAGTGGTCGTCTTCCCCACATTTTGCCCTGTGGCCGCAATAAAAAATGCCCGTTCCTTCATTCCTACAAATTAATCTGAAAATAAAATTATTGCCAAATAAATAAACAAATCGTAGATCGAGTTTTAAGGGGAGAATACTATGAAGAAACTGTTTCTCTTGATTATTGGGCTGGCATTTGCACTTGCTTTTACATCTTGTGTTGATCAAGATGTAAGTAAAAAGAAACCAAAAATAACAAATCAAAAGCAATTAGCAGTTGCAGAAAAAGAAAAGCACCATAAGCGCTGGTAGATAGTCTCATCTCATCATTCTGGCGATGAAGCCAGGCTCTTCGGGTTTGCGAAGATCTCGGACGAGCTGTCCCATTGTCAAACGGACAATGGCTTCAAAAATTTCTCTCGAAGTGCCAAATTCATAGGCCGACTCGGTCAATTTTTTGACCGTGGCAATCATTGGTTTGGTAATTTTAGTTTCAATGAGGTCGTGAGCCCATGGGATCGTGGGGACAAGCTCGTAGACAGGGAAGTGAATGCCGGGAAGTTTTGCTTTGGCAAAGTTTTCTGCAAGATCATTAGCTGTGATTTGAAGCTGAGAGAGCTCTTGGCAAAGAAGGATCCGCTTTTGGTCGTAGGCGGTAGTCATTCTATTTGTATGAGTTGTGATCCAGTTGTCGATTTCTTGAAATTTTTGATTTTTTTCAGAAATTAAACGGGACTGCTTGTCCTTATAATATTGAAAAACAGCTTGAAAATTGGACTCACTGAGTTGTTCATTTTTTGCTCGGATAGAGCTTAGGAGTTCATCCCAAGTCGCTTCTGCATCGAAGGAGGAGAGCGTTTCAATATCATGGATCAATTTTCTCGGAGAAGAGAGAAGCTCTTGGCGCAATTGTCCTGGAGTTCCTAGCCGATCGAGCTTTTGATAAAAGGCTTCCTTTTTTGTCAGTTCATTCGCGATTTCTTCATATTGAAAAATGAGGGTGTCAAAAGGGATGGTGAGGCGTTCTGGATCTGCCTCAAAAGCATTGAACGATTCATCCGCTTCCTTGATTTTTTTTAGCTTTGATTCGAAAAAATCTAGGAAAACTTGTTGGTGAGCTTCCTGAGGCAGTTCTTCTTTGATCTCGGTAAAAATATTTGCGAGCCTTTTTGATTTTTCATAAGATTTTAAAGAGCGCTGCAAGGCGATTGTCTGATCTGCCAAAGAGGCGACTTCTTGATAGATAGAGCTAAATGTTTGGTTAAAAGCGAGTTCTACCATCGGATCATAAAGATCGATGTTGAGCGATTTTATATGTTCGATAAACTCGCCGATCACTTTCATGGCGTTATCGAGGTATTGTAGGAGATGGCTATTGGGGGTTTTTAGGGCGTTAAATCTTCTCATGGGTTCTACGAGCGCAATTTGCCCTTCTACAAATTTTTGTTGGATTGCTAGCGATTTAAAAAGGTCTTCTGTTGGTTGAAGAGGGCTCATTTGTTCATTGAACGAGGCGCTCTCTTTTGTCAATTTGGAGGTTTCGATAGCGATTTCGAGTTGGATTTTCCGTTCTTCCAGAAGATTCTTCGCCTCCATCTTTAAAAAGGGATCTCTCACTCTTTCAATGTCTTTTTTCGCTGCATTGACCGCTGCTTCTGCCTCTAGGACGCCTGGGTCTGCAGCATGTACAACATTGAATGAGGGAAGGTTTAGCCAGTCTGCATGAATCTTTTTAGACATCGCAAGAAAAAGTCCTTTTAATACTTGAAAGCACCTCTCTGCTTTTTCATTTTGCTCCTCGAAAAGACCTCGATAGATAATCTCTCCCCGATCATTTTTCTTCCCTTCGAGGATCATCTTGATGGTTTGCGGTTCTGGACCTTGAACCTTTGTAAGGACGGTCTCCCGTATCTGTTTTGAGAGGAGCCCATCCATGGCTCCTTTTAGGGCTTTAATCGCATTTTTATAGTCAGTCTCTGTTTGAGGGCCAGATCCGATTTGGAAGGAACTTTTTGAGAGTGCAAAGAGCTTTCCGAATAACCTCTCCATGGCATCTGGATTTTTTGTGTAGTAGTGGATGAGAAGCTGCCCTCCATTGGTGATGACATCATTCAATTGGGCCTGGACTTCTTTTTCACTCTCTCCGGGATTTTTTAAGTTTTCAAAGGTGCTTTGCAGGCAATCGCGATTTCCTTTGCAATCGGTTAGCTCTAGCGTTTTGATTAGTTTTTCAATGGTCTCTTTCAACTGATTGTTTTTTTCAAAACGGAGCGGCCTAGGAGGGATGTTTTTATCGAACTCTCTTTTCAGGGCAATGACTTGTTCTGTCGTTGCGTCTGCAACGGCAATTTGAAAGGCATATTTTCCCGGCTTTGTCTGATCGATTCCCTTCTGAACAATAGCTTGAACGACGTCGGGAATATAAGCTTTGATCAATTTCTTCCCAATCCAATTGAATCCAGCTCCAAAGATCCATTCAAAAATGTCGAAAATCGCGCCGTAGCGAAGGCCAAAAAGAGTTAGTTTTTGCAGTTCCTTAAAGAATTGGATGGGTGGAAAAATCTCAGGATCGTCGACAACGACCTTGACGAGGTCCTTGCAGAGCTCCTCGATTGTTCTTTTCCCGATCTCCCCTTGATTGACCCCTTCCTGTAGAAGTTTTAGCAGGATTGTTTTATCGCCGGATTGGTCGACGAGTTCTTTGAGGTAGGCGGCAACGTCTCCTTTAGACGGCCCATAGCCGGGCAGTCCTGCATTCGCATAGCTGTTTAAGGCGTCGATGTATTGATCGAGAAACGAGCTCGCATTTCCAAGGACTTTTAGAATGAGATTTAGGGATTCTTCTCCTTTTACCCCTGTCCGAAAATAAGAGAGGGTTCGCTTGGCAATTTCTTCAATGGTATTTGGAATCAGCCCGAGGGAATAGGTGAAGAAATAGAGTCCTTTGGCCACGATCTTTTGAAAGAAGGTAAGCTCGATTCCATGCTCTTCAAGGCAAATTGTGCACGCCTCCCAAACGCTCGGTTTTCTTCCGTTAATCGGGGTGACGGCCTTTTGTGTGATTTCCATCAAGATGTTTCGATCGTCGCCTGTCCTCATTTTAAAGCCGAGGCCGAGGATGAAAATCGTATAGAGGCTTGAGTAGATGGAGCCGTTTTCCACCAAACTATCTCGATAACTATTGGTAACATCCTGTTCTTCTTTTAGTTTTTTTTCTTTTTCAGGATTTTTAGGAGGTTTTTCAAGGCGTCTAGCAGCGAACATTCCCTCGGGGTGATTTTGTTTGAAAATCGCTGGTTTTTCAGAGAGTATATTGATCGAATTTTTGAGATTCTCTGCATCGGGATGATCCCCAGAACTTTTGAGCACGAAAGGCGCTTTTGTCGGGATATGGACCAATACGTTTTGATCGGGGTTTACGCTCATAGCGGCTGCCCCGCCGCCAATCAGCCCCATTGCAGAGCTCAAAAGGAGCCCTCCGCCTACAACGCTCGCAGCTCCGCCAGTCGCTAAAGTAGCTGCTGCGATCGCCGCCGCTTTCGCAGCGGTTGAGTTCTCTCTAAAAGTCGCTTCAATGGATTGTTTATAGGGTACAGAGGACCAGGCGCCTCGAATGAGGCTACCGGCTCCTTTAAATAGATACCATGCAGGGCGGATTGTATATTGCGCAGCGTTAAGGGCGGCGTTTAGAGCTCCTCCGCCTCCATTGACTTTACTGGCCACGCTGCTACCCCATTTTTTTAGGACAGCAGTGTATAGATTTATTGAATTTTATTTAAAGAAATTTATCGCAGTTTTTCGTGCTTCTCGATGAATTCACCGACTTTCAGTCGGACGAGGCCTTCGACGAACTCTTCTGAGGTGGTTAATTTGTATGTTTGCTTCATCAGTTGGTTGACTGTTGCAATGATTGACGGTTGCAGCACAGGATCTATGTTCAAAATAGGACGTAGCAAGCTAGATGCAAGAGAGCTCATATCGGACATTTTTACAACCTTGGTGGTACTTTCAAGCGCATAGATAACAGTTCTCACTTCGCTGAGTTTTTTCTTAATTTGTTCTAGCCTGATGTTTTTGATTCGGGTCATGTTCTCGTGGTTGCCCTTGGAAAAATTCCGAATTTCTTGAAGCTTCTGGGCTTTCTCTTCGCTTTGCAGCTCGATTTCCATTAAGAGGCCCGCAATCATCTTGCTATAAGCCTGTTTGAAGGCTTTACGGGTTTGGCTTGTAACAAATGGAAGGGGAGCTTCTCTTTCTAATGCCTCTATAGAAGAGGCGAGCTCTTCAAAATGCCTATTTTTTAGCCTGGAAATCAAAAGCGTTGGGTCTAGATGGGCCTCATTGATAAGTTGGTCTAGATTTTCAAGAGAAGGGAGATTTGTAATCACCCGCGTTAATTGGCTGAGTTCTGTTTCTTTCGCGATGTAATCGGAACCTAGTTTTGCAAAAGCCTCGATAGCCCCTATTTGTTCGTTTTCAAGTCCGCTAAAAGATGGATCGATGTCGATCTTTTGAAGTTTGAAGAATTCTTGATCGAGAAACTGGCCTGTCGGATTTTCTTCTGTAGCAATGGAGTTAAAAAGAGCTACGAGTTGTTTGGATTTTTCGTAGGACTTTAAAGGTTTCTGCAAGGCGACAGCTCGATCTGTTAGACCTTTAAAATCTTGGTAAATGGATTGGAATGTTTTGTTAAATGTTGTTTCTACTTTTTTATAGCCATATAAATCTAAATTAAGAGATTCTTTATTCTTTATAAGCTCGTTAATTGTTTCCATGTAACTATCGAGGTCTTTCAATGGCGGGGATGCTAGCGCTTCAAAATTGGCATTTCCAATGAGGGGCAACTGTTTTAATGCATTGATGCACGAGATTGCTTTCTCTCTATGTTCTTCAATAAGTCCTCGATGGATCGGTTGATTGCGCTCGTTGTGTACAAAAAGGGTTGGATTTTGCAGACTGCGCACCCCTTCGAGAATGATTCGAATTTTTTGCGGATTTTCTACAAATGTTCCATGAACCGCTTCTTTTACCTGTGGCTCGACAAGCGCGTTTGCAGCTTTTTCCATGACTTCGAGTGCGCTCTCGTAATTTTTCGCTGTTGTGGGAGGTTCATCGCCAAATAATTGATTGGAGACGTTTACAAACTTTCCCAATAATTGTTCTAGGGCTTCTGGGTTTGTCGTGAAGTAATCGACAAGAATATGGGCCCCATTTGCAGCTACTGTCTGCAGTGCTTCCATCACTCTCTTTTTGATGAATTGTGGGCTATGTAGTTCTTCGCAAATGGCCTCTTTATTGTCTCCGCATAGGTCGAGATTGACTGTTTTAAAGAACTCGCTAACGACTGTTTGTAGTTCTGCATTTGTTTCAAGGCGTCGCGGCTTAGAAGGTATTCCGTTTGAAAAAGCGTTTTCAAGCACTTTGAGTTGTTCGGTAAAAACGTTTGCAATTCCTGTTTTAAACGCAAATTTTCTCGGAGAAGCTTGCTCGATAATTTCCTTGCAACTGTTAAAGACAATCTCTGGGGCGTAGGCCTTAATCACATATTTTGCCAATATGTTGACCGGGGTGCCAAAAATATACTCCATCACATCGAAAATCGCGCCAAACCGAACCTGAAATAGGCGGAAATTTTTAACGCTGTCGAAGAATTGGATCGAAGGAAAAATTGTCTCATCATCGACAAGGTGTTTGACGAACCGTTTACAGAGAGCTTTCAACATCGTTTTCTCAAAGGACTCTTCGCCTGAGAGCTTGACTTGTTCTTGCGTTGCAATCGCCCGAGTTTCTACATCGCCCAATCGCCCGATCGCTTCTTTTTTAAGGTCTAAGAGGGTGCGAGTATTTTCCGGTTTTGCATACGCTTCTATTGCGCCTTTGTAGCTTATGAGGAACTCTTTTGCCTCTTTTAGGATTTGTTCAATGGCGGTTGAGGAACTGTTTTCGTTCTGTATATCTTTGCGGACGTCGGCTAACACGTTTTTTCCCACTTCTTTAATGAAGTTTGGGATGAGTCCTAGAGTATCGGAAAGGAAATACCAAAATTTTGCCTGTATCCATTGGAAGAGCGTCAGATAAATTCCCGCGCCTTCCAGCGTTTTTATAGAGACTTGCCAGACGTCAGAGCCTGGATTACGAGCGTTGCGGACGATGCTCGTCAAAAGATTGTAATCGCGGGTGTTTTTCAAATTTAAGAGGCCAAGGCGATTTGCGAAGATAAAATTTGCGCTTGCAAATACAGAAGCGTTATTTAGGAAGGTCTTTAATAGTTCATTGGTCAGCTTTTGCTCGACATCGAGAGCTCTTGCCTTTTGAGGGTCCATTTCAAGCCTTGCGACAGGCTTTTCTATGCGCATATTTTCAGGCTGATTGCTTTTAAAAGCATTGAAATTGTTGGAGATGCTTTTTAAGGATTCTTCAGCTGTCAATTCCTTAGCGACGTCTGGACCGTTCAGCTTAGCAGAGGTGCTAGCAATGACTGTCTCTGCGATCGTAGAAACAGTAGAAATAACAGAGGAGGTGCCAGATTTTGCAGATTGGAGTATGCTGTAAAACCAACCATTCCAGGTTGAAGATATATTTTGAGGAACTGGGTTTGCCATGAATCCTTTATTGTTTCAGAAGTATTTTATTATAATTATTAGTTCTTGTAAAAGATTAAAATAATGTTATATCTTGTTGTGACAAGGAAAAATTATGAAAGAATTTAACGATCTCTTAAAAATCGCAGATCAATTGCTTGGGCCCAATGGGTGTTCTTGGGATAAAGAGCAGACGCTCTTTACATTACAGCCCTATCTTGTTGAAGAAATCCATGAGCTGATCGAGGCGATCGACACCCTCGATTCTGAAAAAATTTCTGAGGAGCTCGGAGATTGCTTCTATGCTCTTGTTTTTGTCGCCAAGCTTGCAGAGGCTCAAAAAAAGTTTAACCTTCCCCAAGTATTTGCCGCGGTTGGAGAAAAGCTGATCCGCCGCCACCCTCATGTATTTGGGGATGTATTGGTCTCGTCAAATGACGATATCGTCCGAAACTGGGAAGAGATCAAAAAGACAGAAAAGAGTGGCCAAGAGCGAAAGGCGCTTTTTGATGGAATCCCGCCCACCTTGCCCGCTTTGCCAAGAGCCCAGAAAATGGCCAAAAAGCTTCGGAAGAAAAACGGTGGAGAGGGGAAGGCGTTGACGGAAGAGCAGCTCGGGGAAGAGCTTTGGGCTCTTGTTCGAGCGGCAGAGTGGCTGAACCTCGATGTTGAAAGCGCGCTTCGCAGAAAGCTTGCAGAAGTTCAAAAAGACAACTCTTAAAAACAGACAAGCTGGTATGCTTTCAAGAAGAGAAGGAGGTCTTATGACTGAAGGTATGAAAAATATGGGTGAAAAGTTTCGGGGGAAGCGAGAGGAGATGAGCCTGTCGTTGAAAGAAGTGGAAAACGCAACCTCGATCCGGATTTTGTATTTACAGGCGATCGAAGAGGGGAAGGTCGATCATTTTTTATCGACGGCTTATGCATTGGGTTTTCTCCGCCAGTATGGCAATTTTCTCGGATTTGATATGGAGAAGTTGTCCAAAGAAAATCCGGATGCATTCCGGCTCACTCCAGAGAAACAAGATTTTGCGTATGGCATTGGAACGCTTGAAATGAGGGGAAGCCCACACGGCGGCATTCGATGGGTGCCCAATCTATTGTGGGGCAGCGCATTTGCACTTCTCGGTGTTTGTGCCTATTTTTTTGCAAAAGCGGTAGGGGTCTTCTAAAAATACCTCACACCCTTCTCGAGGGAAAAATCCATTCATCTCTTAAAGATTTTTCCTTACAGGTATTGAAGCAATACCTGCTGCGAAAAAATTTTCAAGACCTGAACGGTTTTCCTCCTCGATAAGTGTACGACTTATTTCCAGGCAACCCCTGGTGGTCTTTTAATTCTTCTTCTTTGAAAAATGGAGAAAGAGTAGTCTTTTGTTTATGCAGATAGAACAGCTCGGCGATTACATTGTTCAAAAAACTTTGGGTCAAGGCGCTTTTGGCGCCGTCTTTCTAGCAGAACATCGCTTTATCAAGCGCCCTTTTGTTTTGAAGGTGTTGCCGGAAGAGATGTTGTCGGATCCTCAGTTTTTACGCCGCTTTGAAATGCAAGTGAGCGATATCGCAGGGCTCGATCATCCCAATATTGCCAAGATCCATAACGTATCTATCCAGGACAGCAAGGTCTATTTAGTAATGGATCCGGTCGTCGATTCCTTTGGCTCAACGATGAATCTCGATCGGTTTTTAAGTCTTAAGGGCAAGACTCTTTCTGAAGAAGAGCAAGAGGCTTTTTTAAGACAGATCGCCTCTGCCTTAGATTACGCGCATGAGTCGGGAGTTGCCCACGGCGGAATTAAGTTGTCGAACATTCTCGTAGCGCTGACGGATGAAGGGGTAAAACTACTCCTTTCCGACTTTGGAATTTCTCGGTTAATTGGCGAAAAGGCTGCGTTTCTTCGCCTTTGCGAATTGATGAGCAAGGCTTTTTCATTGGAAGAATCGAGTGCTTCGCGCAATTTTTTAAAGAACTTTGCCTTTCTCTCTCCAGAGCAAAAAGCGTTAGAGCCGGAGGTTAATTTCGGCAAGTGTGACGCATATGCTTTTGGCGTTCTTACCTATTATTTCTTAACGGGAAAATTGCCCGAAGGGTGTTTTGATCTGCCGTCTCGGATCTTGCCAGATCATCGATTGAACTGGGATCTTTTAATCAACCGATGCTTGCAGAACAATCCGAATGTTCGCCCTCAAAAACTCCTCTCTGCCATGGATGAATATTTACGTGCGCCACAAGTCCAGACGCTTTTGGAAACTGACGAGAAAAAAGAAAGCATCTTGCAGATGGCTTTTGAGTTTCCTGCCAAAACTTTAGCGCCTGCTCAAACGCCTCTTGAGGCGCCAAAGCCGGTGATTAAGCCGACAGAGATCGCGCGCCCTGAATATGAACCCGACCCAGCTGCGATTTTTCAGCGCGACCTTCTCGTCTCCCACTATGAGCCGAAGAAGATCGAGGAGAGAGAGGTGCAGCCTCTTTTAACGGAGATGATCGTGGTTCCAGGCGGCCAATATTTCCGAGGCAGCCCTGAAGGGGCCCGCGATGAGATGCCGCGCCATTTGATCACAGTTGCGAGCTTTGCCCTCGATATCCATCCGGTCACCAATGAGCAGTTCATCCGCTTTTTGCAAGCGATGGGCGGCGAAAAAGATCGGAATAACAACGACATCATTCGCCTTCGCGATGCGAGGATCAAGCGCTCTGCGGGCAAGCTCGTCATTGAATCGGGCTATGCAAGGCATCCTGTCGTCGGCGTCACTTGGTATGGAGCAACTGCTTATGCGCGTTGGATCGGCAAACGGCTTCCGACCGAAGCGGAGTGGGAAGCGGCAAGCGCTGGCGGCCGAGAAAATTTTATTTTCCCAACAGGGATCGATATCGAACGGACGCAGGCAAATTTCTTTAGCTCAGATACAACTCCTGTGACAAGTTACTCTCCCAATGCATTTGGTCTCTTCGATATGGCGGGCAATATTTATGAATGGTGCCAAGATTGGTACGCCTATAATTACTACGATGCCTCTGCCGTAGAGCCGGTCAATCCAATGGGACCGCCGCAAGGCGTCTATCGCGTCCTTCGAGGGGGCTGTTGGAAAAGTTTGAAAGAAGACTTGCGCTGTTCCCACCGCCACCGCAACAATCCTGGCGCTGTCAACGGAACCTATGGATTCCGCTGCGCCGCTGACGTCTCCTGATTTTTCTTCCTAGATCTTGCCTATTCTGCCGCTTGCGATCATGTACATCTTGTTTTTTGAATTCTAGAGCAAGTTTCTATAACTCATCATAAAGATGACAAGCAACCTCGTGGCCTTCTCCAATTTGCACGAGCTTTGGCCGTTCTATGCGGCAGATGGGCATTGCTTTTGGGCAGCGGGTGCTAAAAGGGCATCCTGGCGGAGGATGGAGCGGCGATGGGGGATCGCCGGAGATAAACACTCGAGTCCGTTTCCGCTCTAATTCGGGGTTTGGCAGGTGAATCGAGGCGAGCAGGAGCTCTGTGTAGGGATGAAGGGGCTTTTCAAAGAGCATATCGCTTGGGGCTATCTCGACAAAGGCGCCGAGGTACATGACGGCAATCCGGGTCGAAAGGTAGCGGACCATGGCTAGATCGTGTGCGATAAAGAGGTAGGTGAGGTTGAGCTCTTTTTGCAATCGTTGCAAAAGGGAGGCAATTTGGGCTTGGATCGATACATCGAGAGCTGAGATCGGCTCATCGCAGATGAGAAATTGTGGCTTCAGCGCAAGGGCTCTTGCGATTCCGATCCGTTGCTTTTGTCCTCCGCTAAATTCATGGGGAAAACGGGATGCAGCGTTCTTTGGCAGTCCAACAAGGTCGAGTAGCTCTTCGACGATGTGACCTACTGGTAATCGGTGGACGACAAGTGGTTCTCGGATAAGAGCATCGACGGTCATCCGCGGATTTAGAGAGGCAAAGGGATCTTGAAAGATCATTTGGATTTTACGGCAAAGATGCCGATCAGAAGAGTTGGAGATTTCTTTCCCTTCAAAGAAGATTTTCCCTTCGGTAGGCCTTTCTAAACGGACGAGGAGTTTTCCGAGAGTCGATTTACCGCAGCCGCTTTCGCCGACAAGGCCTAAAATTTCTCCCGGCTCGATCTGAAAAGAGACGTTATTCACAGCTGTTAGTTTTTCTTTACCGATAGAAAAGGTCTTTGTAAGATTTTGTACTTCAATCATTGGGCTTCCAGCAAGCAGAGCCATTGGCTAGGGGAGGTTCTTCTTTTTTGCATTGATCAAAGGCGCGAGGACATCGTGGAGCAAATGGGCAGCCGGTCGGTTTTGAGAAGAGGTTGGGAGGAGAGCCTTCAATGGGAACGATCGTCTGTGTTTTTGGCAAATCGAGCCGAGGAAGAGTTTGGAGAAGCATTTGGGTGTAGGGGTGTTTAGGTCTTAAAAAGACATCGTCGACAGATCCTTCTTCGACGATTTTTCCCGCGTACATGATGAGGACCCGATCTGCGTAGCTGGCGACTAAGCTAAGGTCGTGGGTGATGAGTAAAAGAGAGGTGTGCCTCTCGCTTGTCAATTGTTTAAGAAGTGCGAGGATTTGCGTAGAGACCGTTCCATCGAGAGCGGTTGTCGGCTCATCGGCGATGAGAAGGCGGGGATTCATCGCGATTGCAATGGCGATTAAGACTCGTTGGCGCATTCCTCCACTTAAAGAGTGGGGATATTGCGAATAGCGAATGGCGGGTTCACTGATGCCAACTAAACGGAGGAGCTCAAGAGCTTTTGTTTTCGCCTCTTCTTTGGTGGCGATTTTGTGATAGACGAGCCCTTCAATGATCTGCTCTCCAATTTTCATCGTTGGATTGAGCGAGGTAAAAGGGTCTTGGAAAATCATGCCGATTTCTTTTCCGCGGAAATGGCTGAGCTCTTCTCTACTTTTTTTAAATAGATCTTCACCACAGAATCGGACGCTTCCGGTGGTATGGCTGACAGAGTCGAGTTTGAGTAGAGCTTGGACGGCGGCGCTTTTTCCACATCCCGATTCGCCGACAAGAGCAACCGTTTCCCCCTCTTTGATTTCAAACGAAAGGCCGCGGACAGCCATGAGTTTTTTCTTGTGGATGGAAAATTCGACAGAGAGGTTTTCAACTTGCAAAAGGCTCATCGGCGAAGCCTTGGGTCGAGTGCATCGCGAAGGCCGTTGCCGAGGATGTTGAAGGAGAGCATGGTGATCGTGATCATGCTAGCGGGAAAAAAGAGGCGCCAAGGATAGTAGCGCATGGCCGGGAGCCCATCGTTTACCATGACTCCCCAGCTTGCGGCAGGAGCCTGGATGCCAAGGCCGAGAAAGCTAAGAAACGCTTCTGTAAAAATAGCCGTCGGAATGGTGAGTGTCAGCATGGCGATGATGGGGCCGATAGCGTTTGGAAGAAGATGCCTAAAGAGGATGCGCATTGGATGGCAGCCGATGACGCGCGCAGACGCAATGTAGTCGTTTTGTTGGAGCTGAAGCATTTGGCCGCGGGTGATCCTTGCCATATTGATCCAGCCGGTCACTGTCATCGCGATCAAAATTGTCCCTATTCCGCAGCCGCGGATAACGGTGAGAAGAATGACAAAAAGAAGGTGTGGCATCGAATGGAGAATATCGCAAAAGCGCATCATCACCTCATCGATTTTACCTCCTGTATAGGCGGCGATCGATCCCCAAAGGACGCCAAATACCACATCGATGCTCGCAGCGACAATGCCGATAAAGAGCGAAATGCGGGCGCCCCACCAGACCCGAATAAAAAGATCTCGCCCGAGTTCATCGGTTCCAAACCAGTGGTGCACATTTGGAGGCATGTTTTTCAGTTCGAGATGGATTTCCGAATAGGTGTAGGGAGAAGTCAGCGGAATAAAACCTGCGAAAAGCGCAATTGCGATCAGCACCCAAAGCGTGCTAAATGCAAGCCGATTGGCTTTGAAGCGAAGCCAGGCATCTTCCCAATATGTCACCTGAGGAATCTCATCGATCATAGGCGGCCTCTTTTACAATTCGAGGATCCAATAAGGGGTAAATCAGATCTACGAGAAAGACGAGCAGACTCAACGTGGCACAAAAGAAGATCGAGAGTCCCATAATCATCGGGTAATCTCTTGCATTGATGCTCGAGATCATCCATTGACCAAGGCCCGGAATGGCAAAGATTTTTTCCACCATAAAACTTCCCGTAAGAATGGAGGCGGCAATCGGACCGAGGTAAGAGATCACGGGGAGAAGGGCATTGCGAAGGCCATGGACGATCGCGATCCGGAAGAGGGGGAGTCCTTTGGAAAGGGCCGTGCGGATATAGTCTTGCGCGAGCACTTCGACCATGTTCGAGCGGGTAAGCCTGGCGATAAAGGCCATCGGCATCGCCGCAAGAGCTAACGTGGGGAGAATCGTCTGCTCAAAACTGCCCCACCTAGCCACGGGGAGCCAGTGGAGCTTTACGGCAAAAATATATTGAAGGAGGCTTGAAAGGACAAAATTGGGGACTGAGATGAAGAGCGTGGAAACGAGCATGGCGGCGTGATCTTGCCATTTTGACCGTTTGATGGCCGCCCAGGTCCCCAAGAGCACGCCTGCAGGAACGGCGACAAAAAGGGCTTGCATCCCCAGCAATATCGAGATGGGGAGCCCCTCTAAAATAAACTGACTGACCGGCCTTCCGTGGTAGGCGATCGAAACGCCAAAATCGAAGCTGGCGATCCCTTTTAAATAATTGAGATACTGGATCCAAAGGGACTTGTCGAGGCCGTAGTAGGCATTGAGCGACCTTAAAACCTCTTCAGGGACGGCCCGATCGCCGATAAAGGGGTCTCCCGGGACTGCGTGCATGAGAAAAAAGGTCCCCGTGGCTACGCACCAGATGGAAAGCGCCAAGGTAAATATTTTTTTAACAATCATAACTCGGACCGCTTAGGCTTTGATCTGGCTTTCGCCCCCCTTCCGACGAAGGGTCGTTGGGGACCCAGCTTGCCTCGCTGGCGGACCTTGTCATCTTTTGTCCCCTCGGGTTAATCTTTGCAATCTACAACGCCATCATTTATACTCGATTCCGCTCATTTGATGATAGGTTCCAATGCTCGATAGAAAAATAATTTTTCAGAATAAGTTTCACTTTACTTCGCTAGGCTGCGCGAGAAATTTGGTCGACAGCGAAGTGATGATCGGAATTCTTTTAAAAGCAGGATATGAAGTTGTCCAAACGATGCAAGAGGCTGATTTCCTCGTTGTCAACACATGCGGATTTTTACAAAGTTCCAGAGATGAAGGGATCGAGACGATCCGAGAATTATTCAACGTCAAAAAAACCGATGCGAAAGTGATCATCGCCGGTTGCATGGTCCAGAAACATAGCGCTGAGCTAAAAGCTGCTTTTCCCGATATCCATTACATGCTCGGCTCTGGCGATGTAGAGAAAATTATCGACGCGGTTTCTGCCAAAGAAACTGGAGAGGCGATTACCTCTGCAAAAAGTTACCTAGAATGGGGCGAAGTTCCTCGCACTCTTTCGACGCCAAAGCACTACGCCTATTTGAAGATCGCCGAAGGGTGTAAAAAGCGCTGCGCTTTTTGCATTATCCCGACGATCAAAGGCCCTCTAAAGAGTAAATCGGAAGAACAAGTCATCAAGGAATTTAGCGCGCTTTTATCGCAAGGCGTTTCTGAAGTGATCCTCATTGCGCAAGATCTCGGCGATTTTGGAAAAGATCGATTGGAAAAAGGAGCTCTTGCCAAACTTCTCCGCACAATGCTCAAAGACCCACGTCCTTTCTGGCTTCGCCTGTTGTACCTCTATCCAGATGAAATCGACGATGAGCTTATCGATGTGATCAAGAGCGATCCTCGCATCTGCCCTTACCTAGACATGCCGCTGCAGCACATCAACGATCGCGTCTTGAAGTCGATGCACAGGGCGACCTCAAAAGAGCAAATCCTTACGATCATCTCTCGCCTTCGCAATGAAATCCCCAACGTATCGATTCGGACAAGCCTGATGGTTGGATTTCCTGGCGAGACCGAAGAAGAATTTGAAGAACTTGTCGACTTTGTTCAAAAGTATCCACTCGACAACGTCGGGATTTTTAAATTCTCGCTCGAAAAAGAAGCTTATGCTGCCAAGTTAGGCGATCAAATTTCCGAAGAAGTCAAACAGAGACGCTTTGAGAAGTTAGCCAGCGTTCAAATGAAAGTCGTCCGAAAATGGTCCAAACGGATGATCGGGCGAAAAATCACTGCGGTTGTGGAAGGATTCCACCCTGAATCGGAATATCTCTTGCGGGCGCGCCATAGCGGCCAATGCCCTGAGATCGACGGCCAAATCATCATCAACGACGGCCGTAAAGTCACCGGTTTTGGCAAATTTTACGAAGTAGAAATTACCGATGTAGCAGATTACGATCTCATCGGTCGAGTACTAGGCCCTGTAGGAGAGGCAAAAGAATGCAAGAAGAAAAGCAAACTAGTTTGCGTTTAAAAAAAGGCAAAGAACGCCCCATTCTGCAACATCACCACTGGATTTATTCCGGGGCCATTGCAGAGCAAAGCGGCGACTCTCTATTTGCAGAAATTTTTTCCCATTCTAAAGAAAAGCTTGGCCTGGCCATGCTCAATCCCGGCCGTTCGATCTCTGGCCACATGCTCGCCTTTGGAAAAGACACTCTTGAAGAAGCCATTCAAGCGCGCATTGCAAAAGCCATCTTCCTTCGAAAAAAGTTAGCAAAACCAGACACCAATGCCATTCGCCTCATCAATGCCGAAGGGGACGGTCTTCCAGGACTGATCGTCGACTCATACAACGGAGTTTTGGTCCTCCAAATTTCCCATCCCGCTTTAGATTCGATTAAAGCCACCATTCTTGAAGTCCTGATTAAAGAGTTTGCTCCTAAGGCGATCTACGAAAAATCGACCTCCTTTCTTCGGAAAAAAGAAGGACTCGAAGAAATTCGAGGCCATCTCTATGGCCAGGACATTCCAGAAGTTGAAATCCTCGAAAACGGCCTTCGCTATTCCGTGCAAGTTCTCGAAGGGCAAAAGACAGGTCTTTTTCTCGACCAGCGCGAAATGCGCCTTCTTGTTCGGCAATTATCGGAAGGAAAACGGGTTTTGAATTGCTTTGCCTATACAGGGGGCTTTTCCATCTCCGCCCTTCAAGGCGGAGCCACCCACGTCGATAGCGTTGAGCTCAGCAAAAAGTGTGAACCCGCCATTGAGAAAAATTTGCAACTGAACAATCTCCCTTCAGAAAAACACCGCTTTCTCCTTGAAGACGCCATTGACTTTGTCGCAAAAAAGCCGCTCGATTACGATCTCGTCATTCTCGATCCCCCCGCTTTTGCCAAGCAAAAAGGGTCCGTCGACCGCGCTTTTCGCGCCTACAAAGACATGAATAAAACAGCGATCGAAAAGCTCCCCTCCGGCAGCCTGCTTCTTACCTGCTCCTGCTCCTATCACATCAGTGAAGAGCTCTTCCAAAACATCCTCTTCCGCGCCAGCCTAGAATCAGGCCGAAAAGTGCGTATCCTCGAGCGCCACCGTCAGGCTCACGATCACCCCATCTCCATTTTCCACCCCGAAAGCAGCTACCTCAAAAGCTTTCTCCTTGTGGTGGAGTAACAACAAAATAGGAATAGGCGTCGGGCGCTTCGGTTCCCTACGCCCCCGTGACCGGATTTTGGCTTTGGTCATCGGGCGCGCCTTTAATTATAGGTCGCCAACTCCGTGGCGACAGAAGCGCTTCCTATCGCGTCTAGCTCCTCGCCGAACTTTAGTTCGACTCGCTCGCCCATACGACGCGATTGCTCTTTGCCAAAACCGGTCAATGGCTGCTCCTAGCGGCTAAGCTTCGCTACGCCGTCGCTCGCAGGATTTCCGCCTTGCTTCGCAGGCGGTTGTCGATCTAAGGTTTTCTGTAAAAATGGTTGTTTAAAATGACACCTTAGGCTTAGGATTCGTCTCTTAAATAACGGAGGATCTCGATGAAAAAGTGCTTTCGAGAAATGGTCATTAGCAGTCTATTTTTAGTTTCTGGAGTCAGGGCTGAATCTTCCAGAGAGATTTATGTCGCCAGAGAAGAGATCTCGTTGCACGACAATCAGATTTTTATCAAATGCAATGGTTCGTGGAGGTCGGTTGGGGGGCTATCCACTGATGGAAATGGTTTGTATATTTCATCAGATACTTCATCTCTAAAACCTTTGATGAGCAGATGCTCGAGGTTTGAACTCGAATGGGATTATAAAGAAGGAAAGCTTAAAGTCATAGGGCATCTAGATCCTGAAGATCGAAAAAATGAAGCGCAATCAGCATCAAATTCAGAATACGACAATAAACCCGATTCATGGGATTGCGCCGAACGCGATTATCAAGACAAAAAATAGCGTCCAGTTTGAACAAACAATTCGTTGCTTCTTTCATAATCGCATTGCTTTTTTCTTCTTGTAGTGGAGATCTATGCAATGAGCAAAAACAAGGAACGACTTTGGTTATTCCTTGTTATTTTTGTCATTTTTCTGATTGCCCTATTATCGATGTCGAAATTGAAGGAATTCGCCACCCATTCGAGCTAGATCTCGGCTGTAACTCGGGGGATATTGTTATAAGAAAAGAGATTCTTGAAAAGCTTCAGTGCAAAACGTTAAAAGGTGAAACGAATGCTTTTGATGTCCAAGGTAACTCGTATCAATTTTTGAAATACACGATACCTTCAATTGACATCCACGGTTTAAAAATAAAAGATGCGATCGTTCATCAAGAATGTATTGGTTTTTTAAAAAACACCACTTTATTCGATAAAATTTCAGAAGATACATCGTCTACTGATGTCGCAGGAAGAATTGGCACTCAAATATTTGAGTCTTACATCTGTTTTTTCGATTTTTCCAAACCATCGCCATTGATCTATTTAACGGATACAATCCATGCCTTACAAAGGCATTGTTCTTTGAAAAATTATATTGAAGCCCCTTTGGAAACAAAGAATGGTCTTGCTGTTCTCTCATTCGAAACAGATCTTGGGATCAGAAGATTTTTACTCGATACTGGCGCAAATGCCTGTGTTTTTAAAGAATCCTTAGTCGATAAAGAATCGATGATCAAGAAAAATATGGCCAAACAAGCGTTGGATGGAAAATGGCTGTATAGAAGCCGGAAGATGATTCTCGGGAAAACTAATTTTGGCTTACAAAAATTTGTTTTACTTGAATTCAAAAAACCTTTCGACAACATCGATGGTATTCTTGGAATTGATTTCTTTCGTGAACATTTGGTTTGCCTAGATTTTCCAAATGGCAAAGCTTACATCCAACCTCCTCAAAGGACGTTATGGGATAGAATTTTGAGCTGGCTTTCCGGAAAATGAGATAGCGGAAAGCCTTCTTTGAGGCTATGAACCAAGAGTTATCCTTGCCGTAAAAAAGGGAATTACTAACACTCTGAATATGCAAAAGACGCTTTTTGCTTCTTTAGTCGCCTCTTTTGGGATGTTTCTCTACGGATATAGCGCAAGTATCATTGCGGGAACGTTGCTTTTCATCGCCCGCGAATTTCAACTGTCGGATTTAGAACAAGAGCTCGTCGTCAGTATCATGCTGATTAGCGCGATGGGCGGCGCTTTGGCCGGAGGCAGTTTAGCCGATTATTTAGGGAGGAAAAAGACTCTTTTCGTCTCGGTGGTGTTCTTTTTTTTTGGAACGATTATTTTGATGAAGGCAAATGCGCTCAGCGCGCTACTTCTCGGGCGGTTTGTAACGGGGATTGGGGTTGGCATTGTTTGCATTGCAGCGCCTCTTTACATCGCGGAAATGTCTCCTGCAAGCAGCCGCGGCGCGCTTGTGACTTTGGCGCAGCTCATGACGACGATTGGCATTTTGGTCGCCTATGTTGTCGCTTACGTGTTTGCTGACAAGGCGGACTGGCGCGATATGTTCGGTCTTGGGGCGGTTCTTCTCACTGTTTTTCCTGTGGCGCTTCTTTTTGTCCCTGAATCTCCTTTGTGGCTGAGCGGCAAAATTGAACGGCAAAAAGTTCCTTGGAAGGCACTCTGGCTACCGCATCTTCGGAAGGCGGTGTGGATCGGTTTAGGCATTAGCGTTTTTCAGCAAATTACGGGGATCAATACGATCATCTATTATGCGCCGAAAATCTTTGAAGTGGCGGGCTTTAAAACAGCCGAGACGGCTATTTTTGAAACGATGCTGGTTGGCATTGTGAACGTTGTCTTTTCTGTGATTGCGCTCTTTACGCTCGATCGGCTGGGCCGGAGGGTTCTTCTCATCACCGGCCTTATTGTAATGAGCTTATCTCTTGCCGCATTGATCGGATCTCTCCATTTCCAAATGAGTTACGGTTGTCTGTTTTCGCTTCTTTTGTATGTCGCAGCGTTTGCGATTTCACTGGGGCCTATTGTGGGACTTTTACTATCGGAAATTTTCCCGCAAGAGATTCGGGGAAGGGCTATGGGACTGGCTCTTTTTGTAAACTGGCTGAGCAACTACATTGTTTCATTGACGTTTTTGACGCTCCTTTCTACGATCGGGATTGTCTTCACATTTGGTCTTTTTATGATCATTTGCCTTTTTGCATTGTGGTTTGCTTGGAAAATGGTGCCGGAGACGAAGGGAATTCAGTTGAATTAGGAGTGAGGGATGAAGGAAATACAAAGGTTGCTTGGGAAAGAGGCGGACAGTCTACTCAAGCACGAGTGCAAGACGGTCTCAAAGGAGCACCTTCATTTGCCAGGCTCCGATTGGGTCGATCGGATTTTTAGCAGCACGGATCGAAATATCCGCGTCCTTCGCAACTTGCAATCGATTTTTGGGCACGGCCGCCTCGCCGGAACGGGGTATTTATCGATTTTACCCGTCGATCAAGGCATTGAACATTCTGCCGGATCTTCTTTTGCGCCGAATCCAGCTTATTTCGATCCGGAAAATATCGTTCGCCTCGCGATTGAAGGGGGATGTAACGCAGTGGCGACAACGCTTGGCACTTTAGGGTTCGTTGCGCGCAAATACGCGCACAAGATTCCACTGATTTTAAAGTGCAACCACAATGAACTCCTCTCTTACCCAAACACGTACGATCAGACTCTTTTTGCAAGCGTAGAGCAAGCGTATGAGATGGGCTGCGCTGCCGTTGGAGCGACGATTTACTTTGGATCTCCGGAAAGTCGCAGGCAGATTTGGGAGGTTAGTCAACTCTTTGCTAAAGCGCACGAGCTCGGGATGGCAACCATCCTTTGGTGTTACCTTCGCAATGGCGCGTTTAAGACCGATAAGGACTACCATGAAGCAGCTGATCTGACTGGGCAGGCAAATCATTTGGGCGCAACGATTGAGGCGGATATCCTCAAACAAAAGCTTCCCCTCAATAATGGAGGGTTCAAGGCGCTTAAATTCGGCAAATCATCGGAAAAAATGTATTCGAATCTTTCTTCTGACCACCCCATCGATCTTACGCGCTACCAGGTGATCAATGGGTACATGGGACGGGCGGGATTGATCAATTCCGGCGGACCTTCTGGCGAAAATGACCTCGCGGAGGCCGTTCGAACGGCAGTGATCAATAAGCGGGCAGGGGGCATGGGGCTGATCACCGGCAGGAAAGCCTTCCAAAAACCGATGAAAGAGGGCGTCGAGATCTTAAACCTTGTTCAAGATGTCTATCTCTCCAAAGAAATTACGGTTGCGTGATTATTCAACAGTCACTGATTTGGCTAGATTGCGCGGCTGATCGATATCGCAGCCTCGGATCTTTGCGATGAAATAGGCCAGGAATTGTCCTGCGACGGTAGAGGTGAAAGGCGCCAGCTCATCGATGGTGGGGGGGAGCCAAAAGACATCGTCGGCAATGTTTGCCACTTCATCCATCCCTTCAGGAGCAAAGGCGAGAATAGGCGCGCCGCGCGCTTTGACTTCCATCAGGTTGCTTAAGATTTTATCTTTTGTTTGGAGATTGGCGCAGAAAGCGACGACCGGAAAGCGGGGATTGATGAGCGCGATGGCTCCATGTTTGAGTTCGCCAGCGGGGTAGCCGTTGGCGTTGACATACGAGATCTCTTTGAGTTTTAGAGCAGCTTCCATGCAAGTGATATACATGTGACGGCGGCCCATGAAGAAAAAGTCGTTGAAAGAGGCGTACTTGAGGGCAAGTTTTTCGAGTTCTGCAGAAGAGTCGATCACTTTTTGAATGTGAGAAGGGACTTTTTTTAGTTCCTGAAAGAAGGCACGAGCACTTGCAGCGTCTTTTCCTCTGCAAAGGGCGATATGGAGCGCTAGTAAAGAAAGGACGGCGATTTGAGAGGTGAGCGCTTTTGTCGAACAGACGCTGATCTCAGGGCCCGCCTTTAGGTAGATGCAACTATCGGTTTCTCTTGTGAGTGTGGAGTGTTTTACATTGCAAATGCCGAGCGTTTTGCATCCAGCGGCTTTTGCTTCTCGAAGAGCTGCGATAGTATCGGCTGTTTCTCCCGATTGGCTGATAGCGATGACCAATGTATGTGGCGTAAAGAGGGGAGTCTGGTATCTCGCTTCAGAGGCGATTTCGCAGGAGGCTGGAATTTTGGCCATCTCTTCGAAGTAATTGGCGGCGATGAGTCCCGCATGAGCAGAAGTTCCACATCCGAGAATCCGTATTTGTTGGATTTTTTGCAGATTTTCTTTTGTAAGATGGAAATTTTCAAACTCTACTTGGGCCGTCTCTTCGTGAAAACGCCCCCAGATGGCTTTTAAGATGGTGGACGGTTGTTCGTAAATTTCTTTCAAAAGATAATGCTCGAACCCTTCTTTTGAAGGAGCTAAATACTCCGATTCAAAGCGCTCTACTTTTTTGATAATGAGGTCTTGACCTGTGTTGAATACTTCGATGGTTCCTTTTTCGATTTTTGCTACTTCATCATCGCGTAGAAAGAGGACATTGAGACCCGATTTGCCAAAGGCATTGGGATCTGAAGAGAGGTACGATTCGGTTTTTTGATCATCAGTGCCGATGGCCAAAGGGCATTCGCGTGCAGCGGCGATGATTTGATGGGGATGGTCTTTATGAATAACGGCAATCGCATAGATGCCTTTTAGAAGGGGAATCGTTTTTTGCACAGCCGCAATCAAATCTCCGGTGTAGAATTTTGAGATCCATTGAACGATTACTTCTGTGTCTGTCTGGGATGAAAAAGAGACTCCCTCTTTTCGGAGCTGCTCTCGTAGAAAATGGCAGTTCTCTATGATGCCGTTGTGGACGATAGCAATTTCACCGCGTAGATCGAGATGGGGATGGGCATTTTGATCGTTGACAATTCCGTGTGTTGCCCAGCGAGTGTGTCCAATGATCAGATCAAATGATTTGGAGGGAAGTTTGCGCAGTTCCTGTTTTAAGTTCGATAGCTTGCCTGCTTTTTTGCAGCTGACCATCGTCCCTTCAAACACGCCTGCAATGCCGCTCGAATCATAGCCTCGATATTCGAGTTGCTCGAGCCCAGTCATGCAAATCTTCAAAGGATCTTGTGTTCCGACATACCCGAAAATTCCGCACATGGATATTTTTTTCCCGTTTTGAAAGAGAGTACTCGAAAGAGCCGATTTTTTTATCCTGTTTTTTTTGCAATCAGAGTGAGAAAGAGCGGAAATTCAAGGCGCGCGCGGTCTTCTGATTTTGCGCGGCCGCCTTCGCTTTTCTTATCTGAACACCACTCTTCAATGGAGAGGATCTGCAAGTGAGCTTCTTTTAACCAATGCGTGTAGGTCGAAAGAGGATGGTGAAAAGAATAGGTCGAGATGCTCTCTTTTTTTCCAGGATGCATCGCAATCGGAATTTTTAGAGGACTCATGTATGCATTGATTCGGCGGTATTGGATCTTGGTTTTTTCATCGTAGCCCCACTCCGTTTGACGAGGAATGCGAAAAGAAGGGTGATTGAGAACGAGGATTAGCTTTCCGTCGGCTCTCAAGTGTTTAGACGCCCCTGCTATAGCCTTTTGTCCATCTTCCATATTTTGCAAAGAGAGGATAAATGAGGCGTGGGAAAAATCAGTTTTTTCGACCGGAATTTTTTTTGTCACATCGCCGAGGAAAAACTGGGCAGATTTTGGGGAGGCGTCTTTTGCCGCGGCCAAAAGTCCTTTTCCATTGTCGACGCCAAAATACTCCACAGTTTTTGGCAAATGTCTCGATAAAACGCCGTTTCCGCAGCCAAGATCGAGCCACGAATCGATCTTTTCACCACTCAAAATCTTAAAGAGATTTGGAAAGATGAGGCTTTGATGGTAGTAGTGTCCCTTCTCGCCGACTAAGTTGTCGTACCAGCGGTCAGGGGAGTCCCATGAAGTTTTTGCCATAGAGGTAAAGCATAGACTTTTAAATTTTTGCTCGCTATAAGTTTTAGCATGATTGAAAAAGACCTATCCAAATCTATTCATCACTTCGTGGCTCCTGTGCAGACTCTTCTACCCATCGGCGTTACGGTCGGTCAGGCGCTTTCAGAACTTCGAAAGAAACAAATTCAGCAAAAGATCATCTATTTTTATGTGGTCGATGAGCAGCAAGCGTTGAGGGGCGTTGTTTCGACTCGGCAGTTGCTTTTGGCCGATCCGGCCAAAACTGTGGAGGAACTGATGCAGCAGAGCGTCATCAAGCTCCAATCGACAGAGACGTTGAAGGCGGCCTTTGAGCTCTTTGCAAAACATCCTCTTTTAGCCATCCCCGTTGTCGATCCAGAGGGACGCCTTGTGGGCACAGTCGATGTTCAAATGATTACGAACGAAGCTATCGATGTAGCCGATTCGACGACACGAGCGGATGTGTTTCAGATGATCGGCCTTTCCCTAGAAGATGGAAAAAGGCCCTCGCTTCGCTCCGGCTACCGGCTTCGGATGCCCTGGCTCCTTTGCAACGTCTTTTCAGGGGTTGTTTGCGCGGTTATTTCCCGCATTTACGAAGTGGTTCTTGCCAAGTTTTTGCTGCTCGCTTTCTTTATCCCACTTGTTCTCACTTTGAGTGAATCGACCTCGATGCAATCGATGACACAGAGTCTTCTTTTTCTCCGCCGGCCTCGCTTTAGTTGGAAAACGGCTGTTACGCGTGGGCTTCGGGAGTGGCAGCTAGCTGGCCTTTTGGCCGTCAGCTCTGGCATTCTTGTAGGAGCGCTATCCCTTCTTTGGGGCGATGGATTTCTTCCATCCATTTGCATCGGAATAGGCATTTGCCTTTCGGTGATTATCTCCGTTGCTTTTGGGATTACTCTCCCGGTTCTTCTTCACCGGATGAAGCTCGATCCGAAAGTAGCGGCAGGGCCTGTGGTTCTTATGATCGCCGATATGTTGACAACAGCGCTGTATCTCTCGTTAGCTTCCTGGTGGCTTCTTTAGTCTCGATGCCAGTCTGGTTTTCGGAGGCGATAGATGAGAAAGGGGAGCGCGCAAAAAAGAACCGTTCCGCCGATCAAGAAGGCTTCAAAAAAGATTAAGTTCCCCGTATCGAGCTGACTCGGCGGCACAAAGCCGAGAATCAGACCTAAAGAAGATCCTGCAATTCCGAGCAGGCTAATCGCTAAAAGTCCTTTAGAGCCGCCTGGAACTTGGTAAATTCTGTCGATATGGGGGAGTTTAGATCTTAGCCGGATTGCGGCGATAAACATAATTACATACATCAACATGTAGAGGACAGCAGCGAGCGCCACGAGAATCCAGTAGGAGCTGCTGACAGACGGCATGAAGAGAAAAACTGTCGATAAAACTGTGACGATGATCGCTTGTGTAATCAAGATCGCAACGGGCATTCCGTGTCGATTTGTTTTATGGAAAATATGAGGGAGATTGCCATCTTTCGCAGTGGCGAGAAGGCCTCGGCTCGGGCCGATGATCCAGGTGCTCATCATGCCAAGGGCTCCAAACGTCATGACGGCTGCAAGAACGGGGATTGCCCATTTTATATTGAGCGTGCTGAAAAGGAGGGTAAAGGCCGCCATACTTCCCGATGCGAGCTCGATCTCCCCTTTGGGGACAATCGCCGCAATGACAAGGCCGCCAAGCGCAGAAAAGATTAAGACCAGGATCGCAGAGAGGCAGATCGCTCTCGGGTAATTGCGTCTAGGATCTTCCACTTCTCGAGCGTGAACTGCGGACATTTCAAGGCCCGCTAAGCTAAAGAGGACGCCGGCGAGGAGGACGAGGTGGCTTACAGAAGAAAGATCGGGCAGCGCCGCCTTCCAGGTAAATTCAATTTGCACTGGATTTCCAGAAAAGATCCACCAGAGGCCTAAAACCAATATGAGTACAATGGGAATCAGCGTGCCGAGCACTGCAGAAAGGGAGCTGATCCATCCGGAAACACGCATTCCGAAAAAGTTCACAAACGTCATGGGCCAAAATGTCGCAAGCACCATGCAGAGGATGTAAATCTTATTGGTGGCAAGAGCGGGGTCGATGATATATGCAAATGTCGCGGCGATGAAAGAGAGAACTGTGGGATACCAGATCACGTTTTCGATCCATTGGAGCCAGATGGCTAAAAATCCCCACTTAGGCCCCAGTCCTTCCTTGACCCAAGAATAGACCCCTCGATCGGGAAAACTGCTGGCCAGCTCTGCCGAAACAAAGGCGACGGGGATGAAGAATAACACAGCCGCAAGGATCAGAAAGAAAATGATCGATAGACCGTATTCGGCAAGGAGGGGGAAGTTTTTAATGTTGCAGATGGCGGCGACATTCATGAGGCCGATCATCCACACCGTGAGCGTTTTTCGATGGGTGGACATGAGATTTTTACCTAGGGGATTTAAGATTATTATACTGGGATGAGATGGTTCCTAGCAAACCAAAAAGAAGGCAGGTTGGATGGCTTGCTATATATTCTCCCCCTGCTCTACTATCGAGCCCGTTTTTTTAACCACAAACGTTAGAGGAGAGATCATGAGCGCGCCAATAAGCCCTAGAGAAATAGATTCGTGGACAAGTAGTTTTTGGAAGATTGAAAAACCTAAGCCAGCGCATGCTTATGTTCAATTAGGTTTCATGTGTGAAGGCAACTATGATTGTTTTATAAAGAAAATGAATGAAATCGCAGCAAAAGCAGGAATAGTCAATCCTAAGTTGGCAATAGGCCTCGAATTGCAAGAGAGGGGCACTTTATTGAATCCGCCTGGTCCTTTCATTAAAAAAGAGGTTTTTCATGTAACAAAAGAGGAATGGTCGACATTAGAAAAAAACAAAGATGTAATGTACAACGCCTTGCCCAGAGTTTTCGTTGTAGATGGATCTAGGTATGTGCTTCCTAAGTTGGACTTCCGGGATCTGCCAATATTAATGCGGTATTAGAGATATACTGCACCTGCTATTGAGTTTTTATCGCTTCTCGAGTTCTGCAATCTCAGCTTGTATCTTGACTAGGCTCTCGTCTTTTGGGGTCAATGCATAGGACATAAAAGCTTCATGAACGCGGGCGGCATCTAGCTGCCCGCGCATTTGGCGGAGAACTAAGCCAATTAACTGCGGGGCAAGATCCATGTCCTGGCATATGATTTCGTAGAGCTTATCCATTTCTTTGCGTAATTGATCTCGATTTTTTAGACTTGAAATAGTTTTTTCAACATTGTGTTCTTGTGAAAACGATAAAAAATACTCTGCAATTTGATGGAGTCCATTCTTTTGAGCGACCTCGGCAAGAGCCAAAATAGGCTCAGGCTTGCGTGTATCGTACATCATCAATTTCCCAAGATCTTCGGAAAAGGATTGATCTCCCGTAGATAAGCAAATCTCATCGGCAATGCTTTTAATCTTTTGAGTATCACTAGAGGACAGTCCGCTAAAAACAACGAAGTGAATAGTGTTGCCATCTGGAGCTCTCTTTAACAGATCGCTTCCAAACCACGTACCTTCTATTCCGCAATACCCATCTTCTAAGGATTGTACGAAAGCTGTTTCTTGCGGCAGATTTTGCTCTGCTTTTGCAATGACTTGATCGATTGCCTCGAGATCTGTTTCTATTTGGAGCTCTTGATACATTGGCAGTGATTTTTGTTTACATCGATCGGATAATATTTGGCGGTAGGCTAAGGCTTGCGCAAGATCGATTGGAGCGCCTTGCTTTTGCAAAGCTTTCAATACATCTGGAAAATTAGCAGGATAATGGACAATCACTGTTGCATTGTTCGGCAAACAAAGCTTCTCTTTATTAAAAGGAGGCGTCAGTATGACTGCATTGTGAGTTTCGTAGTTTAAAAGGACGTTTAAAAACTGTTCTACATCCTTGTGGCCATATCCAAAGTAAAGGTTGGTATTGTTCTGAGGGTCTATCGACTGAAGCAACCCCGCCAATGGCCGATTGTCTAACCTTTCCAAGGTGACTTTGCGACCAGCTGATTCCAATGAAGGTTCGATGAAAACGCCGCAAGATTGATCCCCAATACCGGTAACGTAACGTCTTTTGGCAATATCTAACCCATAACTAGGACGATTGTATTCTATCAATGTAATATCTCTTTTTTCTTGGACCACTTTTGGGGGCATAAAATGGCAACCTGTGGGAGATGCAAAAACAATATCAGAGGTCTCTAGGTGATTTTGGGTTTCTAAATCAAAGGATGGCCATGCCAGCCCCTTAATTTCATGGATTGAACAATCCAAAGGCGTATGAGCCAAAACTTTTTTGAGCTTTTCCACTCCATTTGTGACCATGTGAAAGGACGTATTAGGAAATCTGTTTTTTAAAACTTTAAGAGCCCTTACGCCAAAAATCAAATCCCCAAAACCTCCAAGATCTTGAATAACAAAGGAAATCTTCGTAGGATCGGGCGCTGTTAAATGGACGGCTCTTTGCGTGAGAAACCTTTCCACCATCGGCTGGACTGCTCTTTGTTCTTCGATTTCAAATCTTACTTTGGTGGCGAAGTCTTTGTGATTGCTGTTAATAGAAACAGACATAAATTCCATTTGTTTTGTTAATATTATAATATATGTTTTAATTTATGTATATGTGAAGTAATTACTTTAAATAATTGACGGAAAGCCGACAACGGCCTGCGTCTTCGTTATAGATATGCTGCTAGGGGCTTTGGCGTAACAAACTTATATTTAATAGATTGTGAAAACTGTGTCGATGGCAACGTCCGACTTAATTGACAACTGCACTCAGTGGTAATACAATGTGTATACATTCGTACACACTAAAAAACAAAGGGGTTAGGCCATGACTGTCACAAAAAAACTCACCAAGCATGGCAACAGCTATGCTCTTATTATCGAAAAGCCGATCCTGGAGCTATTGGGCATTGACAGCGATACTTTGCTGCAAGTCTCAACTCCCGATGGTTCCTCTATCGTTATTACTCCAGTTAAAAGTCAGGCACAAAAGCGGAAATTTAAAAATTCACTCAGTAAAATTAATAAACGGTATAAAAAAACCTTGAAAAATTTAGCTGAATAGAAAAATGACTCTCTATTTTCTGACATTGGAAGATGTTTTAGAAATTCATGATGATCAGATCAATCGTTATGGCGGTAAAAAAGGAATCAGGGATCAAGCCTTACTTCAATTAGATTAACGACGGAAAGCCGACAACGGCCTCGTAGCAGAGAAGCAGGTGATTGACGCCGTTCATCGCACGGTGAGGACTCGCCTCTAAGGGGAGTTTGTAGTGAGCGGCGATGAGGTCTTTTGAATAGCCCGTTTCCCAAGGAAAGGGGCCTTCATTTTTCTTGGCCTGCTCTAGAGTGAGAGCCCAAAACATGGAGGCTAGATCGAGCCAGTGGTAGGGCCAGCGCAAGAGTTCTTGCGTGTCTGGATCGACAATTTGCGAGAAGAACACTCGGTCAAAAGAGGGGTTTTGGCAGATGAAAACAGCCTTTTTACGGAGCACTCCCCATTTGGTAAACGAGTCGATGATCTCTTTGGAGATCTCTTGCGTTGTCTTGCCCTTTAAAACCTCATCCCAGGTAAATCCATTGACGCGAAGGCTGCTTGGATCGCTCTTTTCCCAGAGTTCGATCGGCTGGAGGACGATGGTCTGATACTCTTCTTTGAGCTCGCCTGTGGATAAGTCGACGATTTTATAGGCAATTTCGAGGACTTTATGAATTTGGGAGTTGAGGCCGTTGGTCTCAGTATCTAAAAAAATTCCTAGCACGATTCTCTTTCCTTGCATGGAAGAGAATTCAATGTATCAATTATTATTTCAATTTGCAAGTTGAGTTGTGATCTGGTAAGCTAGAGCACCCTCAATAAGGAATTTAAAATCATGGCACTACCCCCGCAGAAATTTCGGGAAATAGTTTTCCAACTCCTTTATAGTCAAGATTTTGCTCCTATAGACTCGGCAGAGTCGATTCCCTTCATGATGCATGAGCTCAAAGTGACAAGGCGCGCTATGTGCGAAGTTCATGAGCGGATTGAGAAAATTCTCGAAAAGTTCCCTGAAATCGATCAGAAAATCGAAGCCTCTTCTGTAGCCTACTCCTTTGAGAGGATCTCGAGGGTCGAGAAGACGATTTTACGATTAGGGGTCTTTGAATTGCTCTTCGACGATGCCATCCCAGAGAAGGTCGCGATTGCTGAGGCGATTCGTCTGGCTAGAAAATTTGGGACCCCAGAAAGCTCCCAATTCGTCAATGCGATTCTCGACGCGATTTATAAAAAGGGAACTCCAGTTAGTGCTGAACATTCAAACGAACCGATCACTCTCTGAGCTTTCCACCTTTGGCATTGGCGGCGATGCCCATTTCTTTGCGGAAATATCGACGATTTCTGAAGCTGAAGAGGCCTATGCTTGGGCGCGCAAGCAAGAACTTCCCGTCCTAGTCATTGGAAAAGGGTCTAATTGCCTATTTCGCGATGAGCCGTTCCATGGACTTGCCCTTTTAAACAAGATTGATTTTTGCACCTTCGAGGAAAGAAAAGTCTTCGTTGGATCTGGCTATTCTTTTTCGCTTCTAGGCGTGCAGACTGCCAAAAGGGGACTTTCCGGATTGGAGTTTGCCTCTGGGATACCGGCAACAGTTGGCGGCGCTGTATTTATGAATGCGGGCGCCAATGGAAAAGAGACCTATCAAACGCTCTCAAGCGTCCTTTATCTTTTTGAAACGGGAGAAAAACGGGAATTTGCCAAAGAAGAATTGTCCTATGGATATCGAACGACGAGTTTTCAGTCGATGAAAGGATGTATTCTCTCCGCTACTTTCAATCTCGGATTGAATGATGAAGCGAGAAAAAAACAACTTGAAATTATTCAATACCGGATGAAAACTCAGCCTCTTAAAGATAAAAGCGCCGGATGCATTTTTCGAAACCCATCTCCAGATCTATCGGCGGGCGCCCTCATCGAACGGTGTGGCCTGAAAGATTTTTCCGTTGGCGATGCAAAAGTATCAAACATCCATGCGAATTTTTTGATCAACAGCAATAGAGCTTCAGCTAAAGAGATGATTGAACTGATTGAGCGGGTGCAGCGCCAAGTGTTTGAAAAAACCAATATCCATCTAGAACCTGAAATTCGGATCTTGCCTTGAACTCGATGTTCTACTTTTTTTGGCCCATAGGGGGATTTTTGATAAAGTTAGATCAAAGCGCAGCGGTTCGAAAGAGGAGATCCATAGTGAATAACTATGGGCGACGAGGAGGACTGATATGACGCAGTCACAAAATTCTCCTATGGGCCAAAAAAAGTGGAACATCGAGTTGAAACAATTTCGCGCAGACCTCCATTGCCACACCTATTGCTCCGATGGAACAGACTCCCCGGAAGCAGTTGTGCGAAAGGCCCACGAAATTGGCCTTAGCGGTCTTTCTATTACCGATCATGACACTATAGAGGCCTATACGCCGGAGCTTTTTGCTTTGGCAAACGATTTAAACGTCCGCCTTCTTCCCGGCATCGAGATCTCTTCAGAGTGGGAGAAGACAACAGTGCATATTCTCGGGTATGGAATCGATATTCATTCAGAAAAACTAAAGGCGTTTTTAGTCGAGATGAACCGGCGTCGCGACACGCGCAATCGAGCGATCGTCGAAAAACTCAAAGCCAAAAAAATCGACATTGAGATCGAAGAAGTGGAAAACCTGACAAAAGAACTCTATTCCAACCGGACGATTGGTCGGCCTCATATCGCAGAGCTTCTCATTCGAAAAAAAGTCGTCTCCTCCATTCAAGAAGCGTTTGAGAAGTATTTGCAAGAAGGGGCTAGCTGTTATGCCTCCGGCATCAAATATACGCCTGCAGAAGTTATCGCGGTGATCCATGAGGCAAAAGGCAAAGCCGTTCTTGCTCACCCTCATTTTATCCGCACAGGCTCTCATCTTCGCCAGCTTTTAAAGTTACCGTTCGATGGACTCGAATGCCATTATGGGAATTTGCATAAAGCGCAAGAAAAACCCTGGATCGCAAGGGCCAAAGAAAAAGGGATCCTCGCTACGGGCGGCTCTGACTATCACGGCCAGTGTAAACCGCATATTTCTCTTGGCTGTTCTTGGGTCGGCGAGGAAGTGTTTAACGCGTTACTTGGTTTGAATCCAAAGTAGACTTGGCGCTTTTGGCTTGTCCCATTGATGGTAGGTCATTTTGCATGCAAGCGTCTTCAGAAATGAGAGAATTTCCTCTTCTTCCCGCATTCCCTCTTCGTGCCCTGGGTAACAGGTAATCGAGAGCGCTCCATTCTCATCTAAAATAGAGAGCGCCTCTCCGATGCTCTCTAAGGTCTTTTCCGTCATGGTCGTGATCGATTTATCGCCGCCGGGCAGATAGCCGAGGTTATAGACGATGAGCTGAGGAGGCGAGGGGAGGGGAAGGGCTTTTAGATGGGCGTGCGATTGGCAAAAATAATGGACATTCGCAGCTCCTGATAGGCGCTCTTTGGTCTTTTGAATGGCGTTTTCTTGGATATCGAGGGCAAACACAGTTCCTTGAGGAAGACGTTGGCTTAAAAACAGGGTGTCATGGCCATTGCCGCAGGTAGCGTCGATGGCAAAATCAGACGGTTTTAAGTGGGATTGCCAGTAGTCTTTGGCCAATAAAAGATGTGGTTTACTCATAGTGCGTCATCGAGTATAAACAATCCCCGGTTCTTATGCCAAGACAATGCGACGTATTAATCATCGGGTGTGGAATTGCTGGGGCAACCGCTGCCCTGTCTTTGGCTGAAAAAGGGCTAGATGTCGTTGTTTTATCTGCCGGCGAGGCGAGTAATTCGGCGTGGGCGCAAGGGGGGATCGTCTATTCTGGAGAAGGGGATAGTCCGGAGCTCTTAGCGCAAGATATTTTAGACGCCGGCGCTGGCCTTTGCAATCCAGCGGCGGTTGAGCAATTAGTTTGTCTCGGTCCACCGCTTGTCCAAGAGTTTTTGATCAAAAAAAACGGAGTGGCCTTTGATCGGAATGAAGATGGAAAGTTATCGCTAACGGAAGAGGCGGCCCATTCGGTGCCGAGAATTTTACACCACAAAGATAAAACAGGCGCTGCGATCATGTCAGCCCTTCTAAAAAACTTGAGAGTAGAACTTCGCACTCACTCGACTGCCATCGACTTGATCACATTGTCTCACCATTCCAAAAGGCCTGTCGATCTCTATGCGCCATCGACTTGCGTTGGAGCTTATGTCTTTAATGCGAACACAGGCGCTGTCGATATTGTGTTTGCAAAAGAAACAATTTTAGCCACTGGGGGCCTTAGCGAGGTTTTTTTACACTCGACAAATCCAAGACAAGCTAGAGGCGATGGGATCGCGATGGCATATCGCGCGGGCGCTCGGATCATGAACCTCGAATATGTGCAATTCCACCCGACAACTTTGCACGCTCCTCCGGAAAGATCTTTTTTGCTCTCCGAGGCGCTTCGAGGCGAAGGGGCTAGGTTGCTCGACATCAATCTCAAGCCGTTCATGCAAAAGTACCACGAAAAAAAGGATCTTGCTCCTCGCGATATCGTCTCCCGTGCGATTTTCGGAGAAATGGTTGAAAGCGGGGCCGATCACGCATGGCTCGACATAACGGCCAAGAGCCGGGAGTGGATCGGAAATCGATTTCCTGCGATTTTCCGCCACTGCCTAGAGAGGGGATTTGATCTTTCGGCAAAGCCAGTTCCGGTGGTGCCAGCGGCCCATTATAGCTGCGGGGGAGTGGCCGTCGATCTCACTGGGAAGACCACGATTTTGCGGCTTCGAGCCATTGGAGAAGTTGCCTGCAGTGGCCTCCACGGCGCCAACCGCCTTGCGTCGACCTCCCTTTTAGAGGGGCTCGTTTGGGCAAAAACGGCCTCGGACGATATCCTCGCCACCTGGAAGAAGCGGAAAGATTCCTTCCCACCTGTGGAAGAGTGGCAAATGAGCCATGAGGTGGTCGATAGGGCTCTTATCCAGCAAGATTGGATGACGATCCAACAGACGATGTGGAATTACGTAGGGCTGGTGCGCGACCTAAACCGGCTTCGCCGTGCGCAGAAAATGCTGCGCGAGCTCCAATGTGAGATCGATCAGTTCTATGAACGGGCAGCCCTGACAGAAGAGCTTATCGGCCTACGCAACGGGGTCCTTACGGCGCTTCTCATCACCCAAGGGGCGCTTCGCAATAAAACTTCGCGCGGTTGCCATTTTCGAATAAGCTAGTTGCACTTTTTCCTTTGGTTCGGTAGAATGATGCCCGCCTTTTAACTTGTATGGGGTGTTAGCTCAGTTGGTTAGAGCGCCACGTTGACATCGTGGAGGTCGGTTGTTCGAGTCAACTACATCCCAACTTAATAGAAAATTTTGGAACTGCCAGAAATTATTAATCGCACCGCGGCTGCAATTGCAGCGGCCGCCATCTCGGAAGTCTTTCCGGGCTCCGAGCTCTTCGGAGGGGGAGAGACAGATACCGGTTTTTTCTATCAATTCTTTTCTTCTCATCCGCTGCCCCCTGAAGCCAAGAACCTTCTCGAAGAGAAAATGCGCCAAATCATTCGCGAAGAGCGTCCATTTCGAGAAATGGAAATGGTTGCCTGTAGCGCAAAAGAACTCTTTTTGAAAGCCGATCACCCGGCGGCCGTTGAGGCGCTAGAAGAATTAAACCCCAAAGCGCTCGTTTCGGTAGTCAAAATCGGCTCTTTTGTAGACCTTGCCGACGGCCCTTTTTGCGCCTCTTTTCGAGAGGTGGCCGCCTTTCAAATTACAGCTTTTAAAGTTTTAGAGGATCGGGAGATTCGGATCGAGGGAACTGCTTTTCCCACAAAAGAAGAGCTAAAAAGCTTTTTGAAGAAACTCTCGAAATATGCGGAAGAAAATCATCTCGTTCGGGGTCAAAATTTCAAATTTTGGCAGTGGCGAGAAGGGCGTCTACTTTGGTTGGATCGGGGCCTCAAAGCCAAGAGAAACATCCTCGCTTTTTTAAAAAAATCTTTTGGCGGCCATGAGCTTGCTGCATCTTCTGATGAAATGATGGACGCTTACTGCCTCAAGCGAATGCCATTTACAGCGCTAACCATTAGAGAAAAATGGGAAGATCCAGAAGGGGAGAAAGGGCTTTTTGAAGAGGAGTGCCAAAGCCTTTTTCAACAAACTATTTACTGCTGCCAGAAAGATTTGAAAGATTTTTCCATTTCCCTCTTGCAAACCATCGATAAAACACTTATTATTTTAGGCTTTCATGCAAGTACTCGGCTCGTGGTAGAGTTCAAGACTCTCTTTGAGAATCGAGAAACTGAGTGGACTGTCGAGGATGGGTTAGGCCGAAAAGTTGTCGCTCTTCGCTTAAAAATCCTAGAAGAGGGTGGATCTTTTCTTCTCCGAATGAACGTAGGAGTTGAAAAAATCCTTGCTCTTTTGTTAGAACAGACCAGTGTGGACTTGCAAAAGTTTGAAAATTGGGGAAAATGCGAATTTGAGAATCAATAGGGAAATCAGAGCGTCGAGGCTGCGCGTTATTACCGAAGCCGGAGAACAGTTAGGGATTTTATCCCTCCGAGAAGCGCTTGAAAAAGCGGAGGAGATGGGGATGGACCTCGTAGAGATCGCGCCGTCGGCAGTTCCGCCTGTTGCGAAGATCATCGATTACGGGAAGTTCAGATATCATCAAGCGAAAAAAGAGAAAGAAGGGAAGAAAGCACAAGTACAGATCAAGGTTAAGGAAGTAAAGCTGAAACCGAACATCGATACGCATGATTTTCAGACGAAACTCAGAGCCGCAAGGGATTTTTTGATCAAAGGCAATAAAGTGCGTTTGAGCATTATGTTCCGCGGACGAGAAATGCTCCACATCAACCTTGGAGAAAAAATCGTCCACCAATTTTGCGAAGAATTGTCTGATGTGTCTACGATTGAAGCTACCCCTAAGTTGATGGGCCGAACGATGACCACAACTCTTTCCCCGAGCGGAAAGCGGCCAAAACCAAAAGCAGGAGAACTAGATCATGCCAAAAATGAAAACGCGTAAAGCGATGAAAGCTCGCTTCAAAGTCACAGCGACAGGAAAGTTAAAAAGAGCCCGTCCAGGACGACGCCACATTCTTACAAAAAAGAGCTCTAAGCGAAAAAGTAGCTTAGCTAAATCTCGACTCGTCGATGACGGTCAAGTTAAAATGTATCGATACTGCATCGGCGCATAAGGAGTAAAGTACCATGAGAGTCACCAATTCAGTAGCAGCTAGAAGACGCACCAAGAAGCTCTTAAAGCGCTGCAAAGGGTTCTACGGAGACCGTAAGAATCACGTTAAGCTCAGCAAAGACGCCCTAATGTCTGCGCTGTCTTTCAACTACAGGCACCGCAAGCTTCGCAAACGCGATTTTCGCAGCCTTTGGATTACCCGTATCGGCGCAGCCGCAAAGATCAATGGCATTTCATACAGCAAGATGATGAATGGCATGAAAAAGATGGGTTGCACCATCAACCGCAAGGCTCTTGCTGATTTAGCAGTTTCTGATCCAGTCGCATTTGCAGGGATCGTTGGAACAGCAAAACAAGGTCTCGTAGCTTAAAAGCTCTCCACCTCCCTTCTCTTCTTTTGAGGGAGGTGAAAAATACCTTTTAAGGAGCTTTCTAGTGGCCCTATCCGATCAAATCGAAACTCTTCGTTTTCAATTCATCGAAGAATTGAAAGAGACGAGATCTAGTAAAGATCTCGAATCGCTGAAAGTAAAGTACCTTGGCAAAAAAGGGCCAGTTGCCAATCTTATGGTTGAGCTCAAAACCTGCGATGCAGGGGAGAGGCCTCAGCTCGGCAAGCTGATCAATCAATTAAAAGAAGAGCTAGAGTCTCATTGCGACAATAGCTTAGCCCGTATTAAATCCCAGGAATTCGAAGCCCAATTTGCCCGCGAGTGGCTCGACGCATCTCTCCCGGGTCGCCGCCAAAATCTCGGCCGAACGCATCCTGTTACCCAAATGTTGCAGCGCATCCTCGATATCCTGATCGGGATGGGTTTTTCCGTCCAACTGGGTCCTGACGTCGATACAGACTACTACAATTTTGAAGGCCTTAACTTTGCCGCAGACCATCCTGCTCGCGATATGCAAGACACCTTCTACCTTTCACCTGATTTGCTCCTTCGCACTCATACGAGCAACGTCCAGGTTCATGTCATGGAAAAAATGGCTCCCCCGATTCGAATCGTTGCGCCTGGCCGATGTTTCCGCAATGAAAATATCTCCGCAAGGTCCCATGTCTTCTTCCATCAAGTGGAAGGGGTTTATATCGACCAAGGAGTCACCTTTGCCGACTTAATGGCGACCATGGAAGAATTTATAGGCAAACTTCTCGGTGAGAAGGTTGAAACTCGATTTCGCCCCAGCTACTTTCCCTTTGTCGAACCCGGGCTCGAGGTCGACGTACGGTGTACCCGTTGCCGAGGCCAAGGATGCCGCATCTGCAAGCACACCGGCTGGTTAGAAATTTTAGGCGCAGGGATGGTTCATCCAAACGTCCTTAAAAATGCCAATATCGATCCTGAAATTTATACCGGTTATGCCTGGGGTATGGGAATCGAGCGGCTCGCCATTAATTTTTATGACATTCCCGACATTCGGATGTTCACCGAGAACGATCTTCGCTTTTTAGAACAGTTTTCTTGATAACAATTCGGCGAGTCGGTAAGATCTATAATCTCTACTTTTTTAATGCGGAAGAGTGGCAGAGTGGCCTATCGCACCTGTCTTGAAAACAGGAGGCCTGCAAGGGTCCGTGGGTTCGAATCCTACCTCTTCCGAGAAAAGTGGAGCGATGCGCAATAGTAAATAGCGCCTCGTATTTAAGGATAAAGCTTGGGCAAGCTTTTCATCAAAGAAAAGCTTGCTCAAATTAGAATTTATACATGAAGCATTTTTCTCTGAAAAAAACACCCCCCAAAAAAACACCATAAAGGAAGTATTTGTGAGACACAAAGGCACAATCAAATTTTTTAACGCACAAAAAGGTTTCGGATTCATCACGCCAGATAACGGTGGCAAGGACATTTTCGTTCATGCTAACAACGTAAAAGGCGACCCTAAGTCACTCCGTGAAGGACAAAAAGTCGAATACATGGAAGGCACAGGACGTAAGGGCCCAGAAGCTACAGAAGTTAACCCAATGTAACTTCTTTGATTAAAAGACTAAGGTTCTTTAAGGAGCCTAGTCTTTTAATCTCCATGGAAAGATGTCTGAGCGGCTGAAGGAGCGCGCCTCGAAAGCGTGAATATGCGCAAGTGTATCGTGGGTTCGAATCCCACTCTTTCCGTGTTTTTACAACGTGATTCAAGTTCTTGAATCACGTTATCCTCTTTATCATTGCCACCCCACAATAAGCCAAAACGCCAAGGATTCCCGCCCCTGGAAGCGTCAAGACCCACATAAAGATCAGTTTTTGTAAAACGACCCATCGAACTGCGGCAACTCCCTTTGCAGAACCTACTCCGGTAATGCTCCCTGTGATCATATGGGTAGAGCTAATAGGCATGCCGAGAAAGCTGGCTAAAAGGATGACGGCAGAAGCTGAAGTTTCGGCAGCAAAGCCTTGCATGGGGTCGATCTTAGTGATCGAAAATCCCAAGGTTTTAATGATCCGAAAGCCGCCGGAGGCGGTGCCAAGGCCCATGACAATGGCGCAACTGATAATGACCCAAAAGGGAATTGTCGGAGTCGCGATGATCCCGGCCGTAAACAGTCCCAGAGTAATGAGCCCCATGCTCTTTTGCGCATCGTTAAGACCGTGAGCAAGGGCGACACAGCAAGCTGAGCCGATTTGCAGATGGCGGAAGACAGCCCAGTTGCCGGCATGAGGGGCATTTCTATATTTTGCTAAGAGCATTTTCATCAGGCCATAGCTAATGGCAAAGCCGATGAGGGGTGAGAGGACCATGGGTAGAACGACCTTATAGAGGACGCCAGACCAGAGAATTGTCTGGCTTCCTTGACCGATCCAGGCAGAGCCAATCAACCCTCCGACAAGCGCGTAGGAAGAACTGCTCGGAATGCCCCAATACCAGGTAAGAATATTCCAGCCGATTGCCGCAATGACGGCCGAAACGACGACGATTTCAGTGGCTTCTTGAGAATTGATCAGGCCGGTCGCAATAGTCTGGGCGACACCGCTAATCTGCGTTGCGCCGACAAAATTGAGAAGACCTGCCATTACGATGGCTGAAGCTGGCCTTAAGACGCGAGTGGCGATGACAGTCGATACGACGTTGGCCGCATCGTGAAATCCATTGGTGTAATCAAAGAGAAGACCCAGAACAACAATCAATATTACAAATTCCATGCTATTGTCATACCACGTTTCAAGAAAAAATAGGAGAAATTCTTTGCAGGCAAATGCTTACTTTTCGTATGTTCTTAGGTTCTTAGAATAGTAGGAGGTCTTGTGCTTAAAGAAGTTAAATGGCTAGCGCTTTTTGCCCTATCTTTTGTATGCTGGATGGGAAATATGGAGGCTGGAGAAATGAAACAGCAAAAAACAACCGTTGTTTTTGAAACAAATGTCGGAAACATCGAAATCGCATTGATGTCAGATGTAGCTCCCAAAACATGTGAAAATTTTCTAGGTCTTGTCAATAAGCACTACTATGACGGGATCGCTTTTCACCGCGTCATCAAGAGCTTTATGATTCAGGGCGGAGATCCTACAGGCACAGGCGCTGGAGGAGAATCTCTCTGGGGGAAAAACTTTGAAGATGAGTGTAAGGCTACTGTCGCATTCGATAAGCCGGGATTATTGGCGATGGCCAATCGAGGCCCAAATACGAATGGCAGCCAATTTTTCATCACGACCGTAGCGACTCCTTGGCTCAACATGCGCCATACAATTTTTGGCGAAGTGGTTGTCGGGATGGATATCGTGAAGAAAATCGAGTTGACAAAGACCAATCAAAGAGATTGTCCTGTCGATGCGATCAAGATTGTCAAAGCTTATATAAAGCATTAAATCTTAAAGACGGTGGAGTTTTTTTTGGAGACTATCTACATTGATTATTTCGCCGTCTTCCTCGCTGCTCTTCTCTATGCAGCGATCTACTTGTGTTGGTATTCAAAGTGGCTGTTCGGCCCAATAAAGACGGCCCACTTTTTCTTGAATTGTATCCTCGGCCTTGTCATCTCTTATTTTATCGCCTTTTTTGAAGGTTATTTAGGCGTGACTACGGTTTCTGATGGAATGTTCGTCGGGTTTTGTTTGTGGCTAGGTTTTGTCGTTCCAACCCTTCTTGCGCCTGGCGTATGGGATCGAAAGTTCTTTGTTGAAAGTGGCGTAAAGTTGCTTACTTTTTTGACTATATCAGGCATTATTGGAGCTTGAACCTATCCTAATGAAAAGGTTCTCGACTTCTTGATTGACAACCATTTCCCTCTATTTTAGAGAGTATATTGAATAACGAAGAGAGAAATATGGCCCTTCTTTTGTCCCCGCTGACAAATAAAATCCACAAAGTCTTGATCATCACCTCTTCTGGCGGCGGAGGGCTTCTCCAGGCAGCCAATGCGAAAGAACAGGAAGTCAAAGGGAAAAACCCCAGCGCGATCGTCGTTCGCCGCGATGTGATGACCGATTGGATTTGGCCCTTTGGAAAGCTCTGCGTGGCAGGGTGGAACAAGGCGCAGATCAAGGGGAATGTTCGGATTCAATCCAATCTCGGCAGATCCAACCGCATTGCCGACCGTCTTTTCTGGCTTCATATCTTTTTCTTCACGCTAAAGCTTCTTTTTAAGGAAGATATAGACCAAGTCATCGATACGCAGGTATTGGGGACGTCGGCAATCATCAAGGCGATTCGGTTTTTTAACCGGCGCCGAAAAAAACAGGTCTATCTCGAAAAGGTCCTCGTCGATTTGCCGACGAAAAAGGCGACCCATTTTTTCCTCGCGATCAAAGCGTTAAAACCAGTCGACCGAAAACACTTCAAACTCATCACCATCCCCCCCATGTTAGAAAAAGGGGAAACGGAAGAGGATTTTTGGCGCGTCAATTGCAATTTGACAGTAAGTGAGTTGCAATATGAGGATTATTATATCCGTAAATCCTTTAGCAAGTATCGAAATCTTGATCGAAAAGCCGAGACAATGGCCTTGAAGACGCGCTATCAAACGCAAGAAGAGCGGCGCCTGATCGAAGAGACAATCCGGAGAGGCAAGAACGAATTTTCTAGTTTTGGAGAAGAGAGAAAAGAAGTGGAATTTATCATTCCCCCAAGCGCTTTTGTCTGCACCATCCTTCTCGGCTCGCAGCCAGCAAGCGATGCGACCTTCAACTATGTGAAAAAATTCATCGAGATCGCAAAAGAGAAAAAGGGGCAAAACCCTTCCATCTATCTCTTTGTCTATTGCGCCAATCATCAGCCGAAGCAGCAAACTCTTTTTCAAAGAGTTGTCGATCTTGTCACTTCTCTTGCCGACTACCCATCTTCCTTAACGGTTATTCCAATGTCTTTTCAAAATGAAGATGTGATCGCCCCTCTTTTTTTCCGCAGCGATATTACCTGCACCAGGTCAGGCGGGCAAACGGCCATGGAATTGATGTCTGTGGCGCGGGGACAAATTTGGGTTCATTCGGAAGCCAAAAAAGAGATCGGCACGCTTACCAATGAGGAGCTTTTGGCTGGGATTCCCTGCTGGGAGTCGGCCAGCGCTGCCTATCTTCAACAGGCAAGAAACGCCAAGATCGTCACGCCCGATACATTTGCGCCTCTTGTCTACGACCTACTCTCTTAAGATTTCGCAAATAAAAGCTTCTAATGGTAGAGGCTCCTGCTGAAGAAATCGATGAACCTTCTCAGGTTCAATGCCCACGTTTTCCGCAAAAAAAGCAATGTGAGCAAGGTTTTGCTCTGCATTATTTAGGCTTTCTAGAGTATCGGAGAGGAAGATATTTCGGATAGCGTCAGACTTAAAAAAAATAGCGACATGCTCTTTTCGCGTGGAATTTTTTTGAAGTAAATAGCCAAGAGATAAAAGAGGATGCACGCCACTGGTCTTCTCTTTGAGAGTTAAGAGGCGGCCGATCCGGAGAGGCAGAGTGAAACCGGAGGTCGCTAATATTTCGACGATCTCATCAAAATCGTCAAGACAGGGAAGATCAGATGGAGCTTCTACTACCTCTTTCAGCTCCTGGCTTGTGTTTTGGGGCGCAAGTTTTTTGGCAAAGAGGAAAGAACTTGTTATATTCGCTGTCCAAAGGACGACGTTGAAGGTCAGTCTTGTTCCATTGATCACGATCGATTCAAAACCGGCAACAAAAGCGAAAATAACCACAGAGTAGCAAGCAACTTTTGCGATAAGAACTCGAAGATGGTCACTGATCTTCTTTTTCTCCGCAGAAAAGTTTGTCGCGGTCTCAATGAGAGAGCGGGAGATGCTAAAGTCCATTTTGACATACAGATAAGGCGTCGTCATCTGATTATTCACCGATTAGATGTCGAAGAAGAGCTTCCCAGTCAGAAGCTTGAAAATAGGGTCGGATGCCATCTGCAGAAGCGCCAACCTCATTGGAGAAGTCCTCGATATATTGAACGAGTTTCCCTTTTTCCATTTCAAGAGAAAGACAAGGGGCTAGGCCATCGAGGAACCCGGCTCTTTTAAAACTATCTCTAAAAATCTCTTTCATACCTATTCTTAGGTCCGGATTGGCAAAAACAACTCCAAGAAACTTCAACGGGTGAACGTGATTGACCTGCGTTCCAAGTTGTCTTAGATAAGTTTGCATGAAGAGTAGGCTGAATTTGCCATTTTCTGCCATTGTTTTAATCAGTTCATGAATTTTGATGAGATCTTGTTCAGTGCAGGAAAGTTCTGCATACGTTTCATTGTGCGTTTTTGGAGGGGGAAGTTTTACGATGCCAATGCCTAAACAACCGAAGTCTATCTGTAGAGAACGTTTGATAACCTGGGAGACAAAAGGAACGGGAGCCTTTGCAGAGGAATAGGGTAAATCAGACATGGTGCACCATCGGTTAATAAAGACAAAACGTATACCCGATTCAAAAATAGATTACAACATTGAAGACAACTCCTAAACTCTTTAAGATAGCAACACTTATGCGAAAGTTTTTCTTCCTCTTCCTGTTATCTGTTTTTTGTGTGGGTGTTGGGCGCCTCTGGTATTGGACAACAGATGGATTCCGCCTCTCTCGAATCGAAGGGTTCGATGAGCCTCTCCCAAACAAAGACCTGTCCGAGGAAGCAAAGACGGCTCTTTCTCAAAGCTACTCGTATCTCGGTCGAGGTCGGCAATGTTTTGCCTTTCAGAGTGAAGATGGCAAGTACGTGATTAAGTTCATAAGAACGGATCGCTATCGGGATCGTTTCTTTCCCTATTTTAATCAACGGAGAAAGGAGAGTCGCGTCACTCGAAAAGAGCGCCTATTGAGCAGTCTAGAAATTTCCTTTGAGGAACTTCGAGAGGATACGGCCATCATTGCGATGAGTGGTGTTTCCGAAAGAGATCACGAAGTCAAAATTATCGATCGATTGGGGCGTCCCTTTTTACTGCCACTTGAAAAGGCGCAGTTTATTCTTCAGAGAAAGGTGCGTCTATTCAAAGATGTCTTTCAAGAAGCTCTTTTGAAAAAGGATCGAGCCGAAATGGCAAAAATACTGGATCAAATGCTAGAAGTCGTCGTCCGCATCGCAAGAAAGGGGATTATTTCGAAAGATGGAGCCTTCTTGAAAAACTTTGGGTTCGATCAAACGCGGGCCTATCAAATCGATATCGGTAGTTTTTATCGAAAAGCGTCTTTCAATACCGCGATTCATGCAAGTGTTGAAAATTTACGGATCTGGTTATCTCATCTCGACCCAGCGCTTTTAGAGCTCTTGGATCAGAAATTAGGTCTCATTTATGAAAATGAATAACCTATGGGGCCTTGCCTTAAGTGTTTTCTCTTTGATGATCCCCAGTCATTATCAATCTTGGGTAAAACCCTTTCGCTTTGCAAAATCAAATGTTCAGATTCCTTTTCATCCAAGTTGGGAGGTAGATAAGGCGATCGAAGTAAATTCCATCCTCTCTCAGCCATTTACCTACCTTGGGCAAGGGGTTCAATCCTATGCGTTTTTAAGCGCCGATGGGAAGTACGTCTTAAAGCTATTTCGGTTCGACTCTTGTAAAATGAAACAGGGGCAACGGATGTTGAGTTTTTTAAAAAAAAGAAAAACCAAGAAGGCTCGCCTCTCTGCTGAAAAAGTACTAGAAGCTTGCAAAATTGCCTTTGATCAGTTGCAAGAGGAGACAGCTCTAGTCTTTATCCACTTAAACCCGGGCGGTTCATTACCTCCGATCAAACTTAAAGACTATCTGGGATTTACCCATTTTGTCGATCCGTCCAAAACTCGATTTGTTCTGCAAAAAAAGGCCGACAAGATATTTCCCGCTCTGAGGCGCGCTTTTCGCGAAGATAAGGCCAGCTTTTATCAAATGATCCGCTCCTTTTACTCGCTTCTTTCTTCCTTTGAGAAAAAAGGAATCACGACTCGCGACTCAAAACTGCCGAGCAATTTTGGATTTTTTGAAGGCAAAGCCATCCAGATTGATTTTGCAGATAATAGCTATGACCAGGGCGATGCTATTTTGCAAATGGAAAAATTTCGCTCAATTCTCCGCTGTTGGCTCCAAAAAAATGCGCCCAATGCTTTATATTACTTGGATGAAGTACTTTCGAGCAGTTAGTTTTGTTTTTCTTGCGCTGAGCATTCCCTATTTCTGGAAAGGAATGACCGCCGATTTTCGTTTGGGGAAGTTGGCGTTCGATCTGCCTTACAACCAAGCCTGGAATACGACCTCCTTGCCAGAAGAGAAGTTCTTTCAGGGAACCTTTTCTTATTTAGCTCATGGAGCGCAATCGTTTGTCTTTAAGAGCGAAGATGGGGAATGGACATTAAAAATCTTTCGCTATGACAGGTGGATCCATCCGTGGAGAAAGTTTTTTCGAAACGAGGTGTTTAAGAGAAAAAAACGGCTCGCCTACAATCAAAAGATCGATCGCTTGTTTTGCGCGGCAAAATTGGCCTTTGAAGAGGCCTCTGATTTAACGGGTCTTTCCTATGTACACCTCAATTGCACAAAGGCCACCCTGCCGACAGTGGTTCTCAAAGATCAGATTGGAAGAACCCATCATCTGGATTTAAACCATACCTATTTTGTGATCCAGCATCGCGCAAAGCCTCTCTTGGACGGTTTTTTAGAAGCGATTGAGACAAATGATCGGGAAAAGTTCAAACGTTTATGTCGCTCCTTTAAAAACCTCTTACATACAAGGACTTGTCGGGGAATTTGCAATTCAGACACGAAAGTGCACTTAAATTTCGGTTTTTGGGGAGAGCGTGCCATAGAGTGGGATTTTGGCAATTATTGGATCGATCGCAACATGAAGACAGAAGAAGATAGGGAGTTTGAGAAGAGCAGGTTTATCTTCAAACCGGCTCTATTTTTGAGCAAATACCCAGAGTGGGCTGCGTTATATCGAAAGGAGATCGAAGAGTGAGAGTAGAGTTTTGTAGCCTAGTGCTCCTGGCTGGCCTTTTATCGGGAGTCGCCTTATGGAGAACCGATTTTTCTCCAGAGAAAATCCAAATTCCACTTCTTTCGGAGGAAGATCCTTCGCCGCTGCTCGATTTTGCCTGGCCAAAAGCCTTTCGCTATCTCAATAGGGGAGCGCAATGTTTTGCTTTTGAGAGCGAAGATAGAAAGTATGTTTTAAAATTCTTTAACCGAGATCAACTGGAACTGTCTCCTTTTTTAAGAGAAAAAAACAAAGTTCGGAGAGTGGAAAAAATCCGCATCTACCCGGAAAGCTATCGCTTGGCCTTAGAAAAATTACCGCATGAAACGGGCCTCATTGCCGTCCATCAAGGGATCTCTCAGAAGCGCTATCCAACGGTTATTGTCATCGACAAGGCTTCTCGCGAGTTTACCATCGATCTAAACACCGTCCCTTTTGTCCTTCAGAAAAAGGGGAATGGGACTTTCTTAGAGCGGCTGAAAGGCCCTGACCTACCCTCTATCCTCGATCAGTTTTTTGCCTTTCATACCAAACGGATCTCTTTGCGGATTGCAGATGGAGATCGGGACATCAAGAGAAATTATTCTTGGGCGGGGGATGAACTTCTCTATATCGATCCTGCCCGCTTTTCCTATGAAGAAAATCTAAAAAATCCTGAGCGCAATCGACTCGAGTGGTGGAAGGCGACCTACCGCCTTCGGGAATGGCTTGTGAAAAATGCTTCAGAACAACTCGATGCATTTGATACAAAACTAAAAGAGGCAATTCAAGCTACACAGGGGTGATTTTCATGAATATTGAGCGTACTGCAGGTGTCTCGAAGACGGTTTTGGTTCTTTTGCTTTGCTCGGTTTCTTGCGCCTCGCTAAGCGCGATCCTTCATTCGCGGCTCCACTCTCTTTCGCACCTCTTTTTTTTCCTTTGTAGCGGCTTTTCTTTTTTGGCCCTTCTAAAGCTGGCCAACACTGTTGCCCATTCATTGCCTCGTCCCATTGAAGTTTTTATTCATTGGATCCACGCCATGTCTTTTGAACTATTGGCTCTTGTCGGCATCATAGTCTGTCGGTTTTCCCGATTTTCCAAAACATTTCATAAACCGGTAGGCGCAGGAACTCTTAAGCCAGTTCTTCTCGTCCATGGATACTGCCATGACGGATCTGCGTGGAGTTATTTAAAGCATCAATTGGCCAAAGAGAACATTGGCCCTATCTATACCATCGATCTCGGCTTTCCATTCAGTCCCATCCGGGAATATGCGATGAAGGTGAAAGAAAAGGCCGATCAAATTCGGCAAGAGACGGGGATTTCTAATTTGGCTCTTGTCGGTCACTCCATGGGCGGACTGGTCTCTTCTCTCTATGCCACAGATCTTTCTCCTCCCAATACTGTGACAGATGTCATCACCCTTGGCACTCCATTTAAGGGGACGCATATGGCAAAAATGGGCATTGGCCCAAATGCCAGAGAAATGGAGCCGAGCTCAGAGCTGGCCACTCAATTACGCACCAAAATTGCCAATGAGAAGTTCTCTCGGTTTTACCATATCGCGAGCAATACCGACCAAATGGTGATCCCCCCTCAATCTGGGCTTTTAAAGAACGATCTTTCCCGGGAATTCTTTTTCGAGGACATCGGCCACGCCTCCATGCTCTTTTCTCCAAGAGTCGGCGCCCTAATCTCTGGCTGGCTGAACAAGCCTAACTGATGGTGGCTTTTTCCCCTTCGATTTGGATTTGGATCCAAAGATCGCGAGGGCTGACGGTCACTTCTTCTTCATGGGTGACTTTGCGAGGCCAGGTGAGCTTGCTTTGACTAGTGGCCCAGCGGAGTTTATACTTGCCAGGGGAGAGCTGAAAGCTAGCAGTGCCGCGCTTGCCTAAAAGATCGCGCGGTTTTAGGGGGATGCTTTGCTGGTTGAATTCGACGCTGACGATTTGAGGACCGGAAGGATCTTGAGAATCTTGGATCAATACTTCGACGAGAATAAGCTGAGGATTGCCTGGAACGGGTTTTGTCGGACCCAAGTAGGTATTTGAGGCAAAGAGAGCGCCTGTGCAAAAAAGAACCTGTATAAATCGAATTAAATCCATAAACCGCAACGTACGTAACCTTGCTTTTTTTTGCAATTTGCAAAATTAAGGGGAGGTAGAGTATGAAATGAAAACACGAGTGGCGGAGTATTGAGATGAAATTTTTGATAGCTTTGAGTCTAGGTTTAGCTACGTTTGCTTTTGGAGCGGAAGAAAAATCCCAAAAGGAGCAAATCCGAGTTCTTCCGGTAAAGAAGACTCCTGAGGCGGAAGCCTCGACCGTTGTCATTTCGATCCCGAAAAGCGGCGCTGTCATGAAAAAGAACCCCGTTTGGGTTCAAACGCGAGTGGAGGGCTATCCATTAGGGGTCTCTTCACAATTTGATCGAGCTGATGAAATTGCGCTCTACTCTAGAGGGCAGTCGATTCATGTGGTCGTCGATGATCAACCTTATTTTTGCGTCAGCGATCCGGCTCTTGACCCTTTCAATGAAGAAGGGTGGTACTACGAGACAAGTTATAAGTTCGAACTGCCAAAATTAGGCCCAGGCGAACATCTTTTACGGGTATTTCTCGCTCGTTCTTATGGCGAGAGTTTAAAAGGGGAGTGGTCCTTTTTCGCGATCCCATTTTCTATCGAAACCGCTCCATCTACCTCTGGTTTTGATCTTTCTAAGCCGTATATCACGTATAATGAGCCGAGCAATCGAATGTATCTCACAGAAGACGCTCCTGTTTTGTTAGATTTCTATGTGTCTAATTGCGAGCTGTCTTCAGATGGCTACAAGGTGAAGTTGACTGTCGATGGGAGCACAACCCGGACGCTGACAGCATGGCAGCCGTATTACATTTATGGCTTGAAAAAAGGTAACCACACGATTAAGCTCGAGCTTTTAAATAGTCGAGGAAAACCGATCTCTGGGATGCTTGCAAATGTACAACAGACGATTACAGTGCATTAGTTTATTTTTCATCGCTATGAGCGGTTTTGCCGATGAGAAGTTTGTCATCGGCACTTTTCGAGGCGAAGGCCTTTTTTCCTCCTTTCTCTCTGTGGTCGGCGATCTTATTTGGGCTGAGAAGAACCAGAAAGTCCCGGTTGTTTACTGGACGCAAGAATGTCTTTATGCGCAAAAAGATGGATACAAGGGCAATGACAATCCTTGGGAATATTATTTTGCGCCCGTCTCTAGCCTAACATACCAGGTAGGCGATCCAGTCTACACGTGTTGCGATTCCCCTGACCACTTTAGTATTATTTCAACGTTTATGAACAATCGCAATGGCTTCGATGAGTTTAGATTCCGCGCGAAAGCGACGATCGATAAAATGATCAGAGTAAAGCCAGATATCTTAGAGAAGATGCAGCTCTTTTATGAAGAGAAAATGCTCGGAAAAACGACGATTGGGATCCATTTAAGGGGGACCGACCGGACCGGTGTTCTCAGGAAGGAAGACTATTGCAAAAGTCTGATGGATGTGGCAGAGCAAGTTGCGGCTAAAAGAGCTGGTGATGTTCAGTTTTTCATTGCGACCGATGAAGAGAGTTTATTAGACCTTGCCAAAGGATATCTAAAAAGACCGATTGTCTATTGCGATTCGCATCGTTCACAGGACGATTCTCCTCTACATATCCCCAAAAAAGACGTTGAACGGGAAGGGGCTATACTTGGAGAAGAGGCTCTCATAGAAGTTCTCCTTCTTTCAAAGTGCGATTTTCTCTCCTGTTCCCTATCGTCTTTTTCGATTGCCGTCCTGCTCTTTAATCCAACGATGTCTTATGAATATCAAAGTCCTTATCGGTTCTTTGACCCAGCAGCAAGCCAGAAGTTTCTGCCGCAAAAAAACAATCGCACAAGATAAAACTCTGAGTAAGTAATTTAGGGTATGCATCCAAATGGAGACGATGGCAAGATATTTTTTTATTACATCAATAAAATATTAATTGTTTTTTAGTATCAGTCTGTGTATAATATGTGCATAAACTGAAGAAAAGGAGTTAATTCTAATGGTCCCTGCTACCTCAAAAAAAAATTACTTAGACAGTGTGCAAAACTCAGCCTCTACACACCTTTTCAAATCAAATTTTTACAAGACAATCACTGCGATTTCATCCCTTGCTGTTGCCGCTATCCTTGGGGGTATGTTAGCTGTGCTTATCGGCGCCTTGACAACAGTGCCATGGGTATTGGGTGGGGCTCTCATCGCGGGCGCCGGTCTCTTATATGTAGTCAAAATATATGGGAGAAAAGCAAATGAGGAAGCATTTTTGTCGGACCTAAATGCAAAAGTTGTAAGGCATCTTAAGAAATTTAACTTTGATGCCGAGCAGAAATATATAGCAGAGCATTCCAAGTACTTGACCAATATTTTGGATAATCCAAGGTGTAACACAATTATCCAACATTGGCGCCATGATCAAATTGTCGATCTAAATCCTAATTCTAGCGATATTGATCTGGATAGCTTGACGAAGCCCTATGCAGATCAAATGCAAAAGGTCCTAGAGAGAGAAGAGAAGCTAGTCACTGGTACGATGTTGCAAATCTCACAGATGAACCCCTCCGAGTAAATTACTTTATAGGGCTTTTTCGGCAGAGGGAATTCGGTTCTTTGACCCAGCAGCAAGCCAGAAGCTTCTTCTGATATCTATTTCCAGGTCAGCAGAAGATTTCCAGATCCTGTTAAAGGATTTTCATCTTTCATCTCTAAGGAAAAGTTGCAACTGCGTAAGTAATTTAGGGTATGCATCCAATGTTTGCTGCCCGTGAGGTACCCTCTCTGAGAGCGGCTAAGAATGTCTTTCAAATACTTCTCTCGCATTTGGTCAGAACATTCGTGATAAGCGTAGTTGCTAATCACAAGGTCGTAGGAAAATTCTCGATTTTTCAATTCATCTGTGTACATTTCTTCATCAAAACTTTTGTAAATCACATTGTGGATGTTGTGTTTTTCTAGGTATTTTTTGGTCAATGCAAGCGGTTCAGGAAGATCTATAATTGTATAATCTTTGAATTTATAAACCATGGAAAGGATTAAGCATTGGCCCCCATACCCTCCGCCAATTTCAACGATCGATTTTTGTTCGAGGGAAGATCCAAATAGTAGTTGTAAATCAGAAGCGACTTTCATGTAGCGCAGTGTCGTTGGTGAAATTGCACCTATTTCTGCATAAATTCCTGTATTTGGACTTCCTAAAAGATCATTTTTTTGAAATAGCTCAATGTTTTCTATAAATTCGGGGGATTGTTTTTTTATGATACTAAGATAATCTTGGCCAAGATTTTCGCTAACATGTTCTAGTATAGGTGTATAGTCTGAATTTCTTTTGAATCCTGCAAAAAATAAATCGTCTTCTGCAGCTTTTTGGCAACAATTTCTATAACAAGCATGATCGGAATCTGAAGAAGGTGTTTGGTTTGAAGTTGCTCCAAATACATTCGTACTTATGCAGATTGCTAATTGAAGGGTTTTTGTTATTCTCATTTTTAAATCTCTGATGGTGTTTTAAGAAAGTGCTCATAAGCTTTTGCGGCCAAAAAACGATCGTAGTGGTTAAATTATCCCCTTTTCTAGAGAGTGTCAAGCGTATCCAGGAGCTAACCCTGGCAGGTGGCGTCGTTCAACGACTATAATCCGCGCGCCAAGCGAAGGATTTATCGGTGCAAAATCTTGCACGTGATGTTCAATGGTCCCAACGATATCATCTAGTTTTCCTTCGAGATCATTGGAGAGTGCAAAACAGACGTGTCCAGTAGTGCAGCAAGCAAAGAGACCTATCAATGACAAATAGACACCAGAGATTGCTCCTAGACTCGATGTTCCTACAGCAGCGTACCATGTTTTTGTCTGTAAAGATTTTATCTTTTCATATTTTTCTACAAAAGTCTGTAAGGTTCCTTCTATAACATAACAATGATCATTGACTTGGCAGAAATTCATTGGGCCCTCCATTGGGAAATTTTCGGGCAAGAAGATATCTTTATAGTCAGCTTTTTGTCAATCGCTCTTTGTTCTTAGTGGTTGAATTTACTAGAGAGCTTTTTCAAGAGCTTTTTTCAGGCAGCAAGCGTCTTCATAATGATCTTTGCGGAGGATGTACCCAATGGCAGATGTTTCGGGAAACTGGAGGAAACAGCTCGTCAGTTCGTAAGAGGGAATTTTGAGTTGTTCGACGGCGATTTCAACGGTCTCTTTTAAGAAGGGGAGGGGAAGTTTTACAAAGAAAAGGAAAAAGCGATCGATTTTCTCTTCGAGAATGGGGGGAGAGGGGGACTTTCGGAGCTTTTGGAGAAGCTCGAAATGGGCATTTAATACTTCTGTCGGCAGTACGGTTTGCATGATTCCGGGGCGTAGGGAGTAGAAGTAATTTTCGAGGAGAAACTCAGTGTCTTGAGACATCGCGCCGATGAGTTTTCGAAGAGCGAGGAGAGACTCTTCCTGTTTTAAGATCATTCCCCCATTGAAATCGCGGTATTCTCCAATGACTTTAGAAAGTTCATAGGCGACTTGTTGTCTAGCCCTTAAGAGATCGACGGAGTAGTCTGGACGAAAGAAGGGCGCTTTGTCTAAAACGGCAGAGAGCACGGAGGTTTCTTTTGGAATTTTCCGCTTGAGTTTCCCGATTTCTCGGATCTCATCGATGGAGAGTTTGAGTTCGCTCTGGCCGCTGACGAGAAGTTCGCGGAGGCCCTTGGCAGTTGGAGGGAGTAGCCTTGCCATCATGATCGAAAAGAAGAGTTCCGATTCGCTCTGTTTTTCATAGTGGATGCTCACTTGAGGAAGATCTCGGCTATATTTAAGCTGGTGGCTGAGAAGGATGAGGTTGCGGGCGATTTCTTCTTCATTGCGGGGAAGGAAAATGGGGTGCACGTCGTTTTCGATCTGTTTTTTGATCTCGCTTCCCAGCTTTTCTCGAAGCAGAGTGATCTCTTCAAAGCGAAAAGGGGCATGGGAGGGCTTATGAACTTCAAGATAAGCGAGATAAATTTTCTTTTCCCGTTGATCGAAGAGATAAGAATCTTTTACGGGCTCAACCTCAGGAAGGCAGGAGCGGATTGCATCGATGACGATTTGTTTATCCAATCGCTCGCTGTCGCGCAAGATGTTCATGCCGAATAGAATGCCGAGAACAGATTCCTCTTTATTGAGCTTGAGCTTGTAAACTTTGAGGCTCATATGCCGCTCTAAGGGGCATTTCTTGATGGTGTCGAGAAGAACTTTTTTAAAGAGATAGTGAAGCGCTATTACGCGGCTAATGTGGCGCGAGTCTCTTTTGGAGGCAAACTGATCTTTGAAAAGGACGGTAAAATAGGTCATCTCAGAGAACATGCCTTGGCCAAACTCTTTCGGTCTTGCTTGGACCCATTCGGTGAGGTTCTTTTTGATCTCTGTCATTTTCTCTTCGCGCCCCAATTTCATCAGGAATTGGTGCATCTGATCAAAGAGAGTATGCTCGAAATCTGAGCGGGAAACATTGAGGATTTTACTGAGGTTTTCCTTGATCATCCCATTTTTTTGTTCGATGGAGATGCTTTTCATAGACGCGATGTATCTCGTTCGATAGACGGCTTGGATGTTTAAGCGAACTTCTTCAATCAACGCTTTTAAGTTTCTCTCGGCGATTTCCCGATCTTGGACAGAACTTAGCTCGAAGAGGGAGCATCCAAAGAAAAAGCGCTGGGTCGTCAGAGTCTCAAAGGAAAAGGAGAGTCTGATGGCCGCTGTAATGCTTAAACTCTTTCCCGGAACAAGCCACTGCTTAAGTACGTCGTCGATATAGCGGCCAGCGCCATTTGTATATTCCCAAGGACAGATAAAAGAGACCCACAGGGCATTGGGGAGAGGAAGGGTGCCAAAAATAGGGATCGTCTCCAAGAGGCCAGCAGGATTATTTTTGAGGACTTGTTGTTTGATTTTTAAAGAGAGGAGGTCGGATACTTTTTGTTCGGCTGTAGAGATGAATGATTCTTCAATGAAGTCCGTCGAGGGGTAGGGGATAATTTTCAATCGAGGGGGAGATTCTAGGAGCATTGTGCAATCGTTTCGTTCATTGAATCAGAAGAGCAGGAGGTAAAGCGAAGGGCTCCATTTTGCAGATGAGAAATCCCTTTTAGTTCCGGACGAGCGGCAATGACATGATGGTAATGGTAAAGAGGGGCCAAAGGGGTCTCTTCAGTCAAGAGGCTCTCTGCCTCAAGAACGAATTTCGCTCGAAGGCGAGGATCGCTTGTCGCATTGATTTTGTCGACGATTTCAGAATATTCGGGGTGTTCAAATCGGGAATAATTTTTCATGATCGTCCGATTTTTAAAGCGCTCGAGAATGGAGACTGGATCCATGTATTGAGAGATCCAATGGCCTATTTGCATCGAGTAATTCCCTTCGTAAAATCGATTTGTGTGTTCTTGGTAACTAATCGGGTCTAGTTGCACTTGGATCCCAAGGCACTCTTTCCATTGCTTCTGTAAGAGGCGGGCGACCTTTGTTCGAGAGAGGGTGTGTTCAAAATGCAAGGTCATTTGATCGAAAAACTTTTGCAAAGAGCCCTGACTGTCAGCTTCGAAAATGCCGAGCTCTTTCATGCCCAATTGTAAACAGTGACGGGCTTCGCGCCGATCGAATCGAACTGGCGATTGTGGGGCCTCTTTGGAAAAGGGAGGAGGAAGAAAGCGGGTCGCTGGAATTTCAAAGGAAGAGACGAGTTCTTCTCGATCGATGGCCAGGGAAAAGGCTTTGCGAATGTTTTTGTTGTTGAATGGGAAGGTAAAATTATTGAAAGAACAGAAAACGGTAGCTCCTAGAGAGATCAATTGAATTAGCTCTTGATTGGCGCATTCCATCATCATTTCATTCGATAAGGAACAATAGACATTGGAGATAAGGTCGATTTGCCCCATATTGAACCGCTGGAGAATCGTGTAGGGATTTTGGCAAATGGAGATACTGAGCTCATTTAAGCTTACATTTTTCTCATCCCAATAGAGGGGGTTTTTTTGTAAGCGGATCTCGTCTCTTTTTTTCCAGGAGGAGATTTGAAAAGGACCGCTGACGGGGATCTCTGATGGATCGATCCAGTTGGCGTGATTTTCTAAAATGGCGGGCGCGGGAAAGACATTGCATAAAGAGAGGAGAGAAAAAAGATGGGGGCAGTGGTTTTCTAACTCTATTTTCAACTTTTTAGGCCCGATTGCCTTCACGCCTACTTCAGAAAAGGGAACTGTTCCATTCCTTGCTTTTTCTCCATTTCTAAGGAAGTAAAAGAGCTGAGGGAAGGGGTTTGGGAAGGTGGGATCGAGTGCTTTTTTCCAGGAATGTTCAAAGTCTCTGGCTAAAATTGGATCGCCGTTACTCCAACAGGCGTCTCGAAGGGTAAACTCATAGGTTTTTCCACACCCGAGGATTTCATAGCTTTCTGCGAGCGCAAGTTCAAATGTACCTCCCGGATTGATTCGGACAAGACCATCAAAGATCATGTAATGGAGGGCAGAGGTAATATAATCTCCATTTTTTCTGGGGTCAATCGTCAGAGGATCCATGCTAAAACAGATTCGCATTGCGCACCTAAAGTGATAAAGAGAGGTCTCTTATACGGGTTTTAGAATTTTGGTAAAAGAAAATCTTATCGCCAAATTAAAATAATCCTTATTCTTCCTCAGCAATCCAGCATCTTTCTAAAAGGATGCCTCCTGTGGGGGAGGTATACAAATTGCGGACGCGCGGATTGGTTAAATTGGAGCTATACCAGTGATAGATCGGTAGAAGAGGAGTCTTTTCGGCGATCAGGTCTTCTGCTTGTTCGATCAAGCGATTGCGCTCGTCTAAAGAGATCGCATTTTGGATTTGCTCGATTAAAGAGACGTATTCGGGGGCGTTCCAGGCGGGGTAATTTTTCGCGTTGTTTGGGTCTTTAAACCTTTCTAAGATGTTGATTGGATCTTGATACTGTGCAACCCAGTTGGCGATTGCAACTTCGTAATTGCGGCGATGGAGGAAGTCTTTAAAGGTTTTGAATTCTGTTTGGGTGAGAAGAACGTCGACGCCAAAAAGGTCCTTCCATTTGCGTTGAATGACTTGTGCGATCATTCGATCGACGGTGCCGGAACGGAAATGAAGTCGAATAGGGCTGATCTCTTGGGCGGTCTTACCCAGTTCTTCAAGTCCTTTTTGTAAGTAGATTTTCGCCTGCTGCTGATCAAAGGAGGGGAAAATTTTCCGATCTTTTCCGCCGCAAAGAGCGGGCGGGATGCACCGCGTTGCGGGGATTTGACAGGAAGGGAGGATTTCTCGTGCGATTTCTTCTCGATCGATGGCAAAGCTAAAGGCTTTTCGGATATTTTCATTCTTGAAAATTCCATCTCTCGTATTGAACGTGCAAAAAGTGGTAGCTGCCATTGCAAAGTAACGGAGTTTATTTTGCGCCTCTAGCGCAGAGAGCGCATCGGGAGAGATTGGAGCGACTAGGCCGCCGATCCAATCGAGTTCGCCTCTTTGAAACATCTCTAATGCCGTTGTTTCATTGGGAATAATGCTGATATCAATGCCGTTTAAACGGGTGCTGTCGGCGCTCCAGAAGGTTGGATTTTTTCGCAGAACAATGGTCGATTGTGGAACGAGCTTTTCGATGTAAAAAGGGCCGTTGGTCACCAAATCTTTCTGATTGGTTTCTTGGGTACAATGTTGTGGAACGGGCAGAAAAGAGGGGAAGGAGGTCAGCGATAAGAAGTAGGGGGTAGGCCTTTCGAGGGTCACCTGTAAGGTGTTCCCATCGAGCGCTCGGATGCCAACCTCTTCAATGCTCTTTTTCCCTTGCGAGGCCGCTTCCGCATTTAAGATGGAATAAAAGAGATAGGAGCAAAGCGATGGAAAGTTGGGGTCGATGATTTTTTTCCACGATTTTTCAAAATCAGAGGCGGTGACCGGATGTCCATCGGTCCAGAAAGAGCGTCTTAAGTGAAAAATATAGGTTTTTCGATCTTGGGAAATTTCCACGCTTTCTGCGAGGGCAAGTTCTGAAAGACCGTCGGGGCAGCGCCTTGTCAGCCCTTCATAAATCAGACAAATCAAAGTGGAAGAGACGATGTCGCCGCTTTTTCTAGGATCGGCCGTAACCGGTTGAATAGAAAAAGAAATTCTCAAAACATCGGGGGGCAGGGGCGCTGATTTTTTGCATCCCGTTAAAGCAAAAATCAAAAAAACGATCAGGGTCTTCAACATAGACAGAGATTTTAGCTCATAAAAAAAAATGAGTAAATAAAAAACCTCTTGTCGAAACATTTTTTTTTGCATATATTTACGATTGAAATAGGGAGTGAATTATGGCTTACCTTAAAAGCTTGTTGTTTAACTTTTTAATCGTTTTCTTTGCGGATTATTTGCTTCCTGGGATCGAGGTGACAATGCCGACAAAGCTGCCTCACATTGGGGGAGATTTGATCTTTGCGGTCATTTTGGGCGGATTGAATTCTCTGATTTATCCGGCGTTAAAGGTGTTTAGCAAAAAATCTTCGACCGTTTTTCATATCGCAATTATTGCGAGCATTTTAAATTTTGGAGCTTATGCCCTTTTGAAGCTGCTCCCAATCGCAATCCACATTTCTTCGATAGAAGGGTACCTCTTGCCGGCAATCGCAGTGACAATTGTAAGCTTTATCGTGAACTTCTTTGAAATGAAAGCGCACCACCACCACCATCACAATGAACCCCCATTTTCCCCATGAATTATTTAAGAAGCATTTTTTTTAATTTTCTCGTCGTATTTTTTGTGGATAGGATGGGGCCAGGAATGAACATCTCCTATTATGAAAACGTTCCTAATATCGGCGCTGATGTACTGTTTTCGGCCGTTGTCGGCATTATCAATGCGTCGGTATTTCCTCTTCTATTTATCCTCGAGCTTCAACCGACAGTGCTAAAAATCGGCATCATTACGTTCCTCATCAGCTATGGTGCCTTTATCACTATTGCGATCGTTCCATTTGGGGTGAGGGTAGAGACGCTTACTGGGGTGATTGTCGGAGGTTTTATCGTTTGGGCGATGGCGTTTTTTACGAACTATCTCGAATTTGATCGAGATATGAAAAATTTCGGCTCGAAAAAATAGGCGAGATTGCGGCGGCGGCCCCAAGCTTGAAGAAAAGGGGCGATAGGGTAAGAGACGATCGTCTCTCTATCCGAGCTAAACGCTGGATCCATGCATAAAACGGTTTTCTCTAGACTGTCGTAACCGATAAGCAGTAAGAGATGACCGTTCGAGTAGGGGGTGGCTCCTCCAGGTAACGGACCCTTGACGCTCACGACAACGGGGAGTCCTTTTGCCAACGCTGCATGGGCTGCGGAAAAATTCGAGAGGCGCGCGACATACGTCTGATAATTTCCTTCCAGCGCCTCGTAAGCGGCAGCGGTATTTAAAATCCAGTTTCCATAGATATCGAACTCATTATCGTGGACCTTTGAAGCAAAGACCAGAGGATCGACGAGTTTTTTTTTCCAAAGAAAATTGATCGCCGCAGTAGTGGAAGTGGGAGAGCAAAGATCTCGGTGGCGTGGATGAGGGAGTAGCATTTGGCAGTGAGGGAAAATTCCGTTTAGATGCAAAGAGGCAAGAGCGGGGACAGGCTCTATCTGGAACTGCGAGGTATCGGAGGTGCATACATGCAGTTCATGCAGAGTTGAAATATCCGCGCCAAGGGCAGGTTTTACAACGATACGAAACCCGGTGGAAAGGCCACTTTTAGGAGTTACGGCGTCTTGGTATGAGGTGGCCGTAGTCGTGGAGCTGTGGAAAGTTTTCTGCCAGGTAGCGCCCCACTGAGCATATTCCAAAAAGGGGGACCACTCCGATTGAAAAAGGCTGACGTAAAACGTCCAACATCCTTGAGCAGGGCGAAATCCATTCCAAGAAAGAATCAGCTCATTAAAGGGTTGCTGGGTAAACTTTTCATAAACAGCCCCCTCTCGATAAGCAAAAGAAATTACATTCCCCACTCCCGCTATAGCGGGAATGGTCTTAGAGGCCGTCAACCGATTGTTTCATCTATTAGATTTTCTGTATGCAACAGACGTTTCACAAAAGAATTACGGCTTTTTTTATTGGACGGGCCAGTTTCGCAAGTTTCAGGATCAGTAACAAGCTTTTCGCAGCCTTGCACTATTTTAGATTGTGACCAGGGTTTCATAAAATCTCTCCTAAGCTGGTTTATAAAAAAATTAAGGAAAGATTTAGCTAAAAACAGATTTTTGTCAAGTTACTTTTCTGAAAGAGTGGAATTTTCTCTGATTTGCACAATGGAAAACAGTCCGAGAAAAAGAGAAATTGCAGAAAGAAAATAAAAGAGTCCTGCCATTCCGAAAAAATCCATCGCTAAAGGCGCTAAAAGAGGACCTGAGATTGCGCCAATCCCATAAGAGAGGACAAAGCCTCCTGTGACAGCAATGATTTGGTGGTCTTGCGCTTTTTCGCAACTGTACGCCATGCTAAGAGGATAGAGAGTAAACGAAAATCCACCAAAACAGCAAGCGAGAATCATGAGAGAAGTTAAAGAATGGTGATTGATGACCGCAATGGCAAAACTAAAGATCGCAGAGAAAAGGCTGGCCAGACAAAGAATAAGACGCCTATTGCCTTTATCGGCCAGTCTTCCAATCGGCCACTGCAAACTCAATCCTCCAAAAATAATCACAGCCATTAAATTTCCGATTTGAGGGATAGAGAGGCCCGTTTCTTTCGCATAAACAGGAACAAGTCCATAAACGGCCGAAAGAATCATCCCTGAGATAATGCCGCCGACAAACCCTAAAGGAGAGAGGCGGAAAAGCTCGATCATCGTTAGGTGGCCTGTATGGGTAATTTTAGGCGCTAGAGCTTTTGAACCCATCAGAGGAAAAATAGAAAGGATGCAAAAAAATGCCGTGATGAAAAATGGCCAGAGCCCAAGAGGGTTTGGGATCTTAAATAGGAGCTGACCCACTGTTAGGGCTGCATAGAAGATCCCTAAGTAAATCGAAAGCACAGCGCCTCGAGTCTTTGTCGTGCTTCGCATGAGTAGCCAGCTTTCAATGGAAATGAAGATCCCAGCCATACAAACCCCGCCGATGAGGCGAAGAGAGGCCCAATACCAGGGATTGATCCAAATGCTCTGCGCTAACACAACCGCTGCTATCGTCAATGCAAAGGCGAAAAATGATCGAGAGTGGCCTACTTTGGCAATCCAGCGATCGATCCAAAAAGAGCCGAGCAAAACTCCGCCATTGGCCGCAGAAGTCACAAACCCAATCACCTCTGGATCAAAGCCTTCGATTTCAAGACGAACGGAGACGAATGTATTGAAAAGGCCGCTGGCCATAATGAGAAGGGCAAGGCTTATGAGAGGCGAAGCTAGATCGCGGATGAGTGAGAGCATACTTAACAGTTAACGGAACTGCTGTTTTCTTCAAAACCCTTTTTTATTCAACTTACGTTAAATGATTTAAGATTTATTTCCATTTAATTGCCAATTAATATAATAATTAAGTTGTAAATTTAATTACTGGCTATTATGAAACAGAAGACTCGTGAAACTATTCCAATTCAAGAAGCTATGGATAATTTAGCGGCTATTTCAACGATCGATCTAAGCGCCCCAGGGCCGATCGGGATCCTCAAGAAAACGAAAATCGTCACCGATGAAGAGGAATGTCTAAGTCAGGAAGTAGAGTGGCTGAGCGGGGAGGGGAGCGAGGCGATTTTAGAGGTTTTAGACCTGACCTATGGAGCGATTCACGATCATTTAGTCCGCCTTTTAGAAAATAACGAAATGGATTGGAAAAATGACCGAAGCGTTCAGGCGATTGCCGCTATGATGGCCCTTGTCGGCGAATCGGCGGAGAGACTCGGAAAGTATTTAGAATTTCGGCTTGGAAAACCAATTGATAAAATCGCTCTGCGACCTGAATATCGGGCGCTTTCCGAGTTTTACAAAGATCGATTTTTAGAAAAGATCAAGAGCAAAGAACCCCATGAGGCCACCGAAGGGATCTCTGATATGGAAGCGGTTCGAAGCGATCGCGACTATGAGCTTTTCTATATCCGGCATGAAGATGGCGCTCCTTATTTCAATCTCGATCTTTTACGTCACATGCGCCTCGTTTCTGATTTCGAGTCGGAAGGGGAAAATTTCGAAGAAGATCCACTTTTGCAAGTCCGTTCTATGATGGATCGAGATACGCATGCTTCGGCGAGCCAAATCCTTCATGCTTGCCGCCGCCAAATGGATGATTTTTATAAGATTTTCCGCAAAATTTCCACAAATGATCTCGCCTTAGCGCTTAGCAGTGCGATCACTGCTTTATTTCTCTCTGCAAATCCGCGAAACCTTCTCTCAAATACGACGGGAAAGACGGCGCTCTCTTATTTTGAGGATTTTCATTCTTTTCTTCGCGCCGGTTTTAAGACTCCAGAATATCAAAAGATGATCGCTTATCCGCCGGAAAAAACAGATACCATGGCCTATGTCCTTTTAAACCTAATCCATGCGCTTTCCGATCGCTTTTTCCATAGAAATGGAGGGGTAAAGCAAGAATCGATTGGACTGATTCATAGAACTTCAAGACGGGGGACTGAAAAAACATCCGAGAAGAAAGGGGTGGGGATTTGGAATCAATTCCTCATCGAAGATGAGAACTATCGGACGCTTTTGGCTAAATTCCCAAGCGGCCCGCTTCTTAAAATTATCGATCTTGTTCGCGCTGAGGAATCTGTAACAGTTCCTTTTGATCCGATTGCGCAAAATAACTTCCCTGTTGCGCAGTTTTCTGCCATCTCGAGAGGTCGGGAGTTCTCTTTCCTCCGCATCCCTTCTCCGACCAAACAGACGTTGATCAGCAAGGTGGAAATTGTCGATGAGTTCCGAGGTCTTCTTCGCTTTTATCATATGCAAAATAAGGGACAAAAACATCTCCTCATCAACCTGCAAGATCGCTCGTCTTGGAAAGAGTTTGCAAGGGCCAAGGCGCTCGAAGCGATGCAAAAGAATGCAGAATTCAATGCTGTTCTCGTTGTATTTACCCTTCCAAAATCGACTGATTTTTATTTCCAGACCGGCCAATATCTAAACGTGAATAGCGCCTCTGACTTTTTCGCTTCTTTTTTAAAGCAGCTAGGCTCTCCAGAAGAGTTCGGGTATTGCTTGCCACCTTCTTTTAAACCTGCTGAACTTCAACGTTTTGCGGAAGATATTTTCCCCTTGATCCACACCTATTTCTTTGAGAAAAAATCCAATTTGACAAGAGGAGCTCGGGAAGATTTTATCGATATCTTCAATCAATTTCTTCTTTTAAAGCTCATCGATCATTTTCACCCCTCATCGATCAGCTTTACCTGTAAAGACGCTATCGATACAGGCGCTGCGGAAAGTGCCTCTTTTTATGCCTTTTTAAAGCTCTTAAAAAATGAGTTCAAAACAAAAGAAGAGCACGATTATTTTCGCTGGCTTCTCTATGCCCCATCTCTTTTTGTCCGCGAACGGGCCATCGATGGAGAAAGATTTAATCGAATGCTCTCCAGTCTTGAGCGTTTAGAGAACGGGTTTATCGAGAACTCCAAAGAGATCCTTCGAAAGTTTGAAGAGCTTTACAACCCAGAGCTCTTCAAAACTCTCGAAATCAAAAATTAATCATCGGTGTTGGCGACGAGCTCTTCGTTGTAGAGCTTGATCGAGTCGGTTAGCGACTGCACTTGCCGTAGCAGCGAGGCAAAATCCCGCTTAAAGGATTCATTTTGAAAGACTTTTTGTCTCTCTTCTCGACCGCCGGCTCTATCTAAGAGTTCAGTGAGGCGGCCCAAAGAGGTTTGGATCGTGTCGACTTCTCCCTCGAAGTAAGTGCGAAACTCGCTTGGCGTGTCTAGTGCTTTGAGAAAGTTTGCTTTTTTCGTTCTTCCGCGCTGCCAGCCTTTATCGTACTGAAAGAGAATCCCATAATGATTGATATCATTCATGAGCGTTTCGACTTTCCCCGTAATGGAAGAGAGTCGGAGATAAAAATCTTCGCTATTGATAAAACGGCCTACTGTGCCTGTTCCTGTGGCCAGGTCTCTTCCGATTTGGTTTAAATAGCGGAGCGTAGAAGCTCCATCTGTATTGAGAAAATGAGCTGTTTGATCGAGCTTTTCAATGAGATCTGTTGTTTTGTGGAGCAGCTGATCGTCGCCAAGCGCTCTTTTTGTCCATTCTAGATTCTCTGAGAGAAGACCTAGCGATTGCGTGAGAGAGGGGATCAGCTTTTCACGATCGATTTGGCTCAAAAATGTGTCCATGCGAGACACAGTTCCGTTAAAAGAAGCAACGGAAGCGGTTAACTGCTCTTTATTTTGGAGAAACCAGCCATCGAGATGATCCACAGTCGCTTGGATACGGGCTGCGACTTTTGCCACCTGATTGACCGAGTTTTCCAAAGGATCAACAGAATTGGCATAAATGACCTGGTCGGTCACAACCTCGAGGGCTTTACCGCTGGGAGGATTTTTCGGCAAGATCGCGATCGAGCGTTCTCCCATAAGACCTGTCGTTCTGATAGCCACTTCGTCAGTTGTATAGAAGTTAACGCTCGAATCGAGTTTTAATGTGAGCTGATAGAGAAAGACGCGCCCGTGTTCATCGAGGCGCTGATCGCGGGCATTGGGAACTATCTCAATTGCTGCGACCTCTCCAACAGGCTTTCCCGCAAAAGTGACTCGCGTGCCGACCGAGATCCCCGCTACGTTTGCAAAGCGGACGTGAAGAACCTGCTTTCCATCGCCCACGTTGGGCTCGAGAAAGAGGATCATCGAAACGGCGATCATGATCGCAACTGCCACAAAGAGGCCGATCAGGATATTCTTGAGCTGGTCAGTCATACGGCTTTTTTCCTTGGCTTAAGAGTCAGATTATCTCGAAGAAAGTTGATGATGGGGTGATCGATTTGCAAAAAGGCATCTGGCCTTTCCACATGGACGATTTTGCCATTTTCATGCAGGGCCAAGCGATCGGCAATGAAAAGAGCCGAATTGATATCGTGGGTGACCACAATGCTCGTCCCTTTGAGCTCTGCTTGTGTTTTTACGATCAGTTCATTGATCTGTTGAGCGGTGATCGGATCTAGACCAGTTGTCGGCTCATCATAAAGTAGAATCGAAGGGCGATAGGCGATAAGGCGAGCAAGGCCTGCTCTTTTTCTCATGCCGCCAGAAAGATCAGAGGGCATTTTTTTCTCGCAGCCGGAAAGACCGACCATCGCTAAAGCATCGAGAGTTCTCCGCTGCACCTCTTCTGCAGGAGCGCCATGCTGCTTGAGATAGAACGCAGTGTTTTCTTCTAGATTCATCGAATCGAATAGAGCCGCACCCTGAAAGAGCATTCCCATGTTTTTAATGGCGAGGTAGAGATCGTTTTTTTTAAGCGAAGAGATAGGTTGATTATTGACCTCTATCGAACCGGCGTCTGGTTTTTCAATGCCGATGATATGGCGAAGCAAGACGCTCTTTCCAACGCCAGAGCGGCCCAAGATCACAAGGATTTCTCCTTGGTTGACATCGAGATCGAGTCCTTTTAGGACATCGACAGTGCCATAGCGCTTCCAGAGGTTGCGGATCTTGATCATTGCTCTTTCTACAGGTATTTAAGCTTCATATGGATCATGTTGAGCAACATCGTCAAGAAAAAATCGGAGATCAGGATCAAAACGTAGCTGGTGACGACGCTTTGGGTGGTTGATTTGCCGACGCCCGCAGCCCCGCCGACAGTTCTCATCCCCTTATAACAACAGACAGTTACGAGGATGACGCCGAAGATAAAGGACTTGATCATCCCCGTGGCAAAATCAAACGTTGTAATATGCAACTTCATCGGCTGAAAATAGCTCAAAGGGGAGAGGTTGAAGTAAAAAACAGCGATGAGATAGCCCCCGAAAATCCCCATCACAATCGAAAAGAGGGTCAAAAGGGGAATCATGAAGATCCCGGCTAAAAAGCGGGGAGCGACCAGGTAAGAGTTTGGATTGATAGCCATCGATTTTAAGGCATCGATCTGTTCGGTCACCTTCATTGTCCCTAGCTCTGCGCACATCGATGCGCCGACTCGACCTGTCACCATAAACGCCGTCAAAATCGGTCCGAGTTCTGTGATCATCGATTTGGCCACGAGCACTCCCGTCACCCCGGCAAGCCCTTTTTGACCGAGCTGATAAAATGATTGTGCGGCCAAGACAAAGCCCGTCGTAAAACCGGTGATCGCCACCACGGAAAAAGACATCACGCCGAGATGATACAGTTGTTCTCGGACAAGGCGCCAATTCGGCGGTTTGCGAACCGTGGCAAAAAAGACATCGAGCACCAAGGATAGATATTCGCCGATCATTTCCAAGATGCGAAAGCAGTGCTGCTTGACCAAAGTATACATGGACCCTCTCTAATTGCATCTTAGAGCAATAGAAGATTTTGCTGCTAGGATATCGAAAAAGAGATAGGTTATATTATAGAAAGGAGTTTTTATGCGACATGCTTTGACCTATGACGATGTTGCGCTTGTACCGCAATTCAACAACATCCCTTCCCGTACAGAACCTCTTTTGGAGAGCTGGCTGACGAGAAAACTAAAAATCTCCATTCCGATCTTGGCCGCAAATATGGACACGGTCATCGGCGATGAATTGGCCGAAATTCTCCTCGCTCAAGGCTCGATTCCGATTTTTCACCGCTTTACCGATTTTCAAGACCAAATCAAATGGGTCAAGAAGTTTGAAGGAAAAACCTTTGTCTCATCGGGAATTCAAAAGTTAGACGAGACGCGAAAACTTCTAGACCTAGGAGCGCTCGGCGTCTGCATCGATGTCGCTCATGGCCATTCCGATCGGATGTTCCGCTATATCGAAGAGCTCAAGACTATGCACCCCGATAAAGAGATCATCGCGGGCAACGTCTGCACGGCGATGGCCTACCACGACCTAGTCAACGCAGGAGCTGATGCGGTAAAAGTAGGAGTTGGCCCAGGCGCTGCTTGCACGACCCGCATGGTCACAGGCTTTGGAATTCCCCAGTTTACCGCCGTTCAAGATTGCGCCCGAATCGCCGAAAAGCTCCGGGTGCCTCTCATCGCCGACGGGGGGATCCGAACCAGCCGCGATGTCGTCTTAGCGCTAGCTGCTGGCGCCAGCACTGTCATGATCGGCAAGCTTTTTGCCCTTACCAAAGAAAGCGCTGCCCAAAAGCGTAAAGGCGCCTCTGGCCTAGAGGCCAAGTTTCGCGGGCAAGCTTCGGCTGACTTTCAAAATGAGTTTTATGGGGGCCTAAAAGCCAAAACCGTGGCCGAAGGGGTCGATTTTTGGGCAGAGCTCTCGGGGACGGCCGAGGAGCTGATCAATAATTTCCTCGGGGGGATCCGGAGCGGCATGACCTATGGTGGGGCTCGGAGCCTCAAAGAATTGCAGAGAAAGGCCGAATTTGTCCAGGTATCTCCTGCCTATATCTATGAGAGCAAGCCTAGGCCTGCATAAAGAAGTACATTAAATTACCCATCTCTTATAATGAGCAATAGGTAGAGAGAGTATGGTAAAAGATTTTTTACACGCTGATAAAAAGATTTACGATTCAGTCCACGGATTTATCCCCTTTGATGAATTCGAGAAGGAACTGATCGACTCAATTCCCTTCCAACGGCTCCACTACATCCATCAACTGGGGATTGCCTATTTGGTCTACCCCGGGGCGACCCATACCCGTTTTGAGCACTCGCTCGGCGTCATGCTGCTCGCCTCGCTCATGTTCGACAAGATCTGCAAGTCAGTTCGCCCTGACGTATTCCACTTTGTCCCCCGAAAAGGGTCGTCTGACTTCCTCTATTGGCGACGAGTGATCCGGATGGCAGCTCTTTGCCATGATTTAGGCCATTTACCCTTCTCCCATGTCGCCGAAAAAGACCTTCTGACTCCCTGGGGCCACGAACAGATGACCTTAAAAGTGATCGACAGCCCCCATTTAAAACCCGTCTGGGATAAACTTAAGGCGACCCCCTCCTATTTAGAAGACCTCATCGATCGGGACATCATCGAAGACATTAAGAAGATTTCGATTGGAGAAGCAAAGTGGAAGGCGCTGACCGGCAAGGGCTTTACCCCTTGGGAGCGGATCGTCTCAGAGCTGATTACCGGAGATTTTTTTGGAGCTGATCGGATCGATTATTTGATTCGAGATGCAAAGAGCACCGGAGTAGCCTATGGGCTTTTCGATTACCATCAACTCATCGAGATGCTCCGCATCTTGCCGAGCGTCGATAGGGGAGCGGACGAGCTTCAACTCGGGATCGATGAAAACGGATTAGAATCGTGCGAAGCCTTACTTCTCGCTCGCCATTTTATGCACCGCCGCATCTACCAATACTCTTCTGTAAAAGCCTACAATTTTCACCTCCGCCGCTACATGAAAGCCAATTTCACAGCAAAGATGTTTGAGGATTTAGAGACATTTTTATCCATTAGCGACACAGATGTGATCTCGTCGTTAAATAAAGCGGCTAAAGATCCAAAAGCTCCCGGCCATCAAGACGCAAAATGTGTCATCTATAGACAGCACCGGTTCCGCGCGATCGCCCTTCCCGACACGATGGCTGAAAAAGATCTCAAAGAATACAAAGCCAAAAATAAACTCCAAGACACAGATATCGACTGGGAGTTTCAACGAAATAACGCGCCGCCAGAAAAACTATCATTCCCTGTTTCTCGAAGACACGTCGTCGTTCAAAAAGCGTGCAATTGCTCCGATCTTCTCTTAAAAGTTCCTTCGAAAAAATCGAACTGGGTTTACATTTCCCCAACCTGCGACTACGATTTAGTCGCCTTCCTGAGTTCCTGGCCGCACCAATGAGTTTTCTCTCTAAAGTACGCAATGAGTTCTCCACTTTTCTCCCTTCTGAAAAGCGATTTTTCTTCTTTATTCTCTTTGTCGCCTTTTGTGTCGCTGCAGAGTATGGGATCACAAGGCCTGCCAGTAACGCCCTTTGCATCACCCTCTTCTCCTCTAAAATCTTTCCCTGGCTCTGGATTGCCACAGTACCCTTAAACCTCCTGGTCGTCTCCTTTTACACCCGGTTTTTACCCTCTATCGGCCCCTTAAAAATGCTCGGGATCTTGGCCTCAATAACCGTCGCAGTCAATACCCTAGCCTCCTTTCTTATCCCCACATTTCCCAATTTCACCCTCTTTCAATTCATCTGGAAAGATATCTACGTCCTTTTCATGTACAAACAGCTCTGGTCCCTTGTCCATTCGACCATTAGCGCGTCTAAAGCAAAATACCTCTATGGCATCATCTATGCGATGGGGACCGTTGGGACCCTTACCGGTGGCCTATTGCCTAGTTTTTTTGCCAAGAAACTGGGCTCCGAGCAGCTTTTTTTATTCACCCTTCCCATCTACATCCTTCTCTTTCTCTTCTACCGAAAAGCGTTCCAGCATAGCACTGTCTCAGCTCAAGGACTCGCACAAAGTTTCCCTCAAGAAAAACCCGGCAAACTCGGTCCCATATTTCGAACTCCGCTTCTCTTCTCCGTTCTAGCGCTCGTGATCCTCATGCAATCTTCCATCGCCCTTATCGAATATCAATTCAACATCCACATCGAACAACATGTGACCGATTTAGACCTTCGCACGCAGTACGTTGGACGGATGCTCTCTTTGACAAACATCTTGAGCGGCGGTCTCCAATTTGTCGGATCATTTCTCCTCATCCACACCCTCGGCATTCGAGGCAGCCACCTCCTCATCCCGCTTCTTCTCCTAGTCAACGCAGCGGGGATGGCTTTTATGCCCTCTTTTGCCCTCATTTCCTTTTCCATCGTCTTTATCAAAGCAATCGATTTTTCCCTCTTCGGGGTCGTCCGAGAAATGCTCTATATCCCGATGAAACTCGACGAAAAGTTCCGGGCAAAAGCCGTTATCGACGTCTTTGCCTACCGCACCTCCAAAGCGCTCGCCTCCCTCTTTATCCTAGGGCTACAGCTCTTTGCCGGCATGCAGCTTCTCGCCTGGGTCAGCTACGCCACCGTTGCGATCCTCATCCTCTGGGCCAGCGTCGTCTGGTTCCTCCTCCGAAAGCACTATCCTGCGCCGGCAAAATTAATAGATTGATAATCAGCAGCTTACGCTAACCCTTAGACAAAGCGTGGCTCGGAGGATACAATTCTAACCCGAGTGATGGGGGACATGACCTTATGATCTTAATACAATCAATGCATGCGAGTGAATGTGGTAAAGATTGTATAAACTGCCCAATCTTGTTTCCTTCCGGCACCATAAATAGTTTAACAATGTTCAATCTTCTTACTGGGCAGGAACCGAATTTTACTCTCGTTGGGCATAATCCGGTACATCTGCAGACCCATGGTGAAGCTGGGGATTTTGCGCATAATCTGACAGCTTTAGACTTGCAAAAGTGGAGAGAAGATTCGAGACGTTTTTTTACGAATGCTTCCAATAGCACGGCCCAGAATGAGCCTTTGCAGGAAATCCAACCCATTATCGCCACTCCAACGAATAGTAGCTCACGAGTTGCCATTACGGCTTCTGTGATTGCGTTGGCATCAGCGATGATCCTAGAGGGTCTTCGTCAGTATTATTATCCGCGCTGAGAATAATGGATTTCTGGTCCTTCATAGTCCGGCTGAGAAATTCTCTTCTGGATTTCCTCTAAAACAGAAGGCGAAAACTCGCACTCCTTTGCGACGACAGAACAGTTTTTACTCAAGGTAAAAATTTCTTCCGGAAGGGAGGTAATCGGGTTGCGGGATATGTCGAATACTTGCAGATTTTTACATTGGCCAATCTCGCGTGGGATAGAGGTAATCTTATTGCCACCTAAAAAAAGACATTCCAGTTTTTTAAGCTTGCCAATATTAGAAGTGATTGATTTGAGCTGATTGTTGTTCAGTTTGAGCACTCGAAGCTCTATACAGTTGCCTATCGTTTCAGGCATAGAGGAAATCTGTTTTTCAAATGCAGAAATCACTTCCAAATCCCTGCAATCGCCGATCTGAGAGGGCAGCGCAGTAAGCTTAGGTTTGTCGAGATAATGCTGGGAAGCCTCCATTTCGGTTAAGCCAGAGACTCTGGGATAATTATCTACTTGAAAAAAAAGATGAGTCCATCTGTTTTTATAGGAAACCACCATGTTTTTCATTTCCTCTAACCGAAGGTTGTATTCAGGACTCTCTTTTTTCTCATCGCACCAATTCTGAAGGCCTGTCAGGAAGGGAGACTGTTGATAATACGAACGGTGCAATCCTACGCAAATGGCATAGCCGATAGTAAGGAGAGCGGCAGAGATCAAATAATAATTTGTAACAAGGCCTACAATAATGGGAATGACTATGATGTGAATTTTGGAATCGAGAGGACGGCTTGTATCTGGAATCAATGAGTGTAGAAAATTTTCTCTATTTCCTTGTACTGCTATCACAAAGCCATCCTTCTGGTTAGGTCCAGATATTCTACCATAAGCGATGGTTTTATACAAATATTACAGTAAATTAAATATTTCTTTATAAAAACTTCTGAAACATTTGATAATTCGGCTCCTGGGTAATTTCCGGCACGAGTTCTACATAGATAACGCAATCTTTTTCATCGAGAATGAATACCGATCTGGCGAGTAAGCCCGCCAAAGGTCCATCTTGGACAAGAAGGCCGTAGGCTTTTCCAAAGTCTTTATTTCTCATCATCGAAAGAGTCAATACGTTGCGAACGCTTTCCTGTTCGCAGAAGCGTTTTTGTGCGAAGGGAAGGTCTGCTGAGATGGTCAAAAAGAGTTGGTTGGGATGCTTTTTGGCCAGCTCGTTCATGTGCTTGGTCATGGTGGAGCAGACACCGGTGTCAAGGCTTGGAACCGTGGAGAAAAGCTTCTTCTTTCCATGAAATTCTGCCAAATGGCGATCGTTTAAATCTTTGTCGACAAGAGTAAATTCGGGCGCTTTTGCATGTAGGGCGAGGGGAGAGCCGGTAAGATGAATCGGTTTGCCTTTAAAAGTGACCATAGGAACCTCTTAAAATATTTGTTTTTGAGCGATTCCACAATACCCTGAAAGAAGTGAGCGAGTAAAGCGAAAGGAAAAATTAGGCGGAACGGTTCTTGAAAGGAGCATTTTCAATGTGGCAAAGGAAAAGATTTTCGGAGCGAGACCTACCCAGTGGATAGGTTTTAGTTTGTAGGCTTCAAGATGATCTTGGAGTTCTTTCGGCCGGATGAAGAGAGGATAGACGTGTAAGTTCGGGGGCGTGTTTTTCACAAACCACTCCATGCCTTTAATGACGGTGAGATAACTGAAGACATTCCGGTTAAAGGTATGGAAGAAGAAAAGTCCTCCCGGTTTTAAAACTCTTGCCCCTTCTGCGATGAGGAGGTTGGGCTCTTCGATGTGCTCCAAGACGTCCATGGCGCAGACGACATCGAAGGAGTCTTTTGGGAAGGGGAGGGAGTAGGCATTGGCTTGGAGGTATTGGACAGTGTCGGTAGAGTCTTGTTTTTTTGCCACCGCTAAGCTCGACTCGGAAAGGTCGATCCCTGTGACGGTGTGCCCCATTTTTGCCAGCGGGTTGGAGAGAAAGCCAGCTCCACATCCGATATCGAGGATAGAGACTTGTTTTGCGATTCTTTGCTCAATTTCTTGGATGACCCAAGGGGTGCGAACGGCATTTTCTCTTCGGAGAAGTGCGACCGGGTGGTCGAGGCGATGGATCCACTCGTCTCCGAGATCATTGTAGAATTCATTGTTGATCATGCAAGCTCTCTTTCCAAAGGACGTTCCAAAAAATGATCTGATAAAAAAGAAAGGCGCTCATCGCTGCAAATTGCCCATAGAGAAAGAGGTGGAGCGCTTCGGGATTATTTAGCCAAGAAAAGATCCAGCTCTCCACTTGGACGCCTTGAACAACTGGCCACATAAAACCGGCTGCAGTCAAGGTGATCGGATGGAGCGTAAATAGCACGGCATGGAGCCACTGCTCTGAAGCGGGGCAAACTTCCTTGTGGACGAACTCATCTTTTGTGACAAAAAGGGTCGAAAATACCGCGAGGACAATGTAGGTGATGAGCATGGCTTTTGAAAAGGGGACCCAAAGGACAAAGCCCATGCAGCAAAGAACGGTGAGAGTGTCGAGAGGGTGGCCGATCCGCTCCCACTTGGGAAGGCCCCGCCGCACATGAAAAACTGCCTCATCAAAGAAAATCGCCAGAGCTTGGAGAACAAAAGGAATTAATGCTGTGTACCACATTGCATTTCTAAAATAGAGCCGCAGATACTAAGACCGGGACCAAAGGCAAGGCTGACAATGGGAGTTTTGTTAGGAGCTTCTTCGATCATATCCTTCCAGATGTGCGGCAGGGTTGCTGATGACATGTTGCCACATTTCTCTAAGATTTGGAAGCTGTGTTTTATTTGAGAATCTTTTAGACCTAGAATCTCCTGCACATACATTAAGATTTTCGGGCCGCCTGGATGCACGGCAAAGAGGGCATTTTTGCAAAGCTCTTCTGCTGTCCATGGACTATCTTTAGAGAGCCTCTCCAAAAAGCCTTTGAGAGTTCTTGCGATAAGGACAGGGACTTCTTTCGATAAGGACATGGCAAAGCCCCAGTTGACGACATCCCAGCTCATCGCCGATATTGAATTGGGGATGATCTCTTCGCGGGTCGCATGGAGACAAATGCCTTCTTTTGTGTATCCCATGCTGTACTTGATAAATCCATCGGCAAAAAGGCTTTGCGATACGAGCTGATCGGAAGTGTGCAGGGAAGGATTGGCGTGGATCGAGCAGATTTCTGTATGAACGATATCGGCCCGAGTTTTTTTAGGGGAGGAGAGCAGAAAGCCCTTGGCCATCCGAAGGGCGGGGATCGAACCGTAGCATCCCATGTGGTAGGCGTGGGTGACGGTTGTCGTTTCTCCCCAGTTTTTCTTCGAGACGAGTTTTTGTGCGCTACTTGGAGCGACATACCCTGTGCAGGTGACGTGAATGAGATCATCCGGAGCTATTTTTTCATCTGCATAAAACTCCTCAAGCACCCGGTCAGCGTGTTTTGCATAGAGGGCGACCCTCGTATCAAGACCTAATCCGGCTGGATTTTCAAGCAGGCGGAAAATTTCCATCCTGCTCCAGTCCCGATGGAGATAGTCAGTTGAGATATGCCCTCTTTTTGCAATGCGATCGGGTTTGCAGCCGACTTTCCAAAGCTTTTCTTCTAAGGCTTTTGCAAATTCTGGCGAGCCACCTTCTGCTTGCGAATGAGCCGCGACGAGCCATTGGAGGGTATTTTCCTGCAACGTCTCAAACGGGGGGCGAATCGAGTGAAAATCAGAGAGAAGGAGATTCATTTTGCGTTCCATTTTGCAAATAAATTGGAAATAGTGCAATGAAAAGAAATTATGAGAAGATTGTTTTGGCTCCTGGTTTTAATGGGTTCATATCTCTGGGTTCTGACCTCGGGGAACGACCATTTTGTCCTTGAAAAAGGGCAGGCGATTTACCAAACGGTTGCAAAATGGATCGAAGATGCCGATGCCGATTTTCAGCTAAAGAACTCCAAGTCAAAGAAAAAATCCCGCCGTTGGGATTAATAACCGATTTGATGGGAGGAGCGGAATCTTTCCCAAATATAGATCACTGAATGATTGGGAACATATTCTGCGTGCTTTCTATAAATAGGTTTTTCAAGGGCTTCATTCTTCCATGCGGTAATTGCATAGAGCGGGCCTGTCTGTCCCATGGGGGTCACTTTTTCTTTTTGTAAAAGCGTTAACCCAAGAGGGGTTGTGATCGCTTCTATTACCTTGCTAAAGTCGCCGGAAGTACTGCCTAAAATCATCCAACGTCCATAAGGGGTGTGGATTGCTGTGGGCGCCATATAAGAAAGTTCTAAGACGAGTCCTGTTTCTGTTTGATTGTAAAAGTAATTTGGCCCGTCGTTAAAATAGCTCTTATAATTGGACCATGGTTTTTCGTTATCGTCGCTGCAAGTAGTCACATGCGTGTGGATGTATCGGCCGATTTGGTACGCTTTTTCTAACAAGGCAAAATCGTTGGCATTTGCAAAAATCGAACTCACTGACATTGAAGTCTCCATCGATAGACTTTTCAAAGCATACACAACGGGATTCATGTTGACAATGCCAGAGCTCTTCGAGTATTCGGAAGGAAAAGAAGAGAATCTCCGATGACCAAATGGCTATACCTCTCGTTGACCCTAGTGATTTTGCAGGGATGCGCGACGAGCGGCGCTCTAAAGACCTATGGCATGGCCGAGCAAAACGTGAGCAATCTCGGTCTTGTCGCCGTTGGAATGGGGGAGGCCCAGGTGATCTGCATCATGCGGGATCCGTATCGAGGGGAGTCTTTTCAAATCTTTGATGACCAATACGATGTGCTCTTCTACGTAACCAATTTCACGCTCCTGGCCCAGAGCCGCATGGTGCCTTTGAACCTCACCCCGCTGATCTTCAAGAATAAAACCCTAGTTGGGATGGGCTACTCCTACTACCGCTGGCTACAAGAACAGGCGGGAAGTAAAAAGACGGCCTTAGTCCCTCAGCCAACTGCTCCGATTCCTACATCTGCTCCTGCCCCAAAATCGGAACCCCTCGAAAAGGCTCTCAAAGAAGCAACCTCCTTTGAACCGCCTGCTCCAGTGCAAGAAATGACGATTTCAATGAGCTCTCCTAAAAAGACAGACAAAGACTCAGAAGAGCCTCCGCCAGCCCCGCCTCAAGACAAAAAAGAGCCAGATATCAAAATCAACGACAAAGACAACCAGATGATCGAAGACGAGTCTGATCAAAACTTCAATTTTTGGTAATTGATCTATTTTCCCTTAAAATGCCATAGTAGCCCTCCTTTTAACCAAAAGAGGTTGTTATGAGCGTGAATTTAAAAGTTTCCATTGCAAAGGGGACTATCCCGTCCATGGATGGTTACGAGTCGATCCGTTGTTCAATCTGCCTACTTAAGTTTCAAGAAGGGGATAGGGTCTTAGGTCATAATGCAGTCCAAAATTATGGAATGCATGTTTTTGACAGAGATTGCCTAACCAAATGGCTAAAAGACCACAGGACTTGCCCATCCTGTAGGATTTCATTCAATCTGGATGTGCCGAGGTCAGATTTAAAAAATTGGAATTTTACCCTTATCTCAGAGGCAAGTTTCCCTTCTCCAGTGTCTACTCCCTCAGAGTCTCAAGAGGAAATCGTTTCGCAGGGAGGGGCCGATCTCCATAGACTTGCCAGAAATAGAGCCTCTTTTCCGAACTTAATCGAATTGGAAGACAATCTTGAGCAGTTTGAATTAAGAGCGGCTTCAGCGCCATCGATGCGGGAGCTGGAAATCATGAAATATACAGAACAGGCCGATAGGATCTTATCCAGAAAGAACTCGAAGAAGCGGTAGTCGACTTGGGGCCCCCGGCCCCGGTCTATTTGAACGTCTGATAATACATGTTATGTTGAGTTCTCTGGGTTTATCTTGATTCTTTATCGGCAGCGCTTTAGGATTTTTCCCCTTCAACCATAGGAGTCAAAAATGGCCGCAACCACCAGTTCCAGCTATACCACCTACGTTCCCGGAATACCTCTTCAGGAGCAGTTAGAATCTCTCTCTAAACCAACCCCTATTGTCACCATGGTATTCGGCGCTCCTTTTAAAACGGGCGAGGTAAAATTTAAACCGCTGAAAGTGAATGAACAACTATTAGATCTCACGTTGACGCTGGGATCCGGTATTGGATGCTCAGAAGAAAATCGAACGGTCGTTTATGACAAATACACTTTTACTATCAAGGGCAATGATTTTGATTTAAGCGACATTCCTGACAATAAAATGGAACAAGTTATGGAAGTTTTCACACAAGAACAAAAGGTGGAAAACATTAAAAACAGAATACTCCTGATTAGAGATCAGGCTAGCGAGAAATAACACGCCTAAAATTCCACTATCCAGAAACTTAACTCCTGGCTATACTCTTCGCTTATGCGAATTATACATTCTCTTGGACATGTCGTTGGTGGAACTCTTTTAGTCGCGGGAACTACGATTGGGGTCGGAATGTTGGCCTTGCCGGTGGCAACTGGCCCTGCAGGCTTTATCCCCTCCTTTATTACGTACATCATCTGCTGGCTCTTTATGCTCTGCACAGGGCTCGCTTTGGTCGAAGTCAATCTATGGATGCCCAAGGACACGAGCTTTATCTCGATGGCCGAGAAGGTACTGGGACCGATCGGGAAAAACATCTTCTGGGTCGCATACCTATTCCTATTTACGACAGTCATGATCGCTCACGTAGCAGGTGGAGGAGAAATCTTGCTCGGCATCCCCGGCTGGCCATTCCCTCACTGGATGTCAGCTCTTCTCTATACTGGAATCCTAGCTCCTGTTGTCTATTTGGGAACTCGGTCTGTTGATCGACTGAACCTCTTCCTCATTTCCGGCGTTATCTTTTTCTATTTTGGCTTTGTAGCCGTTTCGGCAAGCTCTGTAAAGCTCAACCTCCTTACCCATGCGAATTGGGGGAAGACGTTGGCGACTTTTCCGATCCTTTTTACCGCTTTTACCTATCAAGTGATCATCCCAACTCTCATGTCCTATATGGAGCGAAACGTCCGAAAGGTTCGCCTAGCGATCTTCTTTGGCTCCTCGATCCCGCTCGTCATCTATCTTGTTTGGGAGTTTTTGATTCTCGGAATTGTCCCTCCAGATGGTTCTTTTGGATTGATTGAAGCGGGCGCGCTCGGCAAAAATGCCGTCACGCCACTAAAACACTTCGTTCAAAGCGAATGGATTTTAACGTTTAGCAACTGGTTTGCATTTTTTGCCTTAACCACCTCGTTTGTCCCTCTGGCTCTTTCCTTTTTCGATTTTCTGGCCGATGGATTGAAGTGGCACAAAAAAGGGGCAAAACGGCTCTCTTTAACCGCTGTAGTATTCGGTATCCCGGCAGTGATTGCCATCCTCTACCCAAATATCTTTTTGGTCGCCTTGGGCTATGCCGGCGGAATTAGCTGCGCGTTTCTTTTTGGACTGATGCCTCCAGTCATGGTTTGGGTCGGTCGATACATCAAACATTACCCTCATGAGACGAGACAGCTCTTTGGCGGTAAACCACTGCTCGTTCTTTTAATGACATTTGCCTTTCTTATTCTCGGAAGCGAAATTTTCCTCCAAATCTATACAGGTCGATAAAATGGCGGATGATCTTTGGAATGCTAAGCAACAGATCTGCGAAAACCTTGAAAGCCTTCGCCTCTCTTTAGTTCTCTCGGTCGATGAAGGGATGATCGATCTTGGCGACACTCTATATAATCAAATTCTCGCATTGATCGAAGATTGCGGCGTTATTGCGAACTGGGACGAAACGGTTGAACTGATCGATCGCTCCAAAACATTGGAAGACGACATCGATGTCTGGCTTGCCCTCCACGGTCGCAGCAGCTTGTCGCTCTCTTGGCCTACTAGAAACTCATAGAACTGAGAAAAACCCTGCGGCAACGCCGGCGATTGCGGCGATGGTCGAACCCATCAAGGGAGACCCGCTTATAGAGCAAATAAAAGCAGAGATCCCCGCTAGCCCAAGGCCTACTCCTAAAGAATTAGCATCTTTGCCTCCGATCAGGCGCTCCAATGCATATCCAGGAAATGCTGTCATCATACCAGCTCCCAAGATCGTGGTTAATCCCAGTGTATTTACAAACGTCGCAACTTCTGCGCCTTTGTTATTTACGAGGGTTATCGCTAGTGCGGATAATTGAGGGACGATTGGCGGTATAAACGGCTGCTTTTCTAGAAATCCTGTGGCAATGGAGGCTCCTAATAGGCCCATCGCCTCGCCGCTCCCTTCTAATAGAAATTCATTTTCCAATGTTAAGGCCGTTACCATCGGGATCGATGCAAAGAAAACCCCTGACAATGCAGACGACATTCTATCTTCTCGGTTGTTATAGGCATTCATCAAGTGAGCGCATCCAATCCAAGAGGCCGCTATAGTCATTACGCTCGACGTCCCCGCTAGTACAGAAACTCCAGCGCTACATGTGGCAATCGTCGCATGCAAAGAGAAGGTTTTAAACTTCTTGAATAGATTTTCTGTTTGAAAAATTAAGGGATCGATGTGGGCAGGAGCGGGGTCTAATGGTTGGCCGGGGTTTCCTTGGAGCCATTCTCTATTGAATAGATCGTTATGTAGATGAGCCATCTATACACCTTTTTGGTAACAGGTCAAGAGCGATGTGGCAGCTTGTGCGACATTGAGAGATTCGATTTTGCCAAACATCGGAATATGGACCAAATGATCGGCCCGTTTTAAGATCAGAGGTTGAATCCCCTCCCCTTCCGATCCGACGACGAAGACGGTCTTTGGCTTAAAGGGGAAATGAAGGGCGTTTTTTGACCCTTCCTGGAGGGCTGCGGCGATTACCTCAAAACCGGCCTCTTGGAACTGGGAGACGCTCTCTGCGAGATTGGAGATGCGGATCAGCGGAAGCCATTCACTGGCCCCACAGCTCGATTTGGCAGAGACCGGAGTCAGATCGCTCCCGCGGTTTTTCGACCAACCGACCCCATCGACGCCAAAACACTCCGCGCACCGGAGAAGAGCGCCGAAATTCTGGGGGTCGAAGATCTGATCGCAGAGAAGGACGAGCACCCGCTCTTTCTCTTCAACCTCTTTCAAAAATTCTTTTACATCATAGAATTTGCGCCCTTTTACATGGGCAGCAAAGGACTGGTGAGAATCGGAGCCGCACATGCGAGAGAGGTTGTCTTCCGAGGTGAACTGGATAGGAATTTCCAATCTTTCGCATTCACTCAAGATCCCCGTTTTCCGAGTGCCTGCATTCTTTACAGAGGTATAGACTTTCAATACCCTCTTAGGCGCGTGACGAAGCAGCTCGTTTAAGGCGTGTAAACCCATGATAAGCTGATCGCGCGGGGGGAGTCTATCTTTTGGTCGTGGGTAGTGAAAAGGGTCGTTCATTTGTTTTTGACTACAAATTTACCATGCTCCTGAGGTAAAATTCAAGGCCTATCAATCGGCACCCCTGTGATATAGAAAATAAAGTTATGAGCGCACTTCCTCCAAACAACATCCATCAAAAACTTCAAGAGTTATGTTTTATCTCTAATAAAACAATGTTTGAGGAAATTTTAGGCTCTCTTGCTTCTGGAGTGCAGGGTACAGTCGAGCAAGCTCTGGCTTGGATCACTGCAAATGAGGAGTTTATTGATCAAGATGATGCTGCCCTCTTATTGGGACTAGAAGGCAAGCTTCTTCAGTGGGCCGATCCTTCCAAGCTAAGTCCTCTTGATGAGAAAATCGCAAATTTTTGTAAAAGATCTGGGATCACAGATAGCTACCGAAGCGCATTTTTTGAAACCCTTAAAAATGCCTCCCATAAAAACCTCGGAAAGGTCATCAGCATACTTTCAGAAATTCCACTGTATATTGGTCAAGTCAATCTCGATACGCTCAAGAAAATCATGCCCCTACTTATGGCGGCCTATGCTTTAGATTGCTTGGCGCCGATCTTCTTATGGCTTGGGAAAGGTATGTCCGATGAGAAAATCGATTTTCTCAAGATGGCGCTCCCCTTATTAATAGACGTCAAGGCTGAGTATAAGGATTATCTTCTCACGCAACTAAATGAAATGAATTCCGACATGCTCGATAAGGCGATGCCTCTCATCCGAAGAGCCGAGAATGCCGACGAGCGGTTTCTTCTTCTCGCCTTGCTAAGAGAGAGCGACACTCTCAAAGCCTTCGATGCACTCAATTCCATGATCCAGGAGGTCGCAGATACGCGTACATGGTGTAACATTGTCAATACAGTCTCCTATCTTGCCCCAGAAAATAGAGAGCAGTGTATAGCCATGCTTCGCCAAGTGCCAGGGATAAATACCAAGAACTATTCTCGATTCAACAACCTAAAACTGTTTCTGAAAAACAATCCCAACGTCATTGAACCTACCCATACTTATCTGCAGACACGACTGACTAATGAGGCTCCTTTAGATCGAGAGAAGGGAAAGCGCCTTTCAAAGACAATCTTGAATCATCTGGGGGACCTTTGCACCCCTCATCAGAACCATCCGCTGGCTAAGGAAGCTCTCCGCGTGTACGAATTGACAAGTCTCCCCCAGCCAAGGACTCCTCCCGCAAGTTAACAGGCGGTTTTCTTTTTTTCCAATAGTCGGGGCCGTAGTCATAGAAGAGCTGCTCCCCTTTTTTGATCTTTGCTTTTGTGTATAAAATGATGTGGCTGACCCCCTCATGGGCAATCATTGAGGAAGAGAGATTGGGGCCGCTGCTATGATTGATATAGCGAGAGATGCCCCCTTGATCTTGGGCGTCGATGAGATACTCTGTCGCCTCCCCTGGCATCATCAGATATTCAAAACAGTAAGAATTCTCTTCATCCCCTCTTCTTCGTTTCCGGACAAGACCCGAATATTCAGCGATAAACTCCATAGAAGAAAGATCTTTTTCCGCAAAAACGCCCCATCCCATTTCGGCATCGATCCAACGAAGAGATAACAGAGGTAATTTTTGAGAGAGAAGCTCTTTATGGAAATAGGCTGAGAGCCAAAGGCGATCCCTTCCGATGGAAGAGCTGCGCATTTTCTTTAAGACTTTTTGATAGAGGGAAAAACTCTCAAATTCCAAATAGGGCACATAGGGAACACCGGTCATTTTGGGAATTAGAGAAGGGTCGGTCGTCTCTTGCATTCTTTCCAAAATAGATTTCCGTAATCAAAGGTGAGTTGAGCGCCTTCTTCTATGTCTTTTAGCGCGATAAAAATCATCCTCGGAATGCCTTTCCAATAAACCGACAGAAGGCTGAGGTTTGGCTGATCGCTATGGTTGAAAAAACGGGTGAAATTTCCTTTTTCCTCTGCGTCGAGGACAAATTTTTTCCAGCCCATCTTCCAGACAGTATACCGAGTGCAGTAGAGATTGTCTTTTACGATCTTTCTCTTCCTCTCTCGAATCACCCCTGTATACTCCCCTACAAATGAGCCCCCATGGATTAGGTTCGCGGAAAAGACCCCAAATCCGATCTCTTCATTGATTTTCTTGAGCACTACTTTCGGATGCTGCCCATTTTGCAGCTCCTTGTTGAAGTAAATTCCCATCCAAATCTTTTCAGCGGCAATGCTGTCTTTTAACTTCGCCTTTTCAGTTTTCTGGTAAATTCGATCGAAAATTTTTTCTGATTCAAAGACTGGATAAGGCAGATATTCATAGGATGGCGCACCTTCGCAAATCACTTGCGGATCTTCGTAAATCATTGGCGTTTTGTGCAAGAATTTCTCGAGATCTCTCGGCGTTAAATGCAAAATCAGACTCCCGTTCAATAGAGACAACGTATTACCACTTTGCTCTTTGTTTGCACAAGGATTATTTGCGCTTCTTGAATGGGAGAGCGCGAAGAAAGGTGACATAGGGATGCAATACTGGATAGATTCCAGAAGAATCGTGCTGAATATTGGATTGATATAGCGAAGTATACCCAACATTAGCTGAAAAATAGAGTGTAGTATTCATTGAATCACTCCTGTTGAAAACACCTAAGATAATAGCAAAAAATACAATTACTATCAACTCAATAAATTAGTTGTCGGAATTCTCAAAAAAGTGTTATATATGGGCGTATGATTAAGTTTCCGATGAAGTTTGAAGTAGAAGCTAAGGCTCCTAGCGGAGTATCTAGCCAATGGATCGCCCAAGGGGACGATCTCCCTCCTATCCCGAGCGCTATCCCCCCTGAATTCATGGGGCCGGGCGGGGGCTATTCCCCGGAGGATCTCTTTGGGATTTCGGTCCTCAATTGCCTGATTGCCCTCTATAAAGTTTACTGCGAAAAATCAAATATTTCTTTTCAAGAGATTCGGGGGAAAGCCATTTTGACTGCAAACAAGGACCCTTCGAGCGTTAGCTTTTATATCTCCAATATCGACCTTTTCCTCGATGTCGATGGGTCGTCAGATACCGACAAGGGGCGAAAGCTCCTCGATGCTGCAATCAAAGACTGCCCTATCAGCAATTCCATCAAATCAGCAAAAACCTTTCATATCACTGTAAATTGACAAGTTTTTGCTACCCAGGAAACCCCTCATTTTAGTATCTTTGATCGTTTGGCATTCGGAAATTATTGTATGAGTAGCCTTCTTGCAACTAGAGCCTCTTCTGTAGAGGCAAAGCCTTTAGTCGTGATTCTCATGGGGCCGCCAGGCGCCGGCAAAGGAACACATGCCGTTCCCTTAAAAGAACACCTCCATTTGCCCCATATTTCGACAGGCGATCTTTTTCGGGAAAATATGCGAAATAAGACGCCTCTTGGGCTCAAAGTCAAAGAGTTTATGGATAGCGGCAATTTGGTGCCGGACGAGCTTGTCTTCGATATGCTTTTTGAAAGGCTGGCGAAGGAAGATTGTAAAAATGGAGTTCTTCTCGACGGTTTTCCTAGAACGGTGGCGCAAGCGAAGAAGTTTGATGCAAGGCTCGGTCAATACCATATCGTCGCCCTTTATTTTTCGATTGCCGATGAACTGCTGATCGAAAGAATCGTGGGGCGCATTATGTGTAAACAGTGCGGCCGCCCTTATCACATCCACTTCGATCCACCTAAAAAATCTGGCGTTTGCGATCAATGCAATGGCTCTTTATATCAGCGCGACGACGATAAAGAAGAGATCATACGCAAACGGCTAGAAGTCTATTATCGAGAAACGCATCCCGTTATCGAATATTATGCAGAGAAAAAAGATTCCTTCCGACAAATCGATAGCTCTGGCAGCAAAGAGGCGATTTTTCAAGAAGTATTAAATGCTCTTAGCAGCTCTTTCTAGAGCGGCGTCGATATGGGGAAAGATTCGATCTTTTCCAATCACATCTACAGGGCCGTGATGCTCCTGGACCCCAGATAAGAAAAGAGCGATTTTCTTCTTTTTACACTCATTATTAAATTCCTGGAGCGCAAAGAGTCCCGATCCATCGATGAGAGGCACATGGCGAAGGCGAAGAATAAAAACTTTGGTCGTCGGGTCGACTTGATCGAGAATGCTTTTAAGGATGTGAGCAGAGCCAAAGAAAAAAGGTCCCTGTACTTCATAGATTGTAATGCCAGCTGGAATCGCTTGTCCCTCTTGGAAAATAGGAGCTAGCGAAACGACTTTGGCCATCTGGCCCATTCTCTTCATAAATAGAAAGCTGGCTAGAATCATGCCGAGGGTGATAGCGAAGACGATATTGACAAAGATCGTTAGGAAAAAAGCCACTAGAAGAATGACTCGATCTTCTATAGGCGCTTTGAGAAGGCGGAGAAAATGTCCCGCTTCGCTCATATTCCAAGAAACCATGATTAGGACTGCAGCAAGAGCTGCAAGAGGAATATGGTTTACTAGGGGAGAAAAATAAGAAAGGATCAGGAATAGGGTGAGCGCGTGGATCATTCCCGCAACGGGCGTTTGGGCTCCCGTTTTAATATTTGCCGCAGTTCTTGCAATAGCTCCTGTCGCCGGAATGCCTCCAAATAAAACAGAGCCGAAGTTAGCAATCCCCTGTGCTATGAGTTCACAGTTTGAGCGGTGCCGACCTCCAATCATCCCATCGCCGATCACAGCGGAGAGAAGCGATTCGATTCCACCGAGAAAAGCAATTGCAACGCCATTGATAAGAACTTCATTGAACATGTCATAGGGAATAGAAAGGGATGGCCATGAAGGGATCGGCAGCTTATTGGGGATGGCGCCGAAGTGAGAATAAATGGTCGCAACTGGCAGATCGAAGATGGCACATACGGCAGTTGCTAGGACTATCGCCGCAATCCCCCACGGCAATTTTGGAATATACCTTCGAACGAGTAAAATGACGGCAAAAGATCCAACGCCAACTGCTAGAGTCAATGGATCAAAGGTTGGAAAGGCGCGATAGTATTCGACCAATTTTGCGCTAAAATCTGCAGATGGAGATCCCATCTGAAGACCGAAGAAATCTTTAATCTGCGTAGAGAAAATATAGACGGCAATGCCTGAGGTAAACCCCATGACAAGAGGGTGCGGGACATATCTAATCCAAGAACCAAATCGAAAGACGCCGAGCAGAATCAAGATGAGAGCGGCGATTAACGTAGAGGCGCAAAGTCCGCTATATCCAGTTCTTTGGATAATGCCATAGACGATAACGACAAAGGCCCCTGTTGGGCCTCCAATTTGCACCCGGCTTCCGCCAAGCGCTGAAATCAAAAAGCCGGCGATGACTGCGGTAAAAAGACCCTTATCCGGACCAACCCCAGACGCGATGGCAAAGGCCATTGCAAGAGGCAGGGCGATGATACCGACTGTGATCCCTGCCAGAAGATCTTTTCTAAAAATCGAAAAATTATACCCTTTTCTCAAATACTGGATTGATTTAGGGATAAATTCGTGCAATTTTTTACCAAAGTCCGATGATTTTCCACCAAGCGCCGCCAACAAACACCCAAATGAGGATGTTGAGAACGCTTGCAATCGCTCCTATTTTCCACCACTGACCGATGCCGACATAACCAGATCCAAAGAGGATTGGCGCAGGGCCGGAACCATAGTGGGTGAGCCCGCCAAAGAGGCTGCTAAAGAAGGCTAGAACCAGTGCGGCAAGCTCAGGGGGCGTTCCAAGCGCAATAGAGACAATCAGAAGCGGGGCGTACATTGCGCCGATATGCGCGACATTGCTCGCAAAGAAGTAGTGAGAATAGAAGTAGACCAAGCCCACCACTAAAAAGCCAGCTGTCCATTCAAATCCAGTTACATGACCGACGATCCATTGGCTAAACCAAGTGGTAAGGCCGAATTTATTTAAGAAGCTCGCGAGGGTAATGAGTGTGGCAAACCAGATAAACGTATCCCATGCACCGTGTTCTTCTAGAACATCTTTCCAACGTAAAATGCCGGTTACGAGCATGATGGCAAGTCCGATCATGGCCGCCACAGTCGCTTTTAAATTGATGACAGGCCCGAGCACCCAAAGAGCGATGAGGAGTCCAAAAATCCCGAGCATGGTCCATTCTTTAAAGGACATGGGGCCCATAGAGCTTAGTTTCTCGAGCGCCATTTCACGTGCGTGAGGAGTTTTTCGAACAGTTGGCGGAGCGATCTTATAGATGCAGTAAGGGACGATGATTAAGCTCAAAAGACCCGGTACGATAGAAGCTAACGCCCAGCCGCCCCAAGTCAAATTAACGCCATTGTCTTTTGCAAATTGCGCAATGAGAGGATTGCCGGCCATCGAGGTCAAAAACATCGCACTTGTGATGGCAGAGCCTTGAAATGCGCAGAGCGTCAAGAAAGAACCCATTTTCGGATCGTGGGATTTTCCCGTAAACACATTGGCTAGCGATTTCAAGATGGGGAAAATGACGCCTCCGGCTCTAGCTGTTACGCTTGGAATCGTCGGGGCTAAAAAGAGGTCAGTGGCAATGAGGCCATAGCCCAATCCCAAACTATTTTTCCCAAGAAGACTCATCACCTTATACGCCATCCGATTTCCAAGGCCGGTCGAGATAAATCCCCGAGCGACAAAGAAGGAAAATACGACGAGCCAGACGACGTCGTTGCTAAATCCGGAAAAAGCATCCGCAAATGTCAGCGTATTGGTGAGAATGGCTACAGTAAGGCCAAAGATCGAAACGACCCCCATTGGAGCGGGCTTTAAAATGATCCCAATGATCGTGGAAACGAAAATCGCAAAAAGATTCCACGCTTGTGAAGTGACTCCTAATGGAGCCGGACAAAGGGCGATGCCGCCTCCTACTGCGAGGGCTAGCGCAACAAATAATAGCTCTTTATTCTTTTGCAAGATTTCAAACCTTTTATTGGGAGATGTCTGGAAACCTATATCGACTTTTTGCATATGGTCCTTTTCTTTACAAGGAAGCACTATAATGAATTAGCGCTTTTCTGAGGATGGGTTTTTTCTAAAATTTGATATTTTTGCCCGTAATAAAAGCCTAAACCTAGGGTGGCTATGAGAAGAGCTAATACGATGCGCCACGTACCAATTCGGAGGTAACGGATCTGAATATGGTCGTCCCGATCCCAGGTGGTCACTTTAAACGCTTTTAAGCGCTGAAAGGCGACGAGCGAGCAAATCACATTGAGGAATGGAACTCCCATCCCAAGTCCACGAAACCAGACATTAAAGCTTCTTCTCAAGGCGGTCGGATAATCGAGGCGCGGCAACCTCCCCTGTCGAAGCTGAATGCCCAATACCCATTTTCCAGGCGTAGTTCCAAGCCAGCGCAAAAAGGCCGCTTCCACCGGAATCCATAAGAAATATTCTAAAGGGACAAGCGTAGATTCGATTTTGCCCGCCGAAATGGCCCATAAAAAAGAGAAAAAGAGCGAATAGTCAAAGGCTCGCGCCAAAAAACGAAGCCATGGGTTAGCCTCTATCGGCTTGTCACGAACTGTGCCATCATCGCCGATGAGAATTTCGGAAGGCTCTATCGCTTTCTGTTTTTTCATAAACATTTGATGATAGTCTAAATTAATATTTTCCAGCAGCTCGAAAAAGGCGATTCATGAGAGCCTCATCACTTTCTGAAATCGAGTCGAGAAGGACCCAGATCGTCTCCACTCCCCTTCTGTCAGCCTCTCTTAAAGAAGCATATAATGACCGGGCAGAGAGCGTTCCAAGTTCCCTCGACAAGACAGTTCCCGCCTCTACCGGAAGGTGTTTTACAATTTGAATCGTCGCCTTTGGCGCGTAATGCCGATACTTCATTCCAGGAGAGGGCGCAGGATCTTCTTTTCGAGGAAGCGCGACCTTTATCTGTAAAACATCTTCGATTTGCTCTTTTGTCACAGCGCCTGGACGAAAAAGAGTCGGAACGTCGTGCACTAAGCTCAAAACCGTCGATTCGATCCCCACCTCACAAGGCCCCCCATCTAAAACCGCCCGTAGAGAGCCGTTAAAATCTTCTAAAACGTGCTGAACAGTCGTAGGGCTCGGCCTGCCGGAGATATTCGCAGAAGGGGCAACAAGTGGCTCCCCTACCGATTCGATGAGTTTGAGCGCTATCGGGTGAGAGGGCATTCTGACGGCAATGGTCGAAAAGCCAGCGGAAACGAGCGAAGAGACCTTCTCTTTTTTCCGGACGATCATAGCCAGAGGGCCTGGCCAAAAGACGCGACTTAGACGCGCAAAAGAATCGGGGATCTCTTCAGCGATCAGTTCAAGCATCTCGATTGAGGAAATATGCGCAATTAGCGGGTTATCTTGGGGCCTTTTCTTTAAGGCGAATATCTTTTTGACCGCTTCTTCGCAAAAAATCGGGGCCGCCAGACCATAGACAGTTTCTGTCGGGATAGCTACCGGCTCACCTTGCTTGAGGAAAAAAACTGCTTCCTCGATCTGATCTTCTTTTAATACAATTGTGCTCATCGGCAAATACTATAGCTATTTCCCCCTCTTCCTCGCCAGACCTTACTTCAAAAGTTATAGAAAAAAATTGAACTTTTGGATAGGATTTCCGCTTTTGACAAAAGAGGAATCATGTTTAAAAAAAGCACCTGTTGGATTGTTCTATTGTATGGGCTATTGCTCATCGCTATTGGTTTAGAAGCTTATGTAAAAAAACACAGCTTAGTCTCGCTTCTTTCTGGAGGGAGTCTCGGTTTTCTTATCTCTCTTTCTGCTGCAGCTCTTTTTGCGCAAAAGAAAATGGGGGTCTATCTTTCAATCGGCCTTCTGATCCTGACGACTGCGGTCTTCGCTGTACGCTATGCAGTTTCTCATAGCACCACTCCAGCCCTTCTTTGCATCTTAAGCGGCGGAGTGCTCCTTTTTCTCTTAGTCCAAAGCGTACGATGGAGAAATCGATGACAGCCATAGAACGGCGTTGCCTTTTTAGGGCCCAAGAGGGTGGGGAGGAGCCTCCTCTATTGACCTTAGATGACCTCGCCAATGAAGTTGGGCAGGCAGCTTTAGATAGGTTCCGCATGTATAATCCTCAGCGAATTTCGCCCAAGCAACCTCGTCCTCGGATCATTTTTGCGCCTCAGCTTGCTACGATCAAGGAAGTCAATGAAGAGGAAGGTGAGCTTTAGGGAGTAACTTTTTTAACGCCCCTTGTATCGAATTGAAATAGAAGTATTCCAGGTCTTTTAGATCGGGATTGTCTCGATAGACCGTCCAGCCCTGGTTTGTTTGAAGAAGCAGCACTTCTGATATGCTGCTATGCATGCCTTTGATTGTTATGAGATAAGGAGTTATGTCCATTTGATTCGATTGAGCAAGAGCTTCGGCCATTGTTTGAGTAATTGTATCTGGATATCGTAAAAGATAAGTTCCATAAGGCTGATCGAATAACTTCTCTTCTGCTTTAAATCGGTTAATTTTCCCTTTCCAACCGGGAAGTTCTTCAATCTTTTCTAAAGAAGCTAATAGATTGATCTTGGAAAGACTCTCTAGAGCAGTCTCCTCTGGATGTAAGCTCGTAATGAGGTTTAGAGCTTCTAATGTCTCAGTCATAATGCGCCAGGCGACCGGCTCGAGTTCTGAGGATTTTAAAGGCTCATCTCTTTCATTCTTAGCGGCAAAGTGCGCAAGGCTATCTACCTGAATGTGAATTTCGCGCCACGGGTCAGCCGGATGAAAAAGAGCCTTGTCTTGGAACTGGATGGCTCCTGTTTTTCGATTGAGAAGCACCTTTTTAGACTTTAATAGGTTATCTTTGATTTGAAGAATGTTATTGAGTACTTCTTTTCGAGTGATCCGAATCATAGTAAAAACCTACATAAATAAAAAAATCGAGCAGGCCAGTGGCGCTGCTCGATCCCTAATTACCTAAGCCCAAAGCGATTACTCTTGAACCAAAACGGCTGCAGCAGCAGCGGATTTGTGGTGAGCTTTTCGGCGAGTTTTTCTTTTTGCTTTTTTGTGGACTTTTTTCGCTTTGCGTTTTGTAGCTTTGCGCTTTGTGCCTTTGCGGGCTTTGCGTTTTGTAGCTTTGCGGGCTTTGGTTTTGCGAACGGCTTTCTTATGGCCTTTTTTCGCAGCTTTTCTTTTGCGTTTGATCATGATGTTTCTCCTTGTTTTGTAAGAGTTAGAGTTTCTTCGTGTAAAACTCTTCTCGAGTTCTTACCTACAGCGGACCTTCCGCACTCTATCTGCCTTACAATCCTTAATATATATTATTTTAATAATAAAAACAAACACATACTAATTTTATTTTCAAATTTTCTAAAAAATGAAAAATCAAAAAACCGATTCAGAATGTACTGTGAAGGCATTTTTTTGAATCGATGACGTTGCATTAAAAAAAATTATTCAACTAATTTTTCAACAAACAAAACATTCAGACATTCTGAAAAACATAAACATTTACAAATAAACAAGTTATATTTAATTTGACATTATTAAAACACTGATTGTCAATTAATTGCGGAATGCAGTATTTTGGAGCGCATGCACACACCGCTATATGAAAAAATGCGACCAAAATCTCTGCAAGAGATCGCAGGTCAAGATCATCTTCTCGGAAAAGAGGGATTTCTCACGAGAATTTGCCAAACACAAAAACCGGTTTCTCTCCTTTTATTCGGCCCTCCAGGGTGCGGCAAAACCACGATTGCAAGGGTCTATGCAAGCGCATTTAACCTTCCGTTCATCTCTCTAACCGGCGTTTTGCAGACGACAGCCGACCTGAAAAAAATCTTGAAAGAAGGGGAAACGATGCCCCTTTTTAAACGGCAGATTATCCTCTTTTTTGATGAAATTCACCGATTAAACCGCGCCCAGCAAGACATCTTTCTCCCCTTTTTAGAAGATGGGTCTTTGATTCTTGTCGGAGCGACTACAGAAAACCCCTCCTTTGCCCTCAATAATGCCCTTCTCTCTCGACTCCGCGTATTGAACTTGAACTCCCTTTCCAATGAATCACTCAGGCTTATTTTGCAGCGCTACGAACAAAAACAGGCCCCTCTACCGATCACAGACAATGCCCGCGAGTTTCTCTTCTCTCTTTCGCAAGGAGACGCCAGACATCTTCTCAATCTCATCGAGACAATCGAAGGGCTTCCGAAAGGAAAAACCTATGACGTGACCGATCTGGCCATTCACCTACAAAAGCGACCAGCTCTTTACGACAAAGATCGAGAGGGGCACTACAATCTCATCTCAGCTCTTCATAAATCGGTTCGCGGATCAGATCCAGACGCTGCGCTTTATTGGCTCGCCAGGATGTTAGATGGAGGCGAAGAGCCACTTTTTATCGCTAGGCGCATCGTTCGGATGGCGACGGAAGACGTCGGCCTTGCTGACCCTCAAGCCCTTACAGTTGCTTTAGCCGCTTACCAAACGTATGAGCTCCTCGGTTCACCGGAAGGAGAGCTCGCGCTGGCTCAAGCGATCATCTATCTCGCTTTAGCCCCTAAAAGCAACGCCACTTATATCGCCTATGGAAAATGCAAAGAAGCCGCTGCAGAAAGCGGTCATCTCAATCCCCCAAAAATCATTCTCAACGCCCCTACCGATCTGATGAAAGAAATGGGTTATAGCGATGGGTATATCTATGATCACGACACTCCTCAAGGCTTCTCCGGGCAAGATTACTTCCCTCCTGGGATGGTCAAAAGGTCCTTTTATACTCCCGTCGAAAGAGGATTTGAGCGCGAGATGAAAAAGAGACTCGAATACTTCGCTCGCCTTAAAAATCTTTGAGATTTCTTTTCATTTTAACCACGCTAAAGACTATACTTTGAACCATGCTAGAACTGACCTCACCCAGAAAAAACAGAATCAACTTTGCCGATTACAATAGCGCCCAAGATATTGAAAATCGGATTGTCCTTTCCGATTTTTCCCCATTCGACCTTGAAGTTCTTGAAGAAATTCTTTTTAGCCCCCTGAAGATTTCTTTAAAAAAGCTCGCTCGCAACCTCGAGACTGTTGATGCTGCCCTATCCCCGATTTTAGAAAAGCTGACCAAAGGCGGCCTATTGACGGTCCTAGACGACTCGATCGTCGTCGATAAGGACATGCGCAAGTACTTTGAGTTTCAGGTGCAGAGGTTCGACCCTTCATTCAAGCCCGATTTAGAGTTTTTGCAAGCCCTTTTGCGGAAAGTCCCAATCCATGTTCTTCCAACATGGTATTCCATCCCCCGCTCTTCGAATAATATTTTTGAATCGATCGTTGAAAAACACCTCCTTACCCCGCAAATTTTTCAGCGCTACCTCACTGATCTGAACCTCAACGACCCGATTGCGCAAGGGATCGTAAAGGACCTCTTCTCCGCTCCCGATTTCCGCATCTCATCGAGCGATCTCATCGCTAAATACAACCTCGTCCGACGCTCTTTCGAAGAGATCATGCTTCTCTTGGAGTTTAGCTTCACCTGCTCGATTCGCTATGTCAAAGAAAATGACCACTGGCTAGAGATCGTCACGCCTCTTCATGAATGGCACCAGTACCTTCTCTTTCTTAAGGAGACAGAAAGTCCCGTGATCGATAAGGCTTCTCCGATCAAGCGCGCACGGAAAACAGACTTTGCCTTCATTGAAGAGATGACCGCCGTGCTGACCTATTTGCAAAAACAGCCCGAACCTCTAGATGGTGCACTCACAGAGAAATTAGCCGCTGTCTGCAAAATTCCTCACGATGCAAAAGCGATGACGCATCTGATCGAAAAGCTCTGCCTGATCAAACTTGCCGGAAAAAGTAATGGCCGCCTTTATGCTCTAGACTCTGCCAATGATTTCCTCGATCTTCGAGTCGATAATCGAGCTCTTTACCTCTATCGCCACTCGCTTAACCGGATCCTCTGCCCTTCTGTTCCCACTGAACTCATGCTGGAAAGGCATATCCGCGAAGCGGAAAAAGCGATCAAGCGAGTCCTTCATGGAGGATGGGTTTTCTTTGATGACTTCATCAAGGGAGTGACTGTCTCGCTGAATGAAAATTCTGTCATTATGCTCAAACGAGTGGGAAAGCACTGGAAATACACCCTCCCCACCTATCAGGAATCTGAACGCGCCCTCATTAAGGCAACCATTTTTGAATGGTTGTTTGAAGCCGGCATCGTCGCCATCGGCACGTTGGATGGGCGCGATTGCTTCTCCGTAACCCCTTTTGGTTGCTTTTTCTTCGAGGATTGATTATTTATAAATCATGCTCGGACAGACCTTTGATCTTATCGATATTCCAAGGCTCCTCGCTCTCTCCCTTCTAGAAATCGTCCTTTCAGCCGATAACGCGATCGTTTTAGGTGTCTTAAGTAACGCCCTGCCCCCATTTTTACGCCGCCGCGCCCTCTACATCGGCGCCCTTTCCGCTTTTATTTCCCGCGCTGCAGCGATCTTTTTTGTCTCTTTGATCCTCCATTCTCTTTGGATTGAACTCCTTGGAGCTGCGTATCTTATCTATCTATCGATCCACCATTTTTTCAAAAAAAAAGAGCCCTTAAATATCTCTCCCTCCTCTTTTTGGAAAACAGTTCTTTTGATCGAGCTATTCGACTTTGCCTTTGCCATCGATTCGATCATCGCGGGCGTCGCCTTTATCGCAACTCCAAGCGGTCTTACTTCCAAACTCTGGATCGTCTATGCCGGTGGTATGATCGGTCTTCTTTTCATCCGCTACGCGGCGGACCTCTTTAGCCGGCTGATCGACCATCTTCCCCGACTCGAGACCAGCGCCTACCTTCTCGTCGGCCTCATCGGCCTGAAACTCGCATTGACCTCTATAGTCTCTGGACTGGAATACTTTTTCTGGGCTGCGTTCCTAATCATCCTAGGCTTTGGCTTTAAAAGACCCAAAGCGATAAAATAAGTGCATGAGCAAAGAAAAATTCAATCCAGAACTCGTCTCCAACCGCAAGGCCGGACACGATTACGAAATCTTAGAGACCTTTGAGGCCGGCATCGTCCTCGTCGGCACTGAGATTAAGTCGCTCCGCAATCACGGCGGAACGCTACAGGATGCTTTTGTCGATGTTCGAGGCTCTAGTCTTTGGCTATTAAACGCCGGGATCGCCCCCTATTCTTTTGGCAATATCCACAACCATGAAGAGCGGCGAGAACGAAGACTTTTAATGCACAAGCGAGAGATCGAAAAACTACGCCGCTTAAAAGCGGAAAAAGGACTTCAAATCATTCCCCTTTCCATGTTTCTCAATAAAAAGGGAATCGTCAAGGTGCGGATCGCCACGGCAAAAGGGAAAAAAGCATACGATAAACGCGCTGCTCTTAAAGAGAGAGAAGATGCTCGTTCGATCGAACGAGCCCTGAAAGACACCTAACCCACTTTGCTATTATGTCCTCCTCCTTCGGACCGCTTGCGCTCTTTGTCACTTATTTGCTTAGTGGGTTAGTAGTTGACAACACCCTCTTATTTATCATACTTTTGATCTAAAATTTCAATTTAGGAGCATGCATGAAAGCGGTCATCTCAAAATCCGATCTTGTCACTATGATCGGTCGAATCCAAAGCATTGTCGCATCAAAACCGGCGATCCCTATTTTAGCAAATATCTTGATCGAAGCGATGGATGACCAAGTGATCATAAGTGCCACTGATTTGATGGTGAGCATGCGCTGCTTTATGGAAGCAAAAGTAATCGAAGAGGGCGCGATTTCTCTACCGGGAAAAAAGCTTTTTCAACTGATTCGAGAATTGACCTCTCCCCAAATCAAAATCTCCGCTTCAACGAGCGAAATCGCAGAGATCACAACCGGCTCGTCAGTCTTTAAAATCAACGGCATGAATAAGGCGGAGTTTCCTGCGCTGCCAGATTTAAACAATTTACCGGAAATCACTCTCCCCTCTTCTGCCCTAAAAGAGATGCTCTCAAAGACCGCATTTTCCGCAGCCAAAGAAGATAGCCGCTACATGCTCAATGGTGTTCAGTTTACCATTGTCGATCAAAAGATCTCCTTCATCGGAACCGATGGCAAGCGTTTGGCCAAAGCCTCGACCTCTTGCAGCGCAGACCGCCAGCTCCGCGGCCAACATGTCATTCCTCTAAAAGCCGTCGAAGAGATGATCAAAATTCTAGACGATAGCGACACCCCTGTGAACATCTCCTTAGCTCCCGATAAAATCGCCCTTGAAGCGGGATCTCAAACCCTCATCGCCAAGTTGTTATCTGGACAATTTCCCGATGTAGAGCGGGTGATTCCTTCAAACTTGATCCACCAGTTTGCCATTCATCGAGAAGAGCTGATGGCGCTCCTTCGCCAAATCTCACTTTTTACCTCAGAGAGCAGCAACTCCGTACGCTTCTCCTTTGAGACTGGCCAGCTTCACCTCTCAGCGACTAGCACCGATATCGGCGAGGGCAAAGTGAGCATGCCCGTCGATTTTGCCGGCGCCCGCTTTGATATCGCTTTTAACCCCTATTACCTCCTCGATATCTTGCGCCACACAAAAGACGAAACAGTCCGCATTGGGCTCAACGATTCGCATAACCCAGGTCTCATCACAGATTCGACAAGCGCCCTTTTTGTCATCATGCCGATGCGCCTGAACGAAACGACTGCCCAAAAATCGGCTGAAGCTACCGTGTGATGAATCTAAAGTCTCTTTACCTCCGCAACTTTCGGAATTACCCGGAAGCGGAAGTGCACTTTTCTCCACAGATGAACGTGCTCTATGGGGAAAATGCGCAAGGGAAAACAAATCTCTTAGAAGCGATCTACCTCATTGCAACGGGGCGCTCGTTTCGGACCCCCTATTTACGCGAACTGATCCGCGAAGGGGAGACATTTTTCTTTTTAGAAGCGATCATTTCTAAAGAGGGCTTTGACCATACAGTCCAAATCGCCTTTGACGGCCACATCAAAAAACTCACTCTCGATGGGAACGTCTACGGCTCGCTCCAACATTTGCTCGGTCTTTTGCCATCTGTCCTCCATACCCCGTGGGATAGCGAAATCGTCGACGGCTCCCCCGCTATTCGCCGTCGATTTCTCAATTTACATCTGGCGCAAAAAGATCCCCTCTACATCCATCATCTCACCCGTTATTGGCGCGCGATGAAACAGCGAAACGCTCTTTTAAGAGGATCCGATACAAGCGCGATCGAATGTTGGGAAATAGAAATGGCCGACTCGGCAGCTTACCTTTGGCAAACAAGGATAGAGCTGATCGAAGCGATCAAAAAGCCTCTGGAGGTCAATGGATTTTTACTCTCTTCTAAAAAAGAGCGACATGAGATCCGCTTTCTTCCAAGCGCAGACGCCAAGAGCTACGCCGCCCAGCTTGCAAAAAACAGGGGCCGCGAAAAACTCTTTGGATCTACCCTTTTAGGTCCCCACCGGGACGATTTTTCCCTTTGGATCGACGAAAAGGCCGCTCGCAATTTTGCCAGTGAAGGGCAGAAGAAAACGGCCATCTTTGGACTCCGCTTGGCAGAATGGGAACTCTTTATGAAAGTCGCCGGAATCCCTCCCCTTCTTAGCATCGATGATTTGGGATTACACCTCGATCAAACCCGCCAAGCTCTTTTCCAAAACACTCTAAAAGCGCTCGGCCAGACGTTCATCACAACGCCCTCTCTTTTAGACCTTCCTCATGCGACCCGATTTCATATCTCGGATGGCCAGATCCTTCAAGCATCGCAGATAGTTCATTGACGTATTCTTTCATTTCTTCTTTTGAAAGCGCTTTTAGGAATTTGCCATATAGAATGCGAAGGGTAAACCCGAAGAGGCCCATTTCCTTTTCTCGAGGAAGAAGATGAAAATGGACATGAGGGACTGATTGTCCCGCTAAAATTCCATTTTTCTGCAGAAGAACGTACTCCTTGCCGAAATGCGCTTTTTTAACTAAGGCGCTCATTTCTATGAGCTCCTCTGTAGTCAGGCCATCGAATGTCTCTACATGCCTATTTGGAATCACTAAAAGATGCCCCTTCACGACAGGTTTATGGGTCGCTAGGATTGACGCCTTTTCCCCTCGATAGATCGTCTGACTGCCGATCACCGATTCATCGCAAAACACGCAACGGCTATCCCATTTCGTATACAGCCAATCAGAATTTGAAAAATACCATCCTGTGACAAGAATGAATAGAATCGGGAAAATCCAAATTTTTTTAAGAATTTTTGCCATCAAACTGTTCTCTTAACTCTATGTAATCTCAGGCAACTCGACTCAAATTTGATTTGTTGACTATGCAAAGACAGATTTTGGTGAGTGTCACTAAGCAAGGCTGTTTTACGACATCTGAAACCCTTCCGAACAATAATCAATTGCTTTAATGATATTTGGATGATTTAGACATTTACTGATTTCAAATGTTCTAAACCCCTCAGCTTGGATAGTCGTTAAAATAAAGCAAAAAATAAAAATACGCATATAGATCCAAAGCCGAAATTTTAGTTCGTTGGAAGTATATTCTTTTGGCTTATTTTTAAATAGGCCTCTCCAAGGGGAAACGTCGGAACGTTTTCTTGCGTCCTTTTTGATCTGTAGAGCGCTAAGATCTGATTGGCCAGTTTTTTGCCGAGCTGAACCCCTTCTTGATCGAAGGAATTGATGTCCCAGATAAATCCTTGGAAGGCTACCTTGTGTTCATAGTAAGAGAGAAGTGCTCCAAGAGTGCGAGGATCGAGCCGATCAGCTAACAAAATCCGATTGGGCCGATTGCCGGGAAAGAATTTATTCGGATTTTGATTGTGTTGCCCCACTGCAAGGGCAATTGACTGCGCAAAGAGGTTCGCAAGGAGCTTTTCTTGGCTCGTCGTGTGCTCGACCTCTAGATCCATCCCATACTGCCCCTTCTTAAACCCGATCAATTCGAGAGGAACTGTATCGGTCCCTTGGTGAATCAGTTGATAGAAGGAGTGCTGCCCGTTAGTGCCTGGCTCTCCCCAGATGACCGGCCCCGTCGAAAAATCGACCGCTCGGCCCCTCTTATCGATCCGCTTGCCATTCGATTCCATATCGAGCTGTTGCAGATGCGCAGGAAAGCGATGCAACGCTTGCGAATAAGGGATCACTGCAACAGTTGGTAGATGCAGGAAATTGCGGTTCCAAATGCCAAAAAGCGCCGAGAGAAGCGGCAAGTTTTTCGCAGGCTCTTCTGTCAATGCGTGGTAGTCCATCTCATGGGCGCCCTTGAGGATTTCTTTCCATCCTTGATAGCCAATGGCAAAACCCAAAGAGACGCCGCCAACCATCGAGGTGGCTGAATATCTCCCCCCGACAAAATCCCAGATATAAAAAGAGGCCAAGTAGCGCGACCGATCATCCATCGGGCTTTTTTCGCCGGTCACCGCGACAAAGTGCTCTTTTGGATCGAGCCCTTTTTTCATAAATGCAGTGCGGACAAACGCTTCATTTGTCAGAGTCTCCAACGTCGTCCCCGATTTTGACACCACGACGACCAAGGTCTTTTTCAAGTCTACCTTTGCAAGAATGCCATTTGCATCATCCGGATCGACATTGGAAATAAAATGCATGCGGCGCTCTGGCTTATGAAACGGTTCTAGCGCTACAGCTAGAGCTCTAGGACCTAGGTCCGAGCCCCCAATTCCTATTTGGATAAGATCGGTATATCGCCCCTCGATCTTGGTCAAAAAGTGTTCGAGTTTTTTGAGTTCTAGATTTGCCACTTCCGAGGCTGCCTTTGCAACTGGAGCTGCCTGGCGGTGATCAAAGACATCGCGCATCGCCGTGTGCAAAACAGCCCGCTCTTCGCTCTCAAATCCTTCGATTCGATTGATCGCCACGCCCGATTGCATGGCCGCCATCTTTTCCATCGCCTTGGCTTCCTGGGCAAGATGGAGCAGTTCCTTCAAAATCGCATCGTCGATCCTCTCCGTTCCGTAAAGTAACGTAAAGCCAAGCGCATGGGCCGCGTATTTTTCTAATCGCTGCGGCGTCAATGCTCCTGGTTTTGAGAAATCAATGGGAGAAGAGGCGAGAGTCTGCAATTTTTTAACGGCAGACAGATGACCAAAAGACGACATATAACCACTCCAAAAAAGACTCACAATGGGCAATTTTAGAAGAGGAGTCAAGAAAAAAGCTTTTTCTAAAACCTTCTCTTTACGTATACTCACTCATTCTACAATCACGGGGCATAGCGCAGCTTGGCTAGCGCGGCTGGTTTGGGACCAGTAGGTCGGGGGTTCGAATCCCTCTGCCCCGAATTACTTCGCCACCCGTGGCTAAAAAGCCTTTGAGCATTCTCTCCCCTTGCGGAGTTAAGTGTTCCGAAGGGACAAGAATCCGATCCAACCCTCCCCACTCCTCAGAAAGAAAATGTTCAAACACCACCTTGACGGGATCCTCGATTGAGGAAAGAGCAAGATCGAACGCAGCATAGGCATCCCTGTTTGTGGGGAAAATAAGGCCTGTCGAAGAATCGATAGAATGGGAATAGATCGCCCCCTCTTCCCAGCGAAAGCCTTCACGGGGAAGGTCCATCCCCTTTAATCCCACCATAAAATGCTCAAACCTCTCCTTGCTAAGAGCGGCAAATACGGCCGAGGGGCTCGTAAACCCGGCTAGATCGAACAGAAGAAAAACATTTGCCTCATCGGGAAGGCGGTGGGAGAGCATTTGGAAATAGACGGCAAACGCCTCTAAGCAAAAGAGACGCTTTGAGTCCGCATCATCTGGCAGCTCTTCTTCCAAGATCCACGCTGCATAGGCCTCTTTTTGCTTGTCAGTCCATGAAAAAACAGCCGGAAGGTCAGCCGCCCCCCAATAGAGGCAAAGGCCGTAGGTATCCTCTTTAAAAAGAGGCCAAACATCTTTGGAAAATTGCGTAAGAGCTAAACTCAATGACTGAAAGTAGAGCTCATCTTCCAGTGGAAAGAAGGGCTGCTCTAGGCCGAGGGTAAATTTCCAAAAAATTTTCTTCCCTGTAGCTACAGCCGAGAGTTCTTTGCTCCAGTCGAGCGAATCACAAGGCCTCGAGGCTAATTCAACAATTTGCATCATATTGGTACTTCATATAAAAAAATTCGCGCCCCTTTTCTTTCCATAAATCGCCAAAAAATGAATCGCCATAAGAGGAGCATTCAGTCTGGTAAAAAGGATCTGGAAATTCCGCTTTCCACATCCTGACCTTATCGAACTCCCGAATCATCTGATCTCGATATGGCGCATCGTCGGTGAGCATCATGGCACTGCCCCCATTTTCCATCGTCTTTCCAAGAAGTTGAAGAAAGGGAGCCCAGATTAGCCGATGCTTGCCGTGGTGGCGTTTGGGCCATGGATCGGGGAAATTGACAAAGCTCTTAGCAATAGAACCGGGCCTTACATAGTAGCTTAAAAAAGCCGCTCCTTCTGCGCAAACAACATAGAGATTTGGGATCTTCTCTCGAAACATCTTTAGCCAAATTGTCCGCGCCCGATCAAATCTCATTTCGACGGCGATCCAATTCGTTGCAGGGTTTAAGAGAGCCTGCTCCCCGATCCACTGACCATTGCCGCTGCAAATCTCCAAATAAACGGGGCGATCATTGCCGAAAATCTCTAGACCGGAAAAATCTAAAAATGCTTCCTTGTGATCGAACTGTTTTGGCAGGTAAAAAAAGCGCTCCAATAAAATCGGGCGCCTCTCATCCCACGTAAACGGAATGTGTAAGTCTTTTTTTGTCTTCAAATCCATTGAGGTAAGGAATTATACGTTTCTCTCTTGCATGATTCAATAACGATTGTTATGTTTACCGTAGCAGGAGGATGTTTTATGAAATGTTGGACCGTTTTTTTTCTCGCTGTTGTGTCTGTTGCCGCGGCGGCAGAACCTCAGTCGGGACTTGTCGATTTAAAAAAAGTCTTTACCTCTGCCCCGATCATCTACTCCGCGCTATCTCTTCTCTCGATCGCCTCCATGGTGATCTGGTTCTATAGCCTGGCCACCGTGCGCGCTAAAGAAATTCTCCCGGAAAAATTCATTCGAGAACTGAAAAGCCAATTGAGAAATGGCCAGTTTAAAGAGGCTGAAGAGCTTTGCCAAACACAGCGAAAACTGCTCAGCTTAATTGTCTCAGCCGGCCTTTCCTCTCGCAAGCTAGGCGCTCAGCTCATGATCGACGCCATGAAATCCGAAGGAAAAAGAGCTGCAACCCACCTTTGGCAGCGCCTCGCGCTTCTCAACGACATCGTAATCATCGCCCCTATGCTTGGGTTGCTCGGCACAGTGATCGGCATGTTTTATGCTTTTTATGACGTCAACCGCTCGATCGAGAGCATCAACTCCCTTTTCGATGGCCTTGGGATTGCGGTCGGCACTACAGTCGCAGGCCTTATCGTCGCCATCGTCGCTATGATTTTTTACACAACGCTCAAATATCGGACCATTAAAACGCTAGCTGAAGTGGAAAATGAAGCTCTCTCTCTCTCCACTCTTATCGATGCTCGAGAATAGGAGTTTTTATGTTCTCCCATGATGAATTAAAAACGGGCCAAAGCTTCAACTTTGCCCCCATGATCGACTTTCTTTTCCTCATGCTCGCCCTCTTTGCCACCTTGGCCGTCTCTAGATCTGTCCTCTTCGATACAGAAGTGGAGCTCACAGAACTAAAACCGGAAGATTCTGCCAGGGAAAGGGCAAAAGAAGCGGCAGAACGGCACTCGATCCACCTAAGCATTACGGCCAATGGAAAGTATAAATGGCTCACAGAGTTTCAGGAATATCCGATGGAAAACGCAAAGGCGATCCAAGAAGAACTCTCTCGTCAATATGCCTTAGGCACATTGCCGCAAGAAAAAAAGCTCATCGAAGTGCTCCTTCACATCGATCGCCAGGCTCCCTGGGATCCAATTGCAAACGTTATTTTCGCCATTCGGGAGATCGGATTTGCCGCCCGGCCAGTCTATGAAGCTGCTGAGTAAGCCTTAGGATAAATGGAGATGAGCCATCGTCGGAGATGGGGTTTCATTGTACTTGTGAATATGTATTGGGCTGAAGGGAAACATAACGGATGGGCGCGGCTTTGCGATGGCTTCATCAAAGACAGTTTGAAATATGCCGTCAAGTACATCGTCGACGACCTTAGCTATAACGATTTTATTTTCAATCTCCAGCACATTCTTCAATGTTTCATTCAATGTTGGCACGATTCTCCTATAGAGTGTGAACGACTCATAAGAATCATTATGACCACAACGACTATTAATCGATTTCATGGCCTTATCGAACAAATGACATAAATTAACATTCGTATCCCATTGCGCGACCAATAAAATATGTTTTTTAGAATTTAAAAAATGAGAAACAGTATCTTTGGTTTTCTCTAAAATATCGGTAGTTTCTTTAAGTCTTTCTTGCGCTTCGCTTCTTACCAAAAAAAATGAATTATAAAGTAAAGGGGACATCACAAAGCGCATCCGTGTAATCGTAAAGATTGAAAACAGACACCTTCATGAAATAGCTGGCAGCATTCGCCATATGCCCTGCCACTACAGCAAGGGCCTGTATTTGGAAGGTCTGCCATCATTTCTCTCTAATGAATTGCCCAAGACAGGACTCGAACCTGCACACCCGTTAAGGTACAAGAACCTAAATCTTGTGTGTCTACCAATTTCACCACCTGGGCAAAGGTGCTCCATTATAGCACACCGATGCTATACTTCAAGTTCGTTCTTTATTTCTGAACCGTCTCTGCAATTGGCTCAGCGTTATCTAAGCTATTGAGGAGATGGCGGTGAAGTTCTGCCGTGTGTCCCTGAGCAACCCCGATAATGCCAGCGACTTTCTCTTCGAGAGGAGAGGTAGCTTTCAGATTGCCTCTTGCCAGAGCAAGAAGATCTCTCATATCGTAATTTTTCGCAAGGCGCTGATCGAAGGTAGAAGAGGCGCGATCAATCGCTTTTTTGAGGTCTTTATCTTCAAAAGACTTGGCTGCTTGCACGAGTCGATCCATTTTCTCTAGTTCAAGGGCGATGTGCTTTTCTTTGCGATCGGCCGTTGCATCTCCAGAACTATCTAAATGAATGCTTTTATAGTAGTACTCGAGATCGATATCGATGACGCTATTTTCGTCTTTCGTCTCTGCTGTGCCAGGAGCTTTGAAATTCAAAGAGCGGAGAACTTGGTCGTCTTTTGAAAAAGAAGCGGCTGCGGAGCGAACCTTTTGTGCAAAGGCTGAATTGTCATTTCCTACAGCATTTAACAGCTGTTCATTTTTCGATGCTTGAATAGTGTCGTAAGAGCGGGCAAACTCAGGATGGATATTCGCTTTTCCAGCTTCTTTTCTTAGTTCAATCAACCCTTCAAGACCTTGATTTGCTTTTGCTTCATTGTAGTCCTTGTCCATCTCTTTCAAAAACTCGATATATTTGCCATTTTTGCTATCGATGCGGACCTTTTCGACGATCGCAGAACCTACTTCATAAGAATTAGACATTGTCTGAGTAGAGGCACTTGTTTCGCCTTGAACATTCTCAACAGCAAGAGGGGCTCCTGCACAGAGGATCGAAGCTAAAAAAATTGAAATCATATACGACTCCTATAAATGTTTATTTAATGCAATGCTATTATAGAATTACAAAAGAATTAACGGAAGTATAAAATTATTATTTATAGTAGTTGATTGCAAAAATAAAATCATAGAATTTACTGATTTGTTTACCAGCCACCGTAAACCAGGCCCCGGCAATCACGCCCAAGTTCTCATTCCAGTTGTACTCGATGGCAGGGGCGATACTATATTGAATCGAAGCCTCTTTAGCAACGGTCATGGGAGTCCCAAGCAGGGCATTGGTGCCCGGGTAGCCTTCAAATGTAGATTTTGCCTGCCAGTACCCGATCAGGTCGATAGCAAGCGCCCAGTGCCTCGATAGAGCGTATTCAAACGCCAGGTCGAGCTCGACATCAGCTCCTGGCAGCACCTTGCCGTTGGCGTCTTTGCCGCCCCCGTACGCGTTATACCCTTTTACGTGGACAATGGAATTATAAAAATTATATTGGCAGGCAAGCCTTACATCGAAGAAGTTGTCTTTGGAAAAAAGCCATATTTTGCCAAAAACAAGCTGTAGCCCGGTCGTCCACGAACCTAGCCCCCCTTGGTCTGCGGCGAGCTTACTTGGGTTCAGATTTCTATATTTCCCCAATGGTAGGAGTTCAGAAATGGCCAATTTGATGCTGGGGAGCCATGATTGACTCGGCCATTCATCGCGCCAAAGCTGAAATTCGAACTGGATCAAAGAATCTCTTAACGTCCAAGCCCCTCCTCCCTGCTGATTATGGTCCCAATTGGCTGCGCTGAGCTGAAACTCGATGTCGCACCAATTGGTCAACCCCACCCAGATAAACGGCTCTACCCCAATCATCCACTGGGTCGGAATCGTTTGGGCTTTCCAGTTATTGTCATAAAGGGCGGGATTCTTAGTAGCGTAGAAAAATGGCTCAATATTATAGGAGCCCTCTTCTACCGTATTTGCAGACGGGCAAATCAAAGGCCCTGTAAACCAGGGGGCTTTGGGCGAGGTCTCTTCCTCATATGTCCCCTTCTTCGCAAAAAGAAAGGCAGGAACAACGGCTAAGAAAAGGAAAGCTCTGCGCATAGGGACTATCCTATCAGCAAAATTTTTTTTTGGGAATTTATTACACCACTACGCAAACGGGTGACAGTAGTGGCGTAATAATCCAAGAAACGATAGTTTGTCTTTTTTATGCTAAAGTGGCTTCTTTTCCTTTTCTCTTCCCTTTTTGCCGTTGAGATCGAGTTCGGGGGGGCGCCCCTCGAAGTTGAGGTTGCTAGCACCTCAAAAGAAAGAGGTCTCGGCCTTGCGGGGAGAAGCTCACTCTCTGAAAATTCCGGGATGCTCTTTGTGTACGAGAAGCCTGAGGTCGTCCGCTTTTGGATGAAAAACACCCTCATCCCCCTTTCTATTGGTTTTTTTGACGCCAAGCAAACGCTGATGCAGGTAGAAAATATGGACGTGCCTGAAGAAGGGAAGAAACAACGCGTTTACACGAGCAAACGGCCTGTCAAATATGCTCTTGAAGTACCCCAAGGTTGGTTCGACCGGCACCATGCCAAGCCGGGCATGAAATTTAATTTTACCGAGCCTGGCAAATAAAAAGAGCTTTCCCAGATCACTTAAATCCGATAAAATCGGTTTTCTTATTTTGAGGAATTATGCGTAAGAAACACAAGCGGCCCTGGGGCGTATTCGTAGCAATTGTTTTAGCTGCTATTTTTGGAACCTGGGCCGGCAAAGATGCCACCATTTTTGGCATCTCTTTATACTCCGTTTTCGATGTTTTAGGGACTGTCTTTTTAAATGCCCTTCGCCTCGTTGTAGTCCCCCTCGTCGCCTCTTCGATCATCACCGGCATTGCCAGAATGGGCAACGAAAGTGAGTTTGGCCGCTTGGGTGCAAAAACATTTGCCTTTTACATCGGAACGAGCCTTCTTGCCATCTTCATCGGTCTTTTCTTCGTCAATTTGATCCAGCCTGGCGTCGGCTTCAATATGGCAGACGGAAGTAGGCCAATGGCAACCTCCGACCAGGTCGCAGCCATCGGAGCAAAAATTGCCAGCCATGATGGGCAGGCTATTGTAAACGTCCTTCTTCAGATCGTCCCGCTCAATATCATCGATGCGTTTGGAAAAGGGCAAATGCTCGGCATCATCTTCTTCTGCCTTCTCTTCGGCTTTGCAATTTCCAAGATCGAATCGAGCACATCTTCCATTCTCCAAGGATTTTTTCAGGGCGTATTCCAAGCCATGATCCGAGTCACTCACGTCATCATGCGCTTTTTGCCTTATGGCGTATTTTGCCTCATCGCAAAAGTGTTTATGACCACCGGCCTCGGCTCCCTCTCCTCTGTAGCACTTTTTACGCTCACAGTGCTTATAGGCCTTGGAACATTCCTATTTATCGGATTGCCGCTGCTTTTAAAATTCGTAGGAAGAGTCAAGCCGATTCGCCATTTCAAGGCGATGGCCCCGGCTCTTGTGACTGCCTTTTCGACCAGCTCCTCTTCCGCTACCCTTCCGATCACCATCGATTGCGTAGAAAAAAGAGCTGGCGTCTCCAACCGAATCTGCAGCTTAGTCGTTCCTCTCGGCACATCGATCAATATGTCCGGCTCTGCACTCTATGAATGCGTCGCGGCCATGTTCATCGCCCAGGTCTATGGTATTGAAATTTCGTTCGTCACGCAATTTCTCATCGTCCTCATGTCGCTTGTCACCTCGATCGGCGTTGCCGGGATTCCATCGGCTAGCTTAGTCGCCGTCCTTGTGATCCTAAAAGTTATCGGCCTTCCAGAAGAAGGGATTGGCTTTTTCATCGCAGTCGACCGACTTCTCGATATGTGCCGAACGACCGTGAACGTCTTTTCCGATAGCTGCTGCGCCGTTCTTGTGGCCCGCTCTGAAGGGGAAAAAGGCGTTCTTTCGAAGGAGATTGTCTCCGACTTCGACGCTTAATATTAAAAATTAACCACAGGCAACACAGAGCCGGTCAGCTTTGATTTGGTCTCTGTGTCCTCTGCGCTCTCTGTGGTAAAAAAATTCTGCTGAAATGTCCAAATTCCTTTTTCTCTGCCTTATCAGTGCTGGGTACGCATCCATCCCCATTTACTTTCAAAAGCCACCCGATTCATCGCCGCAATTTCATGAGGCGACTTACAATCTTGGAGTTGATATTAACATGTCTCCGTATGCCGGTGGGGAAGATGTATTATTTGCCCATCGATGCATCGAGAGAATTGAAGGATGGCTCATCTCCAGAAGTTCCCTGCCTTACTCAAAAGCGCCGCAAGCGAGACTTTGGCGCCTGAGTGAACTTTTTTTAGGTTGGCTTCCCCTGAATTATCTAGCAGTTGTAGTCGAGCACGAAGTCTTTGGCCATGGATATAGAATCCGCGACATCGGTCGCAGCAAAGCGAAAGTAAAGGGATATCACTTTAGCACCCCGCCACCCTATGGTCCTGGCGGAGCTGCCACCTTGTATGACATTGGCTCAACCTTTACGACAACTGATGAAGCTACGGTGGCCATGGCAGGCGTTGAATCGACGGCTATTTTATCTCTGCTTGCAAAGATGAAATGGCTCGAATCGAGCAAGATCGATCCGCGACAAACAGTCCTTTATCTCTTGGGACAATACGATCTTATTCTCTATATCGGCAGCCTCAAAGTAGAGGACGATCAACCCTTGGATGGCCACGATATCCAATCCTATATCAACGCCGTCAACCAAACATACACGGCTTCGCGTCTAAAAGGAGGGAGACTTCGCTCTCTTTCATGGATCAACCTCGGAGATGCGTTCACCTATTATTCGATCTACGCCTGGTTTCGTTATATCTCTTGTGGAAAAGAAGCCTCAATCCCGATGATCCCAATTTTTGGATATGGATATTTGCCAGGAGTACGTCTCGGACTTTCTCCCTTTGGACCTGAATACTTCATTGAAAATTTCTTGGTTGGACAGAATAGGCCTGTCTACTTCTATGCAAAAGGAGGACGACATGCAAACAACAACTACTTTGGCCTCGGAATATACGCCCCTAAAATTTGGTCGCTGGGAAACTGGTTTTTTGGTCTTCGATTAGACGGATGGCGCCAACCAAAACTGCTGTTAGAGCCCGCTTCGCAAGAGATCTTCGATATCGATTTAAGCGCTGCGCCCGATCCAAATAATCCACTCTACTCTTACGAAGAGCAGTATGCAGTGCGGACTGGAGCAGCAGGTTCGTTTCTCGTAAGTTTCCAAGGAGCTGGGCATTCTGGCTTTGAAACGGAACTTGGCTACAAGGCCCAAGGATTTCTTCCAGGGTATTCTTTAAAGGCTCTACCGGTGGTTCGCCTTTATTACACTCTCTTCTTCTAACTGAGAGACGATTGCCTTCAAGACAAGGCCGATATTTTGCCGGATCTTTTTGCCGAGAAGCCACCGAACCGGCCATGCAAAAGGCCCTTTGATCTGCACGCTATAACAGATCTCCGAACCCCACTTGGTGGGAGAGACCGAATGAGAAAAGAGAAGTCGAACAAAAAGCGTTTTCCAAAGAATTGAAAATCGCTTGCCAGGAACTACGTTTAACACTTGGTAGCGAAATTTCTTGACCCCTTTTCTCCCCTCTACGATTTCATGCGCTCTTTCCCAACTCGACCACACTTTCTCCGGAGAAACTCTCGTCTCAATTCTCTCTTCCATTTCCATAGCTTTAAATGTATATCATAAAAAGGGGTAAGCATGAAGCGTTGGTTTCTTCTTTTGACAATTATTTTATTGGGAGCCGGGGCAAAAATCACCCATTCAGAGAGGGAGTGGCTCGAAATTTTGGGAAAAGAGAGGTTCCTCGTCATGCGAAAAAAGGGGACAGAACACGCTCACTTAGGCAAATACACGCATACCCAAGGCGACGGGATTTATGCCTGCGCCGCTTGCTCTCTTCCCCTCTTTGAGGGAACTGAAAAATATGACGCAGGCAACGGTTTCCCAAGTTTTAAAAAACCGATGTCCTCAAAAAATATCTACTACTTAGAAGACTGGAGCTTCTCTTTCAAACGCTATGAGGTGCTCTGCCGCGGATGCGACTCCCATCTCGGGCATGTTTTTCACGATGGCCCTCCCCCTAAACACTTCAGATACTGCATTAACTCTATTGCACTTGTGTATACCCAACGCGATGCAAAATTTCTAGGAAGGCAAAAATAGGCAGATTCTGTCATACTCTGTAAATATGAAGTGCTCCGCTCCACCTAAATTTTTAATTTTAACGACTTTAACGATCTTTCTTTTCGTCGTTGCTGCGGCTGTTTTCTTCTTCCGCGCAACCCCTTTTCCAACGATGGGAAAACCAGTATCCACTCATACTCAAGAGAAATCATGATCCGCAAGTATGGCCTTTATGCAACGTGGGTGATCGCAATGTTAGCGACCTTCGGCAGTCTTTATTTGAATGAAGTACAATCCTTCCCCCTTTGCCGCCTTTGCTGGTATCAAAAAATCTGTATGTACCCATTATCGATCATCACCGGCCTTGCAGCCTGGAGAGGTTATTTGGGGATCGCCACCTATTTACTTCCGCAAACTCTGATCGGCTTTGTATTAGCCCTCTTCCAAATCGTCCTTCAATCTTTCTCCATCCGCGGATTTGTCCCAATTCAAATTTGCATTCCAGGGCCTGACTGTGCAGAAACAATCGCCTTTGGCATTCAGCCGCTCGCCTTGCCTGCCCTTTCTATTGCCGCATTTTTTTGCATCAATGTTTTACTTTTTTCCATTCACTATACAACCAAGAAGGAGTTTTCCAATGAACAACGATAGGATTCAGTGGGGAAATATTCTCTTTATCGGGGGATATCATCTCTTTCTACTCATCGCATTGCCCATTTACTTCTACCTCCATGCTCCAGCTGGAGCTCTGGTCGGCATTTCCATCGCCCTTGTCTTCATCTCTGGCATTGCGGTCACAGCCGGCTACCACCGCCTCTACTCCCACTTAACCTACAAGGCGAGCCCTGTTGTCGAAGCTGTCCTCGTTTTCTTTGGAAGCGTAGCGACCCAAGGAAGCGCCCTTCAGTGGTGCCATGACCACCGCCTTCACCACGCCTTTATCGATACAGATAAAGACCCCTATTCGATCAAAAAAGGATTTTGGCACGCCCACATCTTTTGGATGTTTCATAAGACACGAGAGATCGACCCAAAAGTCGTCTCCGACCTCATGCGCAGCCCGCTTCTTGTCTTTCAACACAAATACTACGCTCTTTGCATGATCGTATCGAACGTCATCGTTTTCATGGCCGTCGGTTGGTTTGTAAACGACTACTGGGGCGCCTTCTTATTTGCTTGGTGGTTCCGCCTGTTTGCCCTTCACCACACAACCTGGTTCATCAACTCTTTGGCCCACACATGGGGATCTCACCATTATAGCGAAGAGCACTCTGCCGTGGACAATTACTTCATTTCGCTCTTGACCTATGGCGAAGGCTACCACAACTACCACCATACATTTGCACAAGACTACCGCAATGGAATTCGCTGGTATCACTTCGACCCTACCAAGTGGCTCATCTGGTCTTTGAGCAAACTCGGTCTTGCTAGAGACTTAAAAACAGTCAACGATTTCCGAATCGCCAAGCAACTCATCTCTCAACACAAAGAGACGCTGAGTGAAAAGTTAAAAAAATCCTTTCACCTCGATCTAGAAGCCACTGTCGTGGCCAAAGCCGACAAGCTGCTCGAAAGGCTAGCCACTCTGCAAGCGATCTACGACAAATATAAAACTGTTCCTCGAGATCAGATCCGCCAAGCAAAAAAAGAATGGAAAGAAGATTGGAAACAATGGAAGCGACTTATTCGCTCCACTCGACAAACTCTCCAAAGAAGTGGCGTTTATAGGCATTCTGAGGTATAAGTTCTACCGAATTAGGGAATTTTGAATGCAAGAATTGGGAAACAAATCTTTCCTACGAAAATGGCAAGCGCGACTCTGGCCCATTGAATCGTTTGAATTAAAAAAAGTTCTCCCACTTCTTTTCATGAAATTCTTTATCTCGTTTACCTACGGGGTATTGACGACCATGAAGGACGCCTTTGTCGTAACCGCCAAAGGATCAGGGGCCGAGGTCATCCCTATCCTCAAAGGTTGGATCGTCCTTCCGATTGCCCTAGGAGCTGCCCTTCTCTACTCAAAACTCTCCAATATCTTCAGCCGCTCAAAGCTGTTTTATGGCATTATCCTCTTCTTCATGGCCTTTATCTTCCTCTATGGCTTTGTCCTCTACCCCAACCTCGACACCCTCTCCCCTCACGAATCGGCTGACTGGCTTCTTTCAAAAATAGGCCCGGAAAACAAGCATTGGGTCTCGATTTATAGAAACTGGATCCCCTCCCTCTTCTTTGTCACCGCCGAGCTCTGGGGCCAGATCGTGATTTTTCTCCTGTTTTGGGGCTTTGTCAACCATATCTGCAACTTCAACGAAGCCAAACGGTGCTATACCCTCTTCGTGGCAGGGGGCGACATGGCCCAGATCTTCACAGGGCCTCTTGTCATCTATTTTACCCACAAATACGTCCAAGCCAACTTTGCAATGGCCCTGCAAAACCTCGTTCTCTGCGTTCTTTTCTTCGGTGCGATGATCCTCTTCCTCCATTGGTGGATCACGAGCCGCGTATTGAAAGACGAGCGCCTCTATAAGCCCGAACAACGAGAAGTTCAGCTCGATCAAAAAACAAAATTATCCCTACTCGACAGCTTAAAATTCATCGCCAGGTCCCCCTATCTTCGCTGGATCGCAATCATGGTTGTCGCCTATGGCCTTACCATCAACCTCACCGAAGTGACCTGGAAAGCCAACCTCCAGCTCGCCTACCCTGAAATCGGCCCCTATCAAGCCTTCATGGCCTCTGTGAGCTCTTGCGTTGGCGTCTGCTCCCTCTTTATCTCCCTTTTCCTCAGCGGCTTTATCATCCGACGCCTCGGCTGGCATTTTTCTGCGCAGCTCCCCCCGATCGTGATCGGCATCACAAGCCTTGGGTTTTTGATCCTGTTTCTCAATCAAAGCTGGATTGCGCCTCTTACAGGCGTCTTCGGTCTAACACCTCTTATGCTTGTCGTCGCCTTTGGCGCCTTCCAAAACGTCTCGACCAAAGTCATGAAATACGCCTTCTTCGACGCCACAAAAGAAATGTCGTTTATCCCGCTCGATCAAGAATCAAAAGTGAAGGGCAAAGCGGCCATCGACGTCATTGGATCTCGCCTTGGAAAATCGGGCGCCGCATGGATCCAAATCGTTCTTATTCAAATCGCCGGCACAGGTTCTGTTCTCTCGATCACGAACTACCTTCTGCCGCTCATTCTCTGTACGGTTCTTTTCTGGATATTCTCCGTCCGTTCGCTCAATAAGCAATTCAATAAGCAAAGCGTCGTCCTATAATTATACACAGTCGTATTGAAAAATCGGCTTTTGCCAAAGCTGGCGCAAAAAAGATCCCCCTATTTTTGGAAAGACAAGTTCAGATAAACATTTAATGCTTCAAACAGCCAATTGCATATGCTCGATTTGCTTCTACAGGTAATTTGAGAACCGGGGTTTGCCTCCTCCATAGCAACTTCAATAAGCATTGCCTGGTGTTTAAGAGCCTCTTTTCTAGCCTCCATAGGGTATTGTAGAGTCATTAGGGAATAAGGCAGCTTCCGAATAGCATGAACATCCTCTGCAAAGAGGGTGGCATCACTCCTCGCTATTATTTTATCCATCAACTCTCGATCCTGGTGAAATGCAACACAGTCGGTAATGGCAAACGCGTTGCAAGTGACCTCCCCTTCCTGTTGTCTCAGCACCTTGCTTCCAAATATCTGAACAGTGGTTGCCAATGTCTCTCTTAAGGTTTCTGCAAAAGAGATGTGATACCCTAGGCTATCGTTGATGGTGATCTGGAGTATGCCCCTCTTTTTTCTAGCAAAGAGGGAAATGGCGTGCTTTGATGAATCCCTCCCCTCGGTGACAAAGGCAAGCCTTTCTCCCTCTTTGAGGCCCAGACATTGCTTTTTGATTTCGGCAAGCGATTCTGTAACGATAGCGTTGACGCGAAGGATCTGTAAAACCGCTTGAATGCCTTCAAAAGTAATGGTGTACGTCTTCCCTAGCACTGTGCTCCAGCCACTACCGCTAACAATGCCGCGAAGACCGAAATACTCATTTAAATGAGGGTAAGTGGTTAAAATTGAACTCATCAATTTATAATAGGGAGATTCCCCTTCATTGAAACTTAAGCCTTCTATTCCTAAGCGCTTCAACGATGAAATTGTTGTACATTGACTCATGTTGCTTCTCAAATTAAAAATTTAAAAAATCGTGACAATCAGTCGCTAAACCTCGATTTTTGTATGCTTGTAATGTTACACCATTACATCATTACTGTCGAGTCGATTTATTAAGATTTTATAATTCACTCGTATTAAGTGACTTGAGAAACGTCGAAGGGGTGTGACAATTTAAAGGAGCTTTTCAAGAATCTTTTTCAGAGCAGGATCGATGATCTTGAGGGCATTGGACCCTCGCGTAATTTGCGAAATGCTGACTCCGAAGTCGTTGACAATTTCCCGCTGGGTTAACTTTCCCTCTTGCAAGGCTTTTACAATAAGGAAACGCTTTCCGATCGTCTCTTTTTCTTCGATGGTCAAAAACAAATCGAAGAACATTTTAAATTCTTCAGGAGATTTGATTTTGGAACATAAGATTAAAAATCCCCACCACCCATCTTTATCTTGCTTCTGACCCATGATATACCTCTTTTTGATGATGGTATACCATTACAAAATATAGTTCTTTGATTTTTCTCGTCGGATGAGGGAGTGTCTCAGGTTAGAACTCTTGGACCCAGTCGACAAGAAGCGAGTCGAGCCAGTGAAATCCCTTTTCGCTGCCAGGGCTACCTAAATAGCCCATATGCCCTCCTTTCTTTGTTTTGAAAACGGAGACATTGGACGGAAGCGTATAACGATCTAAACTAGAAGGAGAGATGATCGGATCATCTTCTGCCAAAAGAATCCGGCACGGAATCTGAATGTCTTCAACGACATGCGCCGCGCTGCATTTATTGTAGTAATCCATCGCATCCTTAAACCCACATAGGGGCGCCGTATAGATCTGATCAAATTCATAGAGCTTTAAGGTTTTAGGCAATTTAACTTTCGGTAAATCTCTGAACTTTCTATGTCGATAATGGACATCGGATCGCAGCAATTTATAAAAATACCGCTCATAAAAGCCGTTGGCCTCATCGCCAATCATTTGCACGCTCGAATAGAGATCGACCGGAGGACTGACTGCAATGACCCCTTTTAGGTACTGGTGCCCAATGACGTTCATCTCCCCTACCAGCTTGAGTACGATATTGCCGCCAAGAGAAAACCCAATGAGCACGATCGGCGACTCAGGATGCTCTTTCTTGAGCACTTGAAGCACCTCAAACAAATCCTCGCTTCGACCGCTGTGGTAAATGTGCTTTGCAAGCCCTTTTCCCGCTCCGCATCCGCGCATATTGTATCGAACACACCGTATCTTCTTAGGAGCCAATCTTTTAACCATTCGTATTAGATTTGGAGAGCGCTGTGAACCGCAAAGACCATGAACCAGCACCACCGTTAAATCGGTCGGCTTCCATCCACTTGGCGTTGTCACTGCGACTGCAAGCTTATCGCCATCAGGCAGTTGTACTACTTTTCGATCGAAAGATGGCTCGAATAAAAAGTTCAGTACAGAACTAATAATCGTCTGATGATGCGGATCTGAAAAAATAGAAAATGGCTCAAAGGGCAATTCTTGGCTCATAAATCCCATTCGACTTGATAATCTTATAGTTACAAATAATTATATTTTATTTCAAATAAATAATTATTTGTTAAAAAATGGAAAACCTTTAGTTATTGGAATATCATAGAACAGAACCAGAGACTCTTCCCCTGGATTTCGACGACCGAGACTCGCATTCGACAGATGGTAGAAATGGACGCCTAGACGGCGAAAATCAGTAAACTGCCAACCCAGCTCAACCCCCGATCGAAATTCGATCGGATAGCCAAGGTTCTTCCCTTCGGCCTGCCAGTAATAGCCTGCGGCAAACCCCGGAGAGATCAGTAGGTGGTCAAAAAAAAGAAGATCGAAATCAATGCCTAAGTAAAGATAGCCAGACCCGCCTGCATTGGCCATGACCCCGACAAGCGGGCGGAATTCAAGAACCTGAAATGGCGATGTTAAGCATTTTAGATGAAATTTATATTCGAGATCCAATTCAAACGTGCGATGTTTTTCTCGGTAAAAATCAAACGCGCCAAGCGCCGTTGTAAAAAGATCTGGCAAGTGCGCAGACAACACAAAAAATGGGCAAAGCAGAAGCAGAAGATTTTTTTTCAAGGCAGGCTCTTTTTGTCCTTATATATCCATTTCTCAAGATTCAATCAAAAAAATTCCGAGAAAATCCACTCTCTGATAAGGTTTCTGCCTTCAACCTGGAGATCTAATGATTCACTTAGACACTATTGCGCCAGAAACACCACCTCATCACACCCAAAAAAGTCAGCCCCGTCCCAACCGCGTTATGAAGATCGCACTTGCAGTGTTTGCCAATCTTTTGGCCTTTGCTTTCTTGCCTTGGCAGGCAGCCTCTCTTTTTTCTCTTGCCACATTGACCTTTTTTCTTTGGCCCCGATCGCAATCTAAAGAGACTATCATCCCCTCTCTAGTGAATAAAAGACCTCTTCTCTACCAACAAGAGCCAAGCGATGTCTTTAACAATCTTTGCCGATCTACAGTAGTGCTTAGAGATAAAAGAGGTTCTAAAATTCCTGTCAGAGCCTTCTCTCAATGAACTGCTGGAAATGCCATAAGCTGATTAGCGAGCAACCGATCAAGTTGAGTTTTCGAGCAGAGTGCCAACACTGCGGCATCGATCTACACACCTGCGCAGGTTGCCGCTATTATGCTCTAGGTAAACCCAACGATTGCCTTGTGCCTGGAACCGATTTTATCCGAGATCGACAAGCTAGAAACTTCTGCGAAGAATTTGCCCCTCAAACCTCTTCCCCAAAAGAGGCGAAGCCAAAGAAAGGATTTGATTCGTTATTTAAGGATTCTCCAGAAAAATAATTTTGCGAAAAACCACAATATTTCATACGCTCAAAATCGGTACTCTATGCTCGATAAATTATGGGACTTCATCGTCGACTCCTCTTTCGTTTTTTTCGTCCCCCTAATCTGTTCTTATTTTGCACTCACCTCTAATCTCTTTCTCAACACGTCTTGCGAAGAGGCCACTAGCCTTGAAAAATTAGGCAATGAACTCCTGATCCCCTGCCACTACCTGTTTGTCGGTCAAACGGCCAAAAAAAATGAAGCTGGAGAATGGATTTTTTCCGATCGTTTCTTCTACATGGATGGGAACTTTACTGCAAAAACCGTCCTCTCTTCTATCGCAGCAATCCCGAGCTTTCTCCTCGGGGTTTCGGTAAAAACGCTCTCTCTTCTTACGCAAACAGCAAGAGAACACCACCAAAGCATGAAACTTGGCCGCCTTTCGACGAGAGTCGATTCAAAGGCATCTCTTTACCGCTCCTATGGAATCAATTTGGAAATGGCCAAAGAATGGTTTCTATCAGAAGGACATCAGCGGCGCCCAGGCGATGAGGCAAATATGTCTGCAGAAAAAGGAGCTCTTGCTGAAATCGCCCGCCTACTCGATGAAGCAAAAATCCCTTGGTGGGTCGACTGCGGGACATGCCTTGGCACCTACCGCTATGGAGGGGTCATCCCCTGGGACCAAGATATTGATATCGCGGTCTTCTTGCGCGATTTCGACAATGTATGTCACGCGCTCAATCAACTAGACCGAGCAAAATACATCGTTCAAGACTGGTCGAGCAGAGAACATCCCAAAAGCTATCTAAAAGTCTACGTTCGAGAAACCCGCACTCTCATCGATGTCTACCACTTCAATATTCTACCTGAGACAAGGCAAATCCATTACATTCATTCTCTAGAACACAACGTCTTTTTCCCAACATGGTGGAAACTGCGCGAAAAGAAGTTCACAGTTCCCGTCTCTTATGACGCCGTCTTCCCTTTAAAAAGAGCGCTCTTTGATGGCATCGAAGTAAACGTTCCAAGAGATGTCGTAACCTATTTACAACGTTACTACGGAGAGAACCTCTCTCCTTCCAAAGTCTACGATCCCATCACCCAAAAATACGAAAAAGACTTGAATCACCCTTACTGGAAACAAGTCGCTGGCCCTCTTGGGAATTGACAAAGACTCTTAAGATGCGTTATCCTCTTGCCCCTTTTAAAAGGAACAAATCTTATGAATACAATCTCTCGTTTAACTGGAGCTCTCAAAACTCCCCTTCTTCAAAATCTCTCGACACCCAAGCGATTTGTACAAAGCCACTTGTTTTCAAGCACTCCTGAACATGAACTGCAAAGTCTCAAAGATCGCATCACTCGATTAGAGACGAGAGTGAATAGGCCTGTAAAAGTTCTAGCAACGATTGCAAGCATCTTTCTCGGAGCGCTGGCTCTCACCGATATAGATTGCTAAATCAAAAAATGCGTCATCCTGTTCTTTTTTGATTTAGCGCGTTAATAGCTGTGCTTGTCGACTCTGACTTTGCCTCGGAAGGTTCGATAAAGCCAATAGCCGTAGGCAAAAACAAGCGGCAGGCCGATGGCTACAATGATGAGTAGGTTCGTTAACGTAGCGTGAGAGGAAGCGGTATTGTAAATCGTCAGGCTATTGGTCTCTGGGGAAATGGTGGAGGAGACGAGCACTGGAAAGGTTCCTAGTGCATAGAGCGAAAGAAGCAGCGCGATGCTGACGCAAGACGAGACAAAAGCCCAGCCGTCGCGGCCCCGCTTGACCTGGTAGGGCACGTTGAAGATCGCAATGAACGCGAAGAGTGGAAATGCGATCAGATAGGGATTTTTCTCTAAGAAAACGATCATGCTGGGCTTGGCGTAAAGGGTAGCTATTGTCGTTACCAGATAAAAAGCGATAAAGACGCCAATCGCAGGCAAAATCCATTTCTTGATGATTGCATGCGCATCACCTTCTGTCTTCATAGCGAGGTAAATCGTCCCATGCATAGCAAAAAGGGAGATGGAGGTAATCCCGACCAAAATAGAATAAGGTCTAAAAAAGTCTCCGAATGTGCCGATAAAATTTTGGTTGGCATCGAGCGGGATCCCTTCGATGAGATTGCCTAAGAAAAGGCCGAAAAGAAATCCGACGAGAATCGAAGCGATCGAAAAGACACAATCCCAAAGAGAGCGCCAAATTTTTGACTCATGCTTGCTCCGGAACTCAATGGCTACAGCGCGAAAAATAAGGCCTGAGAGCAAAAGCATTATGGGTGTATAGAAACCGGAAAATACCGTTGCGTATACGCCCGGAAAGCCAGCAAACATCCCCCCAACGACGATGACGATCCACACTTCATTGCCATCCCACACTGGACCGATGGAATTTAGCATGATTCTTCTCTGCGCATCGGTTCTGGCAAAGAGATGAAACGCTCCAACGCCAAGATCAAACCCATCTAAAATCACATAAAAAAGAAGAGCGGTCGCAATGATCAGATACCAAGCTGTTTCTAAATCGATCATGGTGCCTTTAGGGGATTGCGATACAGAGAGTCATCTAGCGTTGCCGCTTCAGGCCCAGCTTTGATCTTCCGGTCGAGCAAGAAAATGAAGAGAAAGAAGAGAAGGATGTAAACAACGATAAACATTGTGATCGATCCGACAACCTGCCCCGCCCCAACGGAGGGCGAGACCCCAGCGGAGGTGCGCAGTAGCTTCCAGACAATCCAAGGCTGCCGACCGGCTTCTGTAGAAATCCATCCACACTGCTGCGCAATATGGGGGAAAATCACAGAAGAGACCATGACCCGAAGGATCCCTTTCTTTTGCTCGAGTTTCCCTTTTCTCCAGTAAATAATCCCAAATACGACAGTCAGAAACATCGCCAGCCACATCAGGACCATGAGATGATAGGTTTGAAAGACAAAGGGAACATTTGGCCATTCATCGCGCGGGATCTGATCGAGTCCTGTGACAGGAGTTTTAGGGTTGAAATAGGTCAAAAAACTAAGGCCTCCAGGGATGCTAATCGAGTGCACTTTTTGTTCCTTAGCATCGACCCAGCCAATGATGGAAATGGGAGAGTACTCTTGGGTCGTATACGCCCCTTCAAAAGCAGCGAGCTTTCCAGGTTGATATTTGGAGATCAGTTTTGCGCTAGAGTCTCCTGAAACAAGCTGCAAAAGACATCCGATGAGCGCAGTGATAAGCCCTATCTTCATCATAGAATGGGCTGCGCGTTGATGTTTTTGCTTCAATAGGTAGTAGGCTGCCACGCTGAGGACAAAAAAAGATCCCGTCAACCAGCAAGCGAGGATCACATGGGTCAACCGATCGACAGTCGATGGATTGAACACCATTTCCCAAAAATTGGTCACTACAGCGCGAGGGCCTGTCGGAGAATCTTCAATGATCGAGCCCGCAGGCGTCTGCATCCATGAGTTTGCGACAATGATCCACACCGCGCTAAAATGCGCGCCAAGAGTCATGCAAATAGTCGAAAAATAGTGAAATTTTGGCCCCACTCGATCCCAGCCAAAGAGAACAATCCCAAGAAACCCAGACTCCAAGAAAAACGCAAAGATCCCCTCTGCAGCCAAAGCGCTTCCAAAGACATCGCCCACAAATCTCGAATAGGCTGCCCAATTGGTTCCAAAACCAAATGCTTGCACAAGACCTGTTGCAACACCTAACGCAAACGTTAAAGCGAAGATCTTGATCCAGAAAAGGGTCATCTCTTTATATTTGATATCTTTTGTCTTGAGATACATCCCTTCCATAATCACAAGCATCAGACCAAGCCCGATGCTGATCGGAGGATAGATATAGTGAAAACAACTCGTGATCGCAAATTGAATTCGGGAAAGAGTCACAACATCCATGCTCTTTTTTTGAACCTCTACTTCTTAAAAGTCAAACAGTTTGCAATGATCGATAGCGAGATGGTATATTTCGCTTATGATGACTTTCTTTCACACTGTCATACCCTTCATGGAGATCATGACCCTTGCGGTGATGGTCAACTACCTTCTGTCGTTCTTTTGGAATACAAAGTCGATGGATTTGGTGCTGGGTTTTTTCGCGTTTCTTCTGATTTTGGCGATTTCGAGCTGGCTCAATCTCCCCGTCTTGCACAAAATCCTCATCCTCATTGGAAACGTCGCCGCCATTGCCGTCATCGTCATTTTCCAGCCAGAATTGAGGATGGCTCTTTCTAAACTGAGCTTAAAGAGCCGACGTTACCGAGAAGTGACCGAATTTGACAAGCTTCTAGATCAACTGGCCAATTCGATTTACCGGATGTCAGAAAAGCGAATTGGAGCGTTAGTCGCCTTAGAAAACGAAGATTCTCTCGATGAGTACGCGCAAAAAGCAGTCCTTGTCAACGGAGAGTTTTCCCCGGAGCTCTTAGAGACGATCTTTTCAACCAATACGCCTCTTCACGACGGCGCTGTTATTTTACGCGATAAAACGATTCTGGCTGCGGCCGTAATTTTGCCTCTGGCCGAAGACCCTTCGCAATTGGCAAAATCGATGGGAACGCGCCACCGCGCAGGACTTGGCCTTAGCCACATCACCGACGCGCTGGTCATCGTCGTCTCAGAAGAGAGCGGCAAAGTTTCTATCGCAAGAGAAGGCATTATGACTCGCGGGGTAAAAGTAGACCGCTTCAAGGGAATTATCCGCAGCATCTTCAATCCCCCAAGCCGCGCCAAGACGACGAGCAAATTCAACCTCATCGAATGGCTAAAAGCTTAAGTCACTTTTTAGGGCGCTTGTAAGCCTCTCCGCACCGGATACAATAGTGTCCTTCTGCTGGGTTTCGACAACGAGGGCACATCCACTCATTTTCCGTCCTTTTTTCGAAGGAAATGGGGAGGTGTTCCCAATTGTCTACCACACCGACCAAGGCACTTAAATAAAGCATCAATAACATAAATCCTCACGAGTGAGGGTAAGATTTCAAGCTTCTATTGTCAAGCTTTTCGATCGATGGTATACTCCCAAATATATGAGATCACTGATCATCCGTTTAGTGTTAGAAAACTGGCAGCGCAAGCTCGTATCGCTTATCTTAGCGATGGTCATTTGGATCTTTGTCAGCTACTCGATGACTGTGACAAAAACAGTCCAAAACGTCCCCGTCCGAGTAGTCAACCTTCCCCCTCAAAAGACGATCGAAGGGATGCAGGTCAATGGCATTTTAAATAAGCGAATTCCCCTGACATTGACGGGAAATAAAGCAGCGCTGACCGATCTTTCGATGAAAGATCTCGAGGTAGTGATCGATGCTACGTCGAAATCGGATGAGTGGATTGCTGTTATCGATAAAAAAAATCTCGTCAGCTTAAATCCAGATCTTAATCTTTCGAAGGTCGTTTCAAAAGTTGTTCCCTTTGAGATGATCGTCCGAGAGAGCAAATTGGTCTCAGAAAAAATCCCCGTCCTCGTCACACAGCCAATCGGCGAAGCGCCCAAAGGCTACCAATTTTTAGACGCATGGCCCTATCATCTGACGCTCACCGTAAACGGCCCTGAAGAATCGGTCAAACGGATGAAAGCCAGAGGGCTTAAGCTCACCTTCAACCTCAATGACATCTCGCGTGCAGAACTCGACGCCCTCATCCCAACGAAAAAAAATGGAAGCACCGATGAAGTGAGTTTTTTTGTGCCGACTTCTTGGAAAAAAATTCTCCTCCCTCAGCTCTCCGATACGCCGATCGAAATCAACGACCCGCAAGCAAAGCTCCTTCGCCTCGATTTTTCGCGCCAGGATATGATCCCGCTTGGAGTCCCCTTGCCTGTGATTGTGTTTTTCCCGCCGAAATATAGCAACACGCTCAACCCTGAAACATATTCGCTCGCGACCAATGAATTCATCATCAAGAAAAACGGGATCAAAATGATCTCGACGCCGCTCTATGCGCAGGGAGTCAGCCGCCTCTTTCTTGAAACCGTCAAAGACATGATCCAAATCGTCATCATCGCAGTGCCAAAATCAGAACGGGAAACGCTTCTTTGGAGCGCCCAGCTCATGTACCCGCATGAACTCGAAGATCGTTACGTCGCAAAAGTGATGTCCGAGTCCAACGATGAGGCGGGCAACGTGCAGCCCCACTTAAGAGAAGATTATCTCCGCAATCGATTCCGCAGCTACATGAACCGATTTAGACTCTACACTCCAAATGGCAAAAAGCTCTCTTTAAAGATCGAACTTCAGGCCAATGCCATCTCCGTTTCTCCCGTCAACCTAACCGTTGAAAAAGTCCAAGAAGTGGCAAAATCGACCACTCCCCCACCATGACCCAGCATGTAGTTCTCCTAAAAACGCAGGTAAAAAGCAAAGGCGGACTCGAAAAAGTCGCCTCTCGCATTGCCACCGCTTTTCTTGAACAAGGGGCCCATGTTAGCGTTCTTACGACCGGTTTAGAGAGCGGATCTGTAACCCAAGGGATTTCAGTTCACACCACAAAAGTCACCCATTGGCCCGCCTTTCTCCGCATGGAGCAGTTCGACCGATTTGTGAACACTTGGTTACAAAATAATCCAGCAGATCTCGTCTTTGGAATGGATCGCAATCGCTTTCAAACACATGTTCGCGCAGGCAATGGCGTTCACGACGCCTACCTTAAAAGCCGCATTCTTACCGAAGGAAAATGGAAGTACTACACCTGCCTTCTAAACCCCATGCATAGAAAAATTCTCCAACTAGAAAAAAAAGCCTTTGAAAACCCTTTCTTAAAAAAGCTCTTCACAAACTCTCATATGGTCAAACAGCAGATCCTCGAGAGGTTTTCAACCGACCCTTCAAAAATCCATGTCATTCACAATGGGGTCGAATGGAGAGAAATGGAGGCCGATTTTAACGCATGGCCCGAAAAAAAACTCTCGATGCTTGAAGAGCACTCTCTTCCCAAGGATATGTTCCATCTTCTTTTCATTGGAAACGGCTATTTGCGGAAAGGTCTTTTACAGCTTTTGCAAGGACTTGCACTCCATCCAAACGTGCACCTCTCTGTCATCGGCAAAGAAAATCGCCTTGGCCTTTATCAAGCTGCAGCTCGTAAGCTTGGCCTAGAAAAAAGAGTCCGTTTCTTTGGGCCTCAAAAAGATATACGCCCCTTTTACCAATTTGCCGATGCTCTAGCGATCCCCTCGTTTTACGATCCTTTTGCCAACGTCACCGTCGAGGCGATTGCAATGGGTCTTTTCGTCATCTCCTCGAAATTTAACGGCGGCTCAGAAATCCTCACTAAAGAAAGCGGCCTTGTCATCGATGAGCTTCAATCCCCTGATTCAGTTGCCGCGGCCATTCGAGAAGCCATCCAACATCCAAAAACGCTACAAAGCGCCCAAAAACGGCGCCTTTGCGTAGAGCGCCTCGATTTTTCTCATCAAATGAAGACTCTCATTGAGGCGTGCCATCAATAAAGAAGCTCTTTTTTACTACTTTATCCGGACCCTGACCCTCCCTTTTCAATGGATGCCTTATTCATGGATTCGGGCTGTGGGGCGGGGCATAGGCTTTCTCGGCTTCTATTGTCTCCGCGAATACCGCAAATGCGCTCTTAGCAATCTTGCACTAGCTAGCACCCTTGCCTTCGATCTAAAAAAGATCAAAAGCACGGCGATCCAATCCTTTCAAAATCTTGCGATCAACTGCCTTGAGTATCCAAAACTTGCCCGTGAAAAAAACATCGGAGAAGTGATCCGATGTGAAAACCCAGAAGCGGCCAATGAGCTCTATGCAAAAGGGCACGGGATTGTCTTCTTTTGCGCACATCAAGCCAACTGGGAAGTGCTTTTCCTCGACGGAACGACACGAATGAAAGGGGTCGCCATTGGAAAATCGATCAAAAACAAGAAACTCTACCAGTGGATCCTCTCAATTCGGCAGCGTTATGGAGGGACCATCATCGCTCCTAGAAATGCTGTGCGCGAAGGATTTCGAGCTCTAAAAAAAGGGGCTTTTCTTGGCATCGTCGGCGATCAAGGGATGCCCGATAGCGGCTACTCCTCTTCTTTTCTTGGACGCCGCGCCTGGACCTCGACTGCGCCCGCTCTTCTTGCCTATCGCACTAACAGTCCCATTATCTTCGCAGAGACCCGGCGTGTGAAGGGAGGCTATCGCATCCGCTACTCCGACCCCATCTGGCCCGATCCATCTCTCCCAATGGAACAAGAAGTGCCTAGGATGATGGATAAAACCCTCTCTCTTCTTCAAGAGAGCATCAAAGGCGCTCCCGGTGAATGGCTCTGGCAACACAACCGCTGGAAACAACAAACCCCGCAAAACATCTATAAGCCGTTTCGCCACGATTGCATCTGCATTATCCTCCCCCAAGAAAAAAAACTTTTCCCTCACTTACCCACTTTGAAAAAAATCTACGAAGTCAATTTTCTGATTCTCATCGCACCTGAAGAGCATCGAGGATCTATCCCTATTGAAGCGAACGAGACGATCTACTACCGCACTCTCTCTGAACTCCTCCGAAACGACTACCGCTTCAAACTCGTCTTCAACTTCACCGATTATAAACCCATTCACGCCCATTACAGAGCGCTAAGCGCCTTTGATGTGCTCGACCTTCCAAAGCTACAAAAGCTCGCAAAACCCCATTTGCCAGAAGCTCTACAAAATAACCCCTCTGAAATCTTTAAAAAAGCCCTCTGCCGTCCAGGATATCAAGAACCTACCCTAACAAAAAGTTTCGATCAATTTTCCGGGTTCTTTTGAGCCGCTTTTCGATTTAAATTTTGGGGGTTATATGCGATAATAATATTACCCCCAAAATTTAAATCGAAAATCGATGAAAAATTTTATTAGGATAGGTTCCAAATGCCAGCTGATCGATTCTATCTAAATGTTCCGCTAACTGAAGAAACTGTCGTAAAGCTCGAAGAGCAAGAACACCACCACTTAAGCCGGGTAATGCGAGTATCCCCCGGAGAAGAGGTGGAACTTGTCAACGGCCATGGCTCCATAGCTAAAGCCATAGTGTCGCGCATCGATAAGCAGGCCACAACACTCCAAATCCTAACACTCCAAACTATCCCACGCCCTTCGCATCAAATCATCCTCGCGATCCCCCTCATGCGGCCGAATAAATTAGAGCTGATCCTAGAAAAAGGGACAGAGCTTGGAGCCGATGGGTTTTGGATGTATCCAGCCGATTTTTCTGAAAAAGCAGAGCTCTCATCCAATCAGCTAGAGCGCCTCCGCAACCTCACCATCTCTTCCCTCAAACAATCGGGCCGCCTCTTCCTGCCCTCATTAGAGGTGCTCTCATCGCTAGAAAACATCCATGGGTTTATTCTCTTTGGCGATACGCGAGAAAATGCGCCGAAAATCATCCATACAAAATTAAAGACCGAAACGATCTTTATCTCAGGCCCTGAAAGAGGCTTTTCTCCCAAAGAGGTCGAATTCTTAGAGCAAAAAGGACATGGTGTAAAGCTAAACCCAAACATCCTTCGCGCAGAGACAGCGCCTCTGGCTGCTATGAGTATTCTCGGATCCTTATTCTGATAAAATTGGACAGGCGGGAGACTCTTCTCGCCCTCGATAGATCAGCCCTCGCTGAGGATCGAGAGTCACCTCTTCGCCATCTTTGAGGACATTCATGGCGCCATCTGCGCGGGTCATGATCGAAAGCTCAAACGTTTTGGCCAGAAGCGCTGCGTATTTTTCGGAGGCAGAGTCGCCGATGTAGTTTTGCAAGATGACGCCAGCTGCAAGCTTAAGTGCTGGCAAAAACGTACTATCGCAATGGGGGATCACGACCAGACGCCCTTCTAGCTGCTCTGGAGTTTTCCCTTCAGGAGAGAGAACTAGGGAGATTTTCCCAGTCACTTTTGGGCCAAATCCCTTGTGCCCGCGAACGAGAACCTCTCCGATGTTTTCGACCATCATGATATTGGTGCTCCCCTTCTTGCCAAAAGGAATTCCAGCAGTGACGACGACAAGATCCCCAAAGGAGATCAGGCCGGCGGCCAGCGCAAACGAGCTTGCTGCCGCAAACGCCTCTTTTGTAGTTTTGCACCCCTCTAGAAGAACCGGCACAACGCCCCAGTTAAGAGCCATTTGATGATAGACGGTTTTGTTGGCAGTGACGACGACAATAGGCATCTCAGGACGCAGGCGAGAGACTAAGCGAGCCGTCATGCCGCTGGCAGAAAAGGCAAAGATCGCCTTCGCATTGGCGCTATACGCAGTTTTTACGGCAGCCAAAGCCACAGCAGAAGAGACGTCGTGATAATCGCGCTGAGAGTGCTCTTCAAAGAACGCAGAGAAGTTAAAATCGGCTTCAGCAACCGTTGCAATGCTCTGCATCCGCTGAACAGTTTCGATTGGGTACTTCCCGACGGCCGTTTCGCCAGAGAGCATAATGCAAGAAGTGCTATCGTAAATCGCATTGGCAACATCGGAGGCTTCTGCGCGAGTCGGGCGCGGGTTTGTAATCATCGATTCGAGCATTTGCGTCGCAGTGATCGACGGCTTACACGCCTGGTAACAGCGCCGGATCATCATTTTCTGCAATCTCGGCACCTCTTCTAAATCGAGTTCGACCCCAAGATCCCCTCTTGCGATCATGATTCCATCAGCCACTTGGACAATGCTGTCGAAATTCGTAACGCCCTGGGCGCTTTCGATCTTTGCAATCACTAAAATGCCTGGCTTTCCCTCTTTTGCCAAAAGCTCTTTGATCGCAAGGATGTGATGGGAAGAGCTGATAAAAGAGGCCGCTACATACTCGACATCGTGCTTGCAACCGAATTTGAGATCTTCGATATCTTTTTCAGTCATCGATGGAATCGGGAGATGAACTCCCGGAACGGTCATCTTTTTACCGCTTTTTAAAACGCCGCTATTTTGGATCTCTACAATCGCAAAATCAGATCCTTTTTCCACGACCTTGGCCAAGATATAGCCATCGTCGAACAAGACCTTTGTCCCCGGCGTGAGCACTTCGAGAAGTTCTTTGGAATTAAAGGAGATCGTCTCAGCGCCATCCCCTTCTAATGCGAGCCTAAAACGCTGCTTAGGCGCGACGTCAAGGCTGCCGCCATTGACTTTGCCGATCCGGATTTCAGGCCCTTGCGTATCGAGCATGATCGCAACGGGGCGTCTCATCTTCTCGCGCGCTTTTTTTAAATGTTCGATGTTTTTTGCATGTTCATCATAGGCGCCGTGGCTGAAATTGAGACGAGCAACGCTCATGCCAGCTTCTATGAGAGCGACCATTTTTTCAAAACTTGCGACCGCTGGGCCGATGGTGCAAATAATCTTTGTGCGCGGTTGCATGGAATATCCTAAAGAATTAGGCTTCACTGTACATGAACTACAGTTTTTGTAACAGAGATCTCCACCTTATTGTTTAGCGACCGATTCTGCTTCATCTGTCAATTTTTTAAGGTTGACTAGGGCGGTTTCATGGATCGTCCAAAGATGGTTCATCGTATTCCATATTGTACGGCCCCCATCTTGGGCTAGATACCATCCTAATCCGGTCACACCAAATGAAGAACCTACGGTTATACAAAAAATACCTGCAATCACCTCTCCTGTTCCGAACATAAACTCTCGGATGATCGCTGCTTGCTCTGGACTTGTTCCATACTCAGAACGATAATCTGGTATTTTCGCTAAAAGAAGCGAGTGCTGAGCTTGAGGTACTATCGGAGGCTTCAATGAAAATCTCCGAACGGTTTCCCCATATCCATGGTTTTTCCCACAATTGCAGTACTCACCGGAAATTCTTTCTCTAAAAGAGGGCTGCTGTCCAAAAAGTTTTAAACAAGCCCCATGCTGCCTATACCAATAAAATAAATTGGCTGCAGCTTGTAATTTCTTTGGCGATTCACCAGCATCTGTCCCCTGCTGAAAAGCTTCCAGAAAGCGATTAAATGCCCCAGTAGATTGACCAATGGATTGCAAAATAAAAGCTTCATGAAATTTTAATGCATACCCCTTTCTTACGCTTTCAGGAGGTTCGCTTGAGTGCGCCGCACTCCCAAAGAAAATCAAAACATAAAAAATCAACTTAAGGGTGTGACGGAGTGCTGCATGCATAAAAAAACCTATCTGATTGCTGCAGGTAGAAAAACTGCAAGGATGATTGAAAACGCGAATACCGATACAGTTCCTAGAAAAACCATCCTAGAAAAGTGCTTAGCTGCCCTTGTTTGTTTCCAGCGATGATACAACACAAAAGCCTTGGGAACTGTCAAATAAGAGATGGTAAAAATCAGAATTAAGGTGAAAAGAAGTCGATTGACTCCGAATGAAAAAAAATCATCAAACTGAATGACCGAATGAATCAGTGCAACGCCTACAAACGATATAAAAAGCAATGACGTCATTGCAGCAACTACTATAGCTGTCAAATCCTTGGAGCTTTTCGTTTTAACCCAACGTTCATATCCATGTAATGCATAGGGAATAGAAGAGAAGAAAGTGAGTCCAAGAAAGAGCAAGATGACGAATGTTTTTCCAGCAGCATAAATCCAAAAATTCATAAATCCTCTTGAGAAAGTTTCTGGGGGATTCTATGTTCGGAAATTCATTATTGTCAATCTCAGGCTAAAAGATCGACAAATTGATGCTTGGGATTATGTCTGATGCAGTATTGCTTGTCCCATTGGTCTTGAAAAAGGCCCATTGGGCGGCCGAGTTTATCTTGAACGATGATGGAGCTGACTGATTTGACGTACGTTTTGATGTCGCCCAAGATCCAGGCGCTGCACTGATAGGGAAGCGGAGTTAGAACCGTTTCTACGCCGTATTCATCTTTGAGACGGTATTGCATCACTTCAAACTGCAATCTTCCGACAGCGGCAAAGGTAGGATCTCCTTCGTATTCAAACGGGCGAAGCATTTGAATCGCGCCTTCTTCCACGAGTTGTACAATCCCTTTATCGAAAGACTTTCGTTTCCCTACATCTTTGGTGTGGAGTTTGGCAAACACTTCGGGCTGGAATTGAGGAAGGGGCTTGAAGTTAAATCCACCCGTGATCGAAAGAGTGTCCCCAATGGAAAAAAAGCCTGAATTGATAACGCCGATGACGTCTCCCGGATAGGCGACGTCGAGGGTCGTCCGCTCCCCTGCGACCATTCCGTGCGGCCGAGAGAGGCGCATTTCCCGATTGAGGCGATGGTTTTTAACGACAAGGTCCCGCTCGAATTTGCCAGAGCAGATCCGAATGAACGCCATGCTGTCGCGATGGCGCCGATCCATGTTCGCCTGAAGCTTGAACACGTAGCCGCTAAAGGGCGTGGTAACGGGATCGATGGCGACTTCTGTCCCATCGGGCTTGTCGGCCAGGCGCGCATGAGGAGAGGGCGCAAGGTGGATAAAGGCGTCGAAGAAAGGTTCAACCCCGAAATTTGTAAGTGCGGAGGCAAAAAAGACCGGCGTCACATCGCCCGACAAAAACTCTTCTTTCTTAAATGGATTGCCGGCCATCTCTAAAAGCTCTAGCTCTTCTACGAGCTGCTTGTATCCGGTTTCTCCGATTGTTTGCTTGGCTTCATCGCTCGCAAGAGGCACTCGCTGCATCCCGGCTTTTTGGGCGCCGCCGTGGGATAATTTAGTGAAGAATATGCACTCGCCTGTCATCCGGTCGACGACCCCTTTAAAATCGCGCCCTGTTCCAATGGGCCAGTTCATCGCAAAGGAGTGAATTTGCAGGACGTTTTCCACCTCATTCATCAGATCGAGCGGCTCGCGGCTCGGCATATCCATTTTATTGATAAAGGTGAGCACGGGGATTTTGCGAATGCGGCACACTTCGAAGAGCTTCCGAGTTTGCTTTTCCACCCCTTTTGAGGCGTCGATCACCATGATCGCGCAGTCGGCGGCGGTCAGAGTGCGGTAGGTGTCTTCTGAGAAGTCTTCGTGGCCCGGGGTGTCTAGCACGTTGACGATGACGTCTTTGTAGCTAAATTGCATTGCAGAAGAGGTGATCGAAATCCCCCGCTCCTGCTCCATCGCCATCCAGTCAGAGGCGGCCGCTTTTCGCCCTTTTCGTCCCTTGACCATGCCGGCTGCCTGGATCTTGCCGGAATACAAAAGAAGCTTTTCCGTCAGCGTCGTCTTCCCCGCATCGGGGTGGCTAATAATGGCAAAGGTGCGCCGCTTCTCTATGGCTTCTTGGATTTCTTCAATCATGGGAGCTATGATACACAAGATCGCAGTTCTTTCCACTTACGAAAAAGTCTCAGCATGGAAAATTCGTCGGTCGGCCACTCGGATGGATCTTTGCCAACCCAACGAAGTTGTTTGGATTCTTTACTTACGGTGAATTTTTCATCGGAAGTTACGCGAAGAAGAAACCGCACATCGTAATGAAAATGGGCTTTTTCTTTGGCCGTTTCCGGAATGGGGTGAATATCGATATCAAAAATATTTGTTTGCACAGGCTCGATCGCTTCAATCCCCGACTCTTCTCTCGCCTCGCGAAGAGCCGAGCGAAGAACGTCTGGATCTCCATCGCAGTGGCCGCCTAACTGAAGCCATCGGTTCAATTTGGCATGGTGCGTTAAAAGAACTTTACTTCCCTCTTTATTGAGCAGCCACGCAGAGGATGTTATATGCCCGATCTCTAAAGAGCGCTCAAAACACTCCTCATACTTATGCACAAACGCAAGTATGTCCGCTTTATAGCGGATCTCTTCATTGACTGGAGAGTATTGCTCCAAAAGATCGAGCAATTTTTTCCGTTTCATTTCGCTGCGAAAATGGTCATCAAACCATTTAAAATCAAATAAATGGCGACGACGTAATTCAGGACTTTTGGATAAACCAAAACAACCACGCCAGCAATGATTGAAAAAACAGGAGCAAACATCGGATGTAACATAAGTACCGCCTTGGTTAAAGATTCCTTCAAAATACAAGAATTCAACTCTTTTCGTAAACTACTTTTAACGCTATAATTGCCCCTCATGAAGAGTCCCCCAATTGCCCTAAAAAAAGTTTGCGTCCACAACTTGCAAAGCGTCGATTTGACGCTAGAGCCGGGCACGCTCGTGGTTTTTACGGGGGTTTCTGGTTCGGGCAAATCTTCTTTGGCCTTCGATACGATCTATGTCGAAGGGCAGAGGCGCTATATCGAGTCGCTCTCCCATCAAGCGCGGCGCAATTTGGCCGATCTTCCAAAGCCCGAGGCTAAGAGTATCACGGGGATCGCTCCCACGATTGCCATCGAGCAAAAGCAAGCGGGCAATAACCCCCGTTCCACCGTGGGGACGATGACGGGGATCTATGACTTTTTGCGCGTCTTATATGCCAGGATCGGTATCCCTCACTGCCCGATCAGCAAAGAACCAGTCGCGGCCCAATCTTTAGAAAAGATCACTGCAAGGATGCTCCATTTTCCAGAAGGGACCAAATTTATCGTCCTAAGCCCTTATGCGCGGGGGAAAAAAGCGGAATTTAAAGAGGACTTTGCCGAGCTCTTGAGTAAAGGGTTCATGCGGCTCAAAGTAGATGGAGAATGGGTGGAGCTCGATCAAATCGATCGGCTCGATGCGGGAGCCGCCCACGATGTCGATATCGTCATCGATCGGTTAGTCGCCGGCCAAGAAAATCACTCGAGAATCAAAGAAGCGACAAAGCTAGCTCTTGAGATGGGCAAAGGACTTTGCAGCGTCTATCTTTTAGATTCCAAAGAAGAGATCGTATTTTCTGAATTTGCCTTTTCGCAAAAGTCGGGCATTTCCTATGGACCGCTCGAGCCGTACGATTTTTCCTTCAACCATCCAGCGGGGATGTGCCCCACTTGCCATGGCCTCGGCGTTTCTAGCCAGTTCGATCTAGCAAAAATCATCGACCCAAACTTATCGATTGCAGAGGATTGCTGCAAGATCGGCAGCTCTTATAAAACCGTCCGCTACGGCAACATCTACGACAATCTCGCAAAAATCTATAAGTTCAACGTTCACACGCCTTGGAAAGATCTGTCAGAAAAAGCGCGCCATGCATTCCTCTACGGCACCGAGAAAAAGTGGACCAGAATGACATTCGTTCACCCAGAAAAAAAGACGAGATGGGTCGAGCCGGTCCAGTGGAAAGGGGTGATTGCAGAGGCTAAAGAGAGGCTCATTGCAGCAAAGAGCGATTCTTATCGCAGGAATATGGCCGAGCTAATGACGGAAGGTGTCTGCATCGGTTGCAATGGAGATAGAATCAAACCCTATGCGGCGGCAACAGAGCTTGGCGGCAAAAAAATTGCCGAACTAACCGCCATGACTCTTGCTGAGCTCGAAGAATTTTTCAAGAATTTAACACTTTCCGATCTAGACCAGAAAATTGCGGAAGAACTCCTCAAAGAGATCCGCGATCGGATCGCCTTTTTACTTCGCGTCGGGGTCCACTACCTATCGATCGACCGAACATCGCCAACGTTAAGCGGCGGAGAATCACAACGGGTTCGCTTAGCATCGCAAATCGGCGCTGGCCTTGTAGGGGCGATTTATGTATTGGATGAACCGTCGATTGGCCTGCACCCGATCGATCACCATAAGCTCATCGATACGCTAAAAAGCCTCCGCGATCAGGGCAATACAGTCATCGTGGTCGAACATGACGCCGATACGATGCTAGCAGCCGATTCTATCGTCGATGTGGGGCCTGGCGCCGGCTCTCACGGAGGCAGAATCCTTGCGCACGGAAGCGTCGATGATCTGATGAATGCAAAAGAATCGATCACGGGAGGATATCTTTCCGGCAGGCTGAAAATCGAGATCCCGACAGTTCGCCGCAAGTTAAAAAAAGGCCTCGAGATCATCGGAGCCTCTCACCATAACTTAAAAAATATCGATGTTGAAATCCCCCTCGGCGGCCTTCTTTCTGTGACGGGTGTTTCCGGGTCTGGAAAATCATCGCTCATTTCCGATATCTTAGTCCCCGCTTTAACCAACAGGCTCCATAACGGCAAAATGACCGTCGGCGACCACAAAGAAATCCGCGGTCTTGAACACCTCGATAAGATCATTGCCGTCGATCAAACGCCGATCGGTAGAACGCCTAGATCCAATGCCGCGACCTACATCAAGCTCTTCGATGATATCCGCGATCTTTTCACAGAACTGCCCGAGTCGAAAATGCGCGGATTTACGGCAGGCCACTTTAGCTTCAATGTAAAAGAGGGCTCTTGTCCTTACTGCGGCGGCCTTGGCCAGGTGAAGATCGACATGGATTTCATGGAAGACGCGGCTGTTACCTGCCCTCAGTGTAAAGGCAGGCGTTTTGATCCGGAAATTTTAGCTGTCCAGTTCAAAGGGTTGAATATCTACGATATCTTGGAACTCGATGTCGAACATGCACTCCCCTTTTTCGAAGCCTTGCCCCACATTCGAAAAAAACTCGAGGTGTTGAGCCAAGTGGGCCTTGACTATCTCACCCTCGGCCAACCATCGACGACTCTTTCTGGCGGCGAGGCGCAGCGAATCAAGCTGGCCAAAGAACTCGTCCGCCCATCGACCGGAAGAACGCTCTACATCCTCGACGAACCGACGACAGGGCTCCATTTCCACGACATCGGCAAGCTCATCTCCATTTTACAACGCCTCGTCGACAAAGGTAACACCGTCCTTGTGATCGAGCACAACATGGATCTTGTCAAAACAGCCGATTGGGTGATCGAACTCGGCCCTGAAGCCGGTATTCACGGCGGTAAGATCGTAGCTGAAGGAACTCCAGAGACTATCGCCAAGAAAAACACTGCGACGGCCATTGCCTTAAAAGACGTGCTCCATCCCAAGCAGATTGTAGTAAAAAAACAAGCTGAGAGAAAAGGAAAAGAGCTCGCCTCAATCCAGATTGAAAACGCCCAGCAAAATAACCTAAAAGGACTCGATCTAGAAATCCCGCGTGGCAAAATCACCGTATTTACAGGCCCTTCCGGTTCAGGTAAATCCTCTCTTGCCTTCGAGACGATTTATGCAGAAGGACAGAGGCGCTATACCGAAACGCTCCCCGGCTACTCGCGCCAATACGTAAAGCAGCTCCCAAAACCCAAAGTCGACCGGATCGAAGGGCTCTCTCCATCGATTGCCCTCGAGCAAAAAACGGGAGGGCTTAACCCCAGAAGCACTGTGGGCACGCTGACTGAAATCTACGATCTTCTTCGCCTTTTATACGCCCACCTCGGCACCGCCTATGATCCAGAGACAGGCGATGAGATCCGGCACATCAGCAAAGAATACGTCGTTCGAAAAGTATTGGAGCGCCCTGAAGGAGAAAAAATCCTCATTTTAACGCCGATTGCCCTCGAGAAAAAAGAGACCTTTGAAGACCTTGTCGATCGCTTTGCAAAACAGGGCTTTTTGCGCCTTCGAATCAATGGAACCCTCTATGAACTCGACCAGCCGATTCCTTTCGAAAAACACCGAAAAAATGAACTCTTTCTCGTCGTTGACCGGATGACGGTTGACCAGAAAAATGAAAAAAGACTCTTTGAAGCGGTAGAAAAAGCAACGCAAATGTCCGATGGGATCGTCGTCGTCGCAGGAAAAGAAGATGCTTTTTTTAACCTCGCATTTGCGGTAGAAAAAACGGGAAGATCCTATCCGCCGATTACGCCCCAAACATTTTCCTTCAACGCAGAAGCCGGCATGTGCCAAGAATGTCAAGGCCTCGGCATGACCTACGGCGCCCACTTTGAAGAAAACGCAACTTTGCAAAGAAAATCGATCCTAGATCTTTGCGATCGCCTCTTTAAAGACAAAGGGAGCGCGGAAAGTTATACACTCATCGAAAAATACTTCGGCAAATCGGTCGATGTCCCACTGAAAAAACTCTCCCCTGAAGAGAGGAACATCTTTTTTAATGGCGGTCCAGAAAAAACCATTAAAGGCCTCACCTTCCAATGGAAAGGGCTCCATCCCCTCTTTGCCAACGCCGCAAGGATGGCCGTCCGATCGATCCGAGAATCGCTCCTCCCCTATTTATCGATGAGCCCCTGCCCCTCTTGCCAAGGCGCTCGCCTAAATCCACTCGCGCGCAACGTACGAATCCAAAAACTCTCGATTGGAGACTTTTGCAATCTGCCACTCTCCGATGCGCTAGAGTTTGCTAAAAAGTTAACTCCGGAGACCTTTCTTCAAGAAACACACAGCCAAATTCTCAAATCGCTCGATTTTCTTCTCTCCATTGGCGTCGGTTATCTCTCTCTTAGCCGCTCCGCTCCAACTTTAAGCGGTGGAGAGTTGCAGCGGATCCGCCTGGCCAAACAACTCGGCTCTGGCCTTACCTCCTGCCTCTACGTCCTCGACGAGCCGACCATTGGACTCCATCCCCACAACAACGAACTTTTAAATAAAGCGCTGAAAAAACTCTGCGACCTCGGCAACACCCTACTTCTCGTTGAACACGATCCATTGACCGTAATGCAGGCCGACTACCTCGTCGATTTCGGCCCAAAAGCGGGCAAAGATGGAGGGCATATCACTGCGTCCGGAACCATTGAGCAAATTCTCTCCAACCCAAATTCTCTAACTGGGCAATATTTAAGTGGGAAAAAGAAAATTCCAGTGCCTAAAAAACGGCGCCCCTTCTCGCCAGATATTCGGATCGAACATGCAAATATCCACAATTTAAAAGATCTAACTTTGGCCTTCCCAAAAGCGGCCATCACGTGCCTTACCGGAGTGTCAGGTTCTGGCAAATCATCCCTCATGCGCCACCTCTTAAGACCGGCTGCGGAAAAATCGGTCAATACAAGAAGACCCGAAGAGCCGATCGACTATCTCGGCACAAAATTCTACGGACTTTCCTCTTTTGAAAAAGTAGTCTCGATCGACCAGTCTCCTATCGGACAAACCGCACGCGCCGACGTCAGCACCTACACCGATATCCAGCCACTTCTCCGCGCTCACTACGCAGCCATGCCACAAGCCAAGATCAAAGGGCTCCAAGGGCGCCACTTCAGTCCCAACCATATCCGCGGCATGTGCCGCACTTGCTGGGGGCTTGGCTACAAAACCGTCGACCTTCAATTCCTCCCCTCCGTGCGGGTCCCTTGCGAAGCGTGCCATGGCCAAAGGCTAAACCCCATTTCCCTCGAAGTGCTCTACAAAGGTAAACACCTAGGCCAGGTTCTCGAAATGAGCGTCGAAGAGGCGTTGCAGTGGTTCTCAGAGATCCCCCGCATCGTCAAACGGCTGGCAACCCTCGCTTCAGTTGGTCTTTCCTACCTCAAACTCGGCCAGGAAGTCGCCTCTCTTTCCGGCGGCGAAGCGCAGCGGCTCCGCCTTTCCCGCGAACTTGCCAAGCGCGAATCGGGAAAAAACCTCTACCTCATCGATGAGCCGACCGTTGGCCTCCACAGCGAAGACATCGCCAAACTGCTCCCCATCTTCCAGTCTCTTGCGAACAAAAAAAACACCCTCCTCATCATCGAGCACAACCTCGACGTCATCGCAAGCGCTGATTACCTCATCGACCTCGGCCCCGATGCGGGCATCTTCGGTGGCCAAATCATGGCTCAGGGAACTCCCGAAGAGCTCGCCAAATCAAAGCATTCCAAAACAGCCCCCTTTCTAAAAGCACACCTAAAAAACAGTTAAGGAAAAAAATAAGAAACCTCTATTGTTAGAAAAAAAAGCTCGGAGGTTCTCATGGCACATCCAATGACTTCTCGCAAACACGCGCAAATCTTTTACACCACTCTATTTCTTGTAGGCATCGCGGCTCTTGTCTACACCGATGCGTGGTGGCCCGGAATCATGCTTGTCATCGGCGTTCCCCTCGCGCTGCGGCAATATCTTTTAGGCAGGAAGTATGACATGATGATTTCACTTCTCGTCTTTGTCGGCACATTCATCACCGTTCAATTCGATATTTCCTGGCGTATCTTTCTCCCCATTCTCTTCACGCTTGGCGCCATCTACGTCTTATGCCGCGAGCTGTTAGAGAGTGGGACTCCCACAGAAGCCGAAGAGGAAGAAGACACCAACCATGAACTCGAAGAGAAAAAGAAAAAACATTAAATGTCGGATAGACTCAAAGGTAAAATAGCCCTCATTACCGGTGCAGCCCAAGGGATTGGACTGGCATGCGCTCAAGCTTTTGCAAAAGAAGGAGCTTTCGTATTTCTTTCAGATGTAAATGACGATTTGGGAAAGAAAGTTGCAGATAAGATCGGTAAAGAGGCCAAATACCTTCACCTAGACGTACAACACGAGAGCGACTGGGAGTCTGCCATGAAACAAATCCCTCATCTCGATATCCTCATCAACAATGCGGGGATTACAGGCTTTCAACCGGGATTTGGATTGCAAGATCCAGAAAATGCCTCTCTAGATAGCTGGAGAAAAGTACATGCGGTCAACTCCGACGGCGTTTTCCTAGGCTGTAAAAAAGCGATCCAAAAGATGAAGGCAAGAAGAGGTTCTATTGTAAACATCTCCTCTAGGTCCGGTCTTGTCGGAATCCCAGGAGCCGCTGCCTATGCAGCGAGTAAAGCGGCCGTTCGCAATCATACAAAAAGCGTTGCCCTCTACTGCTGTCAGCAAGGGTACGATATTCGGTGCAACTCCATCCATCCGGCTGCGATCTTGACGCCCATGTGGGAGCCCATGCTCGGATCTGGCAAAGAAAGAGAGGAGAGACTCGCTGACTTTGCAAAAGATATCCCCATGCACAGGCTTGGAGAGCCAAAAGATGTCGCCTATGCAGCGCTATTTCTCGCCTCTGATGAATCGAAATACATCACAGGGATCGAACTCACCGTCGATGGCGGCATCCTCGCCGGAAGCTGCGCGTCTCCTAGTCGAAAAAATGAATAAGAATAACCAAAGTTTGAGCGCGCTCATCTGGAGTCCCAATGTGGCCATCTTGAGCTTCGTCTTCTCTATGGCGCCATCCTCACAGGCTTGTAAAAGAAGAGTGTCCTAGTGAAAAGCTTTCGAAGACTTCTTTCGCAGAAGGCCTATGCTCTGGACGAGGATCTAGCATCTCATTGATTAATTTCAAAAGAAATGGAGGAGTTTGTGGATAAGTAGGCTGTTGCAGAACCCAGTCAGGAGCTAATGTAGAAGTCCAAAGTTCCGTCTCATCCTGATCAAAATACCAATACTGTTGATGGTCTGTTGAGAAAATTTCATATAAAGAGAGCCCCATCGCCCAAACATCTTGTTTTGATGTCATCTCTTTCTTTGCATAATATTCTGGAGGAGCAATAAAAACTGTAGTTAACCCATATGTCTCTTTGCCATACAAACGAAAAGTGCCAAAATCAGCAATGACAGCTTCGATATTTTTCTTCTCCCCCCTTTTCAAAAGCAAATTGGCAGGAGAAAGGTCTCCATGAATCCCTTTTTCGGAGATACTAGACAATCCTTCCAGCAACTGTGAGATCATGTTTAACCCTTCGCTCAAGGTAAATCGAAAAGGGCGGTTTTTTAAATAATTGAATAGGTTGCATTCGTACATAGGCAAAAAAATAACACTTTTATGATCGTACACTCCGCCAGAAATCAGAGAAATAATCCCCCTTTTTCCAGAAAAGGATTCAAGAGCGAGGAGCTCTTGAATACACTGCAAAGAATTCTGTTCTGAACACTTCCCTGTGAATACTTTTTTAGCGACAAGTTGTGGACTTCCTTGCGGAGCTGTAAGCCATAAAACTTTTCTTATTTTCCCATAAGAGCCGGAACCAAGATAGCTCGTCTTTTTTAAATTAATAAATACATTGGTCGAGGAGTCTATTTCAGGAAAATACATTCCCGGAGCGCCTTTTACTCCTAATTTTTTCCCTGATAGATAACGCACGCCATTGCATAGAGATCTACCAATTACACAATTAGCGAACGAAACATTTTTATATAAAAAAAACGAAAAACATTCAGAAGGTATAAGATCTGATATAACCGGAATAGATTTTCTTAATAAATATGCGATGACAGATGCATTTTGAATCACTTTTTGCAGATCCTCAGGTATCTCTGCTACAGCCCTCCAAATCGTTGGACAAACCCCAATTTTTTGTAATTCGTCTTCTTTTATAAAGACTGACGTTTCTGGGTCAGCGACCTTTAAATGGACAAAAAACGGGCTGGCTTCTGGAATCTCGTCCTGATAATTTAACGGGACATTTGGGAACTCTTCAAAGCGTAGCTGTCTAAGGGGCTGATCGAGTTGAGCGCGTATAGTCATCGTTTACAAGGGGGGCTTAAAAACCGTTATACTGAATTCCCATCGCCTGCTTGATCTCGGTCAGAGTCTTTTCAGCAACCGTTTTTGCGATGTCAGTGCCTTTAAAGACCGTGTCCCAAACGTGTTTTGGGTCTTTGGCAAGTTCCGTGCGGCGAGCGCGGATCGGATCGAGAAAGGCTTGGAGCTGATCGAGAAGGTACTTTTTAACCACTGAATCGCCAAGGCCCCCTCTTTGATAGTGCGCTTTTAATTCTTCTACGTGCGCTTTATCTGTGGCAAAGGCGTCGAGATAGGTAAAGACGGGGTTCCCTTCCACTTTGCCCGGATCTTCGAGGCGAAGATGAGTTGGATCGGTGTACATCCCCTTAACTTTTTTCGCCACGATATCGGCCGGATCGGAAAGGTAGATGCAATTGCCAAGGCTTTTGCTCATTTTGGCCTTTCCATCGATGCCGGGTAGGCGTGCGATCGAGGAGAGAACCGGTTTTGGCTCTACAAGAACATCTGTCTTGTACATCCGGTTAAATTTACGGACGACTTCGACGCATTGTTCAATCATCGGAATTTGATCGTCGCCAACAGGCACAAGATCGGCTTTAAAGGCAGTGATATCCGCTGATTGAGAAATGGGGTAAACCATGAACCCGGCCGGAACCTCTTCGCCAAATCCCTTCTGTTGGATCTCCATCTTGACGGTCGGGTTGTGCTTGAGCCGATTCCAAGTGATGAGGTTGAGAAAATACATCATGATTTCCGGCAATGCTGGGATCATTGATTGGATAAAGATAGTCGTTTTCTTCGGATCGATCCCAACAGCGAGATAGTCTAAACTCACTTCTAAAATGCTCGCCCGAATTTTCTCCGGCTCATCTGCGTGATCGGTCAACGCCTGCTGATCGGCGAGCATCACAAATTGTTTGTGATCGTGCTGCAGACGTACCCTGGCCGCTAAAGAGCCCACGTAATGGCCCAAATGCAGTTTGCCGGTCGGGCGGTCCCCGGTTAAAATGATCTTCTTTTCCATAAGTAAGCGATTGTACCAAGGACTTTTTACTTTGACTAGAGGTTACTCACCTTCCTGTATTCGAAAGGGGTGGAAAGCCTTTTGATTGGACGTAGTTGTTAATGGTTGTGGCAATGCTGGTCTTGCCATGAAGTTTCGCTAAGAACAAAGTATGCTCGAGAGTCTCACTTGAGATCTGATCGGTCTCCTGAAAATACGTTTGCAGCCCCTTATCATTTCCTTCTCGAGCAAACTCCCATAGAATCAATCGGTCCTTTAGATCTGCAGGCTCTCGAGGAGATGGGCACTGATAAAGTTCCCATGTAGCTTCAGTAGAGGCGCCTACAGCCTCAGCTGTAGCTTCAACAGCAGAGGTATTTATAGCTTCAACAGCAGAGGCGTTTGTAGCTTCGGTAGAGACCTTGAGAGTTAAAGCAACATCCATATACTTCTCCATTTTTACTTTTTTGAGGGCGAATTCTCAGCTAATTCGCATTTCCCTGTCAACTGCTATCAGGTAGTCAAGAAATCTCTTGCGTAATATACTGCGCGCGGATAGATTCTTGGATTTCGGTGGCCTTAAGGTGATCCCGATTTGAACGATCGTTCAAAGATGGGCCGCCCCAATGGTCACAAAAATTTAAGAAGCTACCCGTGCGCAGTATACCTCGGAATTTGGGATTACCTTTGACGTGAGCGAGAAGAAAACTATCAAACCGACTCCCCTTCCAAAGGCGATCGGGCCCTACAAGATTTTAGAGAGCTTAGGCCGCGGCGGCATGGGCGAGGTATTCCTCGCGCTCGATCCGACGTTTGGAAGAAAGGTCGCCCTGAAGCGAATTCGCACTGAGCTGCAGAAAAATCAAACGATCCAGAGACGATTTTTGCGAGAGGCAAAGGTCGCCAGCTCCTTGACCCACCCTTCGATCATTCCCATTTTGACGATCCAGATCGAACCTCCCGATATTTACTACACGATGCCGTACGTCGAGGGAGAAACTCTCCGGCAAATTTTGCGCAAAGCCAAAGATCAAGAGACCCATTCGATCGATTGCTCCATCCCGGCGCTCTCCCGTATCTTTTTGCAGGTTTGTGAAGCGGTTGCCTACACTCATTCCAAGGGCATTTTGCACCGCGATCTAAAGCCGGAAAACATCATCGTCGGCAAGTACGGCGAGGTGATGATTTTAGATTGGGGAATTGCCGATTTTATCGATAGCTTAGAGAGCGATGAGAGCTTGCCAGAGGTAAGAAAAGAGAGCGAAGATTTGACCAGACCCGGCAAAATCACGGGAACTCTTGCCTACATGGCCCCGGAGAGGTTGAAAGGAAAGTCGAGCTCCGTCCAAACGGATCTCTACGCTCTTGGCGTGATCTTGTATCAGATTTTGGCCTTGCAGCTCCCCTTTCAAAGAAAGACGATCGCCGCGTTCAAGAAAACGGTTGATAATGAACAAATCGTAGGCCCGATTGAAGCGGCTCCTTACCGAGAAATCCCCCATCAACTCGCGGCGCTATCGACAAAATGCTTGGCCAAAGATCCTTCTGAGCGGTTTCAAACGGTAGAGGAGCTTATCGTCGAGCTGAAAAAATCGATCGAGGGACGCCCCGAATGGATTTTAGCGGGAGAGCTCAACCTCAAAAATAAAGAGGATTGGCAATTTCAGGAAAATGTCCTCTTGGCTAAACACTTGGCCATCACGCGCAACTTCGATGTGACGCAGTGGGCGGCTCTTTCGATCTCAAAAATGACGTTTGAAGAGAACTTAAGGCTCGACGCAAAGGTAAAAATGCCTTCGAAGGGAGAAGGGATTGGCTTTCTTTTGAGCGTTCCTGCGCCTGGCGAGAGTTTGGAAGAGGGATATCTTCTTTGGGTCGGATCGGAAAGTTCTCCTTCCTGTCAGCTTTTTCGGAGCAATGTTCAGGTACTTGAAGCCCCAAATATTTTCTTGCGCTCCAATGAATGGCACCGCGTCCGCATTGAAAAAATCGATGACCATCTGAAGTTCTATTTGGATGGAGAGTTAAAACTCTCGTTTGTGAGCCATTTGCCCCTTTCTGGAAAACATATCGGCATTTTGGCCAAAGACGACCGCTTTGAGATCCAATACTGCAAAATTTACGACGGCAGCCACAATGTGATGGTCGGATGTCTGGCCGTTCCCAATGCATTTTTAAGCCGCGACCTTTTCGATATCGCGCTCGAAGAATATCGACGTATCGGGCAGTGTTTTCCTGGGCGAATGGAAGGGAGAGAAGCTCTTTTTCGCGCAGGCCTTACGATTTTAGAAAAGGCTAAGCTCGAAAAGAACAAAGTGACCCAAGAAAAGCTCTTTCATCTGGCGCTGAAAGAATTTGAAAAGCTCTACCGCACTCCCGGCGCTCCTTTCGAATACCTTGGAAAATCACTGGTCTATCAGGCGATGGGCGATGCAGAGGAAGAGTCGAAATGTTTAGAACTTGCCCTCCGAAAATTCCCGCGCCACCCTCTTCTATCGGTCTTAAAAGAACACATCGTCTATCGGATGCATGAGAGCTCTCTTAGCAACCGAGAAGCCGCCTATCGGATCATCCTCCTTGCGATTCGGCATATTCCCGATCTTTTGAGCAATGCAGATACGCGAACCCTGATCGATAGCCTGAAAAGAAATTGGGAACCACTCCCTTTTATCGAAGGGCCCGCCGATTCGCTCGACGAAATCTCGATCCAGCTCGCCTTTTGGCTGGCAAAAGTCCCGATCCTCGTAGAAATCGCAAAAGGGCTTACAGATGAGGTTGCTCTTTGTAATGCACTCCACGCCCTTTTGGAATTAGAAGCGGTCGAAGAAGTAAAAGCTCTTTTGAAGGAAGTCAAGCTCTCGCCAGAGCGAAAAACGAGCCTAGAAATCGCCCTTTTAAAACCCGATGAAACAGCCATTCAAAAAGCGTTGCAATGCAAAGTGGAAACGAGAACTTTTTATCACCTTCTTCGAGGAGCTTTGAAAGCTTCATCTCCAACGCTTGTCCGAAATACCATTGAAACGCTCAAAAAAAAGACACCGGAATTTATCGCCCTTGAACTCTGGAGCCTTCTTCTTGAAAAAAAATGGAAAGAAGCTTCCAGCTTAATCAAAAAAACCACTAAAAAATCATTTCTAGAAGAGAGGTCTCCTCTCCATTTTCCCTACGGATGCTGGCTCTATACGCAGGAAGGACAAGATGCCGCTCTTGCCCATTTTGGCGAGGCGCTCGATACGCCCTATCCTGCAACTCCTGCACTTCCCAGCCATTTTCTCACCGGTCGCATCAATGAGAAAAAAGGGTGGGTCGAACGGGCTTTTTGGTGGGAGAAAAAAGAGCTCTATCGGCAGATCGATCTCTTCTACAAAATCATCGGGAAAAAGAGTGGAAAAGCCAAAAATCCTTAAGTCTGAAACGATCCTCAAAGGCTATTTCGATGTGCAGCGAGATCTGATTGAACGCGCCGACGGAAAACAGCTCCCCTACTCCCACTGCGTCCTTCCAACACATGCGGCAGTGGTCATCGGAGAGACCTCAGATGGCCGCTTTATCCTCAACCGCGAATATAGGCACCCAACTAGACAGTACATCTTGGGATGTCCAGGCGGTAGCCTCCACGAAGGAGAAGACCCGGTTGTCGGCGGCCTTCGCGAATTTTCTGAAGAATCTGGCTATAGCTCCGATTCTATCGAGCTGATCGGCGTCTCCTACGCCATGCCCGCCATCTGCAATCAAAAAATTTATTTTCTTTGGGCCAAAAATGCTTACCTAAAGGGGAGTCAATCGCTCGATCCCTTTGAGTTCATTCATCCAGAGCTGAAAACAGAAAAAGAGCTGCGGCAAGAGCTTGCGTCTGGGGCCATCATCGACGGACTTCTTCTCACAGCGCTTAGTTTTCGACGCTTAAAAATCTCCTCTACGCTATAATCATCCGCTTATGAGTAGTATCCCCAAATCGTACGATCCAAAACTCGTTGAAGAAAAGTGGTATTCCTTTTGGAATGACAATGGGTTTTTCAAAGCTGATCCCAATTCTGGCAAAAAACCCTACTCCATCGTCATCCCCCCGCCAAACGTCACAGGCGTGCTTCACATGGGCCATGCGCTCGTCGACACCTTACAAGACATTTTGATCCGCTGGAAGCGAATGCAGGGCTTTGAGACCCTCTGGGTGCCCGGCACAGACCACGCCGGCATCGCTACGCAAACAGTTGTCGAAAAACATCTCTTTGCAAAAACAGGAAAACGGCGAAAAGAGTTCGATAGAGAAGAGTTTCTTCGCCATGTTTGGCTCTGGAAAGAAGAGTCTCAAAGCAAAATTTTAGATCAGATCAAAAAGCTCGGCTGCTCTTGCGACTGGTCCCGCCTCCGTTTTACGATGGATGAGCATTTAAGCCGCGCGGTCAGAACTTGCTTTAAAAAAATGTACGATGATGGGTTCATTTACCGCGGCGATTACCTCGTCAATTGGGATCCTGCGACACAGACTGCCCTTTCTGACGATGAAGTAGAACATGAAGAAAAAGAGAGTTTCCTCTGGCATATTCGCTACCCGTTTGCCGATGGAAGTGGAGAGCTCATTGTAGCCACCACCCGCCCTGAGACGATGCTCGGGGACACCGGCGTTGCAGTCCACCCGAGCGATCCGCGTTACGCGTCTGCGATCGGCAAAAAAATTCGCCTTCCCTTAACGGGCCGCCTGATTCCCGTCATTGCGGATCATTTCGTCGACCCAAAATTTGGCTCTGGCGCTGTAAAACTCACCCCTGCCCATGACTTTAACGACTTTGAAGCAGCGGGGCGCCACCAGTTGCCGATGATCAACATTCTCACCCCCGATGCACACCTCAATGAGGAAGCGGGAGCCTTTCAGGGCCTCAGCGTCGAAAGAGGAAGAGAAGCCGTCGTAGCTGAGCTCAAAAAACAGGGCTTTCTTCTTAAAGTAGAGCCACACACTCTTCGCATCGGCCGGTCCTACCGCTCCAAAGCCATTGTTCAACCCTACCTATCTAAGCAGTGGTTTGTAAAAATGAGCCACTTTAAAGAGAAGCTGATCTCCGCTGTTCGAGACAAGCGCATTCATCTCATTCCCCCTCACTGGGAACAGACTTATTTTCATTGGATTGAAAACGTTCGCGATTGGTGTATTTCTCGCCAAATCTGGTGGGGACATCGCATTCCCGTCTGGTATGAGAAGGCAAATCCTGAGAACACCATCTGCTACATTGGAGAAGGAGCGCCTCCCAATCCCGATCTCTACACCCAAGATAATGACGTTCTCGACACCTGGTTTTCCTCAGCCCTTTGGCCATTTAGCGTCTTTGGATGGCCAGAGGCGACTGACGACTTAAAAACCTTTTACCCAACATCGACGCTCATCACCGGCCATGACATCCTCTTTTTCTGGGTTGCCCGGATGATCCTCATGGGCGAATACGCCATGCACGATGTTCCCTTTAAGGAGACCTTTCTCCACGGCCTGATCTACGGCAAGTCCTACTGGCGCATGAACGACGAGGGCGCAGCCGTCTACGTCGGTCTTGAAGAGAAAAAAGCCTTTGATCTTGGAGCCCCAATCCCCCCTGGCGTTGAGAGCAAATGGGAAAAAATGTCGAAATCGAAAGGCAACGTGATCGACCCCCTTGAAATCATCGATAATTACGGCACAGACGCCCTTCGGATGGCCCTTACCTCGAGCGTGACTCACGCTCGGCAAATCGATCTCGACCTTCGCCGCTTTGAGGAATTTAAGAATTTTGCCAATAAAATCTGGAATGGGTCCCGCTTTGTCTTCATGAACTTAGAAGATTTAAGCGATGAAGAGCTTGTAGAAGGATTAGATCTTCATCTCCTTGCCTTAGAAGATCGCTGGATCCTCTCTCTTCTAAACCGGACGATTGCCGAAATGAATAAGTCGTTGACGGAATATACTTTTGATCGGGCTGCGACCCTCTCCTATGAATTTTTCTGGAACGACTTTTGTGCCATCTACGTAGAACTTGCAAAACCTGTACTTTTTGGAAAAACTGGGACGCCAGCAGCTAGAAAAAACAAGCAAAAGCTCCTCGCGATCCTCCTTTCAAACTCCATTCGCCTTATGCATCCGATCGCCCCCTTCATCACTGAAGAGATCTTTTCCAACTTAAAAGCCCAGTTTAAAAATATTAGCCACGGAAAAAAAACCGACCCCTATACCAAAGAGACTGTTGCCGCTCTTCTCTCCCCTGCCTGCATCCAAGCGCCCTACCCAACAGTGATTCAAGAAAAAGACATCGATCTCCACACAGAAAAAGTCTTTGCCGCTGTCAACGAGCTTGTCCGCGCCATTCGAAACATCCGCACAGAAATGCAGATCCCTCCTCAGGAAAAAACAGACCTTCACATCACCGGCAACTATACTCTGGCCGAAGAGCACCAAGCGATCTTGCTCGCTCTAACCCCGACAGCCAAGATCGAATTTTCTACGGAAGAAAAACAAATCTTCGGCGCCAGCGTCATCATCGGGCCGATGAAACTCACCATCCCCATCCCAGAGTCTCTTCAACTACGCGAAAAAGCGCGCCTTGAAAAAGAGCTTGAAAAAGCACAAAAACTGTTAGAGTCCACTCGCGCAAAACTCTCGAATGCCGAGTTTCGATCCAAAGCGCCAAAAGAGATCGTCGGAAAGCTCGAGCTGACTGCGTCGCAAACCGATGCGCAAATCGCCGACATCCTCCAAAAACTCAAAAACCTATATTCTTGAAACAAGGAGTTCTTCAATCATATTGAGCGAAATTGTGCAGTTCTTGTCGCTTTTCCTTCAAAGGAATACCTTTCTAGTTTTTCCTGACATCCGATTCGATTAAACCGCCCCATCCATTTTATGATGTAGATAGAGAGCTCATACTGCTCTTCTTGAGAAAGCTCGATGATGAGCTCTTGAATGGGAAATAAAGGGAGATAGTCTCCAACAAACTGATAAAAATTACGCAGCACTGGTTCAGCTGGTATTCTTCTGGAATTTACAGCAAGTTGCAAGTCTAAAGAAGCATCTTCACAGTCCATGCGAATCCAGTCCATTTTTTCAAAGAAATTGATCATTTCAATACGAAACAAAACTTCTCTAGGCGGATATTTTTCGACGATAAAATTGCAAAGAAGTTTTCTGCTCGAAAAGAGAAGATTCCAATCGCTGTTTTGGAGGACCTCTTTAATTTCTAAGGAAGGATAGATCTGACTGAACAGCTCTAAAAAGCGATTAAATTCTCCAGATCGACATAGAAGCGCTGTAAGCTCTACGCATTCCTTGCAAATCTCTTCATAATGCTCGGGAAAAGAGCCTTCTGCTAGTGCATCTTTAATAAAACTGAAAAATAACATAATATTTTCAGATGTTGCTTCTTCTTCCATATATGCAAGCAAATGTATTGCAAGATGCCGGAGAGTCCCGGGAGAGTATTTAGGGAAAACTTTATTCAGAGAACAATCGGGATAAATAAGAGAAAAAGCACTGTTAAATTCGCCAACAAAAACATTTAAAAATTCCAAATCATTTTCTTGATCGGCTTTCGAGATTTTATCAGAGAGAGTCCGGCAAATTTCGATTGCTTTTTCCTTGGAAAAAACAAAATCTATAGGAACTGGTTCTTGCACCGGTATCATCAGAGGAGGCAAAGAAATAAACTCCATGGATTTACTGAATCTCAGTTCCATTTGAGTCACAATTGGACTTTTGACTTCAACGGCATTCTGGTCTTTGCAGCAGCATGCAGCGCCTATGTAACTAAAAATATTTGCCACGAAATCTACGACTTGTTCCGTTCCTGTAAAGCGAGCATTTTCCTGCTCAACCCTCTCCTGAAAATTTGTGACGTCTTGCAAAGTGGGATACGGCTGCGATACATTAGAAATAAATTGATAAATCGTCATATACCGCGCGCCGCCAGAATGTGTGCAGTTCTCGCAGGGCTTTCTTTAGGGAAATAAGCTTCGAGTTTTTGGTGACATATTGTTCGATTGAACGCCTTTATCCATTCCATAATGAGTCCACAAAGCAAGCATTGCTCTTTTTGAGAAAGCTCGACGACTTTTTCTTGGATCGGAAAAAATGGAAGATACTCCCCCACCAACTGATAAAACTTAGCGAGCTCCGCTTCTAACGGTAAATATTTGGAAACTACAGCCTTTACGAATTCGATAAAAACATCTTCACATTGGACACGAACCGATTTCATTGTTTCAAAAAAATTGATCCTTTCAATACGAAATATAACTTCTCTCGGCGGATATTGCTCAATAATGAACTGACAAAGAATTTTTCTATTTGTAAAGAGAAGACCTATCTCCGTTTTCTTGAGCGCCTCATGAATTTCCAAAACAGGATATATCTGCTTAAAGAAATATAAAAAGCGACTAAATTTCCGCCCTCGATCCGGATCTTTGTTGGGAATTTCCGTGAGCTCAACGCATTCTCTGCGGATTTTTTCATAATTATTGAAAAGCAGGTTCTTTGGCATTCCATCTGCAATTTCACTTAAAAATTGTTTAATCTTTACCGACTGCTCATCTCGTTCTATATACAAGAGCAACTCAGACGCTAGACAATGGATGGTTCCATGGGAGTATTTAGGAAAAAATTGATCTAGAGAGCAGTTTGGATAAACGTTTGCAAAACTCTCATTAAATTTCGAAGTAAAATAATCTAAAAAATCTAGATCGTTTTTTTCTTTGGCTTTCAATATTTGACCAGAGAGAATCCGGCAAGTTTTCGTCAGGTTCTCTTTTGAAAAAGGAAAATCTCTGATCGATCTTTGCTCTACTTTTATGGGAGGAGGCAAAGGATCGCGAGGGATAGAACGAGAGATTTCTTGCTGTAAAGTGGCTACCTTTCTCATCGTTATTTCATGGATTTGTATTTGCAAAGAATCGTTATGGGCAGGCACAATTTTTTTATTTCCAGTCGGCAACTGGATGTAATTTGCCGAAAAAGCGGAAAGACAGTTCAAAGCACTCATAGTTCTTAAATTTTTCCGTAATTATTAATTTTGTGAAACAAATCTTGAAAAGAGGCGACTATCATACCCTTTCCTTCCTTTTTTGTCTCCTGATAAACTTGTATTTGCGATTCTTCTCCCATCCATGGTAAAACCTAAGAACCTATGATCCTCGCCTCCCCCGATGAACTAGAAAAAGAGCTCCCTGGCCGCGGCCCTCTTCCTTTCCGAGCAGCAGCCGCTAAAATTCTACGCAATGAGGAGCCACGGATAGCCCTTCTTTTAGGCCCATGTTCGATTCACAATCCTGAAGAGGCTCTCGCATTTGGCCAAAAAGTCAAAGATCTGCAAGAGCGCCTTTCCCATTTCTTTCTCATTATGCGGGTGTTTTTTGAAAAGCCCCGCTCGCGCCTCGGCTGGAAAGGGCTCATGTACGACCCTTTTCTAGACAGCTCGAATAATTTGGAAGAAGGGCTCAGAAGATCGCGTAGGCTTCTCTTAGATTTAACCGATTTAAACGTCCCTTGCGCAACGGAATTTTTAGAGCCTCTCGTCGCTCCCTACCTGGCCGATTTGATCACATGGGGCCTCATTGGAGCCAGGACAAGCGCTTCTCAGCCACACCGGCAATTGGCCTCTGGCTTTGATTTCCCGATTGGATTTAAAAATGGGGTCTATGGAGAACTAGAGCCGGCATTGCATGGGATAGCTTCAGCCCAAATACCCCATACCCACTTCTCGATCGATCGAAGCGGCAGGCTCGCCGCCGTTCAAACGACAGGCACTTCTTTAGCCCACCTTGTCTTACGGGGCAGTGAAAAAGGGGCCAACTGCGAGGAGGCGCATATTCAAGCGGCCTTGCAAGCGCTCCGGGCGCATCATTTAGAAGAGCGGCTGGCCATCGATTGCTCTCATGGCAATAGCGGCAAAGACCCCAAGAGGCAAAAGTGGGCGTTTGAAATGGCTATTTCACAGATCGAAGCGGGCAACCGAGCTATCCGCGCGGTCATGCTCGAGAGCAACCTCTCCCCTGGCAAACAACCGCTCAGCGAAGACCTCCGTTACGGCGTATCGATCACGGATGCCTGCCTTGGCTGGGAAGAGACGGAAGAGCTCGTCTTGCGAGCAGAAGAGCGGTTATCCTTAACGTCTATGAGCTCTGTCCAAAAGTGATGTTTCCAAACCTCTAAGACTTCTTTCTCTTTTGTGACCACTTCGACTTTGTACGTTAAAATCCGTAAATTCTTGTCTTCAGTCGGAAAGTAAAGATCGACAAAGTCCCGCTTTCTCTCAACGGGGCGAACGAAACATTGCTCTGAATTATCCCAAAGCCGGACGGTGATGAGGAGGCTTAATTGCCGATCGAATTGACTCTTTGGAAAATCCCATTTTACAAGGAGTTTTTGCCCATTTGGCGGGTGAGCTCTTCTCGGATCTGGTGTATCTATATGCGTGCTTGCAAGGTGTTTTCCATCGATCCACTCTTGCTGCACGTAGAGATGATTTTTATAACATCCAGAGAGAAGCAAAACCTTGAGAAAAAGGAGAGAAAAGAGTACTTTTTTTTGCATGAAAGATCCAGAAAGCATTGCCGGTGTCGTATTTTCTCCCGACCGATCTCAGGTCCTTCTCATTCTTCGAAGAGATGTTCCTCTCTGGGTTCTTCCCGGAGGCAGCGTCGATCCAGGAGAAACGGCAGAACAAGCAGTCGTAAGAGAGATTTTGGAAGAAACCGGCTTAACTGTCAAAATCGATCGCCTCATCGGCCGTTATTATCCGATCAACCGACTGGCCAAGCGAACCATTGTCTACGAATGTTCTTTGATTGCGGGCACTCTTAAAACGACAGAAGAGACTAGGGGCGCCGAGTTTTTTCCCCTCTCCGCACTTCCGCCGCAGCCGCCTCCCTATCCAGAATGGATTCAGGAAGCCTACTCTTTAAAGCTGCCGATTACGCGCGATCTTACCTCTGTCAACTACCGAACTCTTTTCAAGTACTTACTCTTCCACCCCATTCTCGTGTTCCGGTTTCTCTTTGCCCGGGCCGGCCTTTCCATCAATACGAAGGGTTAAGAAAAAGAATTCACCGCAGAGGTCGCAGAGGAAAATATTGATTCTCTCTGGGGTGAATTTTTATTGCTGATCTGGATGGACCATTTTCTTAAGGTCGACCAGAGCGTCGAACTTTTCGGGGGAAAGGATGCCGAGCTTGATAGCGGCGCTTTTTAAGCTGATGTCTTCCTGATAGGCTTTATGGACGATTTTAGCCGCTTGGTCGTAGCCGATTGACTCATTGAGCGCAGTCGCCAGCATGAGCGATTTTTCCACATATTCGGCGAGGCGCTTGCGGTTTGGCTGGATGCCGATGAGGCATTTATCGCAAAAGGCGTTCACGCCGTCGGCTAAGAGATGGATCGATTGGATGAGGTTATGGATCATGAGGGGTTTATAGACGTTGAGCTCAAAATTGCCCTGCGATCCTGCAATGGCAATGGCCGCATCGTTGCCTATCACTTGGACTGCGACCATGGTCAACGCTTCACATTGGGTTGGGTTAACTTTACCTGGCATGATGGAAGAGCCGGGTTCGTTTTCTGGCAAGAAAAGCTCATGTAGGCCACAGCGAGGACCCGAACCGAGCCAACGGATGTCGTTGGCGATCTTCATCAATGCAGTCGCTGTTTGCCTGAGAGCTCCGCTCATGCCGACGATGGCGTCGTGTGCGGCTAGCGTTGCAAATTTATTGGATGCCGTAGAAAAGAGAACGCCGGTCAGTTCGCTGATGATCTCACAAACTCTTGTGGGGAATTTAAGAGGGGCGTTAAGGCCGGTTCCAACGGCTGTGCCTCCTAGAGCAAGCTCTGAGAGGGGCTCGAGGAAAGACTCAATGGCATCGATGGCGTATTTGATTTGCGCGGCATAGCCGGAGAACTCTTGGCCGAGTGTAATTGGAGTTGCATCCATGAGGTGGGTTCTTCCCACTTTGATAAGATCGCGAAACTCATGGGCTTTTTGATCGAGCACCTGGTGGAAGTGGGCAAGGGCGGGGAGTAGTTTTTTTCGGAGTAGAAGCGTTGCAGAGATGTGCATTGCGGTGGGAAATGCACAGTTAGACGACTGAGAGCGGTTGACGTCGTCATTGGGGTGGATCGGTTTTTTAGAACCTAAGACTCCCCCCGCTTTTTCAATGGCTTTATTGCCAATCACTTCATTGACGTTCATGTTGGTCTGTGTGCCAGAGCCGGTCTGCCAGACGAGAAGTGGAAAATGACCATCGAGTTTGCCTTCTAGGATCTCATCGGCTGCATAGCGGATAAGATCCCGTTTTTCTTTCGAAAGGACATTTAGCTCAGCGTTGGCAATCGCTGCGGCCTTTTTGATGATTGCAAGAGCGTAGATCACTTCGATGGGCATTTTTTCACAGCCAATGTTAAAGTTTTGGAGCGAGCGTTCGGTTTGCGCTCCCCAATACTTATCGGCCGGGACTCTGATCTCGCCCATGGTGTCTTTTTCTATCCGCTCTTTAGTCATGCAAAAACCTCTTTATTTAATCAATAGAAGGGCAAAGACGAAGGCGAAGATCGCAAACGTCTCAACAATGGCCAAGGCAGTAAATGCTTTTCCAAAAACAGCCGGCTGTTTGGCTGAAGCTTGGATCGCTGTCGCTGCGCACTTGCCCTGAAAAACAGAGGAGAAGAGGATGGCAAGCCCTACAAAAAGGCCGATACCAATGCCGCTTAAAGCGGTGAGATTCCCTTCCCGAATGCTGTTATTCATAATGACCATAAGCAAAAATCCGTAAATCGACTGAGAAGATGGAACGGCAGAAAGGGCGATGAACTTAGCATGTCCCTCTTCTACGCGGGTCATTGCCCCGTGAGAAGCCATCCCTGCAATTCCACAGCCAATCGAGCTGCCTAAGCAACCAAGGCCGAGTACGATGGCAGGGCCAACCATGTCATAATTTGTCATAAAAATACCTCTATTTTGTTTTTTTTAATCGCAATGGGTTAAACAGGCGGCCGCCTCCTTCAAAAGAGTAGTGGTACCATTCGAGGAAGTTCAAACGCAAGCCGTGAATGACTCCTCCCATGATAGAAAGGCTAATGTTTGTCAGATGTCCAAATAAAATAATGACGATGCCGCCAAGAAGCCCGGCGCTGACGCCAAGGCTGTTAAAGGTGCTTGCAACCATCATCCCCGCAAGCGCTAGGGCGTAGAGACGAATGTACGAAAGGACATCGCCGAAAATTTGGACGACGTTCATGAGTTCATGGAATGCGCCCCATTTCTTTTGGATAAGAGCAAAGACAAAAGCTAGGCCGATGCCGCCATAGAGCATCTGCTCTCCCCACGCATAAGCGACTGGTTTAGAAATGAGATCCATGAAGTTGACAATCGTTGTCGCGTTGAGCATTTTTGGGAAATAGAGATAGCCTCCCCACATGAAAAGAACCCATCCCCAACCCGACCAGTTCCGCTTGATATAGCGCAAGAAGGAAAGAGAGATGTGGATAATCCCCATAAGAAGGGAGATTTCCATGAGGATGTTGTCGTAAAATGTTTCCATGGCAGCATACTTCTTATCTGAAGACGCTTTGACGAGGAAATTGTGCCCATCGGTTGCTGTGGCGACATCTGGGAATTCTTTGACGTATTCTTCATAGACGTCATCTTTTTCTCGCAAATGGTACTCGGCTTTTTTAGAAGCCATGGCATGGATGAAGGAAAATTTGCGATAGGGGTTCTCAGGTCCAATCTCAATGCCGAAAAAGGCGGCAGTAGCCATGCCCCATAAAATGGTGGCTGAAGAGAGGATTAAGACGAGTTTGATAAAGCGGCGGCCCAACGCATGGGCGTCTTTGTACTTATGCTTACAGTAGAGGCCCATAAGAAGGTAGATCAGCCCATATCCGGCGTCTGCGACGATCATCGCAAAGAAAAGAGAGAAAAAAACAACGACCCAGGTCGACGGATCTTTATCGGTATAGGCAGGGGCGTCGTAGACGTTCACGATGTCCTCCCCTATTTTCCCCACGGTTTTATTTTCCATGCAGGTGGGGATGTGATCGACCGATTCAATGGCAATCTCTTCGGTGCAAACTTCAAGACCGCTGACAAGGCCGAGAAGCGCTTTTATTTTTGTCTTCGGAATCCAGGCTTCGATGGCAAAGATCGAATGGTCGAGCAAGAATCCGGCATCGTGCTTGGTCAATGTGAGGTGAAAATCGTTCAAGAGATCGGATAGGCCGCTTTGCAAAAAAGGAAGGGTATTTGAAAAGGAGCGGATATCGCTATCTAATTGCGCAACTCTCTCTTCGACTTCATAGAGGCGGTGGTTGAGGTCTCCGACAGGCCTGTCGATGAGAATTTCGCTCATCTTAGGGTACTGTGTCCTTTCTTTATTGATCGCGACAAAGTAATCGAGGTCATATTCAGTCGCGATATAGATCACCTCAGGCGGCAAGGCAATTTTGTTGGGCAAATCGTGTTTCATGCAGAAAAATTGCAATGTGCGGAGCCCCTCTTTCCGAATCGTAGAGATATCTTCCATCGAGAACTGGCCAAACGGAGAGACTCTTGCGATCTCGGCGATGAGAAGTCGCCTTTCTTCGAGAAACTGCTCATGCATTGCGTTTAATTCGAGAATCTTCCCTGCGAGCTGGACAGGATCATTGGGGACAGGAGGGGCTTGAAGGGGGTGGATCTCGTGCTTCTTGGCGATTTTAATCGCAGCGAGCATAGTTTTAATGTCATCGGTCAGCTCGAGCGATTTTTTGTGAGAAAGTCCAATGAACTCTAAAAAGCCTGCTCTTTGGGAGAGTTCAAAGAAGCGGTCCATTTCTTTTTTTGCGCCGTAAATCAAGTACTTATGGACTTTGACAATCATTCGGCCATCTCTTTTTTCATTTTTGATTTTGCAACTTTTGCCTGGGCCACTGCGGCAAGCTGCTGATCGCCGAGAAAAACACGAATTTTTTTGATGTTTTCCTGCGAGCGCGGAATGAGGATTTTTTCAAAGAGGTTGACTCGGATCGATACTTCGCGAAGCTCTTTTTCTAAAGCTCGTCTTTTTTCCTCTGCAATGTTTACTTTTTCCCTGGCGATCACAAGGTCTCGAATGAGTTCTGTGGCCCTATCGACCCAAACAGGGGTGTCGTAGAGAAAATAATCGGACTCTTTAAAAACGACGTTCTCAAAAATTGGGATCTCGACGCCAGCGACATTTTCATAGTGCTTTTTGACATAGATCACTTCGGCGTATTGGACCACATCGCAGGCTGTTTTATCTGCAAGAAGTAGAGAAAAATGGGCGACGGTCTCTTTGGCGCTTCCAAACTTCTCTTTGAGCTGCGAGATCTCGGTAATCACCAAACTCACTTCGAACTGAAGCATTGCTTTTTTGAGTTGCAGTGTTGGCAAATACCGCTCAAATAGCGCGAGGCGCTTCTGTTGATCTCGCAGTTCATTTTTGGTCAGCTTTAAAGTAGCCATTAGCCTTCACGTTCTTTTGGCCAATACTTATCTGAAATCGATTTTTTAATCCCAATTTCTTCGAGATCAAAGCATTCAGCGAGCGTATGCCAACCGAGGTCGAGGGCTTTATCGAGCGGCAAGTTGACCGATAGGCTCATCATCCTCTCTTCAAAGAGATAGGAATAGCGGAGGAGCTTTTCATCCCAGCGGGAGAGTTTAAAGCCCATCCCCTGCCGTTCACGCGCTTTTTTCGAGTCGGCGTAGAGACGAATCATCGCGTTGGCCAAATCTCCATGGTCTTCGCGGGTCACTTTTCCGATCACGAGCTGTTTTAAACGAGAAAGCGATCCAAAGGGGTCGATCTGTCCATTGATGAGGTAGTATTGCCCTTCCGTGATATAGCCGGTGTTGTCCGGAATCGGGTGGGTCACATCGCCGCCTGGCATCGTGGTGACAGCGATGATCGTAATCGCGCCGCTTCCATCGATATCAACTGCTTTTTCATAGCGAGATGCGAGATCTGAATAGAGAGATCCCGGGTAGCCGCGGTTCGATGGGATTTGGTCCATCGTGATGGCGATCTCTTTGATCGCATCGGCAAAAGCGGTCATATCGGTCATGAGGACGAGGACGTCTTTTCCATCGAGGGCAAATTTTTCCGCAACAGCTAACGCCATATCGGGGACAAGAAGGCATTCGACAGGAGGGTCGACCGCGCGGTGGATAAACATGACCGTTTTTTCAATGGAGCCTGCTTTTTCAGCGTTGTCGATGAATGCCTGATAATCGTCGAATCGAAGGCCCATGCCAGCGATGATGACGATATCTGCATCGGTCTGGTTGGCGATCCTCATGAGGAGCTGATTGTATGGTTCTCCAGCGACAGAAAAGATCGGAATTTTCTGCGATTTGACGAGGCAGTTAAAGACATCGATCATCGGAATATTCGTTCGGACAAGCTCTCTTGGAATGATGCGCTTGACCGGATTAAAGGATGGATTGCCGATGGGCACTTCATCGCCTAAGATGTCAGGGCCGTCATCGATCGGAGCGCCAGTTCCATTAAGCCTTCGGCCTAAAAGAGAGTCGGAAAAGCTGGCCGCAATTTCTCGTCCTAAAAAAGTCACTTTATCGCCTGTAGAAAGGCCTCTTGTATTTTCAAAGACCTGCAAGGTGACAAGATCGTCGTCGAAGCGAAGGACAGAAGCGTAGGTCCAGGTGCCGTTTTTCTTCTGGATTCTGGCAACCTCTCCAAGGCTGACTCCTTGGGCTGCGACAGTGATCAAGTTGCCGCGGAGGTCAATAATTCGGTCATACACCTTACGCATGTACTTTACCCTCTTTCAAAGCGATTTTTTTCTGAATTTCCCGCAGCGCTTCTTTGTATTTCTCCGAAGCGTAAGGCAAGAAGTTGATGTTTTTTAATTCGTTTTGCAAATTCAAAAAGAATGTGCGGGCTGCATCATGCGTGTCGAATTCAAAGCGCGTATCAAAGATCTTTTGGATGAGCGCAAACATCTCGATTTGCCGATCGAGCGGCGAATAGGCGTCTTCTTTATCAAACGCATTTTGCTGCAAGTAGCAAAATTCATAGAGCTCGCCTTTAAGATAAGTGAGCATATCTTCAATGGCCACGCCCTCTTCTCCGACCACTTCCATCCGTTTGCCGATCTCATCGCTATCTTTTAAGATGAGCGCAGTTGCTCGAACTTTGTCTGCCCATCCCTTATATTTTGGATCCAAATCAACGCCCACTTCATTGAGATACTTAGTCCAGGAGATCAGCGGATCGATTGCGGGATAACGCCGCGCATCAGATCTTGCACGAGAAAGACCGTGGAAGGCTCCGACGATGGCCAAAGAGGCTTGCGTCACCGGTTCTTCAAAGTTCCCACCTGCTGGGGAAACACTGCCCCCAATCGTTAGCGACCCAGTCTTGCCGTTTTTAAATTGGACTTCGCCTGCGCGCTCATAAAAAGCGGAAATCCGCGAAGGAAGATAGGCTGGGAACGCCTCTTCTCCGGGAATTTCTTCGAGGCGCCCCGACATTTCTCTCATTGCCTGGGCCCATCTAGAGGTGGAGTCTGCTAAGAGGAGAACATCGAGTCCCATCTGGCGGTAATATTCGGCAATGGCCGCACCCATATACACAGAGGCTTCCCGCGCTGCGACAGGCATCGAAGAGGTGTTGCAGATCATCACAGTTCGCTGCATCAAAGGCTCATTTGTATGGGGGTCGGTCAGTTCTGGGAAGGTGCGAAGCACTTCGACCACCTCGCCGGCTCTTTCGCCACAAGCGACGATGACGACGATATCGACGGCAGAATATTTCGATAAGTGGTGTTGCATCACCGTTTTGCCTGCGCCAAAAGGGCCTGGCGAGCAGAACGTTCCCCCTTTCAAGATAGGAAATTGGGTATCGAGGATCCGAAGTCCTGTATCCATCATCCGAGTAGGGCGAACTTTTCTCCCTTCGATGAGGGCATTTTTCACCGGCCAACGTTGGACCATCGTAAATTCTACAGCTCTCCCCTTCTCATCTTCTCCGCGGGCAACAACCGTATCGATGTTATAGGAGCCGGCTTTCGTAACCGAGGTGATCTTGACTTTGCCAAAAAAAGAGAGTGGAACCATGATTGTGTGAGAAAAACGCTCTTCAGGGACAGAACCCAGAGCATCTCCACGTTTAAGCACATCGCCTACTTTGGCGATCGGATGGAAATCCCAATGTTTTTTTCGATCGAGAGGTGCGATATAGACCCCTCTTGAGAGGTAGACGCCTGTCGCTTCGGCGACTTTTTGGAGCGGATTTTGCAGTCCATCAAAAATCATCGTCAAAAGGCCAGGACCTAACTCAGCTTCGAGCAAGTGGTCGGCAAATTCGACAGCCGTATTCAATTTTATGCCGCGGGTGTCTTCAAAGACCTGGATCTTGGCGATCTGGCCTGCGATTTCAATGACTTCGGCAAGAAGCTCTACGCTTCCCACTTTTACCTTGGCCACTTCGCCCTGACGGATATTTCCATCAAATCGAACGTGCAGGAGGTTAGAAAACGCTTCGACAACGCTTCCTGTAGCTTTTATTTTCTTATCCATATTTGCTCAAATCTTCTGTAGTGGCAAGCCCTTGGCTCTCATTTAGCATACTCCAAGATTCGACGATCATCAATCGAACTAAATATCCGAGGATTCGATCCATCGAGAAGTGCTCATTTTCTTCCATTTCTTCGACTCTTTTAAAGCGATATTCTAAAAGGGCCCGGTGGAGTTCTTTCGGCGTGCCTTTATTGCGTTGGTAGAGAATTTTTACCTCTTCATAATCAGAGGGGGGGACATATTCCGCAGCGTCTTTTTGCGCCAATATATCCATGACAAAAGGATCAGTTGGATCTTCGAACTGCAATTCGACTGCGACATTGCGATGGATTGTCTTTGCGCGAAGCGCCGTGAAAACAAGGCGAAGTTCCCGTTCCATCGTAAAATAGGTTTTCAAAAATCCACTGCCGAGCCGCTCCATCATATCGTTATAAAAAGCGACGTAGAGAAACGGAAAATAGCGGAGGCGATCTTGGGTCGACTCATACCGATCGAGAAAGTCGATCAAAAATTCAGGCAATCCTTCGCGAACAAGAAGCGCTTCCTCTAACTCTTTTGCGCTAAGGCGCCCTCGATTATCTAGAGGTAACCCCATCCAAAAAGCACGAATATTCGAAAGGTCGATCGACCAGAGCAAATCATCGGCTCGTTCTAAATCCGCAGCCGAAACATTGAGAGTCAGGAGATCGTAGAGCTCTTTAAAAGAAAGCTCAGGTTTGGTTCCGATAGCAATAGGCGGCAGAGCCGTGCCAATGAAATAATACTCAGCCATGCGCTATACCTGGAACAGAAGATCGCGGAAGTCGCGGCGTATATACGTGGCGATGAGTTCGCGGATAACCACATCTGAAATATCGATGGTCAGTTGCCGTCCCGTCATCTTGATTTGCACCCCTCCGTGAAAATCTCCGAGTTCGACCGATTGATTTTTCAATCGCTCTAAAATACTTTTCGCTAAAAGCGCATTGATCGAGCGAGCGGTAATCTCTTGTGGGATAAGGATTTCGAAGTCTTCTTCGATCCCCTGTTCTTCGAGTGAGCGCATAAAGCTTTCGATCAATTGGACGATGAGTTGTGGGCTGCTCGACTCTTTGATCACAAGGTCGGCCAGTTCTCGATTAAAAAACTCCTGTTCGACTTTTTGCTTTAAAAGTTCGATTCCCTGTCTGCAAGAAAGGTTTAAAGAAGACTCAAAGCGTCGTTTTTTCTCATCGATCTCGACATTTGCCGCTTGTTTTAAACGCTTGGCCTGCTCTTCCGCCTCTCGAATAATCTCAGAGGCCTGAAGGTGGGCGTTCTCGATAATTTCCCGAACCTCTTGTTTGACAGGTTCTAAGGTTTCCTTGCGAATCGTATCGCAGATCTTTTGGATTTTACCCTTGCCAGTCTCTAAATTTTTCATCCTTATCGTCCTACTCAAACTTCCCCAGTTTACATCCCTGCGCTTTTTCGAGCCAGTTTCAAGTTGGGCCTAGACAAAAATTCAAGGAAAAAGATATCAGGGGAATTAAAACCTGGGCGTGCTACTTGCTCTCTCGGGAAAGTCCTTGAACCTTTGGAGAATGTTATGAAAAAAATCACTGTTTTAGTAGCCATGGTTGCTATGCTCGGCAGCAATGCAGCATTTGCTCAATCGATGAATAACAAAAAACCACCATGCCCATCAGCTTCGAATGAGTTTGCTTGGGGCGTTGGCCTCTGCGGCTTAGCTGTACTCGGTGTTGTTGCTGGCTTAACTGCTAGCATGGCAAGCGGCTCTGCTTCGAACTAACCCTTCGGGCCCCGGTCTTCCGGGGCCACTTTTCCCGGCGTTTTCATGAAAAAATTTATCTTTTTATCTTTGCTCGCAGCCCTCCCTTTGGTCTCACAGGAGTCTTCACTCCCCGAGTGGCCAGAGCCTGGAGAAGATGCGGCTCGATACACCACTCGCGACACCACCGCCCTTTCGATCATGGGTTGGGGAGTTGCCCTTGCAGTGGGTATCGTCTCTCTTGTCTGTCTGATCAAAAATCACCCCGCCCCATCTACTACTAATTAAATTGCCAGAAAAAGACCGTATCATCTATCGGGAGGATATGGGAACAATAAGCCGCAGATTTCTGACCCTCTTGTTAATCTTTTCCATCGCATCGCTCAAGGCCGAATCGACCGACGACGACCTCTACTCTCTTCCTCCGCCACCTCAAAGAAGCAACTGGAGGGCCTCTGCCTTTGCCGGATGCGCTTGCCTCGCAGTGGTCGGAGGGATCTTCGCCATTTGCTGGAGCGGCGGGGGAAGTTCTTCTAAGCCGCAAGAAAATTGTCACAAACACCATCCTTCAAATCCATGCGATGTCATTTGCCCCAATAACGTTACAGCCGACTGCATGGCCGGCTCTTGCATTTATCACCATCAACCAGCCAATCAAAACGGCGGCTGCACGAATTGCAACAACAATTGTGAACTGATCAACAACCCCCCACCCTGCTGTGCCAATAACGGCGGAGTCCCCCCTTTTTAGGAGAACACAATGAGAAAGACGATTGCCCTTATTACAGCATTTAGCCTTTTGGCCTCCTCTTCTAGTTTTGCCCAAGATGACGCAGAAGATGATGAGCTCGTCCTCGCTCCTCCGAAAAAACCAGTCGCGAGCGAAATGCAAAACTGGCTGTTTGCAGGAGGCTCTGTGATCGCAGCCGCGATAGGCATCATTTTAGTCGCGCTCAACCCAGGTTCTTCTCCCGCATCTGGCCAAGAAACTCTTCCCTAAGCTATACTACTTTTAGACAAAGAGGCGTTTTGTGAACCAATTAGACCAGCTCAAAAAGATGACAACTGTCGTAGCGGATAGCGGCGACTTTGAATCGATCAAAGCCTATAGTCCAACAGATGCAACGACAAACCCCTCTCTTATCTACGCCGCCAGCCAGCAGCCGCAATACAAACACCTCTTGGATGAAGCCATCCGCTACGGCAAAGGAAAAATAGAGAACATCCTCGATAAGGTCTTTGTGAATTTTGGGCTTGAGATCCTCAAACTCATCCCCGGGCGCGTCTCTACAGAAGTGGACGCTCGCCTTTCTTTTGACATCGATGGGAGCATTTCCAAAGCAAAGCACCTCATTCAGCTCTATGAGTCGGCAGGCATCGACCGAAAACGGATCCTCATCAAGCTCGCCTCTACCTGGGAAGGGGTCATGGCTGCCAAGCAACTCGAAAAGGAAGGGATCCACTGCAACATGACCCTTCTTTTTAGCCTGCCTCAAGCAATCGCGTGTGCAGAAGCAAAAGCAACCCTTATTTCCCCCTTTGTCGGCCGGATCCTCGACTGGTACAAAAAGGCAAATAACGTCGCCTCCTACGCCCCAGAGCAAGATCCTGGAGTCAAGTCGGTCACCGAAATCTACCACTACTACAAAAAATTTGGCTTTAAAACAGTCATCATGGGCGCCTCCTTCCGCAATAAAGAGGAGATCCTAGAGCTGGCCGGTTGTGATCTTCTCACCATCGCCCCCTCCCTTCTCGAAGAGCTTAAAAAGAGCCAAGGTCCTGTCGACCGAAAGCTCGATCCCACAAAAATCCCCGCAGAGATCAAGAAAATCGCCGTGGACGAAAAGGCTTTCCGCTACCTTCTCAATGAGAATGCCATGGCCACCGACAAGTTGGCCGAAGGGATCCGCAACTTCACAAAAGACCTCATCAAACTAGAAGCTTATATTCAAAAAATGATGTAACAGAATAAAGTTTTTATTCATATTTACTTATATTCTTATATAATTTATAATTACAGCAATTATAATTATTACGCCAATGAACTAAGTTTTTTTGTTGACGAATTTTCAAAGAAAAGGCTTACTTAAGGCCCTAATTTTTACGGAGGTATAACATGACCAGTTCAATTACAGTTTATCCCAGTTGGCAAGAACTAAAGCTCGATGAATCCATTGATCCTCAAACGACTAAAACACTCATCGAACAGTTCAGAAAGGAGCAAGCAACGCCGATTTTTTATCGAGAATTTACCTCTCAAAGCGAGTATGAAAAAGTGGCAGCCCTTTGCAAAGGAGAAAACACAGTTACCCCTTTCAGCTTTCGGTCTTTCTTTATTACAACAAGAACAAATAATTTTAAAAACTTTTGCGAAGACTTTTTTCTGCCTACGCTAATCCATGGCGCGCTAAAAATTGATGATCTATGTTTAAAAATATTCCTATCTGTAATCAGCATAATAATAGATGTTTACACATTTCCTATTCGGGTGATTACACTGATCCCTCGCGCTATTCATAATGCAGCACATCCTAAAGAGACCCACCTCTTCTATAAATATTTGCTAGAGCAGGACATTCCTGCAGATAAACTATCCGCCGACCATGTTGATGTAAAATTTATCGTAGCAACGGAGAGCATAAATATGGTTCGCAATGAAGTACAAGTAGACAACATCCACCGTCAAATCCCGCTTAATTTTATCGAACTACCAAAACGAGATACGGTTTCAATCTCTTTCAGCATTAATGAAATTGATCAGATAAGCCACGAACCATCAACAGCAACCATCGAAGAAATGAGCGATAGCGAATCGGAGAGTAAAGATAAGCCACTAGCTTTACCCCTCGTTTGATATTGAAGAACTCCTTCTTGTTTGTTGTCTAAACAGCTGTTGCTACCCCTAAATAAAGGCCTCCGTACACGAAAAAATCAACGATAACGGCTTGGCACGGCCAAGCCTAAGGATGACGGCTCGCAAGCGAGCCTATATGATACGCTCTCTCCGGGAGCTGACAGGATAAAAAAAGAACGCTTCGCGGCAGCGCAAGAGGCCACCGGGCCCGACTGAAAGTCGGTGCTGCGCTATTTGCGCAGCAGTAGGCTTCGCCTACGCCCGGTGGCCTCTCTTCTCCTCTTATCATGCCAGTCCGCCATTACAGGCGGACGTATCCTATAGGCTCGCGAGGCGAGCCGTCATCCTTAGGCTTGCGAGCAAGCCGTTATCGTGTGAATTTCTTAATAACAAGCTAGAAGCGGCAACTTGTATGATTGGCGCTTATGCCCCAGTGTTGGAAATTCTCAATGATTTAGAAATAAAATATTTCGGTGTAAGATTACCATATTGTCCTGAGAAAATGCACGCCTTCCGTGAAGAAAAACAAAAAGTAAAGTTTCCACCAGAGCCGATGCCGGAATACTTTTTCGCTCTAAGTCAAAGATGTGGAATTGGAGCTTTTTACATCAACATAGAAGGGAAATATATTGAATTATCATCAACTAATTATATGTCCTTTTATGGACCATCAGTATTCAGTCATACAAGCAACAAACATTCGAACCTTCTATACACAAAATGTTCCCAACTTTATGAAGCTGCTATGCAAGAATCTGATCCAGAACTTCTTCTACAGAAATTAGGAATATTCTTTTGGGTAAATTGCCAAGCCAAATTGTGGAGCAAAGGAGAGCCTGCTATCGGTGAGATGATCATTCGAGCCGTTCTAGCGAGCAAGGGATTAAAATTTTCCGGGTGGAAACTAGGAATCATTCCTTGGGTAGAAGTATTCAAATACATCGATGGAAATGAATTTGGGAAGAATTTCAAGAATCTTCTCCAATAGTTATACTACCGCAGCCAGCTATTTGTCTTATTTTTGGGTAGAGAGTGAATAGAAAAGGCCCAGGAGAAATCCTGGGCCTTTGTTGTTTAAACAGCTGCTGTTTCTGAAATGAAGTCGATGTCGAGTTCTTCAGCGCTTTGGGCGTCGATGAACTTATTGACCTTCTTGTGATATTCAAAACCAGTACCGCCAGGAATCATGTGGCCCATAATGAGGTTGGCCTTGATGTCGAGGAGGTAGTCGGTCTTGCTCTCGCAAGCCGCTTCGGTAAGGACGCGAGTCGTCTCTTGGAAGGACGCTGCCGAAACAAACGATTCTGTTCCAAGGGAAGCGCGAGTGATTCCAAGGAGGATCGGAGCTGCTTGTGCAGGCTTGCCCCCCTCTTCGATCGTCTTGCGGTTCTGTTCATGGAACGCTTTCTTGTCGATGTCTTCGCCATGTAGGAAGGTCGTATCGCCTGGATCGGTGATGCGCACTTTCTGGAGCATTTGACGAGCGATGATCTCGATGTGCTTGTCGTTGATGTCCACACCCTGTAGGCGATAGACTTCTTGCACCTGGTTGACCAAGTATTTTTGGAGTTCGCGAACGCCGCAAATATCGAGGATCTCCTGGAGAACGACGAGTCCTTCAGTCATCTGCTGCCCCTTAATCACGTTATCGCCTTTCTGGACGATCAAGTGCTTATTGAGCGGGATGAGATGCTCTTCTTCCATGCCTGTGACATCGTCTCGAACGACGACAATCCGCTTGTTCTTCTGAACGCCGCGGAAATCGACGATACCGTCAATTTTTGCGATTTCAGCAGAATCTTTTGGACGGCGAGCTTCGAAGAGTTCAGCCACGCGCGGGAGGCCGCCAGTGATGTCCTTCGTTTTGATCGCGCCACGAGGCAGTTTTGCGAGGATCATACCCGCTGCGACAAACTGTCCTTCGCGAGAGGTGATCACAGCGCTAGACGGAATCGCATAGGTACCGATGAGTTCGTTGCACTCTTTGTCTGTAAAGATCGAGATTTGCGGGTGAAGCTCTCCACGGTGCTGCTTGACGATCAGCTCGACCTGGCCTGTCTGTTTGTTGACTTCGCGCTGGGTAGAAATCCCTTCGACGAGGTCTTCGTATTTGACATATCCTGGGCGTTCGCAAATGATCGGGCTGCTGTGTTGCTCCCACTGACCGACTTTGGTCTTTTTCTTGACTTTTGTGCCGTCAGCAAAAAGAACTTTCGTTCCGAGTTCAATCGTAAAGGATTGGAGAGGCTCGATCGATTTATTTTTCAGAAGTTTTTTGTAGTCTTCCATCGATCTTCCCTCGTCTTTGACGATCTGGAGAGAGCCGTTTTTGTTCAACGCAAGCCAATGTCCTTCTTCGTTCTGTACGACGCGAAGGTCCATATAGACGAGAATGCCATCATGCTCAGAGATGAGCTCTGGGCTAAGGCCCGCAGATGCGATACCGCCCAAGTGGAACGTTCTCATCGTAAGCTGCGTTCCCGGTTCACCGATAGACTGGGCAGCGATGATGCCGATTGCCTCGCCGAGGCCGACAAGACTGCCAGACGCAAGGTTAAGGCCATAGCACTTGGCGCAAATGCCGCGTCTGCTCTCGCAAGTAAGAGCGGAACGGATGCGGACGTTTTCAATCCCCGCGTCATCGATCGCTTCTGCTTGCAGTGCGGTAATCACATCGCCTGAACGAGCAAGAACTTTCTTGCTGTTGCCCGGCTGGTAGATGTCATCGAGAACGGTTCGGCCGAAAATTCGGTCTTTGAGCGAAAAGAGCTCTTCCGTTCCTTGCTTGATCGGAGTGATTTCGATACCGTTGAGGGTACCGCAATCGACACGAGTGACAATAACGTCTTGTGCAACGTCGACTAAGCGACGAGTCAAGTATCCAGAGTCAGCCGTTTTCAAGGCGGTATCTGAAAGACCTTTACGCGCTCCGTGCGTCGAAATAAAGAATTCCATCACAGTCAACCCCTCGCGGAAGTTGGCCGTAATTGGAGATTCGATGATCTCGCCAGACGGTTTAGCCATCAGTCCTCGAAGTGCTCCGAGCTGCTTGACCTGAGATTTGTTACCGCGAGCTCCAGAGTCTACCATGAGATAGAGAGGATTGAGATCGCCGGAGGTCGATTCAAAGATGAGCTTAAAAAGTTCCTCAGAAAGTCTGTCAGATACTTCTGTCCAGATGCTGATGATCTTCGAGTGGCGCTCCCCTTCGGTGATGATTCCGTCTTCGTATTGTTTTTTGACAACCGCAACGCGTTTGTACGCATCTTCTAAGACCTGCTTCTTATGAGGAGGAACTTTGATGTCGCACATACCCATCGAAATCGCCGCTTTGGTCGCTTCGGCAAAGCCCAAATTCTTCATGTTATCGAGGAACTGAACAGCCGACTCAAGACCTAGCTTTTTATAGCACTCAAGCACCAGTTCAGAGAGTCTCTTCTTGCGAAGGACGTAGTTCTGGAAGCCAAGGCCTTTTGGAACGATCGTATTGAAGATGACTCGCCCTGGAGTCGTTTCAATGATGCCCCCTTCGATGAGAACTTTGATCTTCTCATGGACGTGGATGCCGCGAGTTAAGAGTTCGCGAGGACCAGTCTTCTCTTTCCCGTGCTGATCGAACCAGCTAAAGCTGCCGCTCGAATAGACAGCCATCAAGACTTCTTCTGGACTTGCAAAAATTTTGATTTTACGTCCGAGTTTTTCCGGATGGATAACTGGGTCGTGCATCAAGTAATAAAGACCGAGGATCATATCTTGCGCAGGAATCGCAACGGGTTTACCCGAGGAAGGCAAGAAGATGTTGTCTGGCGCCATCATCAAAAGCTTCGCTTCGAGCTGTGCTTCGATGGAAAGCGGGATGTGAACCGCCATCTGGTCCCCGTCGAAGTCGGCGTTGAATGCCGGAGTGACAAGGGGGTGAATGCGGATCGCTTTCCCTTCGATCAATACGGGCTCAAATGCCTGAATGCCGAGGCGGTGAAGCGTAGGAGCTCGGTTTAAGAGAACCGGGTGCCCTTTGATGATCTCTTCCAACACGTCCCAAACTTCTGGGGCTTGCTTTTGGATCATCTTCTTGGCTGAACGGATGGTGTAGACGAGTCCTAAATCTTTCAGGCGTTTAACGATGAATGGCTCGAATAGATCGAGGGCCATTTTCTTCGGTAGACCGCACTGGTTAAAGCGAAGTTCTGGACCGACGACGATGACAGAACGGCCAGAGTAGTCGACCCGTTTTCCAAGGAGGTTTTGACGGAATCGGCCTTGCTTTCCCTTGAGCATTTCAGACAGGGCTTTCAGCGGTCGATTGCCTGCGCCCATTACTGGGTGGCCATGGCGACCGTTATCGAAGAGAGCATCGACTGCCTCTTGGAGCATCCTTTTCTCATTGCGAACGATCACATCCGGCGTCTTGAGCTTTAAAATCGACTTGAGACGGTTATTTCGGTTGATAACGCGTCGATAGAGATCGTTAAGATCGGAGGTCGCAAAGCGGCCGCCATCCAATGGAACGAGCGGTCGTAGATCTGGTGGGATTACAGGAACGCAGGAAAGAACCATCCAATCAGGGTTGTTTGTAGAAGTCGCAAATCCTTCGACAATTTTCAAACGCTTTGCGAGCTTCATACGCGCTTGCATCGATTTGGTCTTGCGAAGCTTATCCTTCAATTCGACGACAAGGCCGCTTAGGTCTTCTGTCTTGAGAAGTTCAGCAATCGCCTCTCCGCCCATTTTGACAGTGAACGATTCGGCGCCCCATTTATCTTGCGCTTCGCGATACTCGGTATCATTGAGGAGCTGCTTTTTCTGGAGTTCTGTAGAGCCTGCATTGGTCACGACGTATTCTTCATAGTAAATAACCCGTTCGAGATCGGACGTGGACATCCCGAGAATGTTGCCGATGCGAGAAGGCATCGTCTTGAAGAACCAAATATGGACGACAGGAACAGCCAAGTCGACGTGAGCCATCCGCTCTCGTCGCACTTTAGACAAAGTCACTTCTACGCCGCAACGATCGCAGACAATGCCCTTGTGCTTAATTTTTTTATATTTCCCGCATGCGCATTCCCAATCGCGAGTAGGTCCAAATATTTTCTCGCAAAAAAGACCCCCTTTTTCAGGCTTGAACGTACGGTAATTAATCGTTTCCGGCTTCTTGATTTCGCCGCGCGACCATTGATTTCGGACTACATCGTCCGATGCAATTTTGATCGTCAACTTATCGAAGTGGGAAGCTCTTACATCCTCATCTGCATCAAACATCTAATTTATCTCCCAAAAGCAAGATTACTCTACAAACTCGGTGCGGATGTCGAGGCACAAGCCCTGCATCTCTTTCACGAGAACGTTAAACGACTCAGGCGTTCCTGCGACAAGCGTATTTTCGCCTTTGACGATCGATTCGTAAATGCGCGTTCTTCCGGCGACGTCGTCCGACTTGACAGTAAGCATCTCCTGTAAAAGGTGAGCCGCTCCATAAGCCTCGAGCGCCCAGACCTCCATCTCTCCAAAACGCTGACCACCCATCTGGGCTTTTCCGCCGAGAGGTTGCTGCGTAACAAGAGAATAAGGACCGATCGAGCGAGCGTGGATCTTGTCTGCGACAAGGTGACTCAACTTCAACATGTAGATGTAGCCAACAACGACTCGATTATCAAATCGCTCTCCGGTACGTCCATCGAACAAATAGGCCTTTCCATCGACGAACATCGACTGGCCCTTCATCATTTCCCAAATCTTTGCTTCGGGGAATCCTTCAAATACAGGACTCTTGACGTAGATACCGGCTTTTTTCGCGGCATAACCGAGGTGGGTTTCCAATAACTGGCCCATGTTCATACGAGAAGGAACGCCGAGCGGGTTGAGAACTATCTCCACCGCTTCACCGTTTGACAGATACGGCATATCCGCTTCAGGCACGAGGTTTGCAACAACGCCCTTGTTTCCGTGACGGCCAGCCATTTTGTCGCCTACCTGGAGCTTACGCTTGGTCGCAACATAGACTTTTACCTGGCGAATGACGCCTGGATCGAGATCGGTATCCCCTTTGCGCATAAACTCAATTTCGGTCTTATGCTGATTTTGCAGCATTTGGATCGCCATTTCGTATTCGCGCAAGACTTTCTTGAGCTCGATATAGATATCTTTATCGGCCATCAGAAGATCTTCGGCTTTTTCGTTTTCGATCGTCTCGATCGAATCCTGGGTGATCACGACGCCTTCTTCGATCAAGACCTCGCCCGATTTGCGGTGCATGATTGCCGCCGGAGCTTTCTCATTCATGAGAAGCGCCCCAACTTTTTCATGGAACTCGAGCTGGAGTTCAGCTTCTTTTGTCTTATAATCGGAATGGATGTCTTTAATACGAGTCGCTTCTTCTACAAGCTCATCATCGGTTTTAGAAAGGCGGTCGCGACGGGAAAAGACTTTCACGTCCATGACAATACCCTCAGTTCCCGGAGGCGCTGTAAGAGACGCATCTTTTACGTCAGCGGCTTTTTCACCGAAAATGGCCCGTAAGAGTCTTTCTTCTGGAGAGAGTTCCGTTTCCGATTTTGGGGTGATTTTGCCGACGAGAATCTTGCCCGGCTCGACGGTTGCGCCGATTCGGATGATTCCATCATCGCCGAGGTCTCTTAATTGCTCCTCTGCGACATTCGGAATATCTTTTGTGATCTCTTCTTTTCCGAGTTTCGTATCGCGCGCTGTCAACTCAAACTCTTCTAGATAAAGAGATGTGTAGTAGTCTTCGCGAATGAGTTTTTCGGAAATGATGATGGCGTCTTCGTAGTTGTAACCGCACCATGGCATGAACGCAACGAGGACGTTCTTACCGAGGGCAATCTCCCCTTTATCGGTCGCAGGACCATCCGCAAGGACGTCGCCCGCGATGATTTTGTCTCCGACGTTGCAAAGAGGGGTTTGGTTGACGCAAGTGCCGCCGTTTGATCGGAGGAACTTTTTGAGTTGATAAATTTTCTTGTTCAACGGGTTGTCTTTTGGCGCGACGACGATCTTATGTCCATCGACGTATTCGACAGTCCCCTCTTCCTGAGCGACAATCACAGCGCCAGAGTCGCGCGCTGCACGCGCTTCTAGCCCTGTTCCTACGAGAGGCGCATCGGTGATCAAAAGAGGCACGGCTTGCCGTTGCATGTTCGATCCCATGAGCGCGCGGTTCGCGTCATCGTGCTCCAAGAATGGAATCAATCCGGCGACAATCGAAACGAGCTGTTTAGAGGAGACGTCCATGTGGGTGATTTTATTTGTCTCGATCTCTTTTGGCTCACCGGCTTGGTGGGCCCAGCAAATCGTATCGCTAAACATGTTGTGTTCATCGAGCTGGGTAGAGGCTTGCGTGACGATGTAAGCCGCTTCTTGATCCGCCGTCATGTATTCGATTTGGTCGGTTACAACCCCTTCTTGTACAATGCGGTAAGGTGTTTCGATAAAGCCGAACTCGTTGATCTTCGCATAGGTGGAAAGCGAAGTGATAAGGCCGATGTTCGGTCCTTCTGGAGTTTCGATCGGGCAAATTCGTCCGTAGTGAGACGGGTGAACGTCGCGCACTTCAAACCCTGCTCTTTCTCGGTTCAAGCCGCCTGGCCCTAAGCAAGAGAGACGACGTTTGTGCGTCAGTTCTGAAACTGGGTTCGTCTGATCCATAAATTGGGAGAGCTGCGATCTTCCGAAGAAGTCTTTCAACACCCCTGCCAAACCTTTTGCAGAGACGATTTTGCCTGGAGTCATCGTATCGGAAGAGAAATCGAACAAGTTCATTCTCTCTTTGATGATTTTTTCCATACGGGCAAGGCCGATTCGGCACTGGTTTTGAATCAATTCACCAACGGAACGGACGCGTCGATTCCCCAGGTGGTCGATGTCATCGACAAAAGCTTTTTCATCGCCCATTTTGAGGCGAATTAAATACTTGAGCGCCTCGATGACGTCTTCTTTACGGAGCGTGACGATGCTAAGATCTTCATCGGTTGTGCCAAGTCCCAATTTGCGATTGAGCTTATAGCGGCCGACACGACCGAGATTGTATCGCTTCGGATCGAAAAATAGGCGCATGATCGCAGAACGGGCGTTCGAGAGAGTAGGAGGTTCGCCGGGTCTGATCTTGCGATAGAAATCTTTCAACGCCGATTCATAAGAATCAGAGGTGTCTTTCGAGAGCATTTTAATGATTGGATGGGTCTCGTCAGCTTCTTCCGCAATGCGGACAGCGGCGATTTTCTCATCGACCATTCTCTTCAACATCGCAGTGGTGAGTTTCTCTCCGGATTTTCCAAAGACAAGGCCAGTCTGTTCATCGACGACGTCTTCTGCGAGGATTTTTCCAACGAGTTTGACGAAATCTTTTTCAGACTTGATTTTTACTTTGACCGTTTCAAAAAACTCTTCGATGATATCGGAATCAGTGGAGTAACCAAGGGTGCGGATAAAGGTTGTCGCGAGAATTTTTCGACGTCGTTTTTTGCGATCGATGTAGACGTAAACGAGATCGTTATTGTCAAAAGATGCCTCGAGCCAGCTTCCGCGGTAAGGAATCATCCGGAAGGAATAAATCATCATCCCTTTAGGCGAGCGCTCTTGCTCGTAGGAGATGCCGGGAGAGCGGTGTAATTGAGAGACTATGACCCGTTCTGCGCCATTGACGATAAACGTTCCTTTATCGCTCATCACAGGGATTGTCCCCATGTAGACTTCTTCTTCTTTGATCCCCGTCTCATCCGTCAGGCGGAATTTAACTTTTAAGGTCACGTTATGAGTGATGCCGCGCCGGATGCATTCTTCAGGAGAATACTTAGGGACACCTAAATTGTAAGAAAGAAATTCGATAATCGTCTTTTCATCGTACGATTTGATCGGAAAGATTTCAGTAAATACTTCTTGCAGACCAACATTTTCTCGCTCGTGAGAAAGGAGATGAGATTGGAGAAACTGATTGTAGGATTTGATCTGGATTTCAATCAGGTTAGGGAGATCAATGATCTCTTCCCGTTCTCGAAAACTCACCCTTTTAGGCGGCTTTTTTAGCATGTGGGCAACTCCATCAATTCATTAGAACGTAAGTAAAAACAAATAAGCAGAAGTCACCCAAAAAGTGACTCCTGCACAGCATACATCAAAGGCGTTTAAGTTTAAAGCCCTACGAGCTTAACCTTTGCGCCGGCAGCCGTAAGCTTCTTCAAGATCTCTTCGGCTTCTGCTTTTGGAGCAGTTGCTTTGATATCTTTCGGAGCGCCTTCAACCATGTCTTTTGCCTCTTTTAGACCAAGTCCTGTAACTTCACGGACGGCCTTGATGATGCTAATTTTCTTATCATCTGGGATTGGACCTTCAAGGGTGACCTTGAATTCAGTCGACTCAGATGCTGGAGCAGCAGCAGCTGCTGCTACTGGTGCTGCAGATGCAACAGCGGCAGTAACGCCCCACTTGCTTTCTAGTTTTTCTTTGAGCTTCGCCATGTCGACGACAGAGAGTTGGCTCAGCTTTTCTACCAAATCTTCTAAGTGCTGTTGACTCATTTTTTTAATCTCCTAAATCAAATTTAATCTTTGTTACTCCGCACCGGTTGACGCTGCAATTTTTGCTTCCATTACGGAAAGTGTCTGCGCCATCGGCGATACAAGAAGGGCGAGGAATTGAGCTCTCATCTCGTTAATTCCAGGCAGTTTCGAGAGGTATACAACTTCTGATCCTGGAATGAGTTTGCCCTCTATCTGTCCACAGAGGACTTGGAGCACATCGGAATGTTCTTGCGAAAACTTTAAAAGGGCTTTAGCAGAAGGCATTGCATCGGGCTGTTGTACGAAGACAACGCCAATATGCCCCGCTAAGAGCGATTCATCGATCTGAATCCCTGCAACCGCAGCCGCTTTTAAGAAAACTCTCTTGCGAACGACTTCAAAATGGCCACCGGCCTTCTGCAGTTGCTCCCGAAGATCCCAAGCATGGTTGGGAGGAAGTTTTACATAGTTTACGGCAATCAGAGCAGCAGATCCGTCGATCTTATCCTTGATTTCGTTCAAAAGTAATTGTTTTTCAGCTCTCATTGAAATCCCCTAAATTAAGCCGTTGTCGCTGATGAAATATCGATTTTCAAACCGGGTCCCATCGTCGTCGAGATATACATCGAACGGAGGTAAACTCCTTTCGAACTCGAAGGCTTGGCCCTGTTGATCGCATTGATCAGGACTTGGAGGTTCTCGAGAAGGCTTTCCTGCTTAAAGGAGACTTTGCCGACAGCGCTATTGATATTGCCGGTTTTATCGACTTTAAACTCGATTTTACCTGCTTTTACCTCTCTGACCGCTTTAGCGATATCTACTGTAACAGTTCCCGCTTTAGGAGTAGGCATGAGGCCACGAGGGCCGAGTACTTTTCCCAATTTCCCGAGTTCGCGCATCATATCAGGGGTCGAGATCAGTGCAGAGAAATCAACCCAACCACCCTTGATTTTCTCAAGAATGTCGTCTGCTCCTACATAATCTGCTCCTGCATCGAGCGCTTCTTTCGCTTTATCGCCTTTTGCTATGACGACGAGAACGATTTTTTGCCCGGTTCCATGAGGAAGAGAGACTGTGCCTCTCACTTGCTGATCAGACTTCTTCGGATCAACGCCCACTTTTAGGGCCATATTGACGGATTGGTCAAACTTAACAGCAGGTACTTTTTTGAGGATCGCTATCGCTTCCTCTAATTTGTACGCTTTGTTCGGATCGACCATTTTGTCGATCTCTCGCATACGCTTGGATCGTTTTGCCATGGTTAATCCTCTGTAATGTCTACGCCCATGGAGCGAGCCGTGCCCATGACTAACATCATGGCAGCTTCTTCGGACCCTACTCTCATGTCTTCAATTTTTTGCTTCGCGATTTTGCGAACTTGAGCCTTTGTCAATTTACCAACCTTGTCTCGGTTTGGTACTTTAGAGCCCGATTCAATCCCCAACTCTTTCAAAATCATCCTAGATACAGGAGATTGACGAGTGATAAAGGTGAATGATTTATCTGCATAGATGCTGATAACGACAGGGAGAATGTCCCCAGCCTTATCTTGCGTCTTTGCATTGAATTCCTTACAGAAAGCCATGATGTTGATCCCTGCAGATCCGAGGGCTGGGCCGATCGGAGGCGCTGGGTTGGCTTTGCCCGCAGGAATCTGCAGTCTAACTGTCTTGACTAGTTTTTTTGCCATTTTCCTTTTTCCTTCAATGAGTTCTGGCGAATAGAGATTTCCCTACTCTCCCCATGCGAAAAACTCTATCCTGCATTCTCGGCTGTCGCTTGTTCGACTTGCCAGAATTCAAGATCGTCGACGCGTGTATCTCGACCAAAGATCGAAACCATAACGCTGAGTCTTCCTTTTTCGTGGTTGACTTCTGTCACCGTTCCGATAAAGTTGATGAAAACTCCATCGGTAATTTTGACTCGGTCGCCCACATCGACTTTATGCTTCTGGACGACGCCTTTTTGGCGATCTTCCAGTTCTTTCAACATATTGCCCACTTCTTTTTCTGTGAGCGCAGCTGGCTTTTCGCCGCCTAAGAAATCGATGACGCCAGGGACATTTTTGACAAACGCCCACGACTCATCATCGAGATTCATCTTTACGAGAAGATAGCCGGGCCACATCCGTTTTTCTGAGATCTTCTGCTGTCCTCGCTTGACCTCAGAGACATTTTCTGTCGGCATTAAAACTTCGGTAATCGTTTCGGATAGTCCCTTGGTTTGGATCGCATCGTCCAAGGACTTTTTCACTTTTTTCTCGTGACCCGAAATCACTTGTAAGACATACCACTTATGCATCTCTTCTTCTCTCTTTAACCAAATATGAAACGTGCGATAGATCCAATTCCATCGAGCACGCCCCGAATTCCAAGGTCTGCGATGTAGATCGCAAATCCAAATATAAAGGTCGCCAAAATGACCGCCTTCGTCGAGTAAAGTAGCTCCTGCTTCGGAGTCCAGGTGACCTTCTTCAGCTCATTTTGAACTTCTCGAAAGTAGGATTCCTTTTTTCTTTCTTTCGGCGCCACTGTCGTCATCGTCATTCCCTTTACTCCCCTCTCTCTTCTTTTAATCGAGTGCGGAGGGACTCGAACCCCCGACCAGCGACTTTGGAGATCGCTGCTCTACCAACTGAGCTACACACCCAAATGTATGGGGTTCCATCTTAGCAGAGAGAACCCCTCCAAAACTACTTGATAATTTTGGATACCGTTCCAGCGCCGATCGTACGGCCGCCTTCGCGGATCGCAAAACGGATTCCATCTTCCATCGCAACTGGGTGGATGAGTTCAGCTTCTAGCTCAACGTTATCGCCGGGCATGACCATCTCAGTTCCCGCAGGAAGAGTCACAGTTCCCGTTACGTCCGTTGTACGGAAGTAGAACTGTGGTCTATAGCCGGAGAAGAACGGCTTATGGCGACCGCCTTCATCTTTGGTCAAAATATAAACTGTCCCTTTGAACTTGCTATGCGGTGTGCAGGTTCCAGGAGCAGCGAGGACCATTCCGCGCTCTACATCGTTTTTCTCAATACTTCGAAGGAGAACACCGACGTTTTCCCCTGCAAGGGCTTCGTCCAAAAGCTTGTTGAACATCTCAAGACCAGTCGCAACGGAGTCGCGCGTTTCGCGGATACCGACGATTTGGATCTTGTCGTTGACCTTGATTCTACCTTTTTCAACACGACCTGTGACAACCGTACCGCGGCCAGAAATCGAGAATACGTCCTCGATCGGCATAAGGAATGGTTTATCGATTTCACGGACAGGCGTTGGGATTTTTTGGTCAACCGTTTCCATCAATTTGAGGATCGACTGAACATATACTGGATCTCCTTCGAGAGCCTTCAAAGCGCTGCCGCGGATGATCGGCACGTTTTTGTAGCCTTTCGATTCGAGGAGTTCTGTGAGTTCCATTTCGACGAGTTCGACGAGCTCTTCGTCGCCCTTGCCGATCATGTCCATTTTATTCAAAAATACGACGATCGCAGGAACGCCTACTTGGTGAGCAAGCAGGATGTGCTCTTTGGTCTGCGGCATCGGACCATCAGTTGCTGCGACGACGAGAATAGCACCGTCCATTTGAGCCGCACCGGTAATCATATTTTTGACGTAGTCGGCGTGACCTGGGCAGTCTACGTGAGCGTAGTGCCGCGATGCAGTTTCGTATTCGACGTGCGATGCGTTGATCGTAATCCCACGAGCTTTTTCTTCAGGCGTGTTATCGATGGAAGCGTAGTCGCGGAATTTCGCGCCGCCTCGTTCTGCAAGCACTTTCGTGATCGCTGCTGTTAAAGTCGTTTTACCGTGGTCAACGTGTCCGATCGTCCCAATATTGACGTGCGGCTTCTTTCTCTGAAATGCTTCTTTTGCCATGCGAAAATCCTCCGTTAGGCGCTCTAAAAATTTGTTTTTACCTTGCCCAAGATAGGAATCGAACCTACGACCACTTGCTTACCATGCAAGTGCTCTACCACTGAGCTACCTGGGCGTCCCTTACAAAAGGTTATAAGTTTAATCTCTTAGGTCAATTCAATCAATCCAAAATATTATTTCTGACGATAAACGATTCTCGCCTTCGTCAGATCATAAGGCGATAACTCGACGGTGACATTGTCTCCGACATAGACTCGGATATTGCGCATCCGCATTTTTCCACAGAGATGGGCAATTACGCGCATCTCATTTTGCAGAACTACACTAAAATTCATATTCGGCAACAGTTCTTCAACTTTGCCTTCCATTACGATCGTCTCTTCTTTGGCCATAACACTTTTAGATGGAAATGCCTCTTATGAAACACCATGTGTCCATTAATTGTCAAATGACTTTTCTCTTTTTTTTTAAAAACTTTCGGGTAAACTACTAGGCCATGGAGAAAAATTTTGCCAACACCCTTCTTGCAATCAAGCAAAAATTTCATTCGATGGAGACGCCGGATGAAAAATATTCCTACTTGATCGAGCTCGGAAGAGCCACACCTCCCTTCCCCAAAGAGCTTCGCACCCCGGACCGAATCGTCCCCGGCTGCCAAAGCACGCTCTACCTGGCCTCTTCCCTTGAAAACGGACTTATCTTCTTTCAAAGTGCCTCTGATGCCCTTATCTCTCAAGGACTTGCCGCGCTCCTCACCTCCCTCTACTCCGGCCTCCCCCCAGAAACCATCCTCCTCAACCCTCCCGCCTTCCTCCACGAACTCGGGATTTTCGCCAGTCTCTCCCCCCACCGCTCCAACGGTCTTGCCAGCATTTACGCCAGAATGAAACAAGACGCATTAAAACTTCTCGTCTTGCAGCATTCTTAATCGTTTATTAATGCAAATTCCTTTATACTCTCTGCCAAAAGAACAAGAGATTGATTCATGGCACTACCTATTCAAAATCAAAATACTGCTCTTCTCCAGTTTCCACAGGAGATCGCAAATTCCCATCATAGATACGAAATTTTTTACAAGACAGCATCGCTGGTTTCGGCCATAGCGACCGTCGTTATTTTCGGCGGAGCTCTTGCCATGTTTCTCGGGATGGTGCCGATGGCCCCTACCTGGGCGCTTGTCCTTGCCCTTCTCTCCTCAATAGGCTTTGCCAAGGGCATGGGTCTTTGGAAAAAAGGAAAACAAGAGCATGTAAGCCAAGTTGAATATCAACGCGTGGCCGAAAAGATGACGGAGCACGCCAAAAAGGACGCCCTCTGGCGACAAGACATCGAACAATTTACGTTGAATTGTTTTCGGGCCAATATTCCCGAATTGCCAAGAGACAGGGAAGAAGTCTTGTCTTTTATGAACTCTAAAAAGTTCCTATCTTTTCGCAATGCTTTCTGCTCTCCGGTCTTTCTCCCTTCCATAGCCCATACGGTTGTTTTAAGAGAAATAACCCAAGAGAAAAAAAAGATAATTCTTGAGGCATCTACACTCCTTGAGAGTGATTTTTCTTCCCAAATTATCGATCAAAACACAGCAGAAAAAGTGGCGATCGAACAAAGAATGCAAAATATTTTCTTACAGACCTTTCAAGAGGCAAATAAGCTGATCCATCTCCCCGCCCGTGATCTCAACCCTGCCATCCCGATGAATCAGCACGTCTGATTCTAGGCGAACTCCGAACTGACCGGGTAGATAGATGCCCGGCTCTACCGAAAAACAGGTCATGGGCACAATGGGCCGGACCTCGTGCGTTTCGAGGTTATCCATATGAGTGCCGCTACCGTGGAGCTCCACCCCAATGTTATGCCCGGTGCGGTGGATAAAAAATTCTCCATAGCCCGCCTTTCGAATCACCGAACGGACCGCCTCATCGACTTCCCACCCCTGCAGAGGTTTCTTCGCTCCCATCCGGTCTTTGACTAAAGCAAATCCCGCTTTTTGCGCCTTTCTGACGATCTGAAAGATCTCTTCTTGTTTGGCGGTTGCCTTTGTATCTACAACAGCCACGCGCGTGATGTCGCCAAAGACGCTATTTTCTCCCTTTTCTTTGGCCCAGAGGTCGATGAGGAGAAAGTCCCCTTTTCGGATGGGAGTAGAGCTTACGGAAAAATGGGGATCGGCGCTATGGGCGTTTACCGCGACAATCGGCGGCGCATCGGTGACAAGGCCTCTCTTCTCAAACTCTTTTAAGATGTAAGCCTGAACGTCTTGTTCGGTAACCGTTTTACGAACAAAAGCCCACACCCCTTCTACAATTTCAGAAAGGGCTGTTGCAGCTCTTCTTTGACTGCCCATCTGTTCTTCAGTCAAAACAGAGGTAAAATAAAGCAAAAAGTCGGCGCTGCTAACAACCTCAACACCAAAAGAGCGGACAAGGTCGACGGTTCCCGCATCGACTTTTGAATATTCCATGGCGATGCGCTTAGAGCCTTTGAGTACACTCCTCACTTCTTTTTCTAGGGATTGCCAGCTGGAGAAAACCCTTTTTTCTCCGGGCCATGCATCGAGGACACCCGCTTCGATTGCATGCACGATACGAACCGGAGTTCCTTTGGCCGGAATCCAGTAGAAAAAACGCCTGGTGGTCATTTTTGCGGCCGGAATTTCTAAAAACCGGTGGGCTAGTTCGTTATTTTTGTGAAAATCGTAGAGGAGCCAGCCGTCGAGCTGTTTTTCTTGGAGGTATTTTTGCGCCTGTTCGACTTTTTTTTTCACCGATGGATGCCCTGGATGAGCGCTGCCGCTCCCGCTACGCGAAGGAGTGGAAATGGTTCGCGAAGAACGCCGACAAGAAAACTAAAGGACGCTGTGCTTCCAATAGAGCCGAGCGCTTCGAGGATATGGAGCTTCATCTCAAAGTCTGCTCCCGCATAAGCTCCCTGCAAATCCTTCAAAACAGTTTCATCTTTGCCGTACATGGCAAGGACAAGGCACGCCTGGAGCCGAATTTGTGGATCTGTGTCTTCTAGAAGTTCGCGCACAAGTTCTAAAGAGGTCTCGTCCCCTTCTTGCAAAAGAGTTGCCGCAGCAACGCCTGTGATCTGCCATTTTCTCGAATGCAAAAAGTTTTTCAGCGCAGAGACGGCTCTAGGATCTTCCACCATAGCTAGAAGAGAGACGAGATTAAGCCTGGTCATTTGGTCGATCGCCTCTGGATAATTGGGGATCTGGTCGATGTGGCGCACATGGCTAGGAGCTAAGATTTGGAAAAGAGGATTGAGGCGGCTATCCCACATCCACATTTTCTTTTCGCTCATGAGAAATTCATAGATGCAATCGGAGGCGAGTTTTACTTCCGTTCGCTGGCCTAAGATACCGAGGGCGACGTTTGCCCGCACGTAGGGATCTGTGCTGGTTTTCAAGACTTCGATGGAAAGAGCAGCTCCTCGATCCCCAGTTGCGGCTAAAGCAGCGGCGGCAAGTCTGCGGTTTTCAGGCAGGTTACTTTGCAGCCATTTTTGAAAGACTGGGGTTCCAAGGGCAGGATCGACGAGCTGAGCTACCCAAGCGGCCGTGATGGCCACTCTTGAATCGCTTTCTTCGAGGCGGTTTTTCAACACTTCTTGGAGCTGTTCTTTGGTCATGGTATTTCGATAGAAAAGGCCAAGGGCATTGAGCGCTGCTACCCGAACATCGGGATGCGTGTCGCTGAGGAGTTTGAGCATATCCTCTTTGGCTTCTTCCATTTTAAAATGGGTGGCAATGGCGCAGGCAAAGTGACGAAGCCCCGCGCGACTGCTGCGAGAGAGACGAGCGACTTCTTCAGGCTCTATTTTATCGGTGATATGCAAAAGAGCTTCGATCGCAGTATAACGCTCTTCGATCATCGCTTTTTCCGATTGCACGAGCTGTTGGAGCTTTGGCAAAACGGTTTTCATCTTCAGCATGCCCGCTGCGCGAATGACTTCCATCTGGACGATCCAGACTTTTTCCTCTGTCATCATGCGCCCAATCTCATCTTTCAGTGGGGCATCGCCGTAAGCTGTAGCCATCTGAACTGCTACAGAGCGGATCATCGCATTGGAATCTCGCATCATCCGCAATAACACTGGTAGAGCACGCACATCGCGCGTTAAATAGGAACCGATAAGAGCTGCGAGGCGAACAGAGTATTGGGTTGATCCGAGTTCTTTTTTCAAAATGCCCCAAGAGATCTCTTCTAAAAGATGCCGCTCGCCGAGCAGGCTCGGGTAACGGAGAGAAAGGCGGTTCCATTCATCGAGCGCTTGGATCTGCATCCCCGACGCCGCCAACGCCTCGACAAAAGCTGAGCCGGCTTCTAAAGAATCGGGAAATTGCTGCGCAAGCGTTTCCGCATCGCGAAGAGCTGAGCTCGCGTCATCGATGAGAAGGTGTGCCTGAACCCGCCGTACCCCTTCTTCAACTGTAGGGATATTGACGGCTAGAGGCGTTGCCAAAAGAAGGATAGAAAGCCAATGCGCCATAAATCTTCTCTTAGGCTAAGCCGAGAAATTCTGCAAACTTTTTTAAGCCATATGGCCGAGGACCTTCCCCCCGATCAAGTGGAAGTGTAGGTGAAAAATCGTTTGCCCCGCATCGGGTCCGTTGTTCGTAAGGAGTCGATATCCATTCACAATCCCCTTCTCTTCAGCAAGCCTTTGAGCTACCTCAATGATCTCAGAAATGAGCGCGTAGTCCTCAGGCTCAATGCTTTGAAAATTTGGAATCGGTTTTTTAGGTAGGATGAGGATGTGGACGGGCGCTACTGGATGAAGATCTTCGATCGCCAAAATCCGTTCATTTTCAAAGACCTTCTTGCTGGGAAGCTTTCCCGCAATGATCAGGCCAAATATTGTCGTCATTGTTCACCTCTTCATCGCTAAATGAAGAGCTTTTAGGGCATCTTCTTTGGTTTCCCAGATCGATATAAAACGCCCTTTGTGGCAAAAGATCGCGCCCTGAATACCGGTGACCTTTCTCAATTCCTCATCGCGAAGCCCCGCCCAGGTTTCAGGCAGAGGTTTTCTCACCTTCATCCGCTCATTTAAAGAAGGGGGAATGCCTCGCAATTTCCAATGAGAGCCAGAGGGCATGATCACAAACTGAGCCGGATGGAGCTCGCCGCTGAGCTCAAAGAAATTCTCCATCCAGGGAAGAGACTCTTCAAAGATCAGAGCGGAAGAGGCTTCCGCCATTTTTTCTCGCACAGTGGCTTGGCAAGCATGCGTATAAGCAAGACGCCCTTTTAACCGTTGCAGATGGCCATAGACAAAATCGACAGCGGTAAAAAAGGCTTTGGTCATCACCTCTTCAGAAACGTCGTACTCAATGGGGAGAAAATTGGAGACGACTTGCGAAAAACTCGCAGTGCCAGGCTCTAGTTTTGCAACTCCATTATCGTGAGCGTCGACGCCGAGAATGAGCGATTTATTCAAATGATCGTAAGAATGCGCGTCGAGCGATCCGCTCTCTTTGAGATAGAGAAGAACCATCCCCGCAGAACTAAAAGATCCACGGTAATCGGCTTGATGGTGATCAAAACGCTTCAGTGCGGAATTATAAACGCCCCCTACATCGCAAACGTATTCACACGTCTCCAAAATAGCCGGATCGCGCGTCCTGAAGATTTTATCGGCATCGATCCGATTAAATAATAGGAGCAGCGAACATGCGGTGACTTCATCCGCATGAAAAGATCCGTTATGAGTACCTAAGCTTCTTGCTGTAACCATTTTTTTTCTTTAAGGCTTAACCTGGAAAGGCTACTATTTAATTGAATTACCTACAAGAGGCAAGCGCATGAAAATCACGAGCACCGCATTTGCGGCCACGGCCGTGATTCCATCGATCTATACTTGTGAAGGGAAGAATATCAATCCTCCCTTGGAATTCCACGCCGTTCCCCCTGCGGCCAAATCGCTTGTCCTCCTGATGGACGACCCCGATGTGCCGGCCTCGATCCGCTCTGACCAAATGTGGGACCACTGGGTCGTATTCAATATCCCGCCAAAGACAACGCATCTTAGCCAAGGAACCACTCCCCCAGGCATCCAAGGAAAAAACACCAGTGGGCAAAACAAATACATGGGCCCCTGCCCCCCCGATCGAGAACACCGCTATTTCTTTAAACTCTATGCCATCGATCAGATGCTCTCACTATCGCCCAATGTTTCGAAAAAAGAAGTAGAATATGCGATGAAAGGGCATATTTTGGCCGAAACGCATCTCATCGGCCTCTATGAAAAAGGAAAAGGATATTGAATGGAAAGTTACTTAGTCCATAAACACTTTGACCTAGTAACTCCAGATGGTAGAATCATCGATCTCCATCCCATCGATGCTAAACGAAAGATGGCCACCGTTTTGATCGAGCATATTTCCCCTGCTTTTGTGGGCTACAAAATCGATCCTAAACTGATCTTCTTTAACTTAAAAAGCACGCTCGCTCAACTCGGAATGAATGCTACGGGGCGAGGAATAGACTGGGACATAGAAAATCATTCCGTGCGCGTAAAAGTAGAACTCGAAGCAATTGGCCCTTTTGCCGCTGCCATGCTCGACCTGCTCCCTCTTCACGCCTTTGTCGGAAAACTCTTTGCCGCAGATGATCGGCGCCGCGTGCGCGATCCCGAATATCTCCTCCGCATGTTCGGCAGATCAGATCGAAAAGGGCGGCCGCTCCTCTCCCTTGGAGGCCTTGAAGGAGGCACTGATCTCGCACTAGAAAAGATCGATGGGCGTACCGTTGCTTTTATCTCCCTAAAAGATGGTGTCGTCACCTACGAGCCGAGCATTTACACCTTTTTACCGACACTGGCCAAGGCGCTTTTGCACAATTTTTCAGAGACTCGCCTGCTTTTGCATCTCCACCATAAATGGCAAGAGCACGCGCCTCGCATCGTAAAACAGAACGACATCCTCTTAGTGAGAACCGCTCCACTCCACATCCGTACAGTCTATGCGCATGTCGTCGATAGCTTGTTGCCGCAAGGATACCATCACACCTCCGCTTCCGTCCTCCAGCCAGATACGGTCGGCTCAGGCGATATTTATGAACTTTTCGGCGCATCGAACCAAGTCCTCGATGACATCCCGCTCGAATTTTACACCCTCGAACCGCACCGCGAACATGTCTTCTTCTCCGATCGAGATCAACTCCTCTCTTCGTTAGAAGACCCCAAAAGCCTTTTTAAAGCATTTGCAACAGCACCTCTGCCAGAAAACCACCTCGCCTCCGTATTTGTCGTCAAAGGCACGCAAATGAGAGATCTTACAGAAAAAGACTGGATCCTTCGCGACCCCTACAAACACGACTTCCCAGGACTTTCTCACCCCGCAAGACAAGCTCTTGTCGTGGAAAAATACATCGAGCATCAACCTCAATTTCCGTTTCTTCGCGCCATCGAAGAGGGGCTTATCACCTCGCAGGGGATCTTGCTCTCAAGGCACTTTCCAACGCCGCTTCTTAAGCGGATGCTCTGCTCCGACCAAGTCACTCGCTGCCTTAAGCGCATTTATTTCCAATATGCCTCCTGCTCTCACGACGGTTTTTTCTCCCACGAAGACCGCTCCATGCTCATCGACCTGGCAAAATTTGCCATCCCCTGCTTCTGGGTCGATAAACTATCCGGCCAAATCCTCCAATACGTGCTTCGCCCTGAAAAAGAGACCGGCATGTTCGTCCCATTGCCCCTTGTCGAAGGCTTTCGAAAAGCCACCCTCTTTGGCGTCTATGGATCGAATCTATTGGAAGGAACCTTTGAAAAAGAGCTCTCGCTACTCCTTCAAGGCGTTCTCGATATGCGGCAAGAGCTTTCCCATCCCCTCCTTGGAAAAGACACCCCGCTCGCCCTTCTTACCGGAGGCGGCCCTGGCGCTATGGAAGTGGGGAATCGCGTGGCCAAACAGCTCAAAATCATCTCTTGCGCCAACATCGTAGATTTCCGCCCGAAAGATAAAAGCGTCGTCAACGAACAAAAGCAAAACCCCTACATCGACGCAAAAATGACCTACCGACTCGATCGCCTCGTCGAAAGACAATCGGAATTCTTCCTCGACATCCCTATCTTCCTCCCCGGCGGTATCGGCATGGACTTTGAATACGCCCTCGAAGAAGTGCGCCGCAAAACGGGAAGCGGACCGATAAACCCAGTTCTTCTTTTTGGAGAGCACGAATATTGGAAACGGAAAATCGCCTCTCGGTTTCAGCTCAACCGCGAAACAGGTACCATCAAAGGCTCCGAATGGGTCTCCAACTGCTTCTATTGCATCCAGACAGCAGAACAGGGACTTTCCGTCCTACGCCGCTTCTTTGAAAATCGATTGGAAATCGGCAAACAGGGCCCCATCTATCCAGAAGGGTTTTGCACTGTTAAAAACGTCTCAATGAAATGATCAATCGAAAAAAGCTTGGCCGCATCGCTTTCTAAAAATAGAGAGATCCTCTGAAGATATCCCTCATATTCCTCTTTACTCATGCCTTGCAAAAAGGAAAAGAGCTCCGCTTCATCCTTAAACTCTCTCCGATCGATAAAACACCCCTTTGGAATGTAATCCGTCACATTGCTAGCGCCCCAATAGACAGGGACATTATGGGCGGCAAAACAATCGAAAATTTTTTCCGTGATATACCCTTTTACATCGCGCATATTTTCATAGCAGATGCTGAACTTATAGTTCTTGATCGTCTCAATTTTATCCGCAATCGTCCCCTTCCAATTGGAAAAGCGCTTCTTTTCCCAACCGCGACCAAAGAGATCAAATAAACCCGGCTTATCTTCAAAAAAGCGGATTGCTTTTTCCCGTTCTGAATAGAGCTGTTTTGGGTGTTTACTCGAAAGCCTCGTTGCCACCATTGTGCAGAGCTTCTTCTCCTCAAACGGCACGAGCTCTGCCCGTTTTTCCCGAAGTTCTGGATAGTGGAATTTAAAAAATTTGCGCCCGTCGACAAGATCATCGTCCCAAGTGTAAATCTTACTGAAAAGCTTTTGCACTTCAGGATCGTACCCCTCTCCTTCTACCGTTGGCGGCTCCCAAAGAAAGAGAACCATTTTCTCCTTCGGCACAGCATCGAGGTTCATCTTCTTCAATACAGGCCCAAGACTCCAAAAGACCCACTTCGCCCCACCGCTCTCAATTTTTGGGGGAAAGCACCAATGCCAAGCGTCGCGAAAATTCCCGACCGTTTCCCAAGAAAGAAGGCTGTTTCGGTACCGCCCCATCTCCCAGCTTTTGATCTCAATTCCATGCTTATTTAGCCCCTTTCGAAGTCGAAACAAAAACGGCTGCTCAAATAGCTCCACCCCTTTTGCCCCTGCCTGCCAATACATAAATAACTCGATATCTGCCGACAGATAGAAAAAGGCCATCATGCAAAAGAAAAAATATTTCATAAAATGGAGAATACAAAAATCCGCTGACTGACGTCAATGTCAAGCAGCGGATGAGAGCACAATATAGAATTTATCGAGAAGAAAAAACGAAAACACTGTCGTCTTCTTTCTCGTCGTTTGTTTGGCCTGAAGTAGGCGCTGTAGAAATAGCAGGTGTAGACGATTTACGAGCGACAGGAGAGAAGGAGAAAATATCATCATCGTTCGATCGACTAGACATAGGCGACTCTGTCGCGCAAATAATCGGCATCGTTGCCGGATTTGGCAACTGATACTTTGGCAATTTCGGCACTGCTAAAAACCAACCCTTTTGGACAGCTGGAGGGGTTGTAATCAGGTTGCTCTGATTGAGTGGAGAAGCCGTTGAAAAATCAAATTTTCGCTCAGGAGGAATCATCACCTGAAGAGCAATTGTAGAGACTTTCTCGCTAACAGTTGTAGACTGTGAACGATCTGTTCTTTCAAATTTAAAGAAAGTTTTACTATCATCGATTCGAAGCGGCTTGATGAGCGTGGCCCTCGGAGACTTAATGCCCCCTCTATTATCGGCTTTCTGTTGATTCGGATTTGCAATAGTTATAGCGCTTGTTGCCCTATCAGAATCCTGCTGACCCTGTGGCGGATGGACTAAAACACTATATTCAGAACTAGCTCGAAGGCGAGACAGCATAAAAATCTCCTTAAAATAATTTATTAAGACTATATTATAATAATATTAAGAATTAAAAACAATAGTATAATTAATTTTTGACTAACTTTGAATCTATCTCGTCAAAGTCAAATTGACAATCATCCGATGAAGTTGTTTTTTTAACAGGAGAGAAAATACGCTGCTGGATAGAGCGCATGCGTGGATCTGTCTGCTGTGTTAAATCTTTTTTTAAATTCGGAAGACTACCATAGTACTTAAGCCTGATCGACTTAGCCGAAACCTCTGCATCGGAGGTCGGCGTCATAGGTAATGACTGAGAACGCTGTAACGGGGGCATAGGCTCAAACATGAGCAAAATTTTAACCCCTGTCAAAATTAAAATCCATAATTAAGATCGAATTCCCAGTAGTGGGTCCGTTCCTTGGCGAACTGACCTTCTAGGGAGTATCCGTGGTGGAAACCTACAAACAGCCTTAGCTTCCGGCCGATCCCCTGCAGCTTAGACAGCTCATAGCCAAAGCGATAAGTGCCGTCAAAGTTCCAATTGAGCTGTTGCAAATTGCGCCAGTGGAGCGCCAAAAAGAGCGTTCCATAGAGTTTTTGATAGTACGATTTATGACCCAAAAAGCGGGCTTCCGTGCCGTAATCGATATACATCGGCTTCCATAAGTAGGTTGGATCGCTATGCACAATAGCCCCCGGCACCGCATAAAAGCGGATTGCTTCTGAGGCCTGATAAGAAGCTGCAAACTCTACGTATTCATTACTTGGATTGACTCGGACTACATCTGGGTGGTTTACCATGTATTCATCCCCTAAGTGGCCAGAGATATGATAAACTCTAAAGCGGAACGACCATTTATCTTTTGCATACGTGAGAGGAATCCCTACATAAAAGTCCGTATTGACCAGCTCTGTGCCGCCGCCGACATTTGGGTTGGGGTTTAAGTTAAATACAGACCAAATGCCAGACTCGATCCCGATCTGCATATCTCCGCCGTAGAATAAATCGATCCAACGATAGACTGCAAAATCATCGCCCAAAGCGATATTTGCCGTTTGAGGGCCGATCACTTTGTCCCCTGCTCGGTATCCGAGAATATAAGTCACATTTCGAGGATCTGCAACGAGCGGCTGAAAGAGTTCCGTCATCTGTGGAAACCAGACGCCTGTCGTCTGCGGCCGGCGCACATATTTCTCTCTTAGCTCTTCATCTTCTGGGGGCACTCCTTCAAGAACATAGACCTCTTGAACTCCTGGCACATCCTTGATGAATGCAATCATGGATTTTTCGAGCATTTTATTTTTCGGTAGATTCGCCAGCCAAACCTTGCGTTTTTTCACGATCACGATGACTTTGTATTCGGCGTAATGCATATCGATCAAAGCTTGCAAATACCCTTCGAAATAAGGGTCTGTCGCATATTTGACTTCTGCCGGCAGTCCATCGGTGCGCGTCATGAAGACGGCAACCTCTTCTTTGTCTTTATTTTCCTCTTCTGCAAAGAGCAAAGAGCCGAGTAAAGAGAATGCAAGAACAAAAGGGCGCATAGAAACCTATGTGTACTAAAGCCCTTCTATATCTGTCCGCCCTTTTTCTGCGAAAGAAATTCTTTTTAAAAGAAATGCGCCGCTATAAAAACAAAACGCGCCGCCAAGACAAAGAACTTGAATAGGCCCAACCGTTACTGCAAGCAAACTCCCTATCCCGGGCCCGATCGTCCCTCGAAGGCCGGCCATCACCACATTGACCCCGGTATAGCGAGAGCTCTCCTCTTTGCCAGCAAATAGTGGCCCTGACAGGTTCCACACTAAATGACTGCCGCCCTGCCCCACCCCGTATAAAAAATAGGCGACATAAAACCAAAAGAGGCCAAATGGTGAAAATGCGAGCAGTACCGGGAAAAGCCCCATCGATAAAAATACCGCGCTAGAGATCTTCAAAATCGGCGTTTCCTTGAACCACCGAGCCCAGATAGGAGAGCTAAGAGCAAACCCGAGGCCCTTCGCAACCGAGATTGCTGCGGCCATCTCCATATAGCTGACCCCCAGCCAATCGACGGCTAAAAGAGGCAGGGCCGGCTGGATGAGCATCACGCCAAAGCCGCAGAGCATAAAACCCCACTGAAATAACGAAAAGTCTGGGCGGCTGCGCATCAGCTCTAAGCTATCGCGCCAAGGCCTCACCACCAACTCTTTTAATGTCGGCCTTATCGCCTCTTTTTCAGGTACATCTTCAACCTTGACCCTTGAAAGGACCCCGAGCGCCACCATTCCCACAAGCGCTGCTCCGAAAAACAAAAATTTCCAAAGCCCCGGTTCCTTATCTAACACCCCGCCCATGCCAAGAGAGAGTATGACCCCCTCAACATAAGCAAACGTCGCGCTCCAAGAAAAAACCCGCTCTCGCTTCCCCTCTTTTAGGTTCCGTTTCAAGATCTCGAGCCACGCTGGAGCCCCTGCCCTGTAAAAGAACATATAATTGACGGCGGCAAAGATCACATACCAGATGCTGTCCATCCAAGGACAGAGCAAAAAAGGCGCCCGCATCAAAAAGCCGGCCCACATGGCATTCGACTTCAGCTTCCCGCCCCGTCCTTGCAACCCTGCGCTCCAATAGAACGACAAAATCGTGACAAGGGGTTTTAGCGTCATGAGAAGAGAGATCGCAAACGCGGACGCGCCGAGATCCTTATATAAGATAAAACTCAAAAACCCATAGAGCGTAAAAAGAGGCTCATTGAGTAAATTCGTCCATAATAGAGCGAGGCTGGTCTGTTTTTGCCGCGCATGGTCATCGATCCCATCTTTCATGGCCAATAATGATACCCTCAATCCCCCATTTTTCCCACCAATCCTTTAGGGGGCTCACTACCAACCTCTTATAATTGTAAGTAAACTATTTGCTACTGACAAATTATTCATCGGATTGCGCTTTTAGAGGGAGTCGGCAGACGCTAAAAAAGGCACATCGCCAAAAATAACATTCCGGCATATAATTGACTTTTTAATCGGGGCAATAGCTCAGTGGTTAGAGCAGCGGACTCATAACCCGTAGGTCCACAGTTCAAGTCTGTGTTGCCCCACATTTCTTTCCGAGTTTATCGCACTAAAAATGAACTGGTTATGCAACAGCATCAAAACCAGCCCAAATTGCGATTTCTCTCCGTGGACCATTTGTGGACCACTCGCTTACAACAATTGGCGATAACCCCAGCAGCTAACCTTTGAAAACTAAAACCAAAGGTAGCTTCATGAAAGGCATCGACAAACGCACCCACAAAGACGGGACGATCTCCTACCGCGCCCGAGTTCGAATCAAGGGACATCCAGTCCTCATCCAATCGTTCGCGTCCAAAACCCTCGCGACGAAATGGAAGCGCGACACCGAATCAGCTGTTGAACAAGGCAAATATGCATATGACAAACCTGGAAGCAAACATACTCTTGCCGACCTCGTCGATCGCTATATTGAAAGAGTCTTACCCACCAAACCCAAGAACGCCCGCAATGTGCACCAACACCTTCTCTGGTGGAAACAAGAGCTAGGAAGTTACCTCCTCTCAGACATCAAACCTAATCTCATCGCTCAAAAACGCGATGATCTTCTTTCAAATCTGACCTGCAAAGGCAAATCACGTTCCCCCACCACTGTAGTTCGCTACCTTGCCAGTTTGTCTCATGCCTTCGCTATCGCGGTTAGGGACTGGGAATGGATCCAGGAAAACCCCATCATGAAAATCTCAAAGCCGAAAATTTCCAATGGAAGAACTCGCTTTCTCAACGATGATGAAAAGGAAAAGCTGCTATTTGCTTGCCGAGAAAGCGAATCAAAAGGACTCTACCCAATTGTTATACTAGCTCTTTCAACTGGCATGAGGAGAGGCGAAATCATGAATCTCAAATGGGGCGATATAGATTTAGCCCAAGGTTCAATCCTCTTACAAGCCACAAAGAATGGTGAGCGGCGTTTCATTCCTCTTGTCGGAATAGCTCTAGATCTTTTGCGTTCAAAATACGCCAATCAAAACCTAGGCTCTCTCGTATTTCCTGCTCCACATTCTCCATGTAAACCTATCGACATTCGTTCTGCTTGGGAAAGGGCTCTGAGCAAAGCCAATATTTTCAACTTCCGCTTTCATGACCTTCGGCATACGGCCGCTTCCTACTTAGCCATGAATCAAGCGAGTCTGCTAGAAATTGGAACTCTGCTTGGCCATAAAACTGTCCAAATGACCAAGCGGTACGCCCATCTCTCCAATGCTCATCTGTATTCCATAACATTAACTCTCACCGATAAGTTGTTCAGTAATCAGAAATAATCATAAATTTTTAATTAAAAACACATTACTGATTATTTAGCAACAAACAGAAAGTGTAACGAAAACAATAAATATGCTAGACTAGCTGGAACTTAAATAAGCTTTCTAAATGAAAAAAAATGATTTAACACTGGTTCGACCAGATCTAGCATCACAGATTCATCCTCACAAAAATCTAAGCTTATCGACTAAAACTATTTCGTCAAAATATACAGGAGCAATCTGGTGGATTTGTGACAAGGGACATGAATGGAAAGAATCCCCATACAATAGATGTAAGCAAACTGACTCTAGTTGTAAATTTTGCAAATTTTCGTTGGCATCCACTCATCCTAAACTTCTAAATTTATGGCATCCTACAAAAAATACTGATTGTTCTCCTTACACAATAACAGCAAAAACTCATAAGAAAATTTGGTGGAAATGCCCTATTGCCGATGAACATGAATGGGAAGCTCCACCATACAATGTTGCAAGACCAAAAAATACAACCGGATGCCCTATTTGCAGAGGATTTAAAGTTATCAAGTCTAATTGTCTTGCCACAACGCACCCAGACGTAGCCTCTGAATGGGATCATGTAAAGAATGAGTCCCTGACTCCATATGACGTCACTGCTGGCAGCGGACGCAAAGTCCATTGGAAATGCGCTAATGGAGTAGATCATACATGGATTGCTCCTGTAGGCGCCCGTACTTCTCGATCAGAAAAAAAACACGGCAAATGTCCATTCTGTCAGGGACAAAGAGTTGCTTTATCGAATTGCTTAGCAACGCTTTTCCCAGATATTGCAAAGGAATGGGATCCTGAAGCTAACTCCAATACACCATATGATGTAAGCCCTGGTAGCGGTCAGAAGGTCGCTTGGGTTTGTAAAATTGATTCTACTCATAAATGGATTACAGCAGTCTCGTCTCGAGCAGGCAGAAGAGATAACACTGGATGTCCTTATTGTAAGGGCAAAAAGACATCTCCAACAAATTGCTTAGCAGCTCTTTATCCAGATATCGCAAAAGATTGGGATTTTGAGAGCAACTCTATAACTCCCTATGAAGTAACAGCCGGTAGTGGCCGAAAAGTAAGTTGGATATGTAAAAAAGACTCATCGCATAAGTGGAAAGCAACAGTAAGTGATCGAGTGCATGGGACAGGATGTCCATATTGCCGGGGTCAAAAAGTTGCTTCATCAAATTGTTTAGCTATACTTTACCCAGAGCTTGCTAAAGAATGGGATCCTTCTGCCAATCAAAAAACCCCTTACGATGTGACTCCTGGAAGTAACGATAAAATAGTCTGGAGATGTCGAAGGGACCCTTCTCACGTGTGGGAGTCTACAATAAAAAATCGAGTGAAGGGAAGAGGATGTTCATACTGTAACCTTGGTTGGACAATAGAGAATATTCGCCACTTTGTACAATCTCTAATTCCTTATCTGGATCGAATTTCTCCAGCCGGGCTTTATGTTCTGTTTCAGCAAAATGGTTTGCTGAGTATTGACAGCCTTAGTAAAGGAAAATCATTTGTGCAAGCTCTTAAAACGGGTCGCTTTCCTAAGGATGAACTTGAGAAATTTGTCGGCGGTCTTCCTTCCTTAGTAGATCAATTTTTAAATAATCCAGATTCGTCCTTAGAAGATAATTCACAAGCTTCTAGTAATTGCTTATCTGAAAATGAATTGATATTTGAAGACGACTTCCCAATTGTTGAAACAAAAGATATTTTATCCGCTTTAGACAGCAAACTTTTTTCAAATCTTGATAATGAAGCTATTGATTTCTTTATCAAGGAAGCTGTAGCCAAAATTTGGCAACACACCTTTTCTAATGAGACTGAGGCTATTCGGCAACTTGAGCAGTATAATAATACTGGTGCCTATCCACAAGAAGTAAAAAAACTTTTTTTATCCGATTATGTAGGTGCAAAAGAATTGCAAATACCTTCTGGATATAACTTTAAAGTAAATGGAGACATTTCCCCTCCTAATCTAATGCAGCGGTTTACTGCTTATATTGTGAAGTCACGTAGAAGATTAGGAAACTGGTCAGGAACAGGTGCAGGCAAAACACTATCTGCCATTCTTTCTAGCAGAGTAATCGACGCTCATTTTACTCTTATTTGTTGCCCAAATAATGTAGTGAACGGATGGGAAAATAAGATAGGAACTATCTACCCAGATAGCATCATTTTTATCAAAGATACTAAGACATCTATACCGCCAAATAAACATGCATACTTGATACTCAACTACGAATTTTTCCAACAGCCGCAGTCTGAAAGCAAGCTTAAAGATCTCATAGAACGTCAAAAAATAGACTTCATTGTCATCGATGAAATTCACTACTCAAAACAACGCATTGTCGAAGACATGTCAAAACGCAAAAAGGTCATTTCAGCACTATTATCAGAAGCTGCGGCTAAAAATGATAACCTCCATGTTTTAGGCATGTCTGCTACTCCAGTGATTAATAATCTTTTTGAAGGTAAAACGCTGATCGAGCTTATCACTGGCTTTATTCATGATGACTTACGCACCATTCCATCCGTAGGTAATTGCATAGCATTATATCAGAAGCTGGTATCAACTGGAATCAGGTGGCTTCCTCGCTATCAACAGAAAATAGATGTAAAAACGATTGAGGTAGATTGCAGTTCTCATCTTGAACAAATTAAAAATGTTAGCCTGCAAGGTTCTATGGTCGATCTTGAGGCTGTTCTAACTCAAGTAAAGATTCCAATAATTCTAGAAAATCTTAAGCCAAAAACCATTGTGTATACCCATTATCTCAAAGACATTCTGATTCCATTAAAGGAAGCTATTGAGAATCATGGCTGGAAAACCGCAATTTTTTCAGGTGACGATAAAAGCGGCCTAGAAGAATTTATCAAATTTGATGCTGATATTCTGATTGCTTCAAGCTGCCTAGGAACTGGTATTGACGGATTACAGCATGTGTGTAATCGAATCATCATCAACACATTGCCCTGGACCCATGCCGAATTTGAGCAATTAAAAGGCAGAATTTATCGACAAGGGCAAAAAAACGATTATGTTGATATCTTTGTGCCCCTCACTTACGCGAGTATCAATGGAGAACGGTGGTCTTGGTGTGATTCAAGATGGAATCGTATCCTATTTAAAAAATCAATTGCCGATGCTGCTGTTGATGGAATCATCCCAGAAGGGCACTTAAGAACTCCTGCTCAGGCATATCAAGATACTATGAACTGGCTAAAGCGGCTGGAAGAAGGTGATTTGCATGAGATTGAGCGACGAAAGATTGATCTTCGGCTCTCAGATGAAGTTATCCAAAGGGGCGTAAGGAAGTTTGGCGATTTTTCTAAAATGAATCATCAGTTAAATTCTACAAACAGCACTATAACTCATAAAAGATTCCAAAAAAGTCCAGAGGATTGGGAGTATTATCATGCTATGTACCGCGAAGCACGGAAAGAGTGGGCGATCGTTCCTTATCAAGAAGCAATCAAATGGTGTAAAGCGCGACCTCATCTAGTAATTGGAGATTTTGGCTGTGGAGAGGCATTACTTGCCAAAGAGGTAGAAAACAAGATTTATTCTTTTGATCATGTAGCGATTAATGAAGATGTCACATCTTGTGATATAGCTCATGTCCCACTAGATGATGACTCTTTGGATGGGGGAATTTTCTCTCTTTCATTGATGGGAACTAACTACGTAGATTACATAAAAGAGGCTCATCGATGCTTAAAACTCGACGGACACCTTTGGATTGCAGAAGCAACCTCTCGATTCCAAAATCTTATCGGATTTGAAGATGAACTCGCTAAAATTGGGTTTGATATTGTTCGTATCCAAATAAAAGGCGATTTCACTTTTTTACGGGCTATCAAAAGCGATAGACGCTCAATTTCCTAACTGGAAATTAAAGCTGTTTGATTCCTTCAATAAAACTTAGCAAATGGTTAACATTAACAACAAAAACTGTTTTTTCATAGCTTCCTGACTCTGTGAGTATTTCCTGCTTTCCAACATCCCATTTCACTGAATCTGAAAAATTAAAACCCAAATAATTTTCCTGTTGAAAATTACAAAAGTCTTGCAAATCCCCATCAGCATCGATCTGCTCTGGCTTAAATTCAATTGAATAAAGCTTCGCATTTGTTACAATTACAGGAAGGAATGTGACAAGCTCTGAAAGAAACTCCCGCTTTTGGTGTAGCTTCCAAATATATGCTTCCAAGTTTTTGAAGGTTTGCCGCGTGAATCCATGTAATATCTCTTCTCTGCCCGCTCTCTCAGCTAGTTCCGGCGCAAAATCTACTTTACCCTTCTTAGCTCTCTGAAACGCACCTTGATTTTCTAAAACTTCAAGACAATAAGGAAAAGTTTTTAATTTAGATTTTAGCATGGCTTGTGGATTGATCTGTATTGTTCTCAATCCTGCATTTTGCTGTATTAAACAACCTTCATTTCTATATTCTGTAGATCTCAAAAAATAAAAGGAGTAGAAAGATCTTTTACATTCAAATAAAAAACGGAGACGAAATGTCGAAAGCAAGCAATCAATCTCAATCCTTTCATCTTGAAAGGTAAAGGCTTTACCTTTTTCAATTTCATTTCCAAAACGACTTTTTGAAAGTACCGAAAACACTTGTTCCTCCAGGATAGATCCTGAAGAATTAATAGTATTAATCAAAACCCGCTTTTCACTTTCCTTCATAGAGAGGCACCTTTACGTGTTTTTTTATATTTCTGTATATAGCTGCTGATTTTTTCTTCTGCTTAGCGCACTTAAAGCTGTAAAAAACACAGCTTTATGAGAATTATCATAACATCGAACAGAGAGGGGTTTCCATAGAAAAAATTAACAAACAGGACTTACCATCTGAATACAGTAGGTAAAGGAGAAAGTTACTTTCCACTAGGTCGCAATTATTCAACAAATTTCCCCTTTTTATTAGCTCCGCAAAACCCTCCCTAAAGCCTCCCCCTTGTGTCCTTGTCGAATAGCTTATAATTTATCGGCTTGCAGCCCTCGAACTACCCTCTGGCTTTTCAAAATTTCCTCTTTGGACTTTCGAAAATCTTCCTGCAGGATGTGAAGGGGATGGTTTAGCGTAATCGGCATGGGTTGCCCCTGCTCTAAAATTACCATTCTGTCATTGGGGATTTTTTCTTCATTCTGCTTTGCTTGAGCTGCATAGCCATTGCTGCTGAGAAACTGGTTGTACTCCCAGGCAAGCTTTTGCTGAGGAGTCATATTTTTTCGGCTTTCTCGGGGAAGTTCAGGAAGGCTAGGCTGTTGACAAACCCACATCATCAGCCCGATGGGACTGTCAATATTTTGCTTTCTTTTCACAAATTCCGCAGCATGAGTCACGCGATGCTCGCTATAGCACATCAGCGATCTCTTCTCCTGATCGCTGAGATCTAATCCATCCAGGCATTTGTAAAAAGTGCGCGAATAGGCTGCTGCAGCTCTTTTTTCTTCTTCTTTTTCTTCTTTCTTTGTTAGTGGTTCTGGATTGGTTCCCGATTGGTTTCTATCCAGTTCTTTTGTGGTTTTTTGGTGGTTGTTAACTGGTTCTTTGGGTGGTTCTTTTTCTTGATTTTTCCTTGACAAATCTGCTGGTTCTTTTGATGGTTCCAAAGTGGTTTCATTTTGGTTCTCTAATGGTTGATGAATGGTTCTCGCTTGGCTGTAATTTGGTTCTTTTTCTAAGGCTGTGCACGCCTTTATAGGCCCTTCATCCGATTCAGCATTGATGTCAAAAATGGCTTTGTTAGTGAGAACTGCAATAGTCCCTTGATTGGTTTTTCGAAAAGTCGCAAGGCCGTGTGCTTC
>CAITMJ010000010.1 GCA_903893545.1 uncultured Chlamydiae bacterium
AGGCTCGCCTGCGAGCCGTCATCCTTAGGTTTGCTATGCAAACCGTTATCCTGTTCACCTCTTAATAACAAGTTCCATGGAGTTCTCTCGCTCTGAGGTGGCCTCTCCCTTCTCTTCTCATCCTACTAGTCCGCCATCAGGCGGACGTATCTTGTAGGTTTTCTATGCAAACCGTTATCCTGTAATGAATTTCTCTTCAGTCGCTCTGAGGTGGCATCTTTGGTGTAAACCATCTCATCACTCTCAATAGGCTTCTCCGCCTCTGTGGTTAAATTTCTACCTGCGATAGAGCTTGTGAAGTTTTCTCTCTCCAGGATATGATCATCGAAGGTATTGCAATAATATGAACAGAACCTTACGATCCAGAAATGGTCGACCTTTTCAATTGTGTGCGATGCGCTCCGAAAAAAGTTTGGTGATTTTTTTCCTTCTCTTCGGGTTTCTGCTCTTTGCTGACACGAGCGATCCTCCCCTCATGGAGCAAAAAGAAGAAGAAATCGCATTCTCTTTCTTTAAAAAAGAAACGACTCCCCCAAAACAAGATAGTCCCCCCGACGAAAACGGCTATACGATCAATTACAATACCGTTTCTATGATCGAATACATTCGCTTTGCCAGCAAGATTTGCAGCACCAATTTCATTTTCGACGACCAAGATTTAAATTTTACCGTCACAGTGGTCTCCAAAGAGCCGATTACGCCGAGCAATGTCATGGCGACACTACTCCAAATCTTGCGCATCCACGGCCTGCAAATCATCGAACAGGACGGCAGTTTGGTGATCCACAAAAATGGGGACGTCAAGCAACTAGCAAAAGTCGTCACAGAGCAAGGACAAGAGACAGGGACAGCGCTGGTCACCCGCGTTTTTCGACTAAAAAATGCAAAGCCAGAATCTGTCAGCCCGATCATCAAGTCGATGATCTCCGGCTCTGCCATCCTAGAAACTTCTGCAGAGACGCGGCAGCTCATTTTGACAGACACCACGGGCAATGTCGATAAAGTCGCCACCTTGATCGACAGTCTCGATTCCCCTCATACCACGCTGATCGTCCAAAGTTATACAGCGCAGTTCAATACGCCCGACTATTTGGTGGAAATCGCCAGCCAGCTCATCAACCCAATCGCGCAAGGAAACCCCTTCCACCTCGTCCCCGCACACCAGGCAAACACTGTATTCATCGTCTCGACGCCAGAGCTCGTCAAGCGAACAATGGAAATTTTAGCCACTCTCGATCTCCCGCAGAAAAAATCGGTCGTTGGAGAAAGGAAGCTCAAATCAGAAAACATTTTCGTCTACAAGCTAGAACATAAAACAGGCGGAGAGATCCTCTCGGGCCTCAATCAAATCGCTGACAACCTCGAACAATCGGGCATTCCCGATCCCGATCTCATAGAGACTCTAGAGGCGAGCAAGTGGATCCGCGAAACCAATTCGATCATGCTCGTCGGCTCGAAAACCTCCATTGACAAGGTCAAAGAATTTGTCATGGCGCTAGACGTCGAGGCCGCTGGAAAAAGTCAACACGTCTCATTTTTCATCTATAAGCCGACCTCTCGCTCCGCAAAAGAGATCTATTCGGCCATCGAAGAGATGGCTAACAATTTACAAGCAGATCAAGGCGCCGACCCTGCCGTCATCGCGGTGATGAAGGGCGCAAAGATCAACAGCTCGACCAACACGATCACCTTCTCGGGCGAAGAGAGGACCTTTGCCAGAATTCGGGAAATCTTAGCCACTATCGATGCGGGAAAAGGGCCAAAAGCAAAAAATAATTTCTATGTCTACAAACTCAATACCGCGTCCCCAACCCAGTTTGAATCATCTCTTAAATCCTTTGCAAAAACGCTCGATAAATCACAAGCCGCAGACGACGGGCTCATCGATACCATCGAAGGGATGAAATACATGGGAGAGTCCCATTCATTCCTCTTTACTGGCCCAGAAACATCCCTCAAACGTCTGCAAGAAATCATCCCCTCTTTCGATGCCGGGGCTGGGCTTGCGACAAGCAGCCAGTTTTTAAATTACAAACCGGTACACCAAAAAGGTCCTGAGCTGCTCACCTCCCTAAAAGATCTAGCGGAAAACCTCAAGTCAGGACATCTAGCAGATCCCATGATGTTAAAGAGCCTCGAATCGGCCAAGTGGGTCCCTTCGACAGGCACGATCCTCATCACCGGCGACAGCACATCCCTGAAAAAAATCCAAGATTTACTCGCCACCTTAGATCACCCTACGACGACAAAGACCGGCTATTACATCTATAAGCTACAATCTCCAAATGGCGAAGCAATCGAAGATGATCTCGATACGTTTGCAAAAAACTTTCAATCATCTGGCCTGAAAGACACCAAAATTGTCGACGTCATCGACAACATGCGCTACGTCAAAGAGACCAACTCGATCCTTCTTACAGGAGACCCTACCGCGATCAATGAAGTCAAAGAACTGATTGCAAAGTATGATTTTCCTCGCGAAACGGCTGCGAAAAAAAGCAATTTCTACATGTATAAGCCCCACCACATGACGGCGACAAACATCGAAAAATCGCTGCGCGATATCGGCAAAAGCTTGTCTGCGGCCGGACTTGCCGACCCCTCTTTGCTCTCCACCATCAATTCGGCTAAATACGTCGAGACGACCAATTCCCTTATCTTTACTGGACCTCCCGATACTCTTTCAAAAGTCGAGTCCCTCCTCAAAGAGGTCGACGTCCCTCCTGCCAAAGCAGCCCCGATCCAACACGTCGGCGCGAAAGTATTTCTCCTCTATAAGCTCAAATCGGCAAGCGGTCCCCAAATCACAGCCTCTCTTGAGGCGATGACGACCGACTTAAAAAAATCAGGGACGAGCGATAAAGACTTCTTACAAGCCCTCGGCACGATGAAATATGTGAAAGAGACCAATTCCCTCTTGTTCACAGGCCAAGAAGAAGCGTTAAAAAAAGTAGAAGCTCTCGTCGAGAGGTTCGATGTATCCGGATATGGCGGAAGCTCCACTACCGCTCCTCAAATCACCGCATCGAATTTCTTCATTTATAAACCTCAATCGATCGCCGGTCCAGAGCTTGAAAAACTCATCCAAGATTTTGCCGAAAACCTCAAACAAAGCGGACTTGTCGATGTCGACCTCTTCAACGCCATCTCTTCGATGCGCTGGGTTGACAAAACGCAATCGCTTCTCTTTACCGGAAATCCAAAAGCGCTCGACCAAGTAAAAACGCTCCTCAAAGATTTTGACATCTCTGGAAACCTCAGCGGATCCCCTCAAGCAGGAGGCCCTTTAGAGCCATCGATCCAAGCCATCGACAATACAAGCTTTTTAGTCTATAAACTACAATTCCATAAAGGCGATGAAATCCAAGGCGCCCTTCGCCAGATCGCCAAAGACCTGATGCTCTCCAACGCACCGGTCAACCAAAACCTCCTCAACGCCATCAACTCGATCCAATGGCTTGAAGTGACCAACTCGCTCCTTTGCTCTGGCGACCAAGAAACCCTTACGCGCCTTCGCGAATTGATCAAGAGCCTCGATATTCCGCTCAAACAAGTCTTCATCGAAATCCTCATGATTCAAACAAGCTTGACCAATGCATTAACCTTTGGTCTTGAATGGGGCGCGCAATACCAATATCGGAACAAGTTCGCAGGCCAGCTCAACAACTTAATCCCTTCAGCATCGGGAGGATCCGACCCACTCAATACCGGCCTCTCCAGCGTCACGCCGACCTCCCCCCCCGTGCCGACCGATGTTGCAATTTTAGGGCCCGGCTTTGATCTCGGCGTCATCGGAGAAGTAATTCGCCATGGAGGCGACACCTACCTAAGCATCGGCTCTCTCATGGCTGCGCTTCAAATCGACTCTGAAACCACCATCGTCATGACGCCAAAAATCCTGACCCAAGATGGGCGCACATCGACCATTTTCCAAGGATCCAACATCCCCTTTGCCGGCTCCTTCATCTCCAACAACAGCGCCACTGCCGGAGCGAACGCGACCATCGGTACGACCAACCTCGAATACCGCGATATCGGCGTCAACCTCACCATAACCCCTGTTCTCGGCAATTCCGACATCGTCACGCTCGATATTGCGCTCGATCAAACACAAACCATCGCTGGCTCGCAAAACAACCAAATTACATTCAACCAAAACGGACTACCGAGCAACCTCAACGGCATTACTACCAGCAAAGTGACCATGCAGACAACCGTTCATGTGCCCGATGACCATTTCCTCATCTTAAGCGGTATCGTGAACAACTCCAATGCAAAAACAAAAACAGGCATCCCTTGCCTAGGAACCCTCCCACTCATCGGCGCCGCCTTCTCGCAAGACAATACAACCGTGAACAACACCAGCGTCGTCATTTTCCTCCGCCCCCACATCCTCACCTCCCTTGACGATATGACCCGCGTGACCAGACACGAAGAAAGCTTCTTCCGCGACCAAACCGGCTCTCCGCAACTCGAACGCAACTACAACGAAGCCATGGAATTGATTAAATCAGTCAACGATGAATAAACTCATTATTCTTATCGCCCTCTTTTTTGTGGGCTGCTACCGAGTTCCCGACAAGATCAATCCTCGGATTGACTATCAAGTGCAAGATCGCTATTTTTCCAGTTTAGCAAGCGCCTTTCCTCCACTAACTCCTTCTGAGCGGGCCTCTGATTGGGGAAGAGAAATGATCATTGCAAGGGCCTTTGCCGACGAGCTCGACCTTTACCGCGCGATTTCGACCTACAAAAGAGCCGAAATTCTCGTCTCGGCGTTAGATAAAAGCCGCAAGCTCGAAATCCAATACGACATGCTTCTTTGCTATTTTCTCGCTAAACGATACGATGAAGCGGCCCTCGAGTTCGAAAAGAGCGATTTAGCGAACGTCGATAAAACCTTCCATGCCTATCACGATCTCTTACTCGTGTTATATGAATGCTATAGAGAACTTGAGCTGCCTGAAAAAGAAGAGCGAATCAAAGAACTTCTGCAAAACACCTATCCAGAAACTGCCGAAAAGCTCCAAATCTCCTGCGCGCTTAGAACCGGCGATATCCCCAAGATCGAATGCTACGCCAAAAGTTTTCCCAACCGCTCCTATCTCGACGATCTTTTAGATTGTTATCGACACCAGAAAAAATCGATCGCTACCGCTCAAACCCTCAACGCCTTTCTCCCCGGCGCAGGATATCTCTACATCGGACAGCGCACCTCTGCCTTTACCGCCCTTCTCCTCAATAGCCTCTTTGTCATCGCCGCCTACGAATTCTTCCACCACGGCCACACCGCCGCCGGCATCATCACCACCCTCTTTGAATCGGGCTGGTATTTTGGGGGCATTTATGGCGTCGGCCTAGAGACCAAATACTACAATGAAAGAGTCTATGAGAAAAACGCCTCTTGCGTCCTCAACGAAAAGAACCTCTTTCCGGTACTGATGATCCAATATGGGTTTTAGACTCCTCTTCCTCCTGCCACTCACCCTTCTCGCAAAGCCCCCCATTTATCAAGAGCCGTGGGGAAAAGACTCCGAACTAAAAGTCCCAAAAGAGGAAGAAGTAAAACAATACAACCTCGCCACCCGCATTGCAGACCTCATCATCGACTTTCACCAACAAGTGATCTCTCCCGTCGACGGCCCGCGCAGCCATTATCGCCCCTCTAGCTCCCAATACATGCGCCAAGCCATCTACAATTACGGCTTTATCAAAGGCTTTCTCATGGGCTGCGATCGGCTCCTACGGGAAAACGAAGAGCAGTGGGTCTACCAACTCATAGAAGATAACGGCCAAATCTACAAACTCGACCCTGCCGTCATCGACAAATCCATTCATTAAAACCCACCCCCTGCCTGTCCCCGCATCCTATTATGCGGCAAACTAAAGGAACATGATAACGGCTTGGCACGGCCAAGCCTTAAAGATGACGGCTCGCCCCGCGAGCCTATAGGATACGCTCCCTTCGGGAGCTAGCAAGATAAAAAAAGAACGCTTCGCAAGCCCGAAAGGCCACCGGGTGCAGGCGCAAGCCTGCTGCTGCGCAAAAAAGCGCAGCACCGACTTTCAGTCGGGCCCGGTGGCCTCCCTCCTCCTCTTATCATGCTAGTTCGCCATCAGGCGGACGTATCCTGTAGGCTCGCGGGGCGAGCCGTCATCCTTAAGGCTTGCTTAGCAAGCCGTTATCATGTTCCTTTGTCATAGGTTGATCAACTTATGGGTAATAGGATGGAGGCACAGGTACTGGATTTATTGATTCTTGTGAATGAGTTCTTGCGCGTGAAGGCAAGCTTTCCAGGTGGAAAACTGCGGATTGCTCTCATCGGTAAAGTAGAGATTATCCAGACCGATTTGCTTGACAAGCCCTGCCCGATGAAAGACATGCCAAACCTCTTCAGTAAGGCCAGAGATTAGAAAATAACGCTTATTTGCCTTGAGCATTTCATAGAGCCGAATGATCGCAAGACACATCGAGGCGTCCATGTGATAGACGTTATTGAGTCGAAGAACTACTGCCTGCACATTGGGATCGTCAATGATCGGAAGCATCGCATTTTGGAAAAAATCGGCAGAGGCAAAATAAAGCTCTCCCCCGATGCCGATAATCCTGACCTTACGATGCACATCGAGCTGAGGGCTAATGACAATCAGCCTCCCCTTCGAATTAAACGCATACTCGACTAAATGAGGCTCTGCCGATTTTTTCAGAAACGTCGCAATAGAAAGTGCAATCCCGATAAAAAACGCAATATCGAGGTTAAAAATCAGGCAGCTTAAGAAAGTAATCAGAAAGACCCAAGCATCTTCCCTCGTCGCGCGGAATAAAAGCTTCACCTCTTGCAAATTCGTAAGAGTGGGAACCGTAGCAATCAGTAGCGCCGCCAACGCTGTCAGCGGAATATGCTGAACAAGCGGCCAGCAAAAATAGATGATCACCGCAGTAAGGACACCCGATAAAATCGCAGCCAGCCTCGTTTGAGCCCTCATGCGGAAATTAAGCGCAGTTCTCGTCACACTGCCAGAGCCAGGCATTGCACCTGAAATAAAAGAGAGGACCAGGTTACCAAGGCCGACCCCAAACACATCTTGATTGACCTGCACCCTCTGCCCATTGCGGGAGGCAAAATTGCGAGAGAGAGTAAACACCTCTAAAATCGCCAAAAAAGCAATCGCCACAGCTGCTGGGAAAATTTTATTGATCCCCTTCAAATCGAGGATCGGAAAGGTGATTTGAGGAATCAGCCCTTCAGTAAATTGAAGATCTCCAAGCGTCAATACTTTCGATCCAATCTGCCAAAAGTTACACGCATCGCTCAGAAGGGATGCTGCAATCAAAGTAAACAGCGCGTCGGGCCAGTTTTTCAGCGTGCGGCGAAAAAACAAAAGGACCATAAAACTGACCATGCCGATTGCAAAATCGGTGCTCTTGGTCTCCAAAAGATGGCGAAAAAATAGGGCCGCCTTATAGAGAATCGGATCATTTCCTTTAGGAGAGGGAATACCAAACAGGTAAAACAACTGATTGACCGTAATGGCCACCGTAATCCCCGCAAAATACCCCAACATCACCGACCGACTGACAAACTGGAGCAATTTACTGACATTGAAAAAAGCCGCTGTAATCTGGATCACAGCGACGACCAGTACAATCTGCATCAAAAGCTGCAATACAAGCGCGTCTCTTGCCGCCCCTGTCACCGTCTCATAATACGTTCCTAAGACACCTGCAATCGATGTCTGAATCAAAATAGCCACCCCCGTGCTCGGTCCCGAAACAAGGAGCCTTGAAGAGCCAAAAGCAGCTGTGAAAATCGTGCCGAAAATCGCCGAAAAAAGACCGGCCGTAGGAGGGAGCCCCGCGAGCAAAGAATAGGCGATCGATTGAGGAATCGTGAGCAAAGCCACAGCCAAGGCAGCCAATAGATCGCTTCGCATCGTGCGAAGAGTCGTCCCCTGCATCTCTTCCTTAAAAGGGGCGAATGAAATGGCCTTGAGCTTAGGGCGCAGCATAAAAATCTAATCCGAAGTTAACCTTAGCATAGAGCGAGCAGTGAAAAAGCGCAAATGCATTGCAAATCTGTTTTTCCTTACAGAAAAATAGCAGAGTATGCCAAGCTTAGGGGCATTCCTCAAAAAGGATTTCAGTGAAGTTCGGAAAGTGGCGTTCTTTCTTTTGGCCGATCCACCACTGGGAGTTGAAGAAATTCCTCCCAATGCTCTTCATGTTTTTTCTAATTGCATTCAATTATAATGCACTTAGATCGTATAAAGACACGATTGTTATTACAGCCGATCATTCAGGCGCCGAAACTATTCCATTCATCAAAATGTGGGCAGTTCTCCCGAGCGCGATCCTCTTGACGGTTCTCTTTACCCGTCTTGCCAATCGCTTTTCTCGAGAAAAAGTCTTCTATATCATGATGTCTCTCTTCCTCTCCTTATTCTTCCTCTTTACGTTCTTCCTCTACCCCTACCGAGACTCTCTCCACCCCCACGCTCTGGCCGACCGCCTCCAAGCCTTCCTACCCGTTGGATTCAAGGGCTTTATCGCCATCTTCCGCAACTGGACCTTCACCCTTTTCTATTGCATGTGCGAACTTTGGAGCACTGCGATCATGACCGTTCTTTTCTGGGGCTTTGCCAATGAAGTGACCTCCGTCCATGAAGCCAAGCGCTATTATGGCATCTTGGCCACCGGAGGAAATGTGGCTGGAATTTTCTCCGGGCAAATGGCGATCCACTACTCTGGCAACCTCTTCCTTCCCTGGCTTCCCTACGGGAAAAACGCCTGGGATCAATCGATTTTCTTTCTCTCTTGCACAGTGATTACCGCAGGCCTCTTAACCATCTTTCTTTTCCGCTGGCTCAACGTCAAAGTCCTCACCCCTTCGGACAAAGTACGTCCGGCCCATGAAAAGCCCCAGAAAGTCAAACTATCGATGCGAGAAAATTTTGCCTACCTAGCCAGATCCAAATACCTCATCTGCATCGCCCTCATCGTCGTCGCCTATAATTTAGCCATTAACCTGACTGAAGTTGTCTGGAAAAACCAGATGAAAGAACTCTATCCCAACCCCAACGAATACAACACCTACATGGGCCAGGTCATGGTCGTCATGGCCATCATTGCCAGCGTTGTCGGCCTATTTACCACGAGCAACCTCATTCGGCGCTATTCTTGGACCTCTTGCGCCATGATCCCGCTGGTCATCGTCGGCGTCACAGGCGCTAGCTTCTTCCTATTTGTCCTCTTTCAGCAATGGGGATTCCATGGCATCACGGCCCTTTTCGGCGCAACCCCTCTAGTCCTTAGCGTCACCATGGGATCGATCCAAAATTGCCTTAGCCGCGCCTCTAAATACACCTTCTTCGATGCGACAAAAGAAATCGCCTTCATCCCCCTTAGCCACGAATCAAAACTCAAAGGCAAAGCCGCTATCGACGGCGTAGGATCTCGCCTCGGCAAGTCCGGCGGTTCGGTCATCTATCAAGGCCTCCTCCTCACTTTCTCCACCGTCGCATCTAGCACCCCTTACGTCGCGGCCATCTTCCTCGTCGTCATCTTCATCTGGGGCCTATCGATCACCTCTCTTGGCAAACAATTCGATCAGCTCGCAGCCGATAACGCCAAGCTCGACATCCCCGAAAACGACCTCAATCAGCCCGTTCTCGCAAAGTAAAGTTGTGTATAGCTTGCTAAAAATGTAAACTTCTCCTCCTAAAAAACGGATTTCCTTATGTCATTTACAATAAATCCTTATCCATTTTCAAATTTCAGTGCTTTTACGAATCCTTTGATCCAATGGATGAATTTAAATTTAGATATTTGGGCAAACAAGGCGCCCTTTCTTGAGCAAGAAGATCGAAAAATAGCCACTCAAGAAATTTTGAAGTGTTATGAAGAAAAAACCACCTCTTTGTGTTTATCGAGTCTTCATTTAAGTTCTTTGCCCGATTGCCTCACTTACTGCAACCATCTTGAAGAGCTCGATCTCTCGAATAATCAGTTATCTGTCATCCCATCTCTAAAAGGTTTTTCCAAGCTTAAAGTTCTCGATGTATCCTGCAATTCATTGACCCATCTCCCATCTCTTTTAGACTGTCAAAATCTCTCGCAGCTTTACGTATACTATAATCATCTTGACCAACTCCCCTCTTTTGAGAACTGCTACGTACTCTCGACCCTTCATGCATTTGGCAATGCATTGACCGTTTTTCCAAATATTCAAAAATGCATTCACTTAGAAATGATTAACCTATCGGGCAACCGGATTGAAAAGCTCCCCGACTACCTACCGACATTAAGTTCTCAATGCATTGTTTGGCTCGAAAGCGACCCGATCCCACAGAAACATCTCAGCGCTATCCTAAATGATATCTCACTTCAAAGAGCTCGGCATAGACCTACAGGGCCTTATCTTTTGGATGAGATTGGCAACCCCATGCAAAATGAAACTTCCTTAGAGGATATTTTGAAATGGCTGATCCCCACGAAAACTTCTTCTTTTACGACAAGTGCAGAGTGCCAACAGCTTTTATCTCTACTCGACCTACCGCAAAAAAACAGTTTAGCACTCTTTTTTACTAAATTATCCACGTCGGCAGATTATCAAAACCAAGACACAAAAGAACGCATGGTCTATCGCATTGTATTTATGTTATCGGGGATATATCAAAATAATTGCTTTCGAGACGTCGTATTCCAGATTTTATCCGATGCGCTTTCTTCTTGCGAGGATCGGGCGGCAAATGCTTTTGATCAAATCGAACTGCAATGGCACCTGCATCGAAAAGACCTCTCTCTTCCAGCATTCAGGACAATCATCGTCGGCGCTGAAAGGATCAGCCTTCTCGATGAAATTGCGATCCAAGAGAGCCGAAAAAGTAATGGAGATCAAGTGTCAAGACTTCTCTATTATCGGATTGCACTGAAAAAAGAACTAGCTCTTCCTATTTCAACCTCTGGAATGATATTTATCGCTAACGCTTGTGTTAGCGATAAGAGGATTGAAAAAGTAAAAAAAACAGTTCTCGAGAAGACCTCTTCTGTTGAGCAAGTCAATGCCATTCTGCTCGCCAATGACTTTTGGAGGGAAAAAGTGCAAGTGGAATACATAAAAATATTTGATGCAATTAGAGAGCAAGCCTACGAGGAATTGGAACAACTGTCCGATGGTGGGCTATCGGACCTTGATTTTTTAACGAGAAATAATGCGCTCAAAAAGCAATTAGAAACAAATATCGCCTCGAAGGTGAAGGAATTGACTGAGTCGCGAATATGGGAGAACCCCCTCCAGAAACGAAAAATCTTTACTGAATCTGGAGATTTCTAAGGCTAGGAGGCGGCGGCGGAACGTAAGAATAGTAATTGATGCCATAAATTTGATCAGTGCCTACAGAGATGTAGGCAAGAAGACCATTGGTTTGTTTATACGTGATAAGCAAAAGAGTGCCATAAGCCGATGAATTGAGAGAAACGCTCTGCACATTGGAGATCATTCCATTGGTCAGTGGCACATAATAAGTTCCAGTCAGCGTCGTTTGGATTCCGACTTGCGACCTTGGGCCATAATAAATGCCCGTCTTACTATTGAGATCTGAAACAACGCTGACAATATCGTTGGCTCTTTCTAGTAAATCCACTTCAAAGACGGGAAGCACGCCCGTAGTAACAGCTACGCCAAAACTTCCAGAAATCGTCGTGGTGGAGTAAATGACTTCGAGAATTTGCTCCACAGGAACGACAACATATTGGGAGATATCTCCTGCCGAAAAATATTTTACAATGAGCAACGTGTAATTAGGAGCTGGATTAATCCCCTGCACATCCGTAATCAATCCATTGCGCGCTGTTTGAATCGCGACCTCCGAAAGGCTCGTAAGATAGGGGCTGGCCAAAAACGTTGTGACCATATTGGCAATATCTTTTCCCCGTTGCATCGGATCGATCGGAAACACGGCAGTCGCAATCCCTGAAATTGCAGCGGCAGAAGTAGCTGGAGACAAGGCAAAAAGAGAAGAGCTTACAAAAAGAGAAAGCAGCCAATAGATCATAGAAAATGACCTCTTAAAGAGGTCATCTATATCATGCGAGGCTCATCCCACGCAACGAAATTAGGTCTGATCGATGAGAAGAGGCTCTTCGGATTCGACAGCTTGTTCGACAGCGGCGACTTCGCCTTCTTTTGGCTTTGCTTTGCCGCGGAGTTCAAAGAAGATGGGAGAGCCGGAGAATTGATAGACGTCCCGAAATTGGTTGATGAGATACTTTCTATAGCTCTCGGTCATGAGCGTCGGTTTATTGACGAAGACAACAAACTTCGGCGGAGCCGATTGGGTCTGCGTCATGTAATAGATGCGGAGGCGCTTGCCGTTGAGAAGCGGCGGGTGGCATCGATGGAGGCATCCTTCGATGAATTTATTGAGCTGGCCCGTTGTGACTTTGCGATAGCGCTCGTCGTATACTTTCTTCACAATGGGGAAGATTTTGTTTAAATTTCTCTGGTGAATCGCAGAGAGAAAGAGCGCAGGGCAATGGGAGAGAAATGAAATCTCTTCGCGAACGCCGCGTAGAGCGTGTTCCATCTGAAGATTCTTGACTAGATCCCACTTATTGAAAAGCAAGATACAGCTCTTGCCTTTGGATTCAATTTCGCTCGCAATCCGTTTTTCCTGAGTCGTAAAGCCCTCAAAAGAGTCGAGGACGAAGAGACACACGTCCGCCCTATCGATCGCCTCTTCCGTTCGGATGGCGGCGAATTTATCGACGACTTCTTTCTCTGCTTTCTTGCGCCGAATTCCAGCGGTGTCGATGAGAAGATATTTTTGGCCGTTGAGGGTCAAAGAGACGTCGATCGCATCGCGCGTCGTGCCGGCAATAGGGCTGACGATCGAGCGCTCTTCATTGAGGAGCTGATTGAGAAGGGTCGATTTACCCACATTTGGCCGGCCAATGATCGCAACGCGAATGACATCCGATGGTTCTTCGAGAGGAATTTCGCTCTCTACATCGGGCAGTTTATCGAGAACAGATTCGAGCAGTTCAGCGATTTGGTAGCCCTGTAAGGCAGAGACCGGGAGAATGTGAGGGATGCCAAGAGCTAAGAATTGATGAACAGCTCCTTCTTCAGCAGAAGTGTCGATTTTATTGACGGCGAGAAGAATAGGCTTTTTACTTTTGCGGAGAATTCTGGCCACATCCCCATCGAGAAGGGTGGGGCCGGTCTGTCCATCGACCACAAAGATGATCGCATCGGCCTCTTCGACCGCAAAAAGGGCTTGGGCTTTAATCTCTTGGTTAAAAGGCGCCGTGCCGAAAGGATCGATGCCCCCTGTGTCGATCAGCTCAAAGGGACGGCCAAAAAGTTCCGATTTTGCATAGAGACGATCGCGCGTGATCCCCTCTTGTTCATCGACAATAGAGAGTCTTTTTTGGCAGATTCGGTTAAAAAGGGCGGATTTGCCCACATTGGGCCGACCCACGATCGCAATTTTTGGCAGCATGGTAAAATTTCTTTTGTAATGGCCGTAGATTATAGCAGGGTCTCTAGAGTTATTCAACTTCTTTAAAAATCGTCAGTCCCTACAACTCAAATAATTAATTGGCGTCCGACAAAAATCAATGTCCAGGGGACAGTTTCTTTAAAATATGAGCCGTGAGTAAATCGATTTTTTGGGGTGCCTTTTTAAATTCATCGCCAATGGTTTCTTGGACGATTTTCTCAAAGTCGATTCTCGATACGGTTCCCGCCAAGCATTTCTTGCCTGCAACCCTGAGGGGCTGATCTTTCAGGCAAAGCTTTTCATATCTTGTAGCTGTCTTTCCTAGAGCCTCAAGCTCAGTTTTAAGATCAATTTTTGCAATACGGTCAGATCTTCGAAGAGAAACGACCAGTTCCGGTTTTAGGTGCATCGTCATGTCATTCTTGATTTTTGCATAGAATCGGTTATCGATAATCTGCTTTCCTCGAACTTTAAAACACATTTTTTGAACGAGAGTAATACGAGTCGTTTGGCTCTCGAGTTTTTTCTGATAATCGATCGAAACTTCCAGGTAATTGAGAAGGACAAATTCTCTCATTCCATCTTTATTTTCAGCCAAAGAGCTTTTGATTTGAGCGGTCAGAGCTTTTGTAAAGAGAAAGAGGCTTTGATCGGGCAATTGAGGATCTTTTTTTGAGGAGGTTTGATTGAGAATTTCGATAACCTTTCCTCGCAACTTCTTCAAGCTAGAGTTGGTTCCATCGAGCATGCTATCGACGTCATTGACCACTTTCGGAACCAAGACTGTCGAATTTTGAGAGTTGTCAAAACAAGAGCCGGCTAAAACGTGGATCTCTTTTCCATCTGCACGAGAATATTTTAAGCTAGGCGCTGTAGAGCTATGAGCGGCTCTATGGCAAGATTCCGAATCGTAATCATCTTTCTCTGCGTCCGGGATATCCCGTTTAATTACAGCAGCTTTTCCCATTTGGGCGACCGTGCCATGGGGAGATAAGTTAAACCCCGTTTCTCTTACGAGGAGACACTGGATGAATAGGAGTTGTATTCGCATCTCCACATGATTTTTAATGTCTTCGCTGAGCGAATGGAGAAATTCAACCGTCGGCTTCCAGCGAAGATCCTTGATGATTTTTTCAACTGGCTGTTTCAAATCGTCAGAGGTGTAATAGGCGCTGGGAACATAGGCGGGTGAAAGCCCATCCGAGTAATTAGAAATTTTTCTATCAAATGACATTATCTTCTCAATTTTTTTGGGGCTATTTTACTTGGCATGGGCCTTATTTATCAAGAAGAAGGCGTATAATTTCTTAAAGAGATTGTTCTTTAAAAATCGTCTCAAAGACTTGGATGAGTTCGTCGCGGCTCAAATAATTAATGGTATCGGCTTCGTCTTGGCCGATAATGTCTTCCATAAGCCCTTTTTTTCTCTCGATGAGGGCATGGATATGCTCCTCGATCGTGTGTTTGGTGACGAGCTTGAACACTTGGACGCCCCGGTTTTGCCCGATCCGGTGGACCCGGTCGGTGGCCTGGTTTTCTTTGGCGGGGTTCCACCAGCGATCGTAGTGGATCACGATCGAGGCGACCGTGAGGTCGATCCCAACGCCTGCGGCCAAGAGCGAAGCGGTGAAGACCTCGCAGGAGCTGTCATCGCGGAAGCGGCGGAGCTGTTCGCTCCGGTCGCGCGTCGAACCTTTAATGGTGGCAAAGCCGATCCCGTTCTTTTTTAAATACTGCTCGATGATGCCGAGCATATCGAGGTATTGAGAGAAGATAACTACTTTTTGGCCGCTCTCTCTAGCCTCACCCAGCAGCTCGACAAAAAGATCCCATTTGCCCGATTGGTGTTCGTGGTATTTTTTGACATTTCCCGAAATAAGAGCAGGGTGATCGCAGATTTGCTTGAGCGTAGAGAGCGCAGAAAAGACATGGACATATGAAATTGGTTTTGTTCGATCTTGAACATCGGAGAAAATCGTATTGCGCAGGTTTTCTGCTGTTTGAAGGTATAGCTGCCTTTGCTCGCTAGAGAGATCGCAATAGGAGATCTCTTCGATTTTTTCTGGAAGATCGAGCAACACTTCGCTCTTTTTACGGCGAAGAATAAATGGCTTTACCAGTTTTGTAAGAAGCGCTTTTTTCTCCGGATCTTGAAATTTCTCAATCGGAGAGACGAACAGCTCTCGGAAAATGGCATCATTTGGCATGTAGCCGGGCAAAACGACATCGAGAAGCGACTTTAGTTCTCGAATGCGGTTTTCAATCGGCGTTCCCGTCAATCCAAGGCGCATTTTTGCCCGAATGGCGCGAAGGGCTAAGTGCGTTTGGGAAGTGCTGTTTTTTGCGATTTGGATTTCATCGAAAATCGCAACTTCAAAAGAAAGGGTGCGAAGATCGTCCTTCCCAATGCGCAAAATCCCGTACGAGGTCAATAAAATGTCATAGTGCGTATCAAACTGGTCTAGAGACCTGGCAACGCCGTAATAGGTCAAGACGCGCAGTTCCGGCAAGAATTTCTTCAATAGCTCTTGCCAGTGATAAATGACCGACGTTGGACAGACCACGAGGTATTTATTCCCCCTCTCTTTATCTTCATGTGTGACCGCAGCCAAAAGCGCCATCGTTTGGTGCGTTTTGCCAAGTCCCATGTCATCGCAAAGAAGCCCAGAGAGGCCGTGACAATAGAGGAACCAAAGCCACTGTAGGCCGAGCTCTTGATAGGGGCGAAGCTGCGCTTTTAAGCGGCTTACATCAAAGAGGCGATGCGTCTCAAAGCGCTGGAGCTCCTCTAGAAGCTGGCGCGTTGCTACAGAATCGGGATCAGACCCCTTTGGTTCATGGATATCTTCAAAGACAAAGAGCTTGATCCAATCCAATGTACTCAGTCGAACCATGCCTCTTTTCTGATCGAAGCGCCGTTTGCTCAAGCCTCGGAGCCAATTGAAGCGAGGCTCTTTTAAAAATAAAAATCCCGCAGAAGAGAAAAAGTGTTTTTTGCGCCCGTTTAAAGCCTCCCAAACCGAATAGATATCGACAGAGCCGAGCTCTGATTCATAGATAAAATCAATGAGCCATTCCCCTGTCCGTTTTCTTCGATCTCGCTGGATCTTGCGGATTTTTAATCGGAGATTTTGCGGTTTTGCAAGGTGCGGATCGAGCGAGATGATGTACGGCTTTAACGATTCAATTTCGTAGGTGATAAAAGAGACCTCTTGAGAAAGTGGGACCGTCATCGGTTCTCGATACCGCTCTGGCAAGCGAGCCGCCGGCGGCATTTCGGAAAATCCTCGCCCCTCTAAATAGACAAAGTCGCCAAAAAGTCTCACCTTTTTCGGATCGACCCCACTTGCATACTCTATTTTTGGCACAGCGACGATCAGCCCTTCTTCGTTAAGACCCACTTCGAGGCCGATGCGCAATACGATGTTCTCGGAAGCGATGAAATGATGAACCTGCTCAAGATCTTCTTTGTGCATCGAGAGAAACTGGGAGATCTCCTCTTTTTTTAACGAAAGGCCCGGATGGAGAGGTAAACGCCCTCGACTCTCTTTTTTCATGTAAAATCCAGAGCCTCTAATATAGACCCATTCTTGAAAATCGACCGCCTCATCGAACTGTTCTGGAGAGTCGAGATGCGCCTCAAAGGTGAGGACATCGTCTTTACTTAAAGAATAGGTAAGATGGGCCTCTAAACTTCCCAAATGCGTTTGAAAGCCGGGAAATTGATGGAGCCAAAGGCGATGGCGATTGATAAATTCAGGCACCTCTGCTCGTGAGATGATTTTTTCCCTCTCTTCGAACATCCAGTCAGTCAGATGATAAAAACCTTTTCCCGGAAGATAGACAAACGGGAGAAAAACAGCCGCCTCCTCGCCGCTTAAATCCCCCACCTCTTCGACATAGAGCTCGACGTGGAGATTAAACTCTGAGTCAAAGAAGAGGTGATAGCGCGCTGGGAGCGGCTCGGGATGGATCTTTAGATACTTCTCTAGGATCTTTGAGGAATGGGTCAATACTTCGGCGATTTTTTCTGGCGGAATCACTTCCATCTCAAAGAGCGGATCGCTCCTGCGGCGATAAAACCCCTCCCCTTCGACAAACAGCCAGTCGCCAACGACAATTCCATGAAGCTCTGGCCCTTTTTCCCCTTGCACCTGAATCACAATCGATCGAGAACTCGGAATGTATTCGACTCTCTTGCAGTCAAAATCTTGGGGCCCAAAGACTTTTAAAGGGGACTTTACGGCTGCAAGCGTCGGAATCAAAAATGGCCAATTGACCTCCGAGATATACCCCCAAAGAGAAACCTCTGGAAATTTGACTGTTATTTCTTGCGGAAGCTGCCCCTTCTCCTCGGAAAAGGAAATCTCATATTCCTCTTTTTCAGCCAACACCATGAGCCATTTTGCCAAATCGGACCAAAAGCTAAACTCATAGCGCAGCCAATTGCTCGCTTGTCCCGCTCGATACTGCGCGATCTCCTCTGAGGAGAGATTAGAAAACTTGATCGACGTCTCTTCTGTCTCGACCTCTCGTTTTTCAACGATCTTTGCCAACCGCTTTTTCCCTGCCGGCGTCAAAGCTTGGATGGTCAAAAGCCGTTTTTTCGTCTTCGATTCGAGAAAATAAACCCCTTCTTCATCTTTTTGCAGACAATCGGGCTCATATCCATGCCTTTTCCCCGCCATCTGGCAGAGGCGATTCCAAAGAGATCCCTTAAAACGGACATGAAGAGGCTCGCTCTTCCCGTTGTAAATACGCAAATAGGCAGCGGCCAAATGCTCACACCCCTTCCCCTCTTCCGACATTGTACACGTGCAAAAGGCGTCGCCAACCACACCCTCGTCTGAGACCTGAAGAAAGGGAAAAAAAGAGACTCTTTTCTTCAGTTCTTTCACTTCAAATTGATAGGTGCCGCGAGAGAATAAAGGCTCTCCAACTGCGAGGAGTTTTGCTTGCTTTTCGAAGAGCGTAAGAAATTCAGGAGGGTTTTTCATAAGACCTTCCCCTCATTGTAATCTGGTCCGAATTAAACGCAAAACAGATAACAGCGAAACAAGAACTTAAAAAACTAACCATCAAGTTCTTAAAAAAAATCAATAATACCGTCGAACACTTTGACAGCAGGGCCGATCATCGTAAGGCGCCTACCATCGATTTGGATCTCTAAGTGACCTCCTGGAAAGGAGATAGCGATGGGGCTCGGCATGGAATAGAGGGTGTGGGCGATGATCGCCACGGCGCAGGCTCCCGTGCCGCAGGCAAGGGTCTCTCCTTCAACTCCCCGCTCAAAGGTGCGCACCCGAATCTCCCCTTTTTCCACCTTCGCAAGGTTTACGTTCGTCCCTTTCGGGAAAAAAAGAGGATGGCGCCGCCAAAAAGGGCCGAGCTGGTGCAAGGGAGCAGTTTCGAGTTCATTTACAAAATGGACGACATGAGGAACGCCGGTATCGACGAAGTGAAGGGTTCCTTGTTCTGTTTCGATGTGAAGCTGCAAGTTTTGGGGCTCTCCCATCTCTACGCCAATTTGCTCTCCGATCGCGGAAATTTCGACGATTTTCTCATGCATTGCGATGCGAGTTTTTTGTAGAGAGAGTCCAAGTTCCAAAAGAAAACGGCCGAGGCACCGAAGACCATTGCCACACCCTTCCGTCTCTTTCCCATCGCTATTGAAAATGCGCATGCGAAAGTCGGCTATTGGAGTATTTTGCAATAGAATAAGACCGTCAGCGCCAATGCCAAAATGGCGATGACAAAGGCGGCGGATTTCAGATTCGGCAAGAGAAAAAGAGCCGGCCCTATCATCGATGACGATGAAATCGTTGCCAGCCCCTTGAATTTTAGTGAATTTCAATCTCTTTCATCGAAGTGATGATCTTATCGAGAAGACCAAACTCCAACGCCTCATGAGCCGACATCCAATTGTCGCGTTCGATCGATTTTTCAATGATTTTGCGATCTTTACCGGTAGCCTCGGTGTAAATATCGACAATGGCTGCGCGCGTCTTGAGCATCTCTTTTGCTTGGATGTCGAGATCGGTCGCTTGGCCTCGGATCACCCCGCCGATAAGCGGTTGGTGGATCATGATCCGCGAGTTGGCCGTCGCAAAGCGGCGTCCCTTTTTCGCAACAAGACTTAAGAGCGAGCCCATCGAAGCGGCAAGACCTGTCACTAAGGTCGCAACCGGAGAAGTGAGCATCTTGATTTGGTCCCAAATCGCAAAGCCCGAATCGACCGATCCGCCCGGGGAATTAATGATGAAAAGGATGGGTTTTCCCGGCGCAATGTGCTCTAGGTACCAAAGCTTGCGAATAATGTCTTTTGCCGAGTCAGAATCGACGGCGTCAGACAGGAAAACGCGCCGCTGTTCTAGGATCGCAGCATCGATCTTGTCGCTGATTTTTGATGGAAATTCTTGGGTGCTTGTCTCTGCCATAGTTGCCTCTTCTTTTACTTATTGTCTCGTTAAACGTCTTTTTCGTCGATGATCAGTTCTGGATACAGGGGAAATTTCTTCAGTAAACAGCCCACTCTTTCTCGGGCGCGGCTCATGACTTTTGAAGGAACAGTCGCTTTTGCCTTCGAGGCAAGCCCTGTTTTTTCGACGATTTCAGGCGTGGCCTTTTGCAAAAGATCGAAGATGATCGAAGCGATTTCCTTCATCTCCGGCGGTTTCATGCCAAGGGTGGTCGTCGCAGCCGTTCCTACCCGAACGCCAGAGGTATACCAAGGACCATTGGGGTCGCGGGGGATCGAGTTGCGATTGACAGTCAGGCCGGCCTCGCGTAAGAGCGACTCTGCCTGGCGACCATTGAGTTTAAAGGTAGAGGCGACGTCCGTGACAAGTAAATGGTTGTCCGTGCCACCCGTCAAAACTTTAGCGCCATGGGACATAAGTCCCTCTGCCAATGCTTTTGAGTTCTCGACGATCTGATGCGCATAAGTTGCAAACGAGGGGTGAGACGCTTCCTTAAACGCAATCGCTTTGGCCGCCATGACATGGGGAAGCGGTCCGCCCAAAACAATCGGGCAGCCCTTATCAACAACTTCTTTGTACTCGGCCGTGCAGAGGATCATCCCGCCGCGAGGCCCACGAAGAGTTTTATGAGTCGTCGTCGTAACGACATGGGCAAAAGGAATCGGATTGTAATTGCCGCACATCACCCTGCCGGCGACAAGGCCAGCAAAATGAGCCATATCGACCATTAATACAGCCCCAACGCTATCGGCGATCTCCCGCATTTTAGCAAAGTCGATCAGCCTCGAATAGGAGGAGTACCCCGCGATCAAAATAAGGGGCTTTTCCCGTTTCACTTGCTCGGCCAAAAGGGCATAGTCCAAAAGGCCTGTTATAGGGTCGACCTCATAGCTGACCGACTGCATGATCTTTGATGAGATATTGTGCCGGTACCCGTGGGTCAAATGGCCCCCTGAGCCGAGCGCCATCCCCATGATTTTCTGGCTGCAAAGGAGTTTTCGCACCCGCTCATACTCTTCTACGGTGAGCTCATCGACCGATTTCTTGCCAAGGGCTTCCACTTCTTTCGTCTGAATGCGATGGACGAGAATCGACCAAAATGCGACGAGATTCGCATCCGCTCCCGAGTGAGGCTGGACATAGGCGTGCTCTGCGCCAAAGATTTTTTTCGCCAGATCGATGGCGCACCCCTCGATCGCATCGACGTTGTCGCACCCTGCGTAGAAGCGGTGGCCGGCATACCCTTCGCTATACTTATCCGTCAAAAGATTGCCCATCGCGAGTTGGACCGGTAGAGAACAAAAGTTCTCCGAGGCGATGAGTTTGAGGTTATGTCTTTGATCCTGAAGCTCTTTAACAATGCTTTCCGCAATAGCGGGAAAGGCGGCGTGGATCGAATCGAGCGAGGCAAAAAAGGCAATCGCCGAAGAGGTACGCAGAGATTCTGGAACTTTTGTAAAATAATTCTTTAAGAAACTAAACTTCATTTTGCCCTTCAATGGCTCATCCAACATAAATTGCATATTTATCTCCTTTTTTACACGCGAAAAGTTTTCCCCTTGAGCTTTTCAGAGGAAGGTTGTATCATAGCTCTTATTTTCAGAGGTAACCATTCATGCTACAATCGCTCAAGGCCATCTTAGATATTCAAGAATTTGACATGAAGATGATTCGTCTCATGCGCCTAAAAAGAGAGCGTATGAAAGAACTCGAACACATCGATAATCTTCGCCAAGAACTCCGCGCGCAACAAGCGGAAAAAGAGTCGGAAATCGCCGAACTCAACCGCACAACCGCCTCTCAGGAAATCAAAATTCATGAGATCAAGGAAAAGATCAAAAAATTAGAAAGCCGGCAAGCATCGGTCAAAAAGGTCGACGAGTTCAACGCGATCACCCAAGAGATGACCCAAGCTGAGCGCGAGCGCATCGCAACTGAGCAAATCGCAAGCGATCTGATCGACAAGCGCCATCTCGAAGAGGAAATCCTCACCAAGATCAAAGAATCTCTTGCGCAATCGGAAGAGAGCAGCGTTGCCCTTGAAAATGAGATCAAAGAAAGTATCCGCATGATCAATAAAGAGGGTTCTGAGCTCAAAATCGGGCGAGATCTTCTTGCAAAGAGTGCCGATCCTGAAATCATGCCTATCTACCAACGCCTCTTGAACAATAAAAAAGATCGCGTGGTCGTCCCCATTGAAAATCGCACTTGCAGCGGCTGCCATATCACGCTCACCGCGCAACATGAAAACGTCGTTCGCAAAGGCGAGCGGCTCACTTTCTGCGAACATTGCTCCCGCATCCACTACTGGCAAGAAATCGAAGAAGTGGAAGGTTCTGGAGCTACACCAAAACGACGCCGACGCAAGTTGGCCAGCTCGAACGCATAACTTTTCGCTGTAAGGAAACAAGGCGATCGCTTTTGTCGCAAGGCAAGAGAGGAAAGTCCGGACTTCATAGGAAAGGATACCAGATAACGACTGGGGAGTGCAAACTCACGGAAAGTGCAACAGAGACCATATCGCCGCCCTCAAAAGCGGACAGATTGAAAAGGTTGGCTTCATGAGCCAACCGCTCTTCGGGAAACTGAAGGCGTTGTAAACCCTATCCGAAGCAAGACTGAAAAAGAGCCGTTTGAATGCGTTCCGCGTGAGGCTCTAAGCTAGTCGCTTGAGAGATCCAGCAATGGATCTCCCAGATGAATGACCGCCCTCGACAGAATCCGGCTTACCGTTTCCTTGCAGCGCTTTTTTGATCGAGGTAATTGTAAGCTGCCTCGCCAGCATTTTTTCTGGTTTGCCCAGAGAGGGCGGCCGAAAAAATTTGGACGCAAAGAACGTCAAAAGGGCGGTTTTACGCGGTCAGACAGCTTAGAATTGCCTCGATAGATCCAGAAAAAGACGACTGGCGCGATGAGAATAAGATTGCCAAAGGCAATTGAAAGCATGTAGCGAAGGTCAGTCCCCACATCTACACCCTCTGGATGCTCAAACCCTACGATAATCGTCGCAATGCATCCCAAAATCCCCACAAGACAAGAGACCGTTCGTGCTCCCTTCGGAATTCGGTAGCTTAAAGAGCCCTTTTGAGGGCGCCCTAATTTGAGCGCAGAGACAAAAAGAAGCAGATACATGAGCATGTAAAGCCCCGTGCTAAGCGCCGTCATGAACCAGTAAAAGGCGTTGATGCTCGGCATAAACACGATTGCAAGGCAAAAGAAAGAGACTAAAATCGCCTGCGTAAAGAGGATTCGAACAGAAATCCCCGCTTTATTTTTCACTGTGAAAAAGGAGGGAAGAAATCCGTAATCCGCCGCCTGCAAAAGACCCTTGGCAGGGGAAATAAGCCAATTGATCATGCCGCCGGCGCTTCCAATGATGATCAAGATCGCAAGGATCGGAGTCAAGAAAGGGATGTGGAAGGCGTCGAAAAACGTGGTAAACGTCTGCATGATCCCATCGACGAGGTGAATGTCTTTTGTGGGGATGACCACTGCAATCGAAAGGGCGCCAAAAATCATCGTCGCCAGGAGAATAAGAACAGAGACGCCCATGGCTCTTGGAAAGTTCCTTTGGGGATTTGCAATATCGGCGACATGAACGCCGGCCAGTTCCATCCCTAAAAAAGAAGCCATAATCGCAATGAGCGCAGACCAATTCTCTCCCTTGCCTAAAGGAGGGACCAGCGTATCCCAAGAAAAGGAAATGGGTACAACATTCCCTGCCAAAACCCATCCGAGTCCCAAGAAAATCAAGAAAACCATCGGGAATAACGTACCTATCGTCCCGCAAAAAGAGTTGACCTTGGCTGAAATATGGATTCCCCGCAAATTGAGAAGCGTCAATCCCCAAAAAATAGCCAATATGAAGAGCGCGAGGAACAGTTTATTTTGCGCCAACGCAGGGTTGATCAAATAAGCGGCGGTGCCCGCGATAAAAGAGAGAATCGTCGGATACCACACCATCGTATTGATCCACTGGAGCCATACAGCCAGCATCGCGGCCTTTTCCCCCAAAGCATGGCGCACCCAATGAAACACGCCCCCTTGCTCCGGATAGCGAGAGGAAAATTCAGCGGACACCAACGAAATCGGGATTAGAAATAACACAGCCGACAAGAGAAAGAAAAAGATGAGCGAGCTGCCAAAGAGTGCCGTTACCGGCAAATTTCGAATGCTATCGATTGCCGCGACGATCAAAAGGACAAGGGAGAAAAAAGAGAGCTTTTGCATACTAGAATGATATCCCATAATTTAAGACAACAAGAGGCAACATAAAAAGATGGACGCGATGATTGTAAATACAAACGGTTGGCCAATTTATTTCTGCCTGGATAAACCTCAGATTGCCCGATTGAGTTTTGTATTGCTTGCCAACGACAAATTCCGGAGAAAGCAGCAAGGCATTGCGGTGTTTTACTAATATTTTAACAACTTTAATGAGAGGGTTATTGCCCTGCAGATAGCCTAGCAATCCTGCAACGGTAGGCCCAGCTCCTACATAGAATTGGGAAGAGTAGCTCGGCTTGAAATAATATTGATAGAGCAACGTGGTTTTTATCTCTGTGAGAACAACTACCGTCGATGCGCTGAAAGAAGCGTCGACGCCGTTATGGCCATTTTGGTAACGATATCCCAACCCAAAGACAGGAACCGGTATCGGGAAAGGCCCGAGCCCTATCGTAAAATAGGGAAACTGAGACTGAACTTTAAGATCTGGCGAGGCCTGAGATTGCGGAAGGGGCGTCACGGGGAGGTTCGAATCAATCCCCCGTTCTTGCGTCCAAGCAGTTCTCCCAAACGCATTTAGCACAATCAAAAATACAAAATAAATCCATCTCATAAACGGCCAAGTTTATGATCCAATCGCAAATTTGTCCATCTGGAAATTATTTTGCTCTTGGGTGTGCCTTCTCGTAGACTTCCCTTTTGAGCTTGGGCGAAACGTGTGTGTAAATGGTGGTGGTGGCTAAAGAGACGTGGCCGAGGAGCAGTTGGATCGTTTTCAGGTCCATCCCCTGCTCGAGCCAATGGGTCGCAATGGTGTGGCGGATGGTATGCGGGGTGATCCGATCGGAAAGACCGCTTGCTTTTAGATAGGCGGCAAAGTTTCGATCGACAGAGCGAGAAGAAAGGCGCGTGCCCCATTTATTTAAAAAAATGGCTTGGGAATCGCGCTCATTTCGCTCGGGATGGTTTAGGGAATCGGAAATCCACTTGGCTGCGGTCTTGGTGATCGGAGTTTTGCGCATTTTTTTCCCCTTGCCGTGAACCGTCAGGAGAAGATTTTTTTCATCAAATGCTTTCCGATCGAGACCGACTAGCTCGCTTAGGCGAAGCCCCGAGCTGTAAAATAATTCCATGATCGCCCGATCTCTATAGCCTAGGTAATCCGATAGGTCGGGCTGGGCAAGGAGAACTTGCACCTGATCGTAGGTGATAAAAGAAGGGAGCCGCTTTTCTTTTTTAGGACTATCGATCTCTTCAAGGGGGTTTTCCGAAACGAGCTTTTCCCGCATGGCAAACTTATAAAAGCTTCGAAGGGCCGATAGGCGCCGAAGAACCGTCCGATTGGACGCTTTTTCTTCATAGAGATGCGCTAAATAACGGCGAATGAGACGTTTAGAGATTGAAGAGAGGGAGTTTTCCGGCTGCATAAAGGCGAGAAAGGAGCGAAAATCGATCGAATACCCTCGAAGGGTGTGCTCTGAAGCTCCTTTTGAGAGGCGGAGATGATGCAAAAATTGAGCACTAGCTTCTGCAAAGTCCATTGAATTCTAAGCCCCTTATCGTTACTATTGCATAGCATGATTACTTTAACCAATATTTCCAAGCGCATCGGCGGACGGACTCTTTTTGAGGAAGTCAACTTTACTTTCAACGACAACTGCCGCTACGGTTTGACTGGGCCAAACGGGTCTGGAAAATCGACTCTTTTGAAGATCGTAATGGGTCTGGAATCTCCTACCTCTGGCACTATATCGCTCCCGAAAAAAGTGGGCTTTATGAAGCAGCAGATCGAGGAGTTTGCCGAATGCACAATTCTCGATACGGTGATCATGGGAAACAAGCGCCTTTGGGATGCAATGGTCGAACGGGATCGCCTCTACGAGGTGGAGATGACCGATGCGATCGGCATGCGCCTTGGCGATCTCGAAGAGATCATCGCAGAAGAAGATGGTTATAGCGCAGAGAGCCAGGCTGAAATATTTTTGGCCGGAATGAGCATCCCCGAGGATTTCTTCCGAAAAAAAATGGCCGAGATTCCGACCGATCGGCAATTCCGCGTTCTTCTTTGCCAAGCGCTCTTCGGTAGCCCGCAAGCCCTTCTTCTCGATGAGCCGACTAACCACCTCGACCTCGAATCGATTTCCTGGCTTGAACAATTTTTACACAGTTATGAAGGCACGCTCGTCGTGATCAGCCATGACCGCCACTTCCTCAACTCCATTTGCACATCCATTGCCGATATCGATTATGAAACGATCATCACTTATCCTGGCAATTACGATGCGATGCTCGTTGTCAAAACAGCTGTCCGCGCAAGAGCAGAAGATGAAAATAAGGCCAAAGAAAAAAAGATCTCCCAGCTCAAGGAATTTGTCGCGAAGTTTGGCGCAGGAACGCGCGCAAGCCAAGTGCAATCGCGTATTCGAGAAATCGACCGCCTGCAGCCATTTGACTTAAAAAAATCAAATATCCAGCGCCCTTACATCCGCTTTGGTCAAATAGAAAAACCCTCTGGCCAAATCGTCTTTAAAGTCGATCGAATCTCCAAATCGTATGGAGACCATCGAGTGATCGAGAAATTTTCCTGCGAAATCCACCGCGGCGATAAAGTTGCGATCATTGGAAATAACGGCCGTGGGAAAACGACGCTCCTCAAACTCTTTGCCAAACTCTTAACGCCCGATAGTGGCAAGATCGTCTTTGGTTCTAACATCGATGTCGGCTATTTCCCGCAAAATCACCACGACGCTCTCGATAAACATTCCGATGAGACGGCCTTCGATTGGCTAAAGGGCAGAAAAGATATCGTCTTTGACCAAGATGCCCGCGGCATCCTCGGCAAAATGCTCTTTACCGGCGACGATGCATTCAAGTCGCTCAGAAAACTCTCCGGCGGAGAGACCGCGCGCCTTATTCTCGGCGGCCTTATGCTCATAACGCCAAACACCCTTCTTCTCGATGAGCCGAACGGCCACCTCGACCTCGAAGCGGTCTCAGCTCTTGCTTGGGGCATTGAAGATTTCAAAGGCACTGCTATCGTCGCATCGCACGACCGCGGCATGATCGACAACTTTGCGACTAAAATCATCGCCTTTGAAGAAGATGGCCTTCACTTTTTCGAAGGACCTCTCGAAGAATACTTGAGCAAGAAAAGCTTGGCGAGGAAGTGACTTTTACAAGGCGCAAATTCCTTCAGCTCCCTCTCCTTGCCCGCCATAGAAAATGCGCTGAACTACTCCGACAATTCTACGACCTTCTCGCTAAAGGAGAGGCCTACGATCTCGAGCCTTACAATACAATCCTCTCCTGGATGAACCTCTCTCATTGCCAAGCCTTCGATCATAAAACGCTCTCCGACCGCTATCACTGGCATTTAGAAGAAGCAAACCTCTCTTTAAAAGAACACAACCTTCTCCCGATGATCCGCACGGGCGACCGAATAGCCAAGTGCCCCTTTGCCGACATCGCCATCTACCTCGATCGCGTTCGCTCCGCCTACAATGTCGGAAGCATTATCCGCACCACAGAAGCGCTCCGCATCGGCCAGATCCATTGCTCGGAGAAAACCCCCTTTATCGATCAGGAAAAAGTGCAGCGAACCGCCATGGGCGCCGCTGAAATTGTCCCCTGCTTTCAACACACACCCCTCACCTCCCTTCCCCGCCCCTTCATCGTCATGGACACCTCCGACGATGCAATTCCCCTCTCAGAATTTCTCTTTCCACAAACCTTTACCCTCATCCTCGGCAACGAGGAATATGGCGTCTCTTCGTCCCTTTTGTCAGAAGCCGATCATCTGATTGAAGTTCCGATGTTTGGCGTTAAAAACTCGCTCAACGTCGCCTGCGCCTTTGCGATTGCCGCCTCCGAAATCCGCCGCCAAAGAATGGCTGGAGAAGATTCACATGCGTTGTTATAACTAACTAGATTCTAATCGATTAAATTTGGTCTAGGCCGATAATCGGCATGTGAGTATAATGTGAGGTACGCTGAGACTGCGTCATTATCGCAGGTTCGAGAGGTTCTCTTGACTCAGCGTCATTTCTTTCCAGCCATTCTTAGGAATTCTTACTAACCCATAGCCTTCAATGTTCCCTTTTACCCCTTTTCGGAAATTGGGTTCTATCAATCGAAACCATCTATCATCACCATGCTCAAAATAGCGAAAAATCGCACCTGAAATAAGATCAGCGAATTGAATTCCTATACTATGATGAGAAGGGGCCAAAAATAAAGTCTCAATCAAGTTTTCGTATTTCGATTCTAATATCGAGTTAGATTTAAGCAATTTGAAGTGAAAGTTTCTTAAGTTTCGATCTTGAGCTGGATTTCTTTGATCTGAAATAATTATTCCATTGATTTTCGAGCCGACGCTTCGGCTTAAATCTTGTAAATAATATTGAAATCGTTCTGTGAGGGGTTTGTAAGTGAATGAATATACTTCTTCTGGTAAGTTCACCATGGGTAATGAATAAATCGTTGGCAAATGGACAACTGAAACGATAATTTTTATCGATTGATATTTGGTTATTTTAAGAAGTAAACTTCTTCTCAATTCATCTCTTTCCTCAATGGTCAAATGAGAAAGTGAATTATCTTCATCTTCTCGGCCTATTTTCTGTCCAAAAAATCTCCATTTAATTTCTCCTGTAACTTTGAAATTTTTACAGACGTAAGAAAAGTCTCTTTCTAGATTATGCCATTGGTCCTCAGGTATAACAAGCCCTCCCAGCACAAAGTGCTTCTGGAATATTTTAGTCTTCGGTGAAATTGTCCCAGAATCGTCGATGAAAAAAAGCTGCATAACGCCCAAAAGAAAAAAAGTATGGGTTATGGAGAGATTTTTTTAAAGTATTTAACTCTTTTGAACATCCTTGACCCTTTACTTTATTCTAGGACAATTCCATAGTGCGGAACATGGCAGATGTAGAGATTAGAGCTGAAGCGCTCATTCATAAAATTAAGCATTATCTCATCATCTCAAGTGGTCATACATTGGAAACCGCTCCAATGGAAGAATTGTACCAAGCGTTTTGCGCGGGCTTAAGAGAGGAAGTGATGGTCAATTGGATGGCCACTCTAGAGACCTTCCGGACAAAAAAAGTGCGCATCGCCCACTATTTCTCGATGGAATATATGCCCGGAAGACTAACGGGCAATAATTTCACAAACATCGGCGCGCAAGAGCTTGTAAAAATGGTGCTCAAAAAGGTAGGTCGCGATTTTAGCGAATTTATCTCCTGCGAACCAGACCCTGGCCTTGGCAATGGAGGACTCGGGCGGTTAGCTTCGTGCTTCCTCGACTCTTTGGCGACGCTCGCCCTGCCTGCCCGCGGCTATGGCCTTCGCTATCAGTATGGGATTTTCGAGCAGCAAATGTGGGCAGGACAACAAGTAGAAAAGCCCGATTGCTGGCTCCTCAATACCAACCCTTGGGAAGTACGACGCGATTCCTTTGCAACGACGATTCAATTTCGCGGAAAAATGATTCCCGCCAAAAATAAACACGGAGAAGATGTCTTTCTTTTGGAAAATCCAGAAGAGGTAAGAGCTCTTCCCTATGACATTCCAATCGTAGGCTATGCTGAGAAGGGCTATTTCAACGTATTGCCGCTTCGCCTTTGGTCAACCAAAGAATCGCCGCGCAATTTTCAATTACAAAGGTACAACGCAGGGCTTCTCGATCAGGCAGCGGAAAATACGTCGCTGACCGATGTGCTCTATCCCAATGAAAACCACGAGCTCGGGAAAAGGCTTCGCTTAAAGCAAGAATTTCTTCTCATCGCAGCCTCTCTTGACGACATTATCCGTAGACACATCTCGGTCTATGGGGACTTGGAGGCCTTTGCCGATAAGACGCGCATCCAAATCAATGACACCCATCCAGCTCTGACCATCGCCGAACTCGTTCGAACTCTGACTAAAAATCACGATTTTACATGGAAAGAAGCGCTCGATGCGACCCAAGAGATCTGCAGCTATACCAACCACACTATTTTAAAAGAGGCGCTAGAAGAGTGGAACGAACTCCGCGTCAAAGAGCTCCTCCCCCGCCAACACAACATCATCCAGCGGATCAATTTCGAATTCTTAAATCGAGTGCGCGCTAAATTTCCCAACGATGAGGACAAAGTACAAAGGCTTTCCATTTTGGAAAATGGACAAGTGCGGATGGCGCATCTGGCCATTGTTGGCTCCCATAAAGTCAATGGCGTGGCCAAGCTCCACAGCTCTATTTTAAAAAACATCGTCTTCAAAGATTTGGCAGACCTATTTCCGGAAAAATTTACCAATGTGACTAATGGCGTAACGCAGAGGCGCTGGCTGCTCTACGCCAATCCGCTTCTTGCCGAGTTCATCTCCAAGAGGATTGGCCGAGATTGGATCGTCGATTTCCCAAAAATTGGCAAGCTCGCTGAATATGCCTCCGACCGCAAATCGCAAGAGGAGTTTCTCTCCATCAAAAAAGCGAATAAAGAAACGCTTCTTCGCTTTCTTAAAACCGAAAACGGTCTTCGAGATTCCAGCGGAAAAATCATCTCCCAGCCCCATCTATTGGGCACTCATGCGCTCTTCGATGTGCAAATCAAGCGCTTCCATGAATACAAACGACAGCTTCTTGGCGCTCTTCACCTCATCATGGTTTATCAAGAGCTCAAAGCAAACCCCAATTCGCATCCCATTGCCCGTTTAACGCTCTTTGGCGGCAAGGCAGCTCCTGGATATGAGAGGGCCAAGCAAATCATGCAGCTCATTGCGGCCATCGCCCGCAAGATCGACTCCGACCCAACCATCCGCGAAAAGCTCGCCGTGGTATTTATCGAAAATTACAATGTCACAAAAGCAGAACTCATCATCCCGGCAGCGGACCTTTCCGAGCAAATTTCCCTCGCAGGATGGGAAGCTTCCGGCACGGGCAATATGAAGCTCTCTATGAATGGAGCTCTTACGATTGGAACGAATGACGGCGCAAATATCGAAATGAGGCAAGCTGTGACTGACCGCTTTTGGCCATTTGCCTTTGGAGCCTCTGCCGAAGAGAACCGAACCCCCTACAGCGCTTGGGAGATTTACATCCATGATGAACAAATCCGCCGTGCCGTCGACGCTCTAAAAGATGGAAGCCTATCGAGCAATGCCTCTGAAGCCGCCGCTTTTGCCGCCATCCATAAAGACCTTGTCGAATCTGGCCCTACTTCAGACTTCTATAAAGTGCTTAAAGACCTACGCGCCTACTACGAGACGCAAAAGAAAGTAGAAGCTCTTTTTTCCACCCCTTTTTCTTGGGCAGAAACGGCCATCCACAACATCGCCGCCATGGGAATCTTTTCCACGGATGAATCGATCCGCCACTATGCAAAAGAGATTTGGAATATTGAACCTTGTCCGCTCGATCACGCCCTTCTTGCCAAGGCGTTTGCCGCCTATGCCGAGCATGATGCCTGCAAGATCGTCGCGCTCAAAAACGGCTCTTAAAATTAGTCTAATTAGAGGCCTAGCAGCTTGCGTAGGCTTTGCATAAATCCCTAGGGATCAGCATTGGACATTTGATCGCTGCGAATATGAAAGCCATGGATAGACCGCTACAGACTCCTTTGAAGTGATTTACGTTTAAGCGACCGGAGAAATAGTCAGAAGCGGCGGCAAAAACACATCCTATCAAGGCCAAAGGGACCACTACAACTCCAGCAATTATACACGCTAGATCCAATCCCACGTTTTTTAAGTGGCCAATAGAACTTTTTTCAACCTGATTCCTATTGGAAAAGGGCTCCATTCCCACCCTTTTCCTAAGAGGGGATAGCATAAACTGAGCTGCATTGTCTACTAGGTGTAAATTGGAAACAGAAGCCATAATAATCATTCCTTTTTCTTAGTGTTGCCAGAGTATTTTACCAAGAAATCGGCTTTTATTTAAAGCGTTTTAATTTAAGATAAATAGAATAAATTTTACTTGAATCGACTCAGAGATTCCACTTCTTCTGAAGCTCTTCGAGGGTTTTCTTCTTTTTCATCTGCGCAAGGGCTTGATTGAAAAGCCGGGTAAACTTAGCAGATTCCCCGAGTGGGGCCACGGTGTGAAGGCCGACGTTGGTCAAGGGAGCGGAGGCGATTTTGAGCCTACCGGCATAGAGATCCCGCACATAATTGATCGCTCGAAGGCGATCGAGAACCGCCGCTTCGATATCGCCAGTTGCCACTGCATCGAGAAGGTCCGGGATGGTGTCGTAGCTCCGAATGATTACTTCCGGGTGTTTTTCTAGGACTAGGACGGCCGGATCTCCATTGATAACGCCGACGAGCTCGCCGGAGAGCCCTTTTAGATCGGCATAGTTGGCGTTGGCCGGGACGATGAGGACAGGGCCTAAATCGAGAAAGTTCTCTGAAAATTCATACTTTGCAAGGTTGAAATTATAGGCCGGCATAGAAGAGAGCACAGCGTCATACTTCCCCTGCTCCATCCCCTCCAAAAGAGTATCCCAATTGGCGCTTACTTTTTCTAATTCCATTCCGCTAAATCGCGAGACATCTAAGAGAAGATCTTCGACAAACCCATTTACATACGGTTGGAGCTCTTCGAAATTAAGAGGCGCAAAAGAGGAATCAACTCCAATTCGGAGTTTGCCCCGTTCGCTCTGATTGCAAGAACAGGAGGTAAGAAAAAATATCAGTAAAAGAGCCGCCAAACGCATGGCGAGAATTGTAACGAAGGGTTTCATTTTTGGGAACTATTTGCTATTCTTGCGGGCGATGATCAATCTATTCGTCAATTTCGGGGGACCTCGCGATCTCGAGGAGATTACTCCCTTTCTAACCGCGCTCCTAACCGACCGCGATGTCGTGCGCACCCGTTTTCCCACCTTTCTTCACAACTGGCTGTTTCGTAGAGTGGCAAAGAAAAGAGCGCAAAAAATCGCCCACGACTACGCGATGATCGGCGGCAGATCTCCCATCTATTTCGACACAGAGGCTCTGGCAAAAAAGTGGGATAGCCTAACGTTCCATCGCTATTTGCCGGCAACGCACAGGGAATCGCTCCAAAAGATCGAAGAGTGCAAGGCCGCAACCATTCGGACAATCCCCCTCTTTCCCCAATTTAGTTATGCGACAACCGGCAGCATCGCTAGGTTTTTTAAAGCCAATCTCTCCAAGCAAACAGTGAATAAACTGCGCTGGATCCACTCCTACGCCGCCCACCCCTCCTTTGTCTTGGCCTACCAGCGCCGCATCGCCGATTTCTTGAAAGGAAATAAGATTGAAGAAGTTGATTGCCTCCTTCTCTTTTCAGCCCATGGAGTCCCTCGCGCATTTATCGACTCTGGGGATCTCTATGAATCGGAATGCATCCAGTCGTTTGAAGCCGTAAGGCAGGCGTTTCCAAAAGCCCTCTGTCGCCTCTCTTACCAATCGAAATTTGGCAAAGGCCAGTGGCTAACTCCCTCCACAGAGGAAGCGTGTACCCGAAGCGAGGGCAAAACACATGCGGTTATCGTGCCGATCTCTTTTACCTCAGACCACATCGAAACGCTCTATGAGATCGAAGAGCAGTATCTACCGATTTTAAGGGCCCATGGGATGAGAGCCTATCGTTGTCCAGCGCTAAACCTCGAGGACTATTGGATGGATGCGCTAGATACGATCGCAAACACATCGCCCCTGACTGCAACAGAGATGTTGATTCGATGAAAAACTGGCTCCTCCTCCTCGCTGTTCGACTGCTTCAGAAAAAAAGAGCTCCCCGGACAAAGCAACGGATTTTGGTAATTTCGACCACCGCCCTTGGCGATACGCTTTGGGCAACTCCTGCTTTAGAATCTCTCCGGAAATCTTTTCCCGAAGCGTATTTAGCTGTATTGACAAGCCCCATTGGAGAAGAAGTCCTTCGATACAACCCCTGGACAGATCGCATTTATGTTCGCAGTACTTTGCGCCAGTTACAAAAGGAAGAATTTAGCGATGTCGTTGTTTTCCACGCCTCGCAAAGGTGGGCTCTTCCTTTGGCTGCCCTTTTAGGGGCCAATCGAATCATCGGCACAGAGGGAATCAATAAAGGACTCGATGTGCTCCTTACAGATCCAATGGCCAATCGGCAGGAACATGAAATAGTCCGAAGATTACAGCTCATTGAGCGCCTCGGCGCTAAGAGGCACGCCGAAACGCTCTCTTTTTTTCTGCAACCAGAAGAAAAAACCACTCTTTGCCCAGGCACCATCGCGCTCCATCCCGGCTCTAAAGACGGCTTTAAGAGATGGCCGAAAGAACACTTCATCGCCGTGGGAAGAGCGCTCCAGAAAAAAGGGGCAAATATCTTGATCACGGGGACAAAAGAAGAGCTTGCGCTCAAACAAGAAGTTGCCGCTGCGATCCCTCAGGCGCAATTGAACGAAGATCTGTCTTTAAGGCAGTTCGCCTCGATGTTAAACGAGGTCGATCTGCTGATTAGCAATGACACCGGCCCGGTGCACCTAGCCGCTGCGCTCAAGCGGCCCGTCCTCGCAATCTACTCTTCGACCGACCCGGCCCTTTGCGGCCCCTATCAAGCCAAAGACGCTCTTGCAATTGCGCGCCCAAAGACGTGCGAGCCTTGCCTTAAACGAAAATGCCAACGCCCCTTCTGTTTTCTGCAAATTGGACCCGAAGAGGTGATCAACGCAGCTAAAAAGAGGCTGAATTTATGATTTCTGCAACCATCCTCACCAAAAATTCTGAAGAAACCCTTGCAGCCACCCTCGAATCTCTCCGATCTTTCCCCGAGGTCTTGGTTGTCGATACGGGATCTGCCGATCGGACACTCGAAATTGCAAAAGGCTTTGCCAATGTGCGCGTTCTTCTGAAACCATTCCAAGGATTTGGCAAAACGCATAACATCGCCTCTTCTCTTGCCGCCAATGACTGGATCTTATCGATCGATAGCGATGAGGTTCTCTCTTTTGAGCTCGCTGCAGAAATCCTTGGGAAGAATCTAGACCGCTCTAGCGTCTATTCTCTCGATCGGCATAACTATTTTCAAGGCAAGCACATCAAATACTGCGCCGGCTGGTATCCCGACCGAATCGTCCGCCTCTACCACCGCAAAACCACCCGATTTACCGATGACGCAGTCCATGAAAAAATACTCACTCCAAACCTCAAAATCGTCCCCCTTGCCCATCGACTAATCCACACGCCCTACCGGACGATCGATCAATTTATTCACAAAATGCAGCTCTACTCCACCCTCTTTGCCGAGCAAAATAGGGAGAAGAAATCTTCCCTTACCAAAGCAATTGCCCACGGCCTTGCCGCTTTTTTTAAAAGCTATATTCTCAAGCGAGGATTTCTCGGGGGAAAAGAGGGATTGATCATCTCTCTTTACAATGGCCACACGGCTTATTACAAATATTTAAAGCTCGCGCTTCAGTCAAAGATGCAAACACCCAATCCGGAGTGATCTCAACCATGCAGGGTGAATTTAAAGAGCTGCTTGCATAGCGGCATTTCTTTTGATTGCAAGGAGCGCAAAAGCGCTTTGCTTGGAGATGCAATTGGTTCTGACCGCTAGCGCCGATAATCCCCGCATCGGTAGCTCCATACAACGTCACACAAGGGACTTTTAGGGCTGCAGCCAAATGGCTAAGCCCTGTATCTACGCTTACGCACGCCTTTGCACGTGAGAGAATATAGCCCATTTCAGAAAGAGAAAGTTTTGGCAATAAAATAGCATTGGGAGAAGCCGCAGCCAATCGAGCTCCCCGCTCTTTTTCTTGTTCATTGCCCCAGGGAAGTAAAATCGGAAGATCGACTTTTCGCATCAACTCAATCCAGTGTTCTTCTGGCCAAAGTTTTGTCTCCCATGTCGCACTGTGAATAAAGACGAGAAAAGAAGGAGGCAGATCAAAGGAGGGTTTTATAAAGCGATCTTGTTGGATAGAAAAATCGGGCGGAGTTGCCGGTAGAGGATAGTTGAGAGCGCCGGAAAAAAGGCGGCGAAGGCGATCGATGGCATGAATCTTCCACGACGCGCTATATTTTTTATGATAGGCATATTGAGCGATACTTTCGCGAACAGATTCTCGATCAAACCCCGCGCGGACTCCGTTGGCAAGAAGCGTTAAAAGAGCGCTCTTAAAATTGCCCTGCCCATCGATGATCAAATCATAACTTTGGCTCCGAAGAGTTTTTGCCAAGCGGTAGATAGAGGGAATAGAGGCGATTGGATTTGTCCTCCATTTCCGATGATTGGTCAGAAATATCTTCGCAACAGCCGTGTGCCAAAGAGCCACTTCAGAAAACCCCTCATCGATTGCCCAATCGCATTGAAGATCGGGATGCGCAAGGGATGCATCAGTGAGTGCCGGCAACGTGTGGATCAGGTCGCCAAGAGAAGTGAGTTTCACCAAAAGGATTCGCTTCATGAGCGCCAAGAATACCACTTTAAGCGATAAAGATCCTGGAAAAAAACATTCATCACAACTATCCTAGTAGCCAGTTCTCAGCCTCTCGTAATGAAGATAAATTTGATAGACAAAAAGCTCCCCAGATGACGAGAAAACCACGCATCTGCATCATCTTACTCAATTGGAATGGCAAAAAAGACACTCTAGAATGCCTAGAATCTTTATCCAAGGCTAACTATTCCTCTTTCACGACCATTGTCGTAGACAATGGCTCGACAGATGGCTCAATCCCCGCTATCCGCGCCTCTTTTTCTCACGTCCCCATCTTCGAAACGGGATCTAATCTCGGATTTGCCGGCGGTAACAACGTCGGTATTCAATGGGCCCTTTCAAAATCTTTTGAGTGGATTCTCCTTCTAAATAATGACACCATCGTCGATCCGCATTTTCTGACCGCCTTTATGGATGCGGCAAAAAACATGCCCCAAGCTAAAATTTTCGGCGCAAAAATCCTTCGCTATGGCGATCCTCACCGGATCGACCACCTCGGAGGGAAATGGAATCCGGGCAATGCCAAATTCGAGTCGATTGCCTCCGGCCTTCTCGATTCTGAACTGATCGAATACAAAAGCGAAGCGGTCGATTACGTCTGCGGAGCGGCTCTTCTTATGCATCACTCTGTTCCAAGAACCATCGGCCTTCTCGAATCTAGGTTCTTCCTTTTTTGGGAAGAAACTGACTATTGCTTTCGCGCTCGCCATGTCGGTTTTGAAATTTGGACTGCTCCAGCGGCCAAGGTCTGGCATAAAGTTTCCGCCTCCTTCATCGGCGGCAAGCCCCATAGCCATTACTTTTGGTGGAGGAGTCGTCTTCTCTGGCTCGAACGAAACCTCCCCTCCTACGAACGGGAAGATATCATGGCTCGCGTCATCCGTCCTGAGCTGATGAAAACGATTCGCCACTACGGCCTAAAATCACTACAGCTCCTTCTCTGGAAGATCCTTTTCCTCCCAAAAGATGTAGAAAAAGAGCAAAAAGTGCGCCGACTCCGAGCGGGGCTTATCGGAGCCTTTCACTACTACCTAGGAAAATTCGGCAACTGTCCGAAATGGATTTCAAAGCTTTAAACCTAAAAAGAAGGGATTATGAAAACAGTACTGATTAGTTTGTTGATTTTTGCGGTTCATTCTGTATTTGCCTACGTAGAGAAATTCGAAGGAAAAAATCACAGCTGGAAAAAATTTGCAGAAACCTTTGCAGGGAAAACAGAAAAAAGACTCGAGATCATCAAGCGATTCCTTCCAGAAAATCCAATCGTTTTTGAAGCGGGAGCTTTTGATGGAGCTTCATCCGTTATCTTAGGCAAGCTATGGCCCAATGGAAAAATTATTTCTTTTGAAGCAAACCCTACTCGCTTTACTGAATATCAAGAAAAGGCTCGCGGCGCTACAAATCTGCAAGGCTATAACCTTGCTGTGAACACATACAATGGAATCGCTACATTCTATCTTTGCTGGGGCACAGGGGGAAAAAATCCGATCTATGAAGGAGCTAGTTCCTTACTGCCGGCTTCTGAAGTCCAGAAAGCTCATTACATGGGGCCTGTGATCACTGTCCCTTGCGTCATCTTGGATGATTGGTGCCAAGAGCATCAGATTGAAAAATTTGATTTTATGTGGCTGGATTTAGAAGGGTTTGAGCTTCCTTTCTTAAAAAGCTCTCCGAATATGCTCAAGACGGTCAAAGTGATTTATACAGAAACGAATTTTTTTGCCTTTCGAGAAGGGCACACGCAGTACGTAGATTTGAGGGCATTTCTAGAATCTCAAGGGTTTACAATGATCGCTCACTGGTATCTTGAAGGCGTTCAAGGCGATGCCATCTTTGTGCGAAATGAGCTGAACCTATCTCAATATTAACCCGTTTTCTTGCTGAAGCAGTTCCTTAAAAAACTGCTCATAAGCAATTTGCATTACAGGTCTTTCATAAGCATAAAAGGCTCTGACCATCAATAAAGAATCATGGACTTTCTTTTCTACCTTCACATACTCATGCTCATGATTGTTTATAATAATCAGACTAAAATCCAATTTTGGAAAATATCTTTTTAGCGCCTCATGGAGTCTTAATGCACAGTCTTCTGAAATTTCAATGTTCTCTTCAACTTTGTAAAAACGATTCAGATCTACAATAGAATGAATATATGCAGACCTTATGAAGAACACTTTTCCCTGATGTTCTTTGAGTTCTTTAAATCTCTCAACCCTTCTTTTGTATTTGGATTGCAAAATTGGCATGTAGAACGGAACATTTTTCTCTTCCCAGGAACCATCATGAACAAATTCAAGGTGGTAACGGGTATTTAAAAGAGTCGCCCAACCAAATGGAACTAAGTATTCTTTATTTAAAAAATTCGAAAAATCATCGTCCAATATTTCAATCAGTTTTTCCCCATCCAAACAAATATTCCAATCAAAAGGGAAAGCGGCTTTTCTATGGCCACAAGATCTCGCAAGACTTGCCGGAGCACAATAAGACCCTAAACTTACAAACAGTATTTCCTTATTGAACTCACTAATATTGACATCATCTCCCTCAATTTTTTCTAAATCCCCATTTACACCAGAAGTTAATGCAATAAAAATCGCAAATATCATTATATGCTTATTCATATCATCTCCTTGAGTCAATGTAAAATTGAAGAGGGCGCTGTCTGACAATTGGCAGCTCTAGTTCATGCTCTCCGCAAACACAATTGCCAAACCAGCAATAAGGCTGACAGCGCAAACGCCATGCAATGACAGACAAGCTCAATTCTTCCGGCCAACATGTAATGCAGGGATAAACATTTTCAGTTTCTGTAAACCAATTTTGCAATAATTGGACAGCTTTTGGATTTTTCATGTTAAGTCCTATAATGCTAGAACTAACATGAGGGATTTTTCGATAGTAATCGATAGTAACGCCAAGAGCGGCAGCCGCCTCAGGGAGGTGCGTATTCATGTTATCAGATAAAAATCCTACATTCGTAAAGAAAAATCCTTTTTCGTGAATCACAGTAAAAATCCTGTCTAGGTTAGTTAAAGGATGCATCGCTGTATCAAGCCAAAGAATTTCCTCATAACCTAGCGCTTGAGCTTCGAGTAAGAAAGCCACTTTAAAAGAATAGGGGACGTGGCAAATTTTAAGGCCTCCATTTGCCAAATTGGGGAACCCTCCAATATGCAATAAAACATGACCGCTATAGCCACATTTCTCTAGATCTGCGAGAAGTCTTCGCGCCTGTTGGGGGTAAATGCCATTGTAAGAGCCGAATAACACAATGCATCGATTCTTTGATTGTTCATGAATATTAAAACTATGTTTTTCAAAAATTGGCATTTCATCATTGGCGCCGATAAGTTGTAGGTTTCTTATGCGGGGAATTCGATCGTGATTGGCAAGAGGCTCCAAGTAGGCTCTGGTCCCTTGCTTGAGATATTTTTCGACGCTTCTATAATCTTCTATCGCAGGATTTGTAATATCTTCGATAGACAACCACAACTTCATTAATTCGTCGTCACAAAAAGAATATAACGACTGTGAAATGACAAATAAAAACAGGCAAATTTTTCTTATCATGGATTTGATTCCTTTGAATATGTCGGATAACTGTTATCCGTAGCAGAGCCTGCTCGATGCGATATGATATCTTGGGCAACACTGTACATTTTTAAATTAGAATTTAACCAAATGTCCATATCGTAAGGGATAAAAATTCCATAATTTTTGAAATATTGTAAAATCTTTTCCATTCCTGAACGTCTGACAATCATTGAATAAGCTCCGTAGCGCATACCAATTCTTGAGAAATCGGCGCCAACAGGATAGAAACGCTGAAAAAAAGAAGACAATGGTCCAATTGGCACATTGGGTCTAGCGGCAACGGCGCGACACGGCACGTGTTTTCCATGGTGATCTTTGGTATCAGTATCGGTGAATAAGATATCCCAATCCTCCACATAACGATCAAGCGTCGGGATTAATTGGGAAATGCGATTGGGATCGCTTACAGCCTCTACATCATCTTCCATGACCCAAATCGTCTGATATCCTGAATCAAATGCATCTTGCAAAACAGATAAATGGCTGAGGACAATTCCGATCGCTCCACGCGACATCCCTAAGCTAAAAAAAGTTTCTCCATTGGGTCGTATGATTTCGTTCCCAAGGCACTCTTGTCCTTCAATTTCTCTATAAATTGATCCGAGAAACTTTTCTCGACCAAACTCTGAGGAGAATTTGACGCCCACCTGATTGAGAGCTTCCGTAGATAACTTCCAACCATTGACAGCAGAAAATCGATAGGGGAAAATTCCAAAATTTTCAAGTTCCTTGGAAGTTTTAGCAAATTTCTCTGGTCTTTCATCCAAGTTAATCATGTAAATAAAATCGACCCCGTCAATTTTATGTTCCAAAGATTTGCCATTTGCCGGTTGAAAATACCTCTCTAAATTGTTTTGTGAGGCAGAAGATAATGCACAAAAATTAGAAGGCGAATAATTCAACGTGTGCATGGCAGCATTAAACAGCTCTTTTTTTATGAAAATCGCATGCCCGCCTTGATTTTCCCAATACCAGTGCCCAAGAAGAGTAAAATCGAATGATTCTAAAAAAGATTTCAAAGCGGAATAATTGGATCCTCGCTTAGAAAGGTGCGTGACGGTATAAATTGCACTTGCCTGTTTCACTTTATCTATAGAGTGACGAAGAATATCGAGTTCATGTTTTGTATCGTCTATCCATAAAAGATTACAGGAATGTCCTAAACCGTCCTGGCCAGAAAAGAAACGATTCTTCGGCCACCAATAGTCGCATGTTTTTTTCACTGCAGGGTCAGAAGCGTAGGAGAAAATAGTGGGATTGAAAGGTAAAAAAAGGGTCAAGAGATAAGTCTTTTTTGCGTCCCCATAACCAGGAATCGCACTCTCGATCTTGTAATTCCCTGTGCCACCAAATAATTGGACAGCAAAAAAAAAGAAAAAAACTCTCAATAAACGATCGATACAATTCATCATCGGACTCTTCCTTGGAAGAGGAGAATACTAATATAGTGACTTATTTTTAGCAAATGCATTGGGCTTTATTGCATAATTCCCGACAAGCGATATGACGATCTTCGTCGGCTTACTGCCCAATCTATGACATGGCATCATACTGAACCAAAACTTGTTTTAAATTCTATTCGTCTTGTATAGTTTTTTCAAAGCTGTCGGGTGGGACAGTCTTGAGTACAAGTTACTCTAAGAAACCCTCTACCTTAGCTGAGGGAATCATCAAGCAATAACGCCGTCCTTAAGAAAGCGCCCTCGTGAATAAGATCTTTCTTTTTCTGTTAATTTTCACGCAACTTTCGGCGAAAATTCGATTTTTTTCATTCCAATACAACAGACCCGAATTTCTTGAATTTCAACATAAACTTTTAAAGAAGTTCGTTTTAGACGATTTCGAGTTAATTGTATTTAACGACGCACGAGACCCAACTCTTGAGATTGCAATTAGGAATATCTGCAATAAAAATAACATCCCATATGTCCGTTACGAACAAGAATGGCATAAGACCGATCCATTGAACGAGTATATCCTTCACATCCTTGAGGATCCTCGGACTGATAGTCCTTTCCAACTTGACTCAGTGCATGGGAAGTTAACAGCGGAAATCATCTCGCGATACCCTGGATTTCGCCACTGTCATGTCATACAGTATGCATTAGATCATTATGGCTACGACCATGACGATATCGTTGTCATCCTGGACCATGATCTATTCCCTATGAAACCCCTTAGCATTAGAAAGCTATTAGAAGATGCTCCACTCATAGGAATTGAACACATAGGCAGGCATGGAGACCGCTATTTATGGGTTCCCTTTATCGCTTTTGACCCGAAGAGATTTCCTAATATCAGAGATCTAAAATTTCACTGTGATGCAATCAATCACCATTTTTACGATACCGGAGCCGCTTCTTATCACTACTTGAAAAACAACCCGAACGTTCCCTATAGAATGTATCCTCGTATTTACGACCAAGAATTTTATCATTTATCGACGCGAAAACTTCAACATCTAGGACTCAGCAGAGATGAAATTCGTCTCATCAAGGATTTGCCGTGGCCTGGTTGTATTGAATTTTATATAGACTTTCATTTTCTACATTATTGCGGTGGGTACATCGATTCTCACCCAATAAAACAATCCGCTGTTCTAGATTACTTAAGGCGAGTTTTGAATAAAGAATAAAAACCTATTTGAGTAAAAAGATGAAACGAATATTCCTGCTTTTTTTATGCGCCTGCATCCATCTATTAAATGGGAGCGAGTATCGATACCAACTTGCTATCGGAGCAATTTTTCGCGATGAAGCTCCTTATTTAAAAGAGTGGATTGAGTTTCATAAACTGGTTGGCGTTGAACATTTTTATTTATATAACAATTTTAGCACAGATGATTACGAATCCGTATTGCAGCCCTACATCGATGTGGGCGAAGTAGAATTAATTCAATGGCCCTATACTTCCAGTTCATGGGAACACTGGCTGTATGAAATTCAAGCCGGCGCTTATACAAATTGCCTCTCTCTTGCCAGAGGAAAGGCAAAATGGCTAGCAATCATCGATATCGATGAATTTTTGACGCCCCTAAGCGGAGATTATGTCCCTGATATTTTGAAAGACTACGAAGCATTTGGAGGCGTTGGATTTAATTGGAAACTCTTTGGACATTCAGGACTCCTCGATCTAGCACCTAATAAGCTCATGATTGAATCTTTGGTGAGGACTGCTGCACATGACAGGTCGACCCATTTGGGAATAAAATCTATTGTGCGTCCAGAACGGGTCAAAGATTGCCATCACCCCCATTATGTCTCTTATGCAGATGGGTTTTATCATGTAAACTCCAACAAGGAGCCTTCCATTAATTCTCAAGGGGTAACGAACGGCGTGTATTATGACCGTTTAGCCATCAATCATTATTGGAGCCGGACAGGAAATTATCTCTACAAAAAACTAAAGCGCTGGCATGTATTAGCGCCTCATGTTATCCCCGAACAATGGCCAACTTATGTAGAGAGCATGAACGTTCTACTCGATCATAGTATGGATCGCTTTGTGCTTCCTTTACGGAAAAAAATGGGATATCCCATTGATTAAGGGTGTAATTTTTCCACAAATCTCTGAATTGCAAAGTCTTTTGTCCTAGAAAATGATTGGTAATGCTCCATGAGCAAATGAGGGGGCTCTCCCATTTTGATTTTTCTTGGGTACCTGTAATTCTGAAAGAAGTATTCGTCTCGTAAAACGTAGTGATTGATCCGTAGATACCTGTGTGTATTTGGGATAAAGATTGAAAAAATTTTTTCGTCAAAGGGCCGTCCACTTCCATTGTAATAGGAAAGTCCAGGGTTTAAGCTGACATGGTGCGGAGACCAGGGAGCTTCTAGATTCATGCATTCAGGTCTTATGATCGATTTGCCTACATTATTGTTCGGATGCTCTGGCAGAGAACAAGCCGTCAGACGCTGAAGGAGAGACTCCCCTTCGCGAAGAGTAATTTTGCCTGTTCCAAAATTTCGCCAATTCAAGAAAACTGCGCTGGCGTTTTGATAATGCTTATCTAAGCTCTCAAGGACTGTTTGTTCTTTAGGATGCATGGGGAGAATAAATTCGTCGATATCAATGATCGCTAACCATTTCGTCTTGCCTCGTGCATTGACGATTCCCTCCTTATAAATTGTCAATTGCTCCTTAAAACCACCTTCTCCTGTCCAAGTGATGACGTTGACTACGCCTTCGTCAATGTAGGGCTGCAAAACAGATTCCCAATTGTCTGTGCTATGATCGTTGTAGAGCCAGAAGTGTTGCACTCCAACAAGGCGATGGTAGTCGACCCATTCTTTGAGATAGTTCGACTCATCTCTAAACATCGCAAGAATAGAAAGCTCATACGCTGATAGAGAGACGCAAGAAAATAGAAGAATACACATTCGAATAAACATCTAGTTTCCCTTCTGTAAATAATTAGCGCCACCATTGTCTGAAATCGCTCTCGCTTCAGTTGTCACAACATCTTTTTGCACGGTAAAAAGTTTCATACTTTCAGGAAGATAAAACATCATATCAAAGGGTAAAAAAATGTTGTGGGTTTTTGCATAGTGTAGGATTTTTTCCATCGCGCTGCGTCTGACAATCATTGAATAGGCGCCATAGCGCGCGCCGATCCGTCTAAATTCGGAGCCTACGTTTCTCTCCTGACTAAATCGGTCAGGACTTACCGGCTCAAAATTGGGACTTCTGGCATAGCCCTTACAGGGCACATAATTTCCTTGCTGATCCTTCGTATCGCGATCTGTAAAGAGAAGATCCCAATTGCCTTTGCCTACTTTGGCATCTAACTTCTGGATTAAATCGGGAATGCTCCTAGGATCTTGCACAAGCTCAATATCGTCTTCCATGACCCAAATCGTCTCGTACCCAGAATCCAATGCATCTTGTAGAATGGAAAGGTGACTTAAAGAAATCCCAATCGGACCTCGTCCCATGCAATGGCAAAAGTATACTTGCCCCTCTGTGTGAATGATTTCATGATGAGGAGAATAGGTTGGATCTAAATAGCTCGTCCCCCAAAACCCTCCCGTCATGCCCGGCATAAATTTTACACCGACATCATTGATCGTCTCTAAACTGAGTTCCCATCCATTTACCGCAGAAAAACGGTACGGATAAATTTGGTAAGGGTAAAGCTGCTTTACGCATTTGAGATATTTCTCTGGTCTTTGATCGAGGTTGATCAAATAGATAAAATCGATATTCCGATAGGAATGGATAGACGCCTTTCGAGGTGCTGGCTTGAAATGATCTTCAAGTTTTGCAAAAGCAGAAGAAAAAAAAAGCAAAAAACACCAGATCAAATTCTTCATCGCTCTCCCATTAAATTTGCCCATTCTACAAAAAGAATTTGAATTTCTGCAAATGCTATCTATCCACACCCTTGTCTCGACGCAAAATCTATTGAAAACAATCCAATTTCATTCGTAAAATTTTCCAATGCGAGAAAAACTCATCCCGTGTCTTTTCCTAGCAGTCACTGCGTTCGCCCAAACCAATATAGAAAACTACTTCAGAGATCTCGAGATTCAACATTTTGACTCTGGGTTGGACAAGATCGATTGCGTGTATGTCATCAATTTGGAAAATCGCCCTGAAAAATGGATAGAGACAAAAAATGCTCTAGAAAACTACGGCATTCATCCCAATCGAGTCGATGCGATCAATGGCTGGGCTCTTAGCGAAAAAGATCGGCAAATTCTCTCAGGCAAGTACCCTATTCGATTGCGCGGCGGCCAAATAGGCTGCATTTTAAGTCACTTATCAGCGCTCAAAGACGCTCAGAGAAAAAATTACAACCTCATTTGGATTTGCGAAGACGACATTCAAATTTGCGAAAACCCACACCAAATTAGCGATTTTCTATCTACACTCTCGCAAATTGATCCCGAGTGGGACATCTTCTATACAGATAGTGACAGTAAAAAAAATGGCGATGGAGCGGTTGCTCCTTCGGTAGAGTCTGATTTCAGGCCAAATTTCCCCCATAACGGCCTCTCTTATTATATAAAAAGAGAGCCTGTCAATGAGGATATGCTTAGAATATACCAACGATTTGGCGCCTACTCAATGATCCTTTCAAAGACAGGCATAGAAAACGTTCTAAGACACTTCACAAATAATTATCTTTGGACATCCTATGATGTCGACATCCACTACATTCCCGGCATAAGGCAGTACTGCGTAAATAGAGATGTCGTTTCTATTAATTACAAGATCCGCTCTGATACAGAGCCGACTACCTTGGAAACGGGAACCGCTTCAGATCTTCAGCGATAAATGTATTGGGGAAGACTGCCTTGGCCTCCACGCCGAACCCGTCTAGCTCGCGATAGCGGGCAGAAAAGTGGGTAAGGACAAGCATCTCCACTTCTGCTTCCTTGGCAATCTCAGCGGCTTGGATTGCAGTCATGTGGTGATATTCATGAGCCATGGCGCGCTCAGTATCGAGATACGTTGCTTCACAAAGCAGAAGTTTAGCCCCTTTGGCGATCTGAACGGCTTCTTTGCAAGGCCTCGTATCGATCACGTAGGCAAATGCATCTCCAGGCCGGATGTGACTGACCTCTTGAAGGGTAATCGTACGGCCATCCACCTTGATTTTCCCATGTCGCTCTAGATCTCGAATAATGGGGCCGTCGAGTTGGAGAGTTTTTAGCTTCTCTTTTTCAAACTTGACCGTGTCAGGTTCTGTGATGCGCCATCCGATATTTTCAACGCCGTGGTCGAGAAAGACAGCCTCAATGCGAAATTTCCCATCGTCTTCGACAAGTCCTGCTTTTTTGACGGGATGTTCGATCACTTCGATGTTCTCGCGATAGATGCAGCCGTAACGAAGCCGATCGAAAAATTTCTTGCCACTCGCGGGGTAGTAGCAGTGGATCGGGTGGGTCACCTTATCGAGATTGAGGCGAAGGAGCATGGAGCCAAGGCCGAGGCAATGATCTCCATGGAAATGGCTGATGAAAATACGGGTCACGCACGGGGGCGGGATGTCGGCAAAGATGAACTGCCGCTGCGTCCCTTCGCCAGGGTCAAAAAGGAGCCCTTCATCGTTCCAGCGGAGAAGATAAGCTCCATGGTTACGAAAACGGGTCTGCTGCTGGCTAGAACAGCCAAGAATGGTAAGATCGCGTACGCTCATGCAAGCAATATATCATGCGATCCCCACCAACTTCAACGAACTTCTTCCCATATTTAACCACAGAGATAGGCAACCACAGGTGCGGGGCTTCTCCGCCTCTATGGTTAATATTTTTCTTACAGATCTGGTCTGGCGGCAAAGTAGGGAAGGCGAGCAAGGCCAACGCCTAGGAGAGCTCCTGCGATATGGGCTGTGTTGGCGATATTTGGCGCAAAAGTCGAGTCGGTAAAAAGAAAAAAGAGAAACGATCCGAATTGGAGGGCGAACATAGCGAGGACAAAGACCGCAAGAAAGATCACGACCGATCTTTGCAGCGGGTAGCCTTCCCACGGGGCGATCCTTTCGCGCTGCCAAATAAATCCGGCAAGTCCCATGACGATCCCTGAGTAGCCGAGAAAGAAAGGGCCGCTCATGAGGTATTGCGCTGTGTTGGTGGCAATCCCGAGAAAAAGCGTTAAAAGAACGTAGCGAAAAGAGCCTATCCTGCCCTCAATTTGGCGGCCAAGCATCCAAAGCCAGAGCATATTGAAGAGAATGTGCAAAAACTCCGTGTGGAGAATGGCCGGGGAAAAAAGACGCCAAACCTCCCCCTCTCGAATTTTGATAAAAAGAGGCCCCTTAGCCTGGCTCGTGTCCTTCCCCTTGATCTTGAAGGAGGCCCAGGCATAAATCCCACGCCAAAAAGGGACATTTTCTGCCGCCTCAATCTCTTGCTTCATGGCTGCTGGGAGCTCTTTTTGATCGGCGGGGATTTTGTATTTTGCGAGAATCTCTTCTACCTGCTTTAACGGGGGTGGAACGTCGTAAAAAAGGGACATTTGGATAGGCGTAATAAGAGCTTCTGGACTCCCCTCTTCTCGAAGATTGATCGTCTGCATCGCATTGAGAAAAAAGACAAAAACGCATAGAGCGAGAAAAAAAGAGGTCGCCTTGACATTTGGAGAGGCCCTTTCAAGCACCATTTCCCCTGAAGAGCTCTCTTCTTCTGAAGGTGGACTCTCCTGGATAGGAACGTCAAATTGAGCATTTCTCGGATCGGTCTGAAAATGGGAAAAGTAATCAGCGGCAGCGGCGATTTGATCTTCATTGTGAATCCAAATCGCGTAGAGAAATTGATTCGATGCGGGATCAAAAGAAGGGTCTATGCTATTTTCAATGTTCGCGCGGCTTAAAAAAGCAGCAAAACGACGAGCTTCTACTTCGTGTTCTACCGTTCCAATCAATCGCATGAGCGCACTTTTTCTATGACTGTTGTGGTCGCAAGGCCAGGAATGCGATCGACCAGGTGGAGGCGACCGCCATAGGACCTGACAACTTCTGCCTCAATGCAGTGAGCCCCGTATTCGGCGCCATTGACGTGGACATCGGGGCGAATCTTGGAGAGGATTGCCCTCGGATCTACTTCTTCAAACCAAGTCACATAGTGGACAAACTCTAAGGCCGCAACCATTTCTAGGCGATGCTGCAGCGAGATGATCGGCCGTTTAGGACTTTTGTAGCTTTGAATGGAGCGATCGGAATTGAGGCACAAAAAAAGCCGATCTGCTTGCAAAGAAGCTTGATGGATAATGTAGAGGTGCCCCGCATGCAAGAGATCAAAAGAGCCATTCAAAGTTGCGATCGAAAGCCCCTGTTTGCGGAGCTCTTCAACTTGTCTTTCAAGCTCGGCGGGCAGGACGAGCTTTCTTTGCAGCCACGGCGGCAGATTTGTGAACATGAAGCTTCTCATTTGGGAAAGCAATTTTAAAGACCTCGTCGTAGTATTCGACGAAGTGCACTTCCAACCCTTTTTTCAAAAATTCTGGAAGTTCGTCATAGTCGCGTAAGTTTTCTTTGGGGAAGATGAGGACATTGAGGCCCGATCTTCTGGCGGCGATCAGCTTTTCTTTAAGCCCTCCGATTGGAAGAACTCGACCTGTCAATGTGAGCTCTCCTGTCATGCCGAGATTGTCGCGCACCGGAATGTTTAAAAGCAAAGAGAGGAGCGATGTTGTCATAGTGATACCGGCAGAAGGACCATCTTTCGGGGTCGCCCCTTCTGGGATATGAAGGTGAATCAGCGATTTTTCAAAGAATGCAGCTTTTGGCAAATATTTGGTTAAAAAAACCTGCGAATAGGTCCAAGCGATCTGAGCCGACTCTTTCATGACATCTCCCGCTTGTCCAGTCAACTTCATCTCCGCTTTTTCAGCAGGATATTTGACCGCTTCGATATACAGCGTAGCTCCCCCCATCGAGGTCCAGGCAAGTCCCGTGACAACGCCGATCGGATTAACAGTGTAGTAGCGATCGGATAAGAACATCGGTTTTCCGATATAATGAGCGAGGTTTTCTTCCGAGATAATCGATTCTTTTTTTCCTTTTTTCTCGGTGCCGCGAGCGATTTTCACTGCGACTTTACGCATGATTTTCTTGAGGTAGTTTTCCAGCGTTCGAACACCAGATTCTCGAGCATACCCGTTGATGATCTGCGCAATAGCCCCTTTGGTAAACGAAATATCGGTTGCCTTAAGTCCCATGAGTTTTCGATTGCGCGGAATCAAATATTTGCGGGCGATCTCAATTTTTTCCGCCTGAATATATCCAGATAAGCGGAGGATCTCCATCCGGTCTTTCAGCGGCTCTGGAATGGTATCGAGAACGTTGGCCGTCACGATGAAAAGAACGTTCGACAAATCGCAGTGCACATCGAGATAATGGTCGAGGAAGGTCTTGTTTTGCTCAGGATCGAGCACTTCGAGAAGAGCCGAAGCTGGATCGCCTTGATAGCTCGTTCCCATCTTATCGACCTCATCTAACATGATGACGGGGTTCATGGTCTCAGCGTATTTGAGCGCTTGGATCATCTTCCCCGGCATTGCGCCGATGTACGTTCTTCGATGCCCTTTAATCTCCGCCTCATCGCGCATGCCGCCAACAGAAAAGCGGTAGAATTTCCGATTGAGAGCGCGGGCAACGCTTTTGCCAATGCTCGTCTTTCCAACACCAGGAGGTCCAACAAGAGCGATAATGCTCCCCTTGACCCCGCCGGTTAATTTACCCACGCCGATAAATTCGAGGATCCGCTCTTTAATGTCTTTGAGCCCATAGTGATCGTGCTCGAGGATCTTTTCCGCTTTTTTCAAATCATGCGTTTCCTCGGAATTGATTCCCCAGGGGACAATGGTGAGCCAGTCGAGATAGTTTCGGCAAACGCCATATTCGGCTGATTGCACTTCAAGAGTGCTGAGCTTATCCATCTCTTCAGCGATGACCTTCATCACATCTTCAGGCACTTTTCTCAGCTTAATTCGCTCTTCGAATTTTTCGATATCGACGGTCTTATCGTCTTTTTCCATCCCGAGTTCTTTTTTGATCGCCTTCAACTGTTCGCGGAGGAAAAATTCTCGCTGCGTCTTGGAAATCGTCGCTTCAATTCGCTGGTTGATCGAGCTTTGAAGCCGGCTAATATCGAGCTCTTTTTTGAGCAACATGAGCGCTTTATCAATGCGTCTTTCAATGTCAAACGTCTCGAGCACTTCCTGTAACTCTTCGCGGGATGCCGTGGTCAGAGCGACTGCAAAATCAGCCAGCCTTCCAGGCTCAGTAAAGTCGGAATGGCCGAGAAAAATCTGCAATTCCTCCTTAAAAAGAGGATTGAGCTTGAGCAGCTCTTTGATCGTCGTAATAATACTGATCGAATACGCCTTGAGCTCTCGCGAGAGATTTTCCACAGGAGGATCGTCGTGATAGCGAATTTTTGCGCATAGGTATTTATTTTTGATTTGGCCCTTGAGCTCAATCCTTTTTTCCATGTTCAGAACGACTTGCGCGCCGCCCTGTTCCATCGGAATGATCCGCAAAATCCGAGCCACGATCCCGACCTTATGAAGGTCGCTCATTTTGATTTTGTAGATATTTACGTCTTCTTGCTCCGTCAAAAAAAGGCCGAGGCACTTGTGATCGGTCTTTGCGACGATCTTCAAGACTTCATAGTAAATGCCCGGCTCAATGACGATCGGAGCGGCCATCCCCGGGAAAAAGGGGCGGCGATTTAAGGGGAGTATATAGAGCTCATCCGGATAGGAGGGCATGGGCAGAAGCGCCTTGCTCGCCTTCTTCGAAGAGCGCGGTGGGGGATCTAATAGAGCCTCATCGCCAGAGATCTCTTCCGGCGGCATCTCTGGAGGTAAATCGTCAGGATTGTCGTTCATCAAAAGGCCCTCTTGCTTTCAAAATCTAGTTAACCTAATTGCTTTCCAAAAGCAAGGAAGAATAGCAGTCTGAAAAAAAAGATGCAATGGGGTAGACTACTAGGCCATGAAGACTCTCCTATTGGAAACAAGCTCAGAATTTGCCCTCCTTGCCGTTTTAGAAAAAGGGCAAATTCTCCTCGAAGTTCGCCTTTCCGGCGGCCCCGAACTTTCTAAGATGCTAGGCGCTGAAATAAAAAAAATTCTTGCACCCCCTTATGATCGAATCGTCGTCGGCATCGGCCCCGGCTCTTTTACGGGAACCCGCGTCGGCGCCTCGATGGCCAGCGCCCTTGCCTTCGGCTGGAAGATCCCCCTCTACACCGCCTCAAGCCTTACCGCCTTCGGCCCTAAAACCGTCGCCATAGATGCCCGCATGGGAGGGATTTATGTACAAAGAGGCACTGAAAGCCCCCTTCTTCTTCCCCTGCTAGAGGCCGCTGAATTCCTCTCCAAAGAGTTGGCCATCGCCTCGCCCCACCCCGACAAAATCCTCGCCAGGATCCCCGGCCTTACCCTAGAGAAACAAGAGCCCAATCCCCTTCTCCTAGCTCAGCACGCAGAGCCAGCAAAATTCCCGCTCCAACTGCATTATATGAATTAAGCTTCAAAAAAATGTTCATTGAGTTCAACGACACCCACATGATATAAGTTCGGAATCTTAAATCTTACTTTGTCTTTGGGATAAAGAATGAATCACGAGCTGAAGTTTTTTGCGATACGATTGGCCATTATATTTTGCGCCACTCCATTGATGGGGTGGATTATCATGCGATGTGCGGAAAGCTTCGAAAAAGCATGGAAGACTAACAGTCGGAGAAAAAAATGGCTTGCATCTTGCGGAGTTTTTTTACTACTTGCCGCCATCAGCGGATGGTTTTTGTAACAACGACTGCCGTCTGCATTTCATGCCACCTCCCTCACGAAGCTATTTGCTTAGCAACTGAAACTGATCGACTTACTTGTAAAATCCTAAATCAAATCAATAATAATGAAGCAGAAGCATTGATCAACAAATTTGACCAATTTGAGGAGTCTTTTGGATTGTCATCAGATTTTATTGATCAAGGCCGCAAGTTCTTACAGTCATTTGTCGATGAAATGAATGCCAAATACAACCTTGCTATCACCCTTCCAGAGAATTTAAAACGGGAATTGCAAAGCAGCCTTCGACGTTCATGGAAACCGATCTTCCAAGTAATTGTTATATTGGCGGGATCGAACTATTTGCAGCAGTGCTAATTGCTATTGTACCAGTTCCTGGCGCGACAGCACTTGCGGGAGTGGTTGCGGGAGATGGCCTCAGGAGAGTGGTTGATGGTGTAACACAACTTGGAGATGAGCGTAGAGCTAACCCCAACTTTGTCCAGCCAAAATTAGGGCAACCATTCGACTGACAAATACACCCCTGTCCCATTGAACAAAGAAAAATACATGATAACGGCATATGCTCCCCTCCGGGAGCTGGCGCGATAAAAAAGAACGCTTTGCAAGCCGTTATCCTGTTAACTTCTTAAGAACAAGGCATTTATTCCATTACTTCCAAGGCCCTCGCAGCCGACCACTTTCCCACTTCAACTTCAATCCCCTTGAATAGAAGTCGCTTTTCCCGTAAAATGGAGCCTTAAGTTTTTAAACCCAAGGATTTCAAATGCCCAGCGTAAAAGTCCGTATCGGTGAACCGATCGACAAAGCCCTTCGAGCCCTCAAGAAAAAACTTGATAAAGAGGGAATCATGAAAGCGGCTAAAGCACACCGTTTCTACGACAAACCTTCTGTTAAATCCCGCGCAAAATCCAAAGCTGCGACAAAACGCACAAAAACAGCACTCCGCCGCGGTTTCTAAGTTTTCCCTATGAAAGATTTTTACGCGACCCTCGGCGTCACCAAGAGCGCCACGCCTGAAGAAATTAAAAAAGCCTATCGCAAGAAGGCTCTTGAATCTCATCCTGACCGCAACCCCAACGATCCAAAGGCAGAAGCGGCCTTCAAACAAATCTCTGAAGCCTACGAAGTCTTAAGCGACGAAGGCAAGAAGCGCGTCTACGACCAATATGGCGAAGAAGGCCTTCGCGGCGCCGGCATGGGCAGCCAAGGAGGAGGATTTCAAGGAGGCGGGTTTTCTTCAATGGAAGAAGCGCTTCGCACCTTCATGGGCGCGTTTGGCGGACGCGGTGGAGATCAGAATTTCGAATCCTTTTTCGGCGGTGGATTTGGTGGGGAAGAACAAGAGTCGGGATCTCGCAAAGGGACCAGTAAGAAAACCACGATCAGAGTCTCGTTTGAAGAGGCTGCATCGGGCACAGAAAAAGACATCACCATTCAAAACTTCATCACCTGTTCTACCTGCAACGGTCTCGGCGCAAAATCGAGAACTGGCATCAAGACTTGCGCTCCTTGTCACGGCAGAGGCCAAATTGTCCAAAGTCGCGGGTTTTTCAGCATGTCGACCCCCTGCCCCCATTGTGGCGGCGCGGGCCAAGTCATTACCGATCCTTGCAAAGAGTGCAAAGGAGCGGGGCGCATCAAAGAAAAGCAGCGCATTAATATTAAAATCCCTGCAGGCGTAGACAATGGAATGCGGCTCAAAATGAGCGGTTATGGCGATGCCGGCGAAGCAGGTGGACCTCCAGGCGACCTCTTCGTATACATCGAAGTCGAATCTCATCCCGCCTTCCAAAGAGAAGGAGACGATGTCCTTCTAGAACTCCCCATTACCTTTATCGAAGCATCGCTTGGCTGCAAAAAAGAAGTCCCTTCCCCTCTTGGAATTGCCTGCAAAGTCACTATCCCTGAAGGAATCCAATCGGGACAAATGCTCCGAGTGAACGGCAAAGGATTCCCAAACGTCCATGGCCAAGGTCAAGGCGACCTTCTCCTCCGCATCATCGTCGAAACACCCGTCAAGCTCTCCTCCAAGCAGAAAGATCTCCTCCGCTCCTTTGAAGAGATCGAAACCCCACAAAATCACCCGCGCAAGAAAAGCGTTTTCGATAAACTCAAAGAATTCTTCTCTTAAAAAAGAAACAGGATCGTCGCGTCAGCGGAGACCCGGCCGGCGAAGCCAATCCTGTTTATTATTTTTGGGTGGTTTGCATTTCGTAGCTATCGAAGAATTCGATACTATAAGGAGCTGGAGAGCTTCCCTTGATGTGCTTGGAGACCACCTTGCCTTCTTTAATCACGAGAATATAGCGCCGCTCTTCCATCGTGCGCGCGCCCGCCTTGATCCGCTCTAGATATTCATACTCTATAGTCCCGTCGTCCTTTTTGTGGACAGAATAAGGCTCGCCATAAGAAGAGACGACCTCTGAACTCGAAGAGCCGATGGAGATATCGGAAAAATTATTCATCGTCATTAGAGACCCTCCCGTGCAAGAGGCCAGCATCAAAAAGACAAATGAAATATTGCGCATGTTCAAGGGGTACCTTCCTCAGATGAATCTTCTTTATTGTCTTCTACTTTAGCCCCTGGCCAGATCCGCGCTTCGATCTGCGTCCGAAACTGATCAGAAGTGACATATTCCCCTTTCATCGTATAACTGCCATCCGATTGTAAGGCATACGTTTCAAAGCCTTCGAAATTCATCTCATTGCCCCGAAATTCCCACGCGATCATCGTCTCGTCGCAAACGCCTTTGCCGACAATACGGCCCACATTTGGATTTTCCATATCCACGGAAAAACCCTTAGGGCCAAAATCGTAAAACGTCAGCTCATTGCGCATATTTTCCGAAAGCCCTTGAATTTGAATTGCCTGCGCCGCACTGACCTTTCCTGCAAAGTCTTTGGCTTGCACAAACCAATTCGTATTAAAAAAGAGCTCTTCTTCGACCATATTGAGGGTAATTTTCCCCTCGCCGGTCCAATTCCCTGAATTAAAGATAAACAAATGGTTGAGCATCAGAACATGAATCTCCGTGTATAAATGCTTTGCAAGATGCCAAGGGCTGCACATGTGGTCATGAGCGAACTTCCTCCGTAGGTGACAAAGAGAAGTGGCACCCCCGAAATCGGAAGCAGCGCACACATCATTGCAATATTCACAAGCGCCGTAGCAGCCAAATACATGGCCAATCCCGCGGCTAAAAACCGCCCAAAGGGGTCCTTAGCTACTACCGCTACCTGGAAACTAAAATAAATCAAAGCGTAAAAAAGGAACAGCAGGAACGTAACCCCCAGAAACCCAAACTCTTCTGCAAAGGCAGAAAACACAGAATCGGTGTGAGCGGCCGGAAGCCATTTGCGGCCGGAAAATTCAGACTTGCGCCACCCTGTCCCCGTAACCCCCCCGATAGCAATCGCGATCTGGGAAGCCTTTTGGTGATACGTATTGGGATTGAGCCGCTCATACTGATAATCCTTCAATACCGTTGTAAATAGAGGTCTCATCTTTTCATGAGAGAGAACGCCGGCAAAAAGAAGAGATGCGACCGTAAACCCCAAAACGCCTAACACTGTAAAAAAACGGCAAAGTCCCCTGTGAAGACCTGCAAAATAGCCCATTCCCAAAACGATCGGGTATAAGATGAGTGCAGTCCCAAGATCCGGTTGCTTCAAAATCAATAAAAAAGGGACTCCCACCAAAACACCGACCTGCAGCGCCGTCGAAAATGCAGAAACCGCCCTTCCCTTTCTCTCCAAAAACCAACTCACCACGATGATCAAAATCAGCTTGGCCTGTTCTGACGGCTGAATGCTCATCGCTCCTGGAATCCGATACCAGCGGTGCACATTTTGAATCGGACTGACAAAAAAAAGGCCCACGAGCAATAGAATTGCGACAATATATAGACCGAGGCTCCAGTCGCGAAGCTTTCTGTAATCAAATCCGGCCGCAAAAAGAAACATCGCCCCGCCCAAACAAATCCATCGCAGCTGACTCTTTGCGATCGGCGTCCAAAACGTCTCCTCCCCCTCGATCCCCGTCATCGACGAAATTACAAGCAGGCCAATTCCCATCAAACAAAAGACAACCGGTACAATCCGAAGATCGATGCGAGAAAGCGCGCGATAGTCCCAAATATCCATATTAGACCTTTTTCTTAACTTAGGGTTCGTCGATTTTCGGGATTATTTTGGCCGATTTTCGATTTAAAATGAGTAGGCCATATTCAGTCAATAAGGCCCGCTTATTTTAAATCGAAAATCGACGAACCCTAAGTTATGAAAGAGGTCTATTCTCGAAATGGTAAAGAACCCATCGCTCAAGTGCAAGAGAATATGCAATTGATCAAAAGACAGAAAAAAGCCTATCATTCCCGCAATGAACGAAATCCACCTCAAAACGATCGACTCGACAAATACGTATGCAAAAAAGCATGCGCCCACCTTCCCAAAAGGTCAAATCACCTGCGTCATTGCAGAAGAGCAGACTGCAGGCCGAGGAAGATTTCATCGCACATGGGACTCTCCAAAAGGAGGCAACCTCTACGCCACTTTTTACTTTCTCCTCCCCGCCTCTTCAAAAAGCCTTATGAGTTTATCCCAGATCATGGCCTGCAGCATGGCCAAGGTATTGCTTACAGAGCATTTTTCGCCCAAGATCAAATGGCCCAATGACATTCAGCTAAGTGGAAAAAAGTGCAGCGGCATTCTATGCGAAACGAGATTCCAAGGCGAGGAGGTCGAAATATTTCTCGGCATCGGACTCAATGTCAATATGGGTCAAGATCTCCTTGGCAACATCGATCAACCGGCAACCTCCCTTTTCGTAGAGAGCGGAAAAGAGTGGAATCAGCTCGAGATCTTGCAAAAACTACAAACGCAATTCGCCTCCGATTTAGCTCTTTTTACCAAAAAGGGCTTTGCCCCTTTTCACAACTTTTTTGACAAGCTGCTCTTATTCAAAGGGGAAAAGATCCGCTGTTTTGATGGAAAAAAAGAATGGACCGGCCTCTTTCATTCCATCACCTCAGATGGGCAATTAAACCTACAGCTTCCCGACGGATCGATGCACACAATGCTCTCCGGCGATATATCCCATGATTGACATGCATCCAATCCACTCTTTTCTCAATGAATGTGCGCAATTTGGCTCTCCAGGACATGAACGATTTGAGGTCATTACACAAGATGGCCAAAAATCCATTAAAACCTATGCAAGATCTACAGGCTGTTGTGGGTTGATCGATCGTTTATATAAGCCAGAACACCGCAGAATACAGAACGTCGAAGAGGTCGTATTCGATTTTCTCCACAACAATAGAAAATCCTTCATCGACAACCCAATTTCAAATCTCAGCATTAAACATCTCTACGCGTTGCGAGGAAGCCAAAGATTTAGAAATCTTTTAGAAGAGATCACAACCTCTCAGGAACAGATTGAGTTAGGCGGTCTCATCAAAGAGCATAAGAACGAGCTTCAGAAGATCTCTCATCGACTAAATCACCTACAAGATCTCCGTTTTCAGAGAGAGAAGGAATTAGAGGATGCAAGTACAACATCCCTATGGCACTTGCAAAAAGCCGAAAAAGAGATTGAAAAAATGAGAAAACGATTCTTTGAAGGGGTACGAGTTCCTATCAAATTCGGCAACAGCCCTTCAGCGTTACTAGATAAGATCATCCAAGACACCTCGAATGGCGTCACAATCCTTCACTGTAGTGATGGGAAAGAGGTCGCCATCAATCCTATTATTTGCAGACAATATGAGAGAAACTTCCTCACAGCGCTCCATGAGGTACACGGTACAAGCGAAAAACCGATCCACTATCCAGTAGACATCCCGGAAGATGTTGCTCAAGTGATTGTGGATTTGCTCTATGCAAGACCAGAAATTCAGGCAAACATAACGACACTCCTGATGGCGCTTATCTTTAGCGAGTCTCTCTCGCTAAGAGAAATCCAATCGCAAATCGAGAACATGTTAATAGCCCTTTTTCAAAAAGAGGCATTCTTTGTCATGACATCCATGGACTTTTGCGTAAAACAGTGTCTTCCCTTAAGCGTACCCGTGCAGCAATTTCTAACCTCTGCTTTTATGTGCTACATAGAACCCATCTTCGAAAGCTCAAAAAATAGACCCAGCTTCCAAAAGATCCTCCTTTCCTTTAAATCTCATTATGAAATGTATCCCCTGGACCTAGTCTCTCTCTCAACGAATATTCCTTTATTTGTACTGAGTGGATTTTGCTATGAACACGGAATCGGCGTTTGCCAAGATGAGAACTTGAGCTTCAAGTTGTATCGTCAAGCTGCAAAACAGGGCCATGCTCCAGGTCAAACCAAACTTGCAGGATGCTACGAAGCTGGATTTGGAGTGCAAAAAAACGAAGAAACCGCCTTTAGTTATCTCAAGCAAGCCGCGGCCCAAGGCTACGCCCCAGCAGAGAACATGCTTGGAGTATTCTATAACGCTGGAATTGGCGTTGACCTAGATTTTGCAAAAGCCGTTCAGTGTTTTGAGAAGGCAGCCAATAGCGGCAATGTCTGGGGGCTCCGCAATCTCGGCGAATGCTATTACAATGGGACGGGCAGAGAGAAAGATCTTGTAAAAGGCTGCCATTATTACAAGCTCGCCGCAGACCGTGGGTTGGCTGAAGCCCAAAGCTTGCTTGGGAATTGCTATTTCAACGGCAAAGGCGTGCCAGAAGATAAGCTTCAAGCCCTCTACTACCACCAACTAGCCTCAGCCCAAGGTTATACCCCGAGTCAAAATTGGTTAAAGCGCTTATCTCATTTTTGAATCACGTTGCGGATACAGTCAGGTGAGGAAACACCCGCGCCTGCAAAATGTTTTGGATGGCTGAAAGAGTAGACCCTGTCGAGGAGTGACAGGTTGTGCAGGCCCCTTCGTAGGCGATGAGCACTTCTAATTCTTTAATCGCCACGACTTGTACGCCGCCGGCGTCGAGTTCGATATAGGGCCGAATTTCTTTATCGATCACTTCTTCGATGATTTTTTGCTTCTGCTCAGGAGGAAATGTTTCCCAGCCGGGGATCCCGCCAGGCACATTCCCAAAATCGTACTCGATCGGCGTTGCGTCGTGACTTTCAGAAAAAGGGATGTCGCGACATTGCTGGACAGCTCGATCAATGGCTGAAATCGCCTGATTGAGGAAAGCAAAGGCATCGTGCACTTGCCCGCCGAGAAGATCGGTGGTAATGCGAGACGCTTGGATGTAGTTTTTTCGGATGAAAAGCTCACAGGCGATTTCTCCAATGGCAATGAGGATGGGCGGCCCGTAGGCTTGAAATTTTGCATCGGCAATCACCCCGTCTGACTCATCGACGAGCCAGTAGAACGCGAGCATCCCCTCTTTCCCTACGACAAGACGCATTCCTCTTTCATCTTTTGTGGTAAAAAATCCGGCAAAACGGGGGCGATCGATCTTTTCGCGCAGTTTCTTATTCAGTTTTTCCCAAGAAGAGGGTTGAAGTAGGCGGGCTAGACTCATGAAAAAAGACCCTCTGAAAGAATTTGCAGCGATTGCACCGTCTCGACGATAAGCGCTACCGCTTTCTCGATTTCTTGCTGCGATGTATGGCGGCTGAGTGAAAAATGAATCGCTGTTTCGGCCGTCTTTTCGTCGATGCCTAGAGCGATAAGATGGCGCGCAAGAGGAGGCGAATAGTGGCCGCCAATGGAGGCAAAGAGTTGTTTTCTGGCTAGAGCGTAGAAAAGAGCTTCTTGGTGGACACGAGGAAATGCAACAACGGAAACATTGGGAAGTCGAGGCGAGTCAGAACAAAGCACCTGGGCGCCGGGGATTTTGGCCATAAGCTGCTGCTCGAACTGGTCTCTTAAGCGGACAACTTCTAGGCCCATGAGATCGAGCGATAAAAACGCTTGCGAGGCAGCCGCGGATAGGGAGAGGAAGGAGGGAATATCAAAAGCTCCCCCGCGAAGAGCTGCCTGCTCGATGCCGCCGACGATAAAAGGGACAAGAGGACGGCCGGCTTTAGCAAAAAGACCGCCTGAACCTTTAGATGCGTGGAGGCGATCTCCAGAAAAGGTGAGATAATCGCACTGAAATGGGGAATAGACTTTGCCAAGCGCATAGGTGGCATCGATGTGAAGGAGGACATTTTTTTCCTTCGCAAGGGCGGCAATGGCCTCAATAGGTTGCAAGGTGCCGGTCAGGCCATGGGCAAAAGAGAGAGAGATCATCGCAGTTCGAGGACCGATGAGTTCCGAGAGCTTTTCCACATCGATGCATCCCTTGCTGTCGAGGGGAGCCATCTTCACAAAACAGCCTAAAGTTTCCAATCGCTTCAGCGACTGCAACATCGGAGCATCTTCTACAGAGGTGGTGATGAAGTGGCATTTACCTTCTTTACGGGCCAATTCCAAAAAAGCTGTCCAATGAACTTGATTGATCGCTTCCGCTCCAGAAGAGGTAAACACAAATGTGTCCTCTAAAGAAGCTCCCGCTAAATCGTAGATGATCTGGTAGCGCATGTTGAGATCTTGACTGAGCTTATAGGGCTGAAAGGCAGGCGCCCAATACTCTTCTAAAAAAGCGCGGCATTGCTCCAAAACAGTCCCGCAGGGGCGAGTGCCAGAGTGGTGATCGAGATATACTAGCTCTTGCGCCATGACCCTTTCTCGTAGGTGTAAAAAAGAGGCTCTCCAGTAGCGATCTCTAGCTTGACGATCTCTTCAGAAGAGAGCTTGTCGAGATGCATTACAATGGCCCGAAGCGAGTTGCCATGGGCTGCGATAAACACGTTTTCCCCGCGCTCTAAATGAGGGACGATCTTGTTTTGGAAATACGGCCAGGCGCGCTCGCAGGTGTTTTTCAGACTCTCGCCTTCAGGCGGACAAACATCGAAACTGCGGCGCCATTTTTGCACCTGCTCCGCGCCAAATTTATCGGCCATTTCCGCCTTATTCATCCCCTGGAGCTTGCCATACATCCGCTCATTGAGCTCTGACGCGATGTGAACCGGCAGCGTCGTTGCCAAGGTTTCTTGGCTATGGATCTTCGACCATGGCTCTTCCGGATGGAGAAAGACGGGAACCTTTTTGCTCGAATGGTGCAAAAGGGCAAGCACAAGAGTCATCTGGGCCCGGTTTAGCGTCGAGGTAAAGGCGACATCAATTGGCTCATTGCGGATCTTCTTGCCCCCCTCGAGAGATTCTTGAATCCCCAACTCATCGAGCGGAATATCGACCCAGCCGGTAAATAAATTTTGCCCATTCCAAGCAGAACGACCGTGTCGCATTAAAATTAATTTTGAGCCCATGTGAATTCCTTTTGATTTAGCATAGCCTAAAAAGGCATTTTCAACTACCATAGTTGGCCTATGGATAAGAAACGATTGAGCAAAGCGCTTGCCGCGGCGGGCATCGCCTCTAGAAGAGCCTGTGAAGAACTCATTTTTGAAGGCCGCGTCAAAGTCAATGGCAAGGTAATCAAAATCCCTCAGACTCTTGTAGATTGGAGCCTCGACCAGATCTCCGTCGACGAATCCCCTGTTCAAAAAGAAGAGTCAAAAGTTTACTATATGCTCAACAAGCCAGCCGGCTATATCTGCTCGAGCGCCCGGCCCGGTCAAAAAAAGATTGTCCTCGATCTTTTTGCAGGCAGAACCGAACGCCTCTTTACCATTGGACGCCTCGACAAAGAGACAGAAGGGCTCCTCCTTGTCACTAATGATGGCAGATTCGCCCATGAAGTAATCCATCCATCCTCGAATATTTCGAAAGAATACGTCGTGAAAACAGCCCAAGAAATCACCCCTGAACACCTCGAGACTCTCTCTCAAGGCGCCCGGGTCGACGAAAAATGGATTCGCCCCATCTCCGTCACAAAGGTACGCAGAGGGACCTTCCGAATTTGCGTCAAAGAAGGGCGCAAACACGAAGTCCGGATCATCGCAGAAAGAGCGCAATTAAAAGTCTTAGAACTTCGGCGCGTTCGCATCGGCTCTTTGATCCTAGGAACTCTTCCGGTTGGGGAATACCGCAATTTGACCGACCGCGAAAAAGAACTCGTCCTGGCTGACTTCAAAAAGTCCTCGCCCCGCAAAAAATCTTAATTTACTCTTTCTAGTCTCTGCCCGACCTTTTCTTTATATTTAGGCGCAGGCAGAGGCACGGATACGTTTCGAAAGAAGACCCCTCCACATTTAATTCTATAACTGTTATAAGAAGGGTGAGCTCGACCTGGATTCGATATGACCTATCACGCACACAAAAAATTCATCATCTTCTGCCTCTTACTTCTCATCGGCTGCGCCCCCAATGAATCGATCGTCAATAATATCAATGAGCGGGAAGCCAATGAGATCGTCGTCTACCTCGCATCAAACGGAATCGCCGCGCAGAAAATCGCTGCGGTAGCGAGTGAAGGAGGCGGAGGCACCCCTAGCAATCAGTTCAACATCTCGGTAGATAGCAACCGTTCAACGGATGCGATGGCTCTTTTAAACCGCGCAGGCCTTCCCCGCACGCAAGGGACCAATCTCCTCACGTTATTTGCCAAATCGGGCCTTATGTCATCGGATCGCGAAGATACGATCCTTTACCAAGCGGGACTTGCCGAAGAGGTGAAGAATACCATCTTAAAAATCGATGGCGTGATCGATGCAAACGTGCAGATTTCATTTCCTCCTGCAGAGACGACAGGCCTTCCAGGAGTTGTCGTTCCAAAGACCACAGCCGCGGTCTATGTGAAGCATTTGGGCATTTTAGAAGATCCAAATATGCATTTAGAAATGAAAATCAAACGGCTCGTCTCCAGCAGCATCAATGGCCTTGCCTACGAAGACGTCTCTGTGATCTCCGACCGCGCTAGAATGGCAGACATTCAATTATCGATGAACGGAGAGCCAATCGGACCTCGCACTTTGCAAGAAAATTACGTGAGCATCTGGTCGATCGTGATGACCAAAAGCTCTCTTACCCGTTTCCGCTTCCTCTTTTTCGCACTAATCCTCTTAAATCTTGTATTTGCAGGCGGACTTGCTTGGCTCGTCTACAAATTCTACCCCGAACTTCTGAAGAAAAAAAGCAAAGAGCCTGTTCTGCCTCCACCAGAGGAGTGATCGTTGAGACGAAAAAGCGAGATGGTATTAAAGGCACATCTAAATGAGCAGCCTCCTGGGGTAAGAGAAGCTCTACTCCGCTTTTTGCCAAAAAGCGAACAAACGTATCTCGCAGAACTCCCCGATATTCAAGAGAACAAAACCTCTCTTTTCTCACCGCTAGAAAAAGTTCACTGGTCTTGGTTTTTACCGACCCTAAAAGCATTTTCCGAAAGAGAACAGCTTCTTTTTCTCTCCGTCTTAGATCCTCACGCAAGAGAGCAACTGCGAGCTTCTTTATCGTTAAAAGGAAATGCTGAAGAGCTTACTGAAATGGCAAAAGCCTTCTTAAGAGAGCAACTCCTCCACAGCCTAGTCGGGTTAGAGAGTCAAATCCTCCCCATCGAATACCTTCCGGACTCATCTCTCAATCGCCTCTTAAATTTGACCAAAAAAGAGCTCATCCGCCTCATCGACTTTCTTGCTCTTTACGATTTAGCCTACGAAGTTCGGCAAATTGTAGAGACAAAAATCCTCAAGAAAATCTACAGTCTTCTTTCAGAGGAGCAAAAAAATCTCCTCCGGCAGATCACTATTTACAAAGAGTCCAATGCCTTGCCTAGGTTAGGGATTGAAAAATGGGAAGGGGCCGAAGAGTCGCTTAAAATCATGCTTCACAGGCGCGGCCTTACTCGTTTAAGCCTTGCCCTTGCAGGCCAAGATCACGATCTGACTTGGATGATTTGCCACCAGTTAGATATCGGGCGAGGCGGAACTCTTTTTAAGCTTTGCGCCCGCGAAAAGAAAAGCGCCGCAGGGGATGCGGCAGAGCGCCAAATTGAAGAACTATTGAACCTATTGTATGAGTAAAAAATACCTCACTCTCATCTCTGGAAAAGAAATTCGGTTCGCCCCGGATCAAAAAATCATTCCGAGCAAAGAATTTAGCACCTTGCAAACGGCAGCAGAAGCGCTCCAAACAGTGCAAAAAGAGTCTCTAGAATATAAGAAACAGATCGTTGTAGAGGCGGAAAAAATCAAAGAGTACGCTTTTCAAGAGGGATTTCAAGAAGCGCTTACCTCGCTCAATAAACACCTCTTTGCCCTCGATCAAGAACTCAAAAAACTGCGAGAAGACATCCAGAAAAAAATCCTGCCTCTGACGATTTCCGCTGCGAGAAAAATCATTGGAGAAGAATTAAAACTCCATCCGAGCCGGATCGTCGACATTGTGATGCATGCCTTAAAACCGATGACCCAGCACCGCAAAATCATCATCTATGTAAATAAATCTGACATAGAAGCGTTGGAATCGGCCAAACCAAAAATCAAAAAGATTTTCGAGCGCTTGGAAAACCTCTCCATTCAAGAAAGAGATGATATCGAACCGGGCGGATGTATCATCGAAACAGAAGCTGGCATTATCAACGCCCAGCTAGAAAATCAATGGCGTAGCCTCGAAATCGCTTTTGATGAGTTCATGAAAGGGTAAAAAAAATGCGCGTTTTTCTACTCCTTTTCCTCTGCCTCTTCAGTCCTGTCTTTTCTCAAAACACACTAGCCCAAGCTCCCTCATCCCAAGTGATGACTCCACAAGAGGGGACAGAAAACCCTGCGATGATCACCAAACTCGCCGTTCTAGCAGGCCTATCTCTCCTCCCCTTTGCGATCATGCTGCTCACCTCATTTACAAAGATCGTCGTCGTCTTATCGCTCCTTCGCAATGCTCTTGGCGTGCAGCAAACCCCACCCAATCAAGTCCTCAACGGGATTGCGCTTCTCATCACGATCTACGTCATGTTTCCGACCGCGCTAAAAATGTATTCAGCCTCAGAAAAAGTGTGGGCTACGGCGCCACCTACTGTATTTTCTTCAGAAGCGGCCTCCTTTGTCGTCAACGTCGTCGATACAGCCAAAGAACCCTTAAGAGAGTTTCTACAGAAAAACTGCTCGAGTAAACACATGACTAGCTTCTATAAGCTCGGCGTCAAAGTGTTTCCCGACCCTTACAAAAAATCGTTAAAGCCAACGGACTTCATTGTCCTCATCCCCTCCTTTATCACAAGCCAGCTCAAAAGCGCTTTTGAAATTGGCGTTCTCATCTACTTGCCATTTTTTGTGATCGACCTCGTGGTCTCCAACATCTTGCTTGCGATGGGGATGATGATGCTCTCGCCACTGACCATTGCGCTTCCGATCAAGCTCCTCCTCATCGTGATGATTGACGGATGGACTGTGCTCGTGCAAGGCTTAGCAATGACATTTAGGTAACTTCCATGTATGCAAATGAAATTTACCAACTCTCCTACCAAGCCCTCATCCTGATCCTTCTTCTTTCAGGGCCCCCAATCATCATCAGCATGATTCTCGGACTTCTTGTCGCAATTTTCCAGGCAGCGACCCAAATCCAAGAGCAGACCCTTTCCTTTACCGTGAAACTATTTGCGACCATTTTTACCATCATCTTCCTCGGCGGATGGCTGGGCGGCGAGGTGATGGCCTTTACGAATACGATCTTCAACAATATTTCCAAAATGGCTCCATGACCCCGTCTTCGCCTACGGATAATTATGCGAGTTTTCTCATCTCTCTTCCTACATTAGAAATCACAACCCTCGCGTCGGTGTTTTTTCTGACATTAGCGCGCCTCTTGCCGATCGTAACGATCGTCCCATTCCTCGGCGCTAAAAACTTGCCGATGAGAATTCGGATGATGTTTGCTCTCGCTCTTGTCGCTATCTTTTTGCCGCAAAATCTTTTAAACGTAACCAAATCGATCCCTTATGGGATGATGTGGGTCGGCCTTATGTGTAAAGAACTTCTCGTGGGCGCTGTCATTGGCATTTTAGCGACAGGCCCTTTTTACATCGCCCAAATGGCAGGCTCCCTTATCGACCACTCGCGAGGATCGTCCTCCCTACAAGTCAACGACCCGACGACACAAAGCCAAACAGGCCCTGTTGGCCTCCTTATGAACTACATTCTCATCGTCCTCTTTTTCCAACTCAACGGCCCCTTTATTTTTATCGATGGCCTGGCGACCTCGTATCAAATAATCCCCGTTGAGAAAATGTTCAATCCTGCCTTTTTTAACCTCCAAGATCCCTTCTGGAAGATGGCCGTCTCATTCGGCAATCACATGATGACCCTTTGCGTGCAACTAGCCGCCCCCGCTCTCATCGGCATCCTCCTAACCGACTTTTTCTTAGGCATAGCCAATCGCCTCGCCCCACAAGTGCAGATCGTCTTCCTCGGAGTTTCCTTAAAATCCTGGGTAGGCATTGCCCTTCTCGCCGCCTCCTGGTTTCTCGTCATTCAAGTCATGGGCAAAGAAGCCATAGCCTGGACAAAATCCCTCGTCCGCATGATCGAGAGGATAGGGTTTTTCGTACAATAAAAAGGGATTCCCCTAGACATATCGGCTGCCCCAAACGCTTCGCGTCCTGGGTCAGAACCTTACAGTTTCTCTCCACAAATTATGAGTTCTGGGACACGACGCGAAAGGAACCAGCCAGAGTAAAATAAGAGGAATCTGCCCCAAATGCTTCGCGTCCTGGGTTAGAACCTACAGTTTCTCTCCACAAATTATGAGTTCTGGGACACGACGCGAAAGGGACCCGCGAGGGATCGAGTGGGATGAGCGCATGGACCAGCCAGACGCCCCAAATGCTTCGCGTCCTGGGTTAGAACCTACAGTTTCTCTCCACAAATTATGAGTTCTGGGACACACAGTTTCTCTCTACAAATTATGAGTTCTGGGACACGACGCGAAAGGGACCCGCGAGGGATCGAGTGGGATGAGCGCATGGACCAGCCAGACGCCGCTACGGCAAAGCATAAATCGTAGCGCAGGAGCGCGAAGCGCCCTAGGGGGGCTGTGTTGCACACGCCCCCTAAGCGAGCACACGATTTTGCAAAGTCGTAGTTAGGCGCAAAGGGGCTAGCGGGGGATGGTGGGGACCCCATCCCCGACATGTCTATAAGGAATCCTATTTATTCATATTGATCCTACGACTATCATCCCCGACGTGGCTATAAGGAATCCTATTTATTCATAAGGAATCCTATTTATTCATATTGATCCTACGACTATCATCAATACTGATGAAACAACTACATACAGACTCTGGCGCGCCATTCTTTTTGGGGGAAGACCTCTTCAACGAGATGATTGCTTTTTGTGAGAAGTTGGGGTCAAAAACTGTGGTGATTTGTGAAGAAGGTGTGGAAAAGATCGGGAAAAAGTTGGGGCTCGATCTATTGACTTTCCCTGGGGGAGAAGTTTCTAAAACAAGAGAGATGAAAGCGCTTTTGGAAGATGAACTGCTTACTCGCAATGTAGGGCGCGATACGGTGATTGTCGCCCTTGGCGGCGGCGTAACGCTCGATCTTGTCGGCTTTCTCGCCTCGACTTATTTACGCGGGGTACCTCTTGTATTGGCCCCAACGACTCTTCTTGCAATCGTCGATGCCAGTTTAGGGAATAAAACGGGTGTCAACACCCCACAGGGGAAAAATCTCATCGGATCGTTTTATTCGCCAAAAGCGATTTTTGCAGACCTAAACACATTGCAAACACTGCCGAAAAAAGAATGGCTAAACGGCCTTGCAGAAATTTGGAAAGCAGGACTCATCGCCGATCCAGCTCTTTTGAAGGAAGAAGTGCACACGGCCATTGAAAAAGCGATCCGCGTAAAAATCAAGATCCTCGCAAAAGATCCCACCGAACAAGGGATGCGGAGGATTTTAAATTTTGGACACACCATCGGCCATGCCATCGAGAAGGTCGCTGAATACACCATCGCGCATGGAGAAGCGGTCGCTCTCGGAACTGTTGTAGAGAGTTACTTGAGCTACAAACTAGGCCACCTCTCCAAAAAAGAGTTCGGAATCATCCAAAAGCATTATGAAACGGCTGGATTTTCCCTTGAGCTGCCCCCTAACTATCGCCGAAAAGATCTCCTTGCAGCGATGAATTTGGATAAGAAAAAAGCGGGCAAAGACGTCCGCTTTGTCCTCATCGACAAAATCGGCCATGCAATGCCTTTTGATGGAGCCTATTGCACAGCCATCTCAAGTGCGGCCAAGAAAGACATGCTCGATTGGATGGAAGCCCAGTATGGCTGATGCGAGAGTTGCTCCATCCACTCTCCGAGGGATTTTGCATGTGCCCCCTTCTAAATCTCATACACTAAGAGCCATTCTATTTGCCTCTTTAGCGCGGGGGACAAGCCGGATCGACAATTACCTCCCCTCGCCAGATACCACCTCCATGATTGAAGCGATGCGTCTTCTCGGAGCGAATATCGAAATTCTGCCAAAAACACTTCTCATCCACGGCCTTGGCGGCCCCCCTAAAATCGCCGAAGATGTCATTCAGTGCGGCAACTCAGGCCAGGTGCTCCGTTTTGTGGGCGCTCTTGCTGGTTTAATCCCCCACCACACGATTATCACCGGCGATGCTTCTATCCGGCGCAATCGGCCCGTAAACCCTCTCTTAGAGGGTTTAAAGCAGTGGGGAGCTGTCGCCTATTCCGCTCGCGGCGACGGATTTGCTCCAATCATCATCAAAGGCCCCTTCACCCAAAAAAAAGCGACAATCCAAGGGGAAGATTCTCAGCCCGTTTCAGGACTGTTGATCGCAGCGGCCTTCGCTCCCCATCCACTTGAGCTTCACGTCGTAAATCCCGGCGAAAAACCGTGGATAGATCTCACCTTGCACTGGTTTAAAAAGCTCAATATCCCCTTCCAAGCACAAAACCACACTCATTACCGTATGGAAGGCAATGCGAAACTTGAAGCCTTTGACTACACAGTTCCTGGCGATTTCAGCACTGCGGCGTTTCCAATCGCCGCGGCTCTCATTACCCGCTCAGAACTGACTTTGGAAAACATCGATAGGAGCGATGTGCAAGGCGATAAGGCGATCATCCCTCTCTTAGAAAAAATGGGCGCACGCTTTTCCATCAATGATCGAACGCTAAAAGTCCACGCACCTACAAAACTCCGAGGAATCAAGGTCGACATCAACGATTTTGTCGACGCGTTGCCGATCCTCGCCGTCATCGGTTGTTTTGCAGAAGGCACTATGGAACTCACTGGCGCAGCCACTGCGCGAAGCAAAGAATCCGATCGAATCGCCTGCATCGCAAAAGAGCTGAAAAAAATGGGCGGCGATATTGAAGAAAAGCCCGACGGACTCCTAATCCGCTCCTCGCCGCTTCGTGGAGCCATTTTAGAATCTCACCGCGATCACCGCCTAGGTCTGGCCCTTTCTGTAGCAGCCCTTGGAGCAGAAGACGAAAGCACTATTCAAGGCATTGAGTGCGCGGCAAAAACATATCCAAATTTCATCGAAGATTTCTGTGCCATTGGAGCAAAATTCTCATGATTCTCTTCGGCTTTAAAGGCTGTGGCAAATCCCACTTCGGCAAGCTTCTAGCGGCCAAGCTCCACCTTCCTTTCATCGACACTGACGAGCTGCTTGGAGGATCTCCCTCTCATCTTTATCGCACCCTTGGGGAAACCCGTTTTAGAATGTTGGAAAAAGAGGCTCTTTTGACCTTGCAAAGCGGCTGCGTCATCGCCCTTGGCGGCGGCACTGTCCTCGATCCGTCCAATGTCGAATTGCTCTTGAAGATAGGAAAACTCATCTATTTAGAGGCCAGCTTTGAAACTATCGCTCGCCGAATCAAAATAACACCCGCATTTGCAGAGGGCACTTCGCTCCACACTCTGTATCAAGCGAGAAAACCCATTTATGAATCGATCCTAGCACACAGAATCGACACAGATGCGCTCAGCGAATCTGGCGTGCTCGCCAGACTTTGCGACCTGTGTTATTTCAGGTAGCCCGCTTTGATCAGAAGATTTACGGCTCCCCGTTCTGTGAGGATCGGCAAGGCATCATCGGATAATTCCCAGCTCTCAGAGCCTCCTACAAACGTATAGAGATTGTTGTACAAAGAGCGCGCCTCTTTCGTATCCTCGGCTAAGGTTCTATTCACGCTATCGCGAAGAGCTTTGACCAATACCTCGGGAGTAAAGTGGCGATAGAAAATTTCAAGTGTGTGGGGAAGATCTCTTCCAATCAAAACACTGTCGAGAGTGAAGGTATAGGGATCGAACGTCAAACGATGCTGCAACCCGATGGATGGGCCAATCAGGTTTTTTAAGTATCTCGATTGATGCGCAAGTTGATTGAGACCTGCTCTTGCTTCCACCATCTCTTTCATCATGGAGTTCTTAGAGGAAAGGATATTTTCGAGTTGGGATTGGACTAGAGCATCGATATAGCTTGCAGCCTTCTTCTCTGGCGTTGCATCTCCTTCTGCCACATCTGCTCCATAGCGATATTCAATGGGTAATTGTCCATAGGCTATGCTGACCCCTTCCGATTGGCCTACTGAACAATGTTGGATAGAGGCAGACATTTTTAAGAGAACCTCTTCGCGCGGAGATAAAAGTTCTTTCGGTTTAACGACATCAGATAATTTGGAGAGATAGTGCATGATGGCAAAGAAAAATGCGTTCACCGTAGGGACTTCCTCATTTTTTTCTCCCCTGACCTTTAAAAGAGCTGTGAGAAAAGGTTTAGCAAAATTTTCTTTCAAAAGCTTAAATGTAGATTCTGTCATTGCTGAAATTTCTTCGTGAACGGCTTCTCCTTTGGTTTCAGGCAAGGCATTTAAGCGCTTTTCTAAGGCGTCAAAATAGAGAGTGGGAGCGTTCGGATCCACTTCTTTTAAGTCAGCAAAAGTGATTAGCTTTTTTTCCTCTCCTCTTTTTTGAAATGTGAGAGGATCGAGTCGAAGCTGCTCATGATCGATCTCTTGAGGCTGCGTCGAAAATACGACAGGAGGTTTTTCACGTATTTTCTTTAGATTTCCATAGATCCTATAAGGGTTCTTTGGATCCTTTGCAGACTCTGCCATGATGATCATATTGAGAGCTGCCTGAGAAAGCGAATGTTCCTCGAAAAGGAGAAACGCCTGGCGATGATTCCAGATATCTTTTGCAAGGATTTGAGTTTCCTCTGGATCTATTCCCCCATCTTCCAGTCGCTGTTGCAGATAAATATGGGTAGATTCAGCAAGATCGGGATATTTCTTCAGAAGATAGTATATACAGTTAAATGGATCCTCGTTAATCGATAGATTGCGCGCCAATAGATGGTCTATGCATTTTTCATAGTCTTTGGGATCCAAATAATGCATGATTTTAGCAAAGAGAATCCATAATCCAATAGGCTCGTTATGGAACATTTTAGAAGATAGACTTTCGAAAGCCTTAGGAGTAAGTCCTCTCAGCGCTTGGAGCATAGCTATTTTGTCCCCTATCTCACGGGTATTTCCGATCAGTGGAATTGCCTGCGTAAACGTATTGAACTTAACTCCCCTGAGCGCTTCGAGAATAAGAGCTTTGTCGCTACTCCACCAGAGGCTCTCAAGCAAGGGCTTTACAGCCTTCAGCATATCCGGATGGATGTACTTGAGAGCTCGGAACATGGCGATCTTATTTGCATTCGACCAAGCGCCCAGAAGTAAGGGCATAGCTTCTTTGAATGTATTCAGATCGATATCCTTGAGTTCATCGAGCATCTGCCCTCTTTCGAAATCATCGCCAGCGCCTAGGAGCATCTGCTCTGCCTGCCCGAGCTTGTCGAGGGAAACGTGCTTGAGGCCATCGAATAGAGCTCTTTTCTGATGACTATTTCCTTCTCCCATAAGCCAGGGCTTTGCTTTTTCGACTGTCGTAGGGTTCAACTCCTTGAGCCCTTTGAGCATCCGGATCAAGGCGTCAGCATCCATATTGCTCGGAAACAATTCCTTTAATGCCTCAAGCGTCTTGGGATGGACGTCCTCAAGCGCTTGCATCATTTCACCCCTCTTGAATCGATCCCTGACACCCAGGAGAATCGGCATCGCCACCGCGAGCGTGGAAGTCAGTTGGCCGATTTTATCAGAAGAGACCTTTGCAAAAACGTAAAGGAATGCGTCTCTAGATTCATCTGCAAGACCCTGTTGTTTACAGATCGCTCTAATGAGCTCGTCGAGATGGTTCAAATCGGAGGGGTCGCAATACTGAACAAGTTTTGCCTCAAGTCCCAATAAGTAGGGAAGATCGTCTTTATTGATGAACTTCTGATTCGATTGGATCAAGGAGAGCGCTTGCTTTGCCGTACCCTCTGTGCGAGGGATGAGAGTGCCTAAATCATGCTTAAACGATGCTTCATTAGCGGCAGAGCAGAGCCCCCTAAGGTCTTTATGGATATGATCTGGAGGGACAGCGCTCACGAAAAGCCTCAAAAGGTAATAAGAACCATACTTATTTTATACATTATAATTAATACTATTAATATAAGAAAATTATGAACCTAATTATCAGGCAGTTACGTTAATTGAAATAAAGTTGTATTAATAAAACAAAACTTTGTTTATAATAGTATGCAACAAACACAGGATTATTATGCCCATTAAATTCCTCGACGACACCACTCCTCAGATACCCATTGAATACCGACAGCGCGATACACTCTCTTCTATGATTGAAAAAATCATAACGATCGTATCTGCCGCTTTTGAAGCGATGATTGCCACATTCTTTTCTGCGATAGGAAAGGTCTCCTTAACTTTTAAGGGCGTCTCCAATAATGAAGGACTTAGACAGGCATTGCATGCTTGGTGCAAAGAGAAAGAAGGAACGCCGGAAGAAAAAGTGAGAGAAGATGCCGCGAGCATTCTCTTAGAATGCGACAGGAATAAACGGGAAACCTTATCTTTAGTCAGCCTAGGGGGCAACACAAGCCTTACTACATTACCTGCAGTTATGTCGCAGTTAACACATCTTCGAAGGCTCGAGCTATCTGGCCATGCAATCGCCGATATTTCACCTCTTAGCACTCTGACAAAGCTTCGGGTGCTTCGCTTAAACGACAACCAAATCAAAGACCTCTCACCTCTATGCAACTTGAAGTTGCTTCAAGATCTCAATCTAGCGCGCAATCAAATCTCTGAGATCGCGCCTCTAAATGCTCTTAGAGAACTTGAAATACTCGATCTAGCGCGCAATAAAATTGTCGATACCTCTTCTCTTACCGCCCTGACCAAACTTCAAATGCTTCATCTAGATCACAATCAAATGAGTGACACTTCCTCTCTTAGCTCGATGACAGAGCTTCGATATCTCACCCTTGCTGGCAACAAAATTTCTGCCATCGAGCCGCTTGAGAAGCTAAAAAAACTTCGAGTGCTCCATTTAAATGGGAACGCCATCTCCGACGCCTCGCCTCTTAATACTTCTGTAGAGCTCCGAGACCTCAATCTAGGGGACAATCAAATCGAAGTCATTCCAGTAGCTTTGGCAAATCTTCATGAAGAAGCAAAACTAAACGTAGCCAATAACCCGCTCTCCCCTGATGCGAAATTTGTTTTCCCAGGGCAAGTAAGCTATGCTCGAAAATTTATTCTATTCCGCGGGCCGGACGTATTCTTTCAAAACATTAAATAAATTCTTTGCACAAATAGACTCGCCTGTTATGATCGCCCCCTCTAACCAAAAGGGAGCAAAAACATGGCCAATTCAATCCCGTTTTCAAGCGCTTTACAAACAATCACAGATTACGTAAATATCCCCGTCAATAAGAGAAATGCTCTGATAGCAAAACCTCTGCTCTCTTGCTATGAAAACATGAAAATACCGCTATTGGATCTTGCATCGCTAGTAAGTGGCGTTGTGGCCATTCCCTTCTTGACGATAACAGCCCTTTTTTCCTCTCTTTATGCGCTCTCTCAAGGAGAATTCACCCAATTTCTTACGGCATTCACTATCTCTGCTTTGACGCCGTTCTACACACCATTTGCTGCCGGATGGGATTTTGTGACCTCATTCCCAGTCGATCTAATTACCGCTGTATCGAGAAGCTGTGGATGTACTCAAAAAGCGGAGACACATTCGTTAGAAAACGATGACGATGACGTTGAAATGATTGACGACCACGTTTTAGCTTAAGAAAGCTTCCGAATCGCTCTGTCTAGCTCTTCGAGAAAGCGGTAAACCTCTTCTTTGGTATTGTAAATACCAAAGGAGACCCGTGTTGCCGCTGTTAAGCCAAACGATTGAAGGCAAGGTTGAGCGCAAAGATGGCCGCTTCGAACAGCGATATTTTTTAGATCGAGAAAGGTAGCTAGATCTAGAGGATGAATCCCCTCGATCGTAAAAGTAGTCAGAGGCCCCTTCTCTAAACTGGTGCCGAGAATAGTAAGACCTTTGACGGCTCGAAGGTGTTCTTCGAGTGTTTGCCGAAGGGCATTTTCATGGGTAGCGATAATGTCCTGACCGATCGATTCGATAAAATCAATGGCCGCTTTTAGGGCAATCACAGAGCCGATGATGGGAGTTCCAGCTTCAAAGCGAAGAGGAGGCTCTGCGTAGGTAGTTTTTTCAAGAGTGACTTTAGCAATCATATCGCCGCCGCCTTGGACTGGGGGCATCGATTCTAAGAGCGCTTTTTTCCCATAAAGAACGCCAACTCCAGTCGGGCCATAACATTTGTGGCCAGAAAAGGCATAGAAGTCACAGCCGAGCGCCTGCACATCGATTTTTCGATGAGGAGCTGCTTGCGCGCCATCGACAACGACAACGGCCCCCACCTCTTTTGCTCGAGCGACGATCTCTTCAATGGGATGGATTTCCCCTGTCACATTGGTCATATGGGCAATGGCGACAAGACGCGTTCTCGGAGTGATGGTAGAGACAAGCTTTAGCCCTTTTTCCTTGGCGAGCATTTGCCAGGGAACAAAATTGGAATGGTGTTCTTTTTCTGAAACGCAAATTTCATCGCCCTCTTTCAAGTGGGTGCGGCCCCAGCTGAGCGCAACGAGGTTGATCGCATCGGTCGTCCCGCGCGTAAACACGATCTCTTCTGCGTGCTTAGCATTGAGAAATTTCCGGACAGCTTCTCGAGTGGCGTTGTATTTCTCAGTCGCCAGTAGAGACCCTTTATAAATCGCTCGGTGAACGGTGCCATATTCTTCGGCGTAAAACTGCATTAGAGCATCGATGACGCTCTTTGGCTTATGGGCAGTTGCTGCAGAGTCGAGATAGATTAGCTCAGGGTGTTTTTTGAAAATCGGGAATTGGTCACGCATAGACTCTAGCCATAGCGTCTAAAAGGGGCGCTTTTAGTGATTCGATCTCCAATGCATCGATATGTTCGCGGCAAAATGCTTGCATGAGAAGCGATTTGGCTTCAGTCAAAGAAAGGCCGCGAGAGCGGAAGTAAAAGAGTTCTTCTTCCGATAACTGCGAAAAGGTGGCGCCATGGGATGCTTTGACATCATCGGCAAAAATCTCGAGATTGGGTTTTGAAGTGGCCAAGGCAGTATCACTGAGGAGCAGATTGTTATTGAGCTGATAGGCGGCCGTTTTTTGCGCTTTGGGGTGGACGTAGATTTTCCCTTCAAAGCTCGATTTACTCTCTCCATTTAACACCATTTTCACATGCTGTCTTGAGGTGCAATTCGGCGCAACGTGATCGGCTAGCGCGTGGACGTGCGCTTCTCGTTTGCCGTTTAGCATCGCAAGTGAGCGGAAGAGAAAAGAGCTATTTTCTTCGGCCAGTTCTGCGATGGCAGAGAATCGGACATTTTTTGCGCCGTCTGTCGCATGAAACACTTCTAGACGGGCATCTTTTTTTAACGATGCGCGAAGCGAGGTGTGCACATTCGCGTTTTCCTCTAACAGTTCGATGTCGTAAAACTTCAACGTCGATCCAGCATCGAGCAATAAGTCGATAGCTCCATTGACAATTCCACCTTGAACTTTTTGGGTCAAAGAGAGGTGGCTATTTTTACCGAGAGTGATTTGGATTTTTGGAGAAGCGAGATTAGGTCCCGTTGAGAGGTGAACGATATGAAGCGAACTTTGTACATTGGGAGGGATATAGAGAAAAAGCCCTTGTCCATGGTGGAGCATATTCAAAAGATAAAATGGGTCTTTTTCATCTTTGAAGGTTTTCGTCCATCGATTTTGTAAGAATAGGCCGTACGATTTAAGGGCCTGATCTAACTTTAAACAAATCACCTCAGCGGGCACTTTGGAAAGCTCCGGCGCAAAAAAACCATCGACAAAGACAATCGTAGACGGAGCCGCCTCAAAGGAAACTGTTTTTGCCACTGCTGGCTCTGGCCAATGGACCGCTGGCAATGAGGCCAAACGATCGCTTGCAAGTTGACGCCAAGAGATCATTGATACCCTTTTGCTTCCAGTTCAAGAGCTAATTCAGCCTTGCCGGTCTTGACAATCTGCCCATCCGATAAGACATGGACAAAATCGGGCTTGATATAGTCGAGGAGGCGCTGGTAGTGGGTGATGACTAGAAGAGAGGTGTCGGAGCGGCGCATCTTGTTAACGCCCGCTGCGACGATCTTCATCGCATCGATATCGAGGCCAGAATCGGTTTCATCGAGGATAGCTAAATCGGGATTGAAAAGGGCCATTTGCAAGATTTCATTGCGCTTCTTTTCCCCGCCAGAAAACCCTTCATTGACGGCCCGCTCTTTAAATTCAGCGCGGATGTCCATAAGAGCCATTTTTTCAGTGAGAAGTTCTTCAAATTCTTCGCTAGAAAGAGGGAGATCGCCTCTCTCTTTTCGCTGCGCATTGAGAGCGACTTTCAAAAAATGGCGATTGGATACGCCGGCAATTTCTAATGGATATTGAAAGCTCATAAAAAGGCCGAGGGTCGCACGCGCTTCGGGCGTCATACTTAAAAGATCTTGCCCTTTGAACCAAACTTGGCCGCTTGTGATTTCATAGGAAGGATGGCCGGCTAAAATTTTGGCGAGCGTCGACTTGCCTGCGCCATTAGGCCCCATGATCGCATGGATTTCTCCCTTGCCTATCTTTAAATTGAGCCCTTTGAGGATCGCTTTGCCCTCAATAGAGGCATGGAGGTTTTGAATATCTAGCATAATCATCCTACGGAGTGTTCTAGTTTGAGCGCGAGCAGCTTTTGCGCTTCTTGCGCAAATTCAAGCGGGAGCTCTTGGATTACTTCTTTGCAAAATCCATTGACGATGAGCCCGATTGCCTCTTCTTTGGAAAGGCCGCGCGTTTGAAGATAAAAAATTTGTTCCTCATTCAGCTTGGAAGTAGAAGCTTCATGCTCAAGCTGAGCGGTATTTCCTGCAGTTTCGATCACTGGAAATGTATTTGCCGAACAGCGATTGCCGACAAGCATCGAGTCGCATTGGGTGTAATTGCGAGAGAACGTGGCCTTCGGAGAGATTTTGACAAGGCCTCGATAGGTATTGTGCGACTGATCTGCAGAGATCCCCTTCGAGACAATCGTAGAGCGGGTCCTCTTGCCGATGTGAATCATTTTTGTCCCCGTATCTGCCTGCATGTGGCCATTGGTCAGAGCGACAGAATAAAACTCTCCCACCGAATCATCGCCGCGCAAAATGCAACTCGGATATTTCCAAGTAATCGCAGCGCCGGCTTCCACCTGCGTCCAAGAAATCTTCGAGCGGGCCCCTTTGCATAAACCGCGCTTGGTGACAAAATTATAAACGCCACCTTTCCCTGTCTTTGGATCGCCGGCATACCAGTTTTGTACAGTGGAATATTTGATTTCAGCCCCTTCTAGGGCGACGAGTTCTACGACTGCGGCATGGAGCTGATTGGTGTCAAAAGCAGGCGCTGTGCAACCTTCTAAATAGCTGACGTAAGAGCCCTCTTCCGCAATGATGAGTGTCCTCTCAAACTGGCCTGTCTCTTTTTCATTGATGCGGAAATACGTCGAGAGCTCCATCGGACTACGAACCCCTTTCGGGATATAGACAAACGAGCCGTCGGAAAAGACCGCGGAATTCAAAGCGGCAAAAAAATTATCGTGCGCAGGAACGACGGTCCCGAGGTATTTTTTGATCAATTCTGGGAATTTATGGACGGCCTCGGACATCGAGCAGAGAACCACCCCTGCATCTTCTAGTTTTTTTCGGAACGTCGTACCGATGGAAACTGAGTCAAAGACGACATCGACGGCGACATTTGAGAGCCTCTTTTGCTCTTCTAAAGGAATACCCAGCTTTTCAAAGGTTTTTAAAATCTCCGGATCTACTTCACTCAAAGATTCGAGGCGAGGCTTGGATTTAGGCGCAGCATAGTAAGAAATTCCTTGATAGTCGATAGCTGGATAGTTGGCATTGAGCCAATGAGGCTCTGTCATCTCTTGCCATTTACGAAAAGCCTTAAGCCTAAAGTCCAAAAGAAAAGAGGGTTCCCCCTTTTTTGCGGAAATAGCGCGCACTGTCTCTTCCGTAAGCCCTTTTGGAAATACTTCAGATTCAATGTCCGTCGTAAACCCATACTTATATTCTGTCGCAGAATACTCTACTGTCATCTCTTTAATTCCTAAGAATGCCTAAAATAATACGCGATACCCCCTCTAGTGTCAATTCCTTTTTAAACGACTAAAATTTAATAGTTAACAATAACATTAATTGAAAATTTCAATTATGTAGTATAATAAAGACAAAGAACATAATTAAGCTGTGGTATATGTTTCACGAACTCCCGATTCGATCCAAAAAAGAGATGGTCTCTGACATTGTGAAGATCGTTCAGTGTTTGCATGAGGGCAAACGGGCTGAGGCGGATCTTTTAGTGGAAGATCTCAAAGCGCGGGGCGCTTTTTTAGACGAAACGATCCAGCAAGACGTTTTGATCTTCGTCGAGCAGGTGCAGTTTCAATACGCCTACGATCCTTGGCATAAAGTGACGCCAGACGTACAATCTGCAGCCGATCGCCTCATCCACGACCTCGGCTTCTAATTTAGAAATTTAAGATGGCTTTGAGGGTAAGGCCTTGGAGAGTCAGGTTGCCCGTTCCGCCCAATGTTGTGAAATGGTTAAAGTCGAGCCAAATTTGCTCTTCCCAACCGCCGCGAACTTCGAAGCGATAGCGCCCTTTTTCCCACCAAGTGATGTAGGAGATGCCTAAAGCGGCTTCCACCACTGGGATCACCGTTTTGATCGTCTCATTGACAAACTTAGGCGTCATGGAGCCATATACGGTTTCATTCATGCTCTGTTTTTGCTGGATGCTAAAGTCAGCCCAGAGCGCTGTGAAGGCAAAGTCGTTGTAAAAAGACCAATTTTTCGACACGTGCCAACCGACATTTAAGCCTGTTCTAATCCCCAATCCCCACATGTTTTGACGCTGGTGTAAAACGACCGAAGTAGGCCTGTTCGACCCGCTCGACGCATCGACGGGGACAGTGGTTGTCGGAACCATGCTAATCGTTGTCCGCTCATTGACCCAGCCAGTTTTAAAACCGGTGGAGGGACGGAGCGTGAGGTGGCGACTGATGAAATAATCTCGCCCGAGTTCGAGATCGATGATATTGAAGTCTTGCTCCCAATTACACGAGGCGTTCACAAGAGAAAGTGTCTGGTCTGTCCCATTGTTGTAGGCGATGTCCTGGAGACTCGACGCACCAGTGCCTGAAATTGCAGCGATAGAGTTTGTCTCTTTTGGGCCAGCGAGGAATGTATACTGTGCATAAAGATCCCAGCCGTCATGGTTGAAATTGACGCCGATTCCCGCCTTGATGCCGGGTTCGAATTGAAAGTCAGGTTTTTGCGCTTTTCCTTTTCCCGTGCTAGAGCCAAAAGGGACAAAGGCCGAATTGTCAGCAACGCCAGTAAATGCGTATTCCATGCTGCCGACAAAGGTTTTCCACCAAAGGAAGTCGAACGTCATATAGGTATCCGAACCGTCTAGGATATGAGGGGCTACAGCAGGGGTGATGATCGGTTGCGCTTGAATCGTCTCTTCTTCTGGCTTTTGGGGCGGCATCGATTTTGGATTGGTGGCTGTTTTTGCACTGATGGATTGGGCCGCTGTTTCTTTATCGTCAAGACTCGGAACCGCCAAAAGAGGGAATGAGGAAAAGGTCAGCAGATATGCCAGCAAACGCCAATTCTTTTTCATAGGGAATTCCTTGTTTTCGTCTTAAACATGCATAAGATATATTTTAACACGCTACTTCTCGTCAACAGCGATTCAACAAATGAACGGCGCGCCGGATTGTTTTTTGAAGTCCCTCAGTAAGCGAAATTTTTGCCTTCCATCCAAAGGCGTGAAACATTTTTGAAGAGTCGATGGCATAGCGTAAATCATGGCCGGGGCGGTCGTCGATAAAGCGGATGAGTTTGTGGTATTTTTCCGGAGGCTCGCCCGTTTCTTCTGCAAGGAGTTTGATGACCAGATGGAGAAGGTCTAAATTCGATCGTTCACTATCTCCTCCAATATCGTACACTTCCCCTTTAACTCCTCGCTGCAAAATAAGCCACAGCGCTTCGATGTGATCATCGACATAGATCCAATCGCGAATGTTTACCCCTTTGCCGTAGACAGGAAGCGATCTCTCCGCCAGGCAATTGAAGATCATAAGAGGGACGAATTTTTCTCTATGTTGCCCTGGGCCGTAGTTATTCGAGCAGTGGGAGATGGTCGTCGAGAGGTGATATGTTTGTCCATACGCGCGAACGAGGTGATCCGAGGCGGCTTTTGTGGCGGAATAGGGAGAGTTAGGCCGATATTGGGACTGTTCGTTAAAAAAGCCGCTCTCTCCTAGCGATCCGTAGACTTCATCGGTGGAAATATGATGGAAATGGATGTGGGGAAACTGGCGAACTGCTTCGAGAAGGGTCATCGTCCCTCGAATATTTGCCTCTACAAATGCAGACGCGGACGCGATGCTCCGATCGACATGCGATTCAGCGGCGAAGTGGACAATTGCATCGATTTCTTCTTCTAAACACAATTTTTCCACAAGCGGCTGCTGATTGATATCGCCCTGGATAAAGCGATAGCGCGGGTGCTCGTGAAATCCATCTAAGTTGTGTTGGTTGGCAGCATAGGTCATTTTGTCGAGATTGACAATTTTCACAGAGGGGCCCGACCGCAAAGTCGATCGAATAAAGGCCGATCCGATAAAGCCGCAGCCACCGGTGACGAGGAGGTTATTGAGTTTTCGCATACAAGCATTCTCTTAAAAAAGGGCTGTTTTGATCTCGCGAAGAAAGAATGGGATGTTGGACGGGCCATGCGATGTTTAAATCGGGATCGTTCCATCGGATCGAGAGCTCCGTGCTCGGATCGTAGAGTGAACTTACTTTATATTGGACTAGAGCCTCTTGGCTAAGGACGCAAAAACCATGGGCAAAGCCTGCTGGGATAAAGAGTTGCCACCGAAGAAGATCGTCGAGTTCGACCGCCTCCCATTGTCCGAACGTAGCAGAATCTTGCCGAAGGTCGACGGCAACATCGAAAATTTTCCCTCGCAGCGCTTGCACGAGTTTTGCTTGGCCGGGCAAAGCTTGTAAATGAAGAGCGCGAATGACGTTTTGCTTCGAAAAAGAGAGGTTGTCTTGGACAAAATCGGGAATGGACAGATTTGCATAGGCAGGCTGGCGATAACTTTCGAGAAAATAGCCTCGTTCGTCGCAAAAAAGACGAGGCTTGATCAATTTCAATCCAGAGAGTCGAAGATCCGTAACATCCATATGGACTTGGTATTATACACAACCAAGTTTTTCAGCGCTAATTAACCACAGAGGACACAGAGATTTTTATTAAGGCCTCTGTGGTTAAAAAATGATCAGGATTTTAGCGCTACAATCGTCGCATTTCGCCCTGTATCTTTGCTGGCGCGGTGCGAGAAGTAATCTTTTGTATTGCAGACCGTGCAAATCTCTGCGATTTCGATATTTTTATCTAAAACGCCACATTTTTGCAGTTGCATTCGGCTGATGCCCCAGAAATCGAAGTGAAAAGGTTTTGACTGAAACTCCCAAAAATCTTTGGGCAATTCATGTTTATAGTTTTTAAATTCAGAATGATCGGGCCCTAAGGAGGGAGAAATGCAGACCAGGAGGTTGTGCGGCTGGGTGCCGATTTCGCGCTGCAGTGTATCGATGGTGCGCGCATAGAGATTTTGTGCGCTTCCTTTCCAGCCGCAATGGGCAATTGCGATGACTTCATGGACTGGATCGTATAAAATGGCCGCCTGACAATCGGCATGCATAACGCCAAGCCCGATATTTTTCTCAGATGTATAGAGCGCATCGGCTTGCAAGGGCTCACGGAGGTTTTTGGCAGTGACTCGACAAACTTTAGTGCCATGCATTTGATGGGGATAAATAATTTGCGGCAAACCAAAGGCCTTTCTTACGGTTTCACGGTTGGTTTTGACGTGTTCGCGCGTATCGGCCGTTTGATCGCCGAGATTGAGCGTGCCAAAGCGTTCTCCGCTGCTAATCCCCCCGTGTCGGCTAAGGGTTCCATGCAAAACATGGGGAAATTTTTCCAATAGATCATATTCCAACCATTCTAATTTCGCTTTATCGTATTCTGCCATGGTTTGTACCCCGTTTTTTTCCTTCCTATCAAAAATCGAATTCGGGTAACAGAGAAATATTATGGCCCATGAATCTAGACCCTCCCATCTCTCTCTTGGAATTACGATCTCCCTCTTCGCCTACCTTTTCCTCTCAATCGGCTCCTGCTTAGTGTTTAACTTTCGAGAGAGGTTCCCGACGATCCAGATTCTTTTCATCCAAAATTTTGTGAGTTTTTTTTGCATCCTGCCCTGGGGTCTGCGGCGCGGTTTTGAGCCGCTGCGGACAAAGGAGCTGCCGACGCATCTGATCCGCGATATTTTTGGCATTATCAGTTACTATCTCTTTTTTTTGGCGATTCGCCATTTAAATCTTGTCGATGCGACAACACTCAATTATACAGCGCCTTTTTTCGTTCCATTTGTCTGGTGGATTTGGATGAAAGAGAAGGTAGAGAAACGGGTCTGGTGGGCAATCATCATCGGATTTATCGGAGTGAGCATCATCTTGACCCCGACTAGGCATATCTTCCAACTCGGATTTCTATTTGGCATTGCTGCGGGGATGACCTCGGCTGTGGCTCTAGCGGCGATTCGGGTGTTAAATCTAAAACGAGAATCGATGAGCCGAACGCTGTTTTACTTTTTTTCCTTCGGATCGATCGTCACCTTTCCTTTTGCTTGGGATGTCTGGGTGCCGCCAACGGGACGGGAGTGGCTGTTTACAATCGCCATTGGCGCGACAACGGCTATAGGACAGATCTTACTCACCATTGCGTACCGCTACGGAACAGCTGCCTATCTCTCCCCGCTTGGCTATTCGGTCGTGATCTACAATGGACTTATCAGCTATCTTCTATTCAATACTTCACTCGGCTGGCATTCGCTGGCAGGAGTAATCCTCATCATTACTGGAGGGACCCTCTCCTTTCTTTGGAAGAGAAGCCCTCATCCAATCAAAAGCAGTTTTGAGGCGGACCACTCATCAAAATAAGCCTTTTCGATCGACTCATAGAAAACCCCCTCTTCTGTCCGAGATAAGATAAAATAATATGTTCCCTTTTTGCAATCGAGCTTTGGCAAATCGTTTTGTTGCCAGTGATTCACAGTGTGTTCTAAAAGAGAGGAGCGAAAGGAAAAAAAATCAGCATTCAGTTCAAAAAGAGCGCTCTCTGGATTTATGGCGTGGTAGAGCCGCTCATAAGCCGCGTCGATATCGGCGATGTTGATCAATAATTTCCGATCTTCCTCGTCGTACTCCTCAGAGATCCACTGCATTAAATGGGTGCCGAGATGAGGGAGAAACCAGTCGTTTGGCGGATAGCGCAAAAAGTAAGGCTCAGCGATGAGGGTATTAAAATCTCTAAATCCAAATAAGCGGACAAGAGTTGGGTAGGCTTCTTGTAGAAGAACAAATAGCCGCCACCAATATTGCTGATTGTAGATGCCAAAACGCTGCTCCGCGCTTAAAGTAGGTCCAGGGGCTATGCGCGACCGAATCTCTTGATTCACTGCCTCGGAATAGTTGGGCAGATTAAACTCCCCGATGTCTCGGAAAGTGCGCGTAAGATGGTTTGCGAACCAAATTTGGAGCTCTTCAAGGGCAAGAGGAACTTTATCCATAAGCTACCTGATGTTGGAATGCTTTGGCTTTGAGGGCTTCTTTCCAGGTGTCTTCAAAGGAGATATAATGATCGTCCCATTCGAGAAGCGTCGAAACTCCTTTCGTTTTTGGATAGATCTCTCCATAAAGCGCCCAAACCTCATCGCAAACGGGCTGGTCGTGCGTATCGAGAATGTAAGCGCCCATATTGCGATGGCCCGCTAGGTGAATCTGCACAATGCGATCAATGGGCAAATTCGTTAGATATTCTTTGGCGTCAAACCCTTGGTTGCGGCTCGAAACATAGATGTTATTGACGTCGAGCATCATGCCGATATCTGCCTTTTCGACAACGGCGGAATAAAATTCCCACTCAGACATCAAATTGTTCGTAAAATCGGCATAGGTAGAGAGGTTTTCTAAGGCGAAAGGAACTTCGAGAAAATCTTGGATCACCCTTGCCCTTTCGGCGACGTACTCGACCACCTCAGGCCGTCTTGGCAGCGGCAGAAGATCGTGGTAACGAGCTCCAGGCAACCGGCCCCAGCAAAGATGGTCAGACACCCAAGGCGATTTTGTTTTCTGCGCAAGAGCTTTTAATTTTTTCAAATAGTCCCAATCGAGGGGCGCTGCGCTCCCGATGGCAAGGCTTACGCCATGCATCACAACCGGATATCGCTCGAGGATCTTCTCTAAATTTCGGGTAGATGCTCCCTCTTCTAAGAACTGCTCGCTGATAATTTCAAACCAATCGATCTCTGGCCAAGAGGCAAAAATCTGCGGCAGATGAACCGGCCTAAGCCCTATGCCAACGCCCAGATTAACAACATCTTTAATCATGGGCCAAGAGAATAAGGAAATGGAAAAAAAAAGGAAAGCCTATATTTGCTCTTAAGGATACAGAGGGAAAATGACAAAAAGAGATCGTTGCTAGTCGCCTGTAGGGCGACTAGCAAGATACATATCACTCTTCTGTTTGAGCAGCGGTTTCCGCAGTCGCATCACCTGGGATCTTCATTTCTGAAGAGGCGTCCGATTGCTCTCCGCAATCGCAATCAGCGCACCCGCCATTCGAGTTGTCTTGCGATTCGCTAGAATTTTTGTCTTTAGAACATTTAGACATTGCAATTTCTTTTCCAACAAACGGAGCCTTGGCAGATAGACATAGACCCGCGAGTAAACCAACCATTGCTAATGTTGCGATCTTTTGTTTCATTTTTTCTTCTCCTTGGGACAGTCTCTTCCGCCCTCTTTTGAATCTATCCGATCAAAAAATCGACTAAAATTTTTTTATGCGGATAGGTTCTTTGTTTGGAAAGTACGGTTCTTATTTTTTTCTGTCTAGAAAAAAAAACGCAAAATAGCTACCATTGCAGCTTCTTACCAACTCACTTGGGTAACCATTAAGATGAAGCTTGTTTTTTCGTTTTTTCTCAGTTTCTTTTTCGCTCATTCTTTTGCTGTCGAAGGGGATCTACACGATTTTTCTGGGAAACATTTTGTCGCTAGTTATTTGGATTGTCATCCAAAGGCTCTCGGAGATCTAGATGGGCTTTTAAGCGCAATGGATGAAGCGGTGAAAGCTTCAGGCGCATCGATTTTAAATCGAACGTTTCATATTTTCCCACCCAATGGGATCACCGTGGTCTATCTTCTTTCTGAAAGCCATGCGAGCATTCATACGTATCCAGAATATGGCGCTTGCTTTGTCGATTTATTCACCTGCGGCGAGACCTGTTCGCACGAAGGATTCCATCGCCTCATGCAAGAGTATTTACAACCAGGACAAGTCAATGCGCGAATGTTCTCGCGCAGTAAGACAACAGAGGAAATCCCTCTCTGCCCTTGTCATTGACGATCTATTCGTTCTTTTAAACGGTCGCTGAGTTGCTGCCATTCAGTTTGGCTAAAAGACTTGAGGTTATTTAAATTCCAACTCGGAAATACTGAGATTTTTTTGACATTCAACCTCACTAATTCAGACTGTTTCCATTGATCAATGATCCCTGTGACATGCCAAGTACTCCACCAATCCGCTTTAACCTCTTTATGACAATTGTCCACCGCCCGAGATAAGCGATTGAGCTTTTCCCCTGAAAAATTTGGAGGCACTTCTTGAATTAGGGAATCTACTCTGTTTATAGAACTCATATTTTTTTCCAATTTCTGTTTTGTAAAAACTTTTTATATCTTGTTGATTATCAAGAAAATATGTGAAAAATATAGCAAATTGAAGACTTTAACTCACGAAAAAAATCCAACCATCAAAACTTCTGGAAAAAAATCCGTTTTCCCTATACAATTACCCTCTTTTTAGAAGAAAAAACCTCCATTAAATAATTTCTACAATTTACAACCTTAAAGGCATTACGTCATGTTATCTATTACACAGTTAAGACAAGTAGCGATGATTCAACTAGCCCCACTGCGTCCTTCCCTAAACATTCACTACCAATTAGGAGAAACCTACTTAAAAGAGGGGCATATTCAGTTAGCTCTTTCCCATTTTGAAAGAGTCAACGAGCTTGCCAAAGACAAACCTTCAGCATTTCCTTACTTAAAAATCGTCGTCTTACAACTAAAAAACTGCGATAAAACAGCTGCCTCAAAAATCTATGCGGGATTGCAAGAAGCCAAGAGCTTTAGAAATACTTGCCGAGTCTCATCAGCACTTCGTTAGTCCGATAGCCCCTGCCAAATTCCCCTTCATATTGAAGGGAAGAGAAAATGCCACTCTGTTTATGGCGGTAAAAGATCTCAAAAGAGGGGGCGAAAAGATCCTGGATGCTGGTGAATGAATCGTTGAGGAAGGTCCCTTCGAGTCCTACGATCGCAGCAGTCATCTTGCCAATTGCATAGGGATGTTTGTAAACATAGCTGGCAGCTTCGCGTAAAACCAATATCCCCACTTCTTTTTCCCACATTTGATAGCAGCTAAGGCCGGTTTCCAATCGAAGCATGGAACTAGCGGATCCTTTGATGATCATATTGAGAGGACTAGCTCCATGTTCGGTATAGCCGTGCTCAAAGTTGAAGACCCAATCCACTTTGATAAAAGGTTCGACAACTCCATGCTTAAAGACAAAGTCGTAGCCCAATCCAAGGTGAGGAGTGAGCTGGATTCCGTTGAAGGCGCCTTTTGCTTTGGCATAAAAGCCGGGATAGGTCACGGTTCTCGATGTCTCTACTCGATCGTATGTGCCCCAAACTTCTGCTTCGATATACGTTTGCCCTAAGTAATAGGTTCCATAGAGCGTGGCGACACAAAGGTTGGATAGACTAGACCCAACATCTCCTGTCTCATGAAGGGCGTCCCTTGCGTATCCCGCCGCGCAGCCCACTTCCCCTCGGTTATTGAGATAGGCGTCAAAACCGACGAGAAACCCTCCAGAGAAAACATCGAAAGAGGGAATTTGATCTTGAGCGCCTTGGTGGGACGCCTCGGCAAATCCATCGATCCAAATCGAATAAATATCTTCTTCTTTAGCCAGTTTTTTAACGCTGCCAGCAGGGGTAATAGAGCTCTGATTTCTACCGGCTAAATCCAAATAGGTAAGGAGCCCTTCTTCTTCAGAAGGGGTGGACTTTTTGAACATCGAGCGGAGCATCCTTTGGCCAGCCATGTGGCTAGAAACCGATTTAGCAAAGGTAAACATCGTATTTTGAGAGGCAAATGTGGCCGTTGCATTTCTCGCAGGAGTGATCGAAATCGCCGCTTCCATGAGCGGCCCTGCGGCTAACACTCCTAAAACAGTAAAGATAGGGGTGATTAGAGGATTGGCCGAGTTTGCATTCAAATAGTTGATGAGGTTCTCTGCGTTTCCGGTGATGTTGAAATCGCGGAGCTGGGTTAAATAAGTGAGGATGACAGAGTCGGATAAATACTCTACTTGGAGTTCGCTCCCCAAAGCCCCTCCAATGATGCTAGTAAAGCCTGGAGTAACGCCTCCGCCAGCGGTCAGGATCGTATACTGCACCTGTCCGATATAAATCCCTGGATCAGCAGTGATAGATAGCGTGCCATCTAAAGAAGCGGCTCCAGAAACGATGATTTCTGAGGACTGGGTGGGGCTGATTTCGATGCTGGTGGTCGAACCGGAGTCCAACACCAGCGCCCCCATTACATACATCGTACCGATTGAGTTGCCGGGCTGTATTGTGCCACTAATCGTCGCATCTCCCCCGATCGTCCCGGTCCCTTTCAAGGTGGCCCCAGAGGCGACAGAGAGCGCTCCTGGAATCGAAGTGTTGAGAGAAAAGAGCCCCTCTTCTACAGAGGTATTTCCCGCGTAGGTCGCCGTGCCGGTAAAAGTAAAGGGCGAAGAGCCTGTCTTTGTCAGAGTATTTCCACTGATCGAGCCAGAAAAAGTCGCCGTAGCGGTTTGGTCGATGGTGATATCGCGACCGGTTCCGGTCAGGGTTCCGCCGCCAGAGAGTGTGGGAAGAGTTACTCCGCCTGTAACCCCGCTGACATCGAGCGTAGCTCCACTGGCTAACGTCGTGGCCGAAGATCCCGCAATCGAAGTAGTCCCAGAAAGCGCGAGTTTTCCCGAATTGATATTGGTCGCGCCGCTATAGTTCGCCGTCCCGCTTAAAGTCAAAGCGGCCGTTCCATTGAGGGTAAGAGATGTGCTGCTATCGCCGTTTAAGGCGCCAGAAAATGTTTCATTACTCGCCTGCGTGATGGCAAGAGTTTTCCCTGCAGAGGAAATAGTGCCGCTGCCTGAAAGAGTGCCAATGGTAGTTCCGGAGGCGCTTACGTTCGTGACATCAAATGTCGTGCCGCCAGCAAGACTTACCGGCACCACTCCAATAGTGCCGCTTCCAGAGAGGAGCAATATCCCGTCGCTGACAGTAGCGCTGCCGAGAGTATTTGAATTGCTCAACGTTAGAGTGCCAGTTCCTTGTTTTACGAGGAGAAGACTGCCGCTCATCGATCCGGAAAAAACTTGAGAAGACCCTTGATTTACATTCACACTTTGTCCAGTAGAGGTGATATTTCCCGCACCTGAAAGAGTCTTGAGAGTAATCCCGCTTGTAGCCGCTGTAAGGTCGAGAGTCGCTCCACTTGCAATCGCAGTCGAGGAAGAATCGCCAATCGATCCGCCAGATCCAAGGGCGAGCGTTCCGGAGTTAACCGCAGTAGGGCCTGTATACGTACAGGCGTTGTTTAAAAGCACAATGCCCGATCCACCGCTCGTTACAGTCAAATTGCCGCTAGATCCTCCGTCGGCAAGCACCGGGTTGACCGTAAATGTCACTCCAGTACTCACCTCAATCGTGGTCGAAGAGCCCGCTGTCGTGAAGGTTCTTCCACCAGATAACGGAAAAGTACTCGTCACTGCGAGGTTGCCCCCTTCTAGCGATAAAAATCCTGAGCTGCTCCCTAAAGCTCCGTCGCCAGAAACGCTCAACACTCCTGCCTGAACCCTAGTTCCCCCAGAATAAGAGCTAGAGCCGGTTAAGGCCAACGTACTGCCGCCCGTTAAGATCAACGTCGCTGACTCGTTGATCGCCCCGGAAAACGTCCCCGATTGGGTCTGATCGATCGTAATCGTGGTTGAGGTTGTCTGAATAGTACCTGCGCCTGAAAGGTTCTGAAAGGAGAGCGAGGATAATCCCGTCCCTCTGAGATCGAGGGTAGCTCCACTTGCAATCGCAAGAGAGGTCGAATCGGCAATCGTACCGTTTCCAGATAACAAAATAGTTCCTGCATTAATCGCCGTCGCCCCCGAATAAGTGCTCGCCGCGGTCAATGTCAAACTGCCGGATCCGGACATGGTTACATTCCCGCTAGCCCCACTGATTATGCCTCCGAAAGACTCTCCAGAAGACTGATTGAGAAGAAATGTTTTCCCCGTGATGATGAGATTACCACCTCCGGAAAGATTATTGAGGCTAAAGCTAGAACCGGTGATTCCGCTGGCATCGATCGAGGAACCCGTATCAATCGTTGTCGCTGAGGTGTCTGGCAAAGATCCGCTATGGGTTAAAGTGAGCTTTCCCGAATTGATCACCGTTGGACCCGTGTAGGTGCAGGAACTCTGGATTTCCAATATGCCAGCCCCACCGCTTGTCAAAGTGATCCCGCCCGAAGAGCCTCCATTTGCAATGACTTGGGGAATGACCAAAGTATCCCCGCCATCGATCTCGATGCCGCTCGAGCTATTTGAAGTGGTAACTGCGCGCGTACCGGAAATGGTAAATCCACTTGTAACATGGAGCGTTCCTCCGGCAAGATTAAGAGATCCTGAAGAGGCTCCTAAAGCGGCATCGGCGCTGATAGACAAAGCGCCTGAATCGATCGTCATCCCGCCGGTGAAGCTATTCATGCCACTAAGGACGAGAACCCCCGCTCCGTTGCTCGACACAGTAAATGCCCCCGAAGAGCTTCCATCGCCAATATTTTGGGAGATCGTAAACGTGTTCCCATCTGTCACAGAGATCCCGCTTGTCGAGGTAGCCGTCGTTGTCGTTCGCGTTGAGGCCAATTCAAAGGTGGCTGTCACTGAGAGAGTGCCTCCTTCAAATAGAAGAGATCCGCTTGTATTGCCCAACGAAGAATCCGATCCGATGCTGAGCGTGCCGTTTTGAATGGCGGTATTGACCGCATAGCCATTATTGCCCGTTAAAGTGAGGACTCCTGTCCCCTGTTTGGCTAAAGCCGAAACGCCTGTGATCTGGCCAGAAAATGTTTGATCGCTTCCTTGAATCACTTGAAGAAGCTGAGTATCTCCCACGATATCGCCGGCCCCCGATAAGGTCTGGATAGAAACCGGGCTCGCCGCCGCTGTGACATCGAGAGTACCTCCGCTGGCAACTGTCGTTGAGGTCGCTGTTGCGATCGCTCCACTTCCACTTAAGACAAGCGTTCCAGAGTCAATCGTCGTAGGGCCTGTGTAGGTGCAAGCGGCGGTAATCTCTAAAATGCCGGTTCCGCCGCTTGTCAGCGTAATTCCCCCGGACGATGCTCCATCGGCAATCGCTTGAGGCACTGTGAGAGTTTGGCTCGTGGCCACATTGATCGTGCTGCTGTCGCTAGAGGTAGAAACAGCGCGTGTATCGGTTAAGGAGAACGTGCTCGTCGCCTGCAGAGTCCCGCCATTGATCTTCAAAAATCCAGACGTATTTCCAAGAGCGGCGTCGGCAGCGATACTCAAAACTCCAGAATCGATCGAAGTGCCTCCGCTATATCCATTCGTTCCTCCCAAGACAAGGATTCCCTGGCTATTGCTCGTCAGAATGATCCCTCCAGTAGAACCTCCGTTATTGATCGCTTGATCAATCGTGAATGTATCTCCATCTTGCACATAAATTCCGCTCGATAAGCTCGTAGTGAGCACAGCCCCCCGAGTCCCTTCGAGGACAAACGTCCCCAAAGAGCTTAAAGTTCCTCCCGCAATCGTCACTTGGCCCGAAGTAGCGCCGAGTCCCGAGTCAGCAGTGACAGCCAAGGTTCCATCATTGATCAGGGTTCCCCCGGTATAGGAGTTCGTGCCGCTGAGCTCCAATTGCGATCCGCCATTCTTGACAAGACCGACTGTAAATCCGCTGATACCGCCAGAAAATGTCTGATCTGAATTTTGGGTAATAGCCAACGTCTGGGAGGTGTTGCCGATAAGGCTCCCGCTGCCTAAGAGCGTTTGCAGCGTCACAGTGCCCGCCCCAGCCGCTGAGGCATCGAGCGTAGCCCCACTTGAGATCGAGGTCTGCTGTGCGTCTGCGATCGAGGCTCCAGACAATAGCTCTAAGGTCCCCGAATTGACATCGGTATGCCCATAGTAAGTGCACACGCCGCCGAGTTGGAGAATTCCATTTCCACTGCTCGACACATTAAGCCCGCCATCGCCATCCTCTACAATCGCTTGATTGATGGTCAGAGTTTGTCCATTTGCGACAGAAATCCCACTATCTTCATCGCCAATATAGACCGATCGCGAAGAGTTCAATGTAAATGAACTAGTCACCTCCAAAGTTCCCCCATCTAAATACAAGAGACCAGAAGTAGCGCCAAGAGCGCTATCGGCGGCAACGCTGAGTACGGCTGAGTCGAGATAGGTTCCCCCTGAGTAGGTATTGGTTCCGCTAAAGACCACCACGCCATCGCCATCGGAGTCATTATTCGAAAAGATATACATCGCACCAGAATCCATACTCGCATCCGCAATCGCTTGCCCGATGATAAAAGTAACGCCATTAGCCACAGCGATACCGCCATCGGAGTTTGTGACCGTCAAAGCCCTCGAACTAGAAAGGGTAAACGACGAGGTCGCTCCTAAACTTCCCCCTGAAAAAAGCACTGCGGTCGTCGAGGGGCCAAGCCCCCCGTCCGATGAAATGAGAAGCGTCCCGTTAGTGAGCTCGGTCCCCCCCGTATACGTGTTGGTGTTGGTCAGATACAGCCTGTCATTTCCTCCAAATACTAATTGGGCGTCACCGCTGATCACACCTGAAAAAGTCTCATCGGAATTTTGGAAAATTTTAAGCTGATCGGTTGTCATCGAACTTGTGACAAGAGAGCCGCTGCCATAAAGCGTATTGAGAGAAATACTCCCGCCGGTAATCTGCGTCACATCCAGCGTGCCATAGACCCCAACTTGGTTCGAGTCGCTGATCGATCCCGTTCCGATGAGCGCCAACGTCCCTGAATTGATCACTGTCGGCTGTGAATAGGAGCAGCTCGCTTCGAGCTCTAAGGTTCCCGCCCCATTCAAATTAAGCCCGCCGGAAGAGCTTCCATTTGCGATTGCCTGTCCAATGATAAACGTTTTCCCGCTGCTTACATTGATCGGGCTACTTGAAGACGATGTTGTTACAGTGCGCCCGCTTGCCAAAGTGAACGAGCCGGTTACTGCAAGAGCGCCTCCATTGAGAGCTAAAAACCCAGACGTCGTATTGCCAAGCGCACTGTCAGCCCCGATGCTCAACGTCCCTGAATCAATTGTCGTCCCGCCGCTATAGGAATTTGATGTCCCCAACACCAAAATACCGGCTCCATTGCTCGTCATAATTAGCTCGCCTGAGGAACCCCCATCGCTAATCGCGCCATTTAACGTAAGCGTCTCTCCGTCATTCACACTAATTATACCAGAAGTTCCGGTGATGCTGACTGTGTTACTCGTGCTAAAACTCCCAAAAGCCAATAACGTTCCGCCTGTCAGCGCAACTGACCCCCCAAGCGCCCCACTGCTATTGACAGAAAGCGCTCCACCCGAAACGGTCGCAAGTCCCGTATAGGTATTCGTGCCCGAGAGCGTCAACGTTCCTCCGCCGATCTTAGTGATGCCACCGCCCCCTGTTCCCCCATTGATAATTCCCCCGGCAAACGATGTGGGTGTCCCATCATTGCCGATCGTCAAAGTCGCTCCCTGCAGTGAAACCGATCCGCCTGTAGTTCCGCCGCCGGCCAAGCTCCCGATCTCATTGTTATTGCCTGCCAAAACAAGACTAACCCCAGCCGTATTATCGAGGACAAACGCCGAAGAAGACGACAGACAATTCGAGCTATTGGCCTCTAACGTTCCTCCGGCAATCGTCGTCGTTCCATTATAAGAGGTCGCTCCGGAAAATCCACAAACTCCACCCCCCGAGACTCCAGTAATCGTTACACCCGCGCCAGAATTTCCCGTCAGAGTCGACAAAAACTGGACAGAGCTCGTCATGTCGAGCGTGATGTTGATTGAATTTTCCAGAAATAAAGGGCAATTGATCGAAGGGGCAGCTCCGCTTGCAGAAACGATAGAGGTATAGAGATCTAACGAATCTCCCCCGCCACTATTTAACGAAATCGTCAGATCGTTAAAATCTAGAGTCGCTACGCTAAAGACTCCATTGACTAGGCAAGTGCTATTGCTTCCATTGGGAAATAAAGCCGTAACCGTCGAACTATTGGGAAACGTGGAGTTCCAATTTGAAGAATTATTCCAATTGGTATTAGTCCCTCCGCTCCAGGTGACCGTAGTGGCCGATAAAGTCGCATAAACAACTCCGGCTACACAGATCAAAAACTTATACGCAGTCTTATTCAAAATGCCCTGCCCTCTTCGTCAAAATAATCTGAACTTAGATTGCGGACAATGAAATCTTTTTAAAAAAATTGTTCTCAAGTTGACCACCGATGGGTATAGTCCACCAGTAATTGCAAATTAGGGCTCAAAATGAAGTTGTATATATACCTATTAAGCGTTCTCTTATTCGGACATACGCTTTTCTCGAAAGAGCTGCCGACAGATTTTCACTCGCAAGCATCGCAAGATCAGTTTGTCTATCACCTGCTCTACGACCTCCTCGATAAGCAAGACACCGGCTACTATCTCGAAATTGGAGCGGGGCAGCCAATAGACATCAATAATTCCTATTTTTTCGAGAACCATCTTGGATGGACTGGCGTCAGTCTCGATATTGCAAATGATTTAAGCGATTCTTGGTATGCCGTTCGCAAAAATCTTCTGCTGATTGAAGATGCTACGCAAGCTGATTATGTTTCTATTTTGAAATCTTTTCCCAAAGTGATCGACTATCTTTCCTTAGACATCGACAATTTATACGACGTCGTTCTACGAAGGATCCCATTTAACGAACATATTTTTAAAGTCATCACGATTGAACACGATTTCTATCGATTTGGAGATGTTTATAGAGAAAAAGAGCGAGCCACCTTGACAGCCCTTGGCTATCATCTCCTCTGCAGCGATGTATCAATGCGTGGGCTTGTATTTGAAGATTGGTGGATTCATCCAAGCGCATTTCCAGCCTCCCTTCTCGATTCCCTTACCTCTTTAGATTTAGAGGCAAAAGACCACAAAGAACTCATCCAACGGATTCAAAGCCAGATGTGAACCATCGCATTAGACATAAACCTATTAGATCGGTTATATTACCTATTAGATAGGTGCAACTATGCTTAAGTATCTTTTTGCCAATAAGAACGTCGAAAAAATCCTTATGTACCTATGCCTGCATGGGAAAGCAAACGCCACAGAACTCAGTCGTGCCTTTGATTCAGCTTTAGATCCTATTCAGAAAACATTGCGCAAGTTAGAAGAAGGCGGTCTTCTTGCGAGTTTCCTAGAAGGGAGAACGCGTGTCTTTCAATGGAATCCTCGCTATCCTTTCAATCAAGAGATTCAAGCTCTTGCAAAAAAGGCATACAGCTTCCTCCCTACGGACATTCAAGAAGCTCGATATCAATCGATGAAAAGAAAACGTCCCCGTAAAACGGGCAAACCTCTCTAGGAACGATGGATTTTTCAAACCATGATGCAATTACTTACCCCTACTGACTGCGTCAAGGACCGTCTCTCTTCTTTCTTTCACTGGAATGACTCTCAAGCTCTAAAACAAGCTCTCATGGTTGCCGAAGAGCATTCGATTGACTTGGACAATCTAAAGCGCTGGGCAAAGGCGGAAGGATTTGAAAAAAAACTCCAGGAATTTCTGCAAAAAATCAAAAAGTAAAAAGCATTGCCTAAAAAATAAGAGTTGAACCCGCGACCTCAGGGCCATTGCATTCATAGAGAAAAACAAGATTTCGATGATCGACGACCCACCCCAGGGACATCGGCATGATCCGCAAGATAAAAATTACAAGTCCTGCATCCCAATCCTCCCGCAAAGCGGATCCTGTTTTTCTTTTTAAGGCATTGATCTTTGCATTGGTGAAAAAATTTCAATTGGTGTACAATTCTACTCCTAAAAAATAGGATCAGGAGTTCCCCGATGAAAAAGTGGTTATTCACTCTAATGACGATTCTCTTCTGTTCTGCAATCCACGCAAGCTGGCCCGAACGAGTGGAGAGCCTTTCTGCGAAAGTGATTTTGCAAAATACAGAAGGATACTTCGTTTTAAGCGACGGAAGCTGCTGGAAAGCCATTGGTTTTTCTACAAGGTGGAGAAGCCTAAACGAGTGGTGGAATGCCGTCCAACTGGTTCCTAAAAATTACGAGTGCGTTCCGAATGACTGGTATTTGGGAACGCTCATTGAAGTCTACTCCAAAAGCGGCAACTGCCAAGTCAATGAAAGCGACGCTTCCAATCAAGAGGCTCTTGCGCAATGCTCACATTTATTTTTGAACAAGAGAACCGAGCAAGTGCTCTTTGCAATTGCCCTGCATCCAGCAGACTGTATCGTTCGCCTCTTCAATGAATCGAAAAAAGAAGGGTATGACGAAGGGTATTCTAGAGGGCGTTTAAGCAATTACCAAAACGGAACCGACATCTACAACAAAGGCCGCGCTGAAGGCTACAAAGTTGGATACACAGATGGCGTATGCGACGCGATGCGACCGAATTAATAATGATTGTTCTAATGCAGATATCATGTTGTTAAGGCCATAATATATGAATTAATATTGATTCTTAGTGCCTTGGCATATTTTGAAAGCTTCGGCAAATCGGCTTTTAGTCCGGTAGAAGGTTTTAGATAAGCTTGAAGCGCCTTAATAGCGACTTCATCGCTTAAGATTCGAAAGGCATCGACAATGGTTCTTTCCCGATCGAAAATCTTTACTTTATACTTCCCCATCTTAACGGTTGTTAATCCTAAGGTCATATTTCTCATGCGAATGATTCGAGTATGGGGCCGCTTTGGGCTCGTGTCAGCATTTGGAACAGCGATCCAATACTCCCGCATGATCTGATCGGTCAGTTGGTAGTAAGAGAGAGCTGAGATAAGGCAAACGACCCCCTTAGGAATACTCGATACGGTTAGGACAAGTTCTTCAAAATCCAGGTCCACCCCGCTAGAAGCTTCTACCACCCTATATACCCCCCGTCCGACCCTTTCGATAATCCCTTTTTGGCAAAAATACGCCAGCATCCTAGGAGGAATGCCCTTAGAGCGGGCGTCGCTTGCTTTGAAGATGGGCTCCTTAAGGAACTGCTCGAGGAGGGCTTGATACTTAGACAGCTTCATATCTATATATGTAATACAAGCACTCAATAAAAGTCAATGAGCGCCTTTGTTACATAAAAAGGGGCTATCCAACAAACGTAGCACGACCTAATGCGCCTAGTTGAGGGCACTCTCTTTTTTGGCCCTTAGAAATCTTATTCAATTCGTTGATAATGGCTTAAGGTGATGTGGGTCAGTAAAAAATTGAGGCTGGCGGCAAGCCGTCCCGTCCTTCGAGCCGGTTCATCCGGTTTTTCGAAACGAAAAATATCGGAGTTCACTTCGATTCCTGACGCGATCCAAACTGTTGGATCGCTTTTCATTCAATTTTTTTACAAAAACATGCCTGAAACAGGAATCCTCTCAAGCGGGCGGCAAGCCGTCCCGTCCTTCGAGCCGGTTCATCCGGTTTTTCGAAACGAAAAATATCGGAGTTCACTTCGATTCCTGACGCGATCCAA
>CAITMJ010000011.1 GCA_903893545.1 uncultured Chlamydiae bacterium
CTTGTCCTCGATCTGCTTGATCTCTTGCTTTTCTCTGTTCATTTCCGTCTCCTTGTTCCTATAATCCTGCTCTTTTGCGTTGATTTCATTTCCTGTCCCGCCTGTTCGCCCTATTTCTTGCTCGGTCTTCTTGACCTCGTCTTCTTTTTGGCTGAGGGCTGATTCCAGCCTTTTCTCCTCCTGCTTCTTTTGGTTCAATTCTATCTCTAATCTCTGCGCCTCCTGCTTCTTTTGGTTCAATTCCGATGCCTTCCTTCTATTGCTCTGGTCCTTTGTCTTCGCTTCGTCAGCGGCTCTCTCTGCTTGGACCGTCTCATTTTCCGATCTTTGCGCCAGCTGCTTCTTTTGCTCTAGATCGCTTTTCAGCCTATTGAGCTCGGTTTCTTTTGCTTTCATCTCGCGGTTTTTTTCGTCTATCTCCCGCTTCAGGTTATCGATCGCGAATGTTGAGTTGCTCATGTTGTTTTATTGTTTGTGGTGTCCTCGATATTATAGCAATTTTCCGGAATTTCCAATTTTGAGGTGTTCATATGCCTTTTCTGTCGCTATCCGTCCTCGGGGTGTTCGGTCGAGCAGGCCTAATTGAAGGAGATACGGCTCGTAGACCTCTTCGATCGTCGTTTGCTCCTCGGAAAGCGCTGCCGCGATGGTGTTCAAGCCGACCGGGCCGCCCTTGAATTTCTCTATCATGATCCTGAGGATGTCCCTGTCGGCAGAATTGAGGCCGAGCTCGTCTATTCCAAGCATCTTTAACGCTTTTTCGACAGTTCCCTTGTCAAGAGGCAGCTTGCTTATCTGTGCATAATCCCTGACGCGCTTCAAAAAATAGTTGGCTGTGCGTGGAGTGAACCGGCTCCTGCTGGCGATCGTTTTGATCGCATCGTTGCCTATGCCAACGCCGAGGATCTTCGCGGATCTGCGGATTATCTCGGCTATCTCGTCTTCCGTATAAAAATCGAGCTTGAAGACTCCGCCCGAAAATCGCGAACGCAAAGGCGAAGATATCATGGCGTATCTCGTAGTGGCGGCGATCAGTGTAAAAGAGGGAAGATCGAGCTGGATGGTGCGCGCCGAAGGGCCTTTCCCTATGATTATATCGAGCTTGCCGGATTCCATGGCAGGGTAAAGGATCTCCTCGATGGCTTTGTTGAGACGATGGATCTCGTCTATGAACAGGATATCCCCATTTGAGAGATTGGTCAGGATGGAAGCCAAATCGCCGACTTTCATTATCGCGGGCCCAGAAGTGACCTTCATCTGCGCGCCGCTCTCATGAGCCACCAAATGGGCGAGAGTGGTCTTTCCGAGGCCGGGCGGCCCGTAAAAAAGGATGTGTTCCGGAGGGTGCTTGCGTTCTGCGGCGGCTTTTAGTAGTATGTGCAAATTGTCTTTGACCGATTTCTGGCCGATGTAATCGTCCCACCTAGAAGGCCTTAGCGTCTGATCGAGGTGGCTGACATCCTTTTCATCCTCCGAATCAGCGTTTGGGGCATTTCCCTTTGTTTTTTGAGAATCACTTGACATAAATAATGATGTATGCTATACTCTCCAGCGAAGCAGTTAAGAGAACGTTGTAAGGCTGGGGTATCGAGTCCATACATCTCTAAGCAATATAGCCGACTTGTTTGACTATCCGGCGCTTTTTTGAGGACGTTCTGGTCGCATTCTTTCGGGAATGCGTACTGTGACTATCCTCCAAGGTGCGCCGACCTTTTGATTATCGCATTGAAAGTATTGCTTAGAGATGCACGCACTCGATTTTCTTTTCTATCTGCGCCCATACTACTACTCTCGCTTCAAATTGCAATTGACACGC
>CAITMJ010000012.1 GCA_903893545.1 uncultured Chlamydiae bacterium
GGGCATCTTATCAAAGCTACTTATCTTCTTTTTTGTTCTCATCTTCAGTCGCGGTTTCTTTCTCATCTTTCTCTGGCTTTGGCTCCTCTTTGGCAGCTTCTTGACCCTGATTCGCCTGTTCATACATCTTGCTGCCGAGCTCCATGAGAGCTTTATTCAGACCCTCTACCTGAGTTTTGATCTCTTCGGCGTTATCGCTGTCTTTTACGCTCTTGACGGCCTTTACCTTCTCCTCGATATCGCTCTTTAGGTTGCTGTCGGCCTTATCGCCGGCGTCGGCCAAAGTTTTTTCTGCCATGTGGATGAGAGAATCGGCCTCGTTTCGTGCGTCAACCAGCTCTTTTTTCTTGGCATCTTCATCAGCGTGTTCCTCGGCGTCTTTTCTCATACGCTCAATTTCTGCTTCGGATAGTCCAGAGGAAGAGGTGATCGTAATGTGCTGTTCTTTGCTTGTCGCTTTATCGACGGCTTTAACATTTACAATACCGTTGGCATCGATATCAAAAGTTACTTCAATCTGAGGAACCCCTCTTGGGGCGGGCATGATGCCATCGAGCATAAATCTTCCCAAGGTTTTATTATCAGCGGCCATCGGACGTTCGCCCTGAAGAACGTGAATTTCAACTCCCGGTTGATTGTCAGCCGCGGTTGAAAAAACTTGAGATTTTGAGGTCGGGATGGTCGTATTTTTCTCGATCAATTTAGTATCAACACCGCCCAAAGTTTCGATTCCTAGAGAAAGGGGAGTCACGTCGAGAAGCAATAGATCTTTTACCTCGCCGGTTAAAACACCGCCCTGAATCGCAGCACCGAGAGCGACTGCTTCATCGGGATTGACTGAATGATCCGGATCTTTGCCAAAAAACTCTTTAACGACTTCGCGCACCTTTGGCATTCTCGTCATGCCACCGACCAAAATGACCTCATTGATGTCGGATTTGCTCACTTTAGCGTCTTTCATAACCGTTTCGCAGGGTTTTAAGGTCTTTTCGATGAAATCGGAGACCAAGCTTTCGAGTTTTGCTCGAGTGATATTCATCTGTAAATGCTTCGGTCCAGAAGCATCGGCGGTAACGAAGGGCAAATTGATCTCGGTTTCACTTGTCGAAGAGAGCTCAATTTTCGCCTTTTCCGCAGCTTCCTTAACTCTCTGCATCGCTGCTTTGTCCTCGTGCAAATCAATTCCCTGATCCTTTTTGAACTCATCAATTATATAGTCCATTATTTTCTGATCAAAATCGTCACCTCCAAGGTGAGTGTCACCATTAGTCGCCATAACCTCAAAAACACCATCGCCGAGCTCCAAAATAGTAATATCAAATGTCCCGCCGCCTAAGTCATAAACGGCAATTTTCTCGTTCTTTTTCTTGTCCAAACCGTAGGCGAGGGCAGCCGCAGTTGGCTCGTTGATAATTCTTTTGACCTCAAGACCGGCAATTTTGCCGGCGTCCTTGGTCGCTTGTCTCTGCGAATCGTTAAAATATGCGGGCACAGTAATAACGGCGTCAGTAACCTTTTCGCCCAGATACGTTTCAGCATCCGTCTTTAATTTCTGGAGGATAAAAGCCGAAATTTCCTGAGGACTGTACTCTTTTCCGTTCATAGTCACGCGAACGGAGCCGTCAGCAGCTTTTTCGGATTTATAAGGCA
>CAITMJ010000013.1 GCA_903893545.1 uncultured Chlamydiae bacterium
AAACGAGAAAACGATAAAAATGGCACTTGTTTTTCAACTATTTCTTCTTGTGCTTGTAGTCTTTTTCATTGGCTGGCGAACTAAAGGAACCATTGCGAGCATGATCAGCGTCAATGCAATTAAGATTTCTAAGAGGAGCGTCGGCCTTTTTCTTGCCATGGAAATAGTTAGGGACTTGAGGTAGGTAGTTTGGAGAGAGCAATAGGATCAACGATGGAAACGATGAAACGAGAAAACGATAAAAATGGTTTTGAATGATTTAAAATGGCACTTGTTTTTCAACTATTTCTTCTTGTGCTTGTAGTCTTTTCCATTCCAGCTTCCAACGTTTGAAATTCACTAATAAACCGACTGGAAGCTGGGACACTTTTAGATAATTGAATAACTGTGCTTGATGTTCACGAATCAAGTTTTCACAGCATTTAAGCTCTAGGATTACAGTTTTTTCTACGATTAAATCTGCTCTATATCGGCCGATTACTTTTCCTCTGAAGAGCACTTCAAAAGACTGCTCTACCTCAACTTGTAGTCCTTTTTGTTTCATCGCAATCAACAGCGCGTTTTTGTAGACTTGCTCCAAAAATCCGGGCCCTAATTCTTTCATCACTTCAAAACAACACTCCATAATGGTGCCTGTCAACTCAAAGTAGGGCAATTTTTTGTCTTTTTCCATCGTTTTATCGTTTTATCGTTTATATCGTTAATTTTTGTTGGGAGCTGTTTGTATGGATTATTGGAGTTCAGCTTGGGAGAGTTCCATCCAGAGGGGGTAGGTCGCTTGTTTGAGGAGGCGGGTTTTGGCCATGGTGGCTTTTTCGGCGGTGTCTCGAAGAAATGGTGGAATGTGTTTTAGCTCTTCATAGGAAAACTTCCAAATATCATACGAATTGCAGAGGATAAAAGAGACCATGCTTTCCGGGAACATACACACAAAGACTTTGAAGGAGGTCACAGTTACTTTCCAAATTGTCCCAAGGTAAGGAATTTGAGAGATGCGGCTCTTTAGTGCCCAGTCAGCAATATAAACGACGCAAATGGTGCGGAGGCCAAAATAGGATCGAACTGTGTTCAGAAAATCGAGCGTCGTGTTGAATATGCGAAGGATAGAGACCGGAGTGTTGTTGATAAAGAAAGGCGATGCCTTTTCTACATAAAATCCTGTGATCGCAACGATCTCTTTGCCGAGAAAGTAAGAGGCGTAACCAATGCAAGCAGCGCCAATGGCCGCTATGTCTTCTAAGGAGGAAGCAAGCGCTCTTGGAGTGTCGATGAAGAGGGTCTTTTTCCAAAGAGGATAAGGGTTGACTCCCGCAGCATTTTCTATCGCTTGAAGTTGCTCTTCAGAAGCATTGTCGAAGGCTTGTTGGAAGATTAGTTCTTGAACCGGAGGAGCGGTGTAGGTTTCGAGTAGCTTAAGAATTCCTTTTTCCTGACAGTCGCTATAGCTATAGCCAGCATGGACGATTTCCTGGATAAAAGCAGATCTATTGACCGGATTCATACACTGCTTTCCAAGGTTTCATCTTTGAATGCTTGCATGGTCGCTTGGAAAGAAGTGGCGATAAAATTCCAGCCCATGCAAAAGATCCACCTTGCGATTTTAAGGGCGGCCAAAGGAATCGTCGATGGAGGAAAGTAACAGGGGCTGGTGTCTTGATATCCAATGACGATGTGGAGAAAAGAGATGGGGGCGGATCGGAGTGTTAAATAGGCGGAGGTTCCCACCGAAATAAAGAGGATTTTGATGAAATTGAACGCGCTTAGCGCAATGTTTGTCACTCTTGACGACTGATCTGGAGCAGACTCTTTCTCTGGTGGTAGATCAACTACAACAAAAAGACTTTTACCAATAGCTGCCATATAGAATCATTCAATTTTTAGGGGGCAATTCTAATCTTATTTTTGAATAAAGGCAATGGTTTTAGAGGCTAATAAGCTGGAAGCGGAGGTAGTCGCAAGAGGAGAGAACGTAGGTGACGCCGTTTTTCTCTCCAAAGAGGTTGTAGCCGGCTTTGAGGTTATGCAAGTGGCCGAAAACGCAGCGGCCGATTCGGTGCTTTTCGAGGATGGCTGAGGCTCGGGAAGGTTTTAGGTCGTGGCTGATTGGGGGATAGTGGGTCATTGCGATTCGGTAGGGAGCCTCGGGGTTGAGCTGGGAGAGGCTGAGCTCTAGGCGTTGAAGCTCTCGTTCAAAGATTTTTTCGCTTAAATCTTCTTGGATCGCCTCTTCAGGGTCTTTTTTTGCGCGGGGGTTTTCTTTATAGTCGACAAACTGGCCAAAGGAATATTCCGGAGAGTCCCAAAGGCGCGCGCCGCCAATAGTTGCCTCTTTCCAATGGAATGCGTTGTTTTGCAAAAGATGGACCGATGGAGGCAAGACTGGGGCGATTTTAGCGAGAGACCCCCACCAGTAGTCGTGGTTGCCTTTGAGGAGAAGCTTTGTCCCAGGCAGTTCATGGATCCATTGCAGGTCGGGGATGACCTCTTCGACTCTCATGGCCCAGGAGATGTCGCCCGGAATGAGGACGAGATCCTCTTTTGCGACCACTGATCGCCAGTGCTGGGCGATTTTCTCGGCATGCCCGACCCACTCAGGGCCAAAGTAGTCCATGCTCTTGTTTTTGACTCCAAAGCTTAAGTGAAGGTCGCCGATGGCCCAGATACGCATATAGGCTATATTAGCTTGGAAAGGCGTATCTATACAATGTGATTCTTTATTCAACATCCAATTGATATTAAGTAGCTTACGTTTGTTTATTAGAGGTTTTTCAATTAATTATATTATATAAACTGATATATTTATTGATTAT
>CAITMJ010000014.1 GCA_903893545.1 uncultured Chlamydiae bacterium
GCTGCTCTTAAAAAAGTGCTCCGAGCGTTTGCGTATTATGATGCTCAGATTACTTATGAAATTTCTACTGCAAGAGAGCCGGCAGAGGTCACTGTGTTTATCCATTCTGGACAGCCGTTTAAGATGGCTTCTTACCATGTGTTTCATGGCGCTTGTATGGAAGAGATTCTTGATATGGCCCCGGAGGATCTTCTGGGAAAACCTGCTTGGTCTACGAATATCGTAAATGCGGAACTTCAGGTGTTGACTGAGTTATCTCGCTGCGGCTATCCGCTGGCCCGGGTGGAAAAGCGCAAAGTCGAAGTGGATTTGGCCAAAAAGCAAGTCGATGCCGCAGTGTGCGTTCAGGAAGGGCCTTATTCTAAATTTGGTCCGTCGTTATTTTTTGGACTTGAAAATATTAAACCCAGATACATTGAGCGCCGCATCGCTTGGAAAGAGGGCGACGAATACGATTCAGATCTTTTGCATAAAACCCAAGAGCGAATTTTGAAGACGGACCTTTTTAGCTCAGTGTATATTTCACACGGCGAAAAGATCGATGAATTGGGCGAGATGCCAATGCAAATTCGATTTACCGAATCGAAGCATCGTCAATTTAGCGTTGGAGGTTACTATGCTACAATCGAAGGACCTGGTGCAACGATTGCCTGGACCCATCGCAATTTGCGCCAAATGGGAGAGGTTCTTAGCATAGAAGCAGATCTATCCAAACTCTACTTAGCTGGACAAGCCACTTATAAAAAGCCCGATTTTCTAGGAACGCCGGATCAAACATACCGAGCGCTCGGTGCTTTGAGCCGAGAAAAAGTTCATCCCTTCTTGGCCTTTACATGGCGCTTTGCTAACTACATTGAAAAGAAAATCGACGCGCAGCATACGTTTTCCGCAGGCCTAAAATTAGAGCATATCCTCGTACAAGATAGCGCAACAAACGGAACTTATTTTATACTCGGACTACCGCTCTTTATGAAATACGACCGCTCAGATAGCGTCCTCGATCCGCATACGGGCTACACCCTTATTTATTCAGCCACTCCCTATCAATCCGTTCTTCATTCCAATCAGCACTTCGTCAAGCAAAGGCTTACAACGACATGGTACTTTCCCTTGCATAAAAGAGTTGTCTTCGCGCTCCGTTCGCAGTTCGGTTCCATTGCAGGAGCGCCAAGGGAAGATGTCCCTTTGCCAAAGCTATTTTTGGGCGGCTCGGAAAACGAACTGCGCGGATATCGCTACATGTCGGTCAGTCCAATCAAGCCAGGAACGCATAAATCACTGGGCGGCCGCGGAGCCATCTACGCATCGGCAGAGCTTCGTTTTCGCGTTTGGGATATTGGAATCGTCCCATTTTTTGACGTGGGCACCGTCACAACTGAAATCTATCCCGATTTTAATGCAAAATGGTATAAATCAGTAGGACTTGGACTTCGCTATTTCGCGTTCTTCGGGCCGATCAGAGTTGATGTTGGTTTTCCCTTGGATAGAAGAGCGCACATCGATCATGCAATTCAAGCTTATGCAAGTGTGGGGCAGGCATTTTGATGAA
>CAITMJ010000015.1 GCA_903893545.1 uncultured Chlamydiae bacterium
AAAAACGATCATGGGTTGAAATTTTTTGTAGTCACACAAAAAAACTTTCAGAGGCTCCCATGATCGAAGCAATCGTATCCAAATTTCAAAGTTTTCGCAATCGCTTATTTCAGCTCTTCCACTACAGGTCCGGAGCAACGAGGTAAAGCAACAGTCTTTCTGTAAATTCGATCTGCTTCCTCTTTTCCCCCCTCCAGTTACGCAGTTTTCAAGTCTTTATTTAACAGCAGGCTCATATCCAAGTATTGCCTCCCGGTTACCCACTCTTCGTGGATTTCTATCAATATGCCAGTCACAAGTCGTAGTGCTGACGCTGGATTTGGAAACAGCACTGCCACTCGGGTGCGCCGCTTAATCTCCTTGTTTACCCGCTCTATCCCATTGGAGGTGCGGAGCTTCTTTCGATGTTCTAGGGGGAACTGAAATACGGTTAACCCCTCCTCTATATTTTCCTCAAGCCACTTCGCAAATTCTGGAGCTCGCTTGCGATACATTTCGATCGCTCGACGTTTCATCTCTATGGCCATCTCCAGCGTTGGGCTATTAAAAATTTCTCGCATGACCTCCGCTATCTCACCACGCATCGACTGCTTTGGCGCATAGCTTTGGGCGTTCTGACTGAGATGAAATTGGCATCGCTGCCAGGGCACAGATGGAAAAACAGCTCTCCTTGCATTTTTCAGGCCTGCGTGGTCATCACTAATAATCAGATGTAGACCTCGCAACCCCCTAGACTGAAGATTTTGTAAAAATTCTCTCCAGTGCACTTCTGCTTCTGAAAGAGAGGCTGAGGCTCCAAGGATTTCCCGTTTCCCCTCAGCGTTAACTCCATAGGCCAAAAGGATCGCCATATCGATCACAGAACCGTTATGCCGAACCTTAAGGTAGGTCGCATCAAGGATCAGGTAATAAATAGCTCCAATCGGTCGATTCCTAAACTTCTCGAACTCTCCATCGAGCTCTTGGGTCACTCTCGAAACCTGGGTCGAGCTCACGTCATACCCGCACAGCTTCTCCGTAATATCCTGAACACGTCGAGTTGACACCCCCTCTAAATACATCTGAGCAATTGCCAATTTTAGCGCTCTTTCTGATCGGCACCCTTTTTCTAGGCTCTGCGGATAGAAGCCCAACCCACGTACTTGAGGTACCCGCAGATCAACAGCCCCCATCCGGGTTTGCAGCTCCTTGGGTTTATATCCATTTGCGTACCCTCGACGCTCTTCACTTCTTTCATGAGAAGCGGCACCTAAAAACTGTTCTCGTTCGATCTTCATGGCCGCATTCAGCAGTAGCTCCAGTACCGGCCTTATGCCCTCCGTCCCTTGGCCAATTAGCCCTTTCACTATTTGGTCTATTAGGGTATCCTTTAATTGGTCTGTAATCATAAAATTCTCCTTTCTATTTTTGGTAAGAGTTGAAAAGAAGAATTATGATCTCAGACCTTTTTTTTATCTACAGTTTCTCTTAAAAACCCTCTTTCAAGGAATTTTTACTCAAAACCTTCGGTCTGAATTTACAGAACAGATGTTACACTACCTGTGGCGACATCTGCGTTCCCGGGGAGAGATTTTTGAGAGTTGCTGTTATTTGCAAAATTTTCGACAATGGCTTCGTTC
>CAITMJ010000016.1 GCA_903893545.1 uncultured Chlamydiae bacterium
ACCTTCTTACGGCCATTAGCGGCATGCTCTATAGAAGCATGGGGAAATCCGATTGGATCGACGAGAAGTCTCTTGTCGAGGAAGTAAACAGCACTTACTTAAACCATCTTGTAGAATTACCTGCTTTAGAGGCGTTCCTCAAAAAAGATGCGGATTTTAATGCCAAGTGGAAACTAATCGCGGGCAAGTTTGGCGAGAGCATGGAAGAGGTTGAAAATCGAAAGAATGAGATGTCCGACGGAGAGTACAAAGCACAAATGGATGCTTTAAAAACTGAACGGGAATCCGCCTGGAAGAAGCTTGTCCGCCAGCATATTCAAACCTTCATATTGTGATAGACGGTGTCGACGTCGTCGAGACTTTCGAGGTATTCGATGAGAGCGATGTTGCTGTTGGCGTCTTCATCGCTGACCTCTACAAGCGATTTTGGAACCATAGCGAGTTCAGCTTCATCCCACTTGATGTTGGCCTGTTCTAGGGCAGTTTTGACCGGAATAAAGGCATCGAAAGAGGTGTAGACGATGTATGAATCGTCTTCCGCTCCGAGATCTTCAGCTCCCGCTTCAGTAATGAGTAAGAAGAGAGCGTCTTCAGAGACCGATGCTTTCGGAATGCGAAAGACCCCTTTTCGATCGAAATTGTAAGAGACGGCGCCTTGGGTGGCAACGCGCCCCCCGTGTTCATTGGTGGCGATCCGAATGTCTGAAGAAATGCGGTTTTTATTGTCGGTCATGATGTCGACAAGAATGCCAACGCCTCCATACCCATAGAGCTCATACATCATTTCTGTGAAATCTTGACCCTCGGTGGAGTTCGCTTTTTTGATGTTCCGTTCGACGTTTTCATTCGGCATGTTGGCGTCTTTTGCTTTCTGAATCGCCAGGCGGAGCTTGCTATTGCCCTTCGGATCAGGTCCTGCTTGTCTGACTGCGGACATGATCTCTTTCGTGATGCGGCTAAAGATTTTTCCCTTCTTCCGATCAGACCGGTCCTTCCGGTGTTTCATGTTCGCCCATTTACTATGACCAGCCATATGCCTCTATAAGTTTTTGAGTATCTGTAGACTTTCTTTTTCCCATTCCTTGGACGCTTGGAAATAGGGATGCAGTTTTTCTTTGGCTCTGAATTCTTTGGTGTGAACCCATGTTCGACCTCGATCGTCGGTCAACGGCTCGCAGACTGCGTGGAGCATTTCGTGATAGATGAGAAATTCGAGAAAGAAGAGGGGGACGACTTTGTGGTCGAGGATTGGGTTGATCCGAATTTGGCGGTGATGCCGATCGTAGAGTCCAAATGTAAGGGAGCGGAATTTGCCCTGCGGTCTTTTTTCAGACCACCCGATGGCGATCTCTTCTTCATCGGGAAAGTGTTTCGCTTTTACGCGGCGATAAATCTGGTGTAAATCGTAGACTTTTCCGTTCGAGGGAAGGGGAAGGGGTGCGATTCGGTTCAGAGAGAAGTAGAGGTGGGCCATCTGCTGAATTGTGGCTTTGGCTTTGGGGTCATTTTTGTGGGCAAAACGGACAACCGCTTCTAAGACGGGTGTTGGCGCTTCTGTAAATAGGCGGTGCAGATGAAAGCAAAAAACACCTGCTTTTTTCTCAACTTTGAGAAAGGTGGTTTTATTTTCATGGATGCGAACCTGAAAAGGGGATTTACAGAGCTTGGCAATTTTTCGTTCGAGACACATCATACTAATTTCTTTTGCATTAGGACTTTTGCTAGGTATTTTCCTTGGTCTTTGATGAAGTGGCGCTGGATGCCGTACTGCTCAAATCCCATTCTTTCATAGAGGTGTTTTGCGGGGTTGCCTTCGTAGACTTCGAGATGGAGAAGTTCAATTTTAAAGGTCTCTTTTGCTAAGGTGAGGAGCTCATTCATGAGCTGGGTTCCTACTCCTTTTCCCCGGTATTTCTCGTCGACGATAATGGCAAAGAGGCATTGATGGGAGAGTTTTTTATACGGCTGGAGGTAGAGGGTTGCAATCCCACAGGGAACTCCATCCCAAAGGGCCATCAAAACTCCGTTTAGCTTCGAGTAACTCATCCAAATGCGCGCGGCATCTTCCACTTCTCGAAGGTCTGCAAGGGGAAAGCCCTCTAAGACTCCAGGTTGGAGTAGCCACTCGACTAAGTATTTTTGGTCTGCTTCTTCAGCAAAGCGGATCGAGATGGTCATGAGAAAAAATGCTCCAATAAAATGCGCTCTCTTGAGCAGTCGCCAATTTTTACGTAGTTTTCTTGCCTTGCAAAGGGCTCGAATTGCAATTTTTGTAAGATGGAAAGGAGGTGGCTCGGCTCATAAATCTCGACGTGGATGCTCTCTAAGCGAAATCGGGTTTTTGCCAGATGGATCAGGTTGCGCACCATCGAAGTGCCGATCCCTTTTCGCCGGTGCTCGGGATCGACAATGAGATAAAAAGAGCAGTGGTGGGCGACTTTTTTATAGGGCATTAGAAAAAGGGTGCCGATGGCGCAGGGGACGTCCTGAATCGTGGCGGTAAGGCTGGCCTTAAAACGAGAAAATCCGATCCAGTTTTTCAAAGCTTCGGTCCTCTCTTCAAATCCAAAGGGGAAATTATCGCAGATAGCCGGATCTGCAAACCACTGTTCTAAGTAGGCGAGGTCGCCGTTTTCTGAATAGCGAATGTCGTAGTCGGGAATGGGGATCATCCAAACTCCTTGAGGTAGGCGTTGACAAAGTCATCGATCTCTCCATCCATGACTGCGGCGATGTTCCCTTTTTCCATCTTCGTGCGGGTGTCTTTGACCAATGTATAGGGTTGAAACACATAATTGCGGATTTGGCTTCCCCACGCAATCTCCTTTTTCTCTCCCCCCATCGAAGAGAGCTTCTCCATTTGTTCGGAGTGCTCTTTTTCATAGAGTTTAGAGCGGAGCATCTTTAAGCAGGTCTCTCGGTTTTGGATTTGGCTTCTTTCGCTTTGGCAAGAGACGACGATCCCTGACGGAATATGGGTCATTCGAACAGCAGAGTCGGTTTTGTTGACGTGCTGTCCGCCAGCGCCTGAGGCGCGGAAGGTGTCGACTTTAATCTCATCGGGACGGATGTCGATCTGGACGTCTTCGACGATGGGAGTGACGTCAACGGAGGCAAAGCTGGTATGGCGGCGGGCATTGGAATCGAAGGGAGAGATTCTGACCAGGCGGTGTACCCCTTTTTCAGACTTTGCGTAGCCGTAAGCGAAGGGGCCGCTAAAGCGGAAGGTGATGCTTTTAATGCCGGCGATCTCTCCATCGAGGCGATCGATAATCTCAACGGTCCACCCTTTTTTTGTCCCCCAGCGCTGGTACATGCGCGAGAGCATCGAAGCCCAATCGCAGCTCTCTGTCCCGCCAGCTCCCGCATTGATCTCGAGGTAGCAATGTTTGTTGTCGAGTTCGCCAGAGAGCATCTTGCGGACTTCCATCTCGCCAAGAACTTTTTCCACCTCGTCGAGGCCAGAGAGGAGTTCTTTGACAAGCTCGGCATCGCCCAAGCTTTCCGCTTCGGGGAGCATTTCTTGAATATCGAGGAATTTGGATTTGATATCGTGGTAAGGAACGGTCCAAAGGCGTAGCTCGCCGAGTTCCTCAATCACTTTTTGAGAAGCGGTTTGGTCGTCCCAAAAACCGGGAGAGGTCATTTTTTCTTCGAGGGCTTTGACTTTTTGTTCTTTGACAGCTAAGTCAAAGAAACCTCCACATTTGAGAAAGTCTTTGATCGATGGAGTCAAGTCTAACTTGAGTTTCAAAATGCATAGCGCCCTCATTTATATAGAGAATCCAAGGTAACCTTTTGCCGTGATAAAGTCAATCGGCGGCAGTGGCTAAGTTTGCTTTTTCTTTACATTAATCCTACCTCTCCTATAATTACTCGATCTCTAAACTATAAACATGACCTAATTAGGAGGTTTTCAATGGCAGCAACAGTAGAATCCCCAGTGATGCAATCAATGGCAACCGGTTGGCAGAATTTCGTAGAAGGATCGAAAGTCGCTGGAAGCTGGTGTTTAACTAAGCTTTCAGAAGGCGCAGGCCTCGCTTGGGAAGGAATGAAGAAAGTAGCTGAGTGGGCTGCTGATTACTTTCCTCGACTCGGCTCGGCGATTGCAACGTTTGCGGTAGAAAATGCGCGTGAGTTGACGATCATAGGCGCCACTACAGCAGTGATATTGACAGTGACGCTTCTTTGCACTCGCTATCTCGGTTGCTGCAACAAACCGAATGATTCATTAGAATTAAATAAGCCTGTGACTGGATAAGTATCAGGTTTGCGGTTAGTTTTTAACCACAGAGAACACACTCTTTTTCCGATCAGACTTGTTTAGTCTCTGTGGTTAAATGAAGTTTGCCTTCTTTCTGCCGGACGGTCAGCCGCACTCCGTCTTCGACGACAAAATGGTGGGGGCCATCGAACTGGCACCCTTCCGCGATAAATTCACTCCATCCTTTAAGCTCGATGACAAGGGACTCTTTTCGGTGGAGATCCATCTTCCAAAATGGGGAACTTTTTGCCCAATCGATACCGCTGTTTTTCACGGTTGTATTGCGAAGGACGCAGCGCCCTACCCGATCGGTGTACTCCAATAGATCTCCCTTCTGAATGCCGATGGTTCTTTCGGCCAAGACTTGGAGGCTTCCGTCGATAGAGACATTTTCAAAATCCACGTCGGCAATTTCAAGGAGAAGCTCGGAGCCTTTAGCAAGAGCGCCTTTTCGGAGTTTTTTTCGGATGATCGAATAGAGGGGGCCAAGGGCAGGGTGGTAGAGGAAGAGTAGAGAGGGCCCTTTTTCCAAATACTCTTCAATCGAAATTTCATGGGGGAGTAAAAACCCGCACTCTGTCAATAGCTCCCGGTTGGCAAAGAGGAGGTCGTAGAAGCAGCGCTCGGGAGTTTCTAGATAAGAGTGGCCCGGTCGAAATGCTTTTTTAGCGACAGAGATCGTTTTATGTCGAACATTGTAGGTCGCAAACGTTTTTTTCGTCTTTAAGGGGGATGTGCTCTCCTTTGGTTCGGAAAAGGCATCGGCGATATTCTGCATCGTCGATTCGAGGCGAGCCAAGCTCACCTCTTTTCTGGCGCCCGATTCTTGAGGAAGAGTTCCTGGTCTTAAATTCATCAACAGCCCTGGAAATGGATGGGACTCAACTGCTTTTTCCACTTCTTGTAAGTCGATAAAGAGGAGATTCGTGTTGGATGTAAAGCGAGAGTAAGGTTGATCGGGATTTAGAGGTTTATCTTCGATCCCAAATTTTGCAAAGTCGCAATATTCGATATTTGTCAGCGCGATCTGCCCATTTTCTTTTTCAACGAGGACGATCATCCCTTCTGCGGATTTGACCATGCGGCAGCAAGAGGCAAAGCCAAATGACATGTCCCGCTTGTATCCGATGCCGATAAACGAGATAAGGCCGTAGTCGAGGCCTGCTATAGGGTTATTGATCTGCCGCACGAGCGCTTTTTTATACCCAAGTGTTTGCAGCCACTCGAAAATCCCTTCATCGCGGGCCAATTTCCAAATTGCCCCATGGCCGCCTGGCTTTAAAAACAACTTGAGTGGGCCTGTCGTGTGCCAATTCCCTTTCTCATCGACTGTGGGAACAAGAGGTTGATTGAAAAAGCGAAATGTCTCTTTTGGCCGACCGAACCAATGGTGTTCTTCGCAAATCTTTAAGACATGTTCGTGATTGCCCTTTTCTTTCGAAGTCATAATTGCAATCGGCGTTTGGAGCTGACGACCAAAACGGCGGAAATAAAGCCACTCTCTTGCTTGCAAATCTCGAATCAGCGTCTCTAAAAGAGTGCGGCCGGCAAATTGCAATTTTGCCGCAGGAAGTTCTTGGCCTGTTTTTTCATCGATTAAATGGAGCCGATCTGCAGCTCCACCAAGCGGATACACTTCAGCGACAAATTCTAATGCTTCAACACCGTCTTCGATGGAATGGAGTACATCGCCAGTTTCTTTAGAGATATCTTCGAACACCGGAGAGTGAAAAGTGGCGTTCATCGCCGATACGCTCTCTTGCTTTTCTAAAAGGCGCACCACTTCAGCCTGATAGCCGATAATTCCTCCGATCTCTCGATAAAAATGATCGATGGCTAAGAGTGAATGCAAGAGTTCTCTCCACCGCTCTGCAGAAGAAATCGTCGGGTCAATGGCTTGTCCAATTGCGGCGCATTGCTTGAGCGCGCATTCGCACTCCTGCGTTAGCCCTTGAAGAAAAACGCGAAAAAAATTCGGCGTAGACAAAAGCTTTTGCACATTTGGCTCTCGATCTAAGAGCGCGATCCGTTGGTGTAAACCTTCAGCGGTAAGAAATTGCCTCCGAAGATGTTCGAGATCTTTCTCTGCCATGATAGCCTCAATTTGCCAGGAAAAAATCATTTCCTCAAGAGGGATTTTTTTTAATCTGACGATTCACTATGATGGGGCTCACGAGAGAAAAAATTGTCAAAATATCAGATTTTTTTTGACAGTTATACCCTTGGACAGATAAAAGATTTCCTTGAAGGAACAAAAAGTTTGGCAGCTCTTAAGGTGGCCAAATGATGAAGAGCCTCTTGCTATAAAGGAGAAAACAATGGCAACTAAAGCAAAAAATTCTAAGTTCATGCAACCTATGAAAGTCAGCGAAGATCTCGCTGCAGTCGTCGGCAAAGGCCCTATGCCTCGCACAGAAGTAACCAAAAAACTCTGGGCGTACATCAAGAAAAATAACTTGCAAGATGCAAAAAATCGACGCAACATCAACCCAGACGACAAACTTCAAAGAGTGTTCTCCAGCAAAAAAGCTGTGAACATGTTTGAAATGACAAAACTCGTCAACAAACACCTTTCTTAATTTTTTAAGAGAGTTAAGGCCCCTTTTATTCTTAATAAGGGGCCTTTCTATTTATGGCGGTTTTATCTATACTATTCGCCATGCGCTATAAATTAATAATTGCCTATGATGGAACGAACTTTTCTGGGTGGCAGACCCAAGAGAATAGTTCCGCGATTCAGCCCTTCATCCAAGCGGCTCTTCAAACGGCGCTCCGTCATACTTTAAATTTGACAGGGTCGGGACGCACCGATGCGGGCGTCCATGCGCGCGGCCAGGTAGCCCACTTCGATTCGGACGTTTCTTTCGAGCCGACTAAACTCCTCCTCTCTCTCAATGCGCTTCTCCCCAAAGAGATCCGGATTCTTAAAATAGAGCAAGTCGCGTCCGATTTTCATGCTCGCTATGGCGCAAGCTCCAAAATCTACCACTACCATCTCCACCTCTCTCCGATTTTAGATCCCTTCTCCGCTCTTTACCGTTTTCAGGTGCGCGATCGGATCGAGCTCGAAGCCCTATCTCAAGCGGCCAAACTCTTTCTAGGAACGCGCGATTTTACCTCCTTTGCCAATGAAGCTCACCGCGGCAGCGCATCTCATGATCCGGTGCGCACTCTCATGCGCTTCGATGTGGTCGAAGAAAAAAATGGCGCGCGCCTAGAGCTAGAAGCCGACGGGTTTCTCTACAAGATGGTGCGCAATCTTGTAGGAACCTTGCTCGAAGTGGCTCGCGGCAACATCACGCCATCTCAGCTCGAAGAGATCTTTGCCGCCAAAGATCGGCGCAAAGCCGCCATGGCCCTCCCACCTCACGGCCTTTTCCTCTCCCAAGTCAATTACTAATTTTGACAAGATTCTAAGAAAAGCTTAGAAGGCGGATAAGAACTTAGGAGTTTGCATGAAGATCCATGGACACGATACAAATATCGATTCTCTTAAACAGGAGTTCTCAGATAGCCGTGTATCGGGATCGAAGATCACCTTGCTCGCTCAGGATATTATCGACGCATCGGAAAGGCCAGAGAAAGTCAAAAATCTAACCGCTGGCTTGCAAAAGAAGGGTTATTCAGAATTTACTGTCCGTTTCGATCTCGAGGGAAAGATAGAGATTGTCGATAGCGGAGCCTTTGAAAAGGGGCTGGTAAGATGGGCAAAGCAAGAAGAGCACAGGGCGTCGGAAGCGGTCTCGAAGATTCGAACTGCCTTTTATGAGAATTTAACAAAGCTTGACCTAACAGGACTTGACTTAAAGAGCATTCCTCCTGAGATTGGGAGCCTCACGAGCTTGGTTAATCTTAACCTGAGTCGCAACCAATTTCAGAGCCTGCCAGTCGAGATCGGGAACCTCACGAACTTAAAAGACCTTTGGCTGCGTTACACCAAACTTCAGAGCCTTCCCTCCGAGATCGGGAACCTCACGGGCTTGGAGACGCTTCGCGTGAGCTACAACCAACTTAAGAGCCTTCCCTCCGAGATCGGGAAGCTCACGAACCTGAAAGGGCTTTCCCTGGAGTCTAACCAACTTCAGAGTCTTCCCTCCGAGATCGGGAACCTCACAAGCTTGATCCATCTTTCTCTGGCATTCAACGAATTTGAGAGCCTTCCCGTCGAGATTGAGAACCTAAGGAACTTGCTTCTTCTTTCCCTGGAGTTCAACCAGCTTCGAAGCCTTCCCTCCGGGATCAGGAACTTCACAAATTTGAGAACGCTTACATTGGACCATAACCAGCTTCGGAGCCTTCCTCCAGAGATCGGGAATCTCACAAATTTGAAACTATTTAGACTGGACCATAACCCCTTCCTTTCTGAGCTTCCATTGGCTCTAGGAAATTGTCCAGGGTTAACCTCTATTGACATTTATGAAACTCTTATCCCTGAAGCAAACCGCGATGCCATACTAGCTCTGGCCCAAGCGCATAGAAATGCCAATGCTCTACAGATCTTGCCCGTGCGTTTAAAAGCATGGGAAACTTTTTCAGGCCAGTCTTTTAACCTTGCGTTCATCGATAAGCTCACTCTGGAAGAAAAACAGGTGATTACCGAGTGGCTGACTCGGTTAGAGAAGACAAAAGACTTCTCCACAGCCCAAAAACCGCTTGCAGAAACCGTGTGCGGCATCCTCCAATCGCTCCAAGAGCCTGCCTTCAAGGAGACGTTCTTTGCGCAGGTGCCGGTGAACTTAGAGCATTGCGGCGATCGCGCAG
>CAITMJ010000017.1 GCA_903893545.1 uncultured Chlamydiae bacterium
AACTGATATATTTATTGATTATTAATAAAAATTAAGTAATAATGTTAATTAAATATTAAAATTACAAAGGAAAAACGGAGATCATTATGGTTACAGGGATAAATAACTCTAGAGGTTTCGTTGCGAGTGAGGTCGAGACAGACCAAGAAGCGCTCTTAGGGAAGGTTTACCGGTGCGCAGAGGCTCTCGTCTCTGGAGAGTATGCGCTTGTAGGCTTACAGAAAGTCGCTGATTGTCTCGAGATTCCTATAACGGTTCCGAGGCTCGTTTCCGAGTATTTGTTAAAAGAGACAAATTTAGGGGATAAGAAATTAGCTGGAGCTACGCTGACTCTTGAAAAAAGGGTTATAGACCTACAGTATGACCATTTGATCGTCGATGATTTTTGGATCGACAAAACAGGACAAATCCACCTTAAAGAAAGGTTCTCAAATGTCACTTCTTTTGCATCGTTTATCACTTGGCTAAGCGATCTCTTTGAGCAATTGATTTCCGAAGGGGAAGCTGATCCAAAGAAAAAAGGCAATCTGATCCTCCAACAGGCGACGACGCAAGTGACATGGATTGAAGAAGCTCTTGGATCTGACAAATTAAACTTGAGCGTCATAGAAGTTCTGCAGAAAGATTTACAAGTTTTAAAGCATTTTACCGATCTATTTGTCGGTTTGCCGGGAGAGACGGCTTGTGATGAACTCGACCTTCATTTTTCCGGGTGTTTTGAGTCTCTTTCTAAGCGATTGCAAGAGGCAAAAATGCAATTGGATAATGATTTGATCATCAATCAATTTCTAGCAGTGCATGAGATGGACGTTCTTACGAAAGTAGCAGGAGCCCGACCTGGAACAATGTTAGTGACTGTGGACGATGTTATACAGCGGATCGATGAAGCATTGAAAGTAGGGCTGGCAAATCCAAAAAGATACGGAAAGAAAGAGGAGAGTCTGAAAGAGCTTGCAGCCGCTCATCTTCTCGCTATTCAAAGCGGGTTTGGGCTCTATGATATTAAGTCTCGAACCGGCGCTCTACTTTTGCAAAAAATCGTTGCAATGGAGTCTAAAATCGAGTCGCCATTTTTCTTGAAATCTGCTGAGAAAGAACTGCTGATGCCTTATCGATTGCAGTCTAACGAGCCTATTGATGAGATGGACCGGGCCTTTTTACAACGACTGCTTTTATCTGTAACGGAAGAGGGAGCGCTTTCTATAGAGGAGAAAAAAGAATTTTGTATCGAACTCGTAGATAAACTCGGCGATCTCGATTTTCTTTTGAACAGTCCTCAAGAACATGGCAAAAGGGCGAATCAATGTCTTTCAGTATTAGAAAAATGCGGCAAGGAATGTGCAAAAGAGCGCACGCGGCGTGCGAGCTCTCCAGAGGCTCCTGCTGAATATCTTGGGCAAATTGTACGTCAGCCCGTTAAAGGATCTATCTCACCTATTGAGTTGGTTGAGGAAGAAAACGCAATAGGCACGCAGCTCAGAGAGCTTGTGGCTCCCATCGGCGATCTTTATCGAAGTGCAGTCGGACTCTTTTCAGAATGGTTTGATAATTGAGAGCTTTTAAGGGGAATTATGATTAAGGAAGTCATTAGTAAAGATAGTTATTGTGTGCCTACTCTTGCAGTATTGACTCTTGAAAAAAGAGTTGCTGACTTAGGGGTTCATACTCTCACAGTCGATGATTTTTGGATTCACCAAGATGGAAAAATTCATTTAAAAGAGAGAATTACCAATGTCGATTCTTTTGCTTCTCTTCTTCGCTGGCTTGATGACGCTTTTGATCAATTGTTCTATGAAGTGGAACCAAAGAATAAAGGGGAGATCATCTTTACAAAAGTAGCAGTCCAAGCGGAAAATATGCGAAAAGCGCTTTCTTGCGCAGTAGACTTAGAGTTTCTAGAACAACCCTTGAAAGTTTTAAAACAGTTTGTCTCTGTGTTTATGGAGAGCAAATTTTGTACACTTTTGACCCAATTGACATGGGTTGAAAATCAATGGGCAAAAATCATCAGCGATGACCTATGCATCCAAAAGGCTCTTAAAGAGCCGGTGAGCCCTGCGAAGAGTGTCGAAGAAGCGGTTGAAGGGATGGAGCAAGTTGAGAAGATATTGATGGCGCTAGAAGAAAATCCAAATAGATATAAGGAAAAAGAGGTCAAGAACTACGCAGCCGCTCGTCTTCTTTCTATCCAAGGGATGCTATCCCCTGGCAAGAAGATCATAAAAATGGAATCTTCCATCGGGGAAGAGTTTTTCTTAAAGCCTGCCCAGCAGTTTGGGGTTATTCCCTTTACTTTGCGGCAAAATAAGGCATTTTTGCGGGAGCTTTTTTGTTCGATCTCAGGGAATGAGGAACTTTATACTAAACTCGCTGCTCAAGTTGGCAATCTTGGATTTCTTTTAGAAGATGTGACGCTAGAGAATCGAGAGCAGATTTTACAATGTCTTTTGTATTCTACACCTCACCAAGAACTTTTGATGCGTATGATCGCACAAAAAACAGCAGAACCTCTTACTCAGCTTTTAATCGGGCAACTTCTTACAACAGAAGATGGGCGCGATGCGCTGTTAGAAACGATCAAGGCATTTTCCTCTGAGCTCAAAGGGAAAGAGAAAATCAACGCACTGATGTTTTTCAATAAGATGCTTCGCAATCAGACGAGTCCTCAAAAGGCTGCATTGGTAAATAGGGTTCTTCTGGAACTTTATGAAACACCGGGAATTCTTAAGATTGTGGGGCGAGAGCAGTTTCTGGCCCAAGCTGAAGAGCAGCGGAAACACAGCACAGGTAAAATACAGGAACGCTGGCGCGCGGTTCTGTGGAGTCAATAACGCGAAAAGGGCTAGTTAAAGTTGAGTCTTTTTGCCGAGAGGGGCATGTGCGCCTTCTGGCTGACTTCAGGCAATCTCGTCCGCTGAAATGTGGGAAGGCGACCTTCTGTGATGCGAAGAGGAGGGCCAGTGCCATCTTGCACAGGCAGTCCATATCTATTGGTATGCGGATAAAAGGCGTCGATGTAAAGAGTGTCATCGTCGATTAAGGAGTGCATGTTATATTCAAACGCCTCTTTGTTGACGGAGCTTTCTTCGACCCAATCGTGAATGTTGGACGTATAGAGAGTTCTAATCTGTAAATTCTGCAATAAATCAAAACACCCTGTGGCATCTAACTGTTTATAGAGGATGCGGTTTTTCCTGTGCATTTCTCGAATGAAATGAAAGCCTTCATTGGTTGAGAGCCAACTGCCAGGACGGGTGAGTTCTCTTTCTAGCTGGGAGAGCGTTCCATTATCAAAGTAGTTCCAATTTTTCTGAAACACAGCTTGTAGCTTTTGTAGAAAAGCGGTGCGGCCGTCTTCGAGGACAACTCTTTCTTTAAAAATCTGGTAAAATTCCATCATTCGGGGGCTGGAGTCGCAAATGATCCCTCGGCTTGATTTTGTCGCCGCCATGATGTCGTAATTGAGCCATCCAGAAAAGCCAAAGTGTAGGCCCCCTTCGATCGAGAAACTTCTTAATATTTCGATCGTCTCGTCTTGGCGCTGCTCATTGCATAAGATGTAGGGCGCTGAGTCAATGACTGCTGGTTGAATAGACATGGGCGAATGTTATACAACAAGTGACATTAAGAATGAATAAAAAAAAATTTCTATTACAAGACGAAGTCGTCTGGGATAATGGTGCCGGCGATGACGACGATGATGCCGTCGCGGATAAAGATTCCGTTGCCGTCGTGGTGATCGAGTTTTTTCTCATTGATGAGTTTGACGTTATTGCCGATTTGGACGTGTTCGTCGATGATTGCTTTTTCAATGAGGCAGTTTTTGCCGATGCAGAAGTCGGCTTTTAGGGGTTTTCCGTTGTGGAGAGGGGGCATGTATTGGTGGTTGCCCATCATGACGGTATCGCGGATGATCGTTCCTTCTCGAATGTGGGAGCGAAGGCCAATGACGCTATGGCTAATTTCAGCAGCTTCGATGATGCTCCCTTCGCAGATGATCGATTGATGGATTTTTGTGTGCTCGATCTTCGGGCCTGGCAGGTAGGTCGGCCTTGTATAGATGGGGTTTGTCTCGTCGTAGGTATCGAGCCCATTTTTATCTTGCGTGAGCATGAGGTTGGCTTCGTAATAGGAGGCGACGGTTCCAATGTCTTCCCAATAGCCGTGGTACAAGAAAGAATAGGTATTTTTTTGTTTGACGGCGGTGGTGATGAGGTGAAAGCCAAAGTCATCGCGCGGGTCGCTGTGGAGCAAAGAGATGAGGGTTTCTCGGCGAAAGACGTAGATGCCCATGGAGCCGAGGTAGCACGATTCTTTATAAGGTTTAACGTTCCAGTCGGAAAAAAATGTAGGCGTGAGTTCGAACTTCTTGAGGAGCTCTTCTTCTTGCGGTTTTTCCACAAAGTCGAGGATTTTCCCTTGGCCATCGATTTTTAAGAGGCCCATTCGCTTGGCGTCTTTCTTAAGCACAGGGATTGAGGCGATGGTTAGATCTGCATTTTTTTCTTGGGCAAAGGCGAGCATGCTTTGGAAGTTGATGTTGTAGAGTTGGTCGCCAGAAAGGATGAGAAAATAATCGGCGGCTGATTTGAGGATGGTCGGTAAGTTTTTGCGCACGGCGTCGGCAGTTCCTTGGAACCACTGTTTTTCCCCTTTATCGTTTTCCTGCGGGGTAAGTACGTCTACAGATCCGGGGTTGAAGTGATCGAACTGATACGTTTGGCCGATGTGGTGCTGCAGTTCGCTCGACAGGTACTGTGCGATGACGAAGATTTGCCGAAAGTCGGAATTGATCGAATTGGAGATAGGAATATCGATCAGTCGATAGCGCCCCCCATAAGACACCGCTGGTTTCGAGTGATGCACCGTCAGCGGATGCAGTCTTGTCCCCTGTCCACCTGCCAGAATAATCGTCGCAACTTGTATAGGCCCCTTGGGCATAAAGCTCCATATAGGGTTCTTTGCCCCCTAACGGCACACTAGAGCGGAAGGTAATATTTCGCAAGGGTAGGATTACTATAGACGTGCGGGGGGCCTTTGCGCCTAACTACGGCTTTGCAAAATCGTGTGCTCGTCGGAGTGGCGTGTGCAACACAGCCCCTCCAAGCGCTCTCCCACGTCGTCCCTCCGCGGGGCCATTCGCGTCGTTGGTCAGAACTCATGATTCTTGTGCATTTAATGCTTGTTGTAAGGAGGTTGCATTTTATGTGTCCTATCAGAATGATGATCGGATTGATCGTTAGATTGACAGGTAAAATTAAGATTTGATAGACTATTTTGCCTATCAAATTGACAGGTAGTTGCTTGTCATGTAAAATAAAGGGAGCATTAATGGGTGAAGTGCATAATTTCCCAAAGCTGCAAGAACCTCCTCGGCCACTCGAGGAATTTACTAAAATAGTAAAAGAATTGTCGAAAGATTCAAGTAAAGTCTTCTTCGACGCTCCTCATAACCAGCAACGTATGAGGGAGAGAAAGGTGACGATTCGGCAAGTTTTTGATGTGCTGAGATTTGGAGAGGGCATAGATGGACCCACTTTAGATCGATATGGGGACTGGAGAATTAAATTAGCCCGTTATACTGCAGGGCGAACAGTTCAGGTAGTGGTGGTAATTAAAAAAGATTATTTAGAAGTAGTGACTGTAATTTAGGTGAGATGGATATGGATCGCAATGTTTATCATTACAAGGAATGTGGGTTGAATAATATCTACCTAGCCAATGGTTATAAGACCATTAAAACTGAGCGAGGTGAAGCGATTTCAATTCATGACATCGATGGTTTGCATCGCGCTATTGGTATGCATCTTATTTCTTTAAAAAAAGATCTGACAGGAGAAGAGTTGCGATTTCTTAGGCATGAAATGTTGATGTCTCAAAAGACATTGGCTTTTTTAGTAGGTGTTAGCGAACAGGCTATTCGAAGATGGGAAAATGGTAAAACTTGTATTGCTAAGTCTTCTGAATCTCTACTGAGGTTGATTTATAGTGAAAGAATTTTAAATCAGCATAGTAAAATTACAGAAATCCTTAAAAGAATAGCTAACTTAGAAGATCAGTTAAATTCGAAGGAAATCTTCTTCGAAGATACTCCAAAAGGGTGGAAAGCTTCTGCTTAGAGGTAAGCAGACAGCGTGCCCGTTGATTGCGTTGGAAGTCCTAATTAATAGGAGCAAAAAGGTTAGCATTATAACTAGAACGGACGAAGGGGCCGGCGTACATGTGGGGGACGCCGATGGAATGACCGTAGTCTTCGTAGGATTTGAATTGGGCGGGGGGGATGAAGGATTTGACGCGGAGCTTGACGTGGCTGGCTTGGAGGTATTGGCCGAGGGTGATGATGTCGCAGCCGGCAGTGTGGAGGTCTCGGATGGTTTCTTCTACTTGGAGTTGGGTTTCGCCAAGGCCGAGCATGATGCCTGACTTGACGAAGATGGGGAGGTTGGATGTTTTGGCGTGGCGCAGGATGGAGAGGGTTCGGTCGTATTCGGCTTTATGCCGAATGCGGGGAGAAAGAGCGCGAACGGTTTCAATATTGTGATTGAAAATCTCTGGTTTTTCTCGAAGGACGATGTCGAGAGCTTCGAGATCGCCTGAAAAATCGGAGGTGAGGAGCTCTACGGTTGCACCGGGGTTGATGGCGCGGATGGCGCGGACGATGGCGGCCATGTGGGAGGCTCCCTTATCGGGAAGATCATCGCGAGCGACCATGGTGATGACGGCGTGTTTTAAGCCGAGCTCTTTAACTGAGAGGGCAATGCGCTCTGGTTCATCCGCTTCAGGGGCTTTGGGAGCTTTGGAAAAGTCGATGTCGCAAAATCCGCAATTGCGCGTGCATTCTTTGCCAAGGGCTAGGAAGGTGGCGGTTTTTTTTGTGTAGCATTCGAGGCGGTTGGGGCATTTTGCCTCTTCGCAGACGGTATTGAGCTTGTATTTATCGACGATTTCATTGGTTTTAAAGATTTGGCCGCCTGCGGGGAGGGAGCGATGGAGCCAACTTGGAAAGCGTCCAGCTTCTTGCCCTTCTGGATTTTCCGGTAGGAGGTTTAATTTCATCGGCGAATTCTCGGGGGTAGGTGGATCGGCATTTCAGAGGCGAGGGCCGCAGCTTCATGCCAGCTCTCTGCCATGGTGGGGTGAGCGTGGATCGTCTCCAAAATGGACTCTAGCGTGAGTTCATTTTGAATGGCAAGGGCCATTTCGGCGATGAGGTTAGAGGCTTCATGGCCAATGACGATTGCGCCGAGGATTTGCCCGGTCTTTTTATCAGAGATGATTTGCGCAAATCCTTCTGTGTCGAGTCCCGCTTGCGCTTTGCCAAGAGCCAGGAAGGGGAAGGTCCCTTGGGTGGCGGTATAGCCTTTGGCTGTCGCCGCTTCTAAGGTAAGGCCGACGGTGGCGATTTCTGGGGCGGTGAAGACAACCGCTGGGACGGCTTCATAGTGGGCAAAAGCTTCAAAGCCAGAGGCGTTCATGGCGGCGATGATCCCTTGATGGGAGGCTACGTGGGCGAGCATGAACTGCCCTGTCACATCGCCGATCGCATAGATATGGGGGGTGGCTGTTTCCATCTTTTCATTGACGGGGAGGATCCCCTTTTCATTGAGAGAGAGAGCGGCTTTTTCGAGGGCAAGGCCTTCGATGTAGACTTTTCTGCCAACAGCAACGAGCGCGTATTCTGTGTCTAGAGATCCATCAGTCGTGCGGATTTTGACATGGTCGTGCCCTTTTTCGATGGATTCTACTTTGACGTTGGTTCGGATTTCAATGCCTCGGGCAGTAAGGGCTTTTGTCATGAACTGGGCGACAGAAGGGCCTTGGGCAGCGAGGATGGTCGGAAGAGCTTCGAGAATGGTGACCTTGGTGCCGAGCTCTTGAAACAGGGAGGCAAATTCACAGCCGATATAGCCGCCGCCGACGATAGCGAGCGTTTTTGGGATGTGGGTCAGTTCGAGGATCGAGGTAGAGTTGAGGATCCGATTGTGGTCGCAGGGAAATGCTTTGATATCGAAAGGGATCGACCCTGTGGCGATGATGATTTTATCGGCGCGAATGAAGAGGTTGTCGGTTCCCATGACTTTGAGGTCATGAGGAGACTCGAAGCTGGCTGTCCCGCGGAAAACGGTCACTTTATTGCTCTTCATGAGCCCTTCTAGGCCGGCTCTCATTTTGGCGATGACTTGGTTTTTACGGGTCACCATTTTCTCATAGTGGATGGCAACTGGGCCTACTTCGATCCCAAATTCAGCAGCTCTTTTGATTTGATGAAGGACAGAGGCGTTGGAAAGAAGGGTTTTTGTCGGGATGCAGCCCACATTGAGGCAAGTGCCGCCGAGGTGATCTTTTTCGATAAGGGCAACGGATTTGCCGAGCTGGGCTGCCTTGATGGCGGCGACGTATCCACCTGGGCCGCCCCCGATGATCGCGATATCAAAGATTTTTTTTTCTGGCATACCGTCTCCTTACCTTTAAGGAACGAAGTATAGCAGAATTCAGGGGCTCTTGAACAGGATCTCTTTAAAGAATCCCGATCGCATGTAGCGCCATGTAGGCTTGCATACTAGTACTTATTTCTTCTTTTTCTATTTGTTCAGGGTGAAATTTGCAGCCGAAGACGAGCGAAATGCGATGAACGGAATCGTCGATTTTGCTCTTTTCTTCTTGAGACACAATGCGGTGCTGCCAACGCAATTGCGAATCGCCAGATAATACCGCAAGAGAACCCGGCGTCAATTGCACAGATGCGGAGACATTCCCTTTTTGGAGTTCCATCTTTGCCTCGGAGAGCAATGTGAAAATGGCTGTAACATCGCCATTTGAAGGGGTGTCGATAGGGAAAGGCAACAAGCTTCTTCCGGTATACGTATTGAGGGTGAAGTTCCAATCGAAATGCCCCTCTTTTGATTTCAAGGCTTGAACTTCTGGGAGGCTCTCGATCGATGGAATGAATCCCAATCGAATGAAGCTTGGAATATTTTGATTCCCAGTGAAGTAGGCCCGTTGATGTCCATCTTCTCCATAGCGTTTAAAATGTTGGGCGTGGATGGTATTGCCATCTAGATCCTCCCATTGCATTTTTTTGTAGGGCTTGTCTAAAGCCGTTCCAGTTGCCGCGTGTTGCCCAATGAATTGGTGTAGATGGATCATTTTGGTCGTTAAAAATTGTTGCTCGAGAGCGGGAGAAAATTGAGGGATAAAACGGAAACCAGGAAATTTTACTGCTGCGCTTATAATCGATGTCATGAAATCCTCATTTCGATGAAGAGTGGCAGAAACTTTAGCGCGAAAACGGTTTTTTTTCAATACGAGAGAGAATTAACAGGAGATTGGCTTGAAAGTTTTGATTCTATTTTTTGAACGGAAGTTTCCTGGGGTTCCGCTACTAGCAATGCCGCAGTGGGAATTTTAAGAAAAAAAGAATGACAAATGCGATTGCGCAATAGGCTGCCCATATATTCACTTTTCGTTGTGTTTTTTTTGCTTTTTCCAAACCATCTGCCAATTTCATTAAACTCCAGCCAGCCAAGGGCGTAACGAGCGCAAGCGTTCCAATATCCCATAAGAAACCTATGATCGTTGATTTGTCTAGAGATTCGAGAGCCATAGAAATTGATCCTAACTTTGATGATCGATCCTAGAAAAATGGCGATTTTTCGACAAGCTATTTGAAATCCTGTTTCATCGGTGCTATCATGAACTTATGAAGCCGAAAAAACGTCAAAAGCTCTGCTATAACTGCGAGGGAGAGGTCGATCTCGATGTGATCGTCTGCCCTTTTTGCGCAGCCGATCTTCGGGAAGAAAAGCCAGAGTTGCAAAAGAGCTCATTTAGCCCTTCGACGGCGAGTGTCAAGCAGCTCAATACCGAACAGTCTCTCTATCCTCTGTCCTATAGCCGCATCGCAGAGCCGGAAAAGATCGTCCATTCTAGCGAGCCGATAGCCGCTTCTATGCTGCAAGAGGAAGTTGAAGAACAGCCAAAGACGATGCAAACGGCTTTGATGGCGCTAGCTCCTCTGATCCTTGGCATTCATCTTTTTTTATTGGGAGTTCTTTTGGTTCTTTTCTCCGATCGGGGAACGATGATTCTCAAATGGGATGCCCGTTTTTGGTTTGCCTATGTGTTGGCATCGATTCCTCTGCTTCTTTTTGGCTATCGCGGATTTAATAAGTTTTGATTGTTAGTTAATAGAGCAGAATCTAAGCTTTCCTCCTCTTAACGAAGGAGGCTTCTATGAATGGGATGATCATCTATCCGGTCTACTTGAACCAATCTGTCGATTCTGTCATCGAGCGATTTTATGATGAGCGTTGGCGTCAGCGCGTTCAAATGGCAGTTGCGGCTCCTTTTCAAAATCTCAAACAAATCTTCGAAACTGCTTATGCCCACTATGCACAGGGAGACGTTGCCTCAGCGGCAACGCTTTATCAAGAAATGGCAGAGAAAAAATATGTTCCAGCGAAATTTAATCTCGGTCTTTTGTACCAATATGGACTCGGTGTGGAGCAAAGTTATTTTAAAGCAGAAAAACTGTATCAAGAGACAGCAGAGCAATATTTTCCCCCTGGAGAGTGTCAGCTCGCTCTTCTCTATAAAAATGGTCAAGGCGTAGAGAGAGATTACGCCAAAGCAGCACAATTCTTTCAACTATCGGCCAAGCGTGGATATCCATTGGCGCAATACAATCTCGGCCTCTTGTATGAGGAGGGGTTTGGGGTAGAGCGAGATTATGGGAAGGCGGCAGAATTTTTTAAACGGGCGAAAACCCAAGGAAGTGTTTCCGCAGCATTCCGGCTCGGGCTTTTGTACTTCTATGGACAGGGCGTTGAAGAGAGTTACGCTGAGGCGGCAAAACATTTTCAATGGGCCTCTGAACAGGGACATTGCCAATCGCAATCCACTCTTGGGTGCTTGTACGAGCAGGGACTTGGGGTAGAGCAAGATTACGCCAAAGCCGCAAAATTTTATCAAGAAGCTGCGAAGCAAAAATATGCCCCTGCGCAATATGATCTTGGCCGCATGTACAAGGAAGGGCTTGGGGTAGAGCGAGATTATGGGAAGTCGCGAGATTGGTTTAAGAGGGCCGCAAAACAGGGACATATTGAAGCGCAACATCAGCTCGATTTGGGTTTTAGAAAAATAGCGGGCCAATGAACGAAAAGATCAGGTAGAGGATCAGCGCTGGCATAAGAGCGCTTAAGAAGAGCTTCCAAGAGGAGGCTGCGCCGTTGAAATGTTTGGCCAGAACGACAAAGCCGGCAGGATTTGGCGCGTTGGCAATGACGGTAAGACCTCCGCCTGCGATAACGCCGGTAAAGAGGGCGTATTGATACGCATCGCTCCAATTGGGGATGAGGGTGGATAGGTAGGCAATGGCAGTGTTGTCATTAAAGGCGGTTAGGCCAATTGCCATGAGAAGTACTTGGATCGGGTTAAGGTCTGAAAATGCTTTGACGACCCACCATCCTTGGAGTCCTCCATGAATGACTAATCCCGCAATGAAAAGGCCGACGAGAAGAGGCCTTGCTAGCTTAAGAGAGTCTTGGTGCTGCCTCGTCGCTTGATGAAATCCGACGAAGAAGAGATACGCGGCGATGAAGATGGCCGGGTAGTGGGCGCTTAAAACGACACTCGCAATGGCAAATAGATGGACGAGGGTCATCCATCTTGGAACTGGGATGTCTTCTTCTTGCGGAGGTGTAAAGACTTCCGCAGAAATCTTCTGCCGTTCATTCAAGATCGCAAATTCTTTGCGGAAATAGAACCAATAGATGCCATTGGCAATGAGGATTCCAAGAACCGCCTTGAGTCCAAAACTAATGAGTACGTCCCAATTGCTCCAGCTCCAAGCGTGAGAGAGGATAAGAACAGCTGGAGAGGCGAAGTTGGTCAGAGCTCCGCCCACGGAGATGTTTGTAAATAAAAGGGCAAGCGTTGCGTAGGCGAGTTTGGAGCTCGGCCGAAATTGATAGAATTTCTTCGAGAGCAGGAGCGCAGAAATCACCATCGCGCCGGCTTCTGTGATGAATGATCCGAGAATAGGGCCTACGGTTAAAAGAACAAACCACCAAGCAGAAAGGCTGCCGCCGAGTCTATTTGCTAAAAACTGGATGAGAACGTGGGAGGCTTGAATGATTGCTCTTGTCGCAGAAAGGGAGAGGATGATCACGACGAAAATGGTTTCAGTATAGTCGCGTGTGTTGATGTATTCGAGGGCGGTTCCCCATCCAAAATTTGCGGCCATGACAAAAAAGAGAGGAATGCACCAAATCGCAAAGACAATTTCTACTTCTGCAAGGAGATAGAGGGCATGGACGCCAATGCTACGAGGGCTCCGCTTGTGATGTCTTTTGGGTGCCTCTTTTGCTTCTATCATTCTCGCAAATGCATGGATTTTATGGACGATAAGGGTATGTAAAATAGCGGCGATTAAGAGGATGAGAGAGATGAGGTGAAATGTGGAATATTGTAAATTTTCCAGCGCCAAAACGCTTGGGCCCTTTAGACAGTCGAACTTCCCAGGTACCTTGATGATGTGGCCAAGCATATGTTTTGATATATACCTGAAGCAGGGATTACTGAAAAAACTTAAAATCTACCCCATTGGGCTCGTTAAAGAAAAGTATGCAAACACTTAAGGTTCTTTTGCGCTGAAAACTTTCTCAATATGAGAGAGGATTTTTGCTTGCTCAGTTAGATCGAAGTCGTCTCCGTAGAATTTCAGAAACAGTTCTTGATGGAGGCCGATTTGTGAAATGCCCGGGTTATTTTGTAAAATAGAGCGAGTGATTAGGTATCTTGAGGTTTGATACATAGACCATCCCATTTTAAATCGTTCTGCCGGTGTTTTAGCTCAAAACATTTCTTGCACTTTTTCAGCTATTTCAACGGATGTATCATCCATTAATTCGTTGCCTTCGCGTAAATACTATCCAGTCCTAATTTGTGTATCCAATTGCTGATATACTTTTTACCAATGGTTTTTATCGAGGACAGAAGGTTTTTAACGTCTCTTAGTTGTAATTCAGATAAACTGTCCTTTGCCCAAAAAAGTTTTGAAATAATGAGATCCTCCAGAGATACAATCCAAATCGGTATTCCATCTAGATCCACCTGCTTTCTTCGTTGAAATTCTGTATTTCGATTTAACATGTATGCAATGCCAGCATCCTCTAATCTTTGGCAAACAAGTTTTAGAAGATCAATTTCTTCAGGCACGTGAATCTCACAAGAATTAAGACAGCCTCGTTTTTATCATATTGTCTGCTTTAGCACTAGTTTTTGCGGATGAGCTTGCCGCCTTCGATGGGGGCATAGAGCTTAGAGCCGGGATAGAGGTGAACTTCTCCTTTTCCCGATTCAAAGCGAATGGGGCCTTCGACGATGGTCCCTTGTTTGAGTTCGATGATTTGTTTGCCTTTGAAGGCTTCTTGTCTTTGGATGGTGATGGAATTGAGCTTGGAGGCGGTAAAGACTGCTTTATGAGTACTTAAGGTCAGTAGGCTTTTGAAGGTGGAGCCTTGCGCTCGTAAATAGCCTGTAACTGTGCTGGGGCCAGAGACGAAGGTGTCGGTGAGGTTGGCTTCGCCGAGGATGTCTATCGATTCGAGCTTGGCAGCTTGGGCAATCAGGCATCCTTGCACTTCGAGGAGATGCTTGACGGTAGAGCCGCTTAGTTTTAGAACGCCGGCGCTCTTGAGATTATCAAATGTCTCATACCCAGCAGAGCCTCCGATAGAAAGAACGTGTTCGCGAGAAGCGGGGAGGGGTGGGGTTTCCTCTCCAAAGAGCGATGCGCAAAGACAAATGAAGATTGTACTAAACTTCTTCACTTACTTTGCCTTCGATTTGTTTTCGCTGCAGTGCAGACAGCGTTTGTTCTAATCGAGGGCCGTCTCCTTGGAATTGTCGAGGAGGTTGAGGCATCATCTCAAAGCGGAAGAGATCGCGGGCGATTTCTTGGCGAAGCCGTTCTGAAAAAGATTGAAAGAGGGCAAAGGATTCGTGTTTGAATTCGAGGAGGGGATCTTTTTGTCCAACGGTTCTCATGTGGACATCTGAGCGGAGATGATCGATAGAGAGAAGGTGTTCTTGCCAAAGGGAGTCGATGCGTCGAACCATGAGGCTTCGAATGACTTCTTGCAAGATGCCTTGCAGTTTCTCGGCGTCTTGGATGTCTGGCCTAAATGTGGAGATGAGCTGCCTTTGTGAGGAGAGCTTTGTGTCAAATGCGGCCAAAATCTTCTCAAAGGCTTTTTTCTCGAGTTCTTCATAGCCGTTGCTAAAGAATCCTTCTTCGAAATGGACAGGGAAGTTGTTCATGAGGGCGTTTCGGCAGCTCTCAGGGTTCCACTCTTTGTCATTGGATTTGTGCGCAAGGTAGGGAGCGATGATGGAGGTCGCTGCAGAGGTGAGCATTTCTTTTGCGAGCTCAAAGGCGCTGTCTGAATGGAGAAGATCGTTGCGGAAGGAGTAGACTTCTTTTCGCTGTTTATTCATTACATCGTCGTACTCGAGGGTGTGTTTACGGATGGAGGAATTTCTCTGTTCGACGCGCTTTTGGGCCGTCTCGATCGATTTATTGAGGATCTTAGCGGAGATGGGTTCTCCTTCTGGCGGACGGAAGCGCTGGAGCATGGCAGTCATGCGAGGGGAGGCAAAGAGGCGCATGAGCGAATCTTCAAAGGAGATGAAGAATTTCGAAGACCCGGGATCGCCTAAACGACCGGACCGGCCGCGGAGCTGCCGATCGATACGGCGCGATTGGTGGCGCGTGGTGCCGATGACGTGAAGACCGCCAAGGCCTGGCACGGTGTCTTTGAGTTTGATGTCGGTGCCTCGACCGGCCATGTTGGTGGCCAATGTAATAGCGCCTACTTTTCCTGCATCGGCGATGATTTCAGCTTCTTTTACGTTGTTTTTTGCGTTTAAGACGGTGTGTTCGAGTTTGTTGCCTCGCAAAATGCGGGAGAGTTTTTCAGAGACTTCTACCGATTCTGTACCGATGAGGATTGGACGCCCTTGCTGATGGATCGCTTGGACTTCTTTTAAAATGGCGTTATATTTTTCTCGTTCGGTCATGTAAATTTCGTCGTCGAAATCGGTTCGATGGCAGGCGCGGTGGGTAGGAATTTCTAAGACATCGAGTTTGTAGATCTCTTTGAATTCGGAAGCCTCTGTCATGGCAGTTCCGGTCATGCCGGCTAGGCGTTCATACATGCGGAAGTAATTTTGTAAGGTGATGGTGGCATACGTTTGGGTTTCGCCCTGAATTTCAACGCTTTCTTTGGCTTCGATCGCTTGGTGGAGGCCATCGGAAAAGCGGCGTCCAGGTTGCGCGCGGCCGGTGTTTTCATCGATGATAACGATTTTATCTTCGTGGACGATGTAATCGACGTCTTTTTCCATCAGAAGATGGGCGCGGAGCATTTGGCGGAGGTTGTGGGAGCGCTCTTTTCGTTTTGCATCCATTTCTCGAAGGCGGATTTTCGCATCCATTTTCTCTTGATCGCTTTTGGCTAGATCATTGTCGATTTCCGCGTATTCATGGCCGAGGTCGAACATCAAGAAGTCGTCTTTGCCTTCGCCGTCTTTAAAGGCGATCCAAGCGTGGATTCCCTTGTCGGTCAGTTCGTATTCATTGTTTCTCTCGTCGACAACCATGTAGAGGTCTGCGAGCTGCGCAAATTTTTCTTCTTTGTTTGCATCGCCAAAATAGTAGGTTTCCCATTTGTCGAGCTCAGCGCGTAAGTCGGGGTGTTCTTTGATCCGCTTTAAGATCTTGTTGCGAGGGGTGCCTTTACTGACGAGCCAGAGTTTTTTAAAGGCTTCTTTTTTAGTTTCTTCTTCGGCTTTAGAGAGTTTTTTCTTTTCAATCGCCTCTTCATCGAGAAGGCCTAAAGACTCAAACACGCGGCGCGCTTCGCTCGCCTTTGCGTTGCAGTAGTCTCGCTGGGTGCGGACGAGGTAGGAGACGTTTTCTTTGAGTTCGTCGTACATCTGACGGCTCTCTGGCACCGGACCAGAAATGATGAGGGGAGTTCTCGCTTCGTCGATGAGGATCGAGTCGATTTCGTCGATCATTGCAAAATAGTGACCCCGTTGGGCCTGTTCTTGCTTTTTCATCGCCATGGAGTTGTCTCGAAGATAATCGAAGCCAAATTCAGAAGAGGTTCCGTAGACGATGTCGGCGGCATAGGTCTCTTTTCGCTTGAAGGGAGGGACGTCGTTTGTAAGAGCTGCAACGGTAAGGCCTAACTTGCGGAAGATCGAGCCGATCCATTCGCAGTCGCGTTTGGCCAGATAGTCGTTGACTGTGACGAGGTGAACTGGTTTTCCGGTCAAAGCGTGTAGGTAGAGGGGCATCGAGGCGGTGAGTGTTTTCCCTTCGCCCGTCTGCATTTCGGAAATCGTGCCTTGGTACATGGCGATTGCGCCGAGAATCTGGACGTCATAGGGAACCATGTCCCAATTTTGGGTGTATCCGGAGACATGAACTTCTGTGCCGCACAGTCTTCGGCACACGTTCTTCACTGCGGCAAACGCTTCTGGAAGAAGAGAGTCAAGCGTTTCGCCTTTGCTCAATCTTTCTTTGAATTCGATCGTTTTTAAGCGGATTTGATCTTCGGTAAGAGCCTGGTAGGCCTCTTCTAAGCGGTTGATTTGGGGGACGAGTTTCCAGTATCGTTTAAGGATGCGCGATTGCGCTGTGCCGAAGATTTTTTTTAAGAGTCCAAACATTTTATGTATTCTCTATTCCGGGTTCACCAAATATTTTACTAGGGGAGGGCTTTTTACCACAAGAATTGAAATATTTATTCGCTTGGGTTAATCTCTTTTTTGATGATTCGCTACGTTGATCGAAAGACAGGGAAGGTTTGCGAGGAGAAGGTGTACGGCCATAAGCCGCTTGCCCTTCTTTACGGAGACGGCTTTCTTTCAAAAATTCTCTACTACACGTTGCTTCCTATTCTCGCTTATCTCCCTTGGTTTTCAAGGATTTATGGCTATTTGCAGAAAAGGCCGGCTAGTCGTAAGAAGATCGAACCGTTTATCGCCGCCTACAAGGTTGACAAAACCGAGTTTGCCCCGGCCGAATATGCCTCTTTTAACGATTTTTTTATCCGGAAGCTAAAGCCTTCTTGCCGCCCCATCGATGCGAGAAAAGAGGTCGCTGTGATGCCTGCAGATGGGAGATATTTGGCCTACCCCGCATTTGATCGTTTTTTCGTCAAAGGACAAGAATTTTGTTTAGAGTCATTTTTACAAAATTCTGCCTATGCAAGGGGCTTTTCAAGCGGTTCTATGTTGATTGCAAGGCTCTGTCCTGTCGATTATCACCGCTTTCATTTCCCTTGCGACGGTTTTGCCGGAGTCCCTCATCTCATCAACGGCCCTCTTTATTCAGTCAATCCAATCGCTCTTAAAAAGCGAATTGCGATTTTATCGGAAAATAAGCGGGTGATCACGGAAATAGAAACGGAAGAGTTTGGCACGATTTTATATGTAGAGATTGGGGCGACGGCTGTCGGCACAATTCGACAGACGTTTACGCCGGATCAGAGGATTGTCAAAGGACAAGAAAAAGGGTATTTCGAATTTGGTGGCTCTTGTTTAGTTCTTCTCTTTGAAAAAGGGCGCATTCAGTTCGACGCCGATCTTGTCGAAAATACCACAAAGGGTTTTGAGACGCTCTGCCACGTCGGAGAGTCAATGGGCCGAGTTTAATTGCTCTTTACAAAACGATGGATCTGCTTTATGAACCGGATAGGTGAATAGATGGCAATGAAGTGACGTTTTTTCGCAGTGTCTTGTTGTTGGGTTGCGTAAGTGGGTCTCTTGCGGCGCAGCCGTCGGGGATGGAAGTGGCGTCGGGACAAGCGGACGCTACGGCCGCATTGTCGAATGTGCTAGAAGTTCAGGCAAGCGATCACGCAATCATCCACTGGGATCAGTTTTCGATTGGTTCTAGCGAGATAGTGAAATTTGTTTTGCCCGATGCGACTTCTGCAGTGCTCAACCGCGTCACGGGCGGGGCTTCTTCTGAAATCATGGGTCTTTTGCAATCCAATGGGCAGGTCTATTTAGTCAATCCGCAAGGGATTGTGATCGGCAAGGATGCAATGATCGATACGGCGAGTTTTATCGCCTCTACGTTTGATCTATTCAATGAGGATTTTCTCGCAAAAGGGGATCTTCTTTTTCAAGGCGACTCTTCTGCTTCAATTGTCAATTTAGGAACGATTCGGACGAGCGTTGGCGATTGTGCTCTTCTAGCTAGGCATGTCCAAAATTTCGGGACGATTGAGGCTTTGAGCGGCACTGCTTCAATGGCCGCCGGAAGGCAGATTTTATTAAAACCGGAAGATTCGAGAAGGGTTTACATTCAGGTGAGCGACGGCGCATCTCTTGTTGAGAATCAAGGGACGATCCGGGCGCTTGTCGTAGAGTTAGAAGCGGATGGGCTGTTGTATGGCCAGGCGGTTTGTCATAGCGGGCTGGTCGATGCTCTTGGAGTGAAGAGGGAGGACGGTCGCATTTTGCTCGTCGCAGAAGGAGGGCGGGTCGATGTGACAGCCGATGGGGATATGACGCTTAGCGGCTGTTTAAGCAATGAGAGCGGCTCGATCTTGAACTTGGTATGTCTTGGCGATTTGACGGTGAATGGCCAGATTGGGTCGCAAAAGAGAAATGGCGGCAGAATTAACGTGACTGCAAACAATCTTTTTTTAGAAGAAGGGGCGCAGATCGGCCACCGGGGAACGACGCAGACAGCTCCAATTTATGTGAGAGCGGAAAACAGTTTGCAGATGGATGGTGCGCAGATCGGCCATGGAGTTCTTGCCGGATCGAATATTTTGTCGGGAGATATTGCGATCTCTACCGGACAAAATGTAGAGATGCAGAATGCGATCATTGGCCACGGGCCGACTCTTGATGGTGTCATTTATCCGGGTTTTACGATTTCGGTGATTGCGGGCCTAAATATCGAGATGGAAGGGACGGCTCAAATCATCAATCAAAGCGGAACGCTTGCCAATGCGATCACGCTTGTCTGCGACCACAATAGCCCCGTTTTCCCCGAATATGGAGTGGGATCGTTTCATTGTGGAAAAGACGCTCTTTTGCAATCTTCTTTAGCCGCGCAGGTAAGAGTGTATACTTCTGCGAAGGTCTTCAATACGCCTCCGCTTGGCGATGAGGTGTGGGGAACGTATTACGATCCAAGAGAGGCTCCCGGCGGCGGCGGCATTGTTCAAGGGTCTTCTATTTGCACTTATTATAAGCGGATAGGTGGACTGTCTATTGGGAATTTAAGACAGACCGATGGGGTAGTCTTAGGCTCCCCCACAATTTTCCCTCCGAATACGCCAGAAGTTTATCTTCTGGCAAGCGCAATAGAAAAAGCGCTTGAGAGTGGAGATGTGACGATCGATGCAGAGAGCATTCAGATGGGGGCATTGCATTCGTCTGCCTCTATTCTTACTCTTTCTGCGAGCAATGATATTTTGATCCAAGGGCCTGTTCAAGGGAAGATCTCATTGAACGCGGGAAGGGATTTAGTGCTGAAGAGAGGCGGTCTTGAAGGGGCTCTGGCCGTCAATGTGGGGCGCGATGTCGTACAGCTTAAAGGAAATCTCTTGGCGAGCTCTTTAACGGTAGGTCGAGATCTTACATCGAGCGCGGTGATCTCTGCGCCCAATATCGCTGTTGGAAGAGATCTTCTTCAACGGGCGTCCATTATGGCGAGCAATGTGATGGTTGGAGGCGAACATTGGCTGCGTGGCGCCGATGCAGCTCTGACTACACATACGCATGTGGTAGATGGAGGAATGCGTTTGACTAGAGGCGCTCACATTGCCGGAGAGATGTCGCTACTTATTGGCCATGGCAATTTTGTTTTAGAACGAGGGACGGAAATCCAAAGCCAAAACTTCAAACTAGCAGTGCCAAATGGCAGTTTCCTCATGAATGGGAATATCGAGGGGCAAGCTACATTGCAGGTAGGTGGGGATCTCCGCATGGATTCTGCTGTTATTTTGAGCACTCCTCTCGCCATTGCAGTGCTCGGCGATGTATGGATGAAGGACTCGGTTGTTTCTTCTCAGGAAATGACTTTAGAGGTTGCAGGGGATTTAAGCGTGCAAGGAGGCATTTATCGCGCAAATACCTTGACCGCGAATGTGGGAGGAAAGCTCCATCTTACGCAAGGGAGTATTGAAGCGGGCAAAGTCGCGGTGTTTGCTCAAGATTCGATTTTCTTGGGAGAAGCAAGTGCTAGCGCCAACGAGATCTCGTTGCAGGCGGGACGCAATGTCATTTTAAATGCATCAGATCTTGTCGGCGATTCGATTGTGATCGTCACTGACTCTGAAACGGGTTTTTTTTCAATGTCGGAAGATTCGAGCATTGTAGCGGCAGATGCCAATATTTACACGGCCGCTCACCTCTTCAATACTCTCGGGTGTAAAACACAAGAGCTGCCGTTTAAGATCCATTACAAAAGATTCGGAGGGCTGCTCATTGCAGAAGGGCCCGATGAGGGCGCTATCTACCAAAATGGCACTTATCTATTGACCTCGCTTCAGGCGAGGATTTCTGTGGCTCAGTTAAGCAAGCATTTAGAGGCGGGAGATGTAACCATCGATACGGGGGGGAATTCGGTATTGATTCGAGATGCGATTTCGTGGGCCTCTCCTACAACGCTTACGATCGCAAGTCAGGATATTGCCTTGAATGGCTCTATTACAGGGGATATTCATCTGCAAGCCGCGCGCAGCGTCTTTATGGAAGGGGCAAACGTCAGTGGCGATGTCCGATTCGATATCGGCGGTGAGTGGAGGGCTCGAAATAGCTTTTTTACCGCGTCTAAATTCCATGCAGCGATTGCGAAGGGAGCAAGCTTTGTCGACAGCGGTATTGAGTCGAGAGGGAGCCTTGCAATCGATGTGGCGGGAGGAATGGTTGCGCGCCATACGAATCTGGGTTCTTTGAACTCTACGACCTCGATCCATGCCGGAAAAGATATCTCCTTATACGCAAGTGTTGTGGGGAGCACGGCAGGATCTTCTGGCGCGATTGTCGTGAGCTGTGGAGGCAATCTTTTGGCCGAAGCGCACAACAACCAGTGGGCGGTCATCGGCCACGGATCTCCTTTGACGGCAAATTGCGAGACGATTCATGCGCCGATTATCATCAGTGCGGGTGGCAGAGTGACCTTGCGAGGAGAGATCGCAGGAGAGCTTTCCGATCAGTATGGTTTTGCCCAGATCGGACATCAAATGGGCGTTCCCGCCTGTTCATCGATCAGCGGGGATATTTCGGTAATAGCGGGCGATTTATTGACGGTGCAAGGGGGAACTTTTCCCCATTCGGAAGCGCTCATCGGCCATGGAATACTGCACACGGGAAGCGGCTCTTTGACCATCAGCGCAAGAGAGGCCACTGTTTTAGGGGCTGCGAAAATTTTTGCCTCCGGTAACTCCGCGCTCAATATGCAAGTGGGCGATCTTGCGATGAGGGGCTCGGAAATCTCTTCAGAACAGGGCCCTTGTGCGATCGATGTTCGGGGCGATATGGTTTTGGATGGGAGCGCGATTGGCTCGATTGGCGGAGAGATGACTGTATCGTGCGCCGGGAGCTTGAGGATGGAGAGTAGTTTTATTGGCCCTACGGCTCTTGGCCAGTTAACAGTGACGGTCGGCGATGATTGTACCATGAATAGCGGCGTTTCTTCTTTTTCGCAAATCGGATGCGCATCGCTCTCTTCCACCTCGATTTTTTTTAACGTCGGTGGGCATCTTTTCATGACGGCAGAGGGAGTGGGTTATACACTCGTGGGCAATGGCCGCGTAAATGCGCCATCGGGCGTCAACGCCTCAGACATTGCAGTGACTGTCGGTGGCAACATCGTCTTGAATGGTGCGGCTAAGGCCTACGGAGGGTTTGGCTTTGCCCAGATCGGCCATTTGAACTCTCAGTCGGCCAATACGGCCATCGCTGGTGATATTCGCGTCGTTGCCGGAGGAGATGTCTTTTTAAATCCCGGCTTTAAGGCGACGGCGTTTACGAGGATCGGCTCTGGCGGTATTGCGAAAATCGCAGGGCCGCTCAGTTTAGATACCTATGGCAATGGAACGATCCGAGTGATTGCCAATGGCAGCATCGTGTTAAATACCAATCCTTTGCCAGAAGTTGCTCAAGTAGTCAACCTTTGCCGCGGCAATATTTGGCTGATCGCCGAAGGGAGCACGGGATATTTTTCCTTCTCTCCAACCAACGGTTTTATCAATGCGGCAAGTGGTTTTCAGGTGAAAATCTATTCTTCAGCGCGCGTTTTCAACGCCCTTCCAGCAGGTTCTATCATCAATGGACAGTCCTACGAGCCGGCGCCGCTACCAACTAACGCCTTGCCGCAACTGGCCAACGCAGAAGCGTGGGGCTACTCTTACGAGTCAGATCTTACAAATCCTTATGTAGGGCCTAATTTCAACATCTACTACAAGCGAATCGGCGGGATTCTTCTCTCTTCCGATCCAACGACTTTAGGAGTGGCGGTTGTAGATGGCCATTACCAGTTGGGAGCGAATCGAGAAGTGGTGATTAATACAGGCGACTTAAGCGACCAGCTTGCATTGCATTCGATTACGATCGATGCGCCTCATAACAGCATCGTCTTTAGAAATGGAGAACTTGCGTGGACCTCTCCGAGCTCTCTTACGATCAGAGCGCCAGAAGATCTCGAGATCTACTCGGTCGTGAGGGGAAGTGGGAACATTTCTTTGAGCGTCGGCGGCGACTTGACGCTTCTGGGCGGCTCTATTTATGCAGATGAGATGAGCATCGACGTTTCGAGGGACCTCACCCTCACATCGGGCTCTACCATCGGCGGAACCACCACCAAGCTTATCGTCGGCGGAGATCTGACCTTAAATGCAGGGAACATCGAGAGTAAGCGAGATCTTCTCATACAAAACATCGGCGGAGATCTTACTCTCAATGCAAATCGGAATAACAAAGCGACTATCGGCGGCGGGGGAAATATTACCATCCAAAACGTCGCGGGTTCTGTCGCATTAAACGCCTATAACGGGCATCAGGCGCAGATCGGCAGTAGTTCCTCTGCAAACATCGTCGTTGCGGCGATTGGGAGCATTACGCTAAACGGCGGATCGAGTGAGTCGGCTTTTGCCATGATCGGCAATAGCGATCATGCTCCTGGCGATCTTACCATCATCAGTACCTCTAGCAACTTAATCCTCAATTCCCATCAAGGATCTGCCATTTTGCAGACAAGTGGTAACGGCCAATTAACGACGATCATCGCAGGCGATACGATACTAAACGGCGCCTCGATCGTGCGCAGCGAGGACGGCATGATCACAATGGTGATCGGCGGGGTGCAAATGTTTAGCAAGGATTCAGAAGTGAGCAACACAAGCGCTGACGGCATTAGCATTCTTGCCGATACCATTTCTCTCGCTTTAAGAGAGACCGATTCTGAGTCGGACTCTTCGACGATCTCCTCCTCTGGGCCTGTCCACCTCTACAGCGCCATAGAGCAAATCGATCTTATCTTAGGGGAGGTGGCAAGCGAAGATGCGCTCTTTGGTCCACTAGACCTCAACGCCATTATTTCTCTTTGGTTTCAATACTATCCAGATGCAACCGAAGAGTTCCCATTTCCATTGACAGTCTTTATCCAAAACCCACTTCAGGTCATGATGCACGATGTCATGACAACCAGCTCGAATATGCCCCACTTTATCCCAAGAGCCGCTCCCGTCTTGCAAGAGCCGGGATTTAAGAAAGACGATAGCGTCGACGAAGCGGAATCTAGCTAGTAAAAAATCAATGATTCATATATAATTTAATAAGAATTAATAAAAAATGGATCTATCAATGTCAGTTATTCCTAAATTTTATTCACATGACTATTTGGGCTGCGTCGAAGATGAAAGAATCCTGGCTGGTCCTGCAGGAATAGTTACGCAACTCAATGACAGAATTTCCGAATTGTGCCTTAAGAATCAGTTAGTTAAGGCGATTTCTGCGGTTGCCTTGGCCATTTTAGGGGCAGCTGCGGGCGTAGGACTTTGCTATCTCGCTTTAACTGTTGGTTCTTCTCTAGCCATCGCCTTGGGGGGGATTGGGCTAGTCTCCTTGGCAATAGCTCCATGGGTGGGGTATTCGTATGCAAATGACTATAGAGAAGAGAGTAAGAAATTTTTTGAAATTAAAGCAAAGATCGAAGGACTGCCAAAAGATTTTCTCTATTTAAAAAAAGATTCTACAGTTACCGAACTATCTCCCGATGCCTTCAAAGGGATAAAAAAATATCTACCAATAGCCTGTGCGTCAGAAACACAGATTCTTCTCGAAGTAAGAGAGCAAGCTCATTACACAATTTCTGGTGGAGAAGCTGACTCTTGGTCGATTCAACCTGTAGTTTTGCAATCCTATGAACATGAAAACATAAATAATGAAGGCGAGGTATGGAAGAACTCTACGTCTTGGATTGGCCTGCTTTTGATCCTTGAAAAATCAAGCCTTTCTCAACAAGTAAAAGAGAATATCGGCCAAGCAATTGGTCATAGGATCCAAGAACCTATCGAGAAGTCACCGATTTGGTTCCAATTACATCACAATCTTATAAAAGCAAGGCAAGACAACGATCTTGCTTCAGCAATGTTTTATGACTCTAAAGAAAGCGCAATTATTTACCGAAAAGGTGGGCAGGAATCGCTCTATAAAACAGCAAAGGAATTTGCTGAAATTTTGCGCACTGAGTACCAGGTAAAATGAATCCATTAGCTCCATCCATTCTCAAGCATTTGCAGCTTGTTCTGCTTACAATCTCCGCTTGAAAAAGCACTCTTACTGAATCTCTAGGTAGTCAAGGTTTGGTTTTTCATCGAAAATGCAGTATTCGGGTTTAACCCGTTTAGAGATCGCAAATCCATTTTCCTCTAATTCTTTGAGTAGAGCTTCCCAGGCGATTAAGGCTGTAGAGGCTCCTACTTTATGCGCTTTTGCATTGACAAAGTAGCGTTCTCCTCCGCCCACTGTCGAAAATGCGACTGAAAAACGTCCTTTTTCATAGCTTCCTAACCCAGAAGAGGGTTGATCTGAGAGGATCTTTTTAAAAGCCTCTTTTTTGTCTGGAGGAACTTCTGCCAGACGCGCGTGAAACTCAAAATAATTGCCGTCTGAAACGACTAGAGCTTCATCATCGTTTTTTGGCGTCTCTTGGTTGTGCAGCATCGCTTCAATGCGATTTCTCACGATTGGAAATCCTCTTTTTAAAAGATCTTGCGCAATTCCATGGATCTTTTTCTGTGCCTCCGGATAGCCCTCTTTACAACTGACGTAGACTGCGGTCTGAAGCTGATCGGGTTTCTTCTGGTTGTCCATTTGGATCACAAGAGACTTTACCCCAATCTCATTGCACGCCTGGCGAAATGTGTCGACATACTCATCTTTCGGATGCAGGGGGTTTTGTCCGCTTTGCTCCCATGTTGCTATGTCTGTATTGGCAACAGTCACATGCAATTCATACACTCCCGCATAGGTCTTTCTTTCGATCATTGTCCTTAGCTCTGCGCAAGGGAACTGACGAGCATAGAGAAAATGTTTGTAGGCGTTTAAGCGGCTCATCGGTACCTGATATCCATTCATTTGAAATAAAGGATCAGATCCATCGCCCTCCTCCCACTCATCGCCTGGGTGGACGATTTTTCCCGACACTTCATTGTTGAATACATGGACCGTTTTCCCATCTTCTGTGTAGGCAAATACAGTTCGGAAGATCGCAGCGCAGCCCTTGTAGAGTTCGGCAAATGCCCTTTTCCCCATCCCTAACTCAACCACTTCTTTAAAGAACCGGCCGGGATAGGCATTTTCATATCCATCGACCTTAACATCGAGAGCCGTTTCTTCTAAGAGGGTGGCTCCTTGTGTCTGCTTAAACGCTTTTAGCGCTCGATACGCTGCAACGATTGCGAGATCTTTGGTCTTTTCAAGCGATGGCAAGAGCAGATCTTTTTGCACTAGAGGGAGCCCCTTTAGTAGCTTTGCGACTTCACTGAATTTAGCCGCTCGCGAGGTCACAAAATAGATGGATTGCTGGGGATTGAATGGAGGATTTTGCGAAGAGAATGCTTCTGCAGCTATATTCCAAAGAGAGGAAATAACCTTAACCGGGGTTGCCAGGAGGCCCCAATTGGCCTTGTCGTTGGCTTGAAAAGTGCGGTGCAAATCACCGACCTTTGTCGTCTCTCTAAATGGTAAATCTACAAGTGAACTTGCCATGTTAGGCTCCCTAGTAAAGGGGAAGCAGCCTATAGGACTTTATCTATTTTTTCTAGGGAATTTTACTTGGGTAGGTTCTCGGGCCCTTTCCCTATGAGAGTAAGGTCTCGTAATAGAGATGGAGACCGGGCATACCTTGCAATGTGCTCGGGGCTAAATGGATAGACCGGAGATCTACGCCTGTTCGGTGAAGGCGCCAGGTTTGTAGAAGTTTCATGGAACAATTTTAAAGCAATGTCCACACACAGTTCTCTCACTTCAGCTAGCTGGTCTTTCAATTGCGGCACAATAAATTCAAACAGTTCAGTCTCCGCTTCTTCAGCAATATCAGGCTCGCCAGAATGGATCTCTATTTTTAGTTGTTTGACAGTGTCGATGAATGCACATAATGTACGTGTATTAGAGGTCCAAGCGTTCGTCAACTCAGGGTGTTTTTTTGCTTCAAAAAGTTCGGTCGTTGCAAGTTTGCTCTTTGAGAGAATGTTCTTGATTTTTGTAATCAATGCTTCAGGTTCTTTGAATGATATTGCACTAAAAAGTTGGTTTGGTTCTATGGCAAGGCTCATTGCTTTTCCTCCGGAAGATCAAGAGTTGGGGATGAAGATTGTGCGTATCTTGCAATGTGCTCGGGGCTAAATGGATATGTTGGGGAGCTACGCATGTTCGGTGAAGATGCTCGGTTTGTAGAAGCTTCATGAAACAATTTTAAAGCGATTTCTGCACTGAGTCCTTGTACTTCAGCTAATCCCTTTTCCAATTCCGGCACAACGCAGTCAAAAATCTGTCGCTCTGCGTGCGTGGATTGAGCAAGGTCTCCACGAGAGATGGCGTTTTTTAGTTGTGGAACAACAGCAGAAAATAGCTTCAATGCGAGAACATGGTCATTCCAAATCTTTGTCAATTCAGGAAGCTTGTTCGTCTCGCGAAGTTCTGCGATCATTGTCTGATGCTTTTTAAAAAGTTTAGTTGTTTCGGTAATCAAGTGGTCGATTAAATAAAAAACGCTAGGTTCTTCTTGTGTGATAATGTTCATTTTATCTCCTTAATTTATATAATATTA
>CAITMJ010000018.1 GCA_903893545.1 uncultured Chlamydiae bacterium
TTGGTTCTTTTTCTAAGGCTGTGCACGCCTTTATAGGCCCTTCATCCGATTCAGCATTGATGTCAAAAATGGCTTTGTTAGTGAGAACTGCAATAGTCCCTTGATTGGTTTTTCGAAAAGTCGCAAGGCCGTGTGCTTCAAGTCTCAGTACCGCATCACGGTATTGCTGCCTGGACAAACCAATCTTTTTATGGTCGCCAACGAGTGCTTCGTTAGCCTTGAGTTGATAGATTGAATAAGCGGGATCCATCCGGTTTGCGCGTAAAGCAATCTGCGTCAACAACGCGAAAGCCGGAAGGCTGAGTTCTAAAAGTGCAAGCCCCTCTCGATAGAGTTTTACGAATCCTTCGGAAGTGATCATGGCTGCACTGCGATTTTAGCGTTTTCCTGGACTTCTGGATCCTTTTTGCGGGGTCTGTACTTTTTCTCCGACACCCACTTGAAAAAAGCCTTTTCATCGATGAGCCAGGTTCGATTAGGACGCTTTAACACCTTGGCAAATCCATTTTCGTTTCGAAAAAAGATCAAGTGGCGCATTCCACCGACTGGTGGCCATTCATGAAACTCATTCCATTTTGACACAGGGATGAATCGTGTCTGTTTTGTCTCTGCAGCCACTTCATCTGTATTTTTTGGTCTATCGTTTTTCATCTCACTCTCCTCTGCTATTGCAGTTTGAATTTAATAACCGCATTTTACGGCAACCTATCGCCATGAAAAAATGGCGCCGGTGGAAAAACCGTAAAATGCGTTGAATAGCAGCGAGTTACAAATGATTGAAATAGGAGGAGAAATCGCAAGAGAGCTTCTGATAGCTGTCTTTTTTAGGACGACCGTTTCTATCTCGCCTGTTTTGCGAAGGCTCTTCATTCAAAGGGATGGCTGAATCGATGACCCAACCATAAACGGTTTTGAAAGGATACTTCCGCACCTTCGAACAATGCTTGTAGATGATCTGAGCCATTTGACGGTTGGATAACTGTGAAAAATCTTTGCGCAGCTTTCTTGCAGCGCTCCAAGCAAAAAGCTTATCGTCCCTTTCTTGAGCGGGTCGCCTTTTGGCGAAGACCGCCTTCCCTTGCAAAAGCAACCAAGCTTCTGTAAGTAAAGGAGCAACATATAAACCCTCTCGCTTTACCTCTTTGTCATCGATGGCATCATCTTTCAGCCGTCCCTTATGGACAAGCTTCAGCCAATCGACAGGTAAAGCAGTCCGAACGCTCTTGCCATATTCTGAGCAGAAGGAATGGACCGCAATTCGTCCCTCTTCAAAAGAGTTCTCGAAAAGTTCGTAGTACTTCTCAAAATCAGGGCAAAGCCTTTTCTCTTCCTCAAGGCTATCTAGATTGGGGATTTTAAAGCCTAAAACGTAATAAGCAGCTCTTCTAGCAGTCCAGCACGTTTCCTTTAAGCATTCATGTATTTCCTCATCGGTAAGTAGCTCCGGCCTCCACAATGCTACCAATGGCTCATTATCTAAGTTGCGCATGGCTTCTCTCCTGATAGTTTTGAAAGATTTTGGATTGAAGAGCCTCGACCATCGTTTGCATGTGTGCGCTTGGCAGATGAACATAATGCCTAGTCATTTGAAGCGTCTGATGACCGAGCAACTCTCCTATTACTAACGGACTATTTTCAATCGTTGCTGCCTGAGAAGCCGCTTGGTGCCTCAATCCATGGAAAACAAATCCTTCTATCCCAGCTTTTTGCAAAGCTCTTTCCCAAGCAGATCGGATATCAACAGGCTGGTCGGGATAATTGGGAGAGGGAAAGACTAGGCTATCAGCGCGTTGCTGTTTATATCGTTCCTCCAAAAGCCCTAGCAATAAGCCAGTAATCAAAATAGACCTTGAACGACCATTCTTCGTTCTCTCGAGCACAATCGTTCCCGTGGTTTCTCCAAACTGAATATTTCTCCATCTAAGCCCCATTATTTCGCCTTTGCGCATGCCTGTTCCCAGCGCAAGAGCTACAATCAAGAACAAGTCCTTCGATCCGCTCTCCTGGCATGCTAGCAAAAGCCTCTGCTGTTCCTCTTCGGTTAATACCCGCTTTCTGCCTTGTGCCTGCTTGGGCTTTTCAATCTTAAAAACCGGATTCTCTCTCATCCACTCCCATTCCTTGACCGCCTTTGAGAAAACGTGGGACAGACTGCTCAGATAGCGCACAACCGTCGTAGGAGAGCGCAGCTTTCCGCCTCTGATCAAACCCGCAAGCAATTCATCCCGCTTCTCAGCGATTATGCTAGGCCGCACCTGAGCTAGCAGTAAATGCCCCAATTCCTCCTTCCACCAAATCAGATGCTGGAAGACGTTCTTGGCATTTTGTGGCTTCCCAGGCAGTACCCTCTCTATGTAAAGATCGATCAGATCTGCAAGGGTGTGCTTGGTTGCAGGATTCGTGAATTCATACCGATCATGCTCGATTGCAGACTCCATATCCCTCTTCCATTTTTTGGCCAGCGTCTTCGATCTAAACGATCTGTCAAAACATTGACCGCCCTTCATCCGAATACGTACTCGATAAGTTTGGCAATGCCTATGAGTTCGCACGATAATTCCTCTGAGATTATTTTCCACCTTTTCAAGGCTTTCTTTCTGTTCCATGTTTGCTCCTATTGTTATAGCACGAGTTTAGTTGTAAACGATCGAATTCTATTGCAAACTGTTGGAACGAAAAATGGCGTCAGTGGAAAAAAATGCATTTTCTCTATAGAATCTCTCTCTTTAGTAAAGGAAGAAAAAGTTTGTAAGGGAACAAGAATGAAGACTTTGCCGCCATTTCTTAACGGAACGATTGATTGGCTATACAATGGAGCTGAACTTCACCCACTGACAGAAGAACATGTTAAATTTATTACAGAAAACCTTGATGTGCACTATTTATTGCGAGAAGAATTTTCTAATAGAATAAAGAACGAGATTTTCGACCCATTTGATATACTGAAACATAAGTTCGGAATACTTGTTACTGTCGCGCAGAACTTACCAAATATCCCAATCCGAAATGTTTCCCTTATTTTATTATTTGAAGACTTGTGTAAATTTATTGCTATCTCACTTTCTGACATCACGGATAAAACGTTATCCCTGATTAATTCAATCACCTCTAAATACACATGCCTATTTAAAAAGACTCCTCTAAAGAAACTCGTAGAGGCACAAGGTAATGCTGATCCGGTTCGCAAAAACGAATATTTAGCTTGCCTTAGCCGACATGACCAACTTTCAAAAGTGTTCTTTAAATTCGGTTTAAACGAACAAGGACAGCCACGTGCCGAAAATTTTGAAGAAATTAGAAATGACCTATTTGAGAGAAGAAAAATCATCAATGATTACAGAGATCGGGTTGCAGCTCATGTTGACCTCAAAAATCCAGCTTATCAACCAGAATGGAAAGACGTAAAACTCTACATTGATTACCTCGAAGAGGTCATATCTAATCTCTACTTCCTTTCGACATATAGAAGCTATGGCTATCCTCTGGGAGGTGCAGGGATAAAAAGCAAAGAAACAATAGAATGGTTTTGCAAAGGGATAAGTCTCTAAATCCTAATGTTTTTTTCCACTGCTCGTAGCAAGCATCTTCAAAGATCGTTCAAAACCAAGCTTCTTCAATTTACCCGCCGGATCTTGAGCTTCTAACTTAGACCAATCAGCGGGAGAAGCTTGATTCATCCAGTTGGACAATTGCTTTTGAAATGTCTGCAGCCATTTGGGATGCTGCTGAGAAAGAAAGCCAAACTCAACAAGCACCTGATCGGAAAAGTCTCCCAACTGCGTTGCTACGTACCAGATCCCATAGAGATCCTTGAGCATCTTTGATGCGCTCTTCCGTCTGGTAAAAGTAAGCCCTTTATGGAAGATCCATGCTCCAGGAGACACAACCTTTCCTGCTTCATTTGAGTAAGTCTGAAATTCCATTGTCGTTTGCAGGCTCAGCGTCAAGTAACTCAAAGGCTGAGCAACAATGCCTCCGATCATGACATTTTTATTCTTATCATCTCGGGTAGCCGAGTCCGTTAAAAACTCGATCTCTACTTCTACGCCATCGATCTCTTTCACAAAACTCTCGGTCGCAGGAATATCGACATCTTTGAAAACATGAGTAAAGCCTGCTTCATTGAGATATTTGGCGATGTTCTTTTTGGAGATTTCAGGAATCTTCCTGGGAATCAACGAATCTATATCTCGCGTTCCAACAGGGGGATTTTCAAGCTTTGGATCAGCGAGGTAAAGCTTGTAAATGAAAAGGGCAAAACCGCCTCCGATAACAACGAACTCTCGCCATGGCCCTAGCGATTTTAAAAATTCTGAAATGATCTTGTCTTCTTGGATCTGTTTCATTTGTTCTTAAGGCTTTTGTAAATGCGTTTCAGTTCAGGTGCTCGTTGGGCTATAAATTCTGCTTGTTCTTGTCCTCGCAGAGGAAAATGATAAAGATCTAAAAAGGTAAGGAGAAGCGAGCAAATGTCAGTTTCTTTACCGTCCTTCCTATTTTTCTTGAGCAGCATTTTGTAGTAAGGCTCGATCAACAAAACCTCATACCCTCTTTCTTGCGGTTCCAATTGCAAAGCACTTTCTAAGTTTGGTCTAATCGAAGGATCAAGGATATACAATTCTAGTCCTTCCAGGTTGGTATTTTTAAGCCCAAGTGCTTCAGCTGCCGAATGAAGAGCTAAGATCACGTCTGACCCAAGTCCAGATTTCTTTAAAGCCTTGAACCATTCTGACTTTCCAGAGAGAGCGGAACGATATGTCCTGATTTTACATTTTTTAACGATGCTGTAGTGCTCTAACCAGCTTTCTAGAAGCTCTTTCGGTTTGTTAAAGGAAAATCTCTTGGAGGTCCTTACTCCTTTAACTTGAAGAAGCCCTTTCAATACTAGAATATTGAAAACACGCTGGACTAGACCGAGGCTTACTCCCGCTTCTTGAGCAACTTCTCTCAATGAGAAGCCTTCTTTGGAAAGCCCTTCTCTAAGCAGCCAATCAAGCACGAGAGAAGACTTGTCTGCATAGACATTTCCTTCTGCTGGATCTTCATTGGAACTTACTAGGAAACGACCTTTCATTGCGATCTCCATCTGTTCATTATAATACACTGTTCAATATATATTGAACAGCCAGAAATATTGAACAGTTGAACGCAAAAGAGGAAACCATTCATCTCATTTATTTTTAGCAACTTAAGAAGACGCCAACTATTCGGAAATTCCGAACAGTTCAAAAGTCGCGGCAGTGCTGCGACAATTTCCGTGGACCATTTGTAGACCACTGGCATACAAAAAAGCGCGATAAGTGACGATAGATCGCGGTAGCTGGAAAGGGGCGCTTTCCGCTATGATTTCGGGGAGTTAGCTGCTGGGAAGTGGCGGCAGTGCTGCGGACTCATAACCCGTCGGTCTCTGGTTCAAATCCAGGTTGCCCCATTCTTTTGGACACTTCTTATAATCCATCATCGTCAAGAATGGTTTTCTTACTGAAACTGAGAGACTTCCACTCTTCAGCAGCCTTCGGATTTTTTCCATGTTTCAGCACTTGGCAAAGAGACTTTTGGGTTTATAAAAACCTTTACTTCTCTAAACTCTACCTTATCAACTTCAACAGGTTTACGAATGATAAAAAGTTTTATGGAGCGATGGACTTGAGGTGCAGCTAATCCTATTCCGTTACAAACATCCATTGTTTCGATCATTTCTTCAACAAGCTTACGCACATCATCAGTAATGTGCAGGATTGGGTCGGCCACTCTGCGTAAAATCGGATGCCCATAATAAGCAAGAGGCAGAAGTCGAAGCTAGCCTGTTGTCATTAAATTTGGCGCACGCCCTTGAGACAATTAACCACTACGGTAAAGCCATTTACCTTTCACTTTTTCAAAGTAGCTTTTTTCAGTAAAAGAGACATCCTTTTTATCTTGAATAAGATGAGCTACAAAAGTGACTGTAGCAAAGGAACCGTTCTCTTGAAATCCAAGAATTTCTAATCCTTTGAATTCAGTATGTGAAGAGAATTCAGATATTTTTTGAGCCCACTCTTTAGCATCATGGCAAAATTGAGGGCTGGATGGATGCGTGGTATGGATAATGTAGTCTGGCATGCACAGCGCATACGCTGCAAATCTCGACCGCATAAGCTGTAGTGCTGTATCTGGCTTCTTTCCTAGATGAAAAGGTTGGCAGCACACCTCATATTGTTTACCACTTTGACAAGGGCATGGCATTGTCTTATCGTGTTCACTTTTCATGCGGGTCTCCATCGAGATGATTTAGTTTTGAGGTGGAAGGAAACAACTCCTTGAAAATATGCCCGTGTTCTTTCCTGCACAGAAGCGGACCAAATGGGTAATCTGAAGGGACAGGAACTTCAATCAGATCGCAGGACTTGGCACTTTCTGTTTCCAGTCGCTCTTTTTCAGCTTTCAATTTTTGTTTAGGTGCCATATCACCCCTTACATTTAAGATAGCTAGTATAGGGCGAAAAATTAATTTTTCATAGAGCTGATTGAAACTGCGCTGCAACAAGATGCAATTTTTCCGATTACAACCATTCAACAACTCATTTACACTCATGCTCATAACGGTTGGATCGTGCTGAATGGGATGGAAAACTCCCTCCCTCATAACCCGTCGGTCTCTGGTTCAAATCCAGGTTGCCCCATCTTTTTTCAAGCACTCCCTCAGAAACTACTCGTTTAAATCCCTAAAGATACGTATCCTTCTTTCCGTTAGATAGAAAATTGAGGAGAAAGATTTATGATCAGAAAACGGCTTCCCAGCGGAGCGTGCTTTTGGTATTACCTATGGTGTATATTGACACTTGGCGCGCCATACTTCATTAAAATCCTTATCATGAAGGCAATGATTGACGCGGAAGACAAGACAGCGAAGTAGGCCACAGGTTTAGCGTTCTGCCCCTGTTTTTTAAATTAAGCTTGCGCAAGGATGTGAAACTGTTTTGCAAGGCCACTCGGACTTCGTCCTTCAAATAGAGACCATGAAGAAAAATTCACAGATCTCATGACTGCTTCGACAACATTTTTTGTTGTCATCCATCCCCCAAACATTCCTCTAAGCACATCATCAGCCATCGGATTGTCGTTATAGGGAAATAGGTTACAAGCGAGCATCCCTTGGGGCAAAAGAGCATTTTTTGCTTTCAGCAATATTTGGCCAATTTTTTCAGGGTTACAATAGGGAAGCGACTCTGTCGCTGTGATAAGATGAACGTTCTCTGGATATTCGAATTCTTCAATCGATTGATGGACCAAGACGAGCTGTCCGTTTTCTATCCATTTTTTTCTCATACGAGAAACCTTATCCACTAAAGTATGAATCACAGATTCTGAACTATCTACTGCATAAACCTTCCAGCCTCGTTCTAATAGATTAAATGCAGTACTATTGATTCCACAGCCTAAGTCTACAGCCACACCTTTATTCATGCGAACAATTGCCCTTTCAACCAAAGTCGAGAGTGCGCCGTTTGTTTTATTGTTTGTCTGAAAATCATCCCAAAATTCGACCCTATCTCCCTGACATTTTTTCCAGATCTCCCCTTCCTTACTGAGCCGGCTTCTCGCCTGATCTATATCGATCTCTGGCTCATATAAACCCAATTGCTCGAGTGTATTGGCAAAGCACTCCATCACTTGTGATAAATAGTTCATTTTCAAACCTTTAATTTTAAATTTGAGAGGAAATTATATCTCAAATTAAATGCCTTTGTCAACGAGCAATGGGTATGTTGCATATACTGCGCCCGCTATCCAAGTAGCGGCATCAAACATTTGAGGATATCCTGGTGAGAAATCACCTAAGTCCATCCGTAACAGACGTAGATCAATGGACAATTGTCTAATTCCTGGTTCAAAAAAAAACTATACTTTTTTCCGTAGAAACAGATACAGTGGAGCAAACCGAGGTGTTTTTCTATGAAGATCGCTAAAATTACCATCCTGAGTGCTTTCCTTTTAAATGTACTGCTTCTGCCTCAGCCAGGAACTGCTTCGAAACCAGCCCCTAGTACGTGTGAGGAGGTTCTTCGCCCCATGAGAGTAACGGCAAGGCACATTGAATCAGGCGGTATCGGCTATCATCAAGGATATACCACGGTCGAAGGCTTTTTCCCCCTTTATAACGGCTGGGATAATTGGGTTCTTTTTCTCGATACTAGAGTGCACGTTTTCAATAGCGGACGCCCCGCTCTTAACGCAGGCGTAGGAACTCGCTATCTCACAGAAAGTAGACTCTGGGGCCTAAACACCTATTACGATTACCGCAAAACAAGAAGACAACATTACAACCAAGTAGCCATGGGCTGCGAGTCTTTAGGAGAAGTCTGGGATTTCCGATTAAACGGCTATGTCCCTGTTGGAAAAACAATAAGCCCTCACTACAACAAGCAATTTGCTTACTTCCAAGGAAACAATGCTATCTTGCGCGAAAGATATGAATTTGCGCTCGCCGGATTTAATGGCGAGGTTGGCGCTCATGTCAACAAGTGGGAAAAATACCCCCTCTACTTTTCTGCAGGACCCTATTATCTAACCGGTAAAGGGGCGACGACTTGGGGCGGAGAGGCCAGAGCTTCAGTTCGCGTCTATGAATACCTCACTCTAGAAGGCTATACTTCCTACGACCACCTCTTTAAATGGACTGGCCAAGGACAAATCGGCCTTAGCTTCTCTTTTGGCGGCAAGAAAGAGATTAAACCGAAAAATAGCAGCCAAAGTTGCTCTCAATCTTTTGCAATCGCCTCGCGCGCCTATCAATCGGTCGATCGCTTTGAAATCATGCCTGTCGACAAGAAAAACCACCACTCCACGGCGATCAACCCGCTGACAGGCGACCCTTATTCCTTCTGGTTCGTCAATAACACAAGTCATTGCAATGGCACCATTGAAAGCCCTTGCAATACCCTCGTACCGGTCAGCACCGACGTAATTTACGTCTTTTCTGGCGACGGTACTTCGACGGGGATGAGCTCCGGAATCGCCCTCAAAAACAACCAACGCCTTTGGGGCAGCGTCGTTGCGCAAAACCTTCCGACGACCATCGGCAACATCTCTATCCCAGCGCAGTCTTCCGGCACGCTCGGGACAACTGTGATCGCACCCCTCCTTTCAAACGGTTCGGGCAATGTCGTCACTTTGGCCAATAATAATGAAGTTTCCGGCTTTTTCTTAGAGAATACGGGTAGCTCTTACTCCATTTCTGGCACGAACGTGACCAATGCGACCGTGCTCAATTGCACACTGGCCGGATCAAATGCGCAAGGAGAGATCGGCATTTCCACCTCTGAACTTGCAGGAACGCTTACGATCGACAATTGCGTCTTTACCCAAAACTACGGCCTTAGCCTGTCGAATAGCTCAACGAACTTACAAGTGAGCGTCTCTAACTCGAGCTTTAGCGGCGGCACAGGCACAACGTCTTCGATCGCTTGGACATTATCGAGCGGCTCTCAAAGTACATTGACAGCAAACAACAATACATTTAATTCCTACTACTCTGGAATTACCATTACTTCAGCAAATACAAGTACTCTTACAGCAAACATCAATAATAGCACGATTACTGCAGCCGGCTATGGACTCTCCTTGACCACATCAGCGACAACTGCAACCCATACCCTTTTCATGAACGGAAGCACGATCGTTGCTAATCTGCCAGCAATTTATCTAAATGAGACTGGAAATTGGAGTGCTTCGTTTGTGAATAATACAATTAGTTCATCCGAGTATGCCATAGGGGCGGCTATGAGTTCTGGCAATGGTTCGATCTTTGCGCAAAACAACTTAATAAATGCTTTTTACGACTACTATGCCATTTACTTTGATCAATCAGGGGGCTCTCTCTCTGCTACCTTCACCGACAATGAAATCGCCTCCGTAGAGGAAAATGCGATCTATAGTACTCTTACAGGTTCCGCAAGTACCCATTCATTGAACATGACTAGCAACAAGGTCACCGGATATCAAGGATGGGATCTCAATCAGACAGTAGGGACTGTGACTTCCACCTGGACTAACAACACCGTGTCGGCCGAAGAGTACGGACTTTCTATTAATGAGATCGATACGGCGACAAGCACATCGATTACGTGTACAGGAAATACCTTCCAAGCCGAATACGGCGTATATCTAGACCAGTCAATAGGAACTTGCTCTTTTACACTCAATAATAACCTAATCCAAACAATCAATGACGAAGGCGCGGTGTATTTGGAGATAACAGGAGGAACAAACTCCACAATCTCCATGACAGGCAACCAGATCAATGGATATTATGGAGTCTATTACGACCAAACGGCGGGAACTGTCAATCTAACGATGGATAATAATCAGGTCGTTGGCACGTATGGTTTGTATGCAGATCCAATCGATTCTACCGCTACATTTACCCTCACAGGAAACACTTATATTGCAGCCCAACCGTTATATCTTGTTCAGAATGCAGGAACATTCAATCCTACAATCACCGATAATACGATGACCTCTGCAGGGAATACTGCTGTCACTTATATAAGCACTTCGACCGCAGCTTCTACTCAGACGTTTTCGGGAAATACGATCTCTGCAAGTGGCTCTGGAGCAAATGCCGTCAGCATGACTTTAGAAGGCAGCGGCGAAATCCAAACGACCATGACAAACAACACATTCTCATCTAGTTCGAGCGTTGCAGTCTCCTCTTCTCTCTCCTCCTCTGGGACACAGGTGTTAACGCTCTCGGATAACACCCTAACAACTAGCGGAGGCTATTCTCTAGCCGCATCGAACACCTCGAACGCCACCTGGAAAGTCAACGACAACCAGTTTGCCGCTTCGAACACCACTCCAATCACGGCAACAGCTGCAAATACTTCGACCGTTTGCATGCAGCTCAACAACAACACCGCCTATCCGATCACAGGCGCCTATGTGTTAGATAACACAGGCTCCGGCACATTTACTCTAAACACTCCAACGGGAAATATTGGAGCTCTTAGCACGACCAACATAACAACCGGTTCTTGCCCATAACAAGCATCAAATGCCGCCCTTAATAGCAGGGCGGCTCCCTCTATAGCTCACCACTTACCAACCAAAGATTTTGGATAGAAAAAAAATCCAACTTCAAAGATAGTGGCTGGGATTTAAAAAAAATTCTTTCAAAGGAGAGCGTCCAAATGCAGAAATTCTACTGCGCCTGTATCCTACACTATCCTTTCCGGGGAGAGAATTTTTTCAAAAATAATCGCCTCATGAAAACGAGATTGAAAGAAGGGGAATATTCTGAAGAACTGCTCTGGGAACAACGCGATTCGTTTTCAAAACTTAAAGATTATGGGATCACGTCCTTTATCCGGGCCTTCCATCCAGAGAAATTCAAAACCATCTGGGAAGAATTTAATAAATGAAAGTAGCTATTTTTTTATTTGCGATCAGTTCATTCGTAGCCGTACATGCAATTCCCCTAAAACCCCCTTCGGAACTCTATTCAGGCTTAGGTGGAATGACTCCTGGCCACCGTGGGTATTTCCCATTTATCGGACACTACAATTTTAGAGTCATTGCAGATCATATCATCGATCAAACAGTAGAATCATTTGATCCAGACTTGGTAAAGCCAGGCGATTTTATCTATATCAACGTCTGGTACTTACCTTGGTTTGAGAAAAATGTTCACGACAAAATCCAACATCCCTACATTTTGCTTTCAGGGGATGTAGGTCGATGGCTGCCAGATCCAAAAACTATTAAAAAATTGCTCTATGATCCCAAATGCGCCACCTGGATGTGCAGAAATATGCTGCTCAGCTATCACCCAAAGCTCCTTCAAATGCCCATGGGGCAGGATCTTGCTTTGTTTGGACATCCAGTGGATCAATTAGAGGTGGCAGCGGCGAATAAACCATTTATAAAAAAACACTTACTTTCGATGAACTTCTTGCCAAGGCCTTGGGGCGATCGAGACAGGATTGTAAAGCTTTTTGAACATGTCCCCTACTGCTTTACAAGACTGCGCAGCGGTCAACAATACTTTCCCGTTACAAGAGAGATCTTTTATGAGGATATGGCGGCCTCTCAATTTATCTTATCGCCCATTGGATTGGAGTGGGACTGCGTAAGAACATGGGAGTCCTGGATATTCGATTGTATTCCCATTGTCGAACACAGTTTTACCGATCCAGTCTATGATGGACTGCCAACAGTGTTTGTCAATGATTGGACAGAGATCAATGAACAATTTCTCGCCGACCAATATGAAAAACTCAAAGGTTACAGCACTGAAAAAGCCTATTTTGATTACTGGCTGAAGAAATTACGAGAGATTCAAAATAGAATCAGAATGGGCGATCTCTCATTTGCTCAGTTGGATGCGACCCGATTTAACAACGAAGATTTTCAAGATCTCTCATCTATTATTTTGGCGCACACAAAGCGTAAGAACTTCAGCTTGATCTGTAAGGGGTTTCTCTCAACATTGCGCCCTTTACAACTGTTAAGGCATATGCCTACCATGGATGCATTCTACCTGCGCGATCCCTGGATGAACTCTGAGAATTTGAACCTGATAACCAAGTACACTCCTGATAAGGATCTTTTAAAACGCGCAAAGAAACTCATTGTGTTAGGTTCTGAGGAATCTTTTACGAACACCGTCAAGAAAGGATCGGCTAAAGTCATTTTCTTTGATCTCTCCTATCAAAGACATTCCTTATTGCGCGATTTCAATGACTTCCGCCATCACCTAAAACACGATTTACAGAAAATATGCGCAATGCTAAAACCTGGCAAATTGGTGTGCGGGAACATGGCCCATTATCCCTATGTAAAAGAGCAGCTCGATAAACTGGCTAAAGAACATGGGCACTCGATCCAATACAAAGGAAATTTCTGGTTTTTTACGATCCGGTGAACAGCTCTTTGAGCTTTTCCTTGTCGAGAACCTCTTCCCTTTTGGTCGCGTTGAAAAGCCGAGCCTCTTCCAGCGGAGTTTTAAAAAGAGGCGATCGTAACGGCGCACGGTATATCCCCCAACCACAAACATCTGTGCGGTCATTTGCTCTAAAATGAGAAGGCTTAACCCCTTTTTCTGCTCTTCTAGTTCAGCAATCTTGCGAGCTAGTTCTTTGTATTGTTGGATTTGTTCTTCAAGAGACATTTAAAACCACAAATCTTGAAGACTACCCCAACTCTAGACTAAAATCCAAAATTTCCTTAAAGTCTCTCCAAGAGAAAATATTATGTATACCCAACGTAATTCAGAAATCTGTTTCCCCTGTGCTGGCATCCCAGCCTTTGAATCACGTTGGGTATATCGATGTCTCTGGATCTTGCTTTTTTATACCGGTGTCGTGTGTGCGAACCCAAGCGAAAAGATGATTGAGCACGTCAAAACATCGATTGCTCGAGCGGAGATGGGCCTCTCCAAGCTTACCCCAGAAGCTTTACAAGTTCCTGGGATGAGCAGCCCTAAGGTTCGGCACCTGCTAAACAATCTCTGTTCCTTGCCCGGAACCTCTTATCTAGAAATCGGTTGCTGGAAAGGATCTACTTTAGTAGCTGCATTGACAGGCAATCCAATGCATGCCTTTGCATTCGACAATTGGTCAGAATTTTTGCTGGAGGGAGAATCTCCCCGGAAAGATTTTTTCCAAAACGTCGCTCCTTTTCTCCAAAGCGGCTCGTTAAAGTTCTTTGAAGCCGACTGCTTTGCCATTGATCGCCCAGCCCAGTTTTTTGCCCACGAGAAATTGCAATCCCCGATCAACATCTACTTCTACGACGGAAGCCACCTCCTTTCGAACCAGAAAAAGGCGTTTACCTTTTTTAACGCAGTTTTTGATGACTGCTTTATCGCCATTGTAGACGACTGGAATTGGGACTATGTTCAACAAGGGACAAAAGAAGCTTTTGATGAGCTCGGATATCGGATCCTTTTTGAACAATCTTTTCTGACCACTCATAACGGAGACTCCGATACATGGTGGAACGGACTGTACATTGCGGTCATTCAATCTCGCTGATCACAAGAGAACGATCGAGTTCGGAGATCGTTCCGGCAAAGGTCTCTTCAGTGCCAAACATGCCCAGTCGGTACGATTCCTCTTTGGAGATGATACCTCGATCGGCCATAATGCATGTGTAATTAAGCCCTCTTGCCTCTGCAAAGATCCGGTAGTCGACCGTATGCGTGCTGGGGGGGAAGATTTCTATGACCCTCGAAGAGGGGGGTAAAAACAGCACGTGGCTAAGTCCATTTCCGTGGACACTGATCAATACGTCAGTGTTCCCAATGACGTTGATCTGTTCTTTGAACGAAAGCTTGGCGAGATCTTCCACTCTTAAAGCGACGTTCCTCATCGCCTCAATCGATGCAAGAAGCTTTTCTTCAAGAGCCGGCGCCAGCGAGCGAGGAAGCGGCCTTTTCAAATAGGTAACGCGCAGCGCGCTGCTATTTTCTATTCTAGTTCCCGCATAGGCATGAACCCTGTCAGCCAAGTGTTGAAGAGCTTGCCCAGAAAAATAGCGACGAGAATAGCCCAACATGCGACCTAAGTTCCCACTTGCAGGAATGGTTTCTGCAACCCCTCGATCGGAGGTAAGGGCGCGCTCAAAACAGAGCGTTTTCCCATCGCACTCTTCGAGGAATTGGACCCATGTCTTTACTTCTGCATTTGGGAAAAGAGCTCGCAAGAGATGCTTATTGATCTCATTGGGACCTTCCCACGCAACGGGCCAGGTTACCCCTCCTAAGACCCACTCTTTTTCTCCTGCAGAGGCCAGTACGATCTGTTTGACCTCTTCAAAGTGCTCATCTCCATAAAAAGCCCAGTCTCCGACAATGTGTTCTAAAATGTGAAAAAAGTGATAGGAACAACAGATCGTTCGATCCATTTCAAAGAGGAAAAGGGTTGTCCCCTTCACCGGGAAAATCCCTCCTAAATAGCCATTTTTATTCTGAAAGGAATACCCTCTCTTGTCCGATAAGGTAATCGCTTTGGCCGGAAAAGTTGGGTTATTCCCCAAAGTGATGAATGTGGATGTTTCCGATCGAAAATAAAGGTTTTCAAAACAGCAAAAAGGGTTGGGAAACTCCTGAAGGAGCGTGGCAGGGGGTTTTCCCCATAAAACAGCGTTTAGCAGTAGAAGAAAAAAAGAGAATTTCATATAGGTCATCCTGTTTTTAAAAGATGAGTTTGTTTACATTTTCATTTTTTTCCGCTATCATCTGCTAAAATTAAAAAAAAAGCTATGCAAAACTGTCGTATCTCTGCCTCGAGAATTGTCTATGAAGTTCTCAATACCGAAGTGATCGCTATCGATTTTCACACGGGCAACTATTACGCGATCGTTCACGTTGCAAAACAGATTTGGCAACTGATCGAACAAGAGATCCCTGTCACTGAGATCGTTCGAATCATCTCCAATCACTATCAGTGCGATCCAAACAAAGTCTCCTCCGATGTTCAGCAGTTTATCGATGAATTGCTCGAAGAGGGGCTAGTGACAGCGTGTTCTATCGAGCAATTTACAGCCCCTCCCCCATTTCCCTCCGAAGGCTGGGAATACGACGTCCCAAGACTGCAAAGATATACAGACGTTCAGAATCTCCTACTTCTCGATCCAATCCATGAAGTGACTGACGCCGGTTGGCCAGAAAAGTTGGAGCCTTCTAAACATTGAGCTCCCCAGTTCTTTTTTTTGATTTAGCCTATCAAAATTTCCTAGCTTCCAAGCGTCAAGAGATCCAAGCATTCTATAAAATTGCCGGCTCTACTGTGTCCATTATTTTTGCTGAAAAAGAGTTAATGGACGCTTTAACTCCAGCATTGGAGCATTTGGAAGTGACAAGCCAAGAGCCCTCCGATTTGACGATTTGCGTCTGGGATAGCCCCCATGTGGAATTTCCCTGGTCTCCCTACTCTCTTAAAAGTCGAGGAGAGGTGGATGACTACAATACAGAGCAGATCTATACAGTGCTCGATATTCACACCAAAGTGCTTCACCTCTTCGATAAAAAACGCAATTTAGCGCTCTATTGGATCAAGAATCGATCGCAACTGCCCTGGTGGATTGGAGGATCTCCTCTTCAGCTCATTTTCCATTGGTGGTTTCGCTGTCGTGAAGTTCAATTGACTCATGCTGCGGCCGTTGGGTATCCGAAAGGAGGCGTTTTGCTCGCTGGCAAAAGCGGCTCGGGAAAATCAACCACCGCTCTTTCCTGCATGAAAGCTGGCATGAGCTATGTGAGCGAAGATTATTGTCTTCTCTCCGAACTTTGGGTCCATAGCATATACAATTCTGCAAAAATTGGAGAAAAAACGCTCCACTGGTTCCCCGAACTAGAACAACACCTTGAAAACCCCCATCGAGCAAAAGGAGATAAAGGATTCCTCTTTCACCATAAATTCCAACCTGAGAAAATCCTTCTTGCATGCCCTCTAAAAGCGGTTCTCACTTTGAAAATCGAAGAGGGAAAAGATAGTTGGCTAGAACCCATCGCTCCAGAAGAAGCCATTGGCCCTCTCTCGATTAGCACGATGTGGCAATTGACCCATACTGGACCTACTGTATTTAACCACCTGAAAAGAGTAACTCTAGCCCTACCCTGTTATCGCCTCCATTTGGGGGCTGATTTAGAACAAGCTCCCCGATGGATTGAGAAAATACTATGAAAATTTTGTTTTGGACCGATGGATTTTGGCCGAGAATTGGAGGCATTGAAACGCAAGGACTCAAATTCATCCAGAGTTTACAGGAAAAGGGGCACCAGTGCATCGTCGTTGCGCAAAAAGACAAACCTTCAGAGAAAAATGAGGAAACGTATTCTGGCATATTGATCCGAAGATTCGATTTTAATGGGATCATTTTAAAACAGAATTTAAAAAAGCTCCATCCCATTGAGGCTTACTTAGACTGGGCCATCAAAGAATTTCAAATCGATGTCGTCCATTTAAATACATGCATCGGCTGGAGCGCCTTTATCTTTTCGTTATTTCGAAGAAAATTCACCATTCCGATCGTTCTAACCATCCATGCCCCCTTTTATTACCACAATACAATCAACCCACTTGTCACGAAAATCTGCTCCCAAGTCGATCAAATCTGTTGCGTATCGAATTGGGTCTTACAAAAGATGAAAGAACAGATCGTTCATAGAAGCCTGGGGCTTATTTATAACGGGTTGCCGATGTTCTCAACCCCTCCCGCTCCTCTTAACTTTTCTTCTCCGACCTTTTTATTGCTCGGGCGCTTCACCTCAGAAAAAGGCTTTTCTACGGCCATTGAAGCATTTGCTTTTCTAAAAAATAGCCACCCCAATGCGCGACTTCTCATCGCCGGAGATGGGGAAGAGCGCTTAGAGCTCGAAAGTATCATCGAGAAGTTTGAACTCAGCGACTCGGTCGAATTTACTGGCCCCCTGACGAGGGATCAGGTGCCCCATGTAATCAATCGCGTAAGCATTGCGATTGTCCCCTCTTACTTTGAGTCCTTTGGGCTGACCGCGCTAGAAGCCATGCAAATGAAAAGGCCCGTCATCGCATCTGATGTTGGAGGATTGCCAGAAATCATCTCCGATGGGAAAACTGGACTTCTCGTTCCTCCCAAAAAACCAATCGCTCTCTATAAAGCGATGCAAACGCTCCTCGACCATCCGGAGATGGCGATGGAGATGGGCGAAAGAGGCCGATGCCTAGCGATGGAAAAGTTCACCTTAGAAAACCACCTCGCTCAGTATGTAAATATCTATCAAAAATTAATCGCGGAAAACGGATGAAAATTTTGTTTTGGGCAGATGGATTTTGGCCTCGTATCGGCGGCACAGAAACGCAAGGGTTTCAATTTGTTTGCGGCATGCAGCAAAGAGGTCATTTGTGCACAGTTTTGGCGCAAAAAGACCATGCGGGAATGAAAGAGGAGGAAATTTACCAAGGCATTCAAATCCAGAGATTTGATTTCGGCGCGCTCATAGAAAATAGAGATCTCAAAACAATTCGCCCGATCAAAGCATACCTCGAATGGCTCGTAGAAGAGTTTAAGCCAGACGTCCTCTATCTAAATACTCTTGGCAATGGGAGCGCTTTTTTCTTTTTATTATTTCGCAAAATGTTTCGCATGCCGGTGATCATCACTGTTCATGCCCCCTACTACCCAGAAGGAATTCCTCCTCTTGTCGAACAGATTTGCGACTCTGTCGATTGGATTTACTGCGCGTCGAATTGGGGGTTATCGGCGATGGAAAAAGTACTTCCTCAGCATAAAAACAAGATGGGGATGATCTATTACGGCCTATCGCTGCCAACCTTAGAACCCACTCCCTTGCCGTTTTCTCCTCCGACCGTTTTGCTCCTCGGCAGGCTCTCCTCAGAAAAAGGATTTGAGATTGGAATTGAGGCATTTTCACTACTCAAAAAAAGCGGTTCTAATGCGAGGCTACTCATTGCAGGCGAAGGAGATGAACGCCCCTTTTTGGAATATTTGGTCAATCGATTGGACGTAAGAGCCTATACGCAATTTACCGGAAACATCCCGCGGCAAGATGAGGGCGTCTACTCTGTGATCAATCAATCGACATTCGTTGTCATGCCGTCTAACTTCGAAGCCTTTGGACTAGTTGCCTTAGAGTCAATGCGAATGGGACGTCCTGTGATTGCATCGAATGTCGGAGGCCTGCCAGAAATCGTTTTAGACAACGAAAGAGGTCTTTTAGTTCCTCCAAATGACCCCATCGCCTTCTTTGAGGCCATGAAAAAACTCCTCGATCACCCCAAAAGCACCCTCGAAATGGGGATCAAAGCTCGTACATGGGGGACAAAAACCTTTCTTCTCCAAGAAAATTTGGACCGATATGAACGCTTATTCCAGGATAGCCACTCATGCCTTCAGTCAGTGTGATTATCGCGGTTTACAACGGAGAAAAACACATCGACGCGAGCCTTAAAAGCATCTTTGAACAAACCTACGATCCGATAGAAATCATCGTCGTCGATGATGGTTCGTCCGATCATACGGCAAAAATCGTCCAAAAATATGGGCCCAAGGTGCGCTATTTCTTCCAACCCAATCGGGGCCAGCCCTCTGCCCTAAACTTCGGCATTTCGATAGCAAAGAGTTCCTATATCGAATTCTTGGATGCAGACGATCTCCATGCGCCCGATAAGACCCGCCTACAAGTTGAATTTCTAAACGCCAACCCGCACATCGATTTTGTGCTTGGCCATATGGAGCAGTTTTTCTGCCCTGACGCTCCTTCAGAATTCAAAAAAAAGTGGTTCTGTCCTCCCGGTATCTCGCCGGGTTATATGGCTAATGAACAGCAGCACATTGGGCTTTTCATCGAATGGTATATGCGCGCAGAAGAGAAAGGATTGATCCCGCAGCAAGTGCTCCGAAGAAGAATTCATGAGAATAACATGGGCATTCATTCGCAGCATTCGCGTCTGGAATACGTGCAAATTGTAAAAATGGCTTTAAAAAGAAGGCTCTGCAGTGGGTAATTGCTGGCCAAATCAAGAGCAAACAAAACTTCTCCAAGCTTGCCTTTTCTCAGGTTCTTGCGCTAAAAAAGCTTGGGAAGATTGGGCAAAGCAGATCAATTTTGACAAGATCGATCATGCTTCCTACAAACTATTGCCTCTCATTTCTCGCAATGTAGATCTGCCTGAAGATCCCCTCTTCGAAAAATGTAAGGGAGTTTATCGGAGAACCTGGGCAGAGAACCACTTACACTGGAACAAAATCCTTCCCTTCTTAACCCAAGCAAATATCGGCAAAATCGTCCTTCTGAAAGGAATGGCGATGGTCCTGGAATATTACCGAGATTTTGGCGTGCGCGTGATGGGCGATATCGATATCTTAATCGCCAAAGAGCAACTGCCCATTGCCTATGACCTACTCTCCCAAGCTGGTTGGGAACAAAAATACACCCGAATCGATATTCACAACCCAGAACATTTAAGCCGTTGGCATGCTCTTAATTTCAGCCACCCATCAAAGATGCAGCTCGATGTACACTGGTCTTTTATCGAAGAAAATTGCCCAGCCCTCGATCGCGCCGTTTTAAAAAATGCCAGACCCTATCGAGGAACCTCTCTATACACGCCAGACCCGGCTGATTTATTGCTCCAAGCTTGCATCCACGGCGTAAAACCAAGTCCAGTCCCCCTCATTCGCTGGGTGGCAGACGCAGTCACCCTCTTAAAACAAGAAAAGAGCTTAAACTGGGATCGTCTCATCGAACTGGCCAAAATAAGCTCTATTTGCCTTCCCGTCTCTTTAGCTTTGCAATACTTAAGCCAGCAATTTAACGCTCCAATCCCCCAAAGAGTAGTAGAGAAGCTCCGAGCAGCTCCCTCCATTCGGCTCCAGTATCTCGAATACCGGGCCACCCAGCGTGGATTTATTCATCTGGCCGGCTGGCACCGTTTTTGTCTCAACCGCGGTCATTTGACTCTAAGCCATCAGATCTTGCAGATCCCTAAATACCTACAGATCACAGCAAGGCTCAAATCTCCCTGGCAAATCCCCTTCTATGGAGTCTATTGGATTCTCAAGCGCCTTTATCGTAAAGGGCGATCCCTTCTTCCAAGGGGCCAAAAAAAATGCACTTTCCTTCCTTAAGAACCATCGACTTATTACAAAACTGCTGCAAAATTTCTGGAGAATGGGAAGTTAGAATAAGAATCTGGCTTTTATGGATTAAATTTTGTAACCGCTTTTGCGCTTTTTCCATAAAAGCAGAATCCCCAACTCCGATTACTTCGTCGATCACAAGGATGTCCGATTCGATCGAAGTAGCGATAGCAAAAGCCAAGCGAAGGCGCATGCCAGAGGAGTAGGTCCGCACCGGCATTTTTAAATACTCTTTTAGCTCGGTAAACTCCTCAATCTCTTCGAATTTAGCTCTCATTTCCCTCTTTGTCTTCCCCTGTAAAACACCCATGAGGACAATGTTTTCATATCCGGTGGCATCTACATTTAAACCGATGCCGATATCGAGAAGAGAACTCACACTTCCACTCACTTCAAGAGCTCCGGAAGAAGGGGGATAAATCCCGGATAAAATGCGAAGAAGCGTGCTCTTTCCAGAGCCATTTTTCCCGATCAATGCAATCCGATCGCCGGAGCTAAAAGTCGCAGAGATCCCGTCGAGAGCTCTTCGCAACAAAAAAGCCTCCTCTTTTTTGCCAAAAAGTTTCAAGACCGATTGGAGAGCTGTTTTTTTAAGACCTCTTCGGTTTGCGTAGAAAAAATAATCTAAAGAAACCTCATCGAGCTTTATAAAGGGCATGAGCCTATCTCCCATCTCTTCTAGCATTTAAAAAGGAACAGGATTTGCATGATCACACGTGGCATGATAAGCAGGATGACATGTTCTTCTGTACTCCAACTTTCTCTTTCCAAAATTTACCAATAAGCCAACCGATAAATTCGTCACCGCTAAATAGTTGATCACTTCAAAGCAGCATCCTAAAATTGCTCTTGTGGTTTCGCTAAATTTATCCTGCTTATCATGCCACGTGTGATCATGCAAATCCTGTTCCTGCTTTTCCCTCATAAATTCCTCCACTTCATAACCAAAAAATGACCCTTTTGCTGTATGTTTTTACCACAGGAAGGAAAAGGAAAAAACCCAAAACAGTAAAAATAGAGCCCCCCATTATCTCTTGAAAAGTAAAAGAAGACCCCAGCAAAGGATTTCGTATAAGATTCACAAAGTAATAGAAGGGATTTACGTGTAACAACCAGTGGTATTGAGGCGGCAGTTTAGACGGATACCACATGATCGGGGTCAAGAAAAACAGGATTTGTAAGACATTGGAAACAAGCGAGCCCATATCTGGAAATCGAGTGCTTATAAACGCGATGACAGTCCCATAGAAAACAGCATTTAAAGAGACGACCAAAAGAGTGGGAATTAAGAGAAGGATCTGGAGATCGATCTTTAACTGATAAATCACAGCCACTGCGATGTACACAGGTAGGCTATGGGCAAAAATAATTATATTTCTAAAAACAAGTCGGAAAATATAAACGACGGGAGAGACTCGGATATTTTCCAAATACGACTTCGATTCTTTCAAAATTCTCGTGCTATCGTTTGCTGTTGAAGAGATGAAGTTCCACCCCATGATCCCCGTGGTAAAATAGGGCAGAAAAGTGGAGCGATCGATACCGAATAAAATGCCATAGAGATACCCCATCGAAAAGGCGGAAATCGCTGTACTTAGCGCAATCCAAAAGGGACCGAGAATAGAACCTCGATATCTCGTGAGGATATCTTGTAGGCCAAGAGAATAGCAGATACGCCAAGAGAACAAATTTTTCATCGAACGCAACTGTTCAAAGAGACTTCCTCATATTGCAGGACATTCTGATCCAATGTAAATGTCTCGATCGCCCGTTTTCGTCCCTGCATGCCCATTTGTATCGCTTTTTCTGGCTGCGCTAAAAGATCCTCAATCGCCTCGCATAAAGCGATTGGATCTTGCTTGGGAACCAAAATGCCAGTTTCCCCTTCGACAATCACCTCTGGCACTCCTTCTACTCGAGAGGCGATCACCGGTCGTCCCATTTGCATCGCCTCTAAGATGACAAGCCCAAAAGATTCGATGATCGAAGGGACGAGGACAATCGTCGCTCGGTTGAACGTAGAGGTCACCTCCTCTTGTGTAAGAACTCCAGTAAATACAACAGAATCGCCTAAATCCAATTCACCAGCCAGCAGCTCTAAAGCCGGGCGCTCCGGCCCTCCTCCAGCGAGGATCAGTTGCGCGTTAGAGCCCCTTTTTTTGAGTAGTGAAAACGCCAAAATGGCAGTATCAAACCCTTTTTCCCGAACAAGCCGGCCAAATGCTAGAAGAATCGGCGGAGAAAAAGAAAGAGGCAGAGGAACAGTATCGGGCATCGGTAGGCCATTGTAGATACATCTCATCTTATGTTTCATCTCGGGCAAGAGCTTTTCCATTTCATGGAACACCCAATTCGATACGCAGCAGATTTGATCCACAAAGGAGGCGATCTTCTCAATCACAGACGGAAAAGCTCCATTATATAGATAGGGAGCGTGGACGGTGGAGATAATCGGAACTCGAAACATCTTGATGAACAATAAAAAGGCAAAGGCGCTGCCACCAACAGAAGCATTTAAATGGACAACATCCGGCTGAAATTCTCGCATCACAGATTCGAGATAATCCTGGATGGCGCGGATGATTTTCAGATCTCTTTTCGCAACAATCGCATTGAAATCGAATCTCTTAATTGGAATGCCAAGGTAGATCTCGTCTTCTTTCCAACTGGAATGATCTCTTTGCGTAAGCACCATGTACTGATGGCCCCGCTGCTGCATTCCCTCAATAAATTGCAATCCTTGCGTCTCTACTCCACCTAAGCGAGGCCAAAACCCATCCGTCCAAAACAAAAATTTCATTCAGATCTATTCTTATCCCATGTAATCAATACATTGTCTTGATAGGTAAAAATTGGCTCTGGGTGCACTTGAGGATTCATGTGGCGCTCATCTAATAATTGCACTAATTCTTCAGCCGATAACGAGTTAAAACAACCTAATTTATTAAAAATAATATACCCTCTGTCGGCCTTACTCAAAACTCGTTCGAAATAGCTGAGTTGCGTCTCTCTACTGCATTCTGAAAAAGCATAATTGCTAACCAGCAAATCGATTTTTCCCACGGGGAGTTGCGATTGAAGAGGCATGAGAGAGACATTTTTTACAGCAAGAGTCTGCATCATTTTCCCGATTAAACATTCGACTTCTGGAAGATCGTAGATAAAATATTTAGAGAAAGGAATTGCGTGCGATAAGATATAGCACTGTCCTCCAAACCCAGCTCCCACTTCTGCGATGACCGGTTGAGAGGGCAAGCTAAAAAATTTTGTAATTTGGTCGGCAATGACGACGTATCTAAGCGTAGTTCCAGAAAATCGCCCCACGCCTGGAATATCATTTGTAACAGGAGCTCCATATTGGTCAAGCCGTCTAAAAAGTTCCAATTTTGCCAAGGTTTGTGAAGAAGCTTTGTTGAGTAGGTACTGTGCAGATTCTCCCCCAAATCCACATTCTAAAATGGGCCCATATTCAGGACGAGAGCGAAATGTTTGAAAATACGATGGATCTTCCACAGCCTTAGAGCAGGCCTCAAGATAGGTAGGCATAGATCCAGTAATGCTTTGCTGGGCATATTCTGCAGCGCACAGCGATTGAACACAAGCAATCATAAGATAAGGTAAAAGACGAACGTGCATAAAATTCCTTTCGTGAAGTAGTTACTGGTTTTTTAGTCGAGCTTGCATGCCTTGCGCCTCTATCTGAATCCATTCCTCTGGACCGCCGATATCTGGGTAGCCACCCAACCAAACTTTTGGTCTTACGACAATTTTATTGGGATTTTGATTGAGCCATGCGCTCCACCAACTAAACGTGGAGTTACAAATAATGTTGTGCTTACAGAAGCTTTGCAAGAAAAAATCAATGTAATAAGGCTCACCTTCGACAAACTGAATATTCCTTCCTTTTATAGGAATATTCTGGCGAGCAAAATTGATATTGTCACTGGTTACTACGAATAAAGACGTGTCGGGGAAAAGAGCCATTGCCTTTTCAAAATACTCCCAATCATACTGGACGAAAGAATCTTCATCAGGTTTTTCCGCATAATAGTAGCGAAGATGAACGCTTACGGTATTTGGGTGATTAAGAATCCAACCGTATTTTGTCTGTAAATAACTTAAATCTTTAGGATGCGGTGCAAACAGTTGCAATAAGCGATCTCGATGATGGGAAAAATATTTCTCATTTTGAAAATATCCTGAAATTTTCATTTTATTTTGAAAAGGGATCGGAGAATAACCAAAAGGTGGAGCTCCCCACTCAGAGCTGATCTCTTTTCCAGGCGGAGAAATCTTACATCGAAAGAATATATGCTGATAGGCTCCTTCGGGATAACGTGCGACAGGTCCAAAATCAGGAAAATAGGGTTCAGCGCCGTAATCCCATGCAAGAGCACAAGTAGTAGCGACTTCAAACAATTGGTTCCCCAATTGTCCAAGTATAGAGCCTATTACATAAGGTTGATTGCTCTCTACTGGCCTATGATGCCTTTTGGCAAATGCAGAGAGAGGCAAAGCAAAAATACTGAGTATCATCAACTGTAAAATACATTTAAATATTCTCATTAGTTTTTCCACAGTTTTTGAGATTCCGAAGGGAAATTCTTTTGAATGAATTGGACAATTGAATCGTCCTGCACTTTAGAAAACGAATGATAATGCTCAATTAATCGATTTTTATCGCCATACCCTTGATTGGCCTTTGCTAATCGAACATTTCGATAAAAACCTTCATCTCTTAAAACGTAATGGTTAATACGTAAGAATTCGCCATGATGTTTCCCATCTGTCGGAAGATCTGTTCCTCGATAACACATCTGTTGTTTACTGCCATTTATACAAATAGCTCCTGGGTTTAGAGGAAAATGATGAGGGCACCAAACGCCCACAAGATCCACTGCTTCAGGCCTTACAATACTTTTACCTACAGCGTTGTCTGAGTGAGAGACCAAAGATGCGGCAGTCAGTCGAAAAAGCAAAGGCTCTCCCTGCGGAACATAAACGCCACCTGTACCAAAATTGCGCCAATTGACATAAACCGCTGAGGCATTTGAAAAATAATTCTTTAAACACTCTGGAATGGATCGTCCTTTCATCGGCACTAAAAATTCATCAATGTCAATTAGGGCAACCCATTGAGTATTGCCTTGAGCTCGTTTGATGGCATCCCTAAAAGAGTCTACTTGATTGGTAACCCAAGACGTACCAACAGGCGTTGGCCAATAAGTCACTTCTACTAGTCCGCTGTCGATATAAGGCTGAAGAACTTCCTGCCAATGATCCGTGCTATTGTCATTGTATAGCCAAAAATGTTCGACGCCTGCCATGCGATGGTATTCGATCCACTCTTTCAAATAGGGAGCTTCATTGCGAAACATCGAACTAATCGCTAGTTCATACGCTGATAAATTGACACCAAAGAATGCTACGACAAAAAGAATGAGTTTAAACATCGAATTCCCTCTTTTTAAAGGGGACATTTGTAGCTGAATTTTTTGATCATGTAAAGGATTTTCTAGAAGACTTCCAGCAAAGAAAGATCCCGATAATGTCCCCATATTCAAGAAAGATGCAAATCGACTTGAAAAAAATCCTCCTAGAAAAATAATGTCTGAGATAACGATGAAAATCTTACTCACCGGAGCCAATGGATATATTGGGACGCGCCTTCTTCCCCTTTTAGCTGAAGCGGGACATGAAATATACGCCCTAGTAAGAAGTCGTAGCCGCATTGAAATCCCCGATCGATTTTGCTCTCAACTGCACATCATCGAAGCCGATCTTCTAGCCCCTGCCTCTTTGACAAGCATCCCCACTGACATCGATGCCGCCTATTACCTCGTCCATTCCATGAGTTATTCACAAAAATTTTCTGAATTAGAAGCTAATTCTGCAAAAAATTTTAGAGAGCAAATAAACAATACAAAAGCAAAACAAATCATCTACTTAAGCGGACTTGCCAATGAAGCACATCTTTCGCGCCATCTAACCTCTAGAAAAAGAGTCGGGAAAATCCTTAAAGAGGGAAAAATCCCTGTAACGATCTTAATGGCTGGAATCATCATTGGTTCAGGAAGCGCTTCTTTTGAGATTATCCGAGATCTTGTTGAAAAGCTGCCGATCATGATTGCTCCAAAATGGCTCAATCAAAAAACGCAACCGATTGCTGTACGCGATGTCTTGGCCTACTTAACGCTTGTTTTAGGAATTCCTGCCTGTTTTAACCAATCTTTTGAGATTGGAGGTCCTAACGTCATGAGTTATAAAGAACTTCTCTTAAAATTTGCTCAAATACGAGGGTTGAAACGAAAAATCTTCACAGTTCCTATCCTCACGCCGAGCCTCTCTTCTTATTGGCTCTTCTTTGTGACTAGCACCAGTTATTCTCTTGCGCGCTTCCTCGTAGAAAGTCTCAGAAATAATGTGGTTTGCCAAGAACATCGGATTCAAGATCTTTTTCCGAGAAAACTCCTGACCTATGAAGAGGCAGTCCGGCTTGCTTTTACACGCATCGAAGAAGACTGGGTGCCATCTAGTTGGAAAGACACATTGAGTGGCTCGCATCTAAAGTCCGATCTTTCAATGTATACCCACGTTCCTAGATTTGGTACTTTTATCGATCAACGTAAGATTCCCTTTTCTCATCCTGTAGAAGAGATCCAAAAACGGATCTGGTCGTTAGGAGGAGAGAGGGGTTGGCTCTCAATGAATTGGGCGTGGAAACTCAGGGGTTTTTTCGATCAATTGGTGGGAGGAATCGGCCTTCGACGCGGCCGAACTCATCCAACTCGGCTAAAAGCGGGAGATGCGCTCGATTTTTGGCGTGTTTTATTGGCCGATGAAAAAAATCGACGCCTTCTTCTCTATGCTGAGATGAAGTTGCCAGGAGAAGCTTGGCTTGAATTTGAAATCATTCCAAACGGCACAGGAGGAACCCTATGCCAAACTGCCACATTTCGACCAAATGGACTTTGGGGAAGAGCTTATTGGTATACCCTTTATCCGTTCCACGCTCTTATTTTCAGACACCTTGCAAAAAGCCTCTCAAAGAGATGATCTTTTTAGTTATTGGTTCTTTAGCCGAGCTTTTGGTCTCATGTTTAACTATCCCCATTAGTCCTTCCTATGTTCTTAGAAGATTTCCAGCAAAGAAAGATCCCGATGAGCACAGCGGGAATGCTGAGAATTTGTCCCATGGTCAAGTCTGCAGAAAGAAGGCGACTCTGCTCCTCTTTCCATGTTTCAACAATCAAACGAAATCCAAACACTAGGATTAAAAAGATCCCAATCAATTTCCCCTGACTCATCAGATACTTTGAGCGAAAGCTGAGTCTCCAGAGCAATACGAACACTGCGGCATAGAAAAGCGCCTCATAGATCTGCACGGGATGCCTAGGGCTAGGCAGACTATGATCTGCTGGATGACCGAAAACAACAGCCCAAGGGAGATTGGTCTCTGTCCCTAGGATCTCTTGGTTAAAAAAATTGCCCACCCGGATACAGGCGCCCGCAAGCGCTGTGGGAATGCACACAAAATCGAGCAGATGGAGCCAAGTGAGCTTTCTTGCAACCGCTTTATATCGAAAGGTGAAGATCCCAAGGGCAATCACAATTGCTATCGCCGCTCCGTGACTGGCCAAGCCCCCTTTCCAAATTTGCAAAATTTCCCATGGATGGAGCAAATATTCTGAAGGGTTTTCATAAAAGAAATAGTGGCCCAGCCTTGCCCCAATAACTGTAGCTATAACCATGTAGACGGTGAGCCTGTCAGCGAGAAAAAGGGCCTGCTTTTTCAAACTCAAAATCGCCTGCGGCACGAGAAGTTCGAGCTTTAATCTTTTGAGCGCCTGTTGAGGATGAAGGCTGTAAGAGGCAAAACGGGCTGCTTTTTTAGACAACTTCATTTCTGCCGGCTCATCGGAAACAAGCCACAGATTCAACGCCAAAGCAAGAGGCCCCGCCCCTTTTTTCGCCGCTTCGGAAAATTGCGGATAGGTCCACTGCCCAATGATTTCTCTTGTTTCAAATTCTGGACGCTGCAGGAAAAATCGCTCTAAGATCCCGACAAAGATCGGAAATCCAATGAGGAATCCAAACGCAAATAAAAGGCCATACCAGAGAATAGGTAGGTTGAATCCCGGAATTGTGAAGATCTCCGGTTTAGGATCCCAATAAAACGAGCTAATGAGTATCATAAAAGCCAGTATGAGAAGAGGCCATGTTTAAAGTCAAAATTTATACGATTGGAAAGTGCAAAGAGCCCTGGCTTCAGGAGGCTCTGGCAGAATACGAAAAGCGACTTGTCCACAAAATGGATATTGAATGGATTCTTGCAAAAAACAATGCCGACCTTTTGGAAAAATTGCCGCAGGACGCAATTGCCCTCGATGTCCAAGGGCAATTGCTCGACAGTCCCACTCTTGCAAAAAAACTTCTCCAAACCGCGCGACTCCATTTTCTCATCGGAGGCGCCGAAGGCATCCCAAAAGAGCTTCTTGCAAAAAGCGCTTGGCGGTGGAGTTTATCTCCCCTCACCTTTACCCATCAGATGACCCGGCTACTGCTTCTCGAACAGCTCTATCGCTGCCTCGAGATCGACGCCGGCACGGCCTACCACAAATAACCTATGCTGTAACTTCGCGACTCGCGCGGAAGTAGAACATTGCGCCGTTGATAAGAGCTGCCCCTACCGCTACATCGATAAATCCATGCCACTTTGCATCGACAAGGCGTAAAATAAATCCCATCGCCATCATAGAGGCGATAAGGAGCCAATACCCCTTTGGATACACATCCATAAATCGGATCGGCGCTGGCAACGAAGAGATCCGTTTTATCAGGCGCTTAGCCGTTTTTGATAAAACAAAACGCCCCTTGAAAAATCCAATCAATAAAGCGCTTGCAACCCACCAGGTAGCTACTTCTGCATTGGGTAGACTATTTAAGATTCTAAGTCCTTTGTAAAGGAGCAGAAAACCGACGACTGCCCAAATCAAACCAGAAACTAAAATCCATGCGCGATGTCCCATAAACACTCCAATTTTCAAACCATCTTGACAGAGATGACAAATATTTTCCATTCTTATACAATCCGCCTTACGAAACTTTAAGGCTAATAACAATGAATATTTCTCTTGCATTTGTCCGAATTCTTTTCTTTATTTTGAGCGTTTTTTTTCTCGCCACTTATATGATTTCTGGACCCAAGGGATATTCCGGCGCCGACCTAGGACTCGGAGTCCTATTCGGTTCGCTTCTCGGCCTTGCGCTGATTGGCTTTGATATTCTCTTTAAACGTTTTAACTTACGCGCCTTCAATATTGCAATCGTCGGTCTTTTTTTTGGCTACCTCATGGGAGAGGCATTAATCCTCATTTTAGGCGGGATTTTAAATATCAGCGCCGCGTCTATCAACCTTGAACCTAGAGTCCTTGAAATTACTAAAATCGGCCTCTATCTCTTTGGCATTTATCTTGGAACTCTAATGACCTTACGTTCCTCTGATGAACTCTACGTCAGCATCCCTTTTGTCAAACTCTCGCAAGGGCCCAATAAAAAAAAAGAACTCGTCGTAGACATTTCCGTCTTATCGGATACCCGAGTTCTCGATTTAGCAGCGTCGGGCCTCATCGATAATCAACTCATCGTCCCCCGTTTTTTGATCAAAGAACTCTATGCGCAAGCAGAAGCTTCCGATGAGATGATCCGAAATAAAGCCAGCCGCGCGCTCGAAGTGACAAAAAAACTCGAGGCGATTCCAGAGCTTTCCCTTCGCTATAACGATACAGATTTTCAAGAAGTAAAAGACCCGCTTGCAAAAATGGTCCGCCTGGCCAGATTGCTCGAAGCAAATATTTTAACCGCTGATATCAGCCGCATTCAAATGGCTGCAGTCGGAGGGGTTCGCTTCGTCAATATCCACGCCCTTTCAAATGCGCTAAAACCGCTCATGCAAGCCGGTGAACAGATCCGGATCAAAATCCAGCGCTATGGGAAAGAGCCTCGCCAGGGCGTCGGTTATCTAGAAGATGGCACCATGGTCGTGGTCAATGGCGGAGGTTCTTACATCGGCGAGACTGTCGATGCGCAGGTTCTTTCTGTGAAACACACCTCATCTGGGCGTATGATCTTCTGCAACGTACTCGACGGAGAGGGAAACGACCACCACTATGAGGAACACGATGACCAATAATTCTTCCATTCACGGCATTGGCAACGATATCATCGCCATTTCTCGCATGCGACAAAGCGTCGAAAGACACGGCCACCATTTCTTAAACCGCCTATTTACGCAAAAAGAGCAAGATTACTGCTATAAATTCCAAGATCCAGTCCCCCACTTTGCTGGCCGTTTTGCCGCAAAAGAAGCTCTTGCAAAAGCGCTCGGTACTGGCTTTGGCGCAAGTCTTGGATGGCATGACATCGAAATCTTAAGCGATGAGCATGGAAAACCCATTGTCCACACCTCCGCCACTCTCCAAAAAGAGTTTAAAAATCCCCATCTTCTCGTCTCGATTAGCCACGAAAAAGAGTACGCTACAGCGTTTGCGATTTGGTGTTAAAGAGAAAATGGGAGCAGGTAGCTCAGGATAAAAGTATTGACTTGGGCTGGATAAGCTTTTGCAAGAACCCGTCTTGCGTATTCGGCTCGAATCGTGCCCCAAACTCCGACGCGATAGCCATAGCGAAACCCTACATCGATTGATTTACAGCGAACTTTGGCATACCCGTCGAAGTGATCGATATAGACATGCGTGTGTCTACCGTAGCCATTATCCCCGTAGGCATAGAGAGCCAGCTTATGTTGATCATCGCAATTGGTTTCAAGCGCGATGCTTCCGCGAACCCAAGGGGAGCCGCGATTTCCCTGACCGACTGCGCCAAATCCCCAAAGTCTAACGAGCCAGCTATCTGAAGCCTCAAACTCTTTTCCAATGGAGAAATTCGCTTCAAAGTCGAGATTTGCCCGTGAAGGGCAGCTAATATCGTGCAGCGCATAGGTCGGCGTAAAGCGGGCGTTGACTCCCGTAGAGAGGCTCAATTTATCGCCGATGATATCGTCAAGCCACAGATATCTCGCTTGAAGCGCGGCTGTGCGGAAGTTAAAGTTTTGTTGCGTCGTATCGGCAAATTGTAAATCGGTATCGATGGCCCACTCGGGAGAAGGAGAAAAATCGAGACCAAAGTACATGAGATTGACATTGAATGGAGAAGTGAGCTGGGGCCGGCCTCCTTGCACTTTGGTAAAACGGCTATATGAATAACTACTGAGTAAATGAAATTCATAGACGTCGCCAAACCAAGGCTGCACTTCAAGCGCAGAGGCGGAGATCGCAAAAAGGAGAAAAAAACAATATTTTCTCAATCGATTCCCTCGTGGCTGAGCCACCGTTCGGCGTCTAGCGCCGCCATGCATCCCGTCCCTGCAGCAGAAACCGCTTGCCGATAGGTCGGATCTTGTACATCACCACAGGCAAAGACGCCATGAACGCTCGTATTCGTCGATCCACTTTTTACGACAATATAGCCTGCTGGGTTGAGTTTGAGCTGTCCTTCCAAAAAGCCGGTATTTGGCTGATGTCCTATTGCAAAGAAAACGCCACCTGCAGCTCTCTCTTCTACTTTTTCAGTGACGAGATTCTTGAGCCGGACTTTTCTAACCACTTGATCCCCTTCGATTTTTTCAATGGCCGAATTCCAAAGAAGCTCAATCTTAGGGTGTTTTAGCGCTCGTGCAGCCATGATTTTTGACGCCCTGAGTTCATCTCGGCGGTGGACGATATAAACACGGCTTGCGTATTTTGTCAAAAAGATTGCCTCTTCGACAGCGCTGTCGCCTCCTCCGATGACAAAAAGAGGTTGGTTGCGAAAGATTGGCGCAGCTCCATCGCAAACAGCGCAAGCAGTTACGCCCTTTTGCCAAAATTGATCATCGCCAGCTCCATCGATCTCCAGCCGTTTTGCAGTCGCTCCTGTAGCGATAATCACCGATTCTGCTTGAACGACTGTCTTGCTACCCCGCACGGTAAATGGCCGTTTTGAAAAATCGACGCTCTCGACATCTTCTGTGAGAATTTTCGTATCGAAACGGATCGCCTGTTTGCGAAATGCTTCCATGAGTTCGGGACCCAAAATTCCATCGGGAAACCCGGGATAATTTTCCACTTCTGTGGTCGTCATCAATTGTCCGCCTGCGGGCCCCGCCATAAAACCTTCGAATAAAAGCGGATGTAGATTTGCCCTTGCCGCATAGATCGCCGCTGTATAACCAGCAGGACCAGAGCCGATGATGACCAATTTTCGTTTTTCCATGACTACCTAAAAAATTGAAGAGATTCTTATAGAATCTACACCTTCGACTCTTTTTTTTGGAAGGTTAGAAATTTGTGGTAAAAAGAAATTATTTCTGGAATTCGCGCGATTTTCGCATCGCCGCTTCGAGAACTAAATGGAACTGTTTTTCCATTTCGTGTTTGGCCATCACATCAAGGCCTGTTTGGGTAATGCCATTTGGCGTTGCGATTTGTGCAATGAGATCAGTCGGCATCTGCCCTTTTAAGATGAGCTGAGAAGCCCCGGCAAAGACTTGCGCGGCCATTTTGAGCGCCTCTTGGTAGGATAGGCCCCCTTGTTCTCCAAAGCGAGCCATCGCCTCGATAAGGCAAAAGACAAACCCCGGGCCGCTGCCCGCCATTGCAGTGGTTCGATCGCAAAGATCTTCTTTTACTTCGGCAATCTGCCCAAGCGATGAAAAAAGAAGGTGGGTGATACTTTTAAATTCAGAACTGACCCCCGGGCCATAGGTGAGGATCGTCATCCCCTCCATCACAGAAGAGGCGATGTTCGGCATGGCGCGGACCATTTGAATCTCTTGGCCTAGATGCTTTTGGTAGAAAGCAATGGGTTTTCCGGCAATGATGGTAATGAGCTTCTTCCCTTCCAGGTTGCCCATGCCTTTGAGCTCCAAAAGAGCCGTTTCGGCTTGCTGCGGCCGCATGCAGAGGAAAATCAGATCGCTCTTTTCGACTAAATTCGGAAGGCCTGTCGCCGTAATGCCGAATTTTTGCTCGTTTTCCTTCATTTTAGCTCGGTCGCGGCGAAGAAAAAGAACCTGAGAGCGAGGGATGATTTTTGCTCTATCTAGGGCCGAAAAAATGACTTGTGCCATGTGACCGAAGCCCATAAAGCCAATGTGATAGTCGCTCATCCGCATAATCTTCTTGTATATATAAGAAAAACCCCTTTTTCAGATAGTAAAAAATCCCTGCTGAAGTAAAATGACTGGTACAAACTTAAAGGGTATCTATAATTGAAGCATTTTTTTCGAAAGCTCTTTAGCATTTATCAGGGAGAAAGCTCCCATGCGCTCCGCTTTGTCCGTCTGGCAATTCTTTGGGCTTTTGGCAGTTCTTGCTTAGACACTCTTTCTGACGGCCTTTTCCTCGAAAAGATCGGCGCAGTCCACTTACCCCGTGCATATTGCCTGATCGCCATCGGGATGATCGGCATGTCGACCATCGTCCTCTATGCTTTAAGGCGCACGAGTCCCTATAGAATTCTGATCATAGCCCTCTCTTTTGGCATGCTGCTCTGCGGAACCGCCGCGTTTTTCGTCATGAGTTCGCCCCCCGACTGGTATTGGTATTTCCTCAAAATCTCTTCAAGGATGTTTTTTGCAGTCATGCTCGCTGTGAGCTGGACCTTTACCGACCAATACCACGACCTCCAAGACGCAAAACGGGTCTATTCGCTCTATAGCGCCGCCTATTTCTGCGGGACGATCGTCTCCGGCTCGATGATCAATTTATTCCTTGACCAAATCGGATTTTCGGGCCTGCTCATCTTGGCACTCCTTTCCATCGCCTCTAGCATGTGGGTCGCTCGCGGCATTGCCTTTCAGGCCAAGGCAATACTCGATGACAGCGTCGAAGGGGTCTTTTCCGAGAGCCGCAGCTCTTTTTCGTCGGTAGTTCGGCTAATCCTCAACTCCCGTTTTGCCATCACTCTTCTGCTCCTCAGCCTCTTTATCCAGCTCCTTTGGACAACAACTGAATTTAACTATATGGAGAGCGTGGCGGCCCACTTCCAAGGGAAAGAACACCAAATCACCGAGTTTCTCGGAAAATGGCGCGCTTGGATCTCCTCTTGCAATATCCTCGTTAGCATTTTTCTCTACAGCCGCGTGGTGCGCCGTGCAGGGCTGCAAAATGCAGTTCTTATCACCCCGCTCTTTTATCTCGGCGTCTACTCCTTTTGGGTTTGGAACGACTCGATGATGTTAGCAGTCCTCGGCCTTGTCGCCGTCGATGGAGTCCTCTTCACCGTCGAAGATAACTGCTTTAACCTCCTCTCAAATGCGGTTCCGACAAAACTCCGATCGAGAGTCCGGATCATCAACGATTCTTTTTTTGAACCGATCGGCATGCTCCTCTCCGCTCTACTCCTCTTCTGCGTCGATACCGGCGGCGGCAAATGGCTTGGGGCTTGCCTGACGATCTTTGCTCTTGCCCTAACACTGGCCATCCGCGCTATCTATTCCAAATCAATCCTGACCAACCTCAAAGAAAATGCGGTCCATTTTCGGCGAACAATCCGGTCATGGTTCTCCTCTTTGACCCGGCGCGAGCAAAAAGAGGCCAAGCACGGCATCCTCCAGTCTCTAGAAACTGGGCCAGAAGAAAGCCGCCTTTTGGCCGTCGATGGACTTCTTCAACTCGGAGACTCCTCTTCGATTCTCCCAATTCTCGATGCTGCAGAGCGCTTTGGAACAGTCTCAAAAATCCACTTTCTCCGCCTTCTCGACAACAGCGCATTTGGGAGCGATTCGAGGGTTCTCGAAACCATCGATCGCTGGGCTGACGCCTCCGAATCGCAAGAGCTCTCCAAGTGGGCCAACTTCTATCTTGCAAAAAGAGGACTTCATCATCCAGAAAAGGTCGAGGACGACCTCGACCATCCCGATCTACTCCTCCGAGGCGCTGCGATCCTGACGATGAAAAAATCGCTTGCCAATCCAACTCTAGAATACGCCGCCTTAAACCGAACAATTGCAGCCAAAAAACTCGACCTCATGCTCAAATCGTCCCGCATCGATGAAATCAGCATGGCGCTCGATATCCTCGCTGAAGACACCTCCATCGAAGCGGCTGAAACAGCACTTGCTTACCTATCGCACGAATCGATCCTCGTTAAAAGAGCCGCTGCGCGCTGCATCGCCCGCCTTGCCGATAAGCGATTTGGAAGGCACGCCCCTCGCATGCTCGAAGAGCTCGAATCGGCCCGCGACAACGCATTTCGCCTCCATCTCCTCGATGCGCTCGGCTCTATCGCCGATACGACGACCATTAAAGAAATCCTCAAAGCATGCGTCCACTTCCGGCCGAATGAGCGAAGAAAAGCGGAAAAGATCATCGTCCAAATGGGACTGAAAACCGTTCCCCTTCTCTTGACCTTGACCAAAGACATCGCCCTCCCTGAAAGAGCGCGTATTTTAGCGGGAAAAATCCTCTCCCATTTAGCGTTGCCCCAGCTACAGGCTAACCTCATCGATATCCTCGATATCGAAATCGAACGGGCCTATTTTTATTTCTATTTTGCCCACACGATCCGAAAGCACTACCCTCTCTATGATCTCGAAATGCTCCAGAGCGCGCTCCTTGCCGGTTACCAGTCGGTCATCGACTTCATCATCCACCTTCTCGGCGCTGCTGGATCTTTGGAAGACCCTGAGCTCCTCGTCAGAGCTCTACATAGTAAGAATGAAAAAGTTCACTCCAATGCCGTTGAAAGCTTGGAAAAAACCTGCGATATCCGCATCTTCCGACTCATTGCGCCGCTTGTCGATGACCTTCCACTCGAAGAGAAAATGGCCGCCTGCATGCGTTGGGAAGGAGACTTCTTAAAACTGACTCTTGCAGAACTTCTCGACAAACTCCAGCGCTCTCCCGCTCTTTTTGATAAAATCGTCGCTTGTCGTTTAAAAGCGAAACTCCAAATGCCCGGCTGGAGACAAACGCTCCGCGATCAAATGAAACAGTCGGACGAATCGTTTCACCAATTTGCTTATGAGTTGCTAGAACATGAAAGCCCTTAGTCTCATTGAAAAAGCTTTTTTCTTGAAAAAAGTACGCATCTTCTCCGAACTCGATTTTGAGCTTTTGCTCTCGATTGCAGAAAAAATGCACGACGACGATTACGACGCGCAGGAAAAAGTCTTTACAAACGGCCAAGTCGCCAACCGGATCTACCTCATTGCACAAGGGACCGTACAACTCAGCGATCCGCGGATGAAACCGCTCATCGATCTCTCTGCTGGCGAATTTTTTGGCGACGAATCGCTCTTCAACGACGCTCCCCGCTCTTACACGGCCATCTGCAAGACAGACGCGCTCCTTTTGACCCTCTCTAGAAGCCACCTTCTCTCGGTGATTTCCGAATGCCCCTCTGTCGCCGTTTCGCTCCTGCAATCCTATGCCCATGCGCTCCCCTGCCGTTTCCTAAAAATGGGAGCATCCATTTTATGAAGATTCGAACGCGCTTGCTTCTCTTTCTTCTCCCTACCCTTATCACCAGCATCGCGCTCATCTCTATTTTCCTCTCTTACAAGTGGTATGAAGAGATCGTCGAAAGCTTTAAAACTCGTCTTAAATCTGCAGTGGTCAGCGTCGCTGCGATAAATCCACAAGAAGACCAACTCTCCCGCATTGCCAAAGAACTAAACCTCGAAAATCTCTATTTCATCCCCCTCTCCTCCATCCCTACCCATCTCGACCCTAAGGAAGCCCATATTTCCTCTTCCAATGGCAAGCAAATCACAGGTTATGCGCCGATCTTCAATGCCCAAGGAGAACTCCAAGGAGTGATGGCAGCAGACGTAAACGTCAATCTCATTGAAAAAAAATTCCAAGATAGCGTGATTCTCGTCGTCATCAGCGCAGGGCTTACCATCGCGCTCATGGTTGCAACGCTCTACCTCATCGCCGGAAAACTCTCCCGTCCCATCCAACGACTCAATAACTCAGCGCTGGCCATCGCAGCCGGTCACTACGGCGAATCCCTCTCATTGCAAGGACCTAAAGAAATCACCGAACTTGCCAACACCCTCAACACCATGAGCGAGTGCCTCCTTGAGAATATCAATCGCCTCAAAGAAAATTCGCTTCTTCGCGAGCGAATGTACGGAGAATACGAGTGTGCCATGATGCTCCAGCACCTCATGCTGCAAAAAAACATCGACGACTGTAGATCTGATGCAGTTGCCGTCAAGTCCCTGACCCTCTTTTCCGATAGCCCGCGAGGCCTTCTTCTCGATTTTCCAAAATCTGAACGGCCCGACCTCTTTCATATCCATATCGCCGAGGCCGAGGACGACGGCTTTGAGGGAATGTATGAGCTCCTCACCCAATATAAGCACTCCCCTGAAGCCCATAAACAGACCTCACTCACCTTTGACCGGGCGACCTCGATCTTCCAGTCCCAAGGCCCCCATTCCCCCCTTTTCTGGTCGCTCGACCATAAGCGCTACCTCGAGCCAAGGGACTCCCTCATCCAGCTCGAATCAGGGGATTTCTTCTTCCTCTTCAATGAAGGGCTCCTCCGCCTCTTTAAAGGACCAAAAGCTATCCAGGACCTCATCGCCAAGGTATTGAAGATCTTTGCCCAGGACGGGCTAGAAACGACAGCCTCAATGCTCCAAAAAGAGCTCTCCTTTGCCGCCAAGAGAAAAGAGCTAGCTGAGGATATCCACCTCCTCTGCTTCCAGATCTTAAATCCCTAATAATCCCATTAATTCCTTGAATATCGCCATTAACACTGATAATCAACGACTTGCGACTTAATAAAGAAAATAATAACAACTGTACATAAAAAACAAACTACTATAAAATAGTAGTCGTAATAAATAATATAATAAGAGGAAATTATGATTAACATTAGTGCAATTTTAGAAGCGGGAAAAGATCTCGCAAATAGATTTTATACAGCAGCCAAGCCCACAATAGACACTGTAGCGAATAGCGCAGCAGGAATATTTCTCACAAATAGAATTTGCGCAGTAGCCCAATTGGTAATAGGCGGTACAGCATTTGTGGGATTTAGCACAAAAGCTATTTTAACGGCTCTTGCTTGTCCGTTTTTGGGCGAACAAGAAGCTAGAAGAAGTTTTTATGGGATATCCTGTTCCTTTCTTTCTGTCCTCAAGGCTGTGAAAAGATTCTTTCACTATGGAAGTGAGAATGGTAAATTTTCATCTGTCTCAGCTCTAGCAGGGAATGCATGGAAAGCGTTCAAGTCTCTAGATGAAAATAAAATGGAACGAGCTCGAACATCATTCTCGAGCGGTGCAGCGGTTCTCCGTGCGTGGAAAGTCATGCTGTGTATAGACGATCCAGCAGACCTAACTTATAAACCAAGAATTTCTCGCGAGATGGTTAGAAAGCCGATGTCTGAAGAAAGTACTGAAGCTTAGGAGAAAAGAGAGGTCGGAGAGAGAAGAATTTTAATCTCTCTGCGATCTTATTTTTCCCTATCGTCTATTGTAATATAACATTAGTTAGTTTATAATAAATATAAACAAACAATTTTAAAAGAGATAAATATGACATCTGAATTAAAGTCATTGCAGCCTTCAGAGAAAACTACCAGCTCCACCGAGGCCTCCTCTCAAGACATACCACCTATACGAGCCGCCTTAAGGATCATTATCGAAAGCAATACTCCCCATGCCAATAAAGCGTCTACTTTTAATGAATTAAGCCTTCGTTCAAGATCATCTATTTCACCAGAATCTTTCTTGAGTGGGAGTCTTGCCTCTCCTCTACCGCGAAAACCAATCCCAAGCTCACGCCAACTAGAACAAGAAGCTGACCCAAGGTCTAGACGAGCGACCTCTCTAGAATCCGCAGACCGGCACTGGATAGAAGACAGAGATCGCCTCGGCACAAGCCCGCTGATTCCACTAGAGAGAAAGCTTACGCCACACAGCGAGACCAAACGCAATGCTCTTCAGGCTAAAGCAGACAGTGTTATTGCCCAACAAGAGCAATCTCTAGCACGCAGACAATTGGACCAGTTTACAAACGACTACGATTTTCAATTAATCCCTGAAGACAAGATCCTTGAGCTTCTTAAATTTTTCAGTCAAAATGTCGCAGACACTCAGAAAATATATCCATCAGGAATTTTTCTCGCGACAGCGCAGAACGTTTTAAATGCAGTCGAAAGCGTTGCGGCCTTCTTTTTTCTGAAAAAAGGAAAGAATTACACCCGTGTCTTAGAATCTTATCGATCTCTTTTAATAGAAAACAAATATCTCGACACAGAAAACCTCATAGCATCAATAGATTTCAAATTCGCTAGAAAAATACTTATAACACAACTACAAAACGATTTCTTTTCTATTTCTCAAAACTTATTAAAATACAAACATTTACCAATGATAGACGATGCAACGAAGAAAATAATCGAAGATGCTCTCCTTGAAGCAATGCAAGACTGTCTAAATCAGATTAAAATATTCCATCCCGATATGGAGATAGAACAATCAAATACACTTTGCCATGCTATAAAACATACGTTATTCGATGCTGCAAATCTTTCATTGCGCGGAGAATCGCCGAGTAAATTATGCGGCATTTTACACTCTATTTTTGCTTGCTGTGAAGAGATCATTTCACCAGAGCTGATCGCTCATTGGAAAGACGATTTCTGCAAAAATCACTTCCAGGCCAAGTGATTTAACTCTTCCAAAATTTGTCGTACTCTTTGCGATGATACTTTTTTAGATAATCTAAAATATCATAATTTTTTTCACGATTAAATTCCCTATAGTGTTGCCACATCGTGCAAGGGTCGGCATCCCTTGGAAGTCTGACTTTATGGAAATAATTTTCATCGCGATGCGCATAATGATTGATACGTATGAATTCTGAATGGTTTTTGCTGTCATCAGATTCCAGGTCAAAGCCGTAAAAGGTCAACGTCTTTCTCCCATCGCCATCGACATAGAAAAAACCCTCTACAAGGGGACAAAAATGCTGTGACCATAACTGATCAATTTTTGCATACTCAGGCCGAAAAATACTCTTACCTACAGTATTTCTAGCGTGAGATTTCTTCGAACAGCAGACAAGGCGCGAAAGGAGAGGTTCTCGATCTTTCAAAGTGACATTTGAAGTTCCAAAATGATGCCAATTGACATAGACACCTGCTACGTGGGAAAACCTTTTTTCTAAGCATTTTGTGATCGATTTATCTTTCATCGGCAAGATGAATTCATCTTGATCCAATAGAGTCACCCATTTTGCAACGCCAACAGCTCTTCTCACACCGTCTCGAAACGCTCCGATTTGTTCTTCAGTCCAGTCTGGCTTCTTAGCGGGCCAATAAAACACCTCGACAAGACCGCTGTCTATATAGGGAGCAAGTTCTGTCTTCCAATCATCTGTACTCGCATCATCATAGAGCCAGAAATGATCCACTCCTGCCAATCGGTGATATTCGACCCATTCTTTGATATAGGGCGCGCAGTTGTGAAACATCGAAATAATCGCGAGTTCATAAGCGGAAAGGCCGCTGAATAGCAAAAAACTGAAGAAAAAAGATAAGAAGAATCTGCTCACACATTCCTCTAGAGAAGTGCTAACAAGGCCCATGAATGAGAGATTCATGAGCCTGATCTCGAACTTACGCGTTCACTTTGCGTCTTTCGATATAATCGACAACATCGCCAACTGTTTTGAGCTTCTCTGCATCTTCTTCAGAGATCTCGAAGCCAAAACGCTCTTCGAACGTCATGATCAATTCAGTGAGATCTAAAGAATCTGCGTTCAAATCTTCTACGAAAGATTTGTTGAGTGCTACATCAGCAGCATCAACGCCGAGCTGCTCAATGATAATATCGATGACTTCTTTTTGTATTGACATAGTTTCCTTCTCGTGTTTTTTAAAAATCTACATGACCATTCCGCCGTCAACCGCGAGTACTTGTCCTGTAATGTAGCTCGACAGATCACAACCAAGGAATAAAGCCGCATGGGCAATATCGGTTGGTCTTCCAATATGGCCTAACGGGATTTTTGAGAGGACCGCCTCTTTTACAGAGGTCGACAGCCCCTCGGTCATTTGTGTTTCAATATAACCAGGCGCTATGCAGTTTGCCCGCACATGGCGGCTAGCTAATTCTTTCGCTAAGGACTTGGTAAATCCAATCATTCCGGATTTAGATGCAGCGTAATTTACCTGCCCAGCGTTTCCTGTCAACCCGATCACCGACGAAATATTGATAATCGTCCCCGCTCTTGCCTTCATCATTGGCCGTGTTAGAGCGCGACAGGTGTTATAAACTGATTTTAAATTCACATTGAGAACAAGGTCCCAATCCTCTTCGCTCATCTTCATGAGGAGATTATCTCGGGTGATCCCTGCGTTATTGACTAAAATATCGATTTTTCCCCAAGAAGTTAAAAGTTCTTGAATGACCCTTTCGACCTCTTTTGATTGAGAGACATCGACAAGAACATAGAGCACTTTTTGGGAAGGATTAATTTTTGCCGCTTCAATTTCTCGGACAGCTTCTTCTGCTCTCGTTTGATTGGTGCCAAAGATGGCCACATCTGCGCCATGCGCTGCATACAGGCATGCGATCGCCTTTCCAATCCCTGCAGTTCCACCGGTAATAAGAGCGCTTTTTCCAGTTAGCAAGGCTTGCATGCAAAATCCTCTTCTATTTGACGTAAAGAACCCTCTAGATCTACAAGTTTATCGATAGAAAGTGAAGGCGCTGTAGCACCGATCTTTTTGTTTAGACCGCAAAGGGTCTTTCCACAGCCAATTTCTAGGTAGAGATCCACCCCTTTTTTATCGATCGCCTGAATCCCTTGTTCCCAACGAACAGAGTGGGTGATTTGAGAGACTAGCTGACGGCGAATCTCTTCAAGAGAGACGACGAAATTGCCAGGTGCGTTCATCACAAACCCGATTGAGCTCTCAATGAGGGGGGCTTTTGCAACAAAAGGAGCTAAAGCCTCTTCTGCCGATCGCATCAGTCCACTGTGAAAAGCTCCATGCACTTGGAGGGGGATAATTCGCTTTGCGCCAGCCGCTTTTAAGATTTGGGTGCCATTTGCAACGCCATCTACTGTCCCTGAGATGACTGTCTGGCCGGGGCAATTGTAATTAGCGACCCATACATTTGGGACCCCTTTTAAGGCAGCATCGATCTCTCCAGCGCTCATTCCGAGAACCGCGGCCATTGTTCCTGGCACTTTCTCACACGCCTCATTCATCAGGCGGGCTCTTTCTCGAACAAGAAGCAAAGCGTCTTTGAAGGAGAGACGACCCGTCGCCCAAAGAGCGGAGTATTCCCCTAAGCTAAGACCTGAGCAGGCCACTGGAACTAAAGAAGGCAATTGTTGCTGGAGAACCCTTGTAATGGCGACGCTCACCACAAAAATGGCCAATTGACTATTTTTTGTCTTGGTAAGGAGCTCTTCTGGGCCTTCAAAAATGATCTTTGAAAGAGATTCTTGCAATAGATCATCGGCCTCTTGGAACGTCTCTTTTGCAATCGTAAAAGCGTCATAAAAATCTTTTCCCATGCCGGGATACTGGGCTCCCTGCCCAGGAAAGAGAAAGACTACTTTTTTCATCCGGTAACTCCCTCACTCTTAAGCAACGCCGCGCCCCAAGTAAGCCCGCCGCCAAAAGCAGTCAAAAGAAGCTTTTCACCCGTTCCAACAATTTTAGATCTTAAGAGTTCATCAAGGGCGATTCCGACAGAGGAAGCAGAAGTATTTCCATATTTGTGAAGCGTCTTATAAATGCGATCAGAAGACAAATGTTCAAAGCGCTTGGCCATCGCATCGATAATCCGAAGATTGGCCTGGTGAGGGACGAGCCAACTAATCTCTTGCTCTGATACCCCTACAGCGTCGATACACTCTTTGCAAGCCGATTCCATTCTTCGAACCGCATGCTTAAACACTTCATTTCCAGACATTTTGATGTAATGTTGCTTTTGTTCGACAGAAGCGATAGAGGCTGGGCATCGACTTCCTCCTCCTGGCTGAATGATTAATTGAGAGTGCTCCCCATCTGCGCCAAGACGGACGCTTTCAATCGAGAGTCCAGGCTTGTCCAACGAAGAGACAACACAAGCCGCTGCGCCGTCGCCAAAGAGGATACATGTAGATCTGTCGGTATAATCGGTGATCGAAGAGAGTTTTTCAGCGGCGATGACAAGAACATTTTTATAAATTCCCGCCTGAATAAAGGCATTTGCCATCGAGAGGGCGTAGAGATACCCTGTGCAAGCCGCCTGCATATCGACTCCGGCCGCGTTCTTCGCGCCGATTGCATGCTGAATTAAGCAAGCCGTGCTAGGAAAAATATAGTCTGGGGTCAGCGTTGCGACCAATATATAGTCGATCTCTTCAGGCAAAATGCCGGCAAGTTCGATCGCCCGCTTTGCCGCTTCAGCTCCCATCGTAGAGGTAAACTCCCCTTCACCCGCAACACGCCTTTCTTCAATACCCGTGCGTGTGACGATCCATTCGTTGGACGTCTCAACCATTTTCTCTAAATCAGAGTTGGTTAAAACGCGCTCCGGAAGATAGGACCCCGTGCCGATAATTTTCGCCTTGCGCATCATTTTTTTAATTGCCCGCTTTGCTGGGGACGATTTTATCCGATCTACTCTTTTATGAGAAGGAGTTAAAATTGGTCAAAAAGGGCACTTCTGTAGTATTGTCTAGAGACATGGCCCCCAAGTACCCAGAAACACTTAACGCTCTCATATCCAACCTCAAAAAGCTCCCCGGGGTCGGCACCCGCACAGCCGAAAGGTTCGGCTTTGAGCTTCTTCGCTGGAAATCAGAGCACCTTCAGAACTTGGGCGAGCTCCTTGCAAGCCTACCCACTCAAATAATTCCTTGCGCGATTTGCGGTTGCCTGACGCAAAATAATTTTTGTCATTTTTGCGAAGGTCGAGATACCACCTCTCTTTGCATCCTCTCTTCTGCCCGCGACGCCTATGCCATCGAAGAGACCCGAACATACCGCGGACTTTACCATGTTATCGAACATCTCCTCTCCCCACTCGATGGCAGACACGCAGCGCATCTCCGCCTCGATCGAATCGAGCAGCGCATTGAAAAACATCAGGTCAAAGAAGTCATCCTCGCGTTCGATTCGACATTAGAAGGCGACACAACCGCACTCTACCTCAAGCAACAACTCTCAAAATATCCTATTTTCTTCAGCCGTCTCGCTTTCGGGCTTCCTGTAGGCTCTACGCTCGAATACACAGATTCAGGCACACTTGCACGCGCGCTTTCCGGCCGCCAATCCATCTAATTCAGAAATAAATTTGCTTTTTTGAAACCCATTTCCTATAATCGAGCGGACTAAACTCCTTATTGAAATGACTTGTAAGCGATACCTCCGTTCTGCGTTCCTTCTCTCCCTTCTTTTAACAACAGCTCCCCTCCTTGCGACGGAACTGTACGAAGATAAGAGAGTTTCCCAAATCGAAATCGTCCTCGATTCGCCAGATCCCAATCTGACTTTCGATGCGAAACCAGTTTTATCTCGGCTAAAAACAAAAGAAGGCGATGAGTTTTCCCAACTCACATTCGATTCTGACTTAAAAAACCTTTCCGAGCAGTACGATCGCGTTGAGCCCCAGATTCGCCTGAAAGACGATCGGGTCTGCATCTCTATTCATGTCACGCCAAAGCCGATCATCCACCAGATTGAATTCATCGGAAACAAGAAAATCGGCACCAGTACTCTGCAAGGCGAATTAGACATCAAAGCAAATACGCTCTTCAATCGGCAGGAATTCAATAAAGCGTTCAATAAACTCAAAAGCTACTACTTCAAAAAAGGGTATTTTGAGGCGCAATTTGACTATGTCATCACACCGATTCCCAATACCAATCAAGTAGACATTCAAATTCGGATTGAAGAAGGTCGCCCCGGCCTCATCAAGAAAATCGTCTTGAAGGGCTTCACAAAGTCTGAAGCGAGCGACATCGAAGAGGAAATGTATCTCAAAAAATACAATTTCTTGATCAGCTGGGCAACCGGCGCCGGTGTATATAGCGATGAAGCGCTCGAACAAGACAAAATGACGATTCTCAATTACCTGCATAATAAAGGCTATGCAGACGCCCGGATCGACATCGACCTAGGAGAAGATCCAGACAGTGGAAAATTAATCCTAGAGATCGTTGCGCATCGCGGATCCCAGTACCATATCGGCCATGTTCAGCTCGAAGGAAATACGCTGATCTCAACCGAAGACCTCCTAAAAAAAATGCTCGTCCAAGAAGGGAGCGTCTATGCGCCGGATAAAATCCGAGACACTGCGCAGGCGATGAAAGACCTCTATGGACAAAAAGGGTATATCGACGCGAGCGTCCAGTACGAGACCTGTCTAAAAGAAGACGAACCTGTTTTCGATTTACATTTGACGGTCGACGAAGGGCAGCAATACAAAATCGGACTGATCCACATCTTCGGCAACAGTTCGACAAAAAACAACGTGATCTTGAGAGAATCTCTCCTCGTTCCTGGCGAGACATTCGATTCGAGAAAACTCAAAGCCACCCAACAGCGATTAGAAGCCGTTGGCTACTTCAAAAGCGTCAACGTCTACGCCGTCCGCACTCCTGACGACACTTCACTTGGCGACACCTATCGAGACGTCTACATTGAAGTGGAAGAGACCAGCACTGGCAACGTCAGCCTCTTTATGGGCTTTAGCTCCGTCGACGACGTGTTTGGTGGTCTCGACTTAACAGAGAGAAACTTCAACATCGCTAATCTTGGAAAAGCGCTCCGCGGAGACATCTCCTCACTTCGAGGCGGCGGCGAATATTTCCACGTCCGAGGCACTGCGGGTAAAAAGCAATACAACATCCTTATTTCCTGGCTAAACCCCTATGTCAACGACTCCCTCTGGCGCCTTGGCGTTGAGTTAAGCCAAACATTCAGCGAACTGCAGCACGATACAAAAGTCGTCACCTACGGCGGATCGGTCTATACGAACTACCCCATTTCGAACTTCTGGACCGCGGGTATGAGACAAAGACTTCGCCACGTCGACGATCGTCTCGACTTGCATGCAATCGATAACAATGCAGTGTCAATCGAGAGCCTCAATGCGACGAAAAAGCTCTTTGAAATTCCAGGCCTCATCTCCGCCTTTAGCGGCAACCTCAATTATGATTCTGTAGATAATGCCTTAAGACCCCACCGCGGCTGGCGCTCTTATTTCGAGTCAGAAATCGCAGGAATCGGAGGTAATTTCCGCTTCGTCAAACTCTCTTACACCAATTCTATCTACTTCCCTATCTGGCGAAAAGGGACCTTGAAATTGCGCGGCGACTTTAAATATTTGATCACGCTTGGAAGCACGACCAAACAAAACGCCCCTTACAGTGAGCGCTTCTTCCTCGGCGGCGATGTCACCATGCGCGGTTATAAACCCTGGCTCTTTGGCCCTATCATTTACTTAAACAACTGGGAAGGAAAGCCGACGCCAACCAATACGCCTGAAGGGGGCCTCTCCTGTACCTACCTCTCCTTGGAATACAACCAAGAAATCTTCCGCATGCTCGACATCTTCGGATACGTCGATGCGGGTAGCCTCTCAGCCCAAGAGCTGACGATCGACCATTTCCGAGCAACTGCCGGCGGAGGCTTACGCCTCGACATCGGCAACCGGACGCCGATCATGGTCGGCTGGGGCTACGTATTCAACAAAGAAGACCGCAAACATAAAAAACAACCCTTCTTCTTCTCAATGGGCGGACAATTCTAACTTAATTTTACAAACATGGAGCTATTTATGAAAAAGTTTAAATCCTCTCTCTTCCTGGCTCTCTTTTTGCTAGGCGGATCTGCATTTGCTGCAGACTCGGCTCTGATCGGAGTCGTCAATTTTGCAACCTGCATTACCGATTCAAAATCAGGGAAAAAAGAACAAGAAAACATGGAAAACATCCGCAATCAAATGGGAACATTGATTGAAGATACCGAGAAAGAATTCAAGGAACTATCTGCAAAATTCGAAGACACTGAATTCCTCGATAGCCTCTCTCCAAAAGCTGAAGAAGAACTAAACCTCAAGCGCCAAACACTTGCAGAAGATTTAGAGCGCTACAAAGGGCAATACTATCAAGTTCTTCAACATGCGCAATACCAAATGATCCAAAAAATGAGCGGCAACATCGCAAAAGCTGCTGAAACAGTCGCAAAACTCAAAAAGCTCGACTACGTCATCAACAAAGAAGCTTGCTTTTACATCCGTTCCGATCTCGACGTCACAGCATCTGTTATCACAGAGCTAGACAAGATCTATGAAACACAAAGTAAAAACAAAAAGCTCTCTGATAACTCAGAAGAAGTCCCCGACCTGAGCTCAATTGACGAGACAATTAAGCAAGCGGGATAAGAATGATCTCCTTCACTTTGAAAGAACTCGCTGATCGTCTCGCGGCTCAGTTTGTCGGCAATCCGCATCAAGTCATCCTCGGCGTCAACACCTTGGATGAGGCATCGGATGAAGACCTCTCTTTCCTCGCCAATCCCCGTTATCTGGAGGCGATGAAAAAAAGCCGAGCTGGCGCGATCTGCGTCGACGTAACAACAGTTCTTTCTGAAGGGAAAAACTTTCTTATCTGTGAAAACCCCTCCGCGGCCTTTCAAAAGATCGCGGAGCTCATACTTCTTCCCCCCTCTCAATCCGCGTTCCAAGGGATCCATCCCACTGCAGTCATCCATGAGTCCGTCCAAATCGGCCCCAACGTCACCATCGGCCCTCATGTAACCATCGATCGAGGCTCAATCATTGGAGCGGGAACAACTCTCTCACCCAACGTTTCCATCGGATACGAAGTCCAAATCGGCGCTAACTGCACCATTTACTCTAACTGCACCATTCGGGAGCGGTGCCGCCTTGGCAACCGAGTCATCCTTCAACCCGGCGCCGTCATCGGCTCTTGTGGATTTGGCTACACGCAAGACAAATTAGGCCACCACATCAAGCTCGAACAGCTCGGCATCGTCGTCCTAGAAGACGACGTTGAAATCGGAGCCAACACCACTATCGATCGCTCTCGCTTTAAGCAAACCATCATCCGCAAAGGCACCAAGATCGACAACCTCTGCCAGATCGCCCACAACGTCGAAGTTGGCGAACACAACGTAATGGCTGCCCAAACAGGCATCGCAGGCTCATCAAAAACTGGCAAATACGTAATGCTCGGCGGTCAAGTCGGCATCCTCGGCCACGTAGAGCTCGAAGACATGGTCATGGTCGCAACGCGCGGCGGAGTCAGCAAATCCCTCAAGCCCGGTAAATACCGCGGCTCACCCGCAATTCCCATCGACGAATACAACCGTCAAAAAATACACGTCCGCAAGCTTGAAGAATACGTCGAAAGAATCAAGCAACTCGAAAGCAAGCTCGCCAAACTAGTACCAGACCTTCAAAACTCTTAAGGTTGGGTACCAGGCCACTAAAAGAGAGGCTTCGCAAAACTGCAAAGCCCCGTGAAGTAACTACTACTTATAGCTGTCTATTTGCCTCTGAACTGCGTCTATTAAGTCTATTACATAACATCGCAGCTTATGATTATCGTGAAAATACCTTCTCATCGTTCTCAGCTCTAAACGTAGCTAACTATGACATATTAGGAAAATTGCGAGGAAATTCTGCCGTTATTTTCTCTGCAAACGCGTCTTGTTCAGGTTTATCAGTGAACAATTTAGATGCTAGAACGCTAGCATCTCCATTTTGACTCAGATACTTATTCACTTTAAAACCAAACATTCCCCTAAGCCCGTCCAAATGATAACTGTCATGGATAAAGACATCTCTAGCCTGAATAAATTGCTCTTGATTCGCTTCAGTGGGTGGAAGCTCTTCAAATTTTCTTGAGCTTGATAAGGTTTCATTTTCTGCACCAGCGATCTCACTAGAATCTGCACCAGCGATCTCACTAGAAAGTGAACTGTCATAGACAAAGGCCGCTCTAGCCTGAGCAAATTTATCTTGATTCAAATCTTTACCCGCTTGAGAGGGTGTAAGATCTACAAATTTTCTTGAGCTTGATAAGATGTCATTTTCTGCACCAGCGATCTGACCATAAAGTGAGCGGATCTCTTCAATAAGACTGGTTCTAGGTGAAACTGGATTTGCCATGGTTTTTCCTTGGTTGAAGGTTTAGAACGGGAGAGAGTTTACTGACCCTCATGATTTAGTCAAATTGCAATCATTTCTTTAGATCGCTGTGCGACGACCGCCCTTGACTTCTTCTATTGATTATCTTATGATTCTCTCCATGAAAAACCAATATCCAACAAAATTTATCGTTTCCCTTTTGCTAGCTTTTACAGCATTGAATGCGCAAACCACATCCCCAGAGGACTCCATGTCAAACCAAGTGAACAGCGACGTTTGCAATTTAGATCGTCTTTACAATAACACTTATCAATACTCCCTGCCCCGAAAAATTCTAGAAGGTTTTTTTTCAGGAAAGGCATTTGATTATCCTGTGGTTTACACAACCGAGGAATCAGAAAAACTGCAAAGCGATATCGATGACTTGTATCAAAGCATTGTAGCAACGCACCCTGCTAAAGACAATTTAGCCATTATCACAGCTGGCGCGCCAGGTGCTGGTAAAACGATTAAGTTAAAGCAGGATTTAGAAGAAAATAAAGCGCAGGGGAAAAATTACGCCTACGTATGCCCCGACGACGTCTGCTTGAAAGGTCAGACAAGAACCTATGTTACAGACCTCACAAATACTGATGAATCGAAGGAAGCACGGCAAAACGCATACAATAAATGGCGTCCAGGGTCTAACGCTGCAACACATTTAATTCTTGGAAACCTAATTCGAGAAAAACACTCATTTTATTTTGGATCCACATCATCAGGTCCTGCAACAGGTAAGTTTTTTGAGTTTCTCAAAACCCAAGGATATACGATCAGAGTGATCCACGTATCAGCTCCAGATGATGTTCGATGGGCTTCTATCCAAGAAAGAGATAAAACTTTTGTCCAAACAACTGAGCAAGATGTCCATGAAAAAGGATTATTGCTCCCTCAGAGAATCAACGATACATTCTTAAAATATGCTGACGAGATAGCATTCTATTATCGCGATGCAGTGAACCAAGACGCAGTGTTAGCCGCTCGATGGGTTAAAAATGAGGATGTTACCGGAACTCTTCACATCATTCAACCAGAGCAATATGAAAAAATTAAAACCGTTCATAATGCTGCTGTAAATATCCTCAAGAAGCCCGAACTTCTCTGGGAATCAACGGTTGAAGCTCAATCCAGAATCGTAACTATGAGTCTATAAACTACTTTTCTCTTGCAAAACCCTCTTCAACCTAGGTATGAGGAGGGTATACCCAACGCGATTCAAAAATCGGTTTTTGCCAAAGCTGGCGACCGAAATTTGCATCAGGCGTAGCCGGCGTAAAGGCCGGAATGCCAGCGCAGGGAAAACCAATTTTTGCATCGCGTTGGGTCTATGCTCGAAATCTATTTTAAGACAGTCCGAGACATCGAGTTTAAACGGATCCAAGACTTTCGCCCTGGAAGTTGGATCTATGCCAAAGAAGCAACCCATGAAGATCTCGCTAAAATTGCCGAGATTACCGGTCTTGAACTCACTGAAATCCGCGATAGCCTCGATCGATTTGAACTTCCCCGTATTGAACGAATCGGCGACAATATCCTTTGCTTTACTCGCTATCCAAGCGAAGTTGAATTTGGGCTCTATACCAACACGCTTACGATCATTCTCACCAACTCTTTTGTCATCGCCATCTCTCCCGACCGAAGTGAGCTGATCGAACATTTACTCGCCAGCAGCACGGCGCTAAGCACCACTCAAAAAGCCAAACTCATCCTCCAGCTTCTTTTAAAAATCTCCGTCGATTACACCAGCAATATCAAACGAGTTCGCCATGCGATCCTCGACCATGAAAAAGCGATGAAAATCATCGACAATAAGGCGATTGCAGTCTTGACCAAGAACGAAGAGATCTTAAATCAATACCTCACCTCTTTAGTCCCCATGCGCAATACCCTAAAAGCCGTGGCCGAAGGGCGCCATATTACACTGCACGAAAAAGATGCCGACCTTCTTCAAGATCTTCTCATCGCCATCCAACAATCGGAAGATGTTTGCACGGTCAATATCAAAAGCATTCGCTCTCTTCGGGACTCCTACCAGATCATCTTTACCAATAACGTCAACCGAACCATCAAACTTCTAACAGCATTGACCATCGTCTTTCATATTCCGACCATCGTCGCCTCTGTCTACGGAATGAATATCACCATTCCCCTGCAAGAGAGCCCTTTTGCCTTCTGGTACTTTATCGGGGTGACCATTTTCGCCTCCATCGTCGCTATTCTCCTCTTCCGCCGCAATCGTTGGTTGTAGTTATCTACTAAAATCCCGTAATATGTTTCCTTTTCCAAAGGAAAATTCTATGTTTAAATGGTTAGCGACTACGACTCTTCTTGCATTGTCATTACATGGTGAACCCTATCGAGAAACGCTCTATCCTGAATGGGGGCAATGCTTTCATGAATCGACCGTTCTTTTGCGGCAAAAAACCGATGTTCAAGATCTTATCATCTTTCAAAATCCCCGATTCGGAAAAATCCTCGCCCTCGATGGCATTATTCAAAATACGGAAGCCGATGAGGCCATCTATCACGAAATGATGGTACACGTCCCTTTGCTTGCGCACGAAAACCCTAAAAGCGTTCTCATCATCGGCGGCGGAGATGGGGGGATTTTGCGCGAAGTGTTAAAACACCCGAGCATCGAGCGCGTAACTCTTGTTGAGATCGACAAACAGGTCGTTGACTTTTCAAAAGAACATCTCCCCCATCTTTCTAAGGGAGCATTTGATCATCCAAAAGCCCATATCATTATTCAAGATGCGGCTCTTTTTGTGAAAGAATGCAAGGAAGACTTCGATGTCATCATCTGCGATTCGAGCGATCCGATCGGCCCTGGCGCCGTTCTCTTCACGCGTGAATTTTATGGCGACTGCAAAAATCTCTTAAGTAAAAATGGGATCTTCGTCAACCAAAACGGCGTTCCCTTTATGCAAGAGACAGAACTGGCCCTTACCGCGAAAAACCGGAAACCCCACTTTAAACACGTCACGTTTTACCTTGCGACTGTTCCCACCTATGCCGGCGGACAAATGGCCTTTGGTTGGGCCTCTGATAAGAAATATAGACTCTCTGAAGCAGTTCTAGCCGAGCGCCTCTCCAAACTAAAGGGAGAGCTCTTCTACTACACGCCAGAGATCCATAAAGCAGCGTTTGCGCTGCCCGCCTTCATGCAAAAGCAACTAAACTAGAAGGATTGAAGGGTTTTCTAAAAACTTCTGCATTGTCTTGATAAAAGCAGCTGCATGAGCGCCATCCACTACGCGGTGGTCCGCTGAAAGGGTGAGGTTCATTTTTTTGCCGGCCACTGCGAGATTATTCTTCATGCGGACGCAATCTTCGATGCCAGAGACGGCCAAGATGGCAGATTGGGGAGGATTGATGACGGCGACAAAGTCTGAGATGCCAAACATCCCCAAATTGGAAATGGTGAATGACCCGCCTTTGTATTCTTGCGGCTCTAGCTTGCCCGCTTTGGCGCGAGAAGCTAATTCTTTCATTTCGACAGAAATCTCTCCGAGGTTCTTGTAGTCTGCATGGCGGAGGATCGGTGTAATAAGACCTTCATCGATAGCGACGGCGATGGCGATATCGATCGTTTTAAAGAGGATGATCGACTGGCTGACGGTATTAAAACCGCTATTGAGACCGGGGTGTTCTTTCAGCGCCAAGGCTGTTGCTCGAATGATAAAATCGTTAATGCTAACCTTTAACCCGCCTTGTTTGAGCTGCTCGCGCGCCTCTACAAGAGGCTCTGCATCGATTTCTTGGCGAATGTAGAAATGGGGAATAAAACTCTTCGATTGCTGCAATCGAGTCGCGATCGTTTTTCTCATCGGCGTTAATGGAATCTCTTCAAAGGTTCCAGGAGCAATGGGGGGAAGCTCTCTAGCTCCAAAAGAAACGACTTGGCCGGGTTGCGCTAAATTGAGATCGTGACTGGTGATTCGTCCAGAAGATCCAGTTCCTTTTACACTGCCCAAATCGAGCCCTTTTTCTTTTGCGAGCTTCTTCGCTAGCGGCGAAGCTGCGATCCGCTTCTTCGGCGAACCTGTAGGGAATTCAAACTCATATCTTTCTAAGGGAGGCTCCGGCATAAAAGCGGGCTGCTGCATCGCAGTTGTTGCCGTCGGTTTTTCTGTCTTGATTTCGACCTTTTCTTCTTTCTTGACTGGCATAGCTGCTCCTGGCTGAATCCCTTCCGGTTTATAGCCTTCAATGTTTTCCTTTGCCTCTAGAGTAAAGATCGCAATCGGCTGATTGACCACAGCGTGACCTTTTTCCGGCACTAAAATTTTGCGTAGAAAACCTTCATCTAACGCATTGTATTCGACGGTCGCTTTATCCGTAGCCACTTCGACAAGCAGCTCCCCGGCTTCCACTCGATCTCCGACTTTTTTATGCCATTTTGCAATTGCGCCCTCTTCCATCGTCGGGGAGAGTTTTGGCATTGTTACAGTAAATGGCATAGGACCTCACAAATAGTAAGGCTTAAGTATGTAAGATTTCCCCCCCGTTTGGCAAGAGAAATACTGAGCTTATCCCATTATTAACAGTTTTTCTAAATATTTAACTTTACTTTATTTAAAATAACTATTATAATATAACTAAAAAACAAGGGTTTAACAAAAAATGGAACCAACCAGATTATCAAATTTTCTAGTGAACGCCGATAAGATCTGCGACTATATTCCAGGAATAAGCACAGTTACAAATATCGTCAATCTAGTTCAAAAGATCTTCCTGGAGACTCTCGTCCCCGACTCTATGATCTGGAAGAGTCATTACTACACACATTTAGATGAAAAAGGGTATATCCGGTGTCTACTTGCGATACTACTCCCTGTACTTGGAAATTACCTGATATTCGCTGGGGATGATGAACTGGAAATGGTGAAAAAAAAGTGCGGCGAGGAAAACTTAGGGAGTATAGCTCTTCAAAAACGGACAGATAGGCAGGGTCTGATAAACCTTAGCGCTCAGTTAGAAAACGATAAAAGTCGAATGCTAAAAGCTCTTCAGGAGCATACATATGGCCATCGTGCGATCGAGTGCGCCAGCCGACGATTGAAAGACGATGAAGATGTAGCACTTGCTTTTATCATGAACAACGACCTTACTGCACTTCATAATCTCAGCCCCCGGCTGCAATGCGATTCTGATTTTAAAGCATTAGGACGGGCTATCTTTTCTCATAAGTTAGCTAAATGTGGTAGTACTGCTAAGAAAGGAAACGATTGGACACATGGTCCCGACTATTATCAGTCTCAAATCACTCCTCTTGTAGAGAAAATCCAATTCTATGCGAATAAAATCAAACAACGGCAGATACAAGAAGAACCTGCGGCACCAGAGCCAAGCGCTCCTGTACTGAGCTATTTTCCTCCAAGACAAGATGAGCCAAGCGCTCCTGTACTGAGCTATTTTCCTCCAAGACAAGATGAGTTAATCACAAGGATTTAACAAAAATGGAACCAACCAGATTATCAAATTTTCTAGCGAACGCAGATAGGATCTGCGATTATATTCCAGGAGTAAGCACAGTTACAAATATCGTCAATCTAGTGCAGAAAATCTTCCTAGAGACTTTCGTCCCCGACTCTATGCTCTGGAAGAGTCATTACTACACAAATCTAGATGAAAAAAGTTATACCCGTTGTCTCGTTGCGCTGCTCCCATTGATTGGAAATCTCCTAATAGCCTCGGGAGATAACAGCCTAGAAGTGCTGAAAAAAAATTATGGCGAGGACTTGGGAAGGATCGTTGCTGCTAAACAGAATACGGATCTGACAGCCCTTAGCGTGCATGTGGAAAACGATAAAAACCGAATGATGAAAGCGATTCAGGAAGAGAGTAGTTTATATGGCGATCGCGCGATCGGATGCGCCAGCCGACGATTAAAAGACGATGAAGACGTGGCTCTTACTGCTCTCTTGAGAGACAGTTGGGTGTACCAATACTGGGCGTGTTCTCCAATTGTGCACTTCAGCAATCGGCTAAAAAACAATCCTAGCTTTATAGCATTATCAGAGGCTGTCGAAGCATATGGAAACGCACGTTGGCAGAGATTTCCGGAGAATTATCTGGTAGAGTGTAAAAAGCAGATCCAACTCTGTGTGAATAAAATCAAACCAAACGCTGAAAAACCGAGTAATGATAGTCCTAATGACAGACCAAGTAATGGATAAGAACGTTACCGCAAAACTTCATGAATAGCGGCTAAAATTCGCTCTGTGTTGGGAAGAGTTTCTCTCTCTAACGGTTTTGAATAAGGGAGCGGTGTCTCTCGCTGGCAAACGCGGGCAAGAGGAGCATCGAGCTCATCAAAACAGTGTTCCATGATTTGAAAACCCACTTCTGCAGCGATGCCAGCAAAAATGTGACCTTCTTCAACGAGGACGCAACGATGCGTTTTACGAACAGACTGAACGATGGTGGCAATATCGAGAGGCCGGATCGTTCGAAGATCGACGATCTCAACCTGAATCCCCTTCTTTGCCAACTCATCAGCAGCTTCTTTGCAGAGCTTTACCATGCGACTATGAGAGACTAAGGTGATGTGTTTTCCTGTGCGGACAACTTTTGCTTTGCCGATAGGAACGAGGTACTCTTCGGTCGGAATTTCCATCTTGTCGCCATAGATAAGCTCGTTCTCTAGGAAAATCACGGGATTATTGGAGCGGATCGCCGATTTAAGAAGTCCTTTTGCATCGTAGGCATTGCTCGGGGCTATGACGTAAAATCCAGGCAAATTGCCATAGAGCGCTTCTACGCAGTGGGAGTGTTGGCAAGATACTTGGGCAGCAGCTCCATTGGGTCCTCGAAAAACAACCGGGACTTTGAAGCGCCCCCCTGACATGTAGTAGGCTTTGCAGGCGTTTGAGATGAGCTGATCTGCGGCGACAAAGGAGAAGTTCCAGCTCATGAACTCGACAATTGGGCGTAGGCCTGTTTGCGCTGCGCCAATAGCAAGACCTGCAAACCCGTTCTCTGCAATCGGGGTATCGATGACGCGCTCTGGTCCCCATTTATCGAGAAGGCCTTTAGTCACCTTGTAGGCGCCATTATATTCTGCGACCTCTTCTCCAAGGATAAGAACGCGGCTATCTCGAGCCATCTCTTCATCGATCGCCTGCCGAAGGGCTTCGCGGATCTCTACGATTTGTTTCATCGGTCCTCCGGAGCGTAGACGCCTTGCTCGAGGGTCATTGGATCGGGCCAAGGGCTTTCATCGGCAAATTTCATCGCCGCGACAATGGTCTCTTTTGCCTCATGGTCCATTTGCTTAAACTCTTCTTCTGTGAGAATCTTGTGCTCGACAAGCGCATTTTTCAATAAGAGGATTGGATCGCGCTCCATTGTCTTCTGGAGGCTCTCTTTGGATCGGTAAAGGGCAGGATCTGAAATAGAGTGGCCTCGAAAACGCTCTGTGACCGCCTCGATCAGCACTGGCTTCCCCGTCTTGAGAACCTCTTCAAAGGCGTCTTTGAAGCCTGCATAGCAGTTAAAAAAATCCATTCCATCAAAGGTATACGATTTCATCCCGTAGGCTTTGGCGAGGTTTTCTGCGATTGGCTCAATGGCTAAAGCTCGATTGATGGCCGTTCCCATCCCCCACTGATTATTTTCTACGACATAGAGGCAAGGAAGGTTCCATAAAGCGGCCAAGTTGAGCGATTCATGGACAGCTCCTTGAACAACCGCTCCATCGCCCATAAAACAAAAAGAGGCCCACCCTTTTTTCTTCAAATATTTGATGCTAAAAGCAGCCCCTGTCGCAATGGGGACGTGTCCGCCAACGATGGCTAGACCGCCAAGTAAATGATCGGCATACATGTGCATCGACCCGCCGAGGCCCTTGGCGTTACCGGTTGAGCGGCCATAGAGCTCGGCCATCATCTCGTTCGGAGTGGCTCCCAAAAGCATTGCTAGAGCGTGACAGCGATAAGTCGTTGTAAACCAATTGTTTGTTCCTGCAGCCGCTACGCAGCCGACTTGAATCGCTTCTTGGCCCATATAAGAGTGATAAAACCCGCCCACTTTTCCCTGCTGGTAAGCAGCTTCGCCCCGAATCTCAAAATTGCGGATCAGGAGCATCTTTCTTAGCTGCTCCTTAAGAGCTGCTGGACCCAATGCTTTTATGACTTTTTCACGGTCGGTAGGATGAAAATGATATTTTAATGTCATAACTTAATAGGGACCTTGCTGGCTATTTTGGCCGGGAAGGGAGCTATGTTGGGGGACAATATAAGGATTATTTGTCACCGGCACAGTGCGAAGATCGGCATCGTCGCCACCTGACTGAAAGCATCCGCAAGAGATCAAAAGAAGAAACAATGAAATTTTTCCCATACTCACTTACCTGTTGACTCTAGAGTTTACCCAATCCGCCCTAAATTTTGAAGAGGGAAAATTCTTGAAAATAAAAAAAACTTTGTGAACACTGCTCATCTTATGAAATGGCGACCTATCTACTACGATACCGAGACGACTGGGGTAAGACCCAGTAAAGACAGGATCATCGAAATTGCAGCGTTCGATCCTGAGCAGAATAAGACATTTTGTTCCTTTGTGAACCCCGAATGTCCAATTCCACCGGAAGTGACCGGCATTACCAATATTACCGACGACATGGTCAAAGATGCTCGCATCTTTCAAGCGGTCGCCCCTGATTTTATCGAGTTTTGTTCGGGCAATGTCCTTCTTATCGCACACAATAACGACGCGTTCGACCAACAATTTTTAGAAGCAGAATTTGCTCGGGCTAGCCTCCCCTTTCCCAATTGGAAATTTCTCGATACCCTCAAGTGGTCTCGTAAATATAGGAGCGACCTTCCTCGCCACAGCCTGCAATTTTTGCGCGAAGCATATGGCATTGAGGCAAACCAAGCGCACCGGGCGCTCGACGACGTAACAGTCCTCTATCAAATCTTTAGCCGCATGATCGATGATCTCGATCTTCAATCTGCGATCGATCTTCTCAGCCAAAAATCGGACATTGTCCGGATGCCTTTTGGCAAGCACGCTGGAAAACCTCTTTCTGAGATCCCGAAAGATTACGCGAGGTGGCTGGCAGAAAATGGAGCTCTCGACAAAAAAGAAAATAGCGCTCTTAAAGAAGGTTTTATGAAATTGGGATTTATCGGAGCTAGTTCATGAGCCTTGCGAACATTGCAGTCATCGGCTGTGGATATATTGGGAGCGAAGCGGCTCATGTTTGGAAAAACCGGGGTTATTACGTCACGGGGACCACACGCCATTCTGAACATCTTGGAGATATTTCCAAAGTAGCGCAAAAAGGGGTCCTTTTAAAGGGCAATGAAGAAGCGGAATTTGCCGCTCTTATCGCCTCTAATGACGCCATTCTCGTCTCTGTCGGCGCAGACAAGCCTGAAGATTACGACACAGCCTACCGGCAAATAGCCCACCTCTTTCGCCATCTTGCGCTTGAAATGGATCTTCCTCGCCGCCTGATCTATACCAGCAGTGCATCTGTCTACGGCGATCAGCACGGCCGCTTTGTGGATGAAGAGAGCGATCTTCTCGCGCAAACCGAGCAGGGAAAAATTCTCATTGAAACCGAACATCTCTACCACTCGCTGACAGAGCTTGGCTGGCATGTCTGTATCTTGCGCCTTGCAGAGATCTATGGACCGGGACAAGAGCTTTCCAAACGAATCAAGCAACATTCTATCCTTCCCGGAAGTGGGAATCAATACACGAACATGATCCATCGAACAGATGCGGCTAACGCCATCGACTATGCGCTTCGCCATCACCTCGAGGGCGTTTTCAATCTCGCTGATGACGACCATCCAACGCGAAGCGAACTTTACACCGCCGTCGCTACCCAGCACCACATAAAGCCGCCAGAGTGGAATGCAGACCTTGTCAGCATGTCGAGCGGCAATAAACGGGTCTCTAACCACAAAATTAAATCAGAGGGCTTCGCCTTCCGCTTCCCCCATCGGGTATTGGATTAACTGTTATTGTAATCGCGAAGGGTTTGGATGTCGTGCTTGAGAGCTGCATAGCTCTCCTCTGATCCAGTCATCGTAAATTGTTTGTAATCTTCTTCGACCTTCACTTCCTGCTTATGGATTCCTTTTCTTCGGAGTTCGGCAACGCCTTGCTTGATCAGGCCGATCTGATCGTCCATGATAGCCTTGCAGCGAATTCTCTCCTGATCCTGCATACTTGTTCTGTAGCCTGTAAGCGCTTTTTCAAATTTCACAGTATTCATCGCGAGTTGGTGTTGAACCATGCTTATGGTCTCTATATTGTCTTTCATAACGGCCTCACTTCGTGTTTGATGCGCATCGCATCTTGCTGGATTTTATGTAAATTTGCGCTTGTCTCCAAATGAGACAAGTCTTGTTTTAAACGTTCTACGTCTTGAAGGAGTTTCCCTCCGATCTCTTTGGCTGTCGATAGCATCTGCCCAAGTTCATCTATCGCCTTTGGCTTTAAATGGGGAACAGCGCCAGGATTTTGCGCGATCTCATAAAGGGTTGTCAAAAATAGAGAGATCTCTCGGTCGAGACGCTCGTATAATTTCTTGGTATGTGCAATAGGGTCCATAATCTTAACTTGGATATATATGAGCTTTTAGGTTTTTGACAAGGGTAGGAAAAGAGATTTGAGCAGAGGCATAGAGTTCTAAAAGCTGCTGCTGCTCTTCAAATAACGAGGGATGCTCTAGCCGAAAAAACTCTTTTTCAAGGAGATGGCATACGAAGGAATTGAAGGAATGCTCCTCGGAAACAATGGTGCAAAACTTTTTAAAACCCACGATTGCATCTGGATCTTGAAGAAGAGCTCCCAGCTCGAGTGCAATCTCCATCCAAGGCGGTCGCTCTTCTCGCTGGAAATGACTCTCGTCGACCCATTCGGAAGTATCTTCTGGGAGATTCCAAAGAAAAGCCTGATTCATAAGACGAAAAGCGTGTAGAGCGCTGCGATGCCCGCTTAAGCGATTTTCCGCTAAAGCAGTGATGTCTTTGACGAAATATCGAGCGTGCTGCAGACCGTCGTAAAAAAACGCTTTCTTTGCAGAAATAGCCTCGCTAAAGGAGTGATTGCCCCGAATAGCGATCCAATCATCGCTTAAAGAGATGAGCCGCCACATATCGGCGCGAGAAAGTGGGCCGCAGTGGATGATGCGCACGGTTTTCCCTTTTTCTGCAACGGGTAGAGAATAACTATGCTCTTGAAAGAGGATGAGAATCTCTTTGATGCCAAAGGCTTTTGCTTCAATTTGCCTCTGTTCTTCTAACCACTTGATCAGCCATTTAAGGTCCGGACAGCAAAGGTCGATATTTCGCTCATCGCGCTCACACATTTTGAGCAGTGAATGAAGATAAATGACTCCTCCAATCGAAGAGGCTAAGTAGGCGAGATGGAAGCGATTTTTTGCTCGGTATGTTTCTATTTCGATCGGCCCCGGCGTTTCAGTGTTAAAAAGAGTGATCAAAAGCTCTTTCCGCTCAATTTCAGCAAAAGAAGATCGCCCCATTTTTGGCGTGAAGATCCCCTTCTCAAGAACGTGAAGCCCCATGGACCTATTGCCGCTTTTTGGATGAAACCAATCAGATTCTAAAAACCCATATTCTCCAATTTTTTCTCCAGGCGCTACAGGAAAACGGGTGGGGATCTGTAGAAGAACATCCATCTCTTGAATGGCGCTCGGGACAGGCCCGCTTACCTCATTTAAGAAGAAGGTATGAACATGAAAGGCGCCATTCTCTTGCGGCAGCTTCCGACTCGTCGCAATAAAGAGATGAATGTCTAAAGAGGGCCATTTTGCAGCTAAGATCGACGCCGTTTCAACCGCCGCTGTCCAATCGCCAAGCCCATCTGGCAAAACATGAGTCAATATCCCAACCTTTATCGACCCCACTTTTGCGGTTCCTTCATAAAGGCTTAAAACAGCGCGATCGACAGAAAGGCGTCTTAAATCGGCCAGGTTCGTGAAGTTCTTTTTGATGTGCGACCGGCTCGGATCATCTCGATGATACACCCTCGGAAGCCCTCGATAGATTCTAGGGAAATAACGACTAAGACCCACATCGGCAAATTCTCTCTCTTGAAAAGAGCGCATCCACCGATATTCGATATGGGTAGGGCCGCGATGCTCAAAAAGATGCTGATAGTCTTCGATAATCTCATTGAGAGAAGCTCCTTGCGGCACCTCGAGCAAGCGATGCATTTTTTGAAGCTGTGGATCGTTCTCGAGATCAAAGCTCTCTTCTTCCGTACGCTCTTTTGCGTTCTTCTTTAAAAAGGAAAACAGCTCTTGATGAAATGGACTTAAATCAGACATAGCCCAGAAGGAATACTCTCCAAACCCTCTTTAAGTCAATAAAAAATTTCTTAACAATTGCGCGTAGGCACCCGCCTATTCAGAAGCGAGCATCGATTCTTGGCCGTGGTAGATTTCCCACATCTTGCGAAACGGTGGGCATATTTGAAGAAGCTCGTCGATGGTCCCTTCCGCTAATTTACGCCCTTTTTCGAGAAAGACGATCTTATCGGCGTGCTCGATGGTAGAGAGGCGATGGGCGATGAGGATTTGGGTTACTTGGCCTTGGAGTCTTTGAATCGCTAATTGAATCCGGTTTTCGGAAATGGCATCCAAAGACGAGGTCGCCTCATCCATGACGAGAATGGGGGCTTTTTTCACAAGTGCGCGCGCAATTGCAAGGCGCTGTTGCTGACCGCCGGAGAGCGTTTTGCCCATTTCTGCAAGCAATGTGTCGTATTGTTTAGGCAGATCCACGATAAATTCATGCGCATAAGCTTTTTCAGCAGCTTCCATGAGATCGGCACGGGAAAAAGCTCGACCAAAGGCGATATTTTCTGCAACGGTATCGAAAAAGAGAAATGGCTTTTGAGGAACAAAGGCGATCTGTTCGCGCAGCGACTTTTGCGTAAATGTATCGAGCGATATGCCGTCGATCCGGATCTCCCCTTTTTGAATGTCATAGAGGCGCGGCAATAGTTGGACAATGGTCGATTTTCCTGCGCCAGTGGCGCCGACAAGAGCGACGATCTCCCCTTTTTTCACGGTGAAACTCAAATCTTTGATCACCCAATCGCCTTGGTATTTAAACCAGACATGGTCAAATTCGATCTTGTTTTTAAACTCTTGGAAGTCGATCGCCCCTTCTCGATCTTGAATCTGGGGCTTGATGTTGAGCACTTCAAACATTCTCTCCGCAGCGACAACTCCTTTTTGAACATTGGCATTTTCTTCCGCAAATTTTTTGACAGGCTCGTAAAAAAGATGAAGTAGACCGCAAAACATGAGGAGCTGTCCAACTGTCATATGGAGGGCGTGCAGTCCGAAAAGAATGACAATCGCAAGACAAGCGGTAGCGATCAGATGGAGAAGAGGGCGGGTCAATAGGCCGTATTTTGCACTCTTGCTCTCGAGCATCGCCATCCGGTCGTTTTGCTCTTTATATTTACGGAGGGAAAAGGCCTCCATGGCAAAAATTTTCACAGTTTGGATCCCAGCAAGAAAATCGAGAAGGACGGAAGAAAAGGTCTCTTGATTTTTTTGCAATTGACGGGTGATTTGCTTGACCCGCTTGGTGAGGAAAATCACCGGCATTACAATGAGCGGAAGACCTAGAAAGATAATCATCGACAGCTTCCAAGAGAGATAAAAGCAGCCGAGCAGCGTAGAGAGAATGGTAAATGGCGTTTGGAAATAATTGGTCAAACACGAGTTTAAAGAGGCAGAGATTTGCCCGGCATCCCCGACGGCGCGAGAAGAGAGGCTACCGAGATTCTGCTCCTGGTAAAAACTTAAAGGGAGCGACTGAATATGCTCAAAGTATTGCTGCCTTAAGTCTCTAGTCACCCTGATCGATAGAAGCTGGGTCAAATAGCGGGCAATAAAGAGGGTTACCGCCTTGAAACAGGCAACGGCGACGAGGATTAGGATGAGAAGAGAAAAGTTCTGCTCTATGTCCAAATACGCAGAAATTTTGTGCATGATCCAAGAAAGAGGGTTTGAGTCTTTTTTTCCTGCAAGGTAGTGCGCTACATCTTTTTTGGAGACAACGCCGTCATCATTCTGGTCGATCTCCTTCCAACGCTTCAAAACCTCATCGATTTTGATTTTATCTTTGATTTTCTTATCGGGGCTAAAGAGGGTAAAAAAATCAGCGCCGGTGTTGGCCATAAGACCGAGAGAAAACATCTCGCACTGGTTAGCCACCGTGGAAAAAAGGAGGCTGACCAGAGTCAGGATCGCAAGTGTTAGGTGGCGGCTATTTCGAAGAGCTGCCTGCAGAAGTAGTTTCATGAATCACTGTTTTCGAATGATGTGATTCAAATTTGCCCATTTTGCGGAATTTTTGGTAGCGATTTTCTAGGAGAACGTCAGAAGATATGCTAAAAAGAGCTTCAATCGACTCCTGGATGAACTTTTTAACGCTATCAAAGACCGCTTTGTGATCAAAATGGGCCCCACCGAGAGGTTCTTGAATGATTTTATCGATAATTCCCAGTTCGATTAAATCTTCAGCGTGCATTTTCAAGGCAGAGGCTGCAACCGAATTTTTGCTGGCATCTTTCCAAAGAATCGAGGCGCACCCTTCCGGGGAAATCACAGAATAGTACGAATGCTCGAGCATCCCGATCGTATCGCCAATGCCAATCCCGAGCGCCCCTCCAGAACACCCTTCTCCAATGAGAAGAACGATGATCGGAGTCGGCAGGCGCGCCATCTCCGCAAGATTACTTGCAATCGCCCACCCCTGTCCCCTTTCCTCTGCGGTAAGTCCCGGATAAGCCCCCGGAGTGTCGAGGAAGGTAATGACGGGGATCTGGAATTTTGCAGCCAGGCGCATCAGGCGCATCGCCTTGCGATACCCTTCAGGATGAGGCATTCCGAAATTGCGCAAAATACGGCTCTCCGTGTCTTTTCCCTTTTCCTGCCCGATCACCATGAATTTTTGGCCGCCGATTTTCGCAAGGCCACCGATGATTGCCCGGTCGTCTTGGAATGTCCGATCTCCAAAAAGTTCGACAAATTCTTCGCAAATATTTTGGATGTAGTCGATCGAATGGGGCCTTTGCGGATGACGGCAAATAGAGACCCTTTCCCACGGTTTTAATTGAGAATAGACGCTGACCTTTAATTCCTTGAGCTTTTTCTCCATATCGAGCATTTCTTCCTGCGTCCAGAGCGAATTATTCTTATTCTGCTCTTTGAGACGGTCTAAAGTCTGCTGTACTTCGAGAATTTGTTTTTCATGGGCTAAGATGGTCATTGGATATTCTTTTCAACTCCTGGCAATGTTGCGTCGCGAAAATCTTTCACAATTTCAACGACAGTTGGTTTGGTTAAAATAATGGCAAAAAGCTCTTCGATATCTTCGGAAGCTAAGCGAACGCATCCATCGCTTTCATATTTGCCCAATTTGGCTCTATCTTCGACAAGAAAACCAGTGGCCGGATCATTTGTCCAAGGAGCGCCGTGTAGGCCGAGTCCTTTTGCCTCTTCACTGCAGTTTTCTAGTTCCTTATCAAAGGGGATCCAGCGAGTGCCAAATACGCGGATCATCTCGATTTTTTGATCTTGGAAAAATCCCGTCGTATCGGGCTTATAAATAGCCACTTTTTCTCCGATCAAATACTTACCAACCGGTGTCAAATAACCCGATGTGCGAGCAGAATCGACCCTACCAGCTCCAACGCGATAGGTTTTGAGTAAAACTCTTTCCTTGGCGTCATTGTCGATGTAATAAAAAAGCATGCGGCATCTCGAGAGATCGACAAGCAAGTGGAAACTGATCTCTTTGTCTTTGCGGAACACATTGAAGCGATCGCCGGGAGAAATTTTTTGTGTAAAATAATCGAGTTTGCGGTTGAGGCTTCTTGCGATAAAGTGCCTAGAAGTCTCGTAGTGGCTCGCATAATCTGCCACCCATGCCGGACGCCCTTTCATCCAGGGAACGCGGCTAGTAAAAGAAATCGTCTCCACGATGGGGAGCTTCGAAGAATCAAGAGCAAACAGGCGAGCGATTCGATCTACCGTTGGAAGGTCGTCTGCAGCTACCAAAGCGCCGCTCTCTTTTTTAGGAGCAACTGAGATCGCCTTTACCGGGATTTGCTTCATCGGCGATGGAAGAGTGATTTTTTCCTCTTTTTTCACCTCTGCTATTTTGGAGCTGACGGAAATCTCGACCACCTGGGGCGCGACTTTCTTCGGTTCTGTCTTCCCATTTTTTTTCACCCATGCAACGACGCCAATGCTTGCGAAAAGAACGAAAGATCCAATCAAAAAATTCCTTGTTGCCGACACCTTGTAAGCTCCTACTATTCGTTGAAGCTATTATCCTGTTGAAAAGACTATTTGGCAACTACTGAAAAGACTACTTGAGCGCAAAGAATACTTTATTTGATAAAGGAGAAAGCCAGAAAGCTAGGAGAAAGCTTGAACCCCAATAACTTTTGCTCCCTGCAAGGGGGATCAATTCAATTTTTAATGGACGATCTATTTCTAGGGTCATCCCATCAAAATGGATCGTTGAGGCCTCCCCTGAAAAGCGCTGGAGGCTTTTTGGCTTAAAAAGGGCATTGCCGATCCGGCACTCACTTGCCTCCACGTAAAAGACAAAGGCCATGGGCTTTTCAAAGGAAATCCCAAAACTATAGAGGGCAAAAGCCGTCTCGGCCTGTTTCTCTACTTGAAACCAGACATCTTTCTGGGCAGAAGAGCAAAACCAGGGCCCTTCCGCCTGGCAAATGCCAAATAAATTGGAGTTGGTCAAAGGGTGGGCATGGGGACCGAATGCCAAAATTCGAGAAGAGCCGCTCTTCATGGCGCCTATACTCGCTTTAGACCCCTCTAAAGTCCATACGGCCTTTTCTTCTTTAAAAGGAGGTATTTCAAGCTGAATTTTTTGTTGATGCAGGAAGGAGAAAAACGGCGAATTGGGAAGCGCAGGAGAATAGAGCTCATCAGCTTCTAAAGTTTTGCCGATTGCCTGCAAGAATAAGGCGCACGAGAGACGCGTCTCTTCTTCATTATATTCTTTTTCCGACGTCCAAAGTGTCCAAAAACCCCCAGAAACGATCGGCGCTAACTGCTTAGCTAACTTCACTGCCAATTCTTTTTTCCCCGCCAAGGCCAAAAGAAGAACAAATTGGCACTGAACGGCAATGCTTGGGAAAATACCGTCTGGCCATTCTATCGCTTCAGGTTCTCTTTCTTTGAGTAAAGAGCGCAAAAGAGCTGTTGGAGGAAATTTTTTGCCAATAGGAGCATTCAGCAGCACTTCAAACAAAGAGCTGCGCCCCAATGCAAAAACCTCACGAACCTGACAGTAATGTTCAAGTGCATTTTGAGAATCAAGAAGAGGCCGAAATTCATCAGCCTCAAAATGATTGAAATGTTCTACCCACGGCGAAATAACAGACATAAAAACAGCAGCTATTCAATCAGCTTGCGCATTTTCTTACCAGGAGTAAATTTCACAGCTTTACGAGCTGGAATCACGATCGGAACCGCAGCATTTTTAGGGTTGCGCCCGATCTTTTGTTTTCGCTCGACAATTTCAAAAACTCCGAAATCGCGGAATTCTAATCGATCTCCTTGCGAAAGAGTATCTGTCATAGCATCTAGAAACGCCTGAATCACATTTCGAACATCATTTGGATGTAAGCCTCTTGCTTGCGAAATGTTTTGAATCAGCTTCTTTTTAGTGATCGTCGCCATATCCAGGCTCCTTGCTTCGGTTTTCGACATTGTCTTATCTGGAATGTTTTCAGACAAGCTGTTTATCTCCTTATTTGAGCTATCGAGAACAACCTTTTACTCCCGATGAACCAACTCAAATTTTTTCCCAATTGTAGAAGCGTATCCGCTTCCACATAAGGGGGTTCACGAGTTCAAAATAATGATTGCCGAATATTTTTCAAATAGAATTTATTATCCGAAGCAAGATTCGTTTTTTCTTGCCCGCGCTTAAGATGAGATACATGCCATCGACGAGATGCTCTTCTGATAGAACAAGAGAAGGATCTTCCACCCGTTCGTTATTGAGATAAGCGCCCCCATTTTTAATGAGGCGAGAAGCTTCTCCCTTACTTGGTAAAAGACCAATTTTGACAGCGACATCGACATATTTTTGACCGACGACTTCACTTTTATTTAAATCTGCATTCGGCATGTCTTTAGAAAGTTCCGAGAGCACCTCTGCGTTAAGCGTCGCTTTTGCGCCAGGTCCCATCCCCTCTGTTACGCGAAGAGCAGTTTCTAATCCTTGCTCTCCATGCACAAAACGGGTCACTTCGCAGGCTAAGAGTTTTTGCGCCGAATTAGGGACATAATCAGACCCTTGCATCTGTGCTCCAAGTGCCTCAATCTGCTCGATGGGAAGAAAGGTTAACATCTTGAGCAGCCGAATCACATCAGCATCTGGAATGCCATAAAGATATTGGAAAAACTGGTAAGGCGTCAGCTTATCGGAAGAGAGCCAAACCGCTCCTCCTTCGCTCTTGCCAAATTTCTTGCCATCGCTACGAGTCAGGAGCGGAAAAGTGAGGCCAAAGAGCTGCGCGCCCCCGAGCTTGCGGTTGAGTTCTGTGCCAGCTGTGATATTGCCCCACTGATCGCTCCCGCCCATTTGCACCGTTACGCCGTGGTGGAGATTGAGATAGTGAAAATCATAGGCTTGCAGAATTTGATAACTAAATTCGGTATAGCTAATCCCCTCTTCGGAGTTTAAACGATTGCGCACCATCTCTTTTGCGATCATCGTCCCTACGCGGAAATGTTTGCCGACATCGCGTAAAAAATCGATCAGTGAAAAACGGGAAAACCATTCGTAATTATCTACGAAAACAGGCTGAGGCGAATGGTGATGCAAGACCTTTTCAAACCAGGAACGGATCGATCGGATATTTTGATTGAGGACGGTCTCGTCCAATAAAGGGCGCTCTAGGCTTTTGCCGGAAGGATCGCCGATCCGCCCCGTAGCCCCGCCAAGCACGACATAAGGGGTATGGCCAAATCTTTGAAACCAGGCAAGGCCCATAATCCCGACCAGGTTTCCCAAATGGAGACTCTCTGCCGTTGGATCAAAGCCAACATAGACTTTTAAAGGTTTCGAAGCAGCTTCGCGTAGCTCTTCACTCGTCACTGATTCGACAAACCCGCGCTCTTTAAGGCAGTCAAGAATATTTTTTTGCATAGTTATACCCAACGTGATTCAAAAATCGGTTTTCCCTGCGTTAGCATCCGCAAAAAGACCCCGATTAGAAATAGGGGGGATCTTTTTCGCGCCGGCTACGCCTGATACAAATTCCGGGCGCCAGCTTTGGCAAAAGCCGATTTTTGAATCACGTTGGGTATATCCATGATAGCCAAGGAGGCCGTTTTAGGCAACAGGCGGCGCAATGAGCCGATCCATCGCCTCTTTATTCTGCAAAAATTCCTGTTTGACTCTTTCCAACACAGCTTTTACACGAGGGCTTGCATCCATTTGCACGCCTTCGCCTTGCGCGAATAAACGGAGAGGTTTTTCACCTTCTAGAAGTCGAGTTCGGATGGAAGTATTTCTGTGATATTGATTTTTGATTTTCTCTTTAATCTCATCGAGAGCTTCTTGACTGATCAACTTATCTTCTTCGCTCCAACGAGCTAAAAGCTTTTCTCTCGCTCTTCGAATGCGATCACTTTCTTTTGCAATTCTTCTTCGACTAGGGATTTTTTCATCGATCATTTCAGGACCTCCTAGGGAAACCGCTCCCGATCTGAAAAAAATAACCGAAATTGATTTAAAATGCTACTATAATAAAACCAGGAGTACATATGGCGATTCAAGAAGGAAAAAAAGCAGCGGGAAGAAAAGCAGCAGAGTTGATCCAAAATGGGCAGATCGTCGGCCTTGGAACTGGATCGACAGCCGCTTGTTTTATCGACAATCTCATTTTGCGATGCAAACAAGGGCTTCAGATCGAAGCGGTCGCTAGCTCTTCAGCTTCTGCTGAGCAAGCTCGCCGAGGCCAGCTCAAAATTCTCGATATCAACGAAGTTTCTCACATCGATATCACAGTCGATGGCGCCGATGAAATCGATGCCAAAAAACGGATGGTTAAAGGAGGAGGAGGCGCTCACGTCCGAGAGAAAATCCTCGCTTCTTACTCGAGAGAAGTGGTGATCATCGTCGATGAGACAAAAGTCGTCGATGCGATCGGCCATGCAAAAGTTCCCGTCGAAATCCTCCGCTACGGATCTTTGGCCACAGGTAAAAAACTAGAAGAGCTCGGATATCGGGGTCACTGGCGTAAAAATAAAGACAACTCTCTTTTCATCACAGAAAATGGGAACTGCCTTTTCGATATTGCCTTCAGCTCTCCCCTTCTTTCCCCTGAAAAAGACCACGAAAAAATCATCCATATTCCCGGAGTTATCGATACGGGATTTTTCTTCGGCTACGCCGGACGCGTTATCATCGGCTATAGCGACGGTTCGACCAAGACACTCCAATAACGCTTGAAAAATATCCCAAAATGGAGTAATTCAAATAGGCACAACATAGTTCAAAAATTGACTTTTTGCCAAAGCTGGCGCCCAGAATTTGCATCAGGCATAGCCGGCGCGAAAAAGATCCCCCTATTTCTAATAGGGGTCTTTTTTGCGGATGCAAAGGCTGGGATGTCAGCGCAGGGAAAAACCAATTTTTGAACTACGTTGTGTATAGACCTACTAACCCCCGACGAACCGATGAATCAAAGCACCACCCCTTCCAAAGCGAAAGCCATCTTCACCGTACTCAACGACAAAGGACTCCACACGCGTCCTTCCACAGAAATTGTCAAATGCGCAGCCAACTTCAACGCCCAGATCACACTGACCTATAAGGACGAGCAAGTGAATGCAAAGTCCCTCTTAGGCATCCTTTTCTTGGCGGCGGAAAGAGGGGCTAAAATCACCATTGAAGCAGAAGGCCCTGACGCCGAAGCGGCAGTGGCGGCGATCCTAAAGCTCGCCAACAACCGCTTCCACATCAAATATTAAAAGACAAAAATCGACGATGAAACGATAAAAAAACCTTCGCGGCAAAGCCGCGGGAGTTCTTCTTATCGTTTTCTCGTTCTATCTTTCCTATCGTTGAGCTTGTCGCTCGCCCAAAAATCCTCGCCTGACTTCTTATTCCAAATTCTTCTTCAGCTCTTGGATGAGGTATCCGAAGCGCTTAAGAGCGGCATCGACGGGAGCGCTTGTGGTCATGTCGACTCCAGCTTCTTTCAACAACTCCAGCGGATACTTACTGCCGCCAGAAGAGAGGAAGGCAATGTAGCGATCGCGCGCAGCGGGAGATTTGAGAACCTGCTCGTGAAGCGCCATGGCCGCAGAGACTCCGGTCGCATATTGGTAGACATAGAAATCGTAATAAAAGTGAGGGATTCTCGCCCATTCGACTTCAATTTCTTTGTCCATGACAAATTGCGGTCCGTAATACTCCTTCATCAGATCTGTGTAGATGCGATTGAGAAGCGATGGCGTCAGGGGCTGCCCCTGTTCGGCGAGCTGATGGATCTTTAACTCAAATTCCGCAAAGAGCGTTTGCCGGAAAATCGTCCCCCGAATCCGATCGATTTGATCGTTGATCAGGTACGCTTTTTCCTTTTTTGTCTTCGCTTTTTTCATCAGGTGATCCATGAGAAGCTGCTCGTTAAAGGTCGAAGCCACTTCTGCGACAAAGATCGGGTACTGTGCATAGATATAGGGCTGCTTTTTTCGGCTAAGGAAACTATGCATGCTATGGCCCGCCTCGTGCGCAAGGGTCATCGTATCATAGAGCGTGCCGTGGAAATTCATGAGAATATAGGGCATGCTGTCATAACATCCGCTCGAATAGGCGCCGGAACGTTTTTTGGCATTTTCATAAGGATCTACCCAGCGATCTTGCATAAGCCCTTTGCGAAGCGCGTCTTGATAGGCCTGGCCAAGAGGAGCGACCGAGTCAACGACTGCCTGGCACGCTTCATCATAGGTCAATTTCATACTCGCCTCTTCGACAAGCGGCGATGAAAGATCATAGGCATGCAACGCATCGACCTTTAAAATCGATTTGCGAAGAGTTAAATACTCTTCCATAAAAGCGCGTCCCTTTTTGACCGATTCGATCAGGCGATAAACCACGGCAGGATCGATTTTATGGGAAAAAAGCGCAGCCGTAATGCAGTCGTTAAAATTTCTTGCCCGCGCATTGAAAAGGTGGGTCTGCGTCTGTCCTTGTAAAAGCTCACAGAGCGTGTTGATATGGTTTTGATAACCGAGATGAAGGTTGAGCATCGTCGATTTGCGAAGCGCGCGATCGGGTGAATGGATCATTGAACCATAGGTGCCATTGGTCAAAGAATGCTCTACCCCTTTCGAATCGACAGCTGGCGCGAATGTCATGTCCGCGTTATTGAGCGCCGCAAACGCTTTGTAAGAAGCCTCTAACGCCTTTCCAGAAAGAGCGAGGAGCTCTTCCTTGTCAGAGGAAAGTGTGTGAGGACGCATGCGGAAAATTCGCTCAAAATGAAAACGGTATGGCGCCAATGACGGTTCGCCAAGGAGCCTGTGGATAGCATCATCTGAGAGGGCCAAGATTTCAGGCTCTAACCAAGCGCTTTCCATCCGAAAATCGTGATTGACTGAAGTGATAAGACCGTAGTTGCGCTTGAATTCGTCGTTTCCTAAATCCTCATCGAGCCGTAGGTGCGCGTAGGTGGCTAACTTAGATAATTTTCGATCCAAAGAAAAATAATAACTTAACAGCTCGCTCATCGCTTTCGGGTCGCCAAGACGCCCCTGAAATGTCTTCATCTCAGGCCAGCGAGGAGACTCAGCTTTTCCTTTCACTGCCGCCAACTCCTGCGACCAAGTGGAGGGGTCAGAATAGAGCGCTTCAACGTTCCATTTATTTTTTAACGGAATCTCTGATCGGGTAGGGGGCATAGATTGTTCCTCATCATTGGGTTTCAGTGTGTTAGAAAAAATATTTCCGGGGATTAAAAGGACTGTTAGCAATCGAATAACCGATCTGCTAAATCTGCTTGCAAAAAATCTGCTCATTTCGTTATATTCCTTTGTATATTCAGTAACTTAAGGAGAAATCCTATGACCCAACAAACCGAAAAAAAACTTGCACTCAGACCCCTTGGCAATCGCGTGATCGCCCAGCGTCTGGAAGAGCAAGAAACTATGAAAGGCGGAATCATCCTGCCTGACTCTGCGAAAAAAAAGCAGGAAACAGCAAAAATCGTCGCTGTCGGATCCGGCAAACGCCTTGAAGACGGCACAGTATTGCCGATCTCATTAAAGGTAGGCGACATCATCCTGATGGATAAATATTCATCCCAGGAAGTCACGATTGATGACGAGGAATACATCATCCTTAAAGCTGATGATATCATTGCAACCATTGAAGAATAGGAGTATCTGAACTATGGCACCTAAAAACATTAAGTTCAAGGAAGACGCACGCCAGAAGATCCTGAAAGGGGTTCGCACATTGGCATCGGCTGTAAAAGTTACCCTCGGTCCTAAAGGGCGAAACGTCGTAATTGATAAAAAATTCGGCCCGCCTCAAATCACAAAAGACGGCGTCACCGTCGCAAAAGAGATCGAGCTCGAAGATAGACACGAAAATATGGGCGCTCAAATGGTGAAAGAAGTCGCTAGCAAAACTGCTGATAAAGCAGGCGACGGCACCACAACAGCGACTGTTCTTGCAGAAGCGATCTATAGCGAAGGCTTACGCAATGTAACTGCCGGCGCAAATCCGATGGATGTAAAGCGCGGCATCGAGCAAGCAGTAACTCTGATCGTTGAAGAACTCAAAAAACTCTCAAAACCGATCCAAAGCACAAAAGAAATCGAGCAAGTCGCTACAATTTCTGCCAACGGAGATAACGAAATCGGCTCAATCATCGCAAAAGCGATGGAAAGAGTTGGCAAAGACGGCACGATCACAGTCGAAGAAGCCAAAGGCTTTGAGACAACACTCGAAGTCGTCGAAGGGATGAATTTCGACCGCGGCTATCTCTCCTCTTATTTCGTGACCAATGCCGAAACGCTGGTCGCTGAATATGAAAGCGCCTACGTCCTCATCTTTGAAAAGAAGATCTCCTCGATGAAAGAGTTTCTCCCTATCTTGCAAGCAGTTGCAGAATCGGGCAAACCGCTCCTCATTATCGCTGAAGATGTCGAAGGCGAAGCTCTAGCTACTCTCGTCGTCAACCGCCTCCGTGCTGGCCTTAAAGTCGTCGCAGTAAAAGCGCCTGGCTTTGGCGATCGCCGTAAAGCAATGCTCGAAGATATCGCGATCTTAACCGGTGGACAGTTCATCAGTGAAGAACTCGGCATCCAACTCGAGAAAGTCACCCTCGATATGCTCGGCCGCTGCAAAAAAGTCATCATCAAGAAAGAAGACACAACTCTTGTCGATGGCGCAGGCGATAAAAAAGTCATGCAAGAGCGCATCGCTCTTCTCAAACGACAAATCGCAGACGCAACTTCTGACTATGACCGCGAAAAATTGCAAGAACGCCTTGCAAAACTCTCCGGTGGTGTCGCTGTCATTCGCGTAGGCGCTGCAACTGAAGTAGAGATGAAAGAGAAGAAAGATCGCGTCGATGATGCGAAAGAAGCGACAAAAGCAGCTGTTGAAGAGGGTATCCTCCCAGGTGGCGGCACATCGCTTATTCGCGCTATCCCCGCTCTTGAAAAGCTCATTGCATCTCTTTCTGGCGATATCAAGATCGGCGCAGAGATCATTCTCCGCACGCTCAGCTATCCGCTCCGTCAGATCGCTGAAAATGCCGGCAAAGAAGGCTCGATCGTCGTTCAGAAAGTCGCTTCGATGAAGACCTACGAGGGTTATGATGCTCGCGAAGATGTCTATGTCGATATGGTAGCAAAAGGGATCGTAGACCCGACGAAAGTCGTCCGCTGCGCTCTTCAATTTGCCGCTTCGATCTCTGGACTTCTCCTCACAACAGAGGCGATCATCACAGAAGAAGAGCAAGACAAACCAGCAGCAGCTGCTGCTGGCGCAGATATGGATTATTAATTCTTATCCGTGCAAAAGCCTGGAGACATCTCCAGGCTTTTTTTATTTTCCCCGAAAATTAGTCCAGGATTTAATAGCTTCCCCGGAGACAATAGATCTTTGATGTATTGATCGATTCCAGCGCCTTGGAAAATCTCTTTGATCAGCTCTTTTGTTGGAAACCCCGTCTTACTGCTTACTTCTTTAAATTCTAGCCGATCGATATGCTTCGACGGAGGCAATTTTAACAGCTTGCTCCCTCTAATCTCTACATTGAGATTTGAGAGAATCAGACGATGGATAATCACTTCCCGTTGATGACTATTTTCTGGAGGCATCCCCTCCACGATCGCAGTCCAGTTGTTCTCTGAACCCGAGAGATTTTTTAAGATAATGCTCAAGAAAATATCATCGATTTCGATCTGATCGATTTCGGTGATGGCCCCAAATAGATGGCCGAACTGATAGTCGATGCTCGTTCGCTTTGCTTTTAGCGCCTCTTTGGGGCTAAACCCGTGTGGATTTTTGATTTTAAAATCGTGAATCTCCGTTCTAGAAGGGCGCATACTGACTGAATCTATCGAAACAGGAACACCTATTTTCTCGGTTAAATACCGAGATAGGATCGGAGCTTTCATCAGCCAAAGCCCAAGAATAACTACAACAATGCAAAGAATGACGATTTTCCAGCTCATAGACTGGGATATATATGTTTTGCTTAGAATTGTCAATTTGCTAGAATGCAAAAGAAACCTGGTGGCCCCATGAAATCAATCTTGCTTTTTTTAGTCCCTGTTTTTCTTTTTGCAACCCCTGCACAAGTCATCTTGATCCGGCATGCGGAACAAGCGGTGACAGGCGATGCCCTTTCTTTAAAGGGTCGTGAACGAGCGATGGCGCTCGCCCCCTTCTTCTATGGGAACCCCACAGTTCTATCCTACAATCTCCCTGTGGCTGTGTATGCGGCAAAAGACACTACGCAAACCGGCTTGACGGTAAAGCCGCTGGCGACAAAAATGAGCATCTCCCTCTCAGACAAATTTTCCTATAATCAGGTCCAACCTCTTGTGAACGACATTCTTACCAATCCCGACTATGAAGGGAAAATGGTGCTGGTCTGCTGGTCTCATGAGGAAATTCCTCAAATCGCCTCCCTTCTCGGCGCAAAAAAAGCCCCTGCGAAGTGGTCTGATAATTCCTACGATAGAGTCTGGATGGTCAATTTCGATGATAAGAGCGTTGCGACATTCAAAAATCTGCCGCAAAAATTGCTCTATGGCGATTCAGCTAAGTAAGTAGCTAATTCGCAAATCTCTTTCTCATCGGTATAGGTGCGGCAAAGGATCGTCTTTCGATGCTCGCTCTCTTTCATCATAAAACTCATGAGTTGCTTGAGTTTATTGATTTTGGTCTTGGATTGCATCTCTTCTGGGCAGTGACTTAAAAACATCTTGAGGTACTGCCCAATCGCGCCCGTAGGACGGCGATATTCCTCACCGCGAAAGTGGGCTCTAATCTCCTGAAAAATCCAGGGATTGGCCACTGCGCCGCGCCCGATCATCACTCCATCGCAGCCAGTGTGCTCGATCATTCGAAGAAGATCCCCTACATTTAAGATATCTCCGTTGCCAATGACCGGAATTTTCAATAACTGTTTGGCCTCTCGGATAAGATCCCAGCGCGCAGGAGGGCCATACCCATCTTCTTTTGTCCGCGGATGGAGCGTTAAAAAAGCGATTCCCGCTTCTTCTGCTGCAAGAAGGTTCTCCCGAAAAAGCGATGTATCGGAAAACCCCGCTCGAAGCTTTGCTGTGACAGGGACAGAGACCGCATCGACCATCGATTTGGCGATTTTATGGAGGAGCTCAGGCGTTTTCAAAAGACTCGATCCAGCGCCCTTGCCAGTCACTGTATTCGAAGGACAGCCGCAATTGAGATCGATCCGAGGAGCTCCCTTAGCCGCAAGGCCAACGGCCATCTCAGCCATGAATTCAGGAATCGACCCCATGATTTGGGCCGCCTGCAGGATAGGCGCTGTATCATCCGGCTCATAGTGCTTTAAAAGGCTTGGGATGTGAGGAGTTGTCGAGACCCGGATAAATTCCGTACAAGCCCAGTCAAACCCTCCAATCGAAGCCAACGTCTTTCGAAAGGGGCGATCTCCGACGCCTTCCATCGGAGCTAGAAAAAGAAGAGGAGCACTTTTTTGAATCATATATTTTAATAAACAAAAAGAGTATAATGAAGAACTAATGAAAGCAAGCACAACTAAGCTCTATACGTGGGCGACCCAGAAAGCAAATTCTTCAAAATCCCCTCTATGGATAGGGCTATTATTTTTTTTAGAATTAATTCTTTTCATCCCGCTTGATGCAATTCTCATCTTTTTTTGTCTTCAAAATCCAAGAAAAACATTTTTTTATATATTGATTGCGGCCATAGCCTCAACAATCTCTGCGTCAATTGGTTATCTTCTCGGGCATTTTCTCTGGGACGTTATCGGCACCTACATTGTACCGGCCCTTATTTCTAACTCGGCCTTTGAGAGACTATCTGGCCATTTCCAAGTCTATGAAAACGGAGCGGTTTTCTTAGGAGCCCTTCTTCCACTGCCGCTAAAAGCCCTTAGCCTTACCGCAGGGGTATTCCATCTCGGCCTAGTCCCCTTTCTCACCTACATTTTCATGGGCAGGCTCCTCCGCTTCTCCCTCGTCGGCGGCGCGGTTCTCATTTGGGGGGAGCAATTAAAAAATTTCATTGAACGCCACTTTCGCCTAGTCGTCCTTCTATTCGGCGCAAAGCTCGCGCTCGTCAGCGCCATCGTCTGGGCTCTAGCTCAATAAAAGAAGATTTAAATCTTCTTAAATTCTCGCTCAATTTCTTGGATAAGCGCGACGTTTGAGGAAACGACGCCGAGTCCATGATCATTGGGGAAAAGGAATTTAGGGAAGGGAAGCTCGGTAAAAAAACGGCCCACTTCATTGGGGTGAGATACGACATCGTGAATGAGAATGACAGCCTCGTCTTTGAGGTGCTTCTGCCAACTGTCGTACTGATATTTAACCGCTCGATAAGTGTGCGCCCAATCGATATGGAGCACATCGATTTTTCGCGTCCATTTTTTCAATACATCTGAGTGAGGACCGATGATGAGGTGGATGTTCTTCACATAATTGAGCCGGATGGCATAGGAAATATTGCTAAAGGCGCTGTCTAATGCAAAGCTTTTTTCTGCATAGCTCCCCTCTTCATAAAACCAGTCAATGCCAAATACATGTCCCTGATTTTTATACCCGAATGCGAGAGTGGAAAGCGCGCGATCAAAACCGAGGTCGACAATAGTTTTAGGCTGCATCTTTTGCGTCAGCCAAAGAGCGAATTTCTCATGCCCTTTCCAGGTGCTGTCAATAGAACTGATGAATTTGAGCGCAGATGCCTCTTCCGCTTCGCTTTGCTTTGAGGATCTTTTCGATAAAGTCGCAGTCGCCATCGACAGGGAGTATAAGCGGCTTTGTTATTCTTGCAAAGAACGAACATGCAATCGCTTGACCCCTCGAAGAGTCGGCTCTATGACAGTGAATTCAAAATCGCCGATGCGAAGAGTTTCTCCACGCGATAATGAGTGATCTAAAGAAGTGAGAATTAAATCGCTTAATGTCATTGAGAGCTCAGCGGGAAGCTCCGCTTTAAATTCTTGATTGAATTCCGCTACGGTCATTGAGCCCAAAAGAGTTCTTTCGACAAAGTGGCCAATCTCTTCTAAATTTACGCTCACTTGTTTGCCAAAAATCCCCTCGATGATTCGATCGAGCGTTAAAATCCCGCAAGCCTGCCCTGTCGCTTCTAAAATCACCGCTAATGTTTGGTTGTTGCGTCGAAATTGATCGATGATTTGCAAGATAGAGGCGTCTTTTGTGACAAACCAAGGAGATTTTCCCTGATCGATGATTCTTTGATTGTTTTGCAGGCGAAGAAGATCGCGCACATCCACAATCGAAACAAGGTTATTTGAAACGCGATGATAGACCGGTAAAATCGAAGCGTACTGCTTCTTTAACTGTGCCCGAGCTTCTCCGACTGTCGTCGTCGTTGGGAAAAGTTGGATTTCAGAAAGAGGGCTCATCCATTGAAATGCAGTCGCATTTTTCAGATTAAAAATAGAGCTGACAATCGCATTGAATTCATCGACCTCTCCAAGCTCCCCTTCTTCAAAGGCGCTCTTCACCTCTTCGCGCGACAAGAAAAGAGAAGTTTCTGCCGGTTTTTTCATCAGCCAGTGAATCAGACGAGAGAGTTGATCAAAGCTCCACGTAAAAGGAGTTAAAAGCCGGCTTACGCCCATGAGAAGTGGCGCTAAAAACATTGCAATCCTCTCTGGATGGCGCCGCGCGGTGAACATCGGAACTAGCTCTGCAAAAATCACGACGATCAATACTTGCGAAAGAGGGGCCCAATCGGGATCTAAGTGAATGGACTCATAAAACCTACGCGCGCATTCCGATCCCATCTGAAGAGCAGTGTTGATGCAAATGAGCGTCGTCCCAAAGAGCCTCGACGGCCTTTTCAAAAGAAAACTGATCCACGCCGCTCTTCGATTGCCTCGGCTGACATAATACTGCAACCGAATCTTATTGAAGGAAACGACCGCCATTTCCATAGAGGCGAAAATGGCCTGGACAAAGATCGCGAGCATCGTAAAAAACAGCCACTGGATCACGCTTTCCCCCGTGAAGAGACGATCTTCCTTACATACACTCTTCGGATGCGATTGGGATCGGCAGCGAGGATATAAAAGAGGAATTGATCGGTAGCGTACTTGGCTCCTGTCTGCGGAATCGTCCCGAGCTGTTCGATCAGCCATCCCCCTAAGGTCACCGCATTTTCTTTCGATTCTAACTCGATGCCGAAAATCTCCCCAAACTGCGCCAACTCCAATGTGCCGCTCGCGATAATCACATTGTCTCCGGAACGGGTGTATAAACTCTTGACATCTCGGAGGTCTGCAATCTCGCCCAAAACCTCTTCGATCAAATCTTCTTGCGTAATCAATCCTGAAATCGATCCATATTCATCGACGACAATCGCCAAATCCTCGCTCCGCTCCCGAAGGTTTTTCAGCAAAGTAGAAGCTCTGGTCGTTTCCGGCACATAATAGGGTTTCTTTAAGTATCTCAACAGATCTTGGCTCGTTTGAATCTCCTCTTTTGAAAGAAAAAATTCCCGCGTCGAGAGGATCCCTTGGATATTCTCTATATCGCCCTTGCAAACCGGAACTCGGGTCGTTTGCTGATCGGCAAAGAGATGGATCAATTGCGAAAGAGGCTCCTCTAGATCGTAATAGATAATCTCTTCGCGCGGACGCATCCGCTCTTTGACAAGAGTCTCCTGCAAATCCAAAGCCCCTTCCACTAACCTCGCCTCTTGCTTGAGAAGAACCCCACTCTCTTCAGACGTTTTCAAGACATGTTTTAATTCATTGGGAGAAATCTCCTCTTCATCTTGGATAATCAAGAAGAAAAAACGGGAGATCCAGCTTGTGACTGCGGTCAATCGTTTCCGAATCGGCTTTAGTAAAAGAGTCGCTTTATAGATCAATGGCGCCACGCGATAGGCGACTTTCGCATTGTTGGGCATCGCGATCGACTTTGGAAGCAGCTCTCCAAAAAGGAGTGTCAAAGCCAGAGGAACGCCCACCTTTAACCCCCAAGCGCTATACTCCGAAAAGAGGCTCGAAACAGTATTTTGCACCAAGATATTCGACAGCACATTGAGCATCAAAATGGTCACTAAAATATCTCGAGGCCTCTCCATCAAATGATAGATCAAAGAAAGGCGCGTATCCTTCGATTTTCTGTACGTTTTGAGCTGCATCGAAGAAAGAGAGAAAAGGGCCGTTTCAGACCCAGAGAGAATAGCAGAGAGGATCAAAAGAAACGCAAGAGCGAAAAGCAGAGCGACGAAAATGGTCATCGTTTGAAATGGACCTTGAGAAATCCTTCAGGGACCACTCCAACTTCGCGGAGAAGAACCAATTCGATCCAAGCGGGATCACTCTGAGATGCGATTTGAAGAGAGAGCTCTTCTTTTTCTAATGCTGCGACAAGACTCATTTTTTCCATTTCCGAACAACGAAAAGCAAGCTCTTCAACAGCTCTACTTCGGCTTTTCATCGCATGGCCAAATACGACAAACGCAAGAGTGCAAAATCCCGTTACCCACCAAGTCTTTTGAAACCAGCCAGAACTCTTCACAGCCACCTCACTCCCCAAAACCCAAATTATCGCGAACACGAAATTCTAGACTAGTTAAATCGACGGAACTGTAATTTCCATCTGGCGCATATACTTTCCCTTCCGATCGGCATACGAAGTCTCACACACGTTCGGCGCTTCAAAAAAGAGCACCTGCGCAAGGCCTTCCATTGCATAAATCTTTGCTGGCAAGGGCGTTGTATTTGAAATCTCCAAAGTCACATACCCCTCCCATTCCGGCTCAAACGGCGTGACATTCACGATAATCCCGCAACGGGCATAGGTCGATTTGCCAATGCAAAGGGTCAGTACATTTCGCGGAATGCGAAAATATTCGACACTTCTTGCCAGTGCAAAAGAGTTTGGAGGGATGATACAGGTATCCCCTTTGATATCGATAAACGCATCTTCGCTAAAATTTTTCGGGTCGACGATCGAATTATATACATTCGTAAACACCTTAAACTCAGTTGAAACGCGAAGATCGTATCCGTAACTGGAAAGACCGTAACTGACGAGTCTTTTGCCATCTTTTTCGCGTACCTGTCCATTGACAAACGGCTCGATCATCTTGTGCTCTAAAGCCATTTTGCGAATCCATTGATCAGACTGTAATGACATAAATTCTCTCCTAGAATGCCCACTTATATATAGCTTTTCAAATGGTTTTCCTGCTACCTTTTTCCGATATGCCCGAACATGAATTTATCGAGTCATCTTGGTCGGAACCCGACAAACCCTTTGAGGTACCGTTACGTCCGCAGACACTCGATGATTTTGTCGGTCAAGAATCGGTAAGAAAACGACTCGAAGTGTTCATGTCCGCTGCAAAAACGCGCGGGGAAGCGCTAGGCCACTGCCTCTTTAGCGGACCACCAGGCCTTGGCAAGACAACACTTGCCCATATTATTGCCAAATCGATGGGGACAAACCTCGTCGTTACATCGGGCCCTGCCATTGAAAAACCGGGAGATCTTGCAGGCGTTCTTACAAACCTTAAAACGGGCGATGTCTTATTTATCGATGAGATCCACCGCCTCTCTGTCGTCGCAGAAGAATATCTCTACCCCGCCATCGAAGATTTTAACCTCGATCTACTCATCGATTCAGGTCCGAATGCTAGAAGCGTCCAAGTCAAGCTCAATCCATTTACACTTGTCGGCGCAACGACAAGATCTGGGCTTTTAAGCGCCCCGATGCGTTCGAGATTCAACATCCACCTTCGGCTCGACTATTACGATCCTGCCACAATTTCTAAAATTATCGACCGCTCCTCATCGATTCTAAAAATTCAGTTAAACGAAGAAGCATCGATTGAAATCGCCAAAAGATCGCGCGGCACGCCGCGCATTGCGAACAACCTCCTTCGATGGGTGCGCGATTTTGCGCAAACGCACCATCGTAAAATCGTCGACCTAAAAACAGCCAAAGAAGCTCTTGCGATGCTTGCCATCGATGACCTTGGCCTCGATGAAATGGACAAAAAAATATTAAAAGTTATCATAGAGCATCACAATGGTGGTCCTGTCGGCCTCAGTAATTTGGCTGCAGCTTGCGGGGAAGAGCCGCATACGTTGGAAGAAGTGTATGAACCTTACCTGATTTTGCAAGGTTTCATCAAGCGGACGCCGCGCGGACGAGAAGCCACCAGGCTTGCAGTTGAACATTTAAAAAATAAGGATTTGCAATTATGAAAACCATTTTCCTCGCAGCCGGTCTTCTATTCGGCAATCTGGCTTTTGGCGCCTCTGGGTCCAACACCACATTCGAAAAAATTTCCGAACCCATGTCCCCCCGTAACATTCAAGTCCTCTTAGAAAAAGATTCAACTGGGGCGCTCCTTGAAATAAAAGGCCCCTACCACATTTTCAATCCTCACGACGGATCGCGCGTCGCATCGGGACTTCTCGGTAAAAGATTCATGATCCACGAACTAGAAAACGGCCTCAAATGGGGAGAAGAATTCCCTGGCATCCATCAAATCTACATCAAACCCTCTTCTGCCAAAACCTCCATCTTTATCAACGGTATCCAATATAGCGGCGCAGTGGCCGTCTTTGGCGTTTCCGGGCGCATCAACATCATCAACGACCTCGATATTGAAGACTACGTAAAGGCAATCCTCGCTCCTCAATTTACCGCTTCTCTCGAGCCGGAAGTACTTTCAGCTCTTGCAATCCTGACCCGCACAGACGCCTATTACAACGCCATCCGTTCACAAGAGAGCTTCTTCCATGTCGTTGCCTCTGAAGTTGGCTACCAAGGCTCAGCCCTTTCAATCCCCGACTCTCCGCAAGAAAAAGCCGTGGAAACCACAAAACACCTCATCCTCGTCCACCCTTCCCACGGGAAAAACCTCCCCTTTGCGGCCAATTGGACAGAGAATAGCGCAGGGAAAACTGCCGCCTATCAATCTCTTTTCCGCAAAAGCGGCCTTGCTCCTGACTTTGGCGTCGACGCTCCCCATGCAGCCCTTGCCCGCCAAGAGTCAAAGTGGACCTACACCATTTCTAAGCGAACCCTTTCCCAAGCGCTCGACATCCCAAATATCAAATCCCTCGAGCTCTTCGTCGATCAACCCTCGAATAAAGTCTACGGACTTCGCATCAAAGACGGCACATCATCCTATGATTTTGACTTCTTTGCGCTCCAAACAGCCGTCGGCAAAAATCACCTTCTCTCTAGCGACTTTACAGCGAACGTGAAAGAAGACACGATTACCTTTAGCGGCTTTGGAAAAGGACACGGCGTCGGCCTTTGCCTCTACTCGGCAACAGCCCTTGCCCAAAATGGGGAAAATGCGATCAAGATCTTGAGCAAATTCTTCCCGGAGACCTACCTCTATAACATCAACGCAACGCTAAAAAGCCAGCAATAGAGGAAAACCACAGAGGCGGGGGAAGCCCCGCACCCCAATAAGAAGAGATTTTTTTGGGGCAAGGGGCTTCCCCGTCTCTGTGGTTAATTTTTGCCCTGTGGGCAAGAAATAGCCCTTTCTGATACCATCAGCTACGCCGGGGAACTTGCGGAATGAGGCGTTCGAACTAGGTCAGGGCCGGAAGGCAGCAGCCTTAAGGACTAAACCACGTGCCGCAAGCCAATCTCCGGCATTTTTTTGCCCCTCCCCCCTCCTTCAACTCCAAAAAATCTCATACAATAAACAAGCGTATAGTTCCTGGCAAAAAATAGGATCATCAGATGTCTATTCAAGTTAATTTTGCGAAAATATTTTATCCACAAAACGCGTCTTCCTGGATAAGCGATATCGTTAAATATTGCGACCATACCACCGCCTATAATCTACTTTTTTTAGACAGAATATCCAATGCCGCTTTATCAAGTTCCATGCCAAAAGGGTTGAGTGCTCTTCAAGTGGGTGCCCTCAAAAGAGGAGAGGTAAGATTTGAATCATTAGATCTCTTTGAGAAAAACCTTACAATAACTGGAGAAATAAAAGTAAATCTCTCTGAATGGATACGCAATTTATCAATAAACCGGGTGCCTGCTGAGATTTCTTTCATTCAAATTGTTGCCACAATTCAGAAGGTTGTTAAACTTTTCCCGAAGATGGTTGAGTTCTGGATAGACGGTCTTGATAGCTTCAAGGGCGATGAGCTTCTTCCTTTAAGCCAAGTAACAAAACTCAGGCGCCTCGTTGCTCCTTACACAAGAATTACCGATCATCATCTATCGACGATTACTGCAAATAACCCACATCTTAAAGAACTCTGTCTTGCCAACACGAACATTTCTGACCTGCACACCCTTGTAAATCAAGGCATCACTCATCTATTCATAGACAAGTGCAATATTGTCTACCAAGGTGAACCTATTTTTGGCACCCAACTTACTCATCTAACAATGCAAATTTTTAACCTCCGATCCGAGGCTATGCCAAATGCTTTTTTAAATGCTGTCATAGAGAAAAATCAACTCCAGCTCCTCTATATGGTAGGTTGGAGCGCTCCTATAGGCAACGACCATGGTGTAACCAAATTAACCACACTCAGGTATTTCAATGGATCCTATAGTGTATTTGCAGCTAAAACTATTGAGAAGGTAATTCTAAATAACCCAGAGATAATGGTCCTTAATCTAGAGGGATACTACAACCACAACCACCTTGAAGAAACGGACCTTGCTGCGATCAGTCAATTAAGAAAACTCGTTGATCTTAATTTAGAAAATCAACATTTTCTCACCAGTGACATTTTACAGAACATTCTTACGAACAATCCAAATCTCAAACACCTAAATATAAACCATTGTGCTCATCTGGTAAATGGCTGGGCCAGACCGCCATTATCCTACGAATCCGATCCAGAAAGTGAGAAATCTTATGAAGAGCTTAGCCATTATTGTGACTTCTTCAAGTCCGTTGTAAAGCAGAATCCAAAAATAAAGATTCATTGGACGTAAACCATCATCTTCTACAAAAATCAATCCTAAGCACTAGTTTCTTTTTCCAAGTCTCGCTAGAATAGCCAGGTATGGCTAAAACACCCCCCTGTTTTTCTGCAACAATCGATCTTGCCCTTGCGGGCAAGCTGCGCGCTGATCTAGAGGCGCAAGGCTTCGAGCTGTCCAAACCTCCCTACACTCTTTTGTCCGGAAAGAAAAAGGGCGTTTCTTGCACGCTGTATGAGTCGGGCAAGATCACTGTCCAAGGCAAAGAGATGGAGGCTTTTATCGAGTTCTATCTAGAGCCGGAGATTTTAAAAGAGTTTCGCTTTTCCCATGCGGAAACGCTTCTCGACTTGACCCCGAGAATGGGGATGGACGAAGCGGGCAAGGGCGATTTTTTTGGCCCCCTTTCTGTCGCCGCTCTCTATGCCGACGGGGATGGGATTAAGAAGCTTTTAGAATGGGGCGTTCGGGACAGCAAGCGCTTTAGCGATGAGAGTATTCTCAAGTTGGCCGGTAAAATCCGCCCGGCTTTTGCCTACACCGTCATTCGTCTTTTCCCTGCCAAATACAATGAACTCTACGGAAAATTTAAGAACTTAAATCGGCTCCTTGCTTGGGCGCATACGGCAGCGCTGGCAGATTTAAGCCAAAAAACCGGATGCAAAGAGGCTCTTCTCGATCAGTTTGCCGATAAGAGCGTTGTAGAAAAGCAAGTCGCGCAAAAAAAACTCGATATCCATCTCGTACAAAGAGTGCGGGGGGAAGAAGATCTTGTCGTCGCCGGCGCTTCCATTTTAGCGCGCGCTGCCTTCTTAGAAGGGATGAAAAAATTGAGCGAAGAATATGGCCTTGAGCTTCCAAAAGGGGCCAGCTCCGCAGTGAAGGTCGCAGCGAGAGCGCTCATCTCTAAATTGGGACCGGATGTGCTCCCGAAAGTCGCAAAAATCCACTTTAAAACCGCCCAAGAATTATGATTAGGAATCTTTCCATCCGCAATCTCATTTTGATCGAGAAAGCCGAGATCGATTTTGGCCCTAAGCTAAACATTATCACTGGAGAGACTGGCGCTGGAAAATCGGCGATTCTCTCTGCGATTCGGTTATTGTTAGGCGAGCGGGCGGATGTCGATCTTATCCGCGAAGGGGCTGACCTCGGGGTCGTCGAAGCGATGATCGATGGGATGCTCGTCCGGCGAGAGATCCACCGCTCTAAGCCGAGCCGCTGTTTTATCGATGATGAACTCGTCTCACTCCAAGAACTGCGCGAAAAGCTTTCTTCGATCGAGCTGATCGATCAAGCCGCCGCGCATAAGTTGTCGGAAAATCAGCGCGAGTATCTCGATGCCTTTGGAAAAATAGATGACCTTTTTACCGGGCAGTTTCAAGCGTTAAAAGGAGCGGAAAAGCGGGCGCTTGAGTGTTTAGAGCTTAAAAAATCAGCCAATGTCAGCAAAATCGAGGAGGATCTTGCCGAGATTGAAAAAGTGCATTGGCAAAGCGAAGAGGAAGAAAAGCTTGCGATAGAACACCACACTCTTACCCATGCGCAAGAATTGCTCGAAAAAATCGCAAATATCACGGCGCTCCTAGCAGAGATATCCCCCTTAAAACGGCTTACGTTTTCGCTTGAACAGTTTCAACCTCTTAAAGAGTGCACAGAATGGCTAAAGACAGCGACAGCCAATCTCGATGAGGCAAACCGTTTTCTCCTCTCGTATGCAGATCGGCTCGACACAGACCCGAATCGCCTATTTGCGGTCGAAAAACGGCTCGGACAGATCGAATCGCTAAAGAGGAAGTTTGGATCGGTGGCCGAAATGGCCGTGCTGCGCACCTCTTTAAAAGAAAAGATCGAGCAGTTTTCTACGATCGATCTAGCCCTCGAAGAGGCCAATGCAGCTCTAAAAAAAGCGCAAATAAAAACAGCCTCGATGGCTGAAGAACTAACTGCACAACGAAAAAAAGCGGCGGTTCTTTTTTCTGCCGCCATCGTTCAAGAGCTGATCACTCTCAATTTGCCTGAAGTCCGCTTTTCTATTGAAATCTTGCCAAAACCTCTCTCTCAATATGGCGCGGACGAGATTCTCTTTCTTTTCGCCGCCAACCCGGGCACTCCGATGCTCCCCACAAATCAAGTCGCCAGCGGCGGAGAGCTCTCTCGCCTTCTCTTTGCGATCAAGACCGCACTTGCGGGAAAAGAAAAAAATAGCTGCCTTATCTTCGATGAAATCGACAGTAATGTCGGGGGAAAAACAGCTTCTATCCTCGGCGCAAAATTAGATAGGATGGCTCTCGGAAAACAACTGATTGCGATTACCCATTTCGTACAGGTCGCTAGGTTTGCCACCGATCATTTCCTCGTCTCCAAAAAAACAACCTCTCTTGGCGCAAAAACTCTAATTGCCAAACTCGAAGAGAAAACAAGAGCGGAAGAATACGCCCGAATGACGGGTGGAACATAAAAGCGTTGTGAGTTATAATTAACTAATGCGGAAATTTTTTCTTTTCTTCTTCCTCTCTTGTGCGCTCTATTCCCAAGAAGAGCATTCTTTTTCGTATTGGGACATTCACCCGATTCATGGAGGAGGTAATGTCATTCGCTTAACCGGCGCGAATGTTACCGATAATCCTTATGGCGGCGATATTTATTATCGGAAAAGCAATGCGTTTGTCTATATGCTCCTTCCGATTAGCATGAAATCGTACTTTTTTCCCCGCGTAGAATGGAATACGTTCACGTTGAATTGGAATAAAAATCCAAAATTCAACCAAACCCATTTCTACTATGTGCAATTCGCTCTTACTTTCTACACCTCTGCTATCGATGATTGGAGATGGATCGTCCGCGGCGAGTACAACCTAGACACAGAGCATTTCAATAATCCTTCTCAATATGGCCTCTTTACCGGCCTTCTTTGGGGAGCTTATCAGATTCATAGAAAATGGCATTACCACCTCGGCGCTGTCGGTTATGCCGGCATGCGCGGGCAACAAATCTACCCCATCATCGGAGCGGACTACGCGCCCAATAAACAGTGGACTTTTCAGTTTGTATTCCCGATTGAATACTATGCGGAATATAAACTCGATGAGCACTGGCGGTTTTCTCTTCGAGGACGTCCTTTGAAAGAACGATTCCGAACCGGCAAGAACCAGCTACAGCCCCGTTCGATCTTCAGCTACTCATCGATCGGCACTGAACTCAACATCAAGTATGAGGAGTTCATGCACTTTGAGGTCGAAGTCTTTGGAGGTTGCAACTTTGGCGGGTCTTTCTATATTAAAGACGCAAAAAACAAAAATCCCCTCTATACCGACGTAGGCCTATCTGCCTACGGCGGAGCTACTCTAAACTACGGCTTCTAATTACGGAGTTAAAGAGAACGATTTGGCAAATTTTAGAAATGCCTCTTCGTTGAGTTCCCCTTTCTTTCCTTCCATGCCGATCAGATAGAGTTTATTCCCTTTCATGAGGGCTTTTCCACGAAAATAAGAAAGAGGCGCTTGCACGAGGAAATCGACGGCGGGAATCCCCTTATGATCGATCATCTTTGCAAAGACGAGTTTGTTTTCAGGGTGATGGCCGACGATACCATTGAGAAGCCCTTCAATCCCAGCCAATTCATGGCCATTTTTCAAGGGAAATGGATAGACAGCCACGAGCAGAAGGCAAAGAGCTTTTTCATCGAGAGGGGCAAGGTAGATATCGTAGGTGAGTTTATCCCCTTCTTCTGTGACATTGAGCGCTTGTTGAATCAGTTTCGGCATGGAAGGAAATGAGATGCTGCAATCCCCTGTCTTGGCATGAATCTGTTTCCAAGAATCAGTCCCTTCAGCGTGTGCCGCCGATCGGATGAATACATGCGTGACAAAAAGAAAAATGACAAGCAGCCAAACTCCAATCTTTTTTACTTTCTCTTTATTTTCTAACGTCATAAATCCACCTATTTTATCTGCATTAGGGACATCAAAACCCAGACAAGCGCATAGAACACAGCTCCGATGATCAGTCCTGCGATGACCACATTCCCGATAGCGCGCAAAATAGAGAACTTCCGCACCTCAGCTAGCGCATTCAAGTAGATCACTATAGACCAAATAGCCGTTGTAATTCGGATCAGTAGGATCAAAAATAAAACGCCCACTTGGCCGTGAGTAAAAGCTTGTGATCCAGGAGAGAGATCCGAAAAAAGATTTCTTCCGAAAAAAAGCGCCAGGACAAACCAGAGAAACACATTGATGATCAGAGGAAAACAAGACCACGCATAAGCAAACCGAATCTCTTTAAACGTCCCTTCCCCTTTTAGCCACTTGCCCGTAAAATGGACTACCCAACTCCACACCGAAAATCCCACATATCCCCAGAGCGGGCTAAGCACTAAGGCAATGGTAAAAATATGCATAACGCCTAGATGCCGTCCCATCATCATGGACTGGAACCAATTTAGCGCATTGGAAAATCCATAGATGATCGCAAGAAACCAAAAGCCTCGCGTTGGGCTTTCATAGAGCAATCTAGCAATTGTGGTTCTCGGCTGCGTCCAAATCTTGAGCCAAGGATTAAAAGATGGGTCCATACAAATACTCCGCAACACTTCTTAAACTTCAGTCTTGCATTAAGTAATTAATTAATCAAACTAAAAAAATAAACCTGGAAATAAACATGAAAAAACATATTAAAGAAAAAGAAAGAAGTGAACTAATAGAAACATTGAATAACGCGCGCGAGAAAGAAATGGACTGCAAAGCTTTAACAGCTTTAGTAAGAAGAAGAAAGGACCAAAGGTTAACGGCCAAAGAGACGAGAATAATGTAAATATCTGAAGAGCGGGAACCGACATGGAGAAAAATCGTACTCGTATCTTGCCCCATGAATATCAGCCACATACATAAAGTGATGCAATAAGGAACTTTCGACCAAGTAATAGCGGCAAGTAAAGGCGTAAAAGGAGCCCGGCTAATCGCGCGCAAAAGATACGCATCGAGTAAAAGTTGAAGCGCGCCCAATAATGGGCCTAAAAAAAGCGATAGAAGGGCTAGGGTCAGAAAAGAGTAGGAAAATCCAAAGGAGTAGAAGTTTACGAGAAAAAAACAGGAAGAAATGCCGTAAATGGAAGGCACAACCCAAGAAGCTAAAGAGACCTGCGCCTCTCCGGCTGTTTTTTTAATCAGTTCTCCAAAAGTCATGGAGAAGTTCCAAACATACTGCGCCTACTCAAATAGATAAATCGGGCGTCTTGTTAAAAGATCACCCGATGAAAAATTACGGTACTATTTTCTGCAATGAGTTCCGCATTGGCAATTGTCTTTGCCACAGCATTTGCAAGAGCCACAGTGGCAGCATTTGCAAACAAAGCGAACCGCCGCAATAAGGCCAGCAATCCCAATGATCGAAAATACAGTCCGTGCTCCACTGGATCCGAAACCGCCAAAGAGATCAGCAAGCAAGTCATAATTGAAAAAACCGACAAGCCCCATATTCAAGGCGCCAACGATGATCAAGATCATAATAATGATACGAAAAAACTTCATAGCTATCCTCCACTAAGATAACCTCATGGTAAAATATTTTTTATTCTTTGTCGAGCCAAACCTTATGCCATTGCTGGCCAAGAAGTTGAAGAACGCCGACAATCCTTATCAAAAAAATTGCAATATATTTATCAAAGATTTACTTTAGAGGCAGTTACCTCTTTATACTTCTATTTTTTCAAGGAGCTTCGATGACCCCTGTTTCCTTAAAACCCCAGGATGTTTCTATCGATCTGCCAAGCAATGCCTCTGATTCGGATTCAGTCTACTGCGAACCGCTAGCGGGTCGATGTCAACGGCTTGAAGATTGCCTCTCGATTGCAGGAGAAGTCACAGCCCTTTCTGGTTTTGTCTATTCCCTCTTTGCAGGCGATGATGTGTTAAAAACCCTTTTCGGGTTCACCGCCATCTGTTTTCTCTCCGTGATTATCTTCAACAAGACCTGTGGCAATCTCCCGCGAATTAACCAGGAGTTTGTAAAAACAGTGACAAAACTGCATGAACTGGAAGAAAACGAGACGAAAATAGTTAAAGAATTCGAGGCGAAGATTCATTCTCTACAAGAGCTCACGGCGCAGGGTAAGCAAGAGATTACTTCTCTTAGCGAATCGAATAAAACTTTGGCCAATACTGAAAAGTCGGCACAAGAAAATCTCATCGATCTCCGATCGAAAATAGAAACTCTTGGCAAGATCAATCAAGAGCTCTCCTCATCTATCGCCTTGGAACAGAAGAATAATGAGGAGCTCAAAAGCCAGATCGCAGCGTTTGGGGCCGCCTCTTCTAATTTTCATACCGATGTCTCTTTGGCTGCAACCAAGATCGAGAAGCTCGATGGAGATCTTCTCCATTCGGGAAGCGAAATCTTGAACCAAGGATCCGCTCTTCATCATCAGGTCGAAGAGGCGACAAAAGCAAATGCTGCGATGAATCAAGCGCTGCTCAACGACGATCAAAAGCTTGAGAGTCTTTTGGGGCAGATCCAGCAGCAACTTGAAGAAGAGAAAAAAACCACTGAAGCGCTAAAAACAGAAAATAAAGCTCTGACAGAGACCCTCAAGCAAATGAGCTCTCAGCTAAGCGGAAATCTCTCCGAAGAGCTCGCTGCGCTAAAACTAAGCACTGCTGCTGTTGAACAAGAACATGAGCAGTTCAATTCCTATGAAAAGCTGCTCGATGAAAGAGAAAAAGCTCTCTTAGAAGAAGAATTGAAAACACAAGCATTTCTAGAGATGCTTACACGAATAACTACGGAGAAATAATAGATGAATTCACTCACCCTATCGAGTCTTGCTAAAGATGCGGTTAAGGAAAACTCCTGCTATGACTGGAAAGATATTGTCGCCCTTGTAGCCTCGGTTGTGGGTGTCGCCGCCTCCATTTTTGCCCAATCGACCTTTGGCATTCTCGGCTTTACCCTCTTTGGCGCCATGATTCTTTACAATTGTTACGAGAACGCAAGTAGAATTTCAGCCATTGAAACGCAGCTCACAAACAGCCTTAAATCTGCAGAACTGCGATTCGCTTCTTCTGCGAAAGAGATCCAGAAAGAAGAGGATGATTTCAAGGCCAATCAAGAGCAATTGACCGCAAGCATAGCAGATCTCAAACAAGGACACGCAAAACTCCAAGAACTCGATCGGCAGTTTTCGAAAGAAGAAGTGCAACTTACACAAAATAATCAGGTGCTGACCCAAGACACCACCGCGCTTAAGAAACATCTAGAAGTCTCTTCAGAAAATGGGCAGCAAATCCGAGCTCTTATCCAAACAATGACTGCAGAAAACCTACGCCTCGGACAGAGCACAGGCCTTTTTGGAAAAAATGTACAAACTCTCGATAAAGTCCAGCAACAATTAAAGTCGCAGATGGCGTCTTTTGAAAAAGAATTCGATGGCGATGCCGAGACTCTCATCAAACAGATTCTGTCGACACAGGAATCGTCAAAAATCCTCATCGATGCTGTGGCAAAACGGTGCCAGAACCTGGAAGAAAAGTTTCAGTTGATGACGACGATCCTCCGCGACAGGTCACTGACAGAAATCAACATTGCCAACATGGTCTCTGATCTTAACAAAAAAAGAGACGACCTAAAACAACAGATGGAAGGACTGGCTAGTGCAAGAAAAGAGCTGACACAAAGCCAAATTCGTTTTCAGGACGAGCAAAAGAGAGTAGAAAAAAGAATTGCCAGCCTCAATGAAGACCTCAAAAAAGGGGAAAAGCTGCAGAAAGAAGCACAAGTCAACTCTGAAGAGTTGCGAAAAAGAATGGGCGAGACTGTGCGGCGCCATGAAGCAGAGCTCCTGGAAGTCGATTCAAAACTCGAAACCAAAAGACAACAGCTCTCTGAAATCGAGAAAAATATCGGTATTATCCCAACCTACACAGCAGTGTCTGCACCTAAAAAAGTCCTCTATTCTTAAAACCCATTTTTTGTTGCAGATTTATAGGACAGTCACCTAAAATATTGAGCATGTTTGACCATAAAGCCTTTGAACACCTAAGGAAGCTCTGCCGCCTCGAATGCTCCTTAGAGGAAGAGACCGACCTGCTCCATTCCCTCCAGAACGTGCTTGGCTATATCGAGCTCCTCAATGAGGTCAATACCGAAGGGGTCGCCTCTTGCAACTACGTCCTCCGCTCTGCGCTCAAAAACCAAATGAGAGAGGATGAGGTCAAAGACCTTTTGCCAAGGGAACAGTTCTTGGCAGAAGCCCCCGACCAAATCGGTGGGATGGTTAGGGTACCGCCCGTTATGAAGGCCGCCCCATGAGCTCTCGTTTTCTCCATCAACTCACTGCCACAGAGCTCCGAGACGCCTTTTTAAAAGGGGAAGTGAAGGCCACTGCCATTGCAGAACACTTCCAAGCAAGAGTCGAAAAGCACAATCCTGAACTCGGCGCTTTTTTGTCGACCCTGGGAGAGAGGATGCTGATCAAAGCGGAGCAGCTCGACCGAAAACGGGCCCGCAATGAACCTCTCGGCAGGCTAGCCGGCATCCCCATTGCCATCAAAGACAATACCCACATCGCAGGAGAGATCACGACCTGCGCTTCTAAATTCTTAGAAAATTATAAAGCCCCATTCGACGCCACCGTCGTCCGCCTCCTCGAAGAGGAAGGGGCTCTTCTTATCGGAAAAGCCAACCTCGATGAATTTGCGATGGGCTCGACCAATGAAAACTCCGCCTATTTTCCCGTCCAAAACCCGTGGAATTTAAACTGCGTCGCAGGGGGGTCCTCCGGGGGATCGGCCGCAGCGGTTGCCAGCCGCATGGCCCTCCTTGCTACAGGGAGCGATACGGGCGGCTCTATTCGCCTCCCCGCCTCCTTTTGCGGCGTCGTCGGATTTAAACCTACCTATGGCCGGGTATCGCGCTATGGCCTTGTCGCATTCGGCTCCTCGTTGGATCAAATTGGCCCACTAGCCACTACCGTCGAAGACGCAGCTCTTATGATGGAAGTGATTGGACAACACTGCGAACATGACTCCACAAGCCTCGATCTGCCGAGAGAAACCTACACAAAAAGACTCGATCTAAAAGATGTTAAGCTCGGCGTTTCTCGCCAATTTCTCGAAGGACTCACTCCTGACGCGAAAGAAAATTTCGAAGAGGCTCAACACGTCCTAAAAAATCTCGGCGCAAAAATCATCGATGTCGATCTTGCGATCCTCAAATACTCGGTCGCCGTCTACTACATCCTCGCAACGGCCGAAGCTTCGACCAACCTTGCCCGCTTCGATGGCATCCGCTATGGCAAGCGCTCAAAACTGGCAAAAAGCCTCGAACAGGTCTACGAACTATCCCGCAAAGAGGGCTTTGGCCGAGAAGTAAAGCGGAGAATTTTGCTCGGGACCTACGTTCTTTCTGCAGGCTATCAAGACGCCTACTATAAAAAAGCGCAAAAAGTGCGCACCCTGATGATCGACGCCTTTGAAAAAGCGTTCAGCGAATGCGACGCCATCATCACGCCTGTCGCCACAAGCGGCGCTTTCGAGCGCAACGCGATCCAAGATCCCCTCCAACTCTACTTGCAAGACATCTTCACCATTCCATCGAATTTAGCCGGCCTTCCCACCGTTTCCGTCCCTTCGGGCTACGATAAGCGAGGCATGCCGCTTGGCCTTCAGATCATCGGCCCGCAAATGTGCGACGTTCCTGTTCTCGACTACGCCTATGCCTACGCCCATGCAACCGGGCACGGAGCGATTCCGAAGCGCTATAACGAGAACCACTCATGAAAAACCTCTTTTGGGAACCAGTCATTGGCCTTGAGATCCACGTTCAGCTCAACACAAAATCCAAGCTTTTTAGTTCTGCGCCCAACCATTTTGGCGACGAGCCGAACACCAACATCTCCGTCGTTTGCACAGGCCAGCCGGGAGCTCTTCCAGTGCTCAACAAAGAAGCTGTGCGCAAAGCAGTCCAATTTGGCCTTGCCGTCAAAGGGAAGATCTCGCTCATCTCCCGCTTTGATCGAAAATCCTACTTTTATCCAGACAGCCCCCGCAATTTTCAGATTACCCAATTCGATTACCCCATCCTTCGGGGCGGTATGGTCGCCGCGGATGTCGAGGGCGTTTCCAAGACATTTGCCATCAATCGGGCCCACCTCGAAGACGACGCGGGCATGCTCAAACACTTCACCCACTTTGCCGGCGTCGATTACAATCGCGCAGGCGCGCCTCTTATCGAAGTCGTCTCTGAGCCCTGCATGCATTCTGCCAAAGAAGCATCCGCCTACGCACAAGCCATTCGCTCCATCATGCTCTACCTCGACGCTTCCGATGGACAAATGGATGAGGGAAGCCTTCGGATCGACGTCAACATCTCCGTAAGGCCGAAAGGAGAAAAAACCCTCCGCCCTCGGATCGAAGTCAAAAACATGAACTCCTTTCATTTCCTCGAGATGGCCATCGAATCGGAAGTGGCCCGCCAAATTGCCCTTTATACCGACAATCCCAACGCCAATCCCGAAGATCTCATCCCGCCCGGCACCTATCGCTTTGATTCCGACGCATGCAAAGTAATCCTCATGCGCAAAAAAGAAAGCTCCGACGACTATCGCTACTTCCCAGAACCCGACCTTCCCCCGCTCGTCCTCACGCAAAAATACATCGACGACATCGCTGCCACGCTCCCAGAGCTTCCGCACGATCGCTTTTCCCGCTACATCACAGATCTCGGTCTATCCCCTTACAACGCTACGATCCTCATCAACGACAAAGACCTCAGCAACTACTTTGAAGCAGCGCTTGCCATTTGCCCAAGCCCGCAACTTCTTTGCAATTGGATCACTATCGAATTTGCTGGCCGTTTTAAAGAAACGGGAAAATCGCTCCTTACCTCTGGCATTTCCCCTGAGCAAATCGCCAAACTCGTGCAACTCATCGAAGAGAACAAGATCACTGGCCGCATCGCCAAATCAGTGGCCGACGACATGGTCGAAGCCCCCGGCCTCGATCCAGAAGTGATCGTCCAGCGCAATCCCGATTACCAACCCATCGGCAATACGGCTGAAATCGAGCCCCTTGTCGACCAAGTCCTCTCTGAAAACCCCCAATCGATCGCCGACTTTAAAGCGGGCCGCGAAAAAGCCTTCGCCTTCCTCGTCGGCCAAGTGATGAAACTCTCCCGCGGCAAAGCATCCCCCCAAATCGTCAACGACCTCTTGAAGAAGAAAATAGTTTCTTAGTAGAAATCCTATTTCCCACCTTGCGTAAAAACTCCCATTGCACTATTTCCCTTTTTTAAGGGGAATTACGTGCGGAAGGGACTGTTTTTAGTTTTTCCATTGCTGGCTGGATGCTTTCATGAAGCTGCCGATCCCTTTTCGATGGCGCCGGCAACCCCGTTTTCCACCTGGACGCCGGCAAAAGGCAATACCCTGATCTCTTCTCGCTTTTGCGACACGCTCCTCCCCCCATCATTTAGCCATAACGCCATGAACTTGGCAGAACTGATCGACATCGGCCTTTTGAATAACCCCTCCACCAAGCAGACCTGGGCGATGGCAAGAGCAGCTTCTGCTCAATATGGCATTTCGCTCAGCGATTTCTACCCGAACATTCAGTTTACCTCGCAATACACAAGAGTCATGGGATCGTTCGGCCCACCGACCGTTTTCTCGACAGCGCCAACAGCTGCAGAAACCTCCTCTGCCGCTGCCGGTGGAACATCGGCTCCTTCGACGGGCAGCACCTCTACCACAGGCTCCGGCCTCTTTTCTACAACGGCTGGACCCGACTTTGAACTCACTTACACGCTCTTTGACTTTGGCCAACGCACTTCGGCCGCCCAAGCCGCAAGAGAAGCCCTCTACTTTGCCGACTGGTCGCACAACCAAGAAATCCAATCAGTCATCCAAACGATCATGGATGACTACTACATGTACCTCTATCAGCAACGAGTTCTTCGCTCCAATGAAGCGAATTTAGAAAATGCCTGCGCCTCGCTCGATGCCGCCAATCAAAGGTTTGCCCTCGGCCTTGCCGCTCTTGGCGATGTAGCCCAGGCAAGAACGCATTACTTACAGAGTAAAATCAACCTCACATCGCAAAAACAAAACGTTGAAAATTCCTTTGCGCAACTAGCGGTCGATCTCGGCCTTCCTGCCAATGTGGGATTTAAAGTGGAGCCGATGCCCGATGAAGTGCAGGCAGACCCGATGCTCGCAAGCGTCGATGAGCTCGTCGCAATGGCCCAAAACCAACGGCAAGACCTCCTCGCTGCGCAAGCGGACCTGCGCTCAAAAGATGCGCTTGTCGTCAATGCGCAAAGAGCCGTTTACCCCGTCCTAGCCACTTCGCTCGATATCGGAAAGTACTGGTTTCAAGACAATACGCAAGAGCCGTATCATTGGGTCGCTGAATTGACGTTGAGTTTCCCCATCTTCCAAGGCTTCTTCTATAAAAACAGCGTCAAAAAAGCCGTTGCCATCCGCGAAAAATCATGCGCGCAGCTCCTTCAGACTGAACTCTCCGTTATCCAAACCGTCACCACCTCGCATATGGGCGTCAAGACATCCGCACAAAACCTCAAAGACACCGATGAGTATCTTAAAGCCGCCGAACTAGAGTTCAACATCGCCCTTTCTAGCTACAAAGCAGGGACAAAAACCATCCTCGACGTCCTCTCTGCGCAAAGTTCTCTTGCCGATGCGCGCTCCAAAAAAGCCGGCGCGCAAAAAGATTGGTTTACCTCGCTCGCTTCGCTCGCCTACGCCACAGGCGCTCTTTGCATGCCCGCCAACAATCAGAAATGCCGGCTTTGAAAGCCAAACACCGATTAAAACTTGTTGTCAAATGGTGAACCAGGATTCGGGGAGAGGAAATCTGGATTTGCTCTTCGCTCATCGCCGAGCGTAGGCAAAGCCAGACGAAAAAAGGTAAGGCCAGATTCTCTGCAAACTTTTAAGTCGAGATACTAGTATTTCATTGACGATAGATAAACATACATGTACCTAAAAAGATGGAAATGGCCGCAACTACGGCAAGCCTATTTGCTGACATGTCGTGAAGTTGTTCAATATGAGGACTTACATTGCAAATGAACTGAGAAGTAGGTCCTTTATAATCTTGGCTTATTTTTTTAAGACGAGAAAAATCTTCCATCTCTAATTGAAAGAGATAATTGTATTTAGAAATTATTGAATCTAATTTTCGTAGAGCTCCAACATGCTTCAGGTAAAAATTCTGATCACTTTTTTTACACAAGCCAGGAAAATCTGGATGCTGCGTCCCCAGCTCAACGAAATTACGAATGTATGTCAAGAACCTCTCTACACCTTCTCTCTCGACAGGAGGCGCTCCAAAGAGAACTGCACATATTTCAATATACGCTGCAACAGCTGGAATTTGGAGATTTAGTATCCTTTCAGAAACTCTAGGATTTTCATCGTCCGAGAATGGAATGAGCTTTTGTAAGAAAGATTTATTTTGTTCACAGATGCGCAAAAAGTTTGCAAAACGCTCTTGAGATTCCTGAAGAATTCTTTGCATAGAGATTTTCCCATCATAGGCATCTAGACAATCCTGCATAAGACCAACAAAATGCTCTGCAAAATCATTCGGATTTTCCATTTCACTCAATACTTGAAGAAATGATTCCCTGTTCTTCTGTAAAAACAGAACCATGCTGCCACTCCATCGATTTTCTGGCTTGAATAACCAGGTTGCCAGATCTCCAGTCTTAGGTGAGAAAATGAGAGATTTTCCAAGCAAAGAAACTTTTTTAATCCCGGTTGCTAGAGTTTGATCCAAAGGACAATTTTGCTTATCCCAGAGTGCAAAGCAATGCTCGTGAAACAGGTGAGCGCAGGGAAGAATAATCAATCGAGCTTCTGGCAAATACTTGTTCATGCATATGGGACACTCATCCGTCTCGTACCGAAACCGATTCTCAAGCTTTGCCTGACTATAAACACCTCGCCAACTCTCCTGACTCTCAAATTTTAAAACAAAACCCTCTGACAATTGTTCAATTGAATGCATTTCATACCATCATTTTTTTTAAACATTTAAAGATGCACTATGCTCTACTAATTTACAACTAGATATTTTTCTTAAAAAACACACTTTCTAATAGACAGAAACAGTCCATCAATCGCAATAAAATCTCATAAACATCTAAAATACAATTTGTTAAGAAAACGATTGGAGCAAAAATGTAATTAGGTTACAATATAGAAATCGGAACAGACAATGATTGCAGAGAAAGCGAAATTTGACGTACTGAAAGAGGCTAGAGAGCATGTGCGAAAAGGGACGTACATTCTCAGAGAGCATGCCATTGAAAGACAGGCAGAGAGGATTATCGGCCTGCCAGATGTTTTGAGAGTCCTTGAGTACGGTAGGCATGAGAGCTCAAAAGATATTTTTGATATAAAGAATCAATGCTGGAAGTATGCAATACGGGGGAGAACTTTAAGCGGTTTTGATTTAAGAGTGATTGTAAGATTTCGAGAAAAAATGGCAATTATCACGGTGATTAGGGTTTAGTTTTATGAAAAAAAGAAAACAAAAGACATTCGTTTTTGAGGGACTTGGTTTTCCGATCAAGCTCGTCAATGCGCCCATGATAAAAGATTGCGATGAGTGGTATTTGGATATCGACATGAATAAACTCATGCTGGTAGTTGTAGAGGCTCTTGCATATAAGCCAATGGCTCTTTCTGCAGACGAGCTTCGATTTATACGTACCTATTTACAAATGACTACTACGGAATTCGGCAAAGCCTTTGGAGTTAGTCACGTAGCGGTTCTGAAATGGGAAAATGGAAATAATAAAGTTTCTCCTCCCTTGGAGTTTTACATTCGCCTGTTTATTTTAGATCATCTGCATGTAGGAGATTCTGAATTCAGGAATTTCTACAAAGACACCAGCCTGCAAGAAATGTCACAAAAGAACAGTAAAAAAATCCACCCTCTTGTCGTAGACGCAACTACTGAAGATTTGAAAATCGCTCTTTGAACTAGATTGTCCAAATTTCCTTAAATTTGGATGCTGGGAAGTCTGAATTCATGAAAATTCGGCAACGCGCGAAGAAAAAATGTCCTGCTAGCCCAAGGGCGATCCTGTTTTTCATTCTAATTTTGAATGTAGCACTCTTATGTCAGTTTCTATATAAAACAAAATTCATGAGATACCGCATTATACCCCTTCTTCTTTTATGCAGTTGCTCCCACAAGAAACCAATTCCTGTAGCCCCCTCTTATCCGGTGGAACTAACCCATGTGGAGCAAATAGCGACGCCGATCTATATCGACGCGCTCGGCCACGTCGATCCGATCACCAGCATCCTGATCAAATCGAGGATTGAGGGCGAGCTCACTGGGGTCTTCTTCGAGCAGGGACGCGAGGTAAAACAAGACGATCTCCTCTTTACGATCGATCCAAAGCCGTATGAAGCGGCGCTTAAACGCGCAGAGGCAAATCTCGATCAAAATAAAGCAAATTTTGCCCTCGCAGTGGAAAAAGTAAAGCGCTATCAACTCCTTACTCGCGAAGAATACTATTCGCAAATCGATTATGAAACGCTGCAGGCCGATTACGCTTCGCAAATAGCGCTTGTCGCCGCCGCTGAAGCGGAGGTAGACACCGCTCGCATCAATCTCGATTATTGCTGGATCTATGCCCCGATCGATGGGATGATGGGGATTTTGAATGTCGATTTCGGCAACCTGATCGGCAATAACGATACGCAGCAGCTAGCCACATTAAACCAAATGGCTCCTATCTACATCACGTTTTCAGTCCCTGAAGTCAAACTCCCAGAGATCCAAAAATACCGCCGCCAAAATACGCTAAAAACACTCGCCGCCTATGAGAATTTTACAGACGAGATCTTCGAAGGCAAACTCGACATCTTAAACAACCAGGTCGATCCCAAAACCGGCATGATTCAACTGCGCGCTATTTTTGAAAATAAAGAGCGAGAGCTCTGGCCAGGTCAATTTATCCGAACAAGACTCGTTCTCTACACCAAAGAAGATGCTCTTATCATCCCCTATACCGCCGTCCAACAAACGCTTTCCGGCCCTGTTGCTTTCGTCGTAAAAGAAGATATGACCGTCGAACGGCGCCCTCTTAAGCTAGGAGCCCGCCAGGATCTTTCCGTCATCGTTCTCGAAGGATTAAAATCCAATGAGACCATCGTCTTAGAGGGGCAAATCAACTTGTCCGATGGCGTAAAAGTCTACGTACCGAGAACCTCATGAACCTCTCAGAGCCGTTCATCCGCCGCCCTGTCATGACGATCCTGGTAATGATCTCGATCTTCTTTTTCGGCCTCGTCTCCTACCGCTCCCTTGCGGTCAGCGATCTACCGAGCATCGACTTCCCGACCATTCAGGTCTCTGTCAGCTACCCGGGCGCAAACCCCGAAACAATGGCCAACTCGATTGCAACCCCGCTAGAACAGCAGTTTATGACCATCAGCGGGCTGCAGAGCGTTTTCTCTTCGAGCAATACCGGCTCGACGAGCATCGTCCTCCAATTTACCCTCGATCGAGATATCGATGCAGCTTCTACTGACGTGCAAGCCGCCATTACTCGCGCTGAACCCAACCTGCCCAAAGACCTTCCCAACAATCCACTCTATGAAAAAGTCAACCCCGCCATGACGCCGGTCCTCTATTTGGCCTTCTCTTCTGATGCGATGACGATTTACGATCTTTACGACTATGCCAATACCTACATCGGAGAGCGCCTTTCAATGGTCGATGGGGTCTCGCAAGTACAAACATATGGTTCTCCCTATGCAGTGCGAGTCCAGATCGATCCTGAAAAACTCGCCGCAAAAAACATCGGCATCGATCAAGTCACAGATGTGCTCCAGCAAGCCAACGTCATCCTCCCCCTCGGCACACTCTATGGGCCGAGAGACGATTTTACCGTCGACGTCGATGGGCAAATTTTTCGAGCGGGCGGCTACAATGAGCTGATCTTAAAAAACGAAAACGGCGATCTGGTCAAAATCAAAGATATCGGCCAAGCGCTCGATAGCGTCCAAAATGACAAATTCTTTCACAATTTCGTCACAAAAAATGGCAGTGAAGAGTGCATTGTCCTTGCCATCTTAAAACGGTCTGGGGAGAACACCATCCGCGTGATCCAAGGCATCGATGCCGCGCTAGACAATTTAAAACCGCAACTGCCCGGATCGCTCACCATCAAAAGAGTCTACGATCAGTCCGACTCCATCATCGAGTCGGTCGATGACGTAAAACTCACCCTCATCATCGCCTTTTGCCTGGTCGTTTTCATCATCTATCTCTTCTTTGGGCAGCTACGCGATACGATCATCCCCTCTTTAGCCCTTCCGATTGCCATTTTCGGCACATTTGCCGTCATGTATCTTCTCAATTACAGCGTCGATATCTTCTCGATGCTGGCTCTGACCCTATCGATCGGCTTTCTTGTCGATGACGCGATTGTCGTCTTAGAAAACAACGTCCGCCATGTGCAGCTCGGAGAAGACCCGATGCAAGCAGCTCTTGATGGCGCAAAAGAGATCAGCACCACAGTCCTTACCATGACGCTCTGTCTCTCTGCCGCCTTCATCCCCATGCTCTTTATGAGCGGCGTTATCGGGCGTCTTTTCCGCGAATTTGCAGTCACCATCGTCGTAGCAGTCCTCATCTCCGGCTTTGTCTCTCTCTCACTAACACCCATGCTCGCCAGCCGTTTTGTCAAAGCAAGAGACCCCAAAAAAAAATCAAAGATGGAAAAGCTCTCCGATGCGGTGAACGAGCGGATGAAAAAATTCTACGAACCGATCCTCCACTGGGCTCTTAACCATCGCCTTGTCATGCTTCTTTTAGGGCTTGGCTGCATCGTCGGCTCCCTCGGTTTTTTTGCCCTTCTGCCAAAAGACTTCCTGCCGCCAGAAGACGTTGGATTCATCGAAGGCTATACCTTAGCTCGCGACGGCACTTCCCCATTTCTTATGGAAGAATACCATAAAAAAGCCTGCGCTGTGATCAGCCAAGACCCAAACATCGAATCGATGATCTCCATCAACTCATACAGCAACGCCAATGAAGGGATTATCTTTATCCGCCTAAAGCCCTATAAAGAAAGAGCCTCTCTTTCCAACACGATCGGCGAGCTCTCTATGAAACTCAAAGATTTTCCCGGCTTTAACTGCTATCTCTCTCCCTTGCCGCTCGTCGATCTTCAAGTTGGCACCACAGCCCAAGCCCTCTACCAATACTCCCTGACCGCTCTCGATCGAAAAGCCCTCTACGAATACGCGCCCAAACTCCTCTTACAGATGAAACTCGATCCCCACTTTTCCGCAGTCTCTAGCGATCTTCGCACCTTGCAGCCCCAGTGGCAGCTCCACATCGACCGCGAGCGCGCCTACAACTACAACGTGAATGCCTGCGATATAGAAACCTACTTCACCTACGCCTACTCCAACAACAAAGTCAACCTCATCAACGCCGAGATCAACCAGTACGACATCATCATCGAAACATTGCCCCAATTCTACAAAGACCCCACCGTCCTCTCCAAACTCTACGTCCGCTCCTCGACCAATCACCTCGTTCCCCTCTCTGAAGTCCTCGACGTCAAACAAACCGTCGGCCCACTGACCATCAACCATATCAACGGTCAATCTGCGGTCGGCATCTCCTTTAACGTCCCTGACGGTGAAACCCTCGGAACGGCATTAGCCCAAATCAAGAAAATCACCGACGGGAAAATCCCCTCTGGCATCAAAGGGCAAGTGATCGGGACCGCCGATATCTTCCAAACCTCGTTTGAGAGCCTCAAATACCTCATGATCCTGGCCATCTTCGTCATCTACATCATCCTCGGCATCCTCTATGAGAGCTTCATCCACCCCCTCACCGTCATGAGCGCCCTGCCACCAGCCCTATTTGGAGGCCTTTTCACCCTCTTCGTCTTCGGCCAGACCCTCTCCGTCTACTCCTTTGTCGGGCTCATCCTCCTCGTCGGCATCGTCCTTAAAAACGGCATCATGATGATCGACTTTGCCAACGATGCCGTTCTTAAAGAGAAAAAAACGGCCTATGACGCCATCGTCGAAGCCTCCCTCATCCGCTTCCGCCCCATCATGATGACCACCGTCTCCGCCCTCATGGGCGCCGTCCCCATCGCCCTTGGGCTCGGCGGGGCCATCAGCCAAAGCCGCATTTCCCTCGGCCTTTGCATCGTCGGAGGCCTGATCATCTCCCAAATGCTCACCCTCCTTCTCACTCCCGTCCTCTACTACTATTTCGAGCTCCTTCAGGAGAACTTACGAAAGTGGAAAGAGAAGAGAAATCTTAAGGCCTAGGGTGAAAAGCTTGGAAGGCCGCCTTTAAACGGCTGCCTGTGACATGCGTGTAGCGATCGGTCGTTCCGATGTCTTCGTGACCGAGCATATCTTGGATGAGGCGCAGATCGGCGCCGTTTTCAAGAAGGTGCGTAGCAAATGAATGGCGAAGCGTGTGGGGAGAGATAGATCTCGTAATCCCCGCTGACTTGGCATAGATCTTGATCCGATTCCAGACCGTAATCCGGTCGATTTTCTGCCCTTTTTTTGAGACAAATAAAGGAGCATTATCCTCTGTGACTGAAGTGCGAAAAGAAGTGAGGTAATGATCGAGCGCCTCAATCGCCTTTTTGCCGACAGGCACCAGCCTCTCTTTCTTTCCTTTGCCGCGCACCTTGACAAACGCGTCGCTCACATCGCAAATTTTGAGTGAACAAAGCTCTGAGACTCTCATTCCCGTCGCATAGAGAAGCTCGAAGACAGCTTTATCTCTTGCGCCGATAAAATCCTCCCCTTTTGGCTGCGCCAAAAGAACATCCACTTCCTCAATCGAGAGCACTTCCGGAACAAGCTGCCACATCTTTGGACTGTCGAAATAGCGGCCGAGATCAACGCCCACCTCCCCTTCTCGCTTTAAGAAGCGAAAGAAGACCTTCACTGCAACCAGCATCCGGCAAATGCTCGACGACGCATACCCCTTCTCTTTCAGGATGCTAAGGAAATGGAGCACAGACTCTCCGTCCGTCTCCTTCCAGCCCTTCCCGTTTAGCGTCGCCTGGAACGCCTCAATATCGCGCCCATACGCTTCAATCGTATTGGCCGATAGCCCTTTTTCTGTGCGGATAAAATCGAGGAAATCAGAGACAAGACGATCCATGTCTTGGCTTATAACATAAAGAACCGTCTAAAAACAAACTGAACCATCTGGTGACTATTATAAGCGGCTTAGATTTGAGCGATCGCTCGTCAGCCATATTGCGGCAGTATAGTCTCGGATTTAAGACCCTCGAACCAAAAGTTTTTCAAGTGTAGTGTTGCCAATGTTCATTTTCGCTAATTCGCTGCGCATGCCAATCAACGACTCCCTTAGCACATCTGGATCTTGATTTGGAAAGACATCCGGATCTCCCTTCACCGGGGTTGTCAAGTATAGCAATAGATTATCTTTTTCAGTAAGATATCCTTTACTAAACAAGCCTTGAAGATTCTCAAATTTTGTATTTCTAATCGCATCTCTTAAAATTTCAGAGCGAAACTCATTATTGGCACTTATACGATTGGAGAACATAAGAGACTCTCCATTCTTGAATTTCACCTCGAAAGTAGGATCCGCACTTCCACATGGCACAATTTCTAAACAATTATCACTACTGTAATCTGAACTAAGAAGCAATTTTTCTATCTTATTCCGATAAGATGGATCATCCGTTGCAGTTTCTAATCGTCCACAAAGGAAGTTATCAACAGTCAATTCGCCCCCGAACGCTTTAAAACTCTCATTTAGAGCTTCTTGAACTTTTAGGGCATGAACCTGCTGCCGTTCGCTTTCATTGAGGCATTGGCAGGTGTATAGCACTGTGTTATTATATAATAACCGATAACCTAGCTTATCCTCTTGTCTTGTCATCGCAAAAGTCGATAATTTTTTATCATTTTCAGATAATTTATTTTTCATTTTTAAAAATAAATCAACCCGACTAAATTCACTATTAATCTTATGAGAATGTAATTGCTCTTTCAATACCATTACTATATCTGGCTCCGTCACCTTAACTTTGGCACCTAATTTTACAGCGCACCAGTAGGAGAGGGCCTCGAGGGCTTTGTCAATTGCATAGAAGGCGGAGCCAACTGCATTGTGCAAGCAACTGCAATCAACCGTAAGCCAAAGAAGTGCGCCAACTGCAAATAAGATCGGCTCAAGAGGAAGAAAGACAAACCCTGCGATGAATGCTGCAACAGTCAAAATACAAATTGCCAATTGGGTGATTTGCTTCACTCGATTTTTAAAAATTGCCTTGTTGACCTGCTCGATAAGATCTAACGCTTTCTCTTGGTCGTCAATTTCGTTTAAGAGCAAGACTTCTTCTGCGATCGGAGCCCCTACTTTTCGAACGAAGCTATCGTATTTTTCTAACTTTTTATTACTGATTGCTTTCTCATCAGCACCATTATCTCGAAGCTCTTTCCAATCTTCTGATGTCAATCGAAGCTGATCTTTTAAAAATTCAAGCGCTTCCACAGTTCTTTTCTTTTCAGAAACATTTCGCTCTGTAATCTCCTTGAACGCATCTCGGAAACGAGCAACTGATGGCCATTCGTGATAAAGAGCGTGCAATTTAGCAGCGACCAGGACAAGAACTCCTCCCATTGCCAAGTAGGAAAAAGCCCCAAAAAACGCTGACAGAGTCGAAGGCATAGAAAAGGAAGGGATGTGAAAAGCGGTTAACGTCTGCGGAAGGCTCGCAAAACCTGCGATCGATTGACCAGCAGCTGCGACTTTTAAGCTCTGGCCGATCACTTTCTTATCATAGGCTTGTATTGCGCCCTCTTGATCGCCAATAGATACTGCGCGTGTATGCGCGTCTTCTCCACTCTCTTCGAGCTTCGTACCGAGGTAATAATTGAGCGTCGAAGATAGGGGGGTCAAGAGAGGGAAGAACTGGGAAGCTGTATCTGCCGTTGCAATCATAACGTTCTTAGTGAGGCTAGTCGCATCTGAACAAGATGCCGCAGTTTCTAGGCATGAAGAAGGAGCATTTTCTGGATACACTGGATCTTGGAAAGATCCTTTCGGCGCAAGACCTTCTCTCGTAAATGTTTCTGGGAATCGTCGAATGGCTACATCGTGGGCTTTCCTCATTGCAGAAGAAAGCTCTGGGAAATCTCTTCGTAGATCTCCGGCAGAAATCCACTCGTTTTGACCTTTAAAATTTACTAAGATTTGCCCTTTTTCCAGCTTCGTCTCAAAGCCGATTTTTCCTGTTAATGGTTTAGCAGTGGCCAATGCGCGGGTAAAGACCTCGGAATACCCTTTAAAAATAGCCTTCTGAAGGTCAGGCGGGAGCGCAGCCAAGTGCTCCTTAGTGAGCACGGCCTTCTCGGAAAGGGTCACCCTCTCTAAAAAGTTAATTTTTATAGTTCCATTTGTCATAACAAATCTTATGTTTAGTTAATAATATTATATCAAAAATAGTAAATAAAATAAACTATCTATAGCAAATTATTTAAAATAATAACAAAGCACTAAAAGCCAACTACTTACAAACACCTTGCGCCATTCAAGAAAATCCTTTACCCTATCCCGTTATGAGCAGATTAGAAGAGGTCCTACCGGCCTATACCGACTCCCTAAAGACTATCCTGATATTCGGGCCCCCTGGCTCTGGCAAGGGAACCTTAGGCAAGTTCTTAAGTTCTGCGGGCAACCACTTCCACCTCTCTTCCGGGGACATTTTTCGAAGCCTCTCCCCTGAGTCCCCCGCCGGCCAAATCTACCACGCCTACGCTGGAAAAGGACTCCTTTTACCCGATGAAATCACCATCCAAATTTGGCACCACTTCGTCCATGGCCTGATTGCCACAAACCGATACCTCCCCGCCTCTCAGCTCCTCCTTCTCGACGGGATTCCCCGCACGATTCGGCAAGCCGATCTTTTGGCAAAATACATCACTGTCGAGAAGATCATTGTCCTCGAGGTCGGGCACCCAGAAGAGCTGATCAAGAGAATCCAGCGACGCGCTCTCATCGAAAAACGGACCGACGATCTCGACCCTCAAATCTTAAAAACGCGCATGGACGTCTACCAAAAAGACACATCGAGAGTCCTCAAACACTATCCGGAGCGACTCATTGCCAGATTCAATGCCAGCCAAAAACCCCTCGAAGTGCTGCGCGACGTCCTCACCAGTCTCTCTGCCGTCCTGGTCAAATGATTTGCCCAATATTCTGAAAATGGGTAAACTAGCCTCTCCAAAAGAACTGCTTTGCATATGGCTAAACTTATTTTTCAAGATACCCAAGAGGAATTCGAGCTGCCCGATGGCTCTCCCCTCGTAGAAGCTTGTGAACAAGCTGGGGTTCCTTTTGCCTGCACTGAAGGCGTCTGCGGCACGTGTGTAATTGAAGTTGTCGACGGAATGGAAAACCTCTCTGAGTTCAATCAGGCAGAAGCCGATTTTCTCGGAGATCTAGATCGAGAACGCCTCGCTTGCCAATGCAAGATCAAGGGCGGATGTGTAAAAGTTAAATTTTAATTGAGCGGCAAAAACTATGGAACAAAAAATCATTCGTGAAATGACTATTGAAGAAGTCTTCAAACGCTTCCCCAATAAGAGCCAAAAATTAGCGCAGGAAATGACCAATGCGGGCCTCCATTGCGTAGGCTGCTCAGCCTCTACTTGGGAAACGATTGAAACCGGCATGTCTGGTCATGGCTTTTCAGACGATGAAATCGATCGCCTCCTCGGAAAACTCAACCAAATCCTCGACGAAAAAGAAGACCTGACCACCATTTCTCTGACAGAACGAGGCGCTAAAAAGTTTAAGGATATCCTCGCTGAAGAAGAAAAAACAGGCTGGGGCCTCCGCCTCGGTGAAAAAGCAGCCGGATGCAGCGGGTTTGAGTACTTTCTCGACTACTCTGAAAAACCGAAACACGGCGACACAATTTTCGAATCCCAAGGGATCCAAATCCACGTTCAGCAAAAATCGCTCGAACGCCTTCTTGGCTCCGTGGTCGACTACGTCGACGGTCTCCAAGGCGCCGGCTTTAAGATCTCCAATCCGAACGTCAAATCCTCTTGTGGCTGCGGCACTTCCCACGGCTACTAAGAGAAAGAATAAGAAATTAACCACCGGGAGCGCTGAGGAAAATCAGAAAAACTATTCATTTTTCCTCGGTATTCTCGGTGGTTAAATTTACAAATCTAAAAGCAAGCGCGTCGGTTCTTCTAGATTTTTCTTGATGTGAACCAAAAAGCCAATCGCCTCTTTCCCATCGACAATGCGATGATCGTAGCTTAAAGCGAGATACATCATCGGGCGAATCACAATTTGATCGTCTACGACGACGGGTCTTTTCACGATGTTGTGCATGCCGAGAATACCGCTCTCTGGCGGATTTAGAATGGGCGTTGAAAGAAGAGATCCGTAGGTGCCTCCATTGGAGATCGTAAACGTGCCTCCTTGGAGCTCATCGATAGAGATGGTCCCATTTCTTGCTTTTTCAGCATATTCTTTTAGTTTCTTCTCGATGTCGGCATAACCCATTGATCCTGCATTTCGAAGAACCGGGACAAAAAGTCCCTTCTCCGTTCCAACTGCAACTCCGATATTGCAGGAACTAAAATAAACGATCTCATCGCCATCGATCCGCGCGTTGACCTCCGGATACTCTTCAAGAGCCGCAACGCACGCTTTGACAAAAAACGACATAAACCCAAGTTTGACATTGTGCCGCGCTTGAAAGCTCTCTTGCTCTTTTTGCCGAACAGCCATCACTGCGCTCATATCCACTTCGTTAAAGGTCGTCAGCATGGCGGTCTGGTTTTTCACTTCGACAAGCCTTTGCGCAATCACTTTGCGAAGTTTTGTCATCTTTTTGCGAGTCACCCCTTCCTGGGCTGGTACCTCTTTGATTGGCAGAGGAGCTGCTGTTTTTTTTGCTTCTGGCTTTGGCGTTGGTTTTGCTTCTGGTTTTGGCACTGCTTTTATAGACTCTTTCTGAGAAGAAGGCTCGATAATGCCGATCACTTGATCGACTTTGACGACTTCTCCCGTTTGCACATGCAATGTGATTTTGCCAGCGGCTGGCGCATAGAGAACTTGATTGACTTTATCAGTTTCTAGCTCGAGAATTTCCGCATCTTGAGCCACGATGTTCCCCGATGGTTGTAAGATCTGGCCAATCGTCGCCTCAGAGATCGACTCTCCAAGAGATGGGACTTTGATTTCAATGCTCATTAGACCTCTTTCGTAACTTAGGGTTCGTCGATTTTCGATTTAAAATGAGTGGGCCATATTCAGTCAATATGGCCCACTAATTTTAAATCGAAAAGCGGATCTAAAGAACCCGAAAATCGACTGAACCTAGTTATGAAAGAGGTCTACTCAAACGCCCTTGTAATAAACTGTTCAAATTCTTGTTTATGCTGCCGATGAGATCCGGTCGCTGTGACCGCGCTCCTCCCTCTCCCGACATAGATGGCGCCTTGCAGGTAGGTGCGAATAAATTCCCACGCGCCCATATTTTCCGGCTCTTCTTGCACCCACCGGCGATCGGAGCAATTTGCATATTTAGAGAGAATCGCATCTAATTTCCCTTGATGGATCGGATAGAGCTGCTCGATGCGCACAATCGCAATATCTGGCCGATTTCTCTTTTCACGCTGTTCTAGAAGATCGTAATAGACTCTCCCCGAGCAAAAAAGAACGCGCGATGGCTTGTTTGGTTTTTTCGGATCATCGATCACCTCTTCAAACTGGCCCGAAGTCAACTCTTCAAGAGCGCTTGTACAGGCAGGCAGCCGAAGAAGGCTTTTTGGCGTAAAGAGAATCAGCGGTTTTTTGATCTTTCGAAGCGCTTGGCGCCGAAGGAGGTGAAAATATTGCGCAGGCGTAGTCGCATTGACAATTTGTGTATTGTTCAGCGCAGCTAATTGTAAAAAGCGCTCGATGCGGGCAGAAGAGTGCTCTGGCCCCTGCCCTTCATAGCCGTGAGGGAGGAGCAAGACAAGCGCTGAATAACGGGCCCATTTGTGTTCGGCAGTCATGATGTAGTGATCGATCACTGTTTGCGCGCCGATATCAAAATCGCCAAACTGCGCCTCCCATAAAACAAACGTCTCTGGCGCTGTCCACGTATACCCATACTCGAAGGCAAGGCAGGCAAATTCAGAAAGAGGTGAATTATACACCTCAAAACGGGCCTGCTTAGGACCTAAATTGTTTAAAGGAAAATAGGTCGATCCATTTTCCGTATCGATCCAAACCGCGTGGCGCTGGCTAAAGGTCGCACGGCGAGTATCTTCTCCGGAGAGGCGTATAGGAACATTTTGTAAAAGAAGAGAGCCAAAGGCTAAATTTTCCGCCATTCCCCAATCGATGCGAGAAGAGATCTGGCTAGCGCGTTCCTCGGCCCACTTTTCTAGCTTTGGATGAAGGTGAAAGCCCGCCGGCACAAGGCTTGTTTTTTTGGCGACTATTTTCAAAGAATCTTCTTTTGCGCTCGAATCAAAGAACTCGAACATCGCCTCTGGTTTTGGCTGGTTGAAATGAGCCCAATAAGAACCATACCGCTCTTCTGGCGTATGAGCTTCTTCTTTTTTTCCTCGAATAGCTGCAGCGGCAAGCGCCGCTTTAAACTGTTCACTCTTCTCTTCTGCGAGCTTTTCATCAAAGACACCTTCAGCGACTAGTTGCTGTCGATAGAGTGCTCCAATCGATGGGTGAGCGCGAATGAATTTGTATTGGACTGGCTGCGTATAGGCTGGCTCATCCCCTTCATTGTGGCCATATTTGCGGTAGCAGTTGAGGTCGATAAATACATCGATTTGGAACGCGAGCCGAAATTCGATCGCAAGACGCGCGGCAAAGAGACAACTTTCCGGATCTTCGGCATTGACGTGGAAGACTGGACATTCAAAAGTTTTGGCGATATCGGTGCAATAGCGGGTCGAGCGCCCCTCTTCGGGAAGCGTTGTAAATCCGATCTGATTATTCACTGCGATATGGAGCGTGCCGCCCGTGGAATAACCCGGTAAGCGCATGAGCTGCATCGACTCATAGACCACTCCCTGCCCTGCTAAAGACGCATCGCCATGAAGCAAGATCGCACCAGCCACCTTGCGGAGCTCATCGCTCATCAGAACCTGCTTTGCCCTTGCCTGACCGAGGACAACAGGGTCTACCGACTCAAGAGCCGATGAATTGGCCGCTAAGTGAAGATGGACAGGTAGGCCAGAGCGGGACTTCGTATGGGAGGAAAATCCCTTGTGGTACTTCACATCGCCGCTCCCTTCGACAGCCAGCGGGAGAATCACATCTTCAAATTCTTGGAATACCATCGAGTAGGGCTTATTCAAAAGATTGGTCAGCACATTGAGCCTGCCGCGATGGGCCATTCCGATATAAAACTCATTCATCCTAAGCGTAGCGCCCCGATCGACTAGTTCTGCAAGAACGGGGATCACCGTTTCAGCGCCCTCTAGAGAAAAGCGCTTTTGCCCCACATATTTCGTGTGGAGAAATGTCTCAAACGCTTCTGTTTGATTGAGAGAGTCAAATAGCCCCCTCTTCTCTTCTGTAGAAAATGCAATCGGCAATTTCGGCTCAATTCTCTTTTGCAGCCACTCCTCCATCACTGGATTGTTGAGATGCATAAACTCAAACCCGATCCGAGAAGAATAAACCTGCTTGACCGCCTCTAAAATATCGCGGAGCTTCGCCTCTTTTCCCTCGTAAAATCCAAGTGTGGGAAAAAGGTCATCGAGTTCATTTTCTGAAAATCCAAGTGTCTTTAACGAAAGCTCTGGAGCCTCCCTTGGAGTGGGGTCGATCGGATTGATGTTTACCAGAAGATGGCCATAGCGCCGATACGCCTCTATGAGCTTGGAGATACGAAAAAGTCGATCGGTCTCTTGCTTTTTATACAAGCACCCTGCAAAATCGACCCCTTCAAAAAATGAGCGCCATGCAGGATCGACCGTTTTTGGATCGGCCAAATACTTGGCATACAGCTCTTCAATTAGCTGTAGATTTGCAAGTTGCGCATGACTTGGAAACTCTGCCACGAAAACACCTTTCCTTATGCCTCACATACCACTAGGAGCCTTATGTCTGCAATTCCTTTTCTCCCCCGCGAAAGTGAATTCATTCCCACTGTATTGCCAGAGAACTATGTACTCCACCCTTCCTTCTCGGGCGACTTCCGCATTTTTTGTTTTCAAAAACCCGAAGGAACCCCCTCTTTAAAGGTCCATAAAGTCCATCAAATCCTGATCGATGAGAAACCCGTCGTCACAATCGATCAATTTTTTGCCGAAGAAGAAGAAAACCAGTGGCATCAATGGGTCAATACAGCTTCTTTTACCCAAAAGATTTTCTTTTCTAGAGAATCGATGGCAGACGTTTGCATGATGGATCAGCTATCTCATTTGGCCTTGCTAGAAACTCCCTTCCCCTCACTCAATCGACTCTATCAGCTATTAGGGCAGATCGGCGCCGAATTGAACGCAGATGTTCTATTGCAGCCACTTCAACTCAACAACCATGTCAGCAAAGAACGCTCTCACTCGATCGTCACAAATTTATTGCGAGAAGTCCCGAGCGCCTCTAGCGAAGAAGGATGGCATAAAGATTATCAACCAGAAGAGATTGGCCTTCCCTTTCTCATCCCCCGCGTAGATACCACGGTTCTCTTTCCCCCGCGCTTTGCCAATGGCTCTTTTGGCAACCCTTACCTCATTAGCCTCATCCTCTACGTCGCGAACAAACATTTTACCCCCTTGTGGGGCCTAGGAACTTCGATGAGAGACTCTCAAAGACATCTGACCACCATCGAATGTCGCTCCATGAGAATCGTCCTTTTCCAGGGAGATATCGAACATACGATCCAAGCCTCTTCCGATCTTTGCCCCAAAGAGGCCCTCTGGAAGCGACTTTCCCTGGTCATGAAGCTGATTCTTCGCCCCAAAGACTCCTATTCGGCGATCCCTTTAAAAGATCGATTTATCGAACTTTTCGCACAGAAATTTTAACCTTGTACAAAACAAGAAAAAAGATGTAAAATCTCGCGTTCACCCCCATTTTTCAATTTTTCATTGATCGAGAGGTGGGATTTAAAAAAAATGTTTTTACATTATCGCCAAGATGCTGTAAGTAAAAGTCAAAAACCCAAAGATACCATGAAAAGTGAACGCCTAAAGAAACTTGAAACCGAATGTGACGATCTCGAACAATGGATGAGCCTCGGCCTGGTTCCGAAAAAAGACCTCGAGAAGCACAGAGAAGAGATCCGCGCGATTAGAGGTAGAATCGACGAAGAAAAAGAACGCCTCCGTTTCATGCGAGAAAGTGGAGATGCGGAAGAGTTCGTGACCCCAAAGCGCAATCCCGGAAGACAGCCTTACGCCGAGCCCCACACCCTGCCCGACATGGAAATAGGGGACAACATGACCGATGCCGGCCTCGATATGGAGACTGAAAACTTCGACATGGAGACCATTGCCGAAGATGAGACAGAAGGCGGCGGCGGCACTGAAGAAGATGCAACCCTTCTCGAAGAAGAAGAGGAAGAAGACCCTTTTTCTGACAGAAATCGCTGGAAGCGCGGGGTTCTCGAAGACCCAGACGTCGATAACTGGTGATCTCAGTATACTTTCACATTCCTTTCTGCACAAAAAAATGTCCCTATTGCCATTTTTATGTGATCCCCGATGAGGTGCGCTTCCATGAGCTTTTGCGCGAGGGACTTCTCCTCGAATGGCAACGGCAAAAGCCCCTCATTGCGGGAAAAAAAATCGTTTCGATCTACTTTGGAGGAGGCACCCCCACCCTTTTTGGGGCAGAAGCCATCGGGGAAATCATCCGCCTTTGCGGTCCTCTAGAAGATGTGGAAATCACCGTTGAAGCCAATCCGGAAGAGAGCTCAAAAGAGCTCTTTTCTGCGCTAAAAAGCGTCGGAGTCAATCGGATCAGCCTCGGCGTTCAGTCACTCGACGACCGCTCCCTCCAAACTCTTGAGCGGATGCATAGCGCTGCAAAGGCCAAAGAAGCGATCTTCGCGGCTAAAGAGGCCGGCATCGAAAATATTTCCATCGACCTCATGTACGATCTACCGGGACAAACCGAAAGTTCCTGGGTCTATACACTCGAGCAGCTAAAAGAGCTGCCGATCCAACACCTTTCGCTCTATAATTTAACCGTTGAGCCCCACACATCCTTTTATCAAAGAAAAGTCTCCCAGCCAAAGCCAGAAGAGAGCCTTCGTTTTTTGCACACTGCCCTCGAAACACTTCATATTCTCGGGTTTCATCGCTATGAAATTTCCGCATTTGCAAAACCTAACTACGAGTCGCGCCATAATCTCGGATACTGGACCTTTCGCCCCTTTTTGGGATTTGGCCCCTCTGCCTTTAGTTATTGGGAAGGAGAACGACATCAAAACGTCGCCAATCTTCAGCGCTACGTTCGCTCCTTAAGAGAAGATCAATCCCCTGTGACTTTCCGAGAAACACTCCCCTATCCGCAAAATCTAAAAGAACAAATCGCCGTTGGCCTCCGCCTGACAAACGGCCTCATCTTGCCACAAGTCCCGCCAGAAACAGAACATGCAATTGAAAGCTTGATCAAACAAGGTTTATTAGAAAAAAAAGAGCGCGTCCGGCTGACCGAACGCGGTAAACTCTTCTATGATTTTGTGGCTTCAGAATTGATTTAATTAACAGCTACGACTTTGACTTCAAATTGAAGAGTTTTCCCCGCCAAAGGATGATTAAAATCGAGCATCACCTTCTCTTCATTGATCGCATGCACGCGAATTGGGAAAACACCTCCGGCAGGATCTTGTACACCGAGAACTGCACCTACATAGCGAAATTGTGAGGGAATGGATTCTAGTTCTACCTCGCGAAACGCTTCTTGAACTATATGACCGTATGCTTCTTCTGGACAGAGCGTAATTTTTTTCTGATCGCCAATTTTCAAGCCCAAAAGCTCATTTTCTAGTGCTGGAAACACCTGATGAGAACCGAGGACAAACATCAGCGGATCTTCTCCCACATTCGTATCGATCTGCGTTCCATCCTCCAAAAAGACGGTATATTCCAATGAAACTTTTTTTCCTTTCTGAATCATGCAGATCTCCAGTTTTTGCTTATAAACTCCATATCCGAAATCTCACAACATTAGTCAACCGAAAAAAGAGTTGGGTATATACAAAATCTCGGGTTGAGTGCTAGGCTCGATGTTCGATTTCTCAAACAAGGCATTGCCAATGACCATTTCTCCTTTCATTTCAGATGAGCGAGCAAGACGTTTTTCCCTTTCGAGCCAAAATTTAACCTCCTTTCTAGAACCTTTTTTCGATGAATCGATGATCGCGACCTGTGAAGAGCTGTATCAAGAAATGAAACAAGCAGAGCAAATGAACGATCTCGATCTAGCTGGCTCTATCGCCGGAGAGCTTTTAAAGATCTTTATTCAATGCTATCCCGAATGTTCTAGACATGAAATTTTCTCATTCCCTCCTATAATGCTCCGAGATCTTATCGCTCCTTTAATGGATTTACTCCTAATGAGAGAGCCTGCAGAAAAGATCTCTCAATTTTTGGAAAAGACCCACCGGCATAAATGCGAAATGGCGGATCAAGAGTTTGGACCCCATCATCGAGAAACAACAAAAAAAGCTGCAGCTCTCATCGCCTTTGAAAAGGGAGATTTGGCAGATCGCGTTGTGGCATTGAATCAATTTTTAAAGCTCTTCTATAGCGTCTATACTTCTCCTGAGATTAAACAATGCATAGAAAGCGACGATTGGGAAACGCGCTATTCCTATAGGCAAGAGCTGTGCGGATTTCTTGATAAAAAAATTCCATCAAAAGACGTTTTAACGATTCTCCTCTTCTGCAGAAATCTCTTCTCTATCCATAAAGAATGCGCCGACATCATGATGCATTTAGAGTCCCTTCGAAAATCTAGAAAGACTCTTGAAATGGAGGAGCCTTTGTCGATGTTTTTCCAATGTTTACAAGAGTATTTGCCGATGCTGCCCATCGAAAAGGAGATAAAAACGTTTTCACAAGAGAAGCAATTCTTGATTTGCAGACGAATTTTATCGATGTTGAATGATTCAACCCGATTGGAACTCCTACGCGATATACCGGCTCTTCTTCAAACGCAATCTTCCTTCCAAAGTCTGATGAGCTCATTGCCCTCTATTTAGAAAGCAAAAAGACCGTCGGTTCTTTTTCTAGGGTAATGGGCTCCTGCCTCCATTTCGCAATGGATCTGGTCGCCACTTGCTGTTTTGGCGTGGTCAGGCTCGCCGCCACACAAAGTTTTGTGTCGGGAGATAAGATCGAAAGAAGAAGGGAAAACATCTTGGCCGACCGGTAAGGCGCTTCGATAAAAATTTGCGTTTCTGTCTTGGCCCGTTTTTCTGCATCGCGGATTGCTGTCTCGAGCTCCAGACCCTCTCTTGGCAAATAGCCGTGAAAGGCGAATTTCTGTCCTGAAAAGCCTGAGAGCTGCAAGGCAAAGATAAGCGATGAGGGGCCAGCATAGGTTTCTACATCTATCCCTTTTGTGTGGCAAAGCGCGACGAGATCTGCGCCGGGATCGGCTAGACAAGAGAGGCCCGCATCAGAGATCAGTCCCCAAACTTCTCCTTGAAGAAGCGGCGAGATCAGTTCGTTTAGCTCTTTTGTATGTTCGTTGAGTAGGCGAAGAGGCACTGCGACCATCTCATCATGAGATAAGAACTTCCGCAAATAGCGCCTGGCCGACTTCTCACTCTCAGCAATGAGCCCTTGAATCGATCGAACGACACTGCCAATCCCCGCAGGGAGAAATTGTTCTATAGAACCGTTCTCATCGAGCAAATTCGGAAGAAGAATTAGTTTACCGACTACCACATAGCCTCGAGCGGAAAAGGTCTAGAAGAGCGCCATAAGAGGTCGATCCGGTGCGAGAGCGAAGTTCAATGTCAAAAAGAGCAGCTAGCCCTCGCTTGAAGTAGGCCGGCCCCAATCTCTCCGCCTGCCCAGTCCGTTTTTCGATAGTTTTTGGGTACACTTTTGGCAGAGCCGCCGCCCATTCTTCAGAAGAGGCATTTTCGGTTAGAAGAGTTGCAATCTTAAGGCCCAACTGAAGTTGTGCGCGAAGAGCCGGCAAGATCGCATGAAAGGCCGATTCCTCGGTGATGCCCGTCCCTTCCCAAATCCACTCTTCTGCCGTCTGCCAAACCGCAAATGTCCGGTTTGACGAAGCGGCCTTTACAACATCTGCAGTTTCGATGCGGGGATTTTCGCCGATATAGGAAAGGAGCTTATCGACCTCCCGCTCTAATACCCCTGCGTCTAGGTCGAGCCGTTCTAAAAGCGCTCGGAGAGCGCCTGGGCCAAACCGCTTACCTGAGTTTTCCACCTTCGCATTTAACTGCTGCTCAATCCGCTTTTCTTTTTCCCACGGTTTTTCTGCCAAAAGATCGAGAACTACTCCCGCTTTTTCGGCCGCATCGCAAAGGGGCGATTTAGACTTTGTCGCCAAAATCAAATAGCCAAAAGTGGTGGGAAATAATTTGCTAAGAGAGACCGTATCGGCTTTTGCGATCTTTTCTACGTCATCGACAAGGACAATCGGCTCCTTGCCAAAAAGATCTGCAGTCTGCAAAGAATTGGAAAGTTCTCGGAAGTCAAGCGCATGGCCGGAAAATCGCTGGACGCTGCAATCTGCGCTTGGCAAGACGCGCAAGATCGACTCTAACATCTCTAGCCGCTCATAATCATCGGCTAGGCTTACGCAATAGACTCTGGCTAAAAAACCCGAGGAGGCCGAGGTTTTGATCTGATTGAGAAAACTAGTCCGATTGGAGTATTTCATTTTGACTCTAGGCAGTGTCCTACAGTATAATAATCTTTCCCTTTAAAAGGATGGAATAAATGGCTTTTTTTCGTAAAAAAGAACCGAAAATAGAAAAAAAAGAGGAAACTCCGAAAGTGCTTCCCAAAAAATCTCTACAAGAAATTATCACGAGCCGCGTTCTAACCGCTGAAGGCTGGCAACGAAGATCCCTTTCTAAGTCAAAGAAAAACTAAGCGGGTTTGCTTAAAATCTCTTTGGCTAGTTGGCGGTAATCATGCGACCCATGGCAATGGGTATCGTAGAGGTTGATCGGCTTTAGGTGAAGAGGTGCTTCGGCCAGGCGAATATTTTCCCGAATGATCGACTGGTAGACCTTCCCCTCAAAACGGGCGCGCAATTGATCTAACACTTCTTGCGAGTGCTTTGTTCTAAGATCCACTCTACAGGGCAAAATCCCGGCAATTTCAAGAGAGGGGTTCAATCTCTGTTTTACGATACTGATCGTCTTTAGAAGCTGGACAAGACCGTGGAGGGCCATCACATGCGCCTCTACCGGGATCAATACCTCATTGGCGATCGTCAGTGCGTTTAGCGATAAAACACCTAGCGTCGGCGGGCAATCGATCAGAAGAAAATCCCAAGGCTTATCCTTGATCTGGTGAAATTTATTCTTCAAAATACTTTCAGAGGCCACTTCGCTAGCCAGCGCTTTTTCTACGCCCGCTAAGACAGAAGAGGAAGGGATGAACGAAAGCCCTTCAATGCCAGTCGCTTCAATCGCATGCTCTACGCCCACATCCTCGGTTAGGACATCGAAAAGCCCTTTCCCTTTTTCCTTAAAACCATACCAAAGAGAGGCGGAGCCTTGAGGGTCCAAATCGATCAAAAGGACGCGCTGCCCAGCTTCTGCCAATGTCGCAGCTAGATTGACCGATGTCGTCGTCTTGCCAGACCCCCCTTTTTGATTCAAAATTGCAATCGTCCTCATAAAATCTCCCCTTCGTGCTAATAAACTGGCGTATACCTAATTCAATCAAATAAATTCTATTAGCATTTTAAGAGACCGGCCACATATACATGAAACCCTATGAGTATGGGTGTTATCGTCGCGTCAACGCATCACATTGAGTGGTTACTCCCTTGGTGGTGGTACCATTTTCGTCTACATAACACGCTTCCCGTCGCTTTTTTAGATCTTGGGATGAGCGACGCCTCCAAGGAATGGTTCAAACAAAGAGGGGAATTGCTATGTTTGGAGTGAAAATCAATGAATGTTGACGTTGCCGTGAAAGCAGACAGCCTAATCCCCAAGACATCCACCTTTGCAATAGAAAAACATCTTTTTGAAGTGCAGGGGTATTTGAAAATTGAGAATCTCTTTGCCAAAGAATTTATTCAACAGCTTAAGGCAGCAGCACTTAAAAATATTGACTTCGACAGAGAAGCAATGACATTAAATCATGGCACCCAGGTGGCTCACCGCCGCTATATCGTAAACATTCCCTTCACATCTCCTTTCAATGACGCCGCTTTCTATGCGAACCCCACTTTGATGGCATTGATGAGGGAATTTCTTGGAAGCCACTTCATTTTGAGCAGTTTAGGTTGTGTAATCTCACTGCCGGGAGCTACCGACCAGCACGTGCATGCAGATTATTATCCACTCTTTGAAGAGCGCCCCAATTTGGTCGGCATACATCCTCCTTTTGCGATTACTGTGGCAGTGCCTCTTGTAGATATCGATCTTTTAAATGGACCCACTAGGATTTGGCCCGGCTCTCACAAGACCTACCCAATCGATCAGAAAATGGAATCCTATCCCCAACACCTACTCCATGGTCCTATAGGAAGCTGTTACTTTTGGGACTATCGCACATTTCATGCAGGCGGCCCCAATTTCTCCGATGAGATAAGGCCCTTGCTTTACTTTTCTTACACGCGTCGCTGGTTTAAAGACTCTTTAAATCCCGATCGCCTGGCGATTGACAAACAGGAATACCAGAAAATCCCGGAAGAACACCGCAAGTTGTTCCCTCCAAGTTAAAAAAATTATTAATACACCCTCTCTATTTCCCCTTTCAATTTAGAGGGTCCTCTGGTACAATTTGGGCACAAATAGGAGTTTTCTCATGTTAAAAATTGATTTGCGAGGAAAACGGGCCTTTATCGCTGGAATCGGCGATGACAATGGCTTTGGTTGGGCAATCGCGAAAGCTCTGGCTGAAGCAGGGGCTGAGATTTTGATCGGCACCTGGGCTCCTATTGTAAAAATTTTTAAAATGTCTTGGGACGCTGGCAAGTTCGACGAATCGAGAATGCTCTCCAACGGGCAAATGATGCAGTACGCCAAACTCTATCCGATGGATGCGGTCTTCGATAAGATGGACGACGTCCCTCAAGAAGTGCGCCAAAATAAGCGCTACGCAGAACTCTCTAACTACACCATTTCCGACGTCGTAAAACAAGTAGAAGCCGATTTTGGCCAGATCGACATCCTCGTCCATTCTCTAGCCAACGCTCCAGAAGTGACAAAAGATCTTTTAGACACCTCCCGCCAAGGCTACCTCGCCGCGATGAGCTCGTCAGCCTACTCCTTCATCAGCCTTCTTTCCCACTTTGGTCGGATTATGAACGCAGGCGGCTCAGTCCTCTCTTTGACCTACATCGCCTCAGAACGGGTCGTTCCTGGATATGGCGGCGGAATGAGTTCTGCAAAAGCCGCTCTTGAGAGCGACACGCGAACTCTCGCTTGGGAAGCAGGCCGTAAGTGGAATCTCCGCGTAAACACAATCTCTGCAGGCCCCCTTCGCAGCCGCGCCGCAAAGGCAATCGGGATGATCGACGATATGATCGCCTACTCCAAAGCCAATGCTCCCCTCTCTAAAGACCTCGAAGCGGAAGAAGTCGCCAACGCCGCAACCTTCCTCCTCTCCCCTCTAGCCTCTGCTATTACAGGTACAGTGCTCTATGTAGATAATGGGATGCATGCGATGGGCCTTGCAGTAGATAGCTCTGCATTGCAGAAAAACCCAACTTATAGTGAAGTTTCTTGTAAGAGCTGAACACACACTGCGCAATCGAAAGATCTCCGCAGTGTTCTAAGTCCAATTTTCCAATCAAACGCTTCGTACTCATTGACCCCTTTGGTTCCGATCTGACCTGGGCGGTTCGAGCGGAAAACATGGCCGCAAAACTCCCCTTCACCTCGTAGAAGTTCAAATTTCAAGAAGAAGCTTCGGGTAGAAGATTGAATCGCAATGGTCTGCCCAAGAGCAAAGACAGTCCCCTTCTTCCCATCGATCGAGATTTCGATATCGGGAGAAGCGTCACAGTAGTACGCAACCTCAAAAAGATCGTCCCGGGTAATTTCGAAAGTAGGCTTAAATTCCGCGATTCCCTCGGAAATATTTTCAGAAACAAGACTATGTAAAGTCGATCCACTCATCCAAAACAGGTCCCCATCTTCTCGATAAACATCATCCAAAAGGTTTTTAGAAACCTCTACTCGATCTAGCGCTGCCAACTGAATTTGCGCCAGATGATCCTTAAGAAGGCGGGGCTGGTATTCTCCATCGACTAAGATCCAATCGATAAGCCGTGGAGCCGGCTCAAAACGATCTTGCTTCAAATCAAATCCAACGGCCATTTGAAGCCCGGGATGGTAAAAGTCGCAAACAGGCATTTTGACAAACTGCAGACTCACCCAATATTCCCACCAATCAGAGGCCGAAAATTGGGCCGTGTCCAACTGTGTATTCGAACACCCTTCACGGCAAATATCATAGCGAAATTTCCAGAGTGGAGCCAGGGTCTTATCTGCATAAAAAGAAAAAATTTTATGCAAAGAGGCCTCGATACTCGCGTTGCATTCCGCACCGAGAACATGTTTAAAAAGACGCATGCGGAGCAAAAGAGGCGCTATCTTAAGACCTTGATAAATGTCATAAGAGCGGGGAAAGTCATGCAGGTAAATCGGAAAATTTCCCTCTACCGTTTGGAAGGCAAAAAGACGGGATAAAAGAGTTTTTGCCTCTTGCACTGTCTCCCCTTTTTTCTGAGAGAGAAGAGAGAAGGCATAACAGATGTTTTCATAGATCGGGATCGTATCGTCCGCATGCACAAAACCGGTGCGCGGGCTCTGTCTTTTTTTCCCAGCTAAAAAAGCCAGATCCAATGAACGAACAGTTCGTTTTAGCTCGAGAGTTTCTTCTGTCATAGCCACCAATTTTGACCGATTTTCGATTTAAATAACAGGGTCAAAAAATTTTTCCTTGTCGAATTTTAAGATGTGGCATATAAGGTTCTTCTAAATTTTTCATAAACCGGACATATGAAAAAGTTGAATTCCTTGTAAAGAAGAGCGACATTTTTCAATGCCCAAACAAAGAAGGTAAATTATGGCAAATCCCATCACAAGCTCGGCTCCAGCAGAAAACACAAGTTGCATGCAAAAGCTCTACGACTTCCATAATGATGGCGTAAAGGCATTAGGAAGCAGCGATTCTTGGCACGTTAGAATGCTCACAGCTCATCCAGGCGATTTTACCATTCTAAAGATCATTAAACTCGTAGCTACTCTCCTCATCGCTCCTATCAATTGGATGCTCTCTTGCTGCAACAGGAACCCAGCAATTGAAGAGAGCAAAGAGGGGAGCGCATCTAAATTGCCTCTATCAAAGTCGGTCACTCCTAAGGTCATCCATCTGCCCATAGATACAGCTAAAGTTGAAGAGGCCAAAAAGCTTGCGCTAGCACTAAATCCGGAAGAGCTGAATATATTTCTCGCTGCCCTCAAAGTCTGATCAGACAACCCGTGAAGATTTTCTTCACGGGTTTTTTCCATTTCTGATACAGTCTGGATCATGATTTTTGGTCTCATACCCAACGAAGCAAGCGAGCTCACCGCTGCCCAGGAAACGATTTTCCAAGGCGCAGATGCTATGCCTTCAGGCAACTATGGCTTGGCTTTTGTGAAGATGCTTTTAACTCTAGTATTCCTACTCTCTCTCTTTATCATCACCGTTTGGTTTTTAAAGCGCCTCATTCGATCTAGACTAGAAAAAGGATCGGGACAACAGAAAATCATTCAAGTATTAGAAAAGAAGATGATCAGCCCCAAAACGATGCTCTATGTCATTGAAGTTGAGGGAAAAAGAATTCTAGTCGCCGAATCCCATCTCGAAGTTCGCCCGATTTCAGAGATCGGAAACGAACCGGTATCTGTCGATTCGACTCCCATCGCTTAAACTTCCAATCGGCTGAAAGCAAAAGGCGAGAAAGCCGTGCATTTTCGCGCTTCGATCCGTCCACCAAGGTCTCTGTTGATCAGTTTTCACAAGTTTCCTGACGTCATCTTTGCGCTCTACACCGCTCCACTCCCGTTCTAATGTAGCAATAACTGGGCGCATCGGTAGAGGAAAAACCAATCCACAAAGCGCAGCGCATTCGACGGCAAGCACATAGAGAGGCGTCTTAACAAGAAAACAAACTTCTTGAGCCAGGGAAAACCAAGCTTCAGGAAGATCTCTTTTTAAAAGATTTGCAGAGACAAGGGTCACGCAGCGAACCGCATGCGCGGCCGCAATCACCGCTGAATAAAGAGGCAACCCCATCAAAATCAAGAAACACTTTGCAGCAATGTCCTGCACTTTATCTGGAAGATACATCAGCTTGGCAGCATCTCGATTGTCGACAGCAACGTATTCAACAAATCCCTTGTGATATTCTACTTCAGCCAAAAGCCACGAGGTGTTCACGGAACTTTCCTAGCAGAAACAACGAGTAAAAGACCTCGACTTTCAGTAACGCTTACCTCAATTCCCTTCTCAATATCGCCGCTCTCTGAGATGGCTGAATAGAATTGACCATCGATCTCAATTTGACCAGAAGGTTTTAAATCCGTTGTCGCTTTTGCAATCTTTCCAATCATCTCCCTAGAAGATTCGATGACCTCGAAATCTGCAGTCAAAAGAACCGTTTCTTTCCTAGCTGATAAGCGAACCCTCCAAAGAGCAAAGCGAACGATCGCGTATACAGCAGCCGAAAGAGAGAGAAGGTAAAGAGTGAGCAATAAAAAGCCGGGTCTTGTCGCATGAAAAAGGAAAATGCTCATCAGGAGTAAAAAGCTTCCCCCAACAGCTAACACCGCACGAGGGAGAAAAAACTCCAAATAAATGAAAAAAAGTCCTGAAAGGGCAAGCGCCCATACAAAAAGCATGTTACAGTTTATATCCCGTCTCTTAATAAAGAGCAAATGACATTCGCAGTAAAATCTAAACGTTCATCGGTGTGCGCAGCGGAAACAAACCACGCCTCAGAAGAAGCGGGAGGAATGTAAATTCCCCGCTCAAAAAGAGCTTTAAAAAACCGTCTGAACTTCGCCTCATCGATAGATTTTAAATCTTCTTTATTTCGCACTTGTTTAACGCCAAAAAAGAGAGTGAACATCGATCCGCAGCGCTGGATACAACCAGGAATCTTCTCCAATGCTTTTTCAATCGGCAAGACCAGCCGTTTTGTCTTCTCTTCAAGGCGCTGATAAAAGCCTTCCACTTCAAGTTGCCGAAGCGTCTCAAGCCCCGCACACATCGCTACTGGATTTCCAGACAAGGTGCCTGCCTGATAGACCTGTCCAATAGGAGCTAAAACGTCCATAATTTTCGCCTTGCCGCCAACAGCTGCTGCAGGAAATCCGCCGCCGATAATTTTGCCAAAACAGGTCATATCGGGATCGATGCCAAAAAACCCTTGAGCGCCACCTAGCGCCACTCTAAATCCTGTGATTACTTCATCGAAAATGAGCAGCGCTCCAGCAAGAGCCGTCTCTTCGCGAAGCATTTCCAAAAAACCTTTCTCTGGCAGCACAACGCCCATGTTCCCTGCAATCGGCTCTACAATGACAGCAGCGATTTTTTCCCCATTGCCGCTTCGCAAAAAAGAGCGAACAGCTCCGATGTCATTGAATGGAAGGCAAATCGTATCTGCAATCGCGCTAGCGTTGACTCCCTTTGACGTCGCCTCCACGTTTAAAGCCGACACGCCAGAGCCCGCTTGCACCAGCAAAGAGTCAGAGTGTCCATGGTAATGCCCGATAAATTTTACAATCTTCTGCCGGCCAGTGTATCCCCTTGCAATGCGAAGCGCGGTCATCGTCGCCTCAGTTCCCGATGAAACAAAGCGAAGTTTTTCCACCGAAGGGATCAACTCTACGATTTTGCGAGCAAGCTCCCCTTCGATTTTGGTCGCAATGCCAAAGGAAGACCCCTTCTCGATTTGCTGCTGCGTTGCCCGCACAACCCGAGGCTCGGCGTGGCCCAAAATGAGCTGTCCCCAACTGCCGCAATAATCGATAAACTCTCTTCCATCTACATCGCAAATCAAATCCCCGCTTCCCGATGCGACAATCATCGGCTGCATCCCTACGGCTTGAAAAGAACGGACTGGAGAGTTAACGCCGCCGGGAATCACCTTGCAAGCGTCTGCAAAAATCATTTCAGAAATCGTCATAGCATGTCATGCTATCAATGACACTTGATTTAAGCACTTCTTTTCGGGCACACTGCGAAACTATGAAGCGTGTACTTAAGCTCTTCTTCCTATCACCGATGGTTGTAGTTGCTCTTCACTACGATGTAAAATTTGTCGGTTTGGATGATTCTGCTTGTTTAAAAGCGGTGAAAAACACCTCTGATCTTATCAATTTAGAAGATCGTCCTCCCTCCTCGATCAATGGACTAAAATTTCGCATCGAGGCCGACATCCCCTCTCTTCTCAAAGTGATGCGCGCGTTTTCCTATTACGACGCATCGTTTACTTACGCAATCGACCCCAAGCATGATCCGGTACAAGTTGTTGTCCGTATTCATCCAGGCGCTCCCTATACGCTCGGCTCGTATCAGGTCTTTCACGGCGCATGCAAAGAACTCGCCAGTGTTGTGGACTGCACTCCCCTGACCCCTGAACATTTGGGCTTAAAAATCGATCAGCCGATCCACTCTGTAGAGATCGTCAACGCAGAATTGCAAGTGCTGACAGAGCTCTCGCGCTGCGGTTATCCACTAGCAGTCATCGATAAGCGAAGAGTGGAGGTCGATGAAGCGAAAAAAGAGGTAGCCGCAGCTGTCTGCATTCAAGAAGGTCCTCTTTCAAAATTCGGCCCTTCTTATTTCTTTGGATTGCAAAATATCCACCCGCGATACATCGAACGGAGGGTTACATGGAAAGAAGGAGAAGTTTACGATTCGGACCGAATTGCAGAAACGCAAGTCAAAATGTTAAAAACCGATCTATTCAGCTCCGTCTATATTTCTCATGGAGAAAAGCTCGATGAAGCCGGCCAACTGCCGATGCAAATCCGCTTTACAGAGGCCAAGCATAAACAGTTAAGTCTTGGCGTCTATTATGCGCAGGCCGATGGATTTGGCGGCTCTTTTTCTTGGACCAACCGAAATTTCCGAGGCATGGGAGAAGTCCTAAGCCTAGAAGGAGACTTTGCAACGCACTGTCTTTCCGGAGAAATCAGCTACAAAAAACCCGATTTTCTCCACCAAAATCAATCGTATCGAGCAAAAGCGGGTCTCGGCCGCGAGAAAATTCACCCCTACCTAGCTTTTGTCTATTATTTTGCCAATTACATTGAGAAAAAATTCGGCCCAAAAGAGACGTTCTCGATCGGCCTTAAGGCAGACCACGATACAATTTCTCATAGCGCGACTAACGGCACCTATTGCCTGATCGGACTTCCCATTTTTCTCAAATACGACAATAGCAACAATCCGCTCGACGCCACGACGGGATACACAATCGTCTATTCGGCAACGCCTTACCAATCTCTTTTTTATGGAGACCAACACTTTGTTAAACAGCGCCTCACAGGCACTGGTTATATCCCTCTGACCACGAAAAAACATCTTGTTTTAGCATTGCGCGCGCAATTCGGCTCGATCGCAGGGACAAGACAAGAAAACGTTCCGCTCACAAAATTATTTCTAGGCGGCACCGAAGACGATCTTCGCGGCTACCGCTACATGTCGGTCAGTCCGCTCAATAAAAATCATCAATCGCTCGGCGGGCGATCGGCGATTTTTGCAACCGCAGAATTGAGAGTCCGGATCGGAGCTTTCGGCCTTGTTCCGTTTGCTGATTTTGGCACGGTGACATTCAATGAATTTCCTCAATTCCATGCGAAATGGTTTAAATCTGTGGGCATCGGGGCTCGCTACTTCGCCTTCTTCGGACCGCTTCGGCTCGATGTTGGCTTTCCTCTCAACCGAAGAAGCGTCGACCCAGCCTTTCACGTCTATGCAAGCGCGGGGCAAACATTTTGATAAAATGGCTTAAAATCACCATCTTTTCCCTTCTCACTTTGGCCGCAATTTTTATCGGGCTCATCGAAACGGGCCCCGGTCAACGCTTCCTCCAAAAAAAGATGCTCGACGCATTTTCCTATTCTGGAATCAATGTTGAGGCAGTCCGCTTTAACGGCCGCCTCCCCAAAGAAATCGATCTTACCAACGCCCGCATCGATTTTGAGAACACAACGATCCTTATCGACCATCTTCACATCGAACTCTCTCCTCTTGCTCTTTTGAAAAAAGAACTCCTCATCGAAAAACTTAACGCCGATGGCGTCACCTTTGAAAAAATCCCCACATCTGCGGCCGGAGGACACATTGCCCCGCCCCTGACCATTACCATACGCTCATTTGATATCAGGGATCTTCATTACCCCTCATTGCCAGCTTTCAGCTGCCACGGAAAATTTCAGATAAAACCAAATGGCCACGCATCTTTAAACTGCGAGATCGAAGAACCTTTTGAAGCGCATGCGCTGGCGCAAGGAACTTTCGACAATTTTTCTCTTAGCTTAAGCGGCCAATTCCAAGAGTTTTTATTCAAAGTGCACGTCGTAAAAAAAGAAAATGAGCCATTTGAGTTTCCAAGACTTCTCATCGCAGGCCACGGCATCCGCGTAGAGGGAAACTTCCTCCTCGATGAAAAAAAACATCTCGCAAAAGGAAATCTGCAGCTACTAGCAAAACCGTTCGGACAGCCCGTAACTGCTGCCGGCTCAATCGCAGGATCTTGGGAAGGGAATCGTTTTACAGGCACCCTCGAGGCAGGCGGGCAATTCTTGGGTGAAACATGGGCTCTTGTAACGCCCTTATCTGCGGATAAAACCAATGGAGTTGCTTTAGAAGAGCTCCATCTAAAATCGCCTCTATTCGATGGAACGGGAGATCTCTTTTGGAAAAATGGCCATTTTTCTGGCCACCTCGCCTCCGAGCTCAATCTCCTACTTATGCCCTACTATTCTTTAAGCGGCCATCTTGCGAGCACCATTGCTTTTGATGAGGAGATCAGCGTTGACGCCCTTGTGACAGAATTTAGCGCAGGTTCATTCTCCTGCCAAGACGCTTCCATTCAGGGCCGCTCAAAACATAACGCCAAGATCGAACTGCATGAGGCAAAATGGAACACCCTCAACGTCGATGCGGCCACTCTTACCGCTGAAAAAACTGGAGAAAACTGGCATAGCTTCCTATCTGTTGTAGGACCCGTGCTAAGCGGACAGTTAGAAGGCTTTTTTCGCCCCGGCCAAATCATTGTCCAAGAGGCCAGCGGCCAGTATCTAGGCGTCCCCTTCAATACCGAAACGCCCTCTTTTATCGCCTGGTCAAAAGATCAACTAAACGTTCAACCGTTGGCACTTCATGTCGGAGAAAACGGAACAGTTTCTCTTTCCCTTGGCCAAGCGAAAGAGAAAACCGAGTGCCAGCTAAAATTGCACGCATTTCCCCTCTCTCTTCTCTCTAGCTCCCTCATCGGCGATCTCGAAATGGCCCTCGTTGTCCAAGAAATCAACGACAAAACCAATGGCCAGATCCAAGCGTCTATCTCAAATGCTCTGATGCTCGTGCAAGGAGATCAATATGTCCCAGCAAAAGGGCAGTTAGAAGCGAACCTCGATAGAAATCAGCTCCATCTCAAAGCCAATGTAGATGTAAGAGACTCCCTTATTTCCTCGATTGATCTTTCCCTTCCAGTGCGCATAGAACTCTGGCCGCAAGTATGGGAAGTTTACGCCGATCAAGCGACCTCTGGCACATTGCATTGCAATGGAAAAATCGAAGAAGTCCTCGATTTTTTCCGTCTAGGGATGCACCGCCTTCAAGGAAACACCACTTGCGATCTCTCCCTGCAAGGAACATTGGCAAATCCCGAGCTCAAAGGCAGCTTCTCGATGGAAAATGGCGCCTATGAAAACTATCTCACAGGAACTGAGCTTACCGATATAAAAGCAGAGATAAAAGCGGACGGCAATCATCTTATCCTCACAGCTCTTACCGCCCAAGACACCGTAAAAAAAGGAAAGTTTACCGCCACGGGAGACCTCCTCGTCTCGTTGCCCGAACACTTCCCCTTCCACCTCGCACTCGATTTTACCCGGATGAATATCGTCCAGATCGACCTCATTGCCGCAGAGGCCGAAGGGCACCTTACTATTGACGGGGATCTTCACTCAGCTCTTGCAAAAGGACGCATTGAAATCGTCGAGAGCGACATCGCAATCCCCGATAAAATCCCCCGCTCTTACCCCGATCTTCAAGTCGTCTACAAACACGCCCAAAAAGCCGCCGCGCCCCCGCCGCCCAAAAAACCTTATCCACTCAACCTCGATATCGCGATCGATGCTCCAGAAGGAATCTTCATCGACGGGCGAGGCCTTCACTCCGAATGGCACGGTCAATTTGCCGTTGGGGGCACATTTACAAATCCTTCAGCGCTTGGAAAGCTCGAACTCATTCACGGCGAATTTGTCTTTGCCGGCCGCCGCTTCCAGCTGACAGAAGGAGCCCTTTCGTTGCAGGGAAAACCCTATGAGATGCCCTCGATCAACATCGCTGCGACCACCTCAGAAAAAGCCATTTCCATCACCGCACACATCGTAGGTCCGCTCAATAAACCACAAATCACCTTCCAATCCACCCCCCCACTGCCGATGAGCGGCATTCTCTCCTATCTCATCTTCGGCAAAGACCTCTCAGAAGTCAGTGGCATTCAAGCATTGCAACTGGCAGGCACAATCGCAAGCGTTGCCGGTGAAGGACCAGATATCCTCGAAATGGTCCGGAAAGCGCTCGGCGTCGATCGCCTCCAGATCGTCCTTACGCCCAGCGGGGCAGAAGGAGGAGAGACTCTTGCGCTCGAGATCGGCAAAATCGTCTTCCCCGGTTTTACCGTCTTTATTCGACAAGGCGCCGAAGATAGCGCTCCTTACATCGGCATCGAGGTCGACCTCACCCATGGCTTTACATTCGGGGCGGAAAGCATCCAACAACCCGAACAAGGAAAGTTTTCTCTTAACTGGAACTTAAACTATTAAAAATACGTTCTTGAAAATTAAACCTAAATAGGAGTAGCCTTCTTTAGACAAAATAAGGCAGGTTTTTATGGCGGCTATTTCAGCGTTTTCAAGCTCATTTGAAGACCCTAATGCGGTTACTTCAGCTTTTGCAACAGATTCCTTGCTTTCTATGCTTCCAGATTCGACTCCACTCGAAGACTCTAAAACAATGATTTCAGCCTTTTCTTTAACCTCTATTCTTCCAGCGCAGGTTTTATCAGAGACCTCTAAAGCTTCCCCTCTTTTTCCTAGTCAAATTCTATCAAGTCCCAGAAGCTGTAAATCCAGTCGCTGGATCCAAAAGAAGAGCATCGACAACGACTATCCTCAAAAAATAGAAGCCCTCAAACGGATGGATGTGAATAGCTTAACCGATTGCCTGGCCAATAAAGTATTCGAAGATTTTCATACTTGGCTTTCAGTAATTTTAAAGCATTCCAAGCCTCCGGCTTCTGGAAAGATTTTCGGCCGATCTTACTTTGTATATCGGTATGAATCTGAGAAGACTCATGGAGATCTTTTTGGACGAGCAATGCAAGACACCGATTTTCAATTACTTCGATTCAATGAGGAACTCCGCTCTTCTACCTCTATGGGAGACCTCGAAGAGAAAATCTACGGTAAAATCCAAGAAAAATTTTTATTAAAGGTGCAAACACTCATCGACGACTGGCTGCAACAACAATTTCTTACAGATAAAATTTCTCCAGTCATTACTTTTAAAAACTATTCTCGTATATTATCTGAAGGAAGAACAGTGCTCAGCGTAGCAGCTTACGTCCCTGAAAAAAAACCCCAACAAGACGACGTTTCTTGTTTTGCGCCCTTAGTTGCGCTCTTTTCTGCAGCGCTAAGGCGACCTTAATCTAACCTTAAACTTTCAAGAAGATGTTCTTGAAAATTAAACCTCAGTAAGATTACCCTCTTCTAGGCACAGTTATAGTCAAAACTGAGGTTTTTATGTTTCCAACTAATTCTTTGGCTACCATCTTTCCAGACTCAGGTCTATCGGAGAGCTCCAGGAACAGTATTTCTTCAAATCGGTCTTCATCATTGGCTTCAGGCTCTAAACCGGAAAGCTTTGAAGCTAGCCGCTGGGCCCTAAAACCCATCGACGAGAACGACAACAACACTCTTCAAAAAATAGAAGATCTCCAACGGATGGACGTTACTCGTTTAACCGATTGCTTAGCCAAACAAGTATTCGAGGATTTTCGTTCTCTCATTTCAAAGAATTCTCCGCTTCCCGCTGAAAAAAAGATTTGTGGCCGAGTGTACTTTATCCATCGGTATGAATCGGGGAAGATTCATGACGATTTGTTTGGAAAAGCCATGGAAGAAACCAGGTTTTCATTACTTCGCTTCAATGACGAACTCCGCTCTTCTAGAGGGGATGTCGAGGAAAAAATCTATGTAAAAATCCAAAGAAAATTTTTATTCAAAATAGAACGACTCATCGACAACTGGCTTGAAAAAGAATCGCTTACAGATAAAATTTCTCCAACCATTATTTTTGAAAACTACTCTCGTATACTCTCTGAAGGGAAAACGATGCTGCACGTAGAGGCCTATGTATGCGAAGAAGAACCTCAAAAAAAAACCCAAAAAGAAGCTGAAACAGACCCCCAAAAAGACGACGTTTCTTGCTTTTCATGCTTGAGTTCTGCTATAAAAAGACCCCCTTTTTAATTTTTTAGGCAGTTATGAGCGCTCTTCCTATCTCTTTTCATCAAAACCTTATTTATTTATGCAATGCACCCGATGAAGCAACATTTGAAAAGAGGATAAACGACCGCGTTGCCCGTACTGAGGGCGTGGCCCTGCAAACTCTGACCTTACTCAAACAGCTCAAGACTAACTACGAAAGAACTCTCTTTCTCAATGTGTTCAAAAAAGCGATGCCTGTGCTCCTGAATCTCAAGATCGACTATGATGAAGATCTAGTTGCCATTCTCAAAATACTCAATGACATGACACCCAACAAGCTTACAATGGCGCTGCCCTTGCTTCAAACCCTCAAAAATAACAGCAGCCCAATGGTTGCCTTTCTCGAAAAATTCCAGGACACTGCTTCTAATGCGATTGAGAAAGTGACTCAATTGCTTGAGATTCAGGACGATGGCTATGAGAGAGCCGTTATTCTCGACGAATGCAGCGATATCCCTTTTGACGTGCTCGACAAAGCGATGCCTTTACTCTTAAATATCAAGATTGTGGAATGCCAGAAATCTCTTTTCCGGCTTCTCAGAAGCTTTCCTCCCGATTCCCTGGATGCTATACTCACCTATCTCAATTTCCAAACAACTGCGATAAACCTTTGCTGCCCAACTCAAAACGAGTTTGCCAAATAAAATTTATCCTTGTAACATCTTCGCTGTTTTTTAGCCTAGCTGACATCAAAAAAAAGTTTAGGGCTAGCGCAATGGGCTAAATCGGCTTATACTAAGGTCGTAAATTAAAATAGAGGAAAATTATGGAAATTAAATTAAACACATTAGCTAGTTCCAGTTCTGTTCAAGAAGATGTGCAAACTCCAAAAGTCAAAACATTTCCAAATCTCGCTCTTGAGATCATGAAGCTCTGCACACATACGGAAGATTTTCAAACGACCAAATTACGCGGCTACAAAGAAAAGGCCGATGGACACGAAGAGACCATTAAATTGCTCATGGACCTATCCACTCTTTTGCCACACGCTACTTCCGATGGCACCTCTTACGAACTAAAACCAGAAACGAAAACAAAAATCATCGCAATCAATGAACAACTCAAAGCAAAAGGGTTTGATATTTTCCCCAATACAGTTCTCAACAAGGAACTCTCCCAAGGAGAACTCTTACGAGCGAACTCCTCGATCACCGGTTATATCGAATCCAACAAGAGAGCAACGCAGGGGCTTTTCGTCACAGACATCCCTACCCTGACACAGTTTATGTCGATGATCAACGACGTGGCAAAAAAGATCATTGAAAGAAATGATCAATTGATAAGAAAAACCGCCCAATTGCAACACTAATCATGAACGGATGCGTACAAGAAAGCGAAGCTCTGACTCCCGATGAAAAAGAGCAGTTCTACGCGTACGCATTTTCTCAATATCAGTGTGGAAGCTTGAAAGAAGCCACCGACGCTTTTTCTGTGCTTTGTGCAAGAGAGCCTCTTGAGGCGCGCTTTTGGTTCGGCTACGGCGCTGCTCTCCAAGAAAACAAGAAGTATGAAGAGGCTCTTTACGCATGGGCGATGGCAGCTCTTCTCGATAAGAGCAATCCCTACCCCCATTTTCATGCGGCAGAGTGCGCCTTTTCGATGAACAACTTACGCGATGCAAAATTAGCGTTAAAAGAAGCCGAGACCAGAATGGAAAAAGAACATCCTCTGCAAGAAAAAATCTCTCTTTTGAAGGAGCTTTGGAAATAATGCCAAGCAGAATCAGTTTTGAATCAGTTCCTGGACTATTGCCCTATGAGCCTATTGCAGCGCCTTTCCTTCCAAAAGCGCCTACCATTGCCCCTGCAGCGGCCCAAGAAACATTTGCCATCTCGCGTCCAAAACTCTCACCTCCCCAGCACTATTTTCTCACCATCCTTGCGATGCACAATAACGCAGAAGCCTCCTCTGCAAGACACCTCGACCTGATTAAAGAAACAATCCAACGCAGCTCGAATGAACTCGATCATCTCAACTTAAAAAAAGCCGAAGAAGTTCAAAAACACGCTGAAGTTGTCACAGAAGAAAAGACCTGGAGCCAGTTTAGCGCTGTGGCTGAATACTTCAGCTACGCCCTTTCCTTAGTCACTGGGACTGCGCTCGTGGCTACCGGCGTTGGTTCCGTAGCGGGATCATTTCTCATCGCAGCAGGAGGCCTTGGCCTTGCAAACCGCGTCCTAGTCGACACCAACGGCTGGAAGAACCTCTCAGCCTATTTTACCAAATCCATAGAACTACAGACGACGATCTCCCAGTGGACCTCTAGCAGCTTCTCTTTTCTATCGATGGGCTTTGGCCTCGCAGGAGGCGTCTTTGCCTTACAGTCAGGAGGGCTTCGCCTCATCGATGCAGCGCTTAGCACTGAGAAGTTCATCGAGAAATTAACCGTTATAACCGGTCTTTCCACCTCTACCATTCATATGGGAGTGACCATTAAACAAAAACAAATCAGCAACGCTCTAGCAGTCTTGCAAAAGATTGACGGTCCCCTTTTCGAAGCGCGGCAAACCCTTTCAGAAAATAGCCAAGAGGCCAAGGCAGAAGTCAACCTCATGCAAACCATTACAAGACAAACAGTGAAAGAAGGAGAACAATAATGCACATTTCCCCCATTGGCCCTTCGGGCACAATAAACCTCGAAACCAAATTCGAGTCTCTACCCCCAGTTGACCAAAAGACCAATGCAATCGCAACCCGCTTGATCAACTCGATGGATCCTACTGCCCCCCCGATAAAGAAGCAAAACTTCCTCCTCCAAATCAATCAACTCGTTGCGGAGATCATGCAACTCGTATCGAGGCTCTCCGATCGGGAACGGATCAAAACAGATCTTCTGAAACAGGAATACAACGACTATAACACCGTCGTCTCAAACGCGATCATCAGCAGCGGAAACTGGAATTTCATGACCAACATGGCAGGCCTTTCCCTCCGTATCGGCTCCACAGTCGCTTTTGGCGGCAAATACATTCCAAAGAGTATTTACAAAGCCTTTGACGCCTTTGGACAAACTTTCCCAAGTCTTGGCCAATACATGGCCACAGGCCCAGAAGCTACCCGAAGCAAAGCTTCGAGCACCATGTCGCTTCTCACCTCCGAACTGCAAAGCTCCTCTTCCAAGGGCGGAGAGAACAGCACCTGGGAAAACCAACTCATCCAAGCCCTTGCCGAGATCAAGGAATGGCTGCGAGCCTCTGCTCGCTCCAATGGATAATATAGGAGAACAAAATGACACCTGTAATTGACTTCTTTAAAACATTAAAGGCCGACATTATAGACGTTGCAGAGCTTCACGAAGAAAATCAGCGCATCCCCGATGGGAAAATCGCCTCCATCGCGCTCCGAATCTTCGGATCTCTTCTTGCCCTAGGCACAGCCGCTTTTTCCCTCGCAAGAGTAACAGTCCTAGGAGGCAGCGCCATGGCTGCGCTTAGTCTTCTGATTACAAGCGCTCTGCTTGCCGTTCTAGCGCATGACACAATCCAAGTAGGACTCAACATAAACGCGTCCCTTTTTGCCTGGAATAGAACTGTGGAATATACGTTCAAAGATACATTGTTCCTTTTGCCTACCATTCATCAAATCGACTCCTGTTTAGGCCTCGTCTAAGAAAAAAAAGGAACTAAAATGTCATCTGCAATCGATTTCTTTAAAACATTAAAAAATGATACCGTAACTGTTGTACAAGATTGGCGAGCTGGTAAAACAATCCAAGATGGAAAAATCGCCCTTCGGATCTCTTCTTGCCCTAGGCACAGCCGCTTCGTTCCTTACAGGAATATCAGTCCTAGAAGGCAGCACTATGGCTGCGCTCAGTCTCCTGATTAAGACTACTTTCCTTGTTACTCTAGCCCATGATATGCTCCAAATAGGACTTAATTTGAATAGTCAAAACTTTCGCAACTTAGCACAACACGACCCTCACATTGTAAACGAAGCTGCTGTTAGCAATCTGAAATCCTGTATATATGCCAATACATGGCTTGCTTGGCAGTAAGTGATTACTCCACGGCCTGAAAGTATATAACTCATTGACTCAAAACAGATTATACTAAAAAACAAAGAAATATTTTAAAATAATTCCAAATCAGCTACTCTCTGAATTAGATAATACAGAGGTTTTATGGCTCGGACTACCAAGAAGACAACCAGCAGAACTCCTAGAAGACAGTCTAGAAAGACCACAAGGACTTCTCAATCAACGAAAAGCGCAAACTCATCGAACAACAGAAAATCGGCTGAGATCAATAAAAAAGCGCAGTGGGCCGCCTATAAGGAACTCCAAGCAAAAGTCGATCGCGCTTGGGACCGCCTCCAATCAGACGTCAAAAGAAAGGCAAATCCACACGCCCTTCAACAAGACAAAAATGAGCTTCTCCTGCTACTTGGCGAATGCAACTACATGGCCCGCGAATGCATGCGCATGTCTAAGAAAAAACCCTAACATGTTTCGTTCCGGCCGAGTATGATAGAGAAACATGAAAAAAGCTCTCGATGCAGTCGGTCAGACCTATAAAGACTTCCTAGTCACAAAATATTCCCCTCTCCATGAACTCAAAAGTACCCTCGTCGAGCTCGTCCATGAGCCGACAGGCGCTCGCATCGTCCATATCGCCAATGACGACCCTGAAAACCTCTTTTGCCTCTCCTTTCAGACGCTCCCTACAAGCTCCAATGGCGTAGCCCATATCCTCGAGCACACCGTTCTTTGCGGCTCGAAGAAATTCCCCGTCAAAGACCCTTTTTTCTCCATGACTCGAAGAAGCCTCAATACGTTCATGAATGCGCTGACGGGCCAAGACTTTACCTGCTATCCGGCAAGCTCCCAGGTGGAAAAAGATTTCTACAACCTCCTCGAGGTCTATCTCGATGCGGTCTTTTTTCCAGAGCTGAAGAGATTGAGCTTCCTTCAAGAGGGGCACCGCCTCCAATTTGTCGATGGGAAACTGCAATTTCAAGGCGTCGTCTATAACGAGATGAAAGGGGCGATGAACTGCAGTGAATCTAGACTCTGGCAAGCCGTTGCAAAAAGGCTTCTTCCCAACCTCCCTTACGCGTATAACTCCGGCGGAGACCCCAAAGACATCCCCTCTTTAAGCTATGAAGAGCTCCTCGAGTTCCACCAAGCGTTTTACCACCCTTCTCGGTGTCTTTTCTTCTTCTATGGAAGCTTACCCCTAAAAAAACACCTCGATTTCATCGCCCATCACGTCTTAAACAAGGCGGAGAAGACTGCGCTCCTAGATCCCCTTCCTCTTCAGCCCCGTTTTCACAGTCCTGTCAGGGCCATCGATTTTTACCCTGCAGACGCCAATGAAAACCTGGCCGATAAAACACAAATCGCCTTCGCTTGGCTCACCGCCCACCTTTCCCAGCAAAGCGATGTGTTAGCTCTTTGCCTTCTTGAGAGTATCCTCCTTGAAAACGACGCCTCGATCCTCAAAATGGCGCTTCTAAAATCAGGGCTTTGCAAAGAAGTCGATGCATCCCTCGACATCGAAATGAGCGAAGTCCCCTTCTCTGTCGTCTGCCGAGGCTGCAATGCAGAGAGCGAAGAAGCTTTGAGAACGCTCCTTTTTAAAACTCTTCAAACGATTGCAAACGCGCCCATCGATCCTGATCTCATTGAGGCGGCTCTTCATCAGCTCGAATTCCAGCGCACTGAAATTGCAGGAGAGGGTGGCCCCTTTGGTCTTACACTCTTTATGCGCGCAGCTCTTCTCAAACAACATGGCAATGAACCGGAACAGGCGCTTTTGATCCACAGTCTTTTTGCAGAACTTCGAGACCGGCTAAAAGACAAAGATTATCTCCCCAGCATGCTCCGAAAATACCTGCTCGACAACCGCCATTTTGTCACGCAAATCCTCCTTCCCGATCCAGAGCTTGAAAAACGGGAAAAAGCAGAAGAACAAGAGCGATTATCGGCCATTGAAGAGCGGCTAACTCCTGAAAAAAAAGAAGCGATTTTACAAGAGAGTAAAGAGCTCTTAAAATACCAAGAAGCGGCAATACATCAATCGCTTGACTGCCTTCCGAAGGTCACCTTAGAAGACATCCCTCCGCACCCAAAAGACTTTTCCCTGACCCATCTCAAAACAAACTATTTCGATGTGTACCACCACGACTGCTTTACCAACAAAATCATCTATGCAGATTTGATCTTTGATCTACCTCACATCGAACTAGAAGACCTCCCCCTTCTCTCCCTTTTATCTAAGCTTTGGACAGAAGTTGGCTGCGGAGGGAAAACCTATGAAGAAACGCTCCAATTCATGCAGGCAAACATCGGGGAAATCGACGCCCACCTCGCCCTTCACGTCTCATCTCACAATCCCGACATCCTCATGCCCGCTTTTTCTCTACGCGGCAAGTCGCTCCATCGAAAAGCTGAGCCTTTTTTTCAACTCCTTTACGATCTAGCAAAAGGGCCAGACTTTTCCGATCACGCAAGAATGCGCGAGTGGCTCCTCCAACATGTGACCGAGCTCGAAGGAGATCTCTCCGGAAGCGCTCTTAACTATGCGATCCAATCCTCTCTTTCTGGCTATTCCGAAGCCTCTTTTATCTACAATCAGTGGCACGGCCTTCCCTATTACCAATTTGTCAAACGGATCGCCAAAGATAAAAAAGGGCTTTGGATGAAGAGACTCTCTAGTCTTGCAAAAAAGCTCACCTCTGCCTCCAACCCGCACCTCGTCCTCTCGTGCGGAAAAGAAGAGCTTGCCACACTCAAAAAAGCCAACTTTTACAAGCTTGCAAAATGGACGCCCTCCGAAAGCGCTCCCCGCTGGAAGGGAAACTATCCCCTCACTGCAGTAGAATCCCAAATCCGCCTCTTCCCCTCTCCGGTTGCCTTTACCGCGCTCGGCCTTCGCACCGCCTCTTATAAAGATCCCGATGTCGCAGAGCTCATGATCTCTACCCAGCTCTTTGAAAACGTAGTCCTCCACAAAGAAGTCCGAGAAAAAGGGGGCGCCTACGGCAGCAGCGCATCGTATTCTCCGACTACGGGCAATTATCATTTTTACTCGTATCGAGACCCTCATTTTGCCCAAACTCTAGAAACCTTCGCAAAAGCCATCGACCAAATCGGGGCCGGTCATTTTACCCTGCAAGAGTTAGAAGAGGCAAAAATCAGCCTCATCAATGCGATGGATACTCCCGTCGTCCCCGGAGGAAGAGCGATTGTCGCCTACTCTTGGCTCCGCTCCGAGCGCACCTACGATGCGCGCCAAAAATTACGCAATGAAATCCTCTCCGCTACCAAAGAGCAAATCTCTGCAGCAGTTCTTCGCAACATCAAAAAACACGCCGTCGTCGTCGTCTCCTTCATGGGAGAAGACCTTGCGAAGAAAGAAGTTCGTCCCGGCATCGTCATCAAAGACCTCGACCTTGGTTAAATTTTAATTTCTTAATTGTTGACGGTTCTCCTATCCTAAATTATACTCCAGATTGTTAATCCATCCGGAGGGCTATGCGAACTCAATTCTTTGCGCTACTGATGTTGTCTACAACGATATTTGCCGCTAATAAAGGGGCAGAAACTGGCGCTACGCTTCTCGAACAAACCTCACAGGCTTTCACCCAAATTGCAAAAAAAGCAATGCCTGCAACTGTCTTTATCAAAGCGGAAATAAACCAAAGCCAGTGCGCCCAGCAACAATTCGATCCCTTCCAAGACGATTTTTTCCGAAGATTTTTTGGACAACAAAGTCCATTTGGGCAGCAACAGCAGCAACAACAGCCACAAACGCAAATGGCCAGCGGCTCTGGCTTTTTGATCCGACCCGATGGCTATGTCGTCACAAACTTTCACGTGATTAAAGATGCGTCCAAGATCACAGTTCTTCTCAATGACGGGCGCGAATTTACAGCGACAGTCAAAGGCTCTGATCATCGCACAGATCTAGCTGTTTTAAAAATCGAAGAGAAAAACCTTCCCTACCTCCAATTCGGCAGCTCCGATGAGCTCCAGGTCGGAGAGTGGGTCATCGCAATCGGCAATCCATTTGGTCTTGAAGCGTCTCTGACCGTCGGCGTTGTCAGCGCAAAAGGACGCCAAGATCTCGGCATTGCCTCGTTTGAAGATTTCATTCAAACCGATGCGGCGATCAACCCAGGCAACTCGGGCGGCCCTCTTCTCAATCTTCAATCGGAAGTGATCGGCGTCAATACAGCCATCATGAGTAAGTCTGGCGGCTACATGGGCATCGGCCTTTCGATCCCGAGCAAAATGGCCCAAAACGTCGTCGAGCAAATCATCGATGGCGGCACTGTGCGAAGAGCTTACCTCGGCATCGTCCTCCAACCTGTCGATAAAGAGCTTGCCGATGCGATGAACCTCGATAAACAGGAAGGGATCCTCATCTCTGAGGTGATGAAAGACTCTCCCGCCCAAAAAGCAGGCCTACAGCAAGGCGATATCATCGTCTCTTACAACGACAAGCCGACAAAAAACGTCACCAAATTCCGCAACGATATCGCGCTGATGGCTCCTTGCACCACCATTAAACTCAAGATCCTCCGCAACAATAAACCAATGCTCCTCACCGTTGCTCTCGGCTCTCAAGCCGAAGACGATGTCGTTACAGCAGAAGTCATTCAAAAAATCGGTCTTGAGATTGAAACCCTCACCTCTGAAATAGCCGCAAAGATCGGCGTTCCTGCTGATACTGAAGGCGTCGTCATCACGAAAGTCAAGCCCGGTTCTGCCGCTGCCCAGGCAGGTCTTCGCCCCGGCTGCATCATCACCGGCTTTGCAGTAAACTGGAACAACCAGAAAAAGATCAAAAACATCGCTGAACTAGATGAGGCTATGAAAGAGATCGGAGATAAAAAACATATTATCCTGATCGTGCGCCACCAAAATTTCCAGCGCTATTACACGATCAAGATCTCTTAAAAGGGACTAGCGCAATGATTGAGCTTTTTGACGGCGACTTCTTCTCTTCATTGGAACAAGAGAATGCTGCATCGTTAAACAAATGATGAGAAAAACGGGTTCTTTTTGTAGGATATTCATTTTCGACAAGCTCATCTTTTACAGAAAAAATAGCCTCTTCAGTCGCAGCAGTCGTTTTGATTATAATTTTTGACTGAAAATGAATCTCACACCGATCAACTTCTTTTTTGATGAATCCTGAAAACATACTATCCAAGTAAATGGACTCTTTCTGAAAGATCTTAGAAACCAATAAAGAAGATTGGGCGTCTACTTGAAAAAGAACTGTTACATTCCACGATCGATTGGGATTTTTTAATTCTTGAATCATCTTGGGCTTGGCAAGACATAGAGCCACTTCCAGAAAGTGTTCTTTTAAGATTTGTAGGCTCCTTGTCTGAAAAATCTCTCTAGCTTCAATCACCGAAAAAACGCGCATGGGCTTGGGCGGAGAGATCTGTAAATCCACGGCAAATCGACTACAGAATCGAGAAGAAGAGAAATCTTGGTACCGAATACTCACTGATGATGCTCCTTTAGTTTAAGCCAGATGGTAAATGCGAAAACGGCCAATATGCAGAAAATTCCTACTAAAGTAATCGCCTGGATCGGCAAGCAAAACCCTACGACCAAAGTCGCAATCGTCGCAATGCTGATATTTGTAAATTGGAGCACGGCAGAGGCGTTCGATTTGTCTTTCGCTTCTCCTAAACTTTTACTCGCAGAGAGAGAGTAGGAAAGCCCAAACCCTGTTTGGATGAGAATCATCGGCAAAAACAGCGCTGCAGGGACGATCAGTTCTGCATGGAAAAGTCCTCCTAACACCAAAATGCCGATAAAGACCAGCAAAAGGCCTGAGAGCATGCCAATGCGGGGAGTTACCCGGTGGGCGATCCTCAGAGTTAGATAAAGGCCGATGACCACTCCAATCGGCGGCAAAAGCGTCCAAAGACCGTAGATATCTGGCAAAAGCCCCATATCTGTGATGCAAAGGTAAGGCGCCACCGTTGCAAAAACATACGTCGTCGCAGTGCCCGCTCCCATGAGAAGTCCATGCAAGATCAAAAAAGGATCTTTGAGGTGCTTCCCAAGATCATGGCTGATTTTATGGAGGTTAAAAGCCTCTTTATTGAGCGAATGAGACGTTTCGGGCAAAAGGCGGATAAGAAAGCTCAAAAGGAGCGTATAACCGGCAAGAAACGCAAAGCAGCCTCTCCACCCTGAATAGATAGTGATAAAACCGCCGAGCAGCATCCCGAGCCCAGGCATCATCGCAAAGGCCATCAAGAAGTAAGAAAAGGTTTTGGCCGCCGCATTTCCCTCGTGCCGATCGGAGATCATCGTAAACACCACCTTAATCCCCGCTGCAGCGCCGATTGCCTGGATAAATCGACCTATGCAAAAAAGCCAAAAAGAGTTGGCAAATAGGCAGAGAAGAGCTCCGACAAACGCGATATCAAATCCGATGAAAAGAGCCTTTTTTCTCCCCCAGCGATTGGCAATAGGACCATACGGGAGCTGTCCCAAAGAATAGGCGATCAAAAAGATCGTCATCGACCACTGGGCAACTGCTTCTGAAAGGCCAAACTCCTCTGTTAAAAGAGGGAGGGCCGGCGTGAAGAAGACGCCCGAAACGGGGGCTAGCGATACGAGAAGAATTAAAATAGGCATCATAACTAAATCCTCGGTTCGTCACTTAAATTGGTAATCATCTGCAAAATTTGATCCAAAACTCCCTGCGCTTCAAAAGAGGCAGTCGTAGGACCGTCTTGAATGATCCGGTGCAAAATTTGCCGCTCCTCTAAAAAGAGATTGGAGACTTCCCTAGATCGATTCGATGGATTTTCTTCAAACTTTCGGAGTTTTTCTTCTGTCTCAAACACGATGCGCCGAACAAGAGCGAGTTCTGCTTTTTTCATCTCTTCTTGCAAAAATCCAATTTCTTCTTCGATTTTTTGCTGCTGTTTTTCTGCGAGCTCCAATTTTTTTTGCAAAAACGCGATCTTCTGTTTTTGCTTTGTCGGAGAGAGCTTGACGAGCATTTCACTTCCTGCGGGAGGGAGTGTGCATCCGACGAGAAAAAAAAGAAAAACCACTGTTCTCATTTTAACTGTTTGACAAAGTGTTGAAAATCAGGATCCTGTTTTATACCCTGAAACGACTCTTCGTTCAACACTTTTTCTACATTTAAAGGAGCTGCCACGTAGGCGGTTTGCAGCCATCCTCCTGCGGGTTTCCCGAGAAAACGATACGCAAATGCGCGCGCGTTATTGAGCGCAATTTCTTGCGTCGGCATCAGTTGATAACATTCGGTAGAAAGTTTGATCACAAGAGGCCAATTTTTTTGCTCCGATGCTAGGCTGTGCAAAAGAACCTTCGCTTCCCCCAAAAGATGCTCTGCAATTGGCAGTAAAAGCTGATACGCCTCTTCTCGATGCCCCGCTTGAAATTGGCTAAAGGCAAGATATTGCGTGGCTGCCTGGTAAAATAGCCCCTCTTTAGTCTTTTCGCGAACGGCCGTAAATAGTTTGTCTGCGTCGCTTTTTCTCCCTTCTTGAAGAGCAGCTTCAGCCTGCTCCATCAATTTTTGCATCTCTTCTTGCCGATCTTGCGCAGTCAAAGAGCTACTTTTTTGCCACAGCTCAAAACTTTGGAATGCAAAGAGAAAAAAGAAAGCCCCTGCTAAATATGCTTGGAAAAGAAAAAACCCAACAGCGACTAGACCTGCAAAAATAGCACCAGAAAGAAGGGAGGCTTTGTAGCCTTTGATGCCAAAAGACGCTTCTAAAACAATGCGAAGCAATTGTCCTCCATCGAGAGGAAGGACTGGAAATAAATTGACCACACTCCAGAAAATATTGGCTACTTGCGTGATCTTCAAAGTAACCATGACCAGATGAGGCCACTGTATCTGGAGAAGAAATGTGGCGATCAAAGCGAGGATGATTCCAAAAAGAGGCCCATTAAAAACGACAATGAATTGCTGCCAAAATTTTAACTTCGGCCCTTCATAGGAGGTAAGTCCGCCAAGCGCGACCAATTGGATTTTTGCCGACTGCCTAAACAACACGGCCGTAAGAGCGTGGCCAAACTCATGAAAAAGAACCGATACAAAAATAATCCAAATCCAAATTACGCCGCCTAAGAGCGAAGTGCTATTGAGCCATCCGATCACTGCGGCCAGCACCCAAAAAACAGGGTGGATGGAAATGGGGATTTTCCCTGGAATTCTAATCATTTTTTCCTCTATACACGACAAAAATCAACGATAAAACGATGAAAAAAAGTCAGCCGCAAAGCGGCCATGATTCTTCCTATCGTTGTATCGTTTCATCGTTCCTTCGTTGATTTTTATCGTACCCAAAGTGCTAATTTAGCCCATAACTTCTATGCGACCAAATACCAACAAAACATGATTCATTTTTTGCCATCTACAGAGCATTTCTTCCTCCATACACGACAAAAATCAACGAAGGAACGATGAAACGATACAACGATGAAAAAAAGTCAGCCGCAAAGCGGCCATGATTCTTCCTATCGTTGTATCGTTGATTTTTATCGTACCCAAAGTGCTAATTTATCCCATAACTTCTATGCGACCAAATACCAACAAAACATGATTCATTTTTTGCCATCTACAGAGCATTTTTTCATCGCTAATTTGACGGCATGTCCCATCTCAGCCGGACTTGCCGTAATCGTAGCGCCTACTTTTCGGAAAGCGTCGTACTTGGCCGCCGCAGTCCCCTGTCCGCCGGAGATAATCGCCCCTGCGTGTCCCATTCTCCGCCCAGGCGGCGCTGTAACGCCGGCGATAAAGACAGCAACAGGTTTTGTGCAGTGTTTTGCAATCCATTCTGCCGCATCTTCTTCCGCATGCCCGCCGATCTCTCCAATGAGCAAGATCGCCTCCGTCTCAGGATCTTCCTGGAAAAGCTTGAGGACATCGATGAAATTTGTCCCATTGAGAGGATCTCCACCGATTCCGATACAAGTCGATTGTCCAAGGCCTAGTTGCGTTGTCTGCCAAACCGCTTCATACGTCAATGTACCACTTCTCGAAACAATCCCCACTTTTCCCCGTTTATGGATATAGCCAGGCATAATCCCGATCTTACACTCGCCAGGAGTGATGATGCCAGGGCAATTGGGCCCGATCAATCTCGAATGCTTGGAGTTACTCATCACGCGCTTGACTTCCAACATATCGCGCACGGGAATCCCTTCTGTAATACAGACGATGAGCTCAATCCCAGCATCTTCTGCTTCTAAAATGGCATCTGCTGCAAATGGCGGCGGCACGAAGATCAAAGATGCATCTGCACGTACTGCGAGCTTTGCTTCCAACACGGTATCGAAAACGGGAAGACCTAAAATTTGCTGCCCCCCTTTTCCTGGCGTAACGCCCCCTACGACTTGCGTTCCATATTCAAGGCACTGCTCTGCGTGAAAACTCCCCGCTTTGCCAGAGATTCCCTGGACGATCACTTTTGTCTTTTTATTGATGAGAATGGCCATGGTTCCCCTTTGAAGCTTTGACTGCGAGCTCAGCGGCTGTTTTTAAATCCTCGGCGGTCGATATTTTCAAGTGGCTCTCTTTAAAAAGTCTCCGCCCCTCTTCGACGTTCGTCCCTTCGAGCCGCACTACGATGGGTAGGTTGATATGCTGCTCTTTAGCTGCATGAAGCACGCCGAGCGCAATCGTTGCGCAGTTCATGATCCCGCCGAAAATATTGACCAAAATCGCCTTTACTTTTGGATCGGAAAGGATGATTCGAAAGCCTTCAGCCACTTTTTCTTTTGTCGCTCCCCCACCCACATCGAGAAAGTTCGCAGGAGCGCCGCCGGATAATTGGATGATGTCCATCGTCGCCATAGCAAGCCCTGCGCCATTGACCATGCAGCCGATATCTCCATGCATGGCGATATAGGCCAAATCAAATTCTTTGGCGGCGGCTTCTTGGGAAGAACTCTGCGTCGCGTCGTACATCGACATGATCTCTGATTGGCGAAATAATGCGTTGTCATCGATGCTCAGCTTCGCATCGAGCGCCAAAATCTCCCCTTCTGCCGTTTTTACCAGTGGATTGATCTCCAAAAGCGATGCATCGGTCTCGATAAAAGCTTTGGCAAGCCCTTTTATGATCTCAGCCCCTGCCTTTGCCTGCGGACCAGTCCATCCCATGAACTTCACGATGCGTAAAATCTGATACGAGCGGAGTTTTCCATCAAAGCCAAACGGGATTTTTAAAATTTTTTCCGGAGACTTATGCGCCACCTCTTCGATCTCCATGCCCCCTTCTGGCGATGCGATCAAAATCGGCACAGCCTTCTCTCGATCGATCAGAGCTCCAATGTAATACTCTTTTGCGATATCGACCGGTTTAGAGATCAACACCTTTTTGGCCACCACTCCCTCCGGCCCGGTCTGCTGGTTGACCATTTTCATCCCGATGAGCGTCTTGGCAATCAAAGGGATCTCATCAGCCGTCTTGGCAAACTTTACCCCGCCGGCCTTCCCTCGTCCCCCTGCGTGCACCTGAATTTTCAGCACTGCTTGCTGCAAATGGAGACCATGGGCAATTTTCTTCGCTTCCTCGACCGACTCTGCCACCCCGAAATCAGGCATTGGAATCCCGAATTTTTTGAGCACAATTTTCGCCTGATATTCGTGTAAATTCATCGCTACCTCGTATATTTATATATGTGATAGAATGTCGTTTATGTTCAAGTTTTTAAAGAAGCTATCCTCACCTTTTGCCCGGATTAAATCGGCCCTTGGCCAAACCATCAAAAACCTCTTTTCCAAGGGGTATAATGAGGAAGCCTGCGCTCATCTTGAGCAACTCCTCTACGAAGCCGACCTAGGAGCCCCGCTTGCTCTCTCCATCGTCGACGAGATAAAAAAACACAAGACGGCCTCCTCCGAAGAGATCCTCGCCTTTGTCAAAGAGCGGATCCTCTCCTTTTTCCAAGAGGCCAAGCCGATCGACTTACATCACCCTCATGTGATTCTCGTCGTTGGCGTCAATGGGAGCGGAAAGACAACGACATTGGCCAAACTGGCTAAAATGCACATTGAAAGTGGGAAAAAAGTCCTCATTGCAGCCGGCGATACTTTCCGCGCCGCTGCCGTTGAACAGCTCGAAACGTGGGCTAATCGGATTGGCGCCGACCTCATCAAAGCCCAGCCAAAAAGCGACCCCTCAGCGGTGGCTTTTGATGCTCTTCAGGCAGCTCTTGCCCGAAAAGCCGACATCGTACTCATCGACACAGCAGGGCGCCTGCAGAATAAGACTGACCTCATGCATGAACTGGCAAAAGTTTCCCGTGTGATCAAAAAACTCATTCCCGACGCTCCGCATGAAACCCTGCTCGTTCTCGATGCCACCGTCGGCCAAAACGCCCTCGATCAAGCAAAGACCTTCCAGCAGTTTGTTCCCATCACCGGCATTGTCCTGACCAAGCTAGACGGCACAGCGCGCGGCGGGATCGCCGTTGCAGTCCATAAAGAACTCGGCATCCCGATCCGTTGGGCAGGCCTCGGCGAAGGGGAAAAAGATCTCGTCCCCTTCGATCCAAAAGAATACGTCGATGCGCTTTTTAAGGATTGATCTCTTGATTCTCTGAGATTCCGCCAGGCTGAGGAGAGAAATGCTCTTCTCCATCATCTGAATCCTGTGAACATCCTGTGACAAAAACAAGCGCAAGGAAGAGAAAAAGTGTCTTTTTCATGAAAGTCTCCTTTATGCGCACTGTACCCTACCATAAAAATTTTGAAAAGAGATTGCTCTTCAATCGTAAATTCACTTATTTTAACTCTTATGAAACGATTGCACCCGCTAACACCCGAAGAAGAAAGAATCATTCAGCAAAAGGGAACCGAACACCCAGGATCGGGCAAATACGATCACCATGAATTGCCGGGTGTTTTTGTGTGCAAACAATGCGATGCGCCTCTCTATCTTTCCAAAGATAAATTTTCCTCTGGTTGCGGATGGCCAAGTTTTGACGATGAGATCGCCGGCGCTGTGGAAAAAAGAATGGATGCAGATGGGAGAAGAACCGAGATCGTCTGCGGCCGCTGCAAAGGGCATCTTGGCCATGTGTTTCAAGGGGAACATCTGACAGAAAAAAATCTCCGCCACTGCGTCAATTCGATCTCCTTAGACTTTCTTCCGGCTACGACAAAAGAAGGTTATGAGCGGGCCATTTTCGCAGGGGGCTGTTTTTGGGGCGTTGAGGCGCTCCTTAAAAAAATCCCGGGCGTCATTCAAATAAAAGCGGGTTATACCGGTGGGACAGTTGTAAAGCCCTCTTACCAGGAAGTATGTACGGGAATGACAGGACATGCTGAAGCCGTCGAAATAGTTTTCGATCCTAAGAAAGTCTCTTTCGAAACTCTTGCCAAAGCATTTTTCGAAATCCACGATCCGACGCAAAAAAATGGCCAGGGCCCCGACATCGGATCCCAATACCGCTCAGCCGTCTTTTATCTGACAGAAGCGCAAAAAGAGACGACGCTGAAATTAATCGAAATTCTGCGAAAAAAGGGATTGACCGCCGTCACCAAAGTAGTTCCCGCAAGCATCTTTTACCAGGCAGAAAGTGCGCACCAAGATTACTATACAAAGACAGGCAAACAACCTTATTGCCATAGAAGGGTCAGTAGGGGTTGGTGAAAAAATAGACTTTGCGATCCATAAGACGACTTCTTAAAAGGAATTGATGGAAGTCGAAATACATTTGAAACGTGTTTAAATCCGAAAGAGCGGAGTATGGGTAATGGAGCGTCTTTCGAAGGGTCTGTTTTAAGTATTGGATCGATAAGGTGACATATTTCCCTTGGACGACCTCGTCGATGGGAAGACCTCTTGAGTCCCAATTTTTTCGAATTTCTTCCACCGGCGCCCCCAAAAGATCACTGGCTGTCTCTACGTGAAAAGAAAGCGGGTATGTGAGATCCTTCCCTCCATTCATGGGGATATTGAGGTTTAGATGAAGAGAAATAGGCTCTTTATTTGCCGCACTAAATACCCGACAAGTATGTTGTAAATGCTCTTTCGATAGAAGAGGGGCGTCGTATGACTCCAATTCTTCCCCTTTATAAGGGTGATAGCCATGAACAACCTCTAGATAGAGATTTCTGTAAGCAACTTTTACTTTTTTTAAAAACTCCCAAAGATTTTGCAGGTGTTCTTCTTTCAAAAGCCCATTGTCAATGTCTTGATTATACATCGCTACATCTTCTTTTAAGCTCGTAAAACAAGAGATCCAGTTCTCTACGCTTTCTTGCTCCGGGGCGGGATCTTCCACTTGTTCTTTAAAAATGTGCGAAGTTACCGTATTGAGATAGGCAAAAAAGGACTGTCTTTTTCCAGCCACTTGATTCATTTCATCGACTGGAACGTCTAGAATAATTCTTGTAGACCGAGAAACTCGACTGCCTAAATCAGTAAAACTAAAAAATAGAACAGGAAATTCGCCAACTTTTTCCCAATCCAAATAAATCGCCACCGAACTATTTGGCACCTCCTTCAATTGCCCCAAATGAGTGATAAGATGGAAAGATCCCCACTGCACTTGATCGGAAAAATCAAAACCGGCAATTTTAAAGTAATCAATCAAAGGTTGGATTGGCGCGAAAAAAAGCAAACGGATCGATTGGGAGATCGAACTCCTAAATTTGGTCTGCAGCTCAAGATTTGCGGGAACGATCGACTCTGGAAAGCTCTCGCTTGTCTGTAAGATTTCCTGGACGAGTGTCTGCGGCAAAATGAAGCATTCCCTATCCGCATTGAGGAATTGGCTTTTTAATTCCTTCAAACGATCAAGCCCCTTCAAAAAGGGTTGGTAACGATAGAGAAAGAAAAAATCCTCAAGAGATATGGAAGGGCAAAAAGTCTCCAATTCCAAAATAAACGACTCTATAGCTGCAAATGACTCTCGATTGCCTTTGGAGAGCTGATTGAGGGTCTCAAAATAGAGGGAAAAAGTTTGGACATTTGAAAATAAATACTGTTGCTTGAGTTCTAAAGCGATCTGTATTGCCTCTCTTTTATCTTCAGCCTCGATAATTTCCGGCAAAGGTTCTGTCAATAAAGAGAGAGCGCCGGCAATGTCCGTCGCCTGTAAAGAATCGATCTTTAAATCAGGAGCATCGGCAAAAAGAATATATGTATTCATGCATGGCTTATGTAAATAATCTCGGAGTAGAGGAAGACTGCTCTCGTCCAACGCAATGCCATATTCATCCATGAATCTAAAAAATTGTTGTGCCCGTTCTAAAAGGTTGGATAGACCACCGCCACTGCCTAATGAAAGAGGGAGATCTAAAAAAAGCCGTTCAGCGTGGATTGAATCGACACTGGAAAAATGGGATAGAATTTGCGTATATATGCTCAAAAATTGTTGCAGAACCGCTCCATCTACATCTTTATTTTCCTGACAAAAATCAAAAATAATTGGGAATGCAATAGAACTCTGGAAAACTTCATGTAATTGAATGAATAATCGAAAAAACCTCTCTCTTGAAGAGTCTTCTAAAAAAAAGAAAAGTAACGAATAGCAAGAGCCACTTTTAACGGATTGGCCGACCAAAGGCGAGAGAGTATTTACAGCCTTCCAAGCAAAGGCAAATAGAGAGTTATCCTTAAAAAGAGAATCCTTCTTTTCTTCGAGGAGTTTTGGATTGCGAACTTGGATGAGAATCAGTTCTAGAAGAAGGGCTTGATCTTTCTTTTCTACTTCAAAAAATTCGAGCATCCGCGTAAAAGTTCGGAAAGCTAAAAGAATCGGCCTTGAAAATCTAGGAAAACGGGAAAAATCTAAATTTTCCAGCAGTCTATGCCCACAAAAATAGGCGATATCTAAACGGACGATTTCACATTCTAAAAGTGCAAATAAATACTCTTTGAGCGAGGAAGAAAATTCTATGGCAAAACTCTCTTCCAGAGTTTTGATCGTACATTCGATCAGAAAGGTTTGGAAAGAGTGTTGATTGCAATCGACTCCAATCGATGAAATCCCATCCCAGATAAGATGAACCTCCGGTTCCCTCCCTCTAATCCACTGCTCTATCCCTAACGTTTCTTTCAATTGATCCACGGCGCTTTTATTTCTCATTGAAATGCGCGCCCAGTCACCTAGCAAATCCGAATAATAGAGAACTTCCCCCCTATACACTAAAGCCCCTGATCCATAGAGCAACTTCGCAGATAAAAAAAGAGAAGGGGGAGATTTTTGCTCTATTTCCTTCTCCTCTGGATCGGCGCCAAAATCTTTAGGGAGGTTCTTCAGCAAGAGATAAAAAGCATCGCTCCTTGACTCTTCTAATCGCCTAACCACACCGAGATTGGATTTCGGATAAAGAATAGTTCGCTGGATAAAAGGCAATGTATCATAGGAGCCCTTCTGAAGGAGAAAAAAAAACTCATCTCGACTGACAGATGGGGAGCAGTATCGCTTCACTAAATTCTTCGTAATAGGAAACTTCTGCTCTAAGTAAAAATCTTGATTGACCTCAATCTGAGCCTGAATTTCATAATGAGCACGAGATATACCCTCTAGTTCCACTTGAAGAGGTTTTTCCAATTTTTGCGATAACTCAGAAAAATATCTCCTCCCAAAAATCTGCAATAAATATCCGGCAAAGCAAAGAATTCTGCGGTCCACTTCTCCTAAATCCGCATCGTTTTTTATCACTTCTGCCTGAATCGGAAAAGAGTGTTGAAACCGGATCCTTTGAAGAAAGCACTGTTCCGATTTTACAATCGCTGCCATCTACTCAATACTCCCTCTAGCCATCCGCTCCATCGTCAATACTCCGTTGATTACAACCAGAAGAGGAAATTGACAAACAGTTCCAATCCTCGGGCTAGAAGTGCGCTCGAGCTCTATGGCCATAGCAACCCCGAAAGCGGCCCAGGATCCCACAATGACTGCCCGGTAAGGATCGTTTGACTGATCGGCGATTGCTCGGTCATCCATCATCAACGCATTTGTGCCCACTAAAAAAAGATAGGCGGGATTGATCCCCAGTAGCCGAGGTGTGATGAGAAGAGAACACAAAAGCTTATCCTTGATGCGAGACGCCAACGTTTGTATTGGCTGCGAAATCCTGGTCTCTAAATCCCAATTTAAATCGATGTATTTAACAATCCCAAGCGTTCCCATAAAAGCTCCAAAAACCGCTCCCAAAGCTGCTTGATCATAGGGGTCGTCCAGCTCCCATCCCTCTTGCCAAGCGACAAAAGAGGTCATCCCTAAAACAACGACAATTTCATAGATTCGAGACGCTAAGTTTTTGATGGGGGCATAGAGGTGCAATTCCTCGAGTTTATGAATGGGAATGCGCTGCAACCGATCTTCTTCCGAGCGAAACATCATCCCATCGAAAAATCCCGCAACGGCCCCCACGATAAATAGCTGAGAAATGCGAGCTGCAGAATGGGCGTCTCCATCAAACGGGATAAAAGAGAAGGGGATGGCAAAAAAGCCAATCGTATTCAAAACGGTTTTAGCCAATCGATATCTAGACCCTGTAAGTTCCATGAGCCCGCTTGCATCCATCTCATTGCGAACAATGCTCTGATCGAGATAGGTCGATACCCTTTGCCCCAAAATCTCAGCTCCATAAAAAAGAGCGCCAAAGGAAAATAGCCCTCTAAAGACCGGATCATCCGTTAGAAAATACCCCGCCCCAAGCCCACCGGCCACGATTCCCTTCAATGCATCGCTTAAGCCTTGGTTGAAGAAAATTCCTGTAAATTTCTCCCCCTCCTCCTTGCTGCCAATCGCCGGTGTTTCGATCCGAATCATAGGGCGCTCGCCGATCTGGCTTATGTATATGCTGCAAACCGCTCCTAACATCCCCACGATCGTTGAGCTGGCCACTGTCTGCCACTCTAGACTTTCCGTATTTGCATAGAGCTGAGTGAGAAAAAAAGAGGAAATTTGGCCAAATGCCGTCAAGGCGATACGCTTCGCGGTGAAACGAGTTTGGTCCGTCAGAAAATGATCTACACACGCCTGAACCCCAAATCCAACCCCAAAACTACTGAGCGCATTTGTAATCGGCGACCAATTGACAGCTCGCCCGACAAGAGAAGCTCCCGCAACAAGACCAGTAAAAAGCCTTGTCCCCCATTTCCCAAAATAGCTTTCAGACGGCTCTTCGAAAGTCATTGGCGAAAAATCATCACGAGGAAGAATTAACGGTTGAAGCTTGACAGAGAGATCCACTTCCTCACCTCAAAGTAAAAAATTTCAGATGAAGATATCGAGAAGAGATTTTTAAGTAAACAAATTACAAAAGTTCTACTTCGCCGCTATGGAAGTTGTAGTAGCCGCCGACGATCTTGATTTTTTTTTCGGCGATTAATTTGGATAAGACAGGTGTTTTACTGAGCTGCTTGACGACGTTTTTCACATTGTCTTTGATGGCGTTTTCTAGGCGATTGCCCGCTTGCGTTTTTGATTCTTCAATCGCAGGCTGAATCAAACTCGCAACGTTTTCAATATCTTGCGTTCTTCCTTGTAAGACGGCCGCTACGGCCCCACAACTTTCATGGCCTAACACCATGATGAGAGTCGAATGCAAATAAAGCGCCGAATACTCGATGCTATCGAGAGTGATCGGCCCCATTACGTTGCCCGCAACCCGCACGACAAAGAGATCGCCGATCCCCTGGTCGAAGATGATCTCAGGAGAAACCCGCGAGTCTGCACATCCTAAAATAATCGCAAATGGCTCTTGAAGCTCAGCCGTCTCCTGGCGTCTTTCAACAGCGCGATTCGGATGGGTCGACTGGTCATTCACAAACCGCTGATTCCCTTCCATTAGGAATCGAAAGGCTGTATCAGGACTTTTTCTAGGCATTGGTGCACTCTCCACTTGGGCATAGATCATACACAAAAGAGTGATTTTTAGCAGGTTCATTTGTCTCTGATAGGTACCTGAAAAAAATAATTTCTTCCAGATTTTTTATACATATGTTAGCCTGTTCGTCTCCCAGTTGACTATGCGTAGCTTGTATCCTTGGCCTCTATTTCCTCCCGACCTCGACCCGCCAGCGGCCCGTTCGCTGAGCTTGCAACTTGCTTTGCAAGAATGGCTTAGCTCCTGCCAGGTCATCCTTTCTCTGCAACAAAAAATGAGCGAGATCGGAGCAACCGATCGTCCAATCCAAGAAATTGAGGACGTTTCGCAGCAGCTCCAAAAATTTCTTCTTTTTTCTTTGGAAAATCCTTTTTCTAAAAAGCCGGGAACGCTCGACAAATTATGTTTTTACTGCGATGAGCTCATGAGAGCCTCCCAGTGCCAAAATAGAGACGAGATCGGGGCCCTTCTCGATCAAATGCGCGATGCCGCCCTTTCTTTTCGAGCTCTTATCATTTCTTGGAAACGCACTCCCCCGCCCTCTTTTATCTTGCTGACCAACATCGATCATCTCTACTCCGTTTTGATGCAAGCCTTAAAAGACTTTTATGAAGCGCTCTTCCCATTTTTTGCAGAAGCTAGATCTGACGAAAACGTTCTTTTTTATCTCATTGAAAACAAAGAGGAATTCAACCGGAATCTCCATCCTGAAAAAATCGAACAGCTCTTAAGCCGCCTCTACCCGTCCGGATCTGCCCACTTGCGCGCGATTCTATGCGAAGGGTATACTCGAAGAGGGTTCAGCGATTTCTATCTCAAGCACGAGTCGCTGATCGAATCTATAGAATGGACGGCTGATAAATGCACACCTACGTCGATCTTGCGCTAGCGTGGATTAGAGATGCAAAATCCTTCTTAAAAGACTCCTCCGATCCGATTTTAGCCGAAGCGGAAAGCTACGACTATTTTCGAAAAATCCATAAAAAAACAATTGTTCTTCCTCCTGTAGAAACACCGAAAACTCCCCCTCCTATTTTTGAGCGTAAAAAAGAGGAGCCGCCCTCTCCCGCTCCAGTGATTATTGAAGAAGCTCCTCCTCCTCCAATCATTCCCCTTAAAAAACCGGCTAAAAAACTCGATGCCCTCTTTGCAAAAATTGCACCGAGCATGCCTATTTTTGCAGAAATTCCAAGCGACGCCATCGCAAAGAGAATCGCCACCCGCTGGAAAAATAAAAACCAGTTAGCGCCTATCACAGTCATCTATTTTCAAGAGAGCCCCGAACAAAAAGCGCTTCTCGAGGAGATCGCAAAAGCGCTCGATGTCTACTTCGGCCCTGCAGCGCTACTTTGTGCTGAATCCATCGAACGGGAAAAAGATTGGAAACCCCTGTTATCCGTACCAGAATTAAAGCTGATCATCACCTGCGATTACACGCTTTGGCAACTTCCCAATCTCTGCCAACTCTACAAGGAAGTTCCTCAACAAAAAACTCGGCAGCTCGGAGAAAAACCGCTCTTCTTGCTCCCCGATCTTTCTCTCTATTTGAAAGATCCACTTCTTAAACGGTCTCTATGGAAAGCACTATGTCAGACAATCTCTTCGCAGCTGTCGCCCTCGACCAAAAACTAACCCTCGATTATGCCATTCCGGAAGGATGGATTATCGAAGTGGGAATGCGCGTGGAAGTGCCTCTTAAATCTTCCCTGAAAAAAGGGACCGTCATCGCCCTTAAAAAACAGTCGGGATTTCCCAATGCAAAGCCGATTGCTCGCCTCATCAGCGAAAAAGCCGTCCTCTCCGAGCCGCTTTGGAAACTGGCCCAGTGGATGTCTGCCTATTACTGCGCGCCCCTACAAAAAACATTAAAATGCTTCATTCCCCCAAATTTACGAAAAACCGTAAAACCAAAACAAGAATTTATCTATTCGCTTAACCTCACAAAAGAAGAGGCGCGTGCAAAAATCGTAGAAATTCGAAATAGCCCGATTGCCCTCATCTTAGAAAAGCTCTTAAAAGAGGAAAGTCCCTTCATCCCGGAATTTTCCAGAAGCTCCCTCCAAACATGCCTCAAAAGAAAGTGGATCTTAAAACGGGAAAAAACCGAACTAGAAATCGCCGAAGAAGAATTTTTCCCGACAAAGCCTAAAAAACTCAACGAAGAGCAAGCCTCGTGCCTCGCTAAAATATGCCAATCCCTTGCGTCTAAAAAATATGCCACTCACCTCATCCAAGGAATCACAGGGAGCGGGAAAACAGAAGTCTATCTCCAAGCGATTCAGGCCGCACTTGACGCTGGACAAAGCGCCATCATGCTCGTTCCAGAAATTGCCCTTACCTCTCAAACCATCGAGCGCTTTCGCTCCCGTTTCCAAGAAAAAATCGCCATCTGGCATCACCGCCGCAGCCTCGGCGAGAGAACAACCGCTTGGGAGAACCTCCAATCGGGGCAAACGCAAATCGTCATCGGCGCCCGCTCGGCCATCTTTTGCCCTGCAAAAAATCTCGGCCTTATCATCGTCGATGAAGAGCACGACTCCTCCTACAAACAGTCGGAAGAAGCCCCCTGCTATCATGGCCGCGATATTGCCGTCATGAGAGGCTCACTGGAAAACGCCACCGTTCTCTTAGGTTCTGCGACCCCTTCTATTGAATCTCGCTACAACGCCGACCTTAAAAAATACACCCTAAGCATCCTCTCGTCCCGCGCAGCCTCTGCCTCCTTGCCAAAGATTCAGATCATCGACATGAAAAGAGCGATGGACATCTCTGGAGGATTTACCCATTTTTCCCAAGAACTCATCACTGCGATGAAAGAGCGGCTAAAAAACGGAGAGCAAACGCTTCTCTTCCTAAACCGCCGCGGCTACCATCGCCTGCAGATTTGCAATTCTTGTCGAAACACCATCAAATGCCCTCACTGCGATCTTGGCCTTACTTTCCATAAAGCCGAAAATCAGCTTCGCTGCCACCTATGCAATTATGGACAGCCTATCCCGCGCTCTTGTCCTTCTTGCGGCGGGCTTGAATCTCTCCAGTTCAAAGGATTTGGCACAGAACACGTCGAACGCTCTCTTCACGCGCTTCTCCCCGGCATCCGCACCCTTCGCATGGACCGCGACACCACCACCCAAAAGACGAGCCATGAAGATCTCTTTCGGCAGTTTCGCTCCCACAAAGCCGACGTACTCATCGGCACACAAATGATCGCAAAAGGGTTCCACTTCCCCTCTGTCACCCTCGTGGGAGTTCTCAATGCCGACTCCTCTTTAAGCATCCCCGATTTTCGCTCCGAGGAAACCGTCTTTCAGCTCATCACGCAAGTCGCTGGCCGAGCCGGTAGAGCTGAGCTTCAAGGCGAAGTATTTCTTCAAACCTTCCTTCCCGACCACCCCATCTTTCAACTCGCAAAAACCCAAGATTTCGAAGCCTTCTACCTCCGTCAACTCGAAGAGCGGCGCCAATTTAGCTACCCTCCCTTTTGCCACCTCATCAAAATCACCTCTACAGGCTCTGACCCTAGAGATACCGAAGAAGCTACCTTAGCCCTTCACGCCGCTGTCCAAAAAGAGCTCCCCGTAGGCTCCCATCTTTTACCCGTCCTAGCCGCGGGCCATGCCAAAGTCAAAGACCAATTCCGGTTCCAATTCATCATCAAAACACCCAAAGTCAAAGATCTCCATAAAACCCTCTCTAACCTCTCCTCCCCACTCCCCTTTAAAATCGACGTCGATACGCAAAACACTTTCTTTTAATTGACTAAATCAAATAAAGTTTTTTCTTTAAAAAACTAGGAGGGTTTAAACTCATGCAAATCGAACCATTTTCCAATTCTCTCTCAACTCCAATCATCCGATCGGAACAAGACCAAGAGCCATTTCACTGGATTAAAGTGGCGACATTCGCTCTTCCCTACATAGTGGGGTTTACAGCCATTGGCGCGCTCATTGCCGGCGGAAGCTGTTATTCGGCCCACTGCGACGATCTCTTGCCAATCACCCTTGCAGGAGGGGCTGTCGGCCTTCTTATAGGAGGGATAGCGGCCTATTTAAAGGCTCCCGCAGCGCTTACCAATGGCTGCAGCGCCTACCTGAGCGAACCCCTTTACCTTCCAATAAAGGGATAAATAAAATATTTGATATTGAAATTAAAGTAAATAATACTTATAATGATATAAACAAATTAATTTGGAGCTTTATGTCATCTATAACAAACCGCCCTCTTCCGGATTTTAGCGGCTTTACTCGGATTGCCTCCCAAACACCGGATGCGGCCATTTCCTCTGAAACAATCAGCAAAATCCACAAAATTCATCATAGAATCCTTGCCGATGCACAATTCTTAAGCAATGGAGGAGAGTCAGCTGTATTTATCCAAGGCGATCGCGTCCTCAAAATTCCTATTGGCAACGAGAAAATAAAGCCTCAAGAACATGCGATCAATAGCATAAATACAATGCGTAAAAATTATGAAGTTCTCCTCCCCATTTTCCAAAGCTCCTTCAAAAATATTCGACTCACCCCAACCGAGTTTCACGGTACCTATATGAGCCAGCCCTATATCGAAGCCAAATTCCAACGAGCAGCCTTAACTCCAGCCATTGTGCGAGAACTCCGGCAAATCGTTCTATCGAACATGCGCACAGACGTACGCCCTTCGAATTTTCGCGTCGACAAAGAAGGCTTTTTGCAACTGGTCGATTTTAATCTCCCTGAAGAGGAAGATCCTCAAGTCAATAGAAGCTCTGTCGTGCGCATGTGGAATGCAATCGGTACAGCAGCCCTTGGCGATATGCTCACAGTAACCAATGATGCAGAGTTCGAACTCCGACTGCTCTACTTTTTTCAATTTCCACCAGCAACGCAGCCCGCTCCCCTATCCCCAAAAAAAACCATTCCCCCTGCAGCTCCAACAAAGCGAAAGTCTAAATTAGAATCTCCACTTGGGAAGCAAAAAGAAAATCGGCTCCCCACGCCTTTTAAGTCTCTCTTCGATTCTCCACTTGGGAAGCGAAAAGAAGACCCCTCCCCTCAAACATCATTCGATCTTTTAAAAATTATGCCGAACTCAAAGCAAAAACTAAATTTCGACTGAACAGCAATAGACAAAAACAGCTATAAAAGGTAATCTAAAGCGATTCATTAAAAAGATCGCCAATGCCATTTCCAGTTCCTGAATATCACCATCATGAAGAGTTTCAAAATCGAAGCCGCAAGCTCGCTGAGATTCGAGAGCTCGGCGTCGAGCCCTACCCTCCCAAATACGTTCACACCACTAGAGCTGCCGAGCTAATGCTCGATGCTGAAGGCAAAGAACTCGGCCATAGCGAAGACGCTGCCGCTGGATCGACCCAGCACGTATTTATTTCGGGTCGATTAGTCCTCTTTCGCGCGATGGGGAAAAACGCCTTTGGCCACATCCAAGACGAAACGGGCCGTATTCAGGTGATGTTCAATCGCGATCTCACCATCGTACAAGGCTTTAGCCCAATCGAGTCTTTAAACCACATCAAATTCATCGAAAAAAAGCTCGACCTTGGCGACATCATCGGCGTTGAGGGACACCTCTTCAAGACACAAAAAGGAGAACTGACCGTCTTTGCCAAGACCGTCACCCTTCTTGCCAAATCGCTCCTCCCGCTCCCAGACAAGCATAGCGGTCTTGCCGACAAAGGCGTCCGTTATCGCAAGCGCTGGCTCGATCTCATTACCCATCCAGAATCGTTAGAAAAATTCCGACATCGCTCCCGCATTCTCCTGACGATCCGCAATTATCTCGAAGAGATGGAATTTGAAGAAGTAGAAACACCCGTCTTGCAAAACACCTACGGTGGAGCTGCTGCCCAGCCGTTCATGACCCATCTAAACGCCCTCAAGCAAGACATGTTCCTCCGCATCTCCCTCGAGATCCCCCTCAAAAAACTCATCGTCGGCGGCATGCAAAAAGTCTACGAGATCGGCAAAGTCTTTCGCAATGAAGGGATCGACCGAACCCACAATCCAGAATTTACCATGCTCGAAGCCTATGCTGCCGGCTGGGATTACAACGACATGATGGATTTTACCGAAGGGCTCTTCGAAGCTGTCGCTCTTGCCCTCTTTGGCGACACCAAAGTGCGCATAGTTTCTCCCGACGAGAGCACAGCCCGCGTCATCGATGTTAAAAGCCCCTGGAAACGCCTCTCGATGAAAGAAGCCATCAAAGTCTACGGCGGATACGACGTCGACACCATGAGCACAGCCGACCTCAAAGCGCGCCTTCTCCAAGAGACCCACATCGATCCAAAAGGCGTTCACCCCGCCCCCCGCGGAGCGCTTATCGCCATGATGTTTGAAGAATTTGCAGAAAAGCACCTCATCGATCCTCACCACATCATCGACCACCCCATCGAGACGACACCGCTTTGCAAACTCCACCGCGATCCCGTCCTCCGAAAAGAACAGTTTGTCGAACGTTTTGAGAGCTTTATCCTCGGTCGAGAAATGTGTAATTCCTACACAGAACTCAACGACCCAGAACTTCAGCGCAAGCTTCTCCTCGACCAAGCCGAGAAGAAAGAATCTGGCGATCTTGAAGCGAGCCCTCTTGACGAAGAGTTCATCGAAGCCATCTGCCAAGGGATGCCCCCCACCGGCGGCGTCGGCATTGGCATCGACAGATTGGTGATGCTCTTCACAAACGCAGAATCGATCCGCGATGTTCTCCTATTCCCTCTAATGAAGCCTGAAGAAGTTTAATCTTTTAGAGAAAGCACCAAAGCGCAACCCCGATCCGTTAGATGGAGGGTTGTGTCGTCGATTTTAACGACGAGATTGGCCTGGGCAAGAGCCTTGACGATGCTTTTGAGAGCGGTCTCTTTCAAGCCAACCATTTTGGCCACAGATTGATAATTGATCGGCCGACGAGGATCCCCTTTCTTTTTAGCGACTTCATAAAGTTTGATCATAAATTTTTCGTCGGGAGTCATTCGTTCCTCTTTAATCTTGCGCCGTGGGGCGTATCTTCGATGCGGTAGCCTGCTGTGTGAATACGATCTCGGAGCTGATCGCTTAAGGAGAAGTTTTTCTGGCGGCGCGCGAGTTCTCGTTCTTCTAAAAGCTTTTGGAGATGCGCTGGAATCTCTTCTTGTCTCTGCAGCGGCAGAACGGCAAGGACTAGGTTCCATTCTTCAAGCTCGGAGAGAACTTCTTCTGCTTCAATAGTGCTGATTTTCCCTTCGTCGGCAAGAAGGTTGAGCTCCCGCACTAGATCGAAAAGAGCTGCAAGGGCGACAGAAATATTTAAATCATCGGCAAGGGCTGCCTTAAACTTTTGATCTGCCTTTTGAAGGGCAAGAGGGGCTTTGGCGTAGGCAGTAGAGCCTTTGATTGCTTTCAGGCGATCGATAAAATCGCCAAGGCGAGTAAGGGCTGCGCGGGCGCCGTCTAGGCCGGCAAAGGTAAAGTTGAGCTGAGTCCGGTAGTGGGAGGAGAGAAGGAGATAGCGGAGTTCCATGCCGGTATACCCTTTCTTTAGACAATCGCGAAGGGTGTAGAAATTGCCTAGACTTTTGGACATTTTCTTGTGGTCGACGAGGAGGTGTTCTGCATGGAGCCAGTAGCGGACAAAACGGCAGCCTGAGCAGCATTCCGATTGGGCGATTTCATTTTCATGGTGCGGGAACATGTTGTCGATGCCGCCACAGTGGATATCGATCGAGGGGCCGAGGAGCTTGGTGGCCATGGCGGAACATTCGATGTGCCAGCCGGGTCTGCCTTTGCCAAAGGGGCTCTCCCAAAAGATTTGCCCATCGCGCGCGGGGTCGTAGGCTTTCCAGAGGACAAAGTCGGCGATGTTCTCTTTGTCGTATTCATCCGCTTGGTTGTCGGTGGTTGGCTTGAGCTCTTCCATATTTAGGTGGGAAAGGCGGCCGTAGGTGGGGCAGTGGCGAATGGAAAAATAGATGCTTTTATTCGTGCTCTCATAGGCGTATCCCTTTTCTAGGAGTTTTTCGATCATGTGGATCATCTCTGGGATATAGCCGGTTGCCTCTGGGTAGTGTTCGACTTTTTGGATGTTTAATGTCTTGAGATCTTCAAAAAAGGCGATGCGAAAGGGTTCTGTGTAGCTTTTTAGGGGGATGTTTTTTGCAAGGGCGCCGCGGATGGTCTTGTCGTCGATGTCGGTGATGTTCATGGCCTGTTCGACGGAAAAACCAAATAATTGGAGGGTGCGGCGAAGTAGATCTTCGAAGATATAGGTGCGGAAGTTCCCGATATGGGCATAGTCGTAAATGGTCGGACCGCAAGTATACATGCGCACTTTTTTGCCATCGGCCGGCGTAAAAGCTTCTTTGGTTCGCGTTTCTGTGTTGTAAAGAAAAAGGGTCATGCGAACTTGGATTGGAGGGTTCTATAATCTGTTTTGCCAGTTCCCATGAGAGGAATCTCTTCGATTTTTTGGACCGATGAGATTTTGACAAGGCGGCTAAAGCCGGAAGTTTGAAGAAGGTCATTGGCCTCTTCTCGGCTAAGATCAAAGGTCGTAAATAACACGAGCTGAGGTTTACCCGGATTCCGTTCGTCTGCTAAAAGGGCAAACGTAGGCGCATCTTCTGAGACTTTTCCCTGCCGATGGAGCTCAGAGGCTATGGCGGCTTCGATGGCGCCGAGGCTAATCATCTCTCCGCCGATTTTTGTAAAGCGCTTGAGTCGTCCAGACAAAATCAAAGTACCATCGGTCTCTTGATGGCCGATATCGCCGGTGCGATACCATTTTTTGCCGTGGATCTCAATGAAAGGAGATCTTGGATTGTCCAAATAACCGTTAAATACATTTGGTCCGCGAACGCAAATTTCCCCATCTTGGCCAGGAGGAAGAAGCTCGAGGGTTTCCAGATGAATCATGCACATCTCTACATCGGCCAGAGGATTGCCAACCCCTTTTGGCGGCATGTTGGGGCGGTTGATGGTTAAGATCGGCGAGCATTCAGTAATCCCATACCCTTCGATAAGCTTTGCTCCGCTGCCGAGTTTTTTTACCCGTTCAAAGAGTTCAGGAGGAGCTTTCTCGGCCCCGGAGACAAAGAGTCGAACGGACATGAGCTGCCCACTTTTAGCAGTGGAGAAAAGCCCTTTTAAAAAACTTGGAGCGCTGCAGAAAATGGTAATCTTCCACCGCTCGATTCCTTCGGCCAAGGCAAAGCTATCAGTCGGGTCGGGGTAGAAGGCGATGCGAAGACCGGCTAAAATGGAAAAAAGACCGGCTACTGAAAAACCAAAGGAATGGAATGGAGGCAAAATACCGTAAAGAACATCGGTTCGATCCAGTTCAATACAATGCATGCCGCTACGCAAGTTGGAGATGATGTTCTTATGCGAAAGGGGAACCCCTTTTGGACTTGCTTCCGTGCCTGAGGTAAATAGGATGGCCGCCGGTGCATTTTCATCGATATCGTTCAATTGAAGTGTCGATAAGATATGCTTCGCCCCTCGCATAGAGAGAAATGCCCCTTTTAACTTCATTCCGAGCGATAAATTTTGACGGATGTCTTCTAGAAACCGCATTTGGTCAACTAAGCTGCCAAATTCAACGTGGGAGAGCCTTTCTAAAAACCGCCAAGAACTGATGACTACAGTCGCTCCGCTAAGACGCATCATCTCTTCTAAGTATCTCGGTCCCAAGGTCCAGTTCAACATGACGGGAACCTTACCGGCGAGCTGAAGGGCTAAAATGGTCAAATAAGCGCCCATCGATGAAGGGAGCAAGATCGCAACGTTCTTTCCCTCAAGCGTCTGGAAATATTTGGCGAGCACAAGGGCGGATCGCTTCATCTTCTTATACGACACGACGCCGACAAGATCATCTCCACAAGCGGCAAAAGAGCCCATCCGTTCACAGGAGAGCAAAAATGCCTCTGGCATCGTGGTCCCAAGTGGAGGAACTGGATCGAGGCGCCCGTTCTCTTTTGGCCAGCCTACATGTTTGATCTGGTGGCGAGGCAGTTCCGCTGCCTTTGCCCCTTCTGCAATTTCAAGTGCGCTTCGCACTGTGTCCAAATCTTCGGGGTGTACTTCTGCAATGTCGTATTTCGCAGATAAAAACGCCATGAGCTCAGCGATATTGAGCGAATCCATTCCGAGATCGATGGCCAGATTCATCTCGTCGCGGATCTCCATTCCTGGATTTTCTAAAATTCGGCGAATTTCTCCGTAAACTTTATCGCGCATTTCGACCGGGATCTCGACATTATTCGAGCTGCTCTTTTTTTTCTCCGATTGAAACGGCTTGGCAAAATCTTTTCTCCATCGGCTGTACGAAATGAGCTTCAGCGGCTCTGACTCATGGCGATGCCCTTTGTCATCCAAGTACTGATTGAACCACCTTTCTAAATATCGATTGAATTCGATCCGGGTCGTATTCCGAGGAAAATCTTCCCCTTCTAACTCAAATTCGATCGTTACTTTTCTGCGCGGAGCGAAGAAAAACAAATTGCGAAAGATCGTCTTAACACCTTTCCAAAGAGTTGTGTTGATATCGGGCGAGCGCCCTTCGATAGCTCTTGAAAAGCTGCTGCCCCAAAGGCCGCTTGTCCGGATAAGTACTACGGTCGCATTCGGGCATTCTTGCACCAAGGAATGGGCCCCTGAAGATCCGGCGAGCATTTCCTTTCCCGATGTCTTCAATTGCCCTGACGGGTAGAGAATGATATTTTCGCTGTTTTTTAGTGAATTTGCGATCTCATTCATCGAGCGTTCTGCTCGCTTGACTTTGATCTGATTGATAGATGTATCGAAATTGGGAATCGGCAGAGCTCTGACCAATTTCATGATCGGCTGTAGAAGTTTTTGCCGATAGACGTACTCGACAACGAGCGGCCTCATTCGAAACTTGGGCCAGAGAAAGCTAAAGAGCATGACAGGTTCTACAAGCGCCACGTGATTTGGCAAAAAGAGAAATCCACCCACTTTCTTCGAAGAAATTTTTTCCAATCCCTTCGCTTCGATCTTATAGCGCAAGGATAAAATGGCCAGTGCGAGACGAGCTATAATCTTCCAAAACATACCCTTCTATTTAACCTTTTCTAGGCAGTTTTGGTAAAGAGCCAAAAAATTTGCAGAAGGACTCGACTTTTTTTAAATTTTTGTTTATGTATGTTGTGAGCGCACAACGGAGTGGTTATGATTAAAAAGATAGATTCTACAAGACATTCAGAACGTCCACACAATCCGGAAGGAGTCCCTCAAAAACTCAAACAGACGATCAATGGCGCGAAAAAAGTAGCGTTTGCTGCCTTGAATAACTTCACAGATCTAGTGAAACAGGGAGACCGACCGATCACATTTACAGCAAAAAAAACTTCAAAAGGTTCGCAAAAAGTGACCCAGTCTGTAACACCTGCGATTAAGAAAAAGTAGCTTAGGAAACTAGACTGCCAGGCGGAAGATGTTGGATCATCGGGAGCTCTAAATCGGAGCCCATGCCGGCAGCTAAAATCATCCCCTGGCTTTCAATGCCCATCAAGGTAGCAGGAGTTAGGTTCGCTAAAAGCAAAACCTTCTTGCCGATGAGTTCTTCTGGCTGATATTTTAAGGCAATGCCAGAGACGATGGTTCTTTTCTCAAACCCAAGATCGACGGTAAGTTTTAGGAGCTTTTTCGATTTTGGCACTTTGACCGCTTCTAAAATTTGCGCAACGCGAATATCGACTTTGTCAAATTGCTCAAAGGAAATCGTCTCTTTCATCGCTTCATAAGAAGTGGTTTCCATCGGTTTTTCCTTAAGTTTAGCCATTGCGTGCAATTTGGCAATTTGCTCTTCAATTTCGGCATCTTCGACTTTTCGAAAAAGAGGCACAGGATCTGCTGCGAGGTGTTGTCCAGTAGGAAGGGGCGTTTCATGGATCTTTTTCCAAGACCCTTTTGCCAGAGTCGATGTAAAGCCGAGCATTTCCCAAACTTTTTGCGCTGAATGAGGGATGATCGGCGTTGCGAGAAGGCTTAAATTTTTAATGCACTCTACGCAAAGGGCGATGCATGTATCTAGGCTCTCTCTAGAAGCGGGATCTTTTGCCAAGGCCCACGGCTTTTTCATATCGAAGTAAACGTTGCCGAGGTGTGAGAGTTCCATGAGGGTTTGGCTGGCTTTGCGAAGGCTAAAGCCTTCGAAGTGAAGAGCGGCCGTTGCAACAAGGGCGTTCATCTCTTGGGAAAACTTCTTATCTACTTCGTGGAGCTCCCCTCTTTTTGGAACGCGACTATTACACTGCTGTTTTGCAAATACGAGGACACGGTGGACAAAATTGCCGAATTTACCGAGAAGTTCTGCGTTGCAGCGCATCTGAAAGTCTTTCCAGCTAAACTCCGAATCGGAAGTCTCTGGCGCATTAGCGGCTACGCAGTAGCGGATCTGGTCGGGGGTGTACTTTGTGAAAAAGTCTTCTAAATCGATTGTCCAACCTTCCGACTTGGAAAATTGACGCCCTTCGAGGAGATAAAATTCATTGGCAGGAATTTCGTCGGGCAGCTTGTAAGGCAAGTTCTGGCCCATGATCATCGCAGGGAAAAAGACTGCGTGAAAAGGGATGTTGTCTTTGCCGATAAATTGAACGAGTTTTGTCTTTTCATCGAGCCAATAATCTTCCCATCGATCTGGTTTGCCGGTTTTTACAGCCCATTCTTTGGCCGCAGAGATATAGCCGATCGGGGCATCAAACCAAACATAGAATACTTTATCTGGCATGCCGGGAACCGGGACTCCCCACTCGGAGTCTCGCGTGATGGCACGAGGTTTTAACTCTTCGATATAACGCATCGCAAAATTGACGACGTTTTCTTTCCATACTTTTGATTGGATCCAGGTAGTGAGCTGCTCTTTAAAATGATCGAATCGCAAATAGAGGTGGTTGCTGGGTTTCAAGACAAGAGGAGATCCTGTCAGTTTCGAGCGAGGGTTTTTTAAATCGGTCGCTTCATAGGAGGCTGCGCAAGATTGGCACTCATCGCCGCGCGCTTCTTGATAACCACATTTTGGGCATGTGCCGACGACGTAGCGGTCGGCAAGAAATCGGTTCTCTTTTTCTGAATAGAGATGATTCTCGACCTTTTCTTCGATGAGCCCCTTGTCCGCTAAATCGCGATAAAAAGATTGCACGGTAGGGACGTGGCCAGGCCAGGTTGTTCGACTATAGTGATCGAAAGAAAATTCGAGTTTTTCGAAAAATGCTTTATTGATCTCATGGAAAAGATCGACGTGTTGCTTTGGGGTTCTCCCCGCTAAATCGGCGCTCAAAGTGATCGCCACTCCATACTCATCAGAACCGCAGAGATAGAGAACTTCATTGCCCTTTAACCGCTCAAAGCGGGCATAGCAATCGCCGGGTAGATAGGCGCCTGCGATGTGTCCAAAATGGAGAGGCCCATTTGCATATGGAAGGGCGGAGGTAATTAGGATTTTCATGAACTACGAGTGTTCTCGATTGTATTCAGCTGCGCGCAAATCGACAACGCCCAAAACTTCAGCTAAGCTCGTCTGCTGACCGCTCAAGATCACGCCTCTTGCGAGACTGATCGAAAAATTACAAAGGTCAAAGTTGTTTTTAAACTTTTTTCTTAACAGTTCTGTCGTCAAGGAATCTAACTTCACAAACACCTCATCTTGTCCTAGAGAAGGATCAGCCATAGGAGGTTAATATTCAACGAATTTTATGCTCTTCGGCGATTAAAATCGATTTTAGCACCTGGTAGGCATCCTTAAGGTCTTGATTGAGGACGAGGTAATCGTAGCGAAAAGAGAGTTCCATCTCTTTTTTGGCCCATGAAAGGCGCTGCTCAATGGTTGTTTCCGTCTCCGAATTTCTAAGGAGCATTCTCATACGGAGGATTTCAATGCTCGGAGGGGAGACGAAAACAAAGGAAGCGTCGTAGGAGCCCATGAGTTGCATGGCCCCCTGGGTGTCGATCACGAGGATGACGTGCTTTCCCTTATCTTTTTGCGCTTCGACAAAGCTCTTCGAGGTTCCGTAGTAGTGGTCAAATACTTTTGCGTACTCTAGAAAATCTCCCTTCTCGATTTTCTCTTCAAATTCTTCTTTTGTGATGAAGTTGTAATCAATGCCCTCTCTTTCAGAGGCTCTCGGAGCGCGCGTCGTAAAGGAGATGCTCCGTTCTATGCAATCGAACTCTTTACAAAGCATGTCCACCAAGGTGGTTTTTCCCGCCCCAGAAGGTCCGCTGAGCACAAAAGCTAAACCCCGTTCATATCCGCCTAATACTTGCATGTGACTACTCGATATTTTGTATCTGCTCTCGAATCTTTTCGAGTTCGCTTTTCACTTCTACAACCTGATGGGCTATCGTTGCATCCATGGATTTTGAACCCATTGTGTTGATCTCTCGGCCCATCTCCTGCACGAGAAAATCCATTTTCCGCCCAGAAGCGAGCGATTTAGACTTCAAAAGCTCTTCATATTGCGCCACGTGGGAGCGAAAACGGGTCACTTCTTCAGTGATATCCACCCGCTCGGCAAAAAGGGCCACCTCTTTTAAAAGCCGCTCGTCGATCTCTGTCCCCGGCTGGAATAACCCTTCCATCCGCTCTTTTAGCTTCTGCCGCATTTTTGACACCGCATCGGGAGATTTGATCTCAATCGAGGTCACTGCTGCAGAAATTGTCTTCAATCGCTGGCCAATGTCCTTGGCTAAGTTAGAGCCCTCTTTTTGCTTCATCTGATCGAGCGCTATTAGCCCATTTTCCAAGCATGAGCGAATCGGCTCAAAATCTTCTTCTTTAGAGAGTTTTGCATGAGACATCTCAGATGCCTGTTGCATCAGGAAGGAAAAATCGACCACTTCTTTTGAATAGCCGAGCTTTACAGCAAGTGAAGTCCACCCTTTTTTTAAACTTTCTAGAAGGGAAAAATCGGGCAGCAAATCGGCCATTGCCGAGGCATTTTGAAATACGTGAACGCGAATGGAGACAAGTCCCCTCTGCACTTTTTCTGCTGCAACTTTCCGGATCTCGTTTTCAAATCTGGCAAATTCCTTCGGCAAAGAGACGTAAATCTCTAGATATTTTCGATTTACCGACTGAATTTCAACAATGACTTTTCCAAAGAGGGCGTCGCTTTCGCTCCGTCCAAACCCTGTCATACTCTTCATTTTCGTTCCCTTGAATGGCTATGGTATAACCTAGATTATTAAGAAAGGTCAAGACTCATCTGAGATTGAGCAAAATAAGCTTTTATCGGCTCGAATGTTTTGCGATGAATTGCGCAGGGACCGAATTTCTCTACCGCAGCTAAATGTTCTTTTGTCCCATAGCCTTTATGGGAAGAAAATCCATACTGTGGATATTGAATCGCTAGATCTTTCATAATTCGGTCTCGTGTGACTTTCGCAAGTACCGATGCGGCCGCGATCGATGCGCTCTTTGAATCGCCTTTCACAATAGGAATGGTCAAAATGCCAAAAGAAGGGGCGAGCTTGCCATCGACGAGGATGGCAGAGGGGGTTTGCTTTAACCCACCGATCGCCCGATGCATGGCTAAAAAAGTCGCTTTTAGAATATTGAGTCGATCGATTTCCGCAACGGAAGCGATTCCGATCCCATAATCACAGCTCGAAAGAGAGATCTCTTGATAAATCCGCTCTCGCTCCCTTTCGGAAAGGAGCTTGCTGTCATTGAGTCCCTGAATAAAAAAGGCCTCTGGCAATATGCAAGCGCCGGCAACGACCGGGCCGGCCAAGGGGCCTCTTCCCGCTTCGTCAACTCCAACAATGAGTTTTACGCCTTGCGCCTGCAACTGCCGCTCGTAATGGAACATCGCTTCCATTGAGCTAGCTCTTGTATTTATGCTTGTGGAGCAGGTGTAGTTGCTACAGCGGCTACTTTTCCAGCGTAAAATTGCTCTTTAACCTTCGCACCCTTACCGGATTTTCCACGGAGATAGTAGAGTTTTGCGCGGCGAACTTTACCAGGACGAACCACTTCGATATCGGCGATGCGAGGACTATGGAGCATAAATACGCGATCCATGTTCGATCCATAAGCATTGCGGTAGATAGTAAAGGTCTCTGAAAGCCCTTGTCCTTTTTTTGCAACGACTGTGCCTGTAAAGGCTTGGAGGCGCTCTTTATCGCCTTCAATAATGCGCGTTTGAACGCAAACTGTATCGCCGACCTTAAAGACCGGGACTTGTTTTTTCAAATATGAGGATTCAACTTCCTCGATGATTGGTGAGCGGCTCACGTTGCTTCTCCTTTTCGATTTTTTCTACTAACTCGGGTCTTACCCGGCGAGTTTTTTTTATTGCTTCTTCTAGCCTATATTGGCGTATCTTTGCGTGATTCCCCTCACGCAGCACTTGAGGAACTAGGGCTCCTTCAAAGTCGACCTCTCCAGTAAAATGGGGGCCGTCAAAGAGTCCTTCATTCTGAAAAGAATCTTCTTGCACGGCGTCAGGATGGCCTATAACCCCTGGGATAAACCGGATCACTGCGTCGACAAGAACAATCGCAGGAGCACACCCTGAGGTCAGCACATAATCGCCAATGCTAATCTCTTCATCCACTTCTCTTGCAATTACCCTCTCGTCGATCCCTTCGTAGTGGCCACAAAGGAGGATCAGATGCTCTTTTTTAGAGAGCTCCTCGCATTTTTTTGCATTCAATACAGGCCCTTGTGGAGAGAGGTAAACCACATGGGAACGCTCGGTTTTCACGCTGCGGATCGCTTTCGCTACCGGCTCTGGGCAAAGAACCATTCCTGGTCCCCCGCCGTAAGGCCTCTCGTCGACTCGGCGATGCTTATTCGCTGAAAAATCCCGAATGTCTATCTGCCGTATGTCGATCAACCCTGCCTCTTTTGCCCGCTTGACCATGCTTACATCGAATGGTCCCTTAAAATAGTCAGGAAATAGCGACAGGATGTCAATAATCACTATTTTTTCGCCCGAGCTCTTTTCTTCACGCGCGCTTTCTCTGTCTTGGCAATAACTTTATCCGTCATTTTCTGCACAACTTCAGGAGCGAGTTTTTTGACAAGCGATTTTACGCGATCAGAAACTTGCGCACCTAGATCGATCCAATATTGGATACGAGGAAGGTCGAGTTGATAATTTTTTCCATCTTCTCCAAACGGATTGTACCAACCCAATTTTTCGAGATATTTTCCGTCGCGCGGATAACGAATATCAGTGAGGACAACGCGGAATCTCTGTCTGCTGTTGGCTCCTTGCTGTCTCATGCGAATGACTAACGACATAATGCTCTACCTTTTTTCGAATTGTTTTTTTATATCTTTCAAGTCCGACAAGCCGAATTGTTTTGCTTTCGAACTCAAATCGGGCATGCCCTTAAATAATTGCTTCACTTTTTTAAAGCCTTTGACCATCCGATTTACATCGTCGATGGGAACGCCGCTTCCCTTTGCAATGCGGCGGCGGCGGCTATGTTCTAGCTCTACCTTTTCCTGCCGTTCCGCTGGCGTCATCGAGAGGATCATCGCTTCAAGCCGTTTAAACTCCTGGTCGGAAAAATCGAGATTTTCCATCATTCCAAGTCCAGGAATCATCTTCAAAAGGCTCTTCATCGAACCCATCTTCTTTACCCGGCCCATCTGCTTGAGATAGTCTTCGTAGGTAAAGGAGGCTTTCTTTAACTTTCTCTCGAGCTCTTCGCTCTCTTTTTCGTCAAACGCATCTTGCGCTTTTTTGACGAGATTAATCACATCGCCCATGCCGAGAATTCGATCGGCCATCGAGCGAGGGTTAAATACCTGAAAGTCCCCTACTTTCTCGCCAACGCCTTCAAACTTGAGCGGCTTTTTGGTCACTTCTCGAATCGAGATAGCAGCGCCAGCTCTTGCATTCGAATCGAGCATCGTCAAAATCGTGCCGGTAATCTCAATCCGCTTATCGAACTCCGCCGCGATCTTCACAGCGTCTTGTCCTGTCGCCGCATTGGCCACGAACAAGATTTCTCTCGGCTCTAAATGCTTTTTCATCTCGGAGAGCTCTTCCATCAGCTCTTCATCGAGATGAAGCCTTCCCGCGGTATCGACGATCAAAACGTCGTATTCTTCGCGAATCGCTTTTTCTTTGGCCGCTTTTGCGACTTTGACCGGATTTTTTTCATTTTCCTGAAAAAAAACATCGATCCCGTTGTCGGCGCCAAGTTTTTTCAACTGCTCTACTGCCGCCGGCCTTTGTAGGTCACATGCGGCCATCAAAACGCGCTTATGCTTTTCGGTCCGCTTAATAAATGCGGCAAGCTTTGCGCAGCTCGTCGTTTTTCCAGAGCCTTGAAGCCCAGAGAGCATCACGACAGAAACTTTCCCGTTTAAGTCGAGCGGCGCCTCTTCTTGTCCCATGAGAGCAATCAATTCATCATGGACGAGCTTGATAAACTGATCGCCAGGATGGACCGATTTAATCACTGCCTCTCCAAGCGACTTTTCCTTCACCCGCTTGACAAATTCGCCAGTGACAGAATAGTTCACGTCTGCATCGAGCAAGGCCAGACGAACCTGTCGAACCGCATCGGAAATATTATCCTCTGTGAGGCTCTTTTTCCCGGTAAGGCTCGAAAACAAATTTTGAAACTTTTCTGTCAAAGTGCCAAACATAAAGGCATAGCTCTTATTTAACTGGAGGTCGATTTTACTCTAGGCAATGACACTTTTCAAGGAAAAAAAAGCGGTCATGCCCCGCCCAGTCTTTTTCCGTCTCTACTCGGGCCCAAACTTCCCCCTTAAAAATCTTTTGAAGCAAGGCTCCCTGCCCAGTTCCTATCTCTAGGAAAACTTGACCGCCATCGTTTAAAAATCGGGGCAACTCAGCGGCGAGCCTCTCGTAAAATTCAACTCCCCTATCTCCTCCGACAAGGGCCAGCTTGGGCTCAAAATCTCGGACAGAGGGCGATAAACCAAAATATTCACTCGTCGAAATATAGGGAGGATTACAAATAATGATGTCGGCCTTTTTGCCTGCAAAAGGAGCGAGTAGGTCGCCTTGAATGAGGTTCACCTTTGCCCCATTGCTCTCGGCATTGATTTTTGCAAGGGCCAGGGCGTCTAGAGAAATGTCAGAGAGGGTCACATCCGTCTCTGGCCGCGCTTTTTTGACCGCAATTCCAAGACATCCAGAACCGGTGCATAGGTCCCAGACGACAGCCCCTTTCCCCTTTTTGAGGATGTGCTCCAGCAGAATTTCTGTCTCTTGCCTAGGGATCAAAACTCTTGGATCTACGGCGATCTGACAACCTGCAAATTCTACCTCTCCAAGGACATACTCGATCGGCTCCCCTTTAGAGAGGCGCTTTAAGGGAGCGCGAATCGCAGATAATTCCTTTTCCTCTACGAGCTTATCGAATTCCATATAGAGCTCGAGCCGTTTTGTCTGAAGATGAAATGCAAGCAGCTCCTCGGCAAGGCGCCTTGCCCTGGCAACGCCGCGCTCCTCAAGAAACAAGGCTGAAAGCTGAAGGACTTCCCCGATCGTCTTCACGCTTGGAGCTTCTCTTGATAGAAATGATTGACCAGTGGCACGGTGACATCATCGAGGTCCCCTTCCATGATCCGGTCGAGCTTGTATAGGGTCAGTTCAATGCGATGGTCAGTCAAGCGGTTTTGCGGGAAATTGTAGGTGCGGATCCTTTCGGAGCGGTCGCCACTTCCGACCTGAACGGACCTGATGGCCGACATCTCCGCATCGGCTTTGCGGCGCATTTCTTCTGCAATGCGCGCTTTGAGCATCCGCATGGCCTTATCTTTGTTTTTATGCTGGCTCCGCTCATCTTGGCAGGCCACAACAGTCCCCGTGGGGATGTGGGTGATTCGGACTGCGGAATCGGTCGTGTTGACGTGCTGTCCCCCAGCGCCTGAAGAGCGGTAAGTGTCGATTTTCAAATCTTTTTCATCGACTTTGATATCATCGTCGTCGCTCGGTTCGAGCAAGATGGCAATGGTGATGGCCGAAGTGTGGACGCGCCCCTGCGTTTCTGTTTGAGGCACTCTTTGCACTCGATGCGTACCCGCTTCATGCTGTAAAAGCCGGAAGACATTTTGCCCAGAAAGAGACATAACGTATTCTTTGTAGCCCCCTACTTCAGAGGCGGAAGCGGAGAGAATATCCACTTTCCAGCCCTTACTCGTGGCGTAGTTTCGATACATTCGGATGCAGTCAGAGACGAAAAGAGCCGCTTCATCCCCGCCGGTGCCGGCACGGAGTTCCATGATGATATTGCGGCTGTCTCTAGGGTCTGGAGGGACGAGGAGATTTTCGATTTGTTTGATCGCAGCCGGAAGCTTTACCTCGAGGGCTGCGATCTCTTCTTTGAGCATCAGAACCATTTCAGGATCTTGCTCCGACGAAAGCATTTGCTTATTATCGGCAAGCTGCTTTTCGATGGAGTTCATCCGCTCCGAAGCTTCTTTTAAAAGGGAGAGCTGGGCGTGCTCCTGGGCAAGCTGTCGAAATCGCTTTTGATCGGAAACAATTTCCGGGATGCCAAGCTGATTCTCGATCTGGCCGAGCTTTGCTAAAAGCTGCCGAACCTTATCCAGCATTATTTTTTCTTTTTTCCCAGCTTCGCTTTTTCTTTATTGGCTTCTTCTTGCTTGTCGTGGTCTTTTTTCGTCTGCTCAGACTTGCGCTGGTATTTCTTCGTGAACTTATCGACGCGTCCTTCGGTATCGAGGAACTGAGTCGCTTTGGTGAAGAACGGGTGAGACGCTGAAGAAATAGGAACTCGAACCATAGGATATTCTTTCCCTTGGTAGGTACCTTTTTCTTTAGAATTGATCGTGCTGCCAATCAAAAATTGGGTGTTGGTTGAAGAATCGACAAATAATACGTCTTGATAAGGAGGGTGGATTTTCTCTTTCATGATGGACCAATGGGTTTTGAATTTTGCAAACAATCATAGTCTTTCGACCAGAAAAAGACAAGAGATCATCTCGATTTTACGTCTTTTTAGGGTTGCCTGCCCCGTCTATTTACCCTAAAAAGATGCAAAGTTGAGATCATTATTCTAAAATGTGATAATAAGTTCTTTATGACCCCAATCTTCCCAAGACCATCCCCCTTAAGACATCCACTCAAAGCTATCCTTTGGGTCCTTTTTCTCTCCATTTTAGGAGGAGTCATCCTCTCCTATTTTGACGTCCGTCTCTATCCTCACCTGGCCGTTTCCACTTCCTCTTTTCCGAATATCTGGACCTTCCTCACATACCCCTTTGCCGCGCTGCCGCTTCCCACCTTTACTATCCTCTTTCACCTCGCCTTTGACCTATTCCTTCTCTTTGCATTTGGAGCCCCGATCATCGAGAGAATCGGGCAAAAACGATTCCTCGTTCTTTTCTTTGGCGCAACCCTTCTCGGCGGTCTATTTGCCTTTTTAGGGCTTCGCCTCTGGCCACGCCCCTCCATTTTTGCAGGCCCCTCCCCTGCTCTTTTTGCCCTGATTACAAGCTGGACGATCTTAAACGCTGAAAGAACCGCCCACCTCGCCTCCTTTGCCCTCAGACCTCTTTGGATTTTCCTTCTCTTGGTCGGTCTCAACCTCGTTCTCAACGCAATCGGCGAAAACTGGACCTATCTAGCCGCAAACGCCTCCGGCGTTTTTTTTGGATATGCTTTCTGCCTCATCTCTGAGCACACCCGAAGCTGTATCCCCTTTCTCTACCCGATTGAGCGAACAATCCTCCGAGCGATCAATAAAATGCATTCGCACTCTTCCGTAAAAACCCCTAAAATCATTGATTTCCGAACCGGCCAGGCGGTCCTCGACGACGATCAATTTATGGATGAGATGTTAGCGAAAATTTCACAGCACGGAAAAGGGGCGCTCAACCTCGAAGAACAAAAGAGAATGCAGCAAATCTCTACCCGAAAAGCCTCAAAAAATTAACAGCAACCTTAAATTTATTTTTTCTGGTTAATGAGAGCGAAAAGAGCAGCTTTCACGACCTGCATCCCATCTAAAATCCCCTCTTCATAGCGAAAATGGGGGTGATGTTCGAGCTCTGGGAAGTCGTTTGGCTGTAAAAGGTCGTCCGCCGTGACAGAGGGGACGATTCTCCTAGCTGATTGAAGGATACTTTTTTTTTGCCCTTCAATGAGCTGTTCTAATAAGGGGAGGATTGATTCGTGCATTTCTTTTTTCTCGTGAGTTGAAAAAATTCGCGCATAAGAGCCGCGCTCTCAGCTTCTAGGACGCCGCGGACAATCTCGATAGAGTGGATCGGATGCTCATTGGCAAAAAGATCGATCCAGCTCCCGCAGACGCCGACGCGAAGATCTGGAGCCCCAAAGACGAGACGGTCGATGCGAGAAGAGAGCATGGCGCCAGCACACATAGCGCAGGGCTCTAATGTACAATAGAGAGTAGCCCCTGTAAGGCGCCAATTTTCAAGGAAAGCAGCCCCAGAGGTCAGGCAAAGCATCTCGGCGTGGGCCGTAGCGTCTTTGAGAAGCTCTACCTGATTATGCCCCTTTGCGATGATCCGATCGTTATGGACGAGGACGGCGCCGATAGGCACCTCCTCGAGATCAAATGCTTTTTTGGCCTCCTTCAAGGCCTCTTTCATATATACGACGTCTTTCATCTCTTCTGCAGAGCTCTTACTTGCGCTTTTAGAGCTTCGGTATCAGTCATATATTTTTTGAGAACGCCGGCGAGCTTTTGTTCATATTTATCGACTAAACGAGAAGTTTCTCGCTCGTGTCTTTCAAGAATTTTTTCGAGTTCGAGTTGTTCAGAGGCTATTTGCGTTTTAACCCCTTCTTCTTTGCTCTCTTTTTCAGCCGCAACCCGAAGTTCATTAAAAATCGACTCTGGGAAGACAACCCCATTGAGCATGGAAAAGAAATAGACTGCCCGAGCGCCAAAAGATTCTTTAGCCCCTGCTAAAATTTTTTGACTCTGCTCTAAAGAGAGCGAGTCGATGGAGCTAAAATCAGAGTGAATAGAAGAGAGTTTTTCTGCAAAATGAGTATAGACATCGCCGTGTTTGAACACCCAGCGGTTAACCACCCATTCAGAAAGATCGTCATTGCCGACAAGAAGTTCTTTGATTAAAGCGACGTTGATCTCATCGCCTTCAAGGCGATTGATTGGTCGGCTACCGAAATTCGCTTTGCAAAAAGCGGGAGATCCGGGAAGGTAATCCGTTTTAATATCTTTGCGGATAGAGGTGAGAATCTCCTCGAGAAACGGCTGTAACGTATGATATTTAGTTGTCATTAGAGGCTCCTTAAAAATGCTCGCTGAAGCATACCAAATCGACCTCTTGCCAGCAAGAACTTGATTGTATTCCCGAAATGCAGTACAATTTGGGGAGTTTAAGTCATAAACCATTGAATGAACCCCTAATCGGAGAACTTCCTCTCATGTCTTTAGATAAAGGTACCAAGGAAGAGATCACCAAAAAATTTCAATTGCACGAAAAAGACACCGGTTCTGCCGACGTCCAGATCGCAATCCTGACCGAAAGAATTACAGAGCTCACAGAACACCTGAAGCTTGCGCCAAAAGACCATAGCTCGCGCTTGGCCCTTTTGAAACTCGTCGGCCAACGGAGAAAATTACTAGACTATCTCAACTCAACCGATACGAAACGGTATCAAACCCTGATCGTCCGTCTGAATTTGAGAAAATAAATTTTAAAACAAGGCGGGACTTTCCCGCCTTGTTTTGCATTTCGGAAGGTAGAAGATCGCGGATAGAGAGCAGAAAAAAATCTTTGAAACCTTTCAAAGAATTCTTTCTGATTTCTATCCCCTTCCAAGTCTTAAGTTTTCTACCTTCCTTTGAATCAATTATTCTTAGGAGAAACACCTCATGTTCAATAAACACACTTTAGAAATCCCTGTAGGCAATAAAACAATCACCCTCGAAACCGGCAAAGTCGCAAGACAAGCCAATGGCTCTGTCATGATTAGCTGCGGAGAGACCGTCTTACTCGCAACCGCATGCGCATCGCCGGCCGCAGGAGCAGAAATCAACTTCTTGCCACTTCGCGTCGATTACCAAGAAAAATTTTCCTCCGTCGGCCGCACCGCCGCTGGATTCATCAAGCGAGAAGGGCGCCCAGCAGAACGAGAAATCCTCACCTGCCGCCTCATCGACCGCCCCCTAAGACCGATGTTTGACGATGGCTATTACAATGAAGTGCAAGTCCTCGCCTACACCCTTTCTTACGATGGAGTTCACCAACCCGATGTTTTGGCGATTTGCGGAGCTTCTGTAGCGCTGACCATCTCCGATATTCCCCTCATCAAACCGATCGGCGCTGTCCGCGTTGGAATGATTAACAATGAGTTCGTCATCAACCCCACTGTCGAAGAGATGAAAACCTCGAAACTCGACCTGATCTTAGCCGGAACTGAAGATGCTGTCTTGATGATCGAAGGGTTTTGCGACTTTTTGACAGAAGAACAAGTGCTCGAAGCCATTGAAATTGGCCATAAAGCAATTGCAACATTTTGTCATCACCTCGGCAAATGGGCTGAGAAAATTGGCAAACCGAAAAAACGAGATACAGTTCGCCCTATCTCTAAGGAAATCAACAACGCAGTTCACGCTTCTGCAGCAACTCTTCTCGACTCAGCTCTCCGCATCAAAGGAAAGGCAGAGCGAGACAAAACGATCGATGAAATCAAAGAATCGATGCTCAAAACCCTATTCCCAGAAGGCCAACAGGTTTCTCATTCAAAAGTAGACGTCCAAATGTCCTTCAAAAATCTCCAATCGACCCTCATGAGAAAAATGGTCCTTGCTGAGAAAAAACGAATCGACGGCCGCGGACTCAAAGACATTCGCCAAATCGACATCGAACAATCGATCTTGCCCCGCACGCATGGCAGCTCGCTCTTTACCCGTGGTGAGACGCAAGCAATTGCCGTCTGTACGCTTGGCGGAGAGACTTCAGGCCAACGCTTTGAAGATCTCCACGGTGAAGGACTCCAGCGCTTCATGTTGCAATATTCATTCCCTCCATTCTCCGTTGGCGAAGTAGGAAGAATCGGCTCTCCAGGACGACGCGAAGTTGGCCACGGAAAGCTCGCAGAGCGCGCGTTGACTGCAATTTTACCAAAACAAGAAGACTTTCCTTACGTCATCCGCTTAGAATCGAACATCACCGAGTCAAACGGCTCTTCTTCGATGGCTTCAGTCTGCGGCGGTTGCCTTTGCATGATGGATGCCGGCGTACCGATTAAACGCCCAGTTTCCGGGATTGCAATGGGTCTTATTCTCGAAGGCAAAGAATACGCTATCCTTTCCGATATCCTCGGCACGGAAGATGCTCTTGGCGATATGGACTTTAAAATCACTGGAGACCATGAAGGGATCTCCGCATTCCAAATGGACATCAAAGTCGAAGGGATCACCATCGACATCATGAGACATGCTCTTGCGCAAGCAAAAGAAGGGCGCTCCCACATCCTCAAAAAAATGCTCGAAGTCTGCCCTGATGTGAAAAAAGAGATGTCCCAATACGCTCCTCGCATTGAAACCATCCAGATCAAGCCAAGCAAAATCGGCATCGTCATTGGACCGGGCGGCAAACAAATCCGCGCGATCATCGAAGAGACTGGCGTTCAAATCGACATCAACGATTCTGGCCTTGTCAGCATCGCGTCGAACAACGCTGAAGCGATGGAAAAAGCCAAGCAGATCATCCACAACCTCACGGCAGAAGTGGAGATCGGCAAAATCTATAACGGGAAAATCGTATCGACTGTTGCCTTTGGTTACTTTGTCGAACTATTCCCAGGAAAAGAAGGCCTTTGCCACATCTCTGAGATTTCCAACAAGCGTTTGGCTAGCATCCACGATGCCCCTTTCAAAGACGGCGATGCCCTCGATGTGAAAGTGATCGACATCAACGACCGCGGTCAAATCAAGCTTAGCCATCGAGCAATTCTAGAAGAAACTGCTCAAAGGTAGTAAGACTATGAGCTCACAGATTTCTCTGTGGGCTCTATTTTTTTCTGTGATAGAATTTTGCTAAAACCTACAGGCTATAGAGTATGGAAAGAGTTTTTGCACGAGAACTTCCCAATTGCATTGGAAAACAGGTCCGCATCCGCGGATGGCTCAATAATACCCGCGCCTTTGGAAAAATTTCCTTCTTAATCCTTCGAGATAAAACCGGCTTTGCCCAAGTCATCATCGATGAAAAGGAAGAATGGCAAAAAATTGCAAAACTCCAGCCAGGAACCATTTTAACCGTTTCCGGCCAATGCACCGCCTCAGAAGAGGCCCACCTACATGCCGAAATCATCCACCCTTCGATCGAGGTGGAAAACCCAATCCATGAAGTCTGCCCGATTGAATACTACAAGCCTGAGCTCCATAACGATCTCGAGTTTATCCTCGATCACAGGCCCATGGCCCTTCGCAACAGGCAGATTGCAGCGGTTTTCCGCATCCAAGCGGAAATCGCCCACGCATACCGTCTCTACATGCACGACCAGGTTAAAGCCGCTGAATACTTTGCCCCCAACATCATCGGAGCCTCCTCCGAGGGCGGCGCTGAATTTTTCAACGTCGATTATTTTGGCTACACGGCGACCTTAGCGCAGAGCAGTCAGCTCTATAAGCAAATGATGGTCGGCGTAAACGAGCGAGTGTTCGCGCTAATGCCTTTTTTCCGCGCTGAGCCCTCCCAAACATCGCGCCATCTTTCGGAAGGAAAGCAGTTCGAGTTTGAAATGGGCTTCTTTAAACACTGGCACGAAATTCTCGACATCCAAGAAGGATGCGTCAAATTCATCCTCCAATACCTCCACAAACACGCAAAAGCAGAAATCGACATGCTCGGCGGCAAAATTATCTCCGCCCCAGAAAATGTCCCCTTCCCTCGTTTAACGTTTGCAGAAGCTCAAGCGCTCTATTTTGAGAGAACTGGCATCGATGAGAGAGATGAGCCAGACCTCAGCCCTGCAGCAGAGAGGGAACTCTGCGCCTGGTCGAATGAAAAATTCGGCACAGACCTTGTCTTTGTCATCGACTGGAAAACCGAAAAACGCCCTTTTTACGCCTATCCGATGGAGGGCAATCCAGAACTTACCAACACCTTCGACCTTATCTGCGCGGGCACTGAAATCACCTCTGGCGGCCAGCGGCGCCACACTTACGAATCGATGCTCGAAGGGCTCCGAATGAAAGAAATGGACCCATCCAGCTTCGGAGACTATTTAAGCATCTTCAAATACGGCATGCCCCCGCATGGCGGATTTGGAATGGGGCTCGAGCGGCTTACCATGACGCTCCTCAAGCTCAAAAACATTCGAGAAGCCTCTCTTTTCCCTTCCGACACAAAGAGAATCGCCGGCAACCGGATCAAAGCGAAGATCTTCTTTGGCGGAGAAAATATCCGAGGCGAGATCATCCGCCAGCTCCACCTTCGCAACATCGCATTCGACCATCAAGTCCATGAAGCGACACCCACTTCAGAAGACTCTGCGCGCGTCCGCAATATCAAGATGGAAGAAGGGATCAAAGCCCTTATTCTCCGCGGCAAATCGACCAAAAAGAACTACCAATTCAATATTTCAGCCCACCTCAAGCTCGACATGAAAGCCGTCCAAGAAATTGTCGGCGAAAAATGTGAATTTGAAGACCCTGCAGTCATCAAAGAGCGATTTGGCCTGACAATCGGAGGAGTTCCTCCCTTTGGCAACCTCCTCAATTTAGATAACTATTTCGACGAAGCGATCCTTGAACAAAAAAGAGCCGCCTTTAACTGCGGTCTTTTGACTGAATCGATCATCTTAGCGTCCAAAGATCTCCTGACGGTCGTAGACCCCAAATTCGGCAAGTTCTCATTAGCCCGTTAGACAAAAATGAAGCGAATATGAATATTACAAAACCCCCTTCCTTTGAAGGAGGACTATCGACTCTTTGCCATTTAAAATCGCTATTCCATCAAATAGACTCGTATGCGCCACAAAAATTCGAAACGCTCATTTTCTCTCCCCATCACCAATTTAATCGCATGCTTTGGCTCCAGGACAAAGAAATCAAAGTCTTAAACCCTTTAAATGCACAAGCGGCAAAGCTGCAAAAAGCTTGGAATCAATGCGATCTGCCTAAGCTAAACCAATGGCTTCGAGGCTTTAAAACGAAAGAAAAAGCCCCCTGTAGCCAATCATTTCTCAATACCGCTCTCGTCATTGTAAACAATAAGCCAAAGATAAACTTGACCAACCTTGTTTCCTCTCAAGAGATGCCCGCATTAGAAGGGCAATATCTAGCGTTTTTAGATCATGTGGTCGTAGAAGGTTCTAAAAGCTTTCAGAAGAAAATTTTAAAACGGATCGCCAACCTTCACGCCTTTTGCGAAGGAAGACGTCAAATTGCAGCGATTCTGACCAAAATCGGAACATTGCCATCGCTCATCTTAACGATCAGGTCAGGAAATAACAGTCAGTTTGTAACCAATCCTCACGGCTATTTCATTGAGCTTCTAGAAGAGCCAGTCACCATTGTCTCCATCGTCCCTGAAACAGGCGCTGCAAAGAGTTTTTACACTTCCAAAGAAACTATTCTCTTTCATGAACTTCAACACTTTCTCAATTATTTAAGTCAAAAAGACTATTCTTTTTGCTCTTTTTTTGCGCATCTCTATTGCGACTTATCTATTTATGATAACATGCCCGAAGAGGCAAGAACTATTCTTGGCTTTCCCGATCATTGGGGTGGCCTTTCTGAAAACTCTCTTCGAAAAGATCTACAGTTGATCCCAAGACATGGCCATATGAGCGGACTCAATCTATCCAATCATCCGATCAAAAACCTAATCTATGCACTCAATAACAATCTTATCGGCGACTATGAATGGCTTTTCCCCTCTTTAACGATCCAAGAGATCAACAGCGTAATCGATCTAGCCCTAGTTTTCATCAAACTTCACTTCGGAGCGCGCGATCTATTCGCTGTTTTAGAGCATGAGATCAATGTCCTCATCTTTACGAGCGTGAGTGAACTCATCCAACTAAAACTGCCTGAGTCTACTTTCAATGGACACCTTGAGGTCTACGCTGTCTTTATAAACAAGGAAATCAGTGGTTTTCTCACTAGAGCCATTCTTCCAAAAAAAGTTTGCAATTGTCTCGCAGCGATTTACACCTTAAAATTCTATCTCGAAGCAAAAATAGAGCAGCTCTATGACCCCATTCTCGGTAAACGACCTTTTACATCTTTAGCTCTCCCCACTCAAGAAGAGGCCGTTTCGTGATCTCCACAATCTATTTTACCGACAAAAGTAGCACCCTTCCTCCCCAAGAAAAGAGCTGTAGCGAGACGGTCAAAAAAGTCGCTTCCTTCGCCTATGAAAGCTTTCGATGTTGCGTAGAGCGGCTCATCATGACCGCCCTTTATCCGGCGCAAAGCTCCGTTCTTAAAGAATGTGCCCCAATCATCAGACAATGCGATCCTGAATTTTCCGATTGTAGAACCAGAGAATTAGAAAATTATCGAGAGCAACTATTCCAAGATCTCAAACCCCTAGGTTTTATGATCCAGGAGCTCTATTTGGAAAAAGACGGCCAACGCCTGAATGGACTACTCATTGGAAAGACATCTACCTTCGACAATCAAAAGTGGGTCTTGCAGGCGATTGGAAGCGGAGAGTCGATTGAACACGGCCTCAAGATATTTGCAAGAACGTATGCAGAGATCGATTACAATGTCTTACTCGTCAATAATCCGGGCATTGGGAAAAGCGAAGGATTTGCAACACCTCAAACCATCGGAGAGTGCCAAGAGACGGCTATTCGCTTTCTCGAAGAGCATATGCGGGCAAAAAAAATCATCTTAAGCGGGTTTTGTATCGGGGGCGCAGCAATCGGACAAGCGATCTTAACCCATCCATTTCAACAAAGCTCTGTCGATTATCTAGTCATCGATCAAGCGGCCTTTAGCAGCGTGACAGAGATCGTTGCCCATCACGAGCAAGGATGCCTTCCAAAATCGTTTGTAAATCGAGTGATTTCTTGGACTGACCTCGAAATGGACAATAAACTCTCTGCCGAGAAATTGACAAAATTAGGGATTTCTCAAGCGATCATCCACCCTGAAAAAGATCAAATGGTGCCTACTTCAGTATCTCTTTGGGCCCAATTGCAAGAATTGGGGAAGAAGGAAAATCAATCGTTTCATTCTACCGGAATCGGCCATAACTCTCTTCGAGCAATGGTTAAAAAATCGACGGAAATCATCCAGCAGTGGGAAAATGGGAAAATCGAATCCGACCCGCCTAAAGAGGAATATCTTTTTCGTGTAGGTCTTGAAGACTTCCCCGATTTTGATTAATTGAGGCCTGGCTCTGGATTGGGGTTGACAAGTGGCAGTTTCGCAGGCGCCGGAGGAGGCGTTTTGCGCTGCAACTCATCGGCAGCTTTTACGCGGCCCCGTTTTGTCTCGGTATCCCAGGTTCCTGCCATGATCTCTTTGACGTCCGTTGCGTCGAGAGTCTCAAATTCCATGAGCATGTCAGCCATGAGCTGCACTTTGTCCCGGTTCTCTTCGAGAATTTCAAGAGCGCGGCGGTGACCTTCATCGACGAGCTTACGCACTTCTTTATCGATGCGCTCTGCCGTTTCATTGGAGTAGTTCTTTGTCTGATAGCCAGGCATGCCGAGATATTGACCAGATTCACTTCTCTCATCATAGGAGACCATACCGAGTTCATCGCTCATACCCCATTCACAAACCATGCTGCGGGCAATTTTCGTCGCCTGCATGATGTCGTGCTGCGCGCCGGAGGACATGTCTTTGACAAAGATCTCTTCTGCTGCGCGGCCGCCCATGAGGACGACGAGTTGGTCGACGATTTCATTGCGCCAGTAGCTGAGGCGATTTTTCTTCGGCATGAAATGGGTCGCGCCGAGAGAAAATCCGCGAGGAATAATGGTTACTTTATCAACAGGATCGCTGTATTTGACGATGAGACCCGCAATCGCGTGGCCCGATTCGTGGAACGCTGTCGTTCTCTTTTCATTTTCGTCCATCTCAAGGCTGCGTCGCTCTTTTCCGTAGCGCACTTTATCACAGGCTTCTTTGACCTCAACTTGCGTCACTGCAGAGCGGCCATTTCTGGCAGCGAGAAGCGCGGCTTCATTGAGAATATTTTCAAGATCTGCACCAGAACATCCAGGCGTGCTGCGAGCTATATCCGTTAGGTCTACGGAAGAGTCGACCTTAATGCGCCGAGCATGGACTTTTAGAATTTCTAAACGCCCTTTGATATCTGGTAAATCAAGCGCAACGCGTCGATCAAAACGACCGGGGCGAAGAAGCGCGCGATCGAGGATATCGGGCCGGTTGGTCGCTGCGACGAGGATAACGCCCTCTTTTGTATCGAATCCATCCATCTCTACGAGAAGTTGGTTGAGCGTCTGTTCCCGTTCGTCATGTCCACCGCCAATTCCTGCGCCGCGATGACGGCCTACCGCATCGATCTCATCCATGAAAATGATGCAAGGAGCATTCTTTTTGGCCGTATCGAACATATCTCGAATTCGGCTTGCACCAACGCCGACGAACATCTCGACAAAATCAGAGCCGGAGATCGAAAAGAAGGGGCGATCGGCTTCGCCGGCAACCGCTTTTGCGATCAAGGTTTTTCCAGTTCCCGGCGGCCCTACAAGAAGAACGCCTTTCGGGATACGGGCGCCAAGCGCGGTAAATTTCTGCGGATCTTTTAAGAAGTCGACAATTTCTTTGAGCTCTTCTTTGGCCTCATCTGCACCGGCGACGTCTTTAAACGTCACTTTGTTTTGTTCTTTGGTCATGAGCTTAGCAGGAGACTTACCAAAGTTCATGGCAGAAGATCCTACGCCTTTCATTTGGCGCGAAAAGATAAAATAGAGGAAGAGGATGACCATCAATACGGGGAGAATCGTAAAGAGGTAGCTGAAGTAATTTGGCGATGGTTCTTGGCTTTTGAATGTCTTTTCCAAGACAGTATTGCGAGGCTGGTCAGGAGCGCGGTAGCTTAAGCCTTTATTCGCATCAAAGCTTTCCCATTCTTGCTTGGCCTGCGCAAACCAGTGCCCGTAGACTTCCGGATCTTGTTTTTCAAGAGCGCGGGTCGATAGTTCCTGATTGTTAAAATACCAGCTGACATTGGCCATTTTCTGGCGAGATTTATCAAGAAGCGCTTCATTTTTCTCGAGATCTGTTGTCACCTGTCCATACTGTTGCAAATCCTCGACATAACTTCTGACGCTGCGGAGTTGCGATAAACGGACGCCATCTTGCTCTCGGCCCAAGTCATCGAGCATTTGAGCAATTTGACTATAGGTCGACTGATAGAGAACAACTTGCTGAACAGGAGAGCTGGTAGCTCCTTTTTGGACAGCTAGGACTAGGTTTTTTAGTTCCCCTTTCATCGATTCGCTGCCGATTCCAAGAGAAGGCGACCGGAGAAGAGCGAGAAGATCGCTGAGTTCTTTGCGAACAGTGTCTACATTCTCATCGGTTGAATTCATCTGCGCGGCGCTAAGAGCTGCTTTTACAACAGCCATTGTGACGATATCGCGATCCGTTATATTCCGAACGACAATAGAACTTTGGCGATCAGGGGTATCATAGAGGGAACCGACGACTGTATAGCCATTTTTCGGCAATACAGTAGCGCTGATGCGAAGGTAAAGATCAGCAGCTTCTTGCACATTTTTCTGGAGCCCACCGAGATCTTCAGTCAGGCGATTTTGCTCGCTATAGAGCATGTGATTGGCATTGAGCAATTCGAGATAGCGATATCGGTCAGTTGCATCTGCAGGAAGAGACTCTCTAAAATGTCCGCTAAAAGTCACGAGGTTGTCATTTTGAGCGATTTTGCGATTATCTTCAGGGACGATCAGATCGAGGTTCGTCAAATGCTCTACTTGGTGAGAAAACGAAACTTTACCGGCGCGATCAGAGGAAAAGGACTGCATTCCTATGATGATTAAAACAGCGGCCACTAGAAAAAGAAGGAATCCACCTGGAAAGCCTTTTTTCGGTTCCTGTCTCGGTCTCTTGTCATTTGCCATAAGATTCTTTATTTCTGTCAGTTAAAAAGATTCACAACGATTCATTAAACCATTGTTACAGGTTAAAGTAAAGCAAGAAGGCCCCAAAACCATCTGCCCCTGGAAACGCCCTCATAGCAAAAAAGGATTAAATTGTCTCAAGCAAGATCTTTTACCTTCTTCCATCTATTTGAATCTAAAGATGTTGAACGAATAAAAAACACCCACCCGCGATCGACGAGGAAAGGGCCAAAGCGAAGATTAACCCCTTGGATGTTGTCCAATACAGACTCTAAAATCGCCCTCGAGACGGGCTGCCACTTTAAGAGGAAGTGGCGAGCCTCCATCCTCTCTAATGGGCCAAGATGCGCGGACAAACCTCTAGGACCTTCCAAAACTTCAACGGAGGCGATTTTCCGATCCAAATACTCTTTCAATTCAAAGGCTCTTTCTGAAAAAAGGGCCAGGTTAGAGGAAATCTCCTTCCCAAATGCATGAGAGAGCATGGGAAGAATGGTGTATCTAAGACGGCTTCTTAAAAATTTTGGATCGCGGTTGGTTGGATCATCAAAACCCAAAAGACCCTGTTCTAAAATTTCCTTTTTTTGAACGGCTAAAAAGGGACGCCAAACAGTCATGCCCATTATCGCACTTATCTTCGACATCCCGCCGAGATTTTGCAAGTGAGCCCCTTCTAAAAGCCGTTTTAACGCCGTCTCTGCCAAATCATCGGCATGGTGCGCAAGAAGGAGTGCCTGGAAAGGGATCTCATCAAAAAGAGAGCGAAAAAAGGAAAGCCTGGCAAGCCTTCCTTCCTCTTCTATATTTTTCGACGCCGTTTTCTCTAGACGGGTCGTATGAAAAGGCAAATTTAGAGCCGCAGCCTCTTCGGCCAGCGCCGATGCTTCCGATGCGCTCTCTTCGCGCCAGCCGTGATCGACATGGGCCAAATGAATAACCTTCGCTGCTTCTGTTTGCAGAAGAGAATAGAGCAATGCCTTCGAATCGGGGCCGCCTGAATAGCCCAATAATAGCGGACTTTTCCGGTCCCACTCTTTCTCGATAAATTTCTTCACTCGAATCGATGGATTCACTATGCTCTCTTTTCTTATGATCCCTATTCTCTGGCGCTACACAATTTCGGCGTACTTGAAGATTTTCCTGCTTTCTGTAGGAACCTTTGTCTCCGTTCTCATGGTCTCTCGCTTTAAGGAGATCGCCCGCTTTGCCGCCTTGAGTTCTGATTGGGGAAAAACTGGACTCTATGCAGTTTACCAGATTCCCTTCATTTTGCCGATCGCAATCCCCCTTTCAGCCTTGATCGCCTCCATTTTGCTATTTCTCACTTTGAGCCGCACCCACGAACTGACCGCTTTTCGAGCATTGGGGTTTAGTTTCAAAAATATTTTCACTCCCCTTCTTCTCTTTGCCGCCTTCCTCGCCCTATTGAACTTTTATATCTCCGCAGAAGTGGCCCCTTTTTGTCGACGCGAATCAAAACAGATTCTCTATCGAGAAACGTCTGACAATCCTCTCCTTCTCTTGCAAAGACAAAGCCTGATCAAAATCAAAAACGCCTATCTTCGGATCAAGACGCATGAACATGGGAACTCCACCCGCAATTTTCTCCTCATCACCTATAACGAAAGCAATGAGCGGCTCAATTTAGTCAGCGCTAGAAAATTGAAAGTTCGAGGAGAAGAGCTCTTAGGACAAGATGTAGCCATTGTCTCATCTCTTCGCTCCAATGATTCTAATTTCGATCCGCTCATCATCGAGAACCAAGGTTTTCTCTCGACAGAGGCCCCTTTTCTCTCCCTTGCGCTCAAAAAAAATCGCCCTCGCATCGACGACGCCTCTTTAAACCTTCGAATGCTGCGCCATCGTCTACAAACAGCAACTCCTCGTACAAAATACAACGCTACCTTCGTCGAAATCCTCCGAAGAGCTTCCCTTTCTTGTTCGGTTTTTACCTTCACCTTTCTCGGGTGCGCCTTTGGCATCGAACAAGGACGCTCTCCCAAAAAAAGAGCCCTTTTTTACGCGCTTTTTTTGACACTCTCGATTTTGGCAAGCTACCTTTTGGGCAAAAGCTTTAAAAAAGACCTTCTTTTGGCCTCCATTATTTTGCCGTTGCCTCATCTCATCGCAATGTTAGCATCTACTGTCCGCCTCTTCCGTTTTTCTAGGGGCTCCTCATGAAAATCTGGCAGAAATATCTTCTTCGGCAATTCTCATTCACCTTTACGTTCTTTCTTCTCTGCCTTTTTATCGTCTATGTCCTCATCGATTTTTCGATCCATGGCGTCCGCTTTCTTACAAGCGGCCCCAAAGCGGGCGCGCTTGATTTCATCGTCTATTATCTCCAGTATTTCGCTCAGCATCTCGATCTTTTTCTGCCACTAACCTTTCTTCTTTCCATGTACAAAGTGCTTTTTCATCTCGCCTCTCACTTTGAGCTCGTCGCTTTGCAGATGGCTGGCCTTTCTCGAAAAAAACTCCTTCTTCCCCTCTTCTTTTTCGCCTCTCTCCTCTCCCTCTTTGGATGGATCAATCATGAATATTTCGTCGGGAATGCGATCGTTGCAGCAGATGAGTTCAAAGCCTCTCATTCCAAATCGGGGAAAAAAAATCGATCTGGAGACCATTTTCAAACCCTTGTTCTCGAAGATCAATCAGAGCTTGTCTACCAAAGCTTCGATCCGCAAAAAAAAGAGTTTTTCGACGTCTTCTGGATTCGCTCTGAAGGGGATTTTTGGCACATAAAAAAGCTCTTCTTTGCGAGCTTTCCTCCCATCGGCTATTTTGCAGATCATCTCGTCCGAGAAACTCTTCTGCAAAAACAAGAGAGCTTTGAGGAAAAAATATTCAAAGAGATGCCGCTTGCCCCAACCACTGCGCCAAAGCCATTTATCCCCTTTGAAAGTAGACCTATTTCGGCTCTTTTTCTCGAAGCGAGACTTGGGGGTGCCGGAGTCAAAACCCATCTTCACCATAAGCTCGCTCTTCCCCTGCTTCCTCTCCTTGTTCTTTTAGCCGCTGCGCCATTTACCTTTGCGTTTTCCCGCCAGCGACCCACTCTTCTCATTGTTTCACTCAGCCTTTTTGGACTCATCGCCTCTTTGACGCTACTCGATAGCTTTCTCATCCTCGGAGAAAATAAAGTTTTTCCGCCAGCCCTTGCGATCTGGACTCTGCCTCTGCTAATCGCTTTTTTTTCATGCAAACGCTTTGCAAAATTATAGAAAAAAATTATATAGTTCGTTCTCATGACCCCTTACGATCAGCTCCTAGAAAAATCAAAAGTCATTCATATTTATCAATCGGTCTTATCGCTTTTGCATTGGGATCAAGAGACCCACATGCCCTCAGGCGGTTTGACGATGAGAGGCGAGCAAATCGCGCTTCTTTCCCAGCTTGCCCACGAAGAAAAGACCTCAAAGTCGTATAAAGCCGCGCTTGAAAAACTAGTGAGTCTCAAAACCGGAAAAATCAAGATCAAGGGCCTCTCAAAACTGCAGCAGATCGCTGTGCGAGAGTGGCAAAAAGACTACTGCAGAGCAAACAAACTCCCCTCCTCCTTTGTCAAAGCCTTTTCGCAACTGACATCGGAAGCCAGTCAAGTTTGGGCACTGGCCAAAAAAGAGAATAACTTTAAGCTCTTTGCTCCTTTCTTGCAGAGAATCGTCCAAATGAACCGAGAAAAAGCCACGATCTTAGGGTTTACTGACCACCCCTACGACGCTCTTTTAGAATCCCATGAACCATGCATGACCTCCGCTAGGTGTTCTAAGATTTTCAATGGCCTTCAAGGAGAATTAAAAGGACTCTTAAAAAAAATCAGAGAAGAGAAAAAACCCGACGTCCGCTTTTTGCATCGGCGCATCAGCAATGAAAAGCAAAAAGAAATCTCCCATTGGCTGACATCAGCCATGCCGGTCGATCCGGAATATACGCGGCTAGATCTCTCTTCCCACCCTTTTTCGATCGCGCTCAATCCAAAAGATAGCCGCATTACAACCCGCTATTTGCCCCATTCCTTCATGAGCAATATCTTTTCTATTCTCCATGAAGAAGGCCATTCCATGTATGAATTAGGCCTCCAGTCCGAATATTGGGGAACTGCCGTGTGCGAATCTGCATCGCTCAGCATCCATGAAAGCCAATCGCGCTGGTGGGAAACGATCATTGGGAGAAGCTTCCCCTTCTGGAAACATTTTTATCCCCAACTCCAAAAAATCCTCCCCTCCCACTTAAAAGGTGTTTCTCTCGACAAATTCTACCGCGCCATTCACCTTGTCACCCCTTCTTTTATCCGCGTAGAGGCCGATGAAGTCACCTATTGCCTCCACATCATCTTGCGCTTTGAAATTGAAAAACAGCTCATTGCCGGCTCGCTCGCCGTTGCAGATCTTCCAGAAGCCTGGAATGCAAAGTTTAAAGAACTCTTCGGCATCAAGCCCCCCAGTGACGCCCAAGGCTGCCTGCAAGACATCCATTGGTCGCTTGGCGATTTTGGTTACTTTCCTACCTATGCCCTCGGCAATATCCTCGCCGCTCAGCTCTTTTCTACCTTTGCCAAAGAGCACCCCGATTGGGAACAAAAAGTAGAATCGGGCGATCTCGCCTTCATTCGAGAGTGGCTCAAAAAGAACATCCATCAATGGGGACGCACCTACAATTACGATGAATTTGCCAAACGGATCACCGGCAAACCCATCTCCGAAAGCTTCTACTGCAAATATCTAAAAAAGAAATATTTAAACCCAATTTTATCATGAAAAAAGCACTCTTCATTAGCCTACTTGTATTGCAAACTGTCTGGGGATTTGACGATCCCAAAGAGCTGATCCAAAAAATCGTAGACGCCAATTATCAAATCAATCCAGAGCTGACGATTTTAAAACTATTTGACGTGGAACCCGATTTTTTTGAACACATTTCCAGAGACGTCTTGCAACTGATTTCTGCCAATCACCCCTCTTATGCAACGGATAAAAATCACAATTCTAATTGGTCTAAACCAGAAGGTGTCATTAGCCAATATTCCTTACTGAACGTTTCTGGCCGTTTAGACGACTATAGCACCGATCACAATCTCTCTACGAAGAACAAACGGTTTGCCCATGGGCTTCGGTACCCATATTTGGCAAAATTCATCGCTCTATTTCCAGACTGCACAAATTTCAGAATCAACATTCTCCATGCAAAATCTCGCTTTACGCAGCATCAAGAAGACATCTGCATTCCGAATCAAGTCTCCGGCAAGCCCGCCTTAAAATTGAGATTTCACCTTCCGATTCGCACCAATGAACAGGCCTCCATGCTGATGGAGGGAAACGTCTACCATTTCGATCCAGGCACCATTTATTTTTTCCACAATGGGTGCATTCATGATGGAATCAACATGAATGAGGCTGAGCCAAGAGTCCATTTACTCTGGGATATGTTATTGACAGAAGACACCTTTCAACGGATGTTTAAGCGATCGATTCCAATGCCCTCTCTTTCCCAAATAACGGATGTATTCTTAGAGCCAATCCAGTGCATCGGCATCGATCCCAACTACAAAAAAACCGCACGCCGTTTTCCCTATGAAGAATCTAGCCAGATTACCCTTTGCCCTAGACAATAACTACTTGAAATAATCCCACGGAAAGCTTTTGAGCAGTGCATCGCTATCGATAGAGCCTGGCTGCTCTCCGCCCATCTTCAGCGCTTCTTGCACAGAAGTTGCATATTTGAAATGAGCCCTGCCGGTAGACTCAAAATAGTCGATATATTTTAGAAGAGGTTCTCTCCATGTCATTTTAAGCAGTCTGGCCGGAACGCCAAATGCCTCTGCTACAATGATCCCATGTAAGGAGCTCGAGATCACCAAGCGGCTTTGTAAAATTTTTTTAATCACCTCATCCCAAGGAAGCGTCGGGAGCACCACATTTTTATAAGAGGTAAAACAGTCCATTTCCCCAATGTTCGGAATAATGATGTAATCATAGAGGGGTGTTTCTTTTTTAAATTCTGGAAATAACTTTGGGAGGAGGAGTGCTGGATCTCCATACACTTTTGGACAATCAATGCCCATTTTCAATAGATATTCCCTAGATCTTGGCCCTCGAACAGCGCGCACATCGAGATGAGAGTATCTAAATTCTTCAAGAGGACTTTCTCGAAATCCCGCTCCCCAGATAATAAACCCGTTTTTCGCTAAATGGATAATCGATCCGCCCGCAAAGCAATTGGACCCCGCTTCAGCGAGCGATTTAAACTGCACCGAACGTTGAATAATTCTCTCCACGATGATTTTTGTAAGATAGTCGCCAAAATTAATTGCAGAAGAGTTTTCCGGCGTCCACCAATACATAGCATCCTCCGAAGAGGAGGCGATACTGCATCCAAAAAACGCAAGACACACGATGAATTTACTCAAATAATGACTGTGCATTTTTTTCACGCTGGATATCTTTTTTAAAGAGAAAGTAAGGGGCCGATGGGGTGAACTCAGAGATAAGTTCTGCCCTTTCTAAAAGAAACACAAGAGGTTTTCTCTTCGTCAACCAAGTCGGATTATTGAGCAGAATGTACCCCCCATCTTTCACTTTTGGAAAAAAGGAAACGACATCTTCAAAGGCACACTTCTCACTGTGATTTCCATCAAAATGAATAAAATCGATCGTCTGGTCTGCAAATTGCAAAACCGCAATTTGAGCGGGTTGCCGAAAAATTTTACAACAATGGCCAAAATCATTTTCTTGAATCAACCGGCAAAATCCCTCATAGATCGAGGAAAAATCGCACTGGCTCCACCACGCGTAATTAGAGTCTGAGCTGGGAAACCCTTGCGTTGCCTCCTCTTGATTCCAAGGATCGATTCCATAGACAGTGCCATGCCTTAAGTATTGAACAGCCTTTAGCATTGGGAAAAGAGAAGCTCCGCCGAAAACACCGATCTCAACGACCTCTTGACACCTCTCCTTCTGAATAATATCCATGATCAAAAATGCTTTTTCTCGAGAACACCATCCCGGCAAAGACTTGCTTTTGCAAACCGTTTTTTCCTTATAATTCTCCCATTTATCGATAAAACGTTTGATCGAAAATCCGCTGATTTTCGACTGAAAAAACGAAATAAAAGAATTATATAAACTCATGCGATTTTCAGTATCTGAAATACAAACCTTATGATTAATAGTCACTAAATCCGTAGTCGTTGCATATTCATTTAAATGGGGAATATAATGAATATCGATATCTAATGAAGACCAAAGATAGGTATGGGTAAAGTAGTCGAGAATCTTTTTCATTCCCTTCCGAGAAATGATCACTGAATACATTCCAAAGCGTTGCCGAATACGCAATAGATTTTCGCTCACTTTTGTGCGCTTTAAATACTGTTCTATTGGGTCATATTTACCATCAGGGCGAAAATCGCCGTGGATAGATTCTAAAGGGTAGCCTTCCCTATTTTTTGAATTATCGTCTGTATAAAATAGATCCCAGTCAGGATCTATGTTAGAGAGATTCTCAACTAGGTTGGAAATTTGGCTTTTTTCCCCAATTAATTTCACATCATCTTCCATCACCCAAATACGCTCAAACCCTCGATGGTACGCATCTTGAATGACTGAAAGATGACTTAAAAGGCACCCTATTGCTCCACCCCTTAAGCGGATAGGATAAGGGCCGGCAAGTTCTGCCTGAATTTTTGTGGAAAGGTTCCAACCATTGATTGCGCTGACGCGATTCCCATGCAGCTCATGTTTCTGCAATATTTTGCTCATTTTCTTCCATTTTTTAGGTCTTGTGTCGAGATTGATCACATAAATGCAATCAATCCCCTCCAGTCCAGACCCGTTTTTTGAAATCTGAATAGGCATCAGATACCGAGCAATCGGGGTTTCTAAAGCAAATGGAGAACCTGCAAACAAGAAGAGGGCAACTGCACTCAAGCAACGCAAAACAAACATTCGCATGTATATTTTTTTTGATTATTTTGACCGATTTTCGATTTAAATGACAGAGGTTAAGAACGGCTTTTACGCCCTGCGAAATTTAAGCGATAGCGCCTTCGATCTTGCGCTTCTTCGTGCCGCTTTATTTGAATCGGAGTTTCTGGAATAACCGGAATCACTTCGATGGGTTTGTGCTCATCGTCGACAGCCACAAAGGTAAAATACCCGGAAATGATGTGCTTATGCTCTAAGGTCCGGAAATCTTCCGCCTCTACCCTGACCCCCACTTCCATCGATGTGCGCCAGGTTCTGTTCACAGAAGCCATAAAAACAAGGACATCGCCCCTTCTGGCAGGTTTGAGAAAATGGACCGAATCGATCCCCAATGTGACCGAAACATGCCCACAGTGCCGCTTGGCAACGATGGACGCCAGGGTGTCCATCAAAAATAAGACCCGCCCACCAAAGAGGGTGCCATGCGCATTGAGATCGTCGGGAAAGATCTCAACCACCTGATCGATAATCGCCGAAGCTGAAACGGTTTTGCCTTCTTGTGGGACCATAAGCTTTGGATATCAAAAAAAATATTTATATACAACACGATTCAAGAACAAATTCCTAACAACATATATAACAATCTTTATTATTTACATATTACAAACAATTAGTTATAATTAACGTTTAAAAACAGGAAAAAATAATGAATCCCGTATATAACGGACGCCATCTAATTCCACTCATCAATCCAACGATGACCATTAAAGAATTTGAAGAACAGCGAACATGTTATCCTCCAAGAGAGATGCCTGTTTGGGATCAAGGATATAAAGGTTGGACACCCCTAGGAGCTTCCGCCTATCAAGGAAATTTACCACTTATCCAGCATCTTTACGAACAAAAACCAATGGACCTCAATTACTCAAACTACGCTGGATGGACCCCTCTTTTTTCAGCTGTTTATAACAATCAGTTTTCAGCCGCAAAAGCCTTGCTTGATTTAGGAGCTAATCCCAATCAACTAACTACCCAAAGATACGCCGATAGAATAAGGAAAGAAACAACGGATGGCGGCATTAGTCCTCTTAAAATGGCCTGCAAGCGCGGTGAGAAGGGGATAGCGACCCTCCTATTGAGAAAAGGTGCCCAGCTAGGTGAGAATGAAAAATTAACCGATCAAGAAGAGACCTGTTTACAAGAATCTCAAGACGGAAAAGGAGATCTCGGAGAGTTAGGGTATCTCATTGGACAAAAAAACGAAGAATTCAATCAGCTAAACGATTTGCCCTTGGACTTAAGTAACCTCATTTACTCCTATGTCGGCAGAGACACAGAGACGAAGATCTGTCCAGATCGAGTCGTTTCAACATTCTCGACTATTTTATTGGGAATGACCGTTATAAGTGCAGGCCTATCGCTGATCCCTCCTCTTAGACTCGCTGGATCGATCGCGTTGCGAGGCATTGCCCTTCTATCTGCTACGACATGCCAAGAAGAACCTGGAACCGAGAGAGCGCTTGCCAAAATCGGTAGAGTGGCAGCTATAGCTCTAGGCATAATTGCGCTCAGCGCTAGCCTGCCTATACTGATGACTGCTTCGATCGGAGTCGATCTCGGGATGCAGCTCTGGGAAAGCATCCGTTTTTATAGCGAAGGGCAATGGCGACAAGGCTCTATCCATCTATTATGGACAATGATCGACGCTCTAGCTTTAGCCGGATCCATTACAGGCCTGTGGCAATGCATGGTAGCCAGCATGGCCCTTGCTACTGCGGCATCTATGGTGTCATTCCTTTTCTTTACCCAAGAAAAGCATTGGCGTTCGTTATTCTCTTCGGTAGCTTTAAGCGGGCTATTTGGCTTAAATATGCTAAACGCAATACTTACGCCTGTAGGGATCACAGGTTTCGCTATAGTAGATGAAAATAATCGCATAGCGCGGGACGAAAATGGAGCTATAATACATGGAGAACCTTTTCTATCTCCATCTGACTTCCCCATGCTTTCTGTTGGTGGAGCTCCTTTTCATGCCCTCCTCGAATCGACTCGAGATGCAGATGAGATTGCAGAAGGCTTCCCCCTCCCTCAATAAAAAAAAGGCTCTTTGGATGTCCAAAGAGCCCACACAAAAACAAGGAGGAAAATTTTTATCGCTTAGAGAACTGGAAGCGCTTACGAGCGCCTTTTTGGCCGTATTTCTTCCGTTCTTTTTTACGAGGGTCACGGGTGAGGTAACCGAGTTGCTTTAATTCGCCGCGGAGCGCTTCATTGTCGCTGACGAGCGCACGGGAGATGCCAAGACGGGTTGCGATGGCTTGCGCCTCGAGACCGCCGCCTTTAACGCGGATAATCATGTCATATCTCTCTGGACTATCGAACTTTTTGAGCGGCGCGAGGATCGCTTCACGCTGAAGTTCGAGAGGAAAATGCTCTTGAAATGTACGGCCATTGACATCGACGATGCCTGTGCCTTTACGGAGGCGGACTGACGAGACTGCTGTCTTTCTTCGGCCAATTCCGATCGTTTCGTTCAACATGATGATTCCTTTAAAGATTTACGTTGATTGGGTTTTGCGCTGTCATATCGTGCTCGCTGCCTTTGTAGACGCGAAGCTTTTTCACTTGTTGGCCGCCAAGGCGGGTCTTCGGCATCATCCCTTTAATGGCGTGCTCGAGAACGTATTCTGGCTTACGGTCGATCATTGTCGAGTAAGGAATTTCGCGAAGGCCACCGACAAAACCGGTATAGCTGCGGTAGATCTTACGCGCTCTTTTCATCCCGGTAACCTTGATTTTCTCTGCGTTGATGATGACGACGCCATCGCCACAATCGACATAAGGAGTAAAATCTGGGCGGTGTTTGCCGCGAAGCACTTTTGCAACTTCTGCTGCAAAGCGGCCGAGGGTCTTTCCAGAGGCGTCAAAGAGGTACCATTTGCGAGACGAAATAGCCTGTTGCTTAGTCAACTGGGGGGTATTCTGGTTGTGATTCATTCGTGCTAACCTTTCTAAAAAAAGTGAACCATCAGCATAACTTTTGTCCCTATTTTCTGCCAAGATCTTTTGAACTATTGCGAGAAGATCCTCGTTTATGGTACTCTTTTTTCCCATATGCCAGACCTAAAGACCTATTTCATCCGCACTTACGGATGCCAGATGAACGAGCTAGACACCGAAATCATGGCTGGCCAGCTCCAGAAACGGGGCCTTCTCCCCTCTCTCGATGAAGAGACCGCCGACGTCTTGATCTTCAATACCTGCTCGATCCGGGACCTTGCCGAGCGCAAGGTGATGGGAAAACTCGGTCAAATCGGCCGGGCGGGTAAAAAAAATGCTATCATTGGCGTAACCGGCTGCATGGCCATGGCCAAGCGGGAGTCCCTTTTCCGCAAGTTCCCCCACCTAGATTTTGTCGTGGGCACCAATAACATCACCGATCTTGGCACCGTTCTCGACGAGGTTCTCTACACAAACCGCCAAGTATATAAGACCGACGACCGATTTGAAGAAAATCTCGACTATCTCCTGGCCAAAAGAGATAGCAAAATCAAGGCCCACGTCTCGATCATCCGCGGCTGCGATAAGTTTTGCACCTACTGCGTTGTCCCCTATACCCGCGGAAGCGAGGTGTCCCGCCCCGCGATGAGTATCCTCGAAGAGTGCAAAATGCTCGTCGACCAAGGCTATAAAGAAATTACTCTCCTCGGCCAGAATGTCAATAGCTACGGCAAAGACAAGCCCGAGTGGAATTGCCTCTTTCACGATCTTCTATCCAAGCTCGACGCCATCCCCGGTATGGAGAGGATCCGCTTTATGACCTCCCACCCGATCGATATCACCTTAGAACTTATGCAGGCGATCCGAGACCTTCCTTCCCTTTGCGAATTTGTCCACTTCCCCATCCAGGCAGGCTCTTCTCGCATCCTCAAAAAGATGCACCGCATTTATACGAAGGAACAATATTTTGAAAAAGTGGCGCTTCTTCGACAAACGGTCCCCAACGTCTCGCTCGGCACCGACATCATCGTCGGATTTCCGACAGAAACCGATGCTGAATTTCAAGAGACCTACGACGCCTTAAAAGAACTTCGCTTTTCCGTCGCCTTTCTCTTTGCCTATAGTCCCCGCAAAGGCACCCCCGCCATGCGCTGGAAAGATGACATCCCGGAAGAAGTCAAACAAGAAAGGCTCCAAAAGCTCATCGATCTACAGACAGAGATCGGCAATGAAGAACGGCTACAGATGCTCGGCCAAACAGTAGAAGTCTTAGTAGAAGGGTTTAATCGCGATGGCGGGCAGCTCAAAGGCCGCACCCGCTGCTGGAAAAAAGCGCTCTTCCCAGGCGATGCCTCCCTGATCGGTACGCTGCAACAAGTCAAGATCCATAGCTACACCCATCAGACCCTGATCGGAGAGACTGTCGAGTCTCATAATCTCTTGACCGTAGGATAGATTTATTTTTGTTTAAGAAGATCGAGGAATCGATGATTAATAAACAATTTGTCCCTCCCTCTTTTCATCTCTTTTAAAAATCCAATTTCACACAAAATTTGGAGATGTTTAGAAGCAGTATCGCGCCCCATGAGATTCGTCTTAACTAAATCGGCAATCCTTATGTACGGTTGCGTAAAAAGCAACTCAACAAGCTCTTTATTATAAATATTAGATGCCTTTGATTTAATAAAATCGCGAGAACTCTTTATCAAACGATCAATGGCAAAAATTTTTTCCGTTGTCCATTTTGCAGTTTCTTTAATGGCTGCCAAAAAATACAGAACCCAATCTATCCAAAGTTGATCAGTGGTTACTTTCAGTAATTTACTATAATATTGATTTTTATGATCAATAATATATCCGCTTAAATAAAGTATAGGCGTCTCAAGAAGACCTTTTTCAATTAAATACAATAAATTGATAATTCTTCCCGTTCTTCCATTTCCATCGGGGAATGGGTGGATAGCTTCAAATTGATAATGTTGAATCGCTAGCTTAATCAAAGGATCGATATCATCTTCCTGATGCAGATACTCCTGCCAATTTGTTAAAAGTTGACGCAATAATTGTACGCCTTCCGGTGGAGTATAGATTTTTTTACGAGTCACATCATTGATTAGGGCTGTACCAGGCAGATTTCGTACTTCCGTTTCAATTTCTCGTATTGTCGTACAAATATCACAAATCATTGCAATACTTAAGGGACGAGTTTTTAGCGCTTGATATCCTTGATAAAGAGCTTGTCGGTAGCGAAGAGTTTCTTTAGTCGCAGAATTTATCGCTCCCCCATCCCCTTCGGCATGCTCAAAAAGCTCATCTGTTGTAGTGACTATGTTTTCAATGGCAGAGCTTGCTTGTGATTCCAACAAAGGTATGCTATTAATCAATACAGTCTGATTGGGGATAAGCCGTTCAGCCACTTTTAGCTGAGCCAACTCCTTGTGCGCAGCAATACAAGCCTTTAGAACAAGAGGCGTCTCAATATCGATAAGCGGAGGAAGGGGCGGCAACTCATTAAAAGGGGTCTCTGGATTAAAATTTTTCATAGACTGAATTTTCCTAAAAAAGCCGACACATTTTGACCCTATGTCGTGTAAATCAACATATCGCAATAATATGTCGGAAAAAACAGAAAAATTCAACATGTTTCCAGGTTGCAACCAGAAATAAAATAGTAACTTATTGATTATAAACGTATTACGAAGTTACAACATCTTCCGAAATTGCTCCTCATCGAGAACTGCTATCTTTAGCTCCTTAGCTTTCTCGTATTTAGAGCCGGGCTCATCGCCGACAAGAACATAATCGGTATTTTTGCTGACAGAGCCGGATACTTTCCCGCCGCGCTCTTTGATCGCCTCGGCCGCTTCGTCCCGCGAAAAAGAGGCAAGCGTTCCAGTGAGGACAAATACCTTTCCCTCAAACGTATGCCCGCTGATTTTCTTTTTTGCGCTCTCTTGCGGATGAACGCCATGTTTTAAGAGGAGTTTGATCTCCTCTCGATTGTCTTCGTCTTTGAAAAATTCGGCAATCGCTACGGCTGTTTTCTCCCCGATCCCATCGATCTTGGTCAGATCTTCCGCCCTCATGTGGAGCAGCTCGTCGAGATTTTTTGCATGCTCGGCCAAAAGTTCTGCCGTTTCAGTGCCGACGTATTTGATCCCAAGCCCCATCAAAAACCGAGAGAGTGGACATTTTCTTGACGTCTCGATGCTACTCAAGAGATTGTGGATCGATTTCTCTTTAAACCCTTCGAGATGGGCCAGTTTTTTCTCATCGAGAAGATAGATGTCAGAAATGCGAGAGACAAGTCCCTTTTCAACGAGTTGTTCAACGACTTTTTCCCCCATGTGTTCGATATCCATCGCGTGTTTGGAGGCAAAATAAATGATCCGGCGCACTCTTTGCGCCCCACACTTTGCATTGGGACAGCGAACAGCCACCTCCCCTTCTAGATGGACGACCGCTGCATTGCAAACAGGGCAGTGTTTGGGCATATGCCAAGGCTTAGAGCCATCGGGCCTTTTTTTCAGATCGACTTCGACCACTTTGGGGATGACGTCCCCCCCTTTTTCGATGATGACGGTATCTTTGATCCGAATGTCTTTACGGGCGATTTCCTCTCGATTGTGCAACGTCGCCCGAGCGATCGTACTGCCGGCGAGAAACACCGGTTTTAATTCGGCAACGGGGGTCAAAACGCCAGTCCTTCCCACTTGGACCGTGATCTCCTCGATGACAGTATGCGCTTGCAAGGGAGCAAACTTGTAAGCGATGGCAAAACGGGGGACTTTTCCCGTATGTCCCAATTGCTCGTGAGCCTTGAGCTCATCGACTTTGACCACCATGCCATCGATTTCAAAGGGTAAGTCTTCTCGCTCTTGATGGATTTTTTCCGCAAAGCGCATAATGCCTACAAGATCATGGACAACGGCCAAATGCTTGGGCGAAGCGGTTGGGAGTCCCGCCGCTTTTAAAAATGCATGCACTTCATACTGCGTTTTAACCGTCGCTTCTCCCTCCGCAATTCCATAGGTGACGATATTGAGCTTTCGCTTAGCGACCTCGCGAGGATCGAGGAGCTTTAATGAGCCGGCTGCGGCATTGCGCGGGTTGGCAAAGAGCTCAAGCCCCTCTTCTTCTCGAGCAGCATTGATGCTGCGAAAGGTGGCTAAACTCAAATAGACCTCTCCCCTCACTTCCATCACTTTCGGGACTTTGCCAGAGAGTTTTAGCGGAATGGAGTGGATCGTTTTGATATTGGCCGTAACATCATCCCCTTCTTTGCCATTGCCGCGCGTCAATGCTTGGACGAGCTTCCCTTCTTCATAGCGAAGAGAGATCGCCGTGCCGTCCATCTTGAGTTCGCAGCAAAAAGCGACCTCTTTTTTTTCGAGTAGCTTATGGACCCGTTTTACAAAATCGCCCACCTCTTCTTCTGAATAGGTGTTGGGCAACGAATACATCGGCACGAGATGGTTTTTTTGGACAAAGCCCTCTGTTGGACTTTCTGCGACTCTTTGTGCTGGGGAATTGGGATCTATCTCTTCGGGATGCGCTTTTTCATAGGCGATGAGCTGCTTCATCTTCCGATCGTATTCTTGATCGGAGATCGTCGGCATTGCCTCGTCGTAATATCGCCTGTCGTGGCCGATCATCTCTTCGACAAGGGCGCTATATTCTTTGTGGGATTTAAGCATACTCAACTTCAAAAATCATCGTGGCAAGCGGGCTTAAGTTTATCGTAAAGCCTTCAATATCGACAAACACAGAAGTGTTGAGCCGATTTGAGCCCCCATATTTTTCGCTATCTGTATTGAACACTTCGCGAACGTTTTTCGCATTTTTTAAAGAGATGCGATACCCCTCTCGATATTCCGGCGTGAAATGATGGACAATCGCCAAATATTTCCCCTCTCCTTTTCGAAGGTAAGAAAATACGCAGTGATCAGCATCTGCAAAATCGATCCACTCAAACCCTCTCCAATCAAAATCATTCTGCCAAAGAGCGCTCTCTTTTTGGTAGAAATGACCTAAATCTTTGATCAATTCGCGAAGGCCAAAATGGAGTGGATATTGCAAAAGATACCAAGCGATCTCCCCTTTACAGTCCCACTCGCTCCACTGCCCCACTTCAGCGCCCATAAAGAAGAGCTTTTTGCCGGGATGGCCGATCATGTAGCTATAGAGAAGCCGTAAGTTCGCAAATTTTTGCCAGTCAGGCCCTGGCATCTTGGTCATGAGACTTCCCTTCATGTGGACCACTTCATCATGGGAAAGAACCAAGAAAAACCGCTCAGAAAAGGCATAGAGCAAGCTAAAGGTAAGGTCGTTTTGGTGGAACTTGCGATAGATGGGGTCTTTTGACGCATAGCGAAGCGTATCGTTCATCCATCCCATATTCCACTTGAGATCAAAGCCAAGGCCGCCCTGTTCGATCGGATGAGAGACGCCGGTAAAAGCCGACGATTCCTCAGCGATCATGAGCACGCCTGGAAAACGCTGATGGACAATCGAATTGAGATGCTTGATAAATTCGATAGCTTCGAGATTGAAATTGCTTCCATATTGATTGGGGATCCACTCCCCTGCTTTTCGTCCATAATCGAGATAGAGCATCGACGCCACAGCATCGACGCGAAGTCCATCGACATGCATCCGGTCAAACCAGAAAAGGGCGCTTGCGAGAAGAAAATTCGTCACTTCCTTCCGCCCAAAATTAAAAATCGCCGTGTGCCAATGAGGATGGTACCCTTTTTTCGGATCCTCATGTTCAAAAAGCGCTGTGCCATCAAATCGGTTCAATGAAAATTCATCCATCGGAAAATGAGCCGGTACCCAATCTAAAATCACCCCGATGCCGTTTTGGTGCATGTGATCGACAAAAAATTGAAAATCTTCCGGCGTTCCATAACGAGAGCTCACGGCGTAAAAGCCGCTGACCTGATAGCCCCACGACTCATCGAGAGGATGCTCCATGATAGGCAATAATTCGACGTGAGTAAAAGCCATCTCCAGGCAATATTTGGCCAGATCGACAGCCACCTGTCTAAAATTAGGAAACTCCGTTCCATAGCTGCGCCAAGATCCCAAATGCATTTCATAGACATTGATCGGCCGATTTAGATCTAAGCCTTTCCTCTTTTCCATCCAGGCCGCATCTTGCCACACATGCTGCTCGGTATTGAACACGATAGACGCTGTCTTCGGTCGTTCTTCTGCATAAAAGGCAAATGGATCGCTCTTCACCTGAAGCTTTCCGCCTTTACTCCGAACCTCAAACTTATACTTCGTCCCCTCTTTCATCTCCGGGATAAAGAGTTCCCAAATTCCAGACGCGCCCATCGAGCGCATAGGAGAAGCTCTTCCATCCCAATGATTAAAATCGGCGACCAAGCTAACGCCGCTAGCATTCGGCGCCCACACGGCAAAATGGATGCCGCTCACCCCATCTGCACTCTTAAAATTTGCGCCGAGAATGCGATAGAGCTCATAGTGGCAGCCCGCATTGAAAAGATAAGCATCCATATCGCCGACAAGCGGCAAAAACGAATAGGGATCATGACCTAACGTTCCATCAGTATGATAGACCCGATAATCGCGCCGAGTGATATCTGTAAGTGGGCGGTATTCGAAAATGCCATTCGGGTCGACGTTTTTCGCCTCGACGATCTTCCCTTCCACCTCGAGATAGCTCTGCTCTGCGCCAGGACGCCACAATCGGATGATTTGGCCCTGAGGCGTTCGATGTAACCCCAACACATGGTGAGGGTTATGTTCTCGGTGCTCTAAAAGAGAAGCGGCAATTTGCGAAAGATCTAGCATGATTTCCATTCTCTCAGAGGGTATCGGATACAAGTTATTTTTTGGAAGCCTTTTCCAATATATACAAATTGATAAAAATCATAAAAACGTTTATAATATATAAAAAATAAGGATAATCAATGTCAATACAAACTGAATACAAAACAATTGGTTATTATTCAGAAGCAGCAACAACCATACAAAAATGTTTCAGAGGCCACCTAGCGAGAAAAGGCTATTTATCAACGCCTTCCTATTCCGCTTATAGCAAGCAGGTTCAAAAAGCCGCTTCTCCGGAAACTGACATGGAGCGAGCACAAGGCGGAAAAACACGAGTCTACTTACCCATTGACATGCCGGAGGTCGTACTAAAAAAATCAGGGAGAGCGCATGCGATTACCCGTTTCCATCAAATGCAAGACGTTCGATCTACCTTAAGCGCACAAAATAGCTCCCATTTGACCATCCCTAAAGCTGTCCTTTGCGGAGACTTTCTTGTAGAAGCGCGTCTGCCAATCAACATAGATCGATTTCACAATATGGGCATCTATATTGCAGAGCCTCATCTTTTTGATGAAGCCGTTCGTGAAATGACCCGCCTATTTTCCAAAGTTTATCTTAGCGATCTTCTATCCTACCAAAACCACCCTATCAATAATATTGTGGGCGATACTGTTCGCTATGACAATCTGCCTCTATACATTGAGGAACAAGACGGAAAACGAGTCGGGAAAATAGGACTCATCGACTTAGAGCACATGCAAAATTCTCCCAGACTCGATGGTTATCGCGATGGTTTTTCAACCCTTGCCAGAATTTTCCCCTATCATGCAGAACTGATTCAAGAAGAAGCTCTCAAGCTCCAAATGCCAGTAAGTAAAGGACTAATCGAGAATAAAGCCTATGAGGGAAAGAAATATCTACAAGAAGGGTATATTTGCCATCGAGACTGGTTATTAAAGAAGGGAATAACAAGCAAAAATGCAACAGAAATTTTCGAATTAAATAGCGATCGAAGAACCTCTATCAAAAATGCAATCAAAAACCAGCTGATGAAAATAAATGAAGGCAATCAGAGAATACTCGATCCTAGCAATCGGAATCTTCCAACAGATTTTCTGAAAGAACCCGCTCTGAATGCAGAGGAGCTTGCAGCCGGCATTTCCCTTGAACTCCTTGGCAACATAGAAGCATCGATCAGTCCAAACAATCTAAAAGGTCACGCACTTTCAGAATCGGAAATCGTAGCTCTTCGAGCCCCTATATTTTTCCGTCGTGAGATTTGCAAAAAAGCCGCTCAAATATTAAAAAAATACCCCAATTACAATGAATTAACTCGCTACAAAGCTATATGGTCAGATTACGATACTTTCCGTGAGGATAGAGTCTATGAAATCGCCGATCATCTTCTTTATTTCGTATTGGAAGAACTCGTGAAGGGAGGAGAACTTTTCTCTTTTGATCACGGTTTTAACACAGACGGACATCAGTTCGGCTGGTTAAGATATTAAATCCCTACTTCTGGAAACGATCGAAAAGGTATTTCTTTCCCTCTTCAATCGATAGAAGCGTTCCTCTCTCAATGCGCGTTCCATTGAAACGAAATGACTTCACTTGGCTAGAAAACTCAAACGCCGTTTCTCCGCTTTTCTTTGCGTGTAAAACCATTTGCCGAATCATTCCCTTTGTCCACTCGAGATCTAAAGAGCCGTACTCCGTCTCTAAAGCAAGAACGCGCCCACAGTCCCAATCAGAAGGAAGCTCTGGTAGGATTTGATCCCCTTGGATGAGAAAACTTCGGATTTTTTGGTAGGCCAGCGTCAAAAGCGCGATTGGATTGCCGCTCCCATCTTCTGGGAAAAGGCCTTGATGAAGAGGGTCTTTTAGATGAGGGACTAAAATACCGGAAAAGGCTGCATGAAAAAACTGCTCACTCCAAAGCAAATGAAGCGGGCCCCCTTTTGCCTCTTGTGAGAAGGGAACTTTTTGGCCGAGCGCAAAGAGAACTGGAGCCCATTCACGGGGATCATTTCTTCGACGGACAAGATCCCAGTCTTGCGCTTTCCAGTTACCAAGCGACAAGCGCTCCATTTTTCGCAAGAAATGAACCTTGCCGCCGCTCTGAAGAAGGATTTTTTCTTTGCGCAGCAAGTGATGATCTCCGATCTCAATCCCCGATTTAGGGCAGCGATCGACAAAGAGCGTAAGGCCCATCTCATCCATTGCGAGCTGCAGGCGAAAATGCCCCTCTTTGGCAATGCCCCAAATCCAAAGGCAGTCGCGCTCTAAATCCATTTGAACGGTAAATTCGCGGATAGGCCCTGTGACGCGAATCGGAAAATCTTTTTCAATGGTAAAAAGAGTCGGATAGACGCAGACGACCTTGTCGCTTTTTGGAACGAGACAAACTGTTCCTGGTTGGTGAGAATAAGGACGAAGTTTTTCTGTAATTTTTAGCATCTGGCAAGTAACCCTTCAGGTGTGTTTTCTAAAAGAGTGCAGTTGACAAGGTCGTTTGGCTTCAGCCCCTTTGCATCGACAAACACTTTTAAAAAGTTCGCGGTATGGCCGGACAAAGTCCCCTCTTTCTCACTATTTTCCAAAAGGACACTCATGGTTCTACCGACAAACTTTTCCCGAAGCCCAAAAGCTGTTTGCTCTGCCAGCCGTAAAAGTTCCTGTTTACGCCGCTTAAGAATCTCTTGCGGGACCTGATTTGGGTAAAGCGCTGCGCGCGTTTTTTTGCGCGGGCTGTACGGGAACAAATGGATCTTTGCAAATTGAACCTTCTTTACCACATCGACCGTTTCGGCAAAGTCGGCTTCCGTCTCTCCTGGAAATCCAACGATGATGTCCGTTGTCACAGTAAAATCGGGATTTTTTTGCACCATTTTCTCCACCGTCTCCAAAAAGATTTGGCGAGTATATTTGCGATTCATCCGCTTTAAGACAATGTTGGAGCCGGCCTGCAAAACGATGTGCATACTCGGGCACGTCGTCTTCCCATTCAACACAGCATCGGCCAAATCCTCATCTACCTCATCGGGGTCGATCGACGAGATGCGGAGCCGCTCGAGTCCCGGCAATCGGTCCACTGCGCGAACTAGATCGGCCAGTCTTCCACCGCCATCGAAATCGCCGACGTTAATGCCTGTGATGACCACCTCTTTGTAGCCATTGGCAATCAGCCCCTCCACCTCGCTCACAACCTCCCCCACCTGGCGAGATCGAGACCGGCCGCGGACATAGGGAATGATGCAATACGTACAAAAAGAATTGCAGCCATCCTGCACCTTCACAAAAGCTCTGGTATGGCCGTCAAACGCTTCGATTTTAAATTCGGGAAGTACCTCTTCTGGAAAAAGCTCTGCCACGAGATCCTCTTTCCTGCCATTTGGCACAAGATGGATCCCCTCGCCAATCGACCTAATCGCCTCTGGCGCGCTCTCGGCCATGCATCCGGTCACGGCGATCTTCGCCCCCGCATTTTCGCGTAGGAGCTGGCGGATCTGGTGCCTAGACGAGCTATCTGCCGATTCGGTCACAGTGCACGTATTGACGATGCAGACATCCGCAGCCTCCCCCTCTTCTGCCGGGGTAAAGCCAAGACCGCGAAGCTGATCGGCGTAGCCTTGAGACTCATACTGGTTTGTGCGGCATCCGAGAGTGACGACTTTGAACTTTTTCATCCAAAAAAGATACCATACTCGGCCAAAAGAAGGAAAGGTCCCTTTCCTAAAAAAGCCCCTCTACGCTACAATCGCCTCTATCTTATAAAAATTGGATCACACCATGAATATTTCAGCAGACAGCTTTTCCACCATTGCCTTCACGATCTTTTTCGTATTGAATGCAACGGGCCAAATCCCTCTCTTCCTTGCTCTCCTTTCCCGTTTTGAGCATAAGAGACAGCTTAAAATCATCACCCGAGAGCTCATTGTCGCCCTCGTCGTCCTCCTCCTCTTTACCTTCTTTGGAGACTGGATCTTAAAAGTACTCGGCATCTCCCGCGCCACCATCGCGATTGCCGGCGGTATCCTCCTCTTCCTGATCTCGCTTACGATGATTTTCCCATCTGGAGAGCAAACGACCGAACACCTCACCCAAGAGCCAATGGTCATCCCCCTTGCGATCCCCGTGATCACAGGCCCAGGAGCCATCACCACCGTTATGACCTACGCCCACAATACCGCCAAGCCCATGATGGTCGCAGGAGCGGTCCTCTGCGCATGGATCCCATCGCTCATCATTCTCCTCCTCGGATCTTATGTTAAAAAGATTCTTGGCGCTCGCGGCCTTGTTGCCGTAGAACGCGTTGGCGGAATGCTCGTTTGCCTCATTGGGATCAACATGGCGACGACAGGCGTTCTCCTCATCGTCAAAGAATACTTCAACATCGCTGTTGTTCAGTAGGAATTGAAGAATAGACAGTAGGGGTGTGCGCTACCGCTCCACCCCCTCTGCCCACGGTGACTAGATTTAAGACTTCGATAACCAGTCGCGCAAATAAGTCCGGTCACTCCATGGCGTTTTTTTTGATGCACTCCCTATCGCGTCTACGGCTCCGCGACCTAAGGCCTCGCGACTACGTGCGCGGCGCAGGATGAGCTAAAGGAAATCGTAAAGCGAGACCCTTTGAGCTACTGGCCCCTTGAGAAGAGATAGCTCTCAATTAGGAACCCTGACAACACCGGGAAACAAATCGAAATGAGTGTCAAAAGAAAAAACTTCATTTATTTTTAGTCTTTTCATGACAGCAACTGTAATAGCATCCGTGTAAGAAAGACCTTGGTCGAGATATTTTTTAGAAAAAAGAAAGGCAGCCGCACGGTCTGAATTTTCAATAGAAATAATCTTAGCGAAATTTTGATCGATAAATTCTTCCAATATTTTAAGAGCTTTTTCTTTTGGAAAAGCATGATGCGTCAGCCATTTATGCGTTTCTTCAATGATTAAATCAGTCACTACTAAAGGTTCCTTGTTATGCTGATAGAATTCATAGGCGAGTTTTGCTTCCTTCCCACCCCGTCTTTGATCAAAAAGGAAAATCCAGGCTGCAGTGTCTACTAGAATCATTTTTTGATCTTCCTAGCCAAATCTTCATCGAGATCCTTAGGATCAAATTTTTGATCGTATTGAAGAGTCCCTATAAATTCGCTAAGCGCTTTCTTCTGCCTTCGAACTTCACTCATTTCAATCTCATCTTGGAATTCAAAAATGTCATTTGGGGTACACTCAAGAGCAGCACAGAGTTTGCCGATTGTATCCAGTTCGATCTTAACTTGTTTTCCAGACTCCAAATTACTAATAGTAGTCTTTGACAGGCTTGCTCTTCGAGCAACTTGCTGTTGCGTTAAGCGTCTCTTTTTACGTAGCTTGCGAGTATTGATTCGAATCTTTTTTATCGTCATGGTGAATCCTGAACTGTTGTCTACAGTTTAGCAAAACAGCAGAAAAAATGTCAACCTTAGTTAATCATGTTCAACTTAGGTTTATCAATTGAGGTCATTTTCCAAAGGTACTAGAGTAGAAGTTCATTTCGGCAGTCGTTTTTTGACTGCCTTTTTGGTAGCAAGAGATGCATTACCTGCGTATATCTTTTTATAGGACTGGACAATTTTTTCTACCCAACTATTATAATCGGGATCTCCTTCTTCAGGAATATCAAATCCACTTCGTCAGTGCAGCCCGAGACTGGTTCCGGCAAAGAGAAATCGCGTCGTAGAAAACGGCGGACCTATTTGCGCGACTGGTTATCGAAGTCTTAAATCCAGTCACCTGGGCCAGCGGGGGGGGAGCGATAGCGTAACATCCCGACTGTCTATTACAGTTTTTTTAATACCCACCCAACCCAATCACTCCAAGATGGCCATTTTCCCGAAAAGAGAAAAACCGGCCCCTATCCCCGATAATTAAATGATCGGCAAGCTCAATGCCGATGATGCTGCTCGCTTTCCATAACTTGTCGGTCACGTCTCTGTCGTCTTTGGAAGGGCGAGGATCTCCTGAGGGGTGGTTATGCGCGATGATCACACTGTGAGCTCGGTGCCGGATCGCCGAGCAGAAGACCTCGCGAGGGTGGATAAGAAGCTGGTTTAAAAGACCGCGACCGAGAACTTCTTTATGGAGAAGTTTTTTTCTTGTGTCGCGAAAGAGCCCAAAGAGCACTTCTGTTTTCTCTTCTTGAAGCGCAGGGGCGATTTGCGCAAAGGCTTTCTCCGAGGTGTCGATGAGAAGACGATCTTCCCCTTTTGGGCGGATACGCTTGAAGAGATGAAATGCAGCTTGTAGTGTCACCGCTTTTGCCGTCCCTATCCCCTTGATGGCCAAAAGATCTTGTAGACTTGCTTGCGCCAGCTCTTCTAAGGAACCAAAACGGGCTAAAAGAAGCGAGGCGAGGGAAAGGGCTGAGTGTTCTTTGGTTCCAAATCCTAGCAAAATGGCAATCAGTTCGATCGAAGAGAGATGAGAAGCTCCAAGCTCGATCAGCCGCTCCCGAGGACGCTCACTCGGGGGCAGATCGAGAATCGTCACAAGACCTCAAAATGGGCGACTTTTTGCTCGAGCGCAAGGGGAACTTCTACTTCTAAAAGAACGTCATTTTCCACATAATCGGTCGATAAAACTTTCCCCTCTCGCATCAGTTCGCTCACAAGTGCATATTGGGTTTGCGGAATGCGAAGATGCATGACTTTTCGAAGAAGAGACAGTTCTTTAATCATGAGCTCTAAAAGGCGATCAAATCCAAGTCCTGTAAGAGCGGAGATCTCCACTGTTTTTGGATAGGTTAAGCGCATTTTTTCAATCATCAGCCGCCCCTCTGCCACATCGACTTTATTTAGAACGGTGATTGTCGGATGTTTGTCAGCGCCGAGCTCTTTTAATACTTTGAGAGTCGATTCGGCCTGCATGAAAGCATTTGGGCTGCTCGCATCGATGAGGTGTAAAAGGATATCCGCTTGAGCCGCTTCTTCAAGAGTGCTCTTAAAGGCCGCAACCAATAGGTGGGGCAATTTTCGGATAAAGCCAACGGTGTCGATGAGGAGAATCTCTTGCCGATTGGGGAGAACAAATTTACGAGTCGTCGTGTCGAGGGTTGCAAAGAGCTTATCTTCGACAAGTACGTCGGCTGCAGTCAGAGAGCGAAGAAGGGTCGACTTGCCGACGTTTGTGTAGCCGACAATCGCAAATGTGGGGATCTTGCTTCGCTTGCGCGCGCGCCTTTGCGTATCTCTATGTTTTGCGACCTCTTTTAATTCTCTTTCGAGCTGATTGATCTGCCGTTTTAAAAGACGCCGATCGAGTTCGATCTGCTGTTCGCCGCCTCCTCTGGAATATCCCCCACCGCCTGAGCCGCTGCCGCCAGCGCCTTGCCGATCGAGGTTCGTCCAAAGGCGAGTCAGCCTTGGCAACTGATAGCGATACGCTGCAATCTCTACCTGAATCCGCGCTTCGCGGGTTTGGGCCCTTTGCGCAAACACGCCTAAAATCAGTTCGGTCCGATCGATCACCGTTCGTTTCAGCGCTTTTTCTAAGTTTCTTTGCTGCTGGGGAGACATTTCATCATCGAAAATAACGATATCGATCGATTGTTCTTCCGAGAGAACCGCGATCTCTTCTACCTTGCCTTTCCCAATGTAGGTCCCCGCATCGATTTCGCGAAGAGGATTGGCCAGCTTTGCCACCGTTTCCAAACCATAGGTATCGGCTAAACTCTTCAGCTCTTCGAGCTGCTCTTCACATTGCTCTTTTTTTCCCTGAGAATAAGTGCCGATTAAAAGAGCCCGTTTTTCCCGGGTTGTTAAATCGTGAAGTCTGCCTTGGTTTCCACCAGGCTCTATCGTTTCATGCATGTGATTAACCTAGCTCTATGAGTAGACCGTCATATCCAAGTTGGACATTTGATGGCAATTGGCGACTGGCAGCCTCGTGGTCGATCGCGTGGGATAAATGGGTAAGCCACGTCTTTTTGGCGCCGACCTTTTTGCTAAACTGCACCGCTTCCTCCAAAGAAAAATGAACTTTGGATGACTGGATGGAAAGCGCACTTAAAACAAGTTGCTCAACGCCCTGTAGAAAAGAATAAATCTCTTCACTATGTTCTCGAATATCGGAAATGTAGGCAAAATTGCCAATGCGAAATCCGTTTACTTTCATCCCGCTTTGCGCATAGGTGGTATAGCCTATTGTAATGCCGCAAAACTGAGTTTCTCCGGTCTCCTCAGGAAGAACCTGGCAATCGAGTCTTGCCACATAGGAAATACTCTCTTTGGCAAAAAGGTAAGAATAGCGCCTTTGCAAATCGGCAAAGCTCTCTTTCGAAAGAAGACATGGCAGCGCGCCCTTCAAAACGCGAAGCTCATCGATCCCCGCGATATGATCGTAATGCGTGTGCGTTAAAAGAAGGCCATCTAAGTGAGAGATTTTATGCGTCAACGCCTGCTGGCGAAAATCGGGTCCCACATCGATGAGAAACACCTTCTTTCCCACGGTGAGAAGACCGGAAGCTCTGAGCCGTTTGTTCGATTGACAGACATGGCAAGAGCATCCGATGACAGGAATCCCTGCAGATGCGCCGGTACCGAGAAATAAAAAAGAAGCTTGCATAGGAGGAAATCGTAAAACGTCGCAGGAATATAAGAAAGATTAAAATTGATCTTCAGCTTCTTGTGCTTCGTGAAGAAAGTCGGTAAGAAGGCAAAAATCGCCCGTTTCATTGTAGAAAAAGTAAGCATCGCCAAATTGAGCGACCAATTTTCGAAGGGCCGCAGCTTGCTTGACTTTCGGGCAAACGTCTTGGAGTTGATCGACAATCTCCGCAATCATGAGTTCATATTGCAGATCGCCATGATGTTGCGGAAGATCTGCAGCTAGATCTTCGAGCTCTTGGAGTTCCTCAAGAGCTTCTCTTTCAAGAGGCTTCTTCTTTTTCTCTTTCATACAATTCTCTCCATTATCTTAATTTTAGCATGAATAGAAATGAAAATAAAGGAAAAATTTTAATTTTAATCTCTTTATTCAGAGATATTTATGGCAATGTTTTTTCCAAGAAGGGCGTGATAGAGAAGGCCCCTAGAACCAAGACCTGTAAAGACCCAGGTACGATGGTCAACCTGAGCTGCAAAGGGTCTAGAACTCCCCTTCGTCCCAAGGCGGACGCCTGCCCTAACATCCACAACCTCAAAGTCTTTTGCCGGAGGATAGAAAACTGCAGCCCTAGCCAAAAGCCCTGGAATCACCTCTTTATGGGGCAAAAGATCAAGATAGCCATGCTCATAGGTAGAGCCCACTTGGCAAAGGTAAGGATCTTCTGTCGTTGAGATATGGCCATTGCCGATAAGACTAAAGGGAAGAGGTTCTTGGCAACGGCAAAGAAGAGCCTGGCCCTTCACAGGCTCTAGAGGTAGATCGATAAACTGAAGCGTTTCATAGCCTGCCGCTACCACGATTTTGTCAAAATCTGCAAGAGCTGCAAGAGACTCGATCCGCCTCTCTTCAAAACGGACTCCCTTTGCAGCGCACGCGAGCAAAAGCCCCTCCAAATAAGGCTTTGAATAGACAGTGGTCCCTTCAGAGATCCAAAGACCTGGCAGCAGCGCAGCTTTTGCCAAAGAACACCGCTCTCTCCATTCCGGCCTTAAGCAAAATTTTTCTCGCTGCACAGCCTCTATCGCAAAACGGAAAATGCCTGTCTTACTCGCTACTGGCCGGCCAAGGTGATTTGCGGCAATATCGAGAAGTTCAAACGTTGCTTGCATCCCCTCTTCTGCCCGCCAAGAAGGCAAGGCCATTTTACTGGGAAATGGGTGCAAAAGTCCGGTAGAAACCCAAGAAGCGCTTCCGTCAGGCGTTCCAAAAAGAGTGACCTCCGCTTTCTCTGGAAGGTGCCAAGCAACAGCTAGCCCCGCAAGCCCGGCTCCAATGATTGCGACCTTCATGGGCGGTGCAAGTATTGATAACTTCTTGCAGCAAAGTGGAAAAAGAAAATTATTGTGGGAGAAAGAAGAGCAGAAAACGGCAACATGACGATAAACCACTTCAGAGCCATAGCGACAGGAGGTCCTGTCAGAGCAAAGCTAGTCTCTGCCAAAGAGGCAGCCAAAGAGAGAACTCCCCCCACGAAAAGAGCTGGCAACAGCCCAATGAGACAAAGAGCGGTGGCGAGGAACGGTTTTTCTTGCAAAGAGCTCCAAATTTTCCGAGCAAACTCGATACTCCCCTCCATTAAAGAATGGTTCTTCGATGACAAGGCTGCGGCTGGAGCGATGAAAAAAAGAAGCCCCACATCGAATAGGCAAAGGAGAAGAGAGCAAAAAATTAACAAAAAAGGGACAAACGCAAAGATGACATTGAAAAAAGAACCTAAGAGAGGGATCTCTTTTAAGAGAAAAAACAACCCCATGACGATCCACAAACACAAATAGGCCAAGATCGGAGGCAAGGACAAGTACGAAGTGCCAATCGCAATATCCATAGAGCTGGTAAAAAACTTCCGCAATTCAACCGAGTCACTTCCTTCTTCCATCCGGAGAAGAAAAACGCCCAGCATCAGAAGAAAGGCGGCTCCAAGGAGAATAGGAAGGAGCAAAAGAGAAAAGCGGATCCAGGCATTTGCCTCAATCGCTAAACTTTTGCAGAAAATAAAAAGAAGACCGGACAGGAAAAGAGCGGCAAAGGTCATCAGTAACTTTTTTCGAGAAAAAGTCCCTTCCCACGCTTTGACAAAAATTTTTTCCAACTCGTTCCAAGTCATGGCAAAGAATCATCATCTTTTGCTATCATTTTCGTCAATATGGTAGCCGCGGTACAAGAATCATCAATACTTCACTTTCTTCAAAAGGTGATTTATGAGCCCTATCTAGAAGGGGCTTCGCGGATCAACCGCGCCATTGAAAACGTCCCCCTCTCCCACGAGCCTTCCTCAAAAAACACCCTACTGAGCCACGTTTGGACAGTACTTATAGGGATCTCCCTCATGGTTCCGATCATCAATTCAGTCATCTGGATCTGCATGCAAAGGTTTGGCGAGCAAGAAAGACCTGCCCCAGAAGAAGTCATCCCCCTAGCCCCTTCAGAACCTGCCGCACATACCTATACGCTGCAGTATGAAACTCGCGAGAACGATCATTGCCATCCAATCGATTGGACCATTTGTAGCGACCAAAATGGGCATTGCGTCACAAAGCAAGAAGGACCCTGTTCTACGAGAACTTCTTTTGATGCGAATTGGGTTCAAACAAAACACTCCATAACTACCCCCCGCAATACGATCACAATAGAAAAACGGGGCGACTCTCTCTTTGTAACAACCGTCAAAGAATTCAACATCGCTGACCACCCATGGATTCAGCAACCTGCATTTGGGCTTCGCCCCTTTATTCATTCTTCGGAACAAACAATGGTTTGTTACAATATTAATTTAGAAAGCCTTGAACTTCGAATGTGCCTTGCAGAGAAACAAAAAGAAGGGATCACCTTTACCTCGAACGAGGGGATCAAGTCCTTATTCACCCCTTTTGGAAAGAAACTCGCTACTTTCAAATTTGACCCTGCAAATGACACAATGTTAAAAATGGAATATCCCATCGACCTTGTTACCACGGGCTCTTCTACCCTTAAGCAAAGCGATCTGTTGCCCGAATAAGGGGACATATAAAAAAAATTATTACACCATTCTTTATTAGAATTGACTGAAACAAAACGTAAGCATATAATATTCCACAAACAAGCAAACAACACATGTCTAATTTCAATTATTCTTTAGGCGAACATTATAATTATAATATCGAAAATGCGCTGCTTTGGGGGAATTTCTCTGGGCACTGTCGGGAGGCAAATGGAGCCTTCCAAAACGGCAAACTAGGCAAATGGGCCGTTCATACCCTGATCGCCCTCACGGAACTTCTTCCCGTGATCGGCCAAATTGCCTCTCTTTTTGAAAGGTTTATTATTACTACTTTTAGCGCAAGCCCCCAAAGAAATCATTTTGAGATGACCTTTGGCCCCACTGGCCGTGCTGATCAATATCTATACAGCGCAGTCCTATCATTTTTAGATGATGACTCTCTTAGGAAAACCCCTTTTCTAATCTACCAAGCCGTATTCAATCGGGAAATACTGGGACGAGAAACCTCTCAAATAGAAAAAAGTGACCTCACCAACCTCGAACTAGCTCTTCAAAATAGAGGCCTCACAGTCACCTCCTTACGATTCTGCAGAGAGACATTTAGATCCAGAGAACCCCTTAAATTCGATCTCTCAGATGGGAAAGATCCCAATCCTATCAAACTTCTAATCGAACTTCTAAATATCATTGAAAGATTCCCACATGTAATTGAACTTACTCTTCCTATTCCTGCCGTCTATCTTGAGTCTCAGAGCAATCCCGACGAGGTTTTTCTCAATAAAGTCACGCCATCCATTATAGCTAGCGCTCTAGACAAGCTACCACACCTTCTTCGTCTCCATGTTGTAACACACTCTACTGTGCTGTGGGAGCCCCTCACAGAGCTTCTTAAGCATCTACCTAAGCCATTAGAAAAACTCACAGATTTGAACCTAACAGGAAGAGTGAGTGTCCAACTTCTAAAAGCCATTAGAGAGAAGCTACCCAACCTTTCCTATCTCTCCATGTCCGCCTATAGCCTGCTATTTCCTCGAGAGGAACCCCGCAACGAAGCATTTACTGTGATTATCCACGGCCTCTACGACAGAAATAATCCCAACTTACCTCATGAAAATATTCTTATCGACGCGCTGTTCCTTCTGCCAAAACTCAAAACCCTCAATATAGGTCAACTGAGAGATCGGTACAGTCCTCTATTAGATGCCTTAAAAGCAAAAATGCCGCATCTCAAAGTGATCAGCCAAAGCGATCTGTTGCCCGAATAAGGGCATCGGCAATCCCCGGCTCGCCGGCTGCATGACCGGCATCTTTGATCACCTCGAATGCGGCCTCTGGCCAGGCTTTGTGAAGCTCCCAGGCATTTTCAAACGGGCAGATGATGTCATAACGGCCGTGGATAATCACAGCGGGGATATGTCTCACTTTATGCACATTCTCGATCAGCCAGTTATCGGTCTTAAAAAAACAGCGATTTAAGAAATAGTGACATTCGATCCTGGCGATCGAATCGGCTTTATTGTCCTCAGTAAATTGAGAAAATAGCACCGGATCGTAGATAAGTCTCAACGTCGCCGCTTCCCAACCAGACCAAGCCTTTGCAGCTTTTTTTCGCTCTTCGAGATCTTTCGAAGTAAGCCTCTTCGAATACGCCTCGATTAGATGCCCTTGCTCCCCTTTAGGAATCGGCGCCAAAAATTTTTCAAACTCATCGGGAAATAGATGATGCGCGCCAAATTGATAAAACCAATCGAGTTCTTTTTTCCGCCCGAGAAAAATTCCTCGAAGGATCAGAGCTAATACAGGAGCTGGATGCGTCTCTGCGTAGGCAAGGGCGAGCGTGCTGCCCCAAGACCCTCCAAAGACAACCCACTTGGAAATATGCAAATGTTCTCGGAGCTTTTCGATATCGGAGACAAGATCCCAGGTAGTATTTTCTACGAGAGAAGAATGGGGGAGGCTTTTCCCAGTCCCTCGCTGATCAAATAAGATGATCCGATATTTTTTCGGATCGAAAAAACAGCGATGGCTAGGATCGGTCCCTGCGCCAGGACCGCCGTGGAGGAAAAGAACCGGCTTTCCCTTTGGATTGCCGCTCTCTTCCCAATAGAGGCTGTGTTCTTTACTCACTTGGAGAAATCCCGTTTGATTGGGGGAAATAGCGGGATACCTGATTCTCATTTTCTCGACGTGTAAAGGTATTTGGGCCGGATGATCGGAGTTCCTTTTCCATTTCTTGCCTCGAGGCGATCATAGACGATTTGGATCGCGATGCCAACGGCGCGAGAAAGGCCGAAAAGAACGGTGAAGTACTCAGGATATGGAAAGCCCGCGGCTGTAAGCACAGAGCCGGTGATCGCATCGATATTTGGATAGGGGTCGGAAATTTTTGGATTTTCTTTCAATACTTTGGTTCCTTCTGTCCGGAGAAGGGCGGCGATTTTAATGAGTGGATGATGAGGGAAATGCTTGTGCGCATAGTCGAAGAAAATAGCCGCCCTCGGATCTTCCACGCGAAGAACAGCATGGCCAAAGCCAAAGACAATTTCCTTATTGTCGAGTTTTTTCCGGATTAATGCTTCGACATCTTTTGGTTTTGCGTGCTCTCCTACCGTATCGAGCACCTCTTTGACAAACTCGAGGCAATCTTGGTTGGCTCTTCCATGGAGAGGGCCCGCCAAAGCGAGCATCGCCGCAGAGAGCGATCCCCACATGTGCTCTAAGCCAGAAGAAACCGCCTTACCGATGAAGGTAGAGAGGTTGCCACCCGAATGGTCAAAGTGGGTGATGTCAAAAAGGCGCATCACTTCGATCAGCTGCGAGGTGTGTTCGCCTGGAAATTTAAGCATGTGGACAAAACTTTCCATATAGCCAAGGTCAGGTTTGGGAGACGGCGTCGGGCCCCAACCCGCATGGCTATTGATCACAACAGCGGTGATGTGGGGAAGTTTTGCAATTGCGTTGAGGCAATCTTCTCGATAATCATCGGTTCCTTCGAACATCCCGACAATCAAAAGAGCCGCAGAAAAGACATCCATTGGATGGCCGGTATGCGGCAGAGCTTCGATGTGTTCTACAGTTTCAGGGCGAAGCGATGCGCGAGCATTTAGCGTGTGATGAAATTGTTTCACCTGTTCTTTTGAACCCATCTCTCCATAGTAGAGAAGATAAATGATCTCTATCGGATCGCGATTGACAAGATCCGCAATAGGCTGACCGACATAGGTCAAACCCTTCATTGGATCGACAGAAGATGTGACGCAATAACCAACCGGAACACCGCGAAGGCCGGTATCCAATTGGTCTTTGGTAATTTCAAATAAAACGCCTTCACGCATAGATTAGACCTTTTTCGCAACTAGGGTTCATCGATTTTCGATTTAAAATGAGTGAGCTATTACCCTCTTAATAGATGAGCAATTGTCTCGCGCTCCTCAATAAGCTCTTTTTGCGTGATTGCGATCTTTTCTTTCAAGAAGGGAGTCATTTTTAAACTCGAAACAATTTCAATATCGTCTTTTCCAAACGAAAAACAAGGAAATGAAAATACAATACCTGGAGCAATGTCATAAGGATTGTTCTCTTTCGATAAGATGCCCATTGAAAAGAGATGTCCTTGATGCGTTGGCGTAAGGATCGAGCGCATTGCGCCAAGGGCGGCATTGGCCGCAGAGGCCGCGGAGGACTTCCCTCTTGCTGCGATCACTTCGGCTCCTCTTTTTTGAATCATCGGAATGAATTCTTTCTCGAGCCAATGGCGATCTTTAATCACAGCCGTGGCGGCCTTTCCATGAATCATTGCATTTTCAAAATCGGGCACTTGCGTTGCCGAGTGGTTGCCCCAAATGGTCACATGCGTCACATCATCGATTGAGACATTGGATTTTTTTGCAAGCTGAGAGACCGCTCTATTTTGATCAAGCCTGGTCATTGCGAAAAAATTTTCCGGTTTTAAATCAGGAGCGTGATGCATGGCGATCAGGCAATTGGTATTACAAGGGTTGCCCACCACAAGGACGCGAACATCTTTCGATGCGACGCGATTTAACGCTTTTCCCTGCCCGATGAAAATCTTTCCATTATCTGCGAGCAAATCCTTCCTTTCCATGCCAGGACCGCGCGGTTTTGCTCCCACGAGAAAAGCGTAATCGACTCCGCCAAACACCAGCTCCGGATCTGCACCGATATGAACTTCCTTCAAAAGAGGAAACGTACAGTCCTCTAGCTCCATTGCAAGGCCCTTCAATGAGGGCAAGGCTTCCGGAACCTCCAATAAATGGAGCGAGACATGTTGATTGGGGCCGAATAGTTCTCCATTGGCAATGCGAAAAATCAAGCTATAGGCGATTTGTCCGCCAGCACCAGTGATTGCAACTTTTTTGATCGATTGACTCATGTTTTTCTCTTGTGTTATACGTTTCCGGCAAATTTCTGTAAAAGAGGGCCTTTGCAGAGGGACAAGAAGCAGTTTTCCGCAACTTCGTGCGCATCTTTTAGCCAGCTGTCCATGCTACTCTCTTCTTGAGGCACCGTTTCTCCCATCGATTGGATCACCGACTGAACGATGTAGCCCGGCTTCATCTCAACTTGCCCGAGATTTGCGCTCAACATCAGATTGCCGACCGGTCGGTTTAAAGCATAGGCTAAATTCAAACTCACTGCGTTGGGCTTATCACTCACCTCATTTGTTTCAAAAATCTGCCGATCGAGCTCGATCTTCATGTGGAGTTTTTCCGACAAGTAGGTCAGCGCATGTTCCCGTTGAACATCGAACGGAATTGCATTGATATAACGGATTTCGCTTTTGACAAAATTTAAGGGAAATCCCCCCGTTGGATACAAATCGATAATCGATTCCATCACTTTTAAAATCAGATCCCTAAAATTTGACCATGAGTAGCCCTTGCTATCATTGATCGTGATGATCCCCGGCCCAATTTGCATCAGCGGCCAGCCATTGCGTTCTTTTCGCATGCGGTGTCTTACGACAAAAGGACCCGCTTCTGGATGCACCTGCACAGAAGGGAGATCTTCGATCAACGGAAATTCCTTTTTTAGCTTTTCGTACATGCGGCCATACATCATCGGGTAAGCTACATCGCGAAACCGACCCGTTTGCTGATCGCCTTGCAGCTCCCAGCGCAGCTCATAGATCGCTTCGATAAGAGGTGGATGTAAAAGAATGGGAATTTCGTTTTTTTGCGCTTTGGACTGAGACACGGGAGACCTCCAGAAAAGTTAAAAATGTTCAGAGTAGAATGCCTAACTCATGAAAAACAATCAAATATCGTCCTAACAAAAAAAATAACAGGATCGCCAGGCTCCATTTCATGGGGCCCCCTGTTCTTCTCTTGCTATTCTAGAATTTGCAATTTCACAGCAAGCTGCTGCAAAATTACTTTGGAACCACAATTAGAAAAGACCTCGGATAAGATCTGTTCGCTGAGGTCGCAGCATGTCTTATGATATTAAACAGGGAGTGTTCTGATTGGGCAACAATGGAGCTCCGCTGAGAATTTTGAGAGTTGGGTTTCTGAGTATTAGAGCTTCGCGTAAAGGGGCAAGGAACGAGTCATAGTTCTTACAGTTGCGTAGATCCAGGTATTTGAGATTTGGGAACAGGGATAGAGCATCGATAAGATGGGGCTGACGGGCGAGATTTACTTTGCTTATTTTCAAATGTGTGAGTTTTAATGGTTCACTTAGCTCTAGAACAGTGATAGTTGATCCCAAAGAAAAGTGCGTTTTTAATGCTATAATCGTAATTTAAGCTTAAAGAATAACTAAAATTTGACATAAAACTACAGGTTAACAGAGATTATATGCTTATTCTTTGTTTTATTCAACTTCTGAAAAGCTTTTCTGCATAAAGAAATTTTTAATTTTTGCAGCGGATTGTTTTAACGGATACGACAAAGGAGTAGATTAAATATCGTCAGATAAAATCTGCTCGCGAACGCGCTTCATCAAAGCGACCATGAAGTAGAGATTGTGAACCGTGGCTAGAGTGTAGGCCGTGAGTTCTTTGGCTTTGAAAAGGTGGTGGAGATACGCCAGCGTGAAATGTTGGCAAGTCCAGCAACCGCATCCATGTTCGATGGGGCCGAAATGGTTGGCATTCTCAGATTTTTCAACTTTTACCCCTCCATCTTGGGTCAAAAGAAGCCCGTGGCGAGCCGCGCGAGTAGGGTAAGAACTATCGAACGTATCGACTCCAAGCGGGATGCATCGCTTTAAAGATTCGAGATCGCCGATCCCCAACAGATGATTGGGCTTTTCAACAGGAAGACGAGGGAGAGCAGCGCCGAGCATTTCGACCATCTCGTCTTTTGTCTTACCAACAGATCCGCCTATAGCAAAGCCATCGAATGGAAGATTGGATAGAAAATCGCAACTCTCTTTTCGAAGATCGGCATCTACTCCGCCGTGGATCACCGCGTACATCGCTTGATTTTGCGGAGACTTCAAATGCTCTTCGAGCGATCTTTTTTCCCATCGATGCGTCCGATCGAGCGATTCTTTGAGCGCCTTGCTTTCGATATGATAGGGAGGCAGTTCATCGAAGGGAATAATGATATCGGCGCCGAGCGCTTTTTGCGCTTGAATAGAGGTTTCTGGTGTGAGCAAGACTTTTGCCCCATCGCGATATGAGCGAAACAACACCCCTTCCTCATTGATCTTCAATACATGCCCATCTGTTTTTTTTGCGCCGCGGCTTTTGATCTCATCGGCAACCGAGCCATAGGCAAGAGAAAAGACCTGAAATCCCCCTGAATCAGTGATGATTGGAAGATTGCGATGGATAAACTTATGCAAACCACCGGCTCTTCGCACTACTTCGACACCCGGCTGCAAGAGCAAGTGGTATGTATTGCAAAACATCAACTGAAGGCCGATCGAATCGACCATTCGATTGTCGAGCGCCTTGAGCGTTCCATTGGTGCCGACCGCCACAAAGTTCGGCGTATCGATGATCCCATGGGGCGTGTAAATACGCCCTACGCGCGCTCTTGATTTTTTCGAGCGATGCAAAATTTGATATTGAAAGTACTCACTCATGCTCAAGCGCTCTGGCCTTCTTCAGAAAGGAAGTAAATGGAACGCTGCATCCGATCGCTAGCCACTTGGTCAAAAGGCTTACGAGGATGATGCCGGAAAGCGACGGGACAAGCCCGTAGAGACCAAAGAAGCTAAAGAGAACCGTATCGAGCGTTTGAGAAAGGATCAAAGAGATTCCTAAGCGAAGACCAAAAGACTCGAAGCGCGTTCGGAGATAGCCAAAAAACCGGTAATCGAATTGTTGAACGATCCAGTAAACCGCCATCGAGGCAAACACAATCCGCGGCGTTGCGGAAAAAATCAAAGAAAACGCGCCATGCGTCTGATCCGATGAGCTTGGGCGATAAAATAAATGGACCTCTGCCATGAGGACGAAAAAGAGGATCGCTAAAAATGAGATCCCAATCGCTTTTTTGGCCGCTTCCCTGCCAAAAAATTCTTGCAATACATTCAACGCGAGAAGACTTCCAATTGCATAGACATCGCTACACGTGACATCGAGGCCGAAAAAGGTCATTTGCTTGACCACAAAAAGGTTTGCAAATACCGCTTGGAGCGCAATCAAAACAGTCAAAGCAACGCTGCCCTGTTTTACGGCGACAAAGATAAATCCGACTACTAAAAGGACATGGCCGAAGAAGAGGAGTTCATTCATGGGTAGCAAGGATATCAAAGCCTTGCTTTTGAGTCACGCTGCGTATATAATGGCCCTATGTCAATTTTTATTATTATTTTCATGTATGGGGTCTGGTCGAGCGTTTTCTCCATTGGCAAGTGGACTTTAGACTACTCTCCCCCGCTCTTTCTGACCGCATCTCGGATGCTCATCGCAGGAGTGCTCCTGATTGGCTTTCTGGCCCTTATGCGTAGATCGGCCTTTCGATTGACGAGCCGTCAAATTTTATCTTTAGGGCTTTTGGCGATATTTAGTATTTATTTGACCAATGCTCTTGAATTCTGGAGCTTGCAGCACATGACTGCGGCCAAAACCTGCTTTTTTTACAGTTTAGGTCCCTTTTTCACCGCCCTTTTCTCCTATTTCCACTTTAACGAAAAGATGAACCGGCGCAAGTGGCTCGGCATGCTCATCGGCTTTGCCGGCTTTATCCCCGTCCTAGCCTCCCAAAAAGGAGCGGATGAGCTTCTCTCTAGCCTGACCTTCCTCTCCTGGCCTGAGATCTCTATGATAGCCGCCTCGGCCTGCACAGCCTATGGTTGGATCTTGCTTCGCCTTCTTGTCAAAGACCAGTCGATCTCGCCGCTCATGGCCAATGGAGCGAGCATGTTGATCGGCGGCTCTATCGCCCTTGTCCATTCCTACCTTGTAGAGCCGTGGAACCCCCTACCCGTCTCAGCCGTCAACTTGGCCCCTTTTCTTCAAGGCGCGCTGATTATGACCTTCATTTCAAACGTTCTTTGCTACAACCTCTATGGATTTGTCCTCAAAAAGTTCACTGCGACATTCGTTTCCTTCATGGGTCTTTTGAGCCCGGTCTTCGCTTCGCTCAATAGCTGGTTTTTTCTTGGCGAATCCCCATCGCCGATCATCTTTGCCTCAACGGCCATCGTCTCTTTAGGGCTTTGGCTCATCTATAGCGCAGAGCTCAAACAGGGCTATATCGTCCAAAAATCGCAATTAGCAACTGAAGGGTAAAAAAAAGCCCCGACTATCTAGAGCGTCAACTCTAGGCATCAGGGCAACAAGTAAGACTGCGGGAGCAGATTACTTCATCTTGTGATTTAACCACATAGCGATGCGGAAGACGGCAGAGAGACCGACTAACACAAAGATAACGCGGCTTAACATCTCATGGAAAACAACTCCAATGAGGTCAAATTCAAAGAGTCCGATTAGACCCCAGTTTAAACCGCCGACGATCAAGAGGATCGTAGCGATAAGGTTGATTGTATGATAGTTTTTCATTGGACGCACTCCTTCAGTTGGTCCTATTAACCTCCTAATAGAAGCCACCGCTATATTTTGCAAGAGAACAAATTTTATCCCCTTAAACCCGACTTCACGTCATTTTTAGATTTACCCTCCTTATTCCAAGTCATTTAGTATCAAAAACAAGGCAATATCCGCTCATAGATACATATCTTTTATAAATTAAAAATTTAAATATAAAA
>CAITMJ010000019.1 GCA_903893545.1 uncultured Chlamydiae bacterium
ATGCCTCATCCACGCCGTCAGCATTCGATCTGAACCAAGATCAAATTCTCAAAAAAAATAATTACTGTTTGACGAGTGCTCTTTCGAGCTCTCATTAACAAGCTCAAAAGTTTCCGCACTCTTCTCTTTTTCTACTGTCAAAATATCGCCAGAACGCATCTCTGTTTAGAGACGCCTTGAACAGTCTCGCTGTTCTATTTCTTTTGCTTTTGTCGTTCATCCTCAAAAGAATAAAGACAATGTACACAATCTTCGGAATTATCCGCAACCTCTTTCAAATTTTATCTAAAAAATGCCTTCAGGAATAGCTGTGAGGGGATATTTATTTTTTCTGCAGATCAAAAGATGCAGCGAACGCAAGATGAGAGTCGCTGTCGATCGTTTCGCTTTTTGTCTGGAGAATATAGGAGTGATCTTTTGTTGCAATGAGGCGTTCCATGAACCAGAAACCATCTTTCCAATAGGTCAGCTCTGCATTTTCGGTTCCAACCTTCTCGTGAACTGCGATTGCGCCTTCTAAATTCGCTTTCCTTTCCCCAAGCAAGTCTTTTGAGGGCTTTCCGATTAGGACTCGATGTTCATTGCCTCCAGAAATCGCCAAAAGTTCCATTTCGGAACCATCTTTTGTCAAATATTTGTAGGTAGGCTCCACTGGGAAACGGACCAATATCTTTTCCGAACCGATTTCTTTTGAGAAAACGACCCAGATCGACGGGTCTCTCTCATCGGCGCTTAAAGGAAGAACTTCTTTTTCCGACCGTTCTATCGCGACCCAGCCATCAAAATTCGGCTGAGCAGAAACTTCCGTCTGTAGCGCGCCAAGAAAAAACATTAATTTAGTTAATAGAATCATGTTTATCAATTACCTTTACAAAATATTATAACAATAATTCTGGTTACTATCAACTTAAAGGAATGACTAGTACGAACAGAAATTTGAACGACTCCGGCATTTATCGGCCAAATTTTGGCCGATAAATAGCGCGAGGCTCCCAAATGTCTGTTGGAGGTTTTCATGGTAGTGTTGTGGATGTCAGTAATATCTTCGGCGATAACGACGTCAGCCTCGCAACCCTCCAGAAGTTTTAAGACAGCAGCCTAAATCTTTTTAATTGGATCGGTTCAGGCTCCCCTCATACGCACAAATGTTCTTTGTATTTAAAAAAAGTTTTGATATAGCATTTAGATGGAACCTTAACCTTTCAAGGAGTCATCCTATGTGTCTCTCAATTTTTTTCGCATTTGTTATCGGATCTTACCTGGCATTAACTAGCCTCTCGATGCTAGTCAATCAACAGCGCTTCAGAAAAATCATGCATGAGTTTTTGGCTGATCAGCCTTTGCTCTTGCTCTCTGGCAGCTACAAGATCCTTTTCGGCTTGGTCGTCGTGACGACTCATAATATGTGGGTATCTGACTGGACTGTCTTGATCACGTTGGTCGGCTGGTTCTTCCTCTTAGAGGGAATTGCCAGAACGTTTGTTTCTGATCGATACGTCAAAACATGCAAAGAACTCTACACAAAATCAGGATACACTCTTACTACCTGGTTTTGGCTACTCATCGGCCTGTATCTAGTTTGGGCAGGATTTACTTTCTCCGGTACCATGATGGCTGGACAGTAATCTTCCTACAGCGCGGGTTTTCCAGGGAAGCGATCTCGCTTACCAAAAACCCGCCTCTTTCTTTTTTACAATTTCCTCGTTAGAATGAATGGATGACAAAATCCATTTGGACTCACCCACTAGATCTTTCCGATCTAAACAAGCGCTCTCAAGATACGCTTTCTCACCTTCTCGGCATCGAGTTTATCGAAGTAGGGACAGATTTCCTCACAGCGCGCATGCCAATTGCTCCTAAAGTTTCTCAACCGATGCAGATCATGCACGGCGGAGCTTCTGCAGCTCTTGCAGAGACGGTTGCCAGCGCAGCGGCAAATTATTGCATCGATCGCAAAACGAAGGTTTGCGTTGGGCTAGAGCTCAATATCAACCATCTTCGCTCATTAAGAGATGGGTTTGCCGATGCGATCGCAAAGCCGCTTCATTTAGGCAAGACGACGCAAGTCTGGGAAATTAAGATCTATGATTGTGAAAAAAAACTGATTTCTGCTGCGAGATTGACTTTAGCTGTGCTTTCTTTAGAAGAAAGCCCCCAGAAACTGAGGGCTTTTTAACATACAAACGACTATCTGCCGTGGTAACGATCGCCACGGTCTCCACGATCTCCGCGATCGTTTCCACCGAAGCCACCACGTCTTTCGCCGCGGTCATTGCCTCTTTCTGCACCACCCCATTCACGGCGTGGACGGAATTCGCCTGGGCCGCCAGCTGGACGCTCGCGACGTTCGCCCATTGGGCGCGGTTCGCGTTGTTCAGTGCGAGCCAAATCGATCACAAGAGTCTTGCCTTGGAATGGTTGACCATTAAGAGCATCTTTTGCTTTGCCAGCAGCTTCTGCGGTGTCAAAACGGACGAACGCAAAACCACGGGATCTACCTGTGAAACGGTCCATGACGATTTTGACTTCTTGGACTTCGCCAAAGGTTCCGAAGAGTTCTCGGACTTGATCCTCGTTGGCCTCAAAATTGAGGTTGCCGACGTATAATTTTTGATTTTGTTGTTGAGTTTGATTCATTGATAATTCTCCAAAAAAAGACCCTTGTATAAGACCTTATCATTCAGCGAAAAAGTATTTATGGAGCTGAAAAAATGTAGAGCAGACACTTTAGGGCAAACGTTAGTTACTAAAAGTAAAGAAGGCAGTTGCTTTCCTTATGGAGGCTATCCTATAACAGGCAGCTAGATGAAGTCAATGTTAAAAAAATTTTGAGAACAAAGTGTATACCCTGCCCGAAATTTACCGCACCGAAGCAGGCCATGTTTTTCAGATGGCCGATGCAGACAAAGGCAAAAATCAAATTTTGAATTAATTTGGGTATAGCTTTGTTCTCCCCTTTCAGATATCCTTGGATGCCGAAAATGATGAAATATTCCTTACCACACCCTATGAAGGCCCTCGAGGCTCTTCGAGCACTGTATCCAGACAGCTCCCGCCGGACGCTGCAAAATTGGCTAAAAGCCGGACGCTTTACCGTCGACGGCAATCCTATTTTGCGCGAAAACGAGGAGTTTCAGGCCGGTCAGGTCGTCGCTGCAGCAGCTAGCTGTAAGCCGCAACTGGTCCCTGGACTAAAGGTTTTGTATGAGGACCGCTATTTGGTGGCAATCGACAAGCAGATGGGCCTTTTAAGCGTCCCTCTAGATGATGGGATTACCAAGCGCCATGCGCTCGGGATGCTCCGAGATCATTTCGAGACCGATCAGATCTACGCAGTCCATCGGATCGATCGAGAGACCTCTGGATGCCTTTTATTTGCGAGAGGGAAAGAGGCTGAAGGCAAACTAAAAGATCTTTTTGAAAAACACGACTTGAAGCGGGTTTATTTCGCGATCGTCGAAGGGCGTATGAAAGAGCGGGAAGGAACATGGCACAGCCGACTCCTCGAATTAGAGAGCCTGCAAGTTGTGGAATCAGAGGAAGGAAGGGATGCGATTACTCATTTTACCGTCCTTAAGCACTCGCCAAAATACACCTATTTGAAATTGACTCTAGAAACAGGCCGCAAACACCAAATTCGGGTTCATTGCAGCGCGGCTGGACACCCTGTCCTCGGAGATGAGCGCTATGGTTCTGGAGAAAATCCGATCCGCCGCATGTGCTTACATGCTAGCCATCTCGAACTTGTCCATCCATTCACGGGCAAGCTGCTGAAAATCGACTCCCCCTTACCGACAGCTTTTAAAAAATTAACGACTGGCTTTTCTTCACCTCTTTCCAGTCGCGGTCAAAGCGCTCCACGCTCTTGACTGTCTGAGGATGATCTTCAATGAATTCATGAAACACTTTCTCATTCAAAGTAACCGCATGCGTGCCCATTTCACAACACTCTCTGATTTGCTCCGGCGTACGCAAAGATGCGGCGATGATCTTCGATGAAAAATTATAGCGATTTAAGAGGCGAAGCATCGTTTTTACAATTTCAACTCCCTCTTGATCTTCCTCGCAAATCCGAGAAAAATAGGGGGCGATATACTGGGCTTTAGCGCTAGCGGCCAGTAGCACTTGGTTGAGACTAAATGCTGCCGTGGCCATCGTAGGGATTTGACTCTGCTCTAATGCGTGAATCGCCTTTAACCCTTCCGTTGTAATCGGAACTTTGACGATGATTCGATCTGAAAACTGATGCAAAGTCTGTCCCTGTTGGATCATCCCGTCCGCTTCAGAGGCAGTTACTTGCGCAGTTACAGGCCCTGCCTGCGCTGCTAAAACCTTGTTGAGAAGGTCTTCAAGGCTTAAGCCTGATTTGGCTACAATGGAAGGATTTGTGGTTACGCCGTATAAAAGACCGAGCGAGTTTGATTGTTCGATCAATCGAAGATCTGAAGTATCTAGCCAAATTTCCATCGCTTCCTTCCTTAAAAGGTTACACCCTCTCTTAGCCGGAGATTGATAAACTCCCTCTAATTTGTCAATTGGATATACCCAATGCGATTCAAAAATCGACTTTTGCCAAAGCTGGCGCCTGGAATTTGCATCAGGCATAGCGGGCGCAAAAAAGATCCCCCCATTTCTAATGAGGGGTCTTTTTTGCTGATGCCAATGCCGACGAAAACTAACTTTTGAGTCTACTTGGGTATAGGTTCCGAAACCTGAAATTCAAACATAAACCTCGCAGGACCTGGATAAGGAAGAGCATGATAAACGATCGTTACCTGTAATGAATAATTATGGGTCATCACGACATATCCAGAATCTGTCCGCTCAATACCTACGATCTTTTCACCGCTACCAAGACTTTGATAAAGCCGAGGGTCGGAAAGAATCGCTTCGATTTCTCGAACTGATTGAGCAAGTGGAGGAAGAAGTGCATATGTCGTCGAAAAGCAAGCTGCTAAAAGGAAAATGAGTTTCTTCATGGGGATAAACTCTAGCAAACACGATTCATCTTGGCAAACTAAAGATTTTTTTTTATTGTGATCTATACCCAACGGGATTCAAAAAACGGAGAACTCAAAATGATGAAATGGCCTTTTCTTTCACTACTCGTTCTAGGAACTATTTTTGGCGATGATCTGCAACAAGCTTCTTGCCAATCTACCTCTATCACAAAAAAGAAAACTCCCGAAGCAGCCTGGGACGCGGATCTTTATCATCGCGACGATCAGGTCGTCTCTGCTCACCTAGAGTTCCTGTATTGGAAAACCCTCGAAACAGATTTGATCTATGCACAAAAAATGTCCCTGCCAGCTTGGGGCCCTGCCAACAATGCCGTGCAAGGAAATTATGAAAATAGCTCCTTTAATATCGATCCCGGCTTTCGCGTAGGAGTGAGTTTTTTCCGAGCGCCGAAATTTTGGGAAGTTTATGGATCCTATACTCGTCTGACATCGAGAGGAACAAACTCTATAGAAGCGCCTAATTCCTCGACGCAATTTCTCACAGCTGCTTGGCCAGTCCCTCTTATGAGTCAATTGACTAGCGCAACAAGCTCTCTTCATCTGAACTACAACGTCGCCGATTTCTATGTCGATCGCTATTTCAATCCAAATCCCCACCTTCGCCTTCGACTGCTCGGTGGTTTGACAGGTACCTGGCTCGATCAGAATTGGACCGTCAAATACACGGACACTAGCAGCAACACATCGCGCGTTCAAAATAGCTGGAGTTACTGGGGTTGCGGCCTCCGTTTTGGCGTGATGGCGGATTGGTTTTGGACGTCGAACATTTATCTGACGACCAAAGCGACAGTTGGTGGATTTATGGGCCCTTACCACAATCGCGCTTACCAAACGACCACCGTTCTCTCCTCAGGCTATAACTCGACTCTTCCCATCCGCGATGCGAATTATCGAGACACTAGACCTGCAGGTAACGCGCAGCTCATCATTGGTCCTTCTTGGCAACAAAACTGGACAGATATGCGAACAGAACTCTTTGTCGGATATGAATTCAATGCTTGGATGAATCTCCAAGAGGTCTACCATTCAACCTTAGGCGCTCCTAGCGATCCCAAAGAGACCTGGATTAATACCGGATGGCTCGGTCTCCAAGGCCTGACTGCCCGCTTCACCATCGACTTTTAATCGATTGTGAAAGGTAAAGTAGGATTCCTTTAGACATGTCTATCGGAATCCTATTCTTCATTCCTACTTAACTTTCTTAGCGCTATAAGCACCATATGGTAAAACGAGCCATACTTCTTCGACTTGTCCTGTGGGCCCTTTGACGAAACGAACGTTGTAATTGGCCATCGACTTGACCATGAATTCGTTCTCTGAGAGCGGGACGAGCTCATACATCGGCTGGCCGGGAATGATGGAGACAAGGGTACGATCGCGAATCGCAATCTCTACGGAGACGTTGTAGATCTCGTAAGTGCCTAAAAATTGGCGAAAATATCCCAGATTGGAAAATTGTTCATCGGGAACTTTTTTGAATGCGATTTCCGCTGTTTTTGGCTCAAATGGAATCAGCAGTTCTTCTACATCTCCATTCAAGTTGTTGCGAAAGGTGAATTTTGTCCCTTCGCGCGGAACAAGGAGTTCTTCTGAGTCTTCGATAATGGAAAAAACATCGTAATGCCAATGATCGAGTGTCGAGGTAATGTCATTGTAAGTAGCCGTAAGGCGACCATTTTTTAATGCAACCTCAACTCGTCCATAACCAGGATGATCGTAGTCTCCAATATATTCTTCGAGGCCGTGAGAAGGCTGCGTCCCTTTTTTTCGATGAAGGGCTTCCGACTCTTTCGTCTCAAGAGCGGCAATTTTTCCCGCTCGGAGCTGCTCAACCCCATCTTTTAGCCAATTGCGTGGGTGAAGCTCGAGAATCTGATCCATCGCTTCGAAAGCGATTAAGCGAGGTAAGGTAGAGAGGTTTTTGTTCGCTAAGACAACAATTCCAATGCCATCGTAGGGAAGAATGCCGACAACGGACGTAAATCCATCGACGCCGCCATCGTGGCTGACGTTATAGTGACCGCGATAGGAGTGAATCCCCCAACCAAGACCATAGGCATTCAAAAGAAGATCTTTGCTCTCTGCATATCCAGAGACAATGACTTGTCCTGCAAACATCTCTTGCAAGGCTGCAGGAGAGATCAAAGGTTTATCCGCATAAGTCCCTTGTGCAAGAAGCATCTTGATCCAGTGAGTTAGATCTTTTGCCGTAGAGTTCATTCCGCCGCCGCCGCCAATCAAGGAAAAATCTCGGAACTGCATTTGGCGAAGAGAGCCCCCTCTTTCTACATAGGGAAGCGCATGGTTTTCATCCCGTTTGGAATCAACAACTGAAAAATTTGTCCTTTTCATCTCCAACGGTTTTAAAACCTTCTCAGAGATCACCTCTTCCCACGGTTTTTTAGCAGCTCTTGCAACGGCCATCCCTGCGACCATGTACATCAAGTCGCCGTAGATAAATCGCTCTCTGATATCACAAGCAAAGTCCAAATGGCGAAGTCTTCTCAAAAGTTCTTCTCGGGAGCATTTTGCGTTGTACCACATATAGGCATGGCGAGCCATGCCGGACCGATGCGTGGCAAGGTCGCGAAGGGTGACATTTTGGGTCGCATATTGGCTCGAGAGTCGAAATTCGGGCAGGATATCACAAACTGGCTGATCCCACGCCATGAGCCCCTCTTCGATCAGCATTCCCATTGCAAATGTGGAAAAAGCCTTCGTGCAAGAACCAATGCCAAAAAGAGTCTCTGGCGTCACGGGAAGCTTACGCTCTATATCGCGAACTCCATACCCCTTGGTCGCTATCACATGCCCATCGACGACAATCCCGATGGAAAGGCCTGGCACATCAAAATCTTTCAACGCCTGTTCTATCTTGGCGTCCAATCCATCTAACATTTTCAGCGCCCTTTCCGCTTTTGGAGAAAGCGAATCAAACCAACTGAGAAATGCATGGGCCTTTACAGGCAGAGAAAAGCAATAGCAAAAAGTGAAAAAAAGAAGAGATCTATAAAACATGATGGCCTCACTGTTTGAGTCAAGCATCTTAGCCCAAACAAAGAAAATTTTACAAGGCCCCTTATGCCAACATTTGGATCGATTCTCGGAACTTGGAGGATCGGATGTTGTTTAAAGCTTCTCTTAAGAAAACATAAGTGAATATCTTGAAGTCATTGATATCGCAGACTTTTGAGCAACCATTGAAGTAATTCAACACCAACTCTTGATAAGAAGGGAATGAATTCAAATCGACCTGCTCTTTCGAGAGATCCATTTTTCCGCTCTTAATCACTCTACGCAGAGACTTAAATGCGTAAAAAGACAAACACACTTGTTTCATAAGATATAAATGCGCCTGTTGCTTTGCGGTTGGCTCTTTCTTGAAGTAGTATTTTAGAAACGCACCTTCTCTCTCTCTATTATTGATAAAGAAAATGGAAGCAATCGCAAGATCTACAAACGGATCGCAATTTTCACTCGCTTCCCAGTCGATAAAATAGATCCTTTGACCATCGAATAAAATGTTATTTCCGTTGAGTTCTTTATGACAAGGAACGCTCGTCTGATGCTTTTCCAAGATTTGTTCAAGAGCGAAAATAGAGTCGATGACCTCGTGAGCAATTCCCGGCATACATTGAGAGTCAGACGCTTTTACAACTTTTTCAACATCTTTGAAAATACTTGTGGGAGCCTGTGTAAAGCTAGGCCCGTTATGCAATGTAGAGAGGTTTTCAGCCAATTGCTGAATCAAGTTCATGCCGGCATCATCTATGCTTGGATGCAGGCTTAGATTTTTGATGTGATCCATAATTAAAATTCCGGTTTTCTCATTTGAGTAATGAATTCGAGGGGTCAATTCCAAGTCGCTTGCAATCTTCATATTTTTAATCTCACTCGATGGATCCACAAAAAAATTGGGACGTGCCGCATCAGTCACTCGACAAACATATTCACTCTCTCTTCCACTAATTCTAAATATTTTAGAAGTCCCTCTTCCTCCGGTGAGTAGAGTTACGTCGCACACTTCTCTTGCGTTAAAAACAGCGCTAATCGCTTCCAAAACATCGATCATTTGATGGTCTTCTAAATATCTAGAAAAAACATCATTAAAATTTTTATTAGTATTTCTTTGACAGGTCTGGACAGTCATTTTCAAAATTCTCCACTTTATTCCTATTAATTATACTTTATTAACGTAATTAAAAAGTAGTTGAAAATTTTATATTATTTTGATATTATATCAATAAAACAAGGATTATTATGATACATGCCAACAGTTTTCAAGGGGATATCGTCCATCTAGGGGAAAATTTTGAACGTGAAATGCAATTAGATTTAGACAATCCGTCCTGTCTTTTATCAAATAAAATTTTACAAACCATGAAAACTACCATTTATAAGGAAGATTCAAAATTTACCTTTAATAGAAATGGATTTGAATTCTGCTCCTTTCAAGAAACCCCTTTTGGCAATGCGATTGCAGACTTATCCAAAGATCCGATGAATGAAGAAACTCCTTGTTGGGAAAACCGCACATTTGCCAGAAAACTAGAAGAGAAAATGGAGAAATGGGGCAGAAACAATGGCCTTGATTTTTCTAGTGTCGTTTGGGTTGATACTGTTTATCGGGATACCATGAAGGGGAAATTTAAGGCGGTCCATTTCGCACACGTCGACTTCCCTCCCAATGAGTATACATTGACCTTACAAGGGCATTCGAATTGGCAAGATAGAGTTGGCGAAAAACTCACAGATATGACCCCCGATAACTATGAAAAATTAAATGTCAGCAGAATTGTCAATCTTTGGATGCCTCTAGATCAAAGGTTAGAGGCTGAACCGTTAGCCCTGATGGACACTCAATCCTTAAGCGATCCGAATAATCAATTAGGCATCTATGAAGATCGAAGAAAAAGCACCGGAGAAACCTACCGATCTGTGGGTATCATTCCAGCTCCAGAACACAAGTGGTACATCCAAAAGCAAATGACTTTAGGCGATGGTGTTATCTTTGACTGCTGCAAAACTCCCCACACTGCCGTCTCTCTTCCCGAGCAGGGAAATAAAAGCAGAACTAGTGCTGAGTGCCGAGTTCTCTTTTTACAGACAAATACTCCTTAAAACGCCGCGCCTTTATTTTTCATCGCAACGCGATAGACCGCATGATTGGCTGTGATGTAGAGCCGCGATCCGTCTTCTCCCCAGTTGCAATTCGAAGTTGGAGTTCCAAATTCAATGACGCCGAGCAATACAGCCTCTGGAGAAAATAGATAAACGCCACCGGGACCACAGCAATAAAGATTTCCCCGATTGTCTACTTTTAAGCCGTCGGGCGATCCGGGCAACACTTCTTTTAGCCGAGAGGCATCGAAAAAGAGTTCTTTCTTTCCCAGCGTTCCATCTTCATTCATTGTAAATCGATACCAAGCGGGCCGATCATCGCTTCCAAGAACTCCGCTATTGGAGATATAGAGATATTTTTCATCGGGGGAAAACGCGATCCCATTTGGAGTTTTTAATTCTTTGGTCAAAAGTTCCAGTTTTCCATTTTTTACCCGGTAAACACCGGCAAATGGCAATTCTCGTTCAGGGTCTTGATTGCGTAGCGGCAACCCAAATGTGGGGTCTGTGAAATAAAGGTCTCCTTTTGCATTAAACACTAAGTCATTCGGGCTATTTAGTCGTTTGCCTTGGTAGTGCTCAGCGATCGGAATGGGCTCTTTATTTTGGTCGAACTTCACGACTCGACGATCCCCATGTTGACAGGCGTAAAGATTCCCCTTTTTGTCATAGGTCAAACCATTGGAGCCAGGTTCTTTCCCTCGGAAGACCATTCTTCCTGTATAACCAGACGGATAGAGGTATAAAGAAATATTTTGATTGGGTTTCCATTGATAAATGGAGTTTCTTGGGATATCTGAAAAAAGTAGACTTTTCTCTTTTTTATTCCAGACAGGACCTTCCGTCCATTCTAGCCCTTCTGCGATTTTTTCAATGACTGTATCCCTAGCGAGCAAATTTTCAAGATTTGTATGATATTGAACCATTCGCGGAAAAACAGGAGTTAAAGATTTAGATACCTGCAAGACAGGAGGCCTAAGTAACTGACTTACAATAACATTCACCCTTTTAGCAGGGATTGAATCCGCTATAGTATTGGAAGCAGTTGGGATAGAGAGGTTAATTCCTGTTATTGCCGACATAGTTAGTATATTTTAATATATTAACTAATTTAATTAAATAATAAACATTTTTTTACACACAACGGAACCTACGCCAATTTCCCCTTTCATTAAAACAACCTTCCCCTTAATATCATTGGCAATAAAGCAGGACTCTCAAAATGAAAAGTAAACTTTTGATTCTTTCTACCGGCCTTGCCATGTTTTCGATGTTTTTCGGATCCGGCAACCTGGTATTTCCTCTCCTAGTCGGCCAGATGAGCGAAGGACACTATCTACTGGCTTCCTTAGGGATCCTCCTGACTGGCGTCTTGGTCCCCTTTCTCGGGATTTTGGTCATGCTCCTATTCAATGGAGACCAAAATTCATTCTTTGCAAGGCTCGGCAAGCCCGCAGTATTTTGGTTCCCGCTTATCGCCCTATCTCTTATGGGCCCTTTTGGCGTTTTGGCCCGTTGCATTACCGTTGCTCATGGCGCATTTTGCCTTCTTATCCCTAATACCGCTCTTTGGAAGTTTAGTCTTGTTTCCTGCGCGCTGATTTTTTTCCTTACAATCCGCAAAAACCGGATCGTCCCTCTGCTCGGATCTGTATTAACACCCGTTCTTTTAGTTTCTTTAGCTGCGATCGCGATCTGCGGGCTATGGAATGTCGATCTCCCTATCGCCAACATGGAAGGAAGCTGGGACAGCTTTAAGAATGGAATCCTCCAGGGCTACCAGACAATGGACCTTTTAGCAGCTTTCTTCTTCTCCGTCTTTGTCTTGAAGCATTTGAAACAAAAAACGACCGATACGGCACTCAATTCCCTGCCCATGTTCCTAAAATCTTCCTTGATCGGGGCCGGCCTGCTTTCCGTAATCTATTTTATTCTCGTCTTGCTCGGTTCGATGTACGCTCCGGTCCTTGGCAATATTCCGCCACAGGAAATGCTCGGATTTATCGCTCGCCAGGCCCTTGGACCTATGGCCGCGCCGATCGTCTGCGTCGCCGTCATTCTCGCTTGTATTACAACTGCGATTGTCCTTGCCTCTCTTTTTTCCGATTTCTTAAAACAGGAAATCTCTCGCAATCGACTGCCAACCGCCGTGACCCTCGGAACGACTTTGGTCATCGCGTTTTGCATCTCGACCTTAAAATTTTCCGGGATCATGGCTTTTATCGCTCCGATCCTCGAATTTACCTATCCGGCGCTCATCGTCATGACGATTGCCAGCATCTTCCATAAACTATGGGGATTAAAGCTCGTCCGTACGCCAATTGCCATTGCAGTGCTCTTTAAATTGCTCATGGCCATATAAAAACCGCCGACCCTACAGCCAAAGCGATAAACACTGGAGCTTTGACCATTCTGATCGCAAAGAGGCGATTTGCGATGTTTAAGAGACAAAGGACGATCAAGCTCGGATAGAGGATCTCTAAAACCGGTCCCCAGATCTTCATGATCCCCGAAAAGCCCAAATTTGCCATGAGAGCTGTAACTGCCAGAGTCAGCCCTAGAGGAATAATCGCCCCCCCTTTCCCCTTCAAGAGTTCCGTTTGCAGATAGGAAGAGAAGACTGCAGAAAGAGAAATCGCTGTGGTCAAGCACGCTAAGAAAACAGCTCCCGTTGCAATAAGACTCCCAGAGGGGCCTAAAATTTGAACGGCAATGGCATGGAGATAGTCAACATCGGCAATGCCGGGGGGAAGAAGCGGGCTATAAGAGGCTGAGAGATAGCAAAGCCCGATGTAGGAGACCATGAGAAGCCCCGCTGCAATGGCGCTGCTCCAGAGCATTGTTCTCTCTACTTCTCTCTTGCTGCTACGCCCTTTTGCAAGATGAGGAATCATCAAAGTCCCGAATAAAAGCGCGGCAGTCAAATCTAGAGTCTGATATCCCCCTTTTAGCCCCTCCTGGAAATGGTGAGACGCTCCCTCAAAAGACGGCAATGGCAGAGGTCCGTTAAAGATCCCAATCGCAAAGAGAAGGCCCAAGGTGCATAAGAGAAGAGGCGTTAGAATAGCGCCGAGAAGCCGCATCATCTGAGAGGGTCGTATGGTGAGAAAAAAGACCAGCCCACAAATAAGAGTACTAAAGCTCCAGAGAGAAATACCAAAATAAGGCTTAACACTTGCGTGCATCAGCGTCACTAGTCGAGGCATTGCTCCAATGGGCCCTTGGCTCATCGCCAAGATGAAAAGAACAACAATTGCAGGCCATTTGCCCAGGCGAGCGAGAAACGCCTTTAAATCCCCTCCATAGAGCATGATCGCTACAAGCCCCAACAGAGGAAAGGCTACGGCCGATAAACTCAAGCCCGCTATGGCGGAAGAACTTTCCGATCCAGCCGTCTTTCCGACTAAAAGGGGAAACACGAGATTGCCAGCTCCGAAAAACATAGAAAACAAAGCAAGGCCTGAAGCCCAGATGGAACTTTTTTTCTCTTCTTCTATAGACACGATCGACTCCTTAGGTTGTGAGGTTCTCCCTCATCCGCCGGGTCTTCTAGTTCTTTTTGGTCTTTTTTGGTTTTTTTGAAGTTTTTGGCGGATGAAGGGCTCTTTTAAGCAGATGTGGTATTACACATCACGACCGTGCCCGCCGCATTGGTATTTGTCGTACCAAGGCCTAGGTTCAACCCGCGGGAGGAGAGTGATCGTGTGTTTTTATTCATCTTTACTTAAAGCCCTTCCGCCATAAACTGGTGGAAGATAAGAACCTAGCCTAATAAAATTTTTCATCGATTTTCGTGATTATTTATTAGGCTAGGTTCATAGCTTCATTGTAGTGAATCGCTCTATTTCTCGTCGAAGAGTTTTTCAATTGGCTCTTTTTCAAATTTCTCGTATATCTAATTTTATGTTCCAACTGATTGAAATCACCCCCTGGTGGATCTACCTTCTCTTCACCTACTTTCTCATGCTCGGCGTACGCGCTTCGACTCCAACAGTCGCCTCTTTGAAAAGGCTGTCGGTGATTCCTCTTTTTTTCCTCAGCTGGTCCCTCTACCACCTCTATACCTCTTTGGAAAATCGGTACTATTTCTTAGCGCCTTGGATGGTTGCTCTTCTCTTGGGCTCTTTTCTCGGTTATCTTCAAGTGCGCAATTGGATCATCCGAGTCGACCAGGAAAGAGGGACGATCGACCTTCCCGGTTCGTGGAGCACAATGTTTCTTTGCCTCTCTTTTTTTATCGTCAAATGCCTTTATGGACTGACTTATACGACCTATCCAACGGCCTATCAAAATCCGGCTATTTTTAGCTCTGAACTCGTTTTTTCAGCTCTTTTTGTCGGGATGTTTTGGGGGAGGTTTTGGCACTTTAGCCGAGCCTTTTATACCGCCTACGATTAACCAAAGAAAATGCGGCGAGCTTTTTCTGCGCCAATGAATTGGATCAACCCTCTAGAAAAGTTAAAGACGAAAAACAGCATATAATACCACATTTGAACGGCCCAAAAGATGGCCCAATCCACGGTAGAAAGGAAAAGGTCAAATGGTTCAGACCTAAAAAGAAATGGCGACCAACGGATCAAAAAACGGATGGAAAAAATAGCGACTGCATATACGACCGTTTTCCAAAGCACGCTCCAAATGAGCGGTTTTTTTTCAAACATTCGCATGAATGCAAGATGGTCAACGACGAGGACGATTTTTGCGACAAGAAGTGAGGCGATAAAAATGGTCCAAAATGAAAAATGGATCCCCCCTCTTCTCAGTAAAAGATCCTCTGTCACATCAATAAAACTAAAGGCGACAAGAAAAAATAGAAAAGCGGGAAGAACATGAAAAAATTCTCGTTTAATCCACTGAACGATCTGCGCCATAAAGATCAGAATATGGTATAACGAAAAAATTTATGCAATATCGTTTCCTCATACTTTTACTCCTTCCTGTGTTCCTCTTCGCCTACGAAGGGTATATTCCCTCTACGACGCCGAATAAACCCTGGTTTACAGGACCGCTGATCAGCGCGTCTGGCAATATTACGCCAAAGGGTCATTGGAATATTGAGCCCTACCTCTTTGCAACCGCTTCAAGTGCAGTTTATAACAACGACTGGAGCATAAAAGATACAAACACGCTTTGGACGCTGCAAAACCAAGTGCCCACATTTATCGGCCTTACAGAATGGGCCGACATAAGATTTTTCCCAGTTTGGAACTGGAAGCATCGAGACCATGCAGCCAACTGGAGTCTTGGAGATATGAACATTCAAGTCGACTTTCAGCTCTACAGTTCTTCATTCCCGCCGAAAAACTGGCTCCCCTCGATCAGATTGTCCATCCGAGAAGCTCTTCCCACAGGCAAATACCGCAATCTAAATCCCGAAAAAAATGGAACCGATGCGGGAGGAAATGGAGCCTGGCTGACCACACTTCACCTAAGTATGTCGCGCATCTTTACTTTTGCGAACGAGCATTTCTTAAACGTTCTTTTCAATGTTCAATATGGCCTTCCATCACCTGTGCATATAAAAGGGTTCAATGCGTATGGGGGAGGCATCGGCACAAACGGCACTTTGTATCCGGAAAAAATCTGCCGAGCCAATTTCGGGTTTGAATACAATCTCGATAGAAATTGGGCGCTTGCGCTCGATGTCGTCGGAGTATTCAATAGCACTACTCGTTTTTCCGGCAATCCCGGAGTCACTGAGGCAGGTCTTGCCGCGACCAATGCCCGAAAAGCGCTCATCCAATACAGCCTTGCGCCTGCAATCGAATACAACTGGAGCGATGCGCTTGGCCTGATCGCTGGATGCTGGCTGACTGTCGCAGGGAAGAACAGCGCTAAATTCACCAGCGGTGTCATCGCGATCAACTACTCAAAGTGATGGCTCTGGAAAAGGCTCGTCTGTCAGAATTTTGATCCATGGAAACCGCCTTTTGAATTGACATTGGGTATCTTTTGATAGATGGGCCCCTTTGAAAAGTTTAAGAGTGTCTCGATGTTCATAGAAAATGCCGATCACATCCTCGTCTCTACATCCGGTGTATGACAGCTCTAGCTGCGTAAGTTTTGTTCGGTGTCTACTTAAAAAGGCGATCAACGTACACGTGCTGGTATAATATGTACCATTTTGCATCTGAAAGCTTGTCAACGATGGTAGATATAAACTGTCAAACTCAGGAGTAGTATTATTCCTAACATTACGCATGAAAAGATAGGAGAGGTCTTTTAGCTGGTTTAAGAGGGAAATCTGACCAATCGCGTATCCATCGAATATTCTAAGGGCCTTAAGTTGTGGTTGATTCTCTACAATTACAGCGAGCGCTTCGTTTGTCAAATCTTTGCCCCCATCTAGCGTAAGGTCCACAAGAGTCGTACGATTCGTAAAAATCTCTGCTATCGGAAGCCCAGAGCAACCGCCACCACGTAGGTTAATTTTAGTGAGAGTTTTAAATTTTTTGAGGATCTCTTCCAACTGTTCTTTGGTTACCCCACTACGCGATGCATCGAACTTGAGCGATACCTCGGTGTTAAAGTTGTCTCTACAAAATTTGTAACTTCTGAGAGTAATAGATCTTCTTAAGATGATCGATGTTTCAATGTTACTTTTAAGGCAGCTTTCTTTATCGCCAAAAACCGATTTATATAAGTTTGAAGAGAGAAAGATCATTTTCCCTAAGTCTTTATCTTCTAAAAACGCCAGCACATGGCTAAATACATTGGGTGTTGAGGTATATGCAAACACCTCCTCAAATCTACGCGTTACAATCATGAATTCTCCTAATTTTTTACAGGAGCTATTTTAATATGTAAAATGCATTAAAAAACAGTAAAATAACAACTAAACCCAATTTACTCCCCCTCCATACATGAAAAAATCAACGATAACGGCTTGCGAGCAAGCCTAAGGATGACGGCTCGCAGGCGAGCCTATAGGATACGCTCCCTCCGGGAGCTGACAGGATAAAAAAAGAACGCTTCGCGAAGCGCAAGGAGGCCACCTCAGAGCGAGAGAACTCCATGGAACTTGTTATTAAGAGGTGAACAGGATAACGGTTTGCATAGCAAACCTAAGGATGACGGCTCGCAGGCGAGCCTATAGGATACGCTCCCTCCGGGAGCTGACAGGATAAAAAAAGAACGCTTCGCGAAGCGCAAGGAGGCCACCGGGCGTAGGCG
>CAITMJ010000020.1 GCA_903893545.1 uncultured Chlamydiae bacterium
GCGGCGCGGCTGATCCTACAATAATGGTCGTTGATGAAGCATTCGACCTTGTGATGAATGAATTGGACTGACAAAAAAACACTGCTCCAGTGTCTGGAATCCGAGCTAAAGCTCCTTGATTAATCAGCGTCCCTTCTAGCCCCGTACAAACTGCAGTTACTTTTGTCTGTTTGGCCGCCAATCGTTGGATTGCGTTGATCTGAACCACATTATCCAAACTGATCCCTTCTGCAGAATTGGGGTATTGGCTGAAGTAAACATCTTGTAAGTTTTCCCAGAGATCGGCCTGGACTTTTGAAATCACGCCGATCAGCTGGCCAAAAATGGATTGAGGGTCCAGGTTGATTTCCCCGAAGGCAGCCAGGAGCAAATTTTGGTTTTCTGCATGAATATCCGGCAGCCGTTTGATTTTGAAGCCTTGCGGAGTCAGTCCGAATGGAGAGGTCATGCGACAAGCTCCTGGGTCAGAGTGATTTCTCCATGAATCGTGCTGACAGAGAAAATGACCGAATAGATGCGCCTTTGTGCATTAAAGTTACTGGTGAAACTGAGGATTTGGTCGATGCCTGTGGTGTCGAGGATCTCTTCTTTCAGAACGCTTTCAATGCGGATTTGATTTGGGGCTTTGATGAAAAAATCATCGTAATAGGGAACGCCAGCGGTAATGTCGAGAAACCATTCGCCGAGAATAAATCGAAGCCGGATTGCTAAATTCTGAGCGATTTGATCGCGATCTTCTACCCATTGCAGGTCGAAATTTTCCAAGAGAAGATCGCCCGTGGCGGGATCTAAAGCGATGTCTTTCATGCAGCCTCTTTTGCTCAAAAACACGTTTGCGGATGAGTCTTTGAGTTACTTGAGACTGAGAAAATCGCTTATTTTCTTAAGGAATCGATCCTTTGATCGAATCCAAAGCGAGTTTTAAACTTGCGTAGGTGGGTCCTGTTCCCTGGAAAATCGGGCTTCCGGGCGCCGTTGTCACGGAAGTGATCAAAATTCCAAGAATTTTGCTGACGATATCAAGCACTTCGGTGGAAGTGTTTCCTATCGCCACTTTTGAAGCGGTTTCAATTTGAATGTCACCGCTTGCTTTAATTCTTATATTAGAGTCTTTAAATGTTAAAAGCACGTCTTCATTGTTTTCAGATAAGGAATTTTCAGAAAATGGCATGAGCCCCATCATTGCAACGGCATCGGATAAATCAAATTTGCGCCGATCGTCAGGAGTTACCATGCCTCCGACCGATTTCCAAAGATCGGTGCTTCTCTCGATAAACAGGAGCAGGCAGGTATCGCCCGGCATAACTGGAAAAGTCAGACTAGCCGCGCCTGCTCTTGGAAAAATCACAGGGACATTATTGAGAACAGGCATTTCTTGGACGGTCCCATTCAGATAGCTCTTTTTTAAGCAGGGTTGAACGGCCGCCTTTTGCTTTGTGTGATCGTAAGAGACAATTTGCCCAGGAAGTGCCGTGTGGACATCGTACAATTGAAACAAAACGGCTTGCCTCATCGCATCAGTAATTGTAGTCATATTAAAATGATCTCCATGATAGAGCGCCAATTGGGTCCAAACGTATCTCCTTCATGCTTGATCGAGAAAACGGAATGGGGGCC
>CAITMJ010000021.1 GCA_903893545.1 uncultured Chlamydiae bacterium
AGACTACAAGCACAAGAAGAAATAGTTGAAAAACAAGTGCCATTTTTATCGTTTTCTCGTTTCATCGTTTCCATCGTTGATCCTATTGCTCTCTCCAAACTACCTACCTCAAGTCCCTATTTTAAGGCAGTTGTGCTAAACTATTTCCATGGCAAGAAAACGGCCGACGCTCCTCTTAGAAATCTTAATTGCATTGACGCTCATCATGCTCGCGATGGTGCCTTTAGTTCGCCAGCCAATTGATCTATATAGAGCGAAAAAAAAACAGCTCGAACAGATGGAAGCGATAAGAATTTGCGCATGTACCTATTCTGAGATTCGAGAAAAATTTCTCAAAGGAGAGTTTCGCTGGGAAGAAATCCCCTCCTTTAAAACCACGAGCAGAAACTACGAACTCTCCTCGATTAGCCTCGCATTGCCGCCTCTTTTAGATACAGAGCTCAAACGCAAATTTACCCTTGAAACCATCAAGGAAAAAGAACATGAGGGGAAAATCTCGCGCCTCGTTTCTGTTCATATAACGATCGGCACCAAAGTCAGCACCTATCGACTCATCGTCGAAAAAGGAGCCCCCTCATGAAACGCCCTTTTTCTTTGTTAGAAATCGTCATTGCCCTCGGCCTTTCTTCCATCTTGCTGATGCTTCTTTTCCGCTTTTTAATCTCTTATGCAACAGTCGAACAAAAGATCGAAGCGGCGGAGGCGGCTCTTCAAGAAAGAGCGCGCGTGCAAGAAAAGCTCGAAACGATCTTCACAACGCTCGAGCCGAGGACAATCGAAGAGCCAAACTTTTATACGCTCCAATTTCCCAAAGAAAAAGCTCTCAGCCTCGTAGTTTTTTTCAATGCCGGCATCGATCCCAACCCCGCCTTTAGCGGACCGAACACCGGCCGCCTCTATCTCAATGAACAAGGAGAGCTTTGCTTTACGCAGTGGACTCTTGCCAAAGATGATTTTCGAACGGAAGTTTTGCTTAAAGGAGTCTCCAAACTCGAGTGGGAGATGCTCAAGGCTAAAGGCGAAAATGCCTCTCTCTGGCCAAAAAAACAAAGCGGCCTCCCTTCCATCATCCGCCTCAAACTCTGGTGCGGAATTGACAAAAAAAAGCAAAAAGAGCCCAATCTACAATTTGCTTTTGTATTACCGACACAAGAACCTATATTGATTTTGAAATGAATATCTTGCCTTTTGTTGTTGCAGTTCTTTTCATCCTCTCCTACGGCATCGGAGCCTCTTTTCAAAATCAGCTCTTCTCCCGCCGCAACCAAACGGCCAATCTCGGTCTCCTAAGAGCCGAACAGAAATTCTTACGGCAAAGCGAGGAGGAGCAGTTCTCGACTCTTCTCGGCACTGAACGCACGGTCAAAAAAAAAGAGAAAGAGCCCTCGCAAAAAGAGGCTTCAAAAGCTGTGCCTTTGCCCACCATCAATCCGCCTTGCGCCCGCCTCAATCTCTTTCCTCTGATCAGCGAAGGAAAAGAGGCTCATCTTCCTCTCTATGAAACAGCGGCAAAGCTCCTCAGAACCCTGTATGCAAAAAAAGTATTTCGGGAAGAAAAACAGTTCGAATACAAGCTTCTCGATGCCCTCCTAACCTCTGCCAAAAAGCCGCTCGAGAAAAAAGATTCTCTTTCCCTAGAGACCCTCGCCTTAAAAGACACCTCTTTGCAGCCCACCTACTACACCCTGTTAAAAGGGGCGAAAAAACACTTCCCCTCCCTTCTCGATTATCTTAAAATCGAGCGCACGCCCTCACAAATTTGCCTCTTCCACGCCCACCCCACCGCGCTTAGCATCTTCTTTGGAGAGAAAACAGCGCATAAACTCTATCAAGAGCTGCACACAAACCGAAAAGCGGGCATCGATCTAGAAGCCATCTTGCAGTGGGCCAACGACCCACATCTGGCCTTTACCGACGCAAAAGTTTGGGAACTGCTCGACTTCCATCGCCCTAAGCACGGCGACGCCTCGCAAAAAACGCTTCTTATCGAAGACGACGAGACGCACATCTCCGTCCGCAAAAACATCCAGATATTGATAAGATGAATTCATGATGCTATGGCTCATTTTGGTTCATTTATGCGGTTAAATGTTCCTTTAAATGTTATGGTTCATTTTTTGGCGCATTCTTTTTTTAACACACTGATAATAACGAGGTTCCAAAAACATTCTTTTTGGAGACGATTGAGAGGAAAATAGCTTTCAAAGAGAGTTTTTCAATCGTTCCTTGTGCACTATTTTTGTTGAGGCAAGGCTGTATCTTGCATTTCTTCCCCGCCCAGGTGGACCTATTTGAGGATTTTCTTGAATCAATTCTTTCATTAGACGGATGGCCTGAGAACGGCCAAAATGGGTAATTTTTCGAACCTCTTGATTGGAAAGACCGAGCTGGTGCCGCTTGGCACGATCTTTTAAAATGCTAAACAATCGCGTTTTAGCGGTTTCCCAATCGATTCGACGGCTTTTCTCCAATGTTTTATCATGATCTAGCTGCTTATGTAGATAAGAGCTTAGAGTCCAGTACGTCCCTCTCCCTGAGCCGCCATGTTCTAAATATTCCAAGCGTTCCATGTCAGCTAGAGTCTCTCGAATTAATCCTTCATTCCGTTGACAAATTGTAGAAGCAGTAGCTGTATCTATTTCGTGGTGCCTCAAAAGATTTTGAAGAATCAAAAGATAATCAACATTGAGGATGCGGCCCTTTTGGCTTTCCTGAGCTACAAATAGGCGAAAAGTGGGAGATATGTCTCGGCGAAGAAAGGTAATAGAGATAGACTCTCCAATTTCTCGAATTGATGGAGGCTCTTTCCCTTCGATCAATAAAGCTTCATACATACGACTTATCCCTAAGTTGCTTCGATTCACAAGCCGTAAACGAGTTAATGCTTCAACAAGAAGGGGGTTTCTCGTGGCAGGTGTATGGTGAAGAATATTGTCTGGTGTAATTCCTGCAATGAACCCTCCATTATTGCTGATTTCTAATCGGTCAGAATATTGTTTAATCATGATAGGGCCAGCAATTTGGTAATCGGTGTGGCAGAATGCATTGAGCAATGCTTCGCGTAAGGCAATTTCTGGGTAGGTACGATATTCAAAATGAAATAGACCTTGTTCTAGAGTTGTCAATGGATTATCAGCGTTCACTAAATCTTGCAGTTTTTCTAAAGCGGCGGGCAGAGCCGACTTGCCTTCCATCTGATTTGAATATTTTGTATCCGATAGCATTTTCAGCCAAGACCAGCGATACCCAGGTATTGCGGCTTGAATGGCATTGTCATTGCCGGCGATTAAAAGTCCCGCGCGATTAAGTAAACCGTGCTTCACTAACCCAATCGCTTGGAGTAATTCTCGATTGTTGAGCCGCAGTAGGTCATCGGGAGCTTTCTCTTGTCGAGCGTATGTACGAAGTTTTTCCATAGCAGCAAAAGAAATCAGTTCTTCCACGACCCCCTCTACTGGAGATGCCGTATAATCGGTTTCTCCAGTTTCAACCGAAATTTTTTTTCGCAAAGTCCCAGTCAGTGGTTCACAAGATTTTCCGATTCGGATAGTACCGCTGCCTGAAGTATCCGTATAGGGAGGCAGCCCAGGATGAATTTGCATGATCAATAAACGACCAGTTCCCTCTCGTACGTGGAGCTCCTCGAAAACAGGAGTGATTTTAGGATCCGTGCGATCGTAGACGGCTTTTTTCAGGCGATTTACATCTACTTCAGGAGGAACTCCTCGAATCGCATTAGCTCGGCTTTTTACTTTATCGGCAACGCCGAAGACTATGGTGCCTCCGCCGCCATTTGCCATGCAGATAGCCGTATTAATCACTTTACTCACAGCATCTGACATGCTATCGGTGTTCCACTCTTTGAAATCCAGATCTTGAGTTTCTAGATCATCAGCAACGTATTGATCCAGTTCAAATAGCAGTTCTGCGATTTGTTTGAGAGTTCTCATCGACACTTCCCTTTTATAGGAAGAAGTTTATTTTAGGATCACACTTGATGCAAGAAAAAACATCTAGGTCTTGGCCCAACTTGTTTAAGAAAAGGAATACACAGAGAAAAAAATTACTATTTTCCTCTGCGCCCCCCTTCTTTTACTAACCTGAGAAGCCCCTCTACTTCACATCATTTTCGAAGATGAACGCCCGCCAGTGGATGATTTTCTCTTTTGCCTTTGGATCTTCTGAGACAACTCCGTAGTAGCGATACTTGTCCCAAAGAGCGTTGTAAGGCCAAAAGTCTTCGCACATCATCGGTAGGCGCGTCTCGTTTTCTGTCGAGAGTACATCCGTTATATAAATCAACTGGATGCGGGTGAAGTGGATCGCCTGCGGCGCTATTGGCGAAGGGCTCGGCGAAGGGGATGGCGGCGGTGGTGGTGGAGGAGGAGGCGGCGGCGGTGGGGGTGGTGGGGGTGGCGCAGAGGTAGAATCGTAGTTTAGCACGGTTCCCATGTACATGAGCTGCGCTGAGGTGATCGGCGTGCTTCCAATGTTGACAGGGATGTCTGCTGGAGTCTCCGTCGGCGTAAAATTCCCAGTGATCGAAGAGCTAACAGTCGGCGCAAGGACGTGCGTAGTGGCTGAATTATTCGTGCCGCCGGTGTCTGTCAAAAGGCCAATGGCTGGACGCGTCAGGATGTAGTTGGATGGGTTAAAGCCAGACGGTGCGGTGATGGTGATGGTTCCAGTGGAGACGATGTCCGAAAGGGCCGAGTAATTGCTCATTGTCATGTTGACATCGCCAAAGGCAGTGAGCGCTTCGTAGGGGCCCATGATCAGTGTTCCAGTGTCGATCGTGACACCATCGTCTCCCGTAGTGATCGTTGCAACCGCAAAACCGGACATCGGTTCTGTTCTTCCCGTTGGAGAGAGAGCGACAAAGCCATTGAGACCGCCAGAACTGATGGTGGTGAGTGTGGTTCCATTGAGCTCGAGCAGGCCATTGGGAAAGTGGGAGAAACCGTTGTAGGTAGCAAGAGGCTGTAGCGAGATATTGCCTCCGTTACCGCCGCCAGATGCGCAATGCGCGTCGATGTCGTAAATGCTGACCGATCCTCCATTTGAGAGGATCGTCACGTTGCCGCCACTGCCGCCAGAAGAACTCGAATAGGTGTTGATATCGCCGCTCAACGTGACAGCCCCGCCATGCGCAATGACGCTGACAGAAGCGCCGCTATAGCCGCCACTCGTTGCATAGGCGTTGACTACTCCTCCGATCGACACGGTTCCACCCGCCTCGATCTGGATCGGCTGGCCAGGGCTTGTGCTAAAGGTCGTATCGACGTTATCTGCGACGGTAATGCTTGCAGATGTGGTTCGCAAGGTGAGCGGATAGTTCGCACTGTTGGTTGCATAACCAGTGAGGATGCTGCCTTCAAAGGTCATCGCATTGGACCCTGTAGCCATGAAGACCGCAGCGCTTGTGAGCTGAACGGTAGAAGCGTTGTAGTTCATCGCTCCGGCGGATGTGTTGACGGTTTGGTTCCCGCCGACATTCACCGTCGTGCTCGTGATGGTAAGAGAAGTTGGCGGCGTGAAGCCTCCTACAGCGCCGACAAGAGTGACTATGCCGCCCGAATTGGAAATGGTGAGCGGATAGGCCCCGTCAATCGAGCTGTTAAAGGTGCCGGTCGCGCCAGAACTTGTGGTAAAGGAACTCGCACCGAGCATGGTAATGGAGCTCGAGAAGGTGAAGTTAGAGCCCGAGGCGTTCAAACTTCCGTTGATCATGACGTTGCCGCGGCCAGTTTCTACCCATGTGCCTGAAACAAACGTTCCGACCATAGTAAGAGTTCCAAAGTGGCTAATCGTAACGGGAAGTCCACTTGCAGAGATGCCGCCATTGAGCGCAATGGTATTGCCCGTCAAAGTGATAGCTGTCGTTGCGGTCAAAAGACCTGTGTAGGTCGCAGTTCCTGTCACATAATCTTGGGTAATGGTCGCAGCCGAGATCGTGCTACTTGCATTGACAGTCGCCGCAGAGCCAATGGTAAGCGAGGTAAGAGGCGTCGATCCTCCAACAGCGCTTGAGAATGTGACTGTGCCAGAACCGGCGTCGAGCGTTAAATTACCCGCGCCGTTAACCGCATTGCTAAAGGTAATGGACTGACCGACAGTTCCTGTGTTGATTAAAGGTGAACCGCTAATCGTAACGGGAATTGAGATCGATATAGCGGTGTTATTCGTGCTGATGTTCTCTCCAAGTGTGGTGCCAGTGCCGCTCAAAGAAAGAGTTCCAATCGGCGTTGTGGCTCCAATCGCCCCGCTTAAGGTGATTGTCGTTCCGGCAGCAAGAGTAAGGGCATAATCGCCATCGACTGTGCCGCTAAGGACAATCGTCGAACCGGTCGCAGTGCTAATTGTCGTCGCAGCGCTTAGAATCAGTGGAATTGCGACCGATGCGCTAGTCCCATAGATATTGCCTCCAAAGAAAGCCGTGGAGCCCGATGGGATTGAGAATGCCCCAATGGGAGCCAACGCCGTGCCAACGCCGCCGCTTAGCGTAACGGTGCCTACGCCATGCAGTGTAAGCCCCTCGCCTGCACCTGTGATCGCGCCGGAAAAGAGAATATTGCCTGACGTCGCCGTCACTGTAAGCCCTGTGGCGAGCGCAACGGCAGGAGTCACCGAAATCGATGCCGCTTTTATCGAGGCAAGCGAGGCGCCTAATGTAATCGACGATCCTTCCACAGTAAAGGCGCCGAGCGCCGTTGTAGCTCCGATATTGCCGCCAAAGGAATTGCCGGTCGAGCCATTGATGGTGAGATTATAATCTCCATCGATTGTGCCGGAGAACGAGATGGCGCCAGCCGAAGAGGTCATGATCGAGTTACCTTCGAGGAGAACCGGGATGGAAAAGCCTATCGCGCCCGATGTATTGAGGTTTGCGCTCACTTCTGCTTTTGAGCCCGTTCCAATACTCAAGCTCGCAAGAGGTGTAAGGCCCCCAACTGTATTGCCTAAAATGACGTTGTGACCACTATTTGCATCCAAGGTCAATCCGTACGCGCCGTCGATCGTATTGCTAAGATCGAGGTCGGAAGCTCCCGTAGCTGTAGAGATCGTGACAGTGGCTCCCAGAACAATCGGGGCCGACATCGTCACCCCTGTCGCGTAGATGTTATTGCTGATGTTGATCAGTTCTCCGCTGCTGACCGTCACTTGGCCAAGAGGGGTTCCAACGAGTCCGACAGCCCCGCCAAAGGTCACGTTCCCAGTTCCGGCGACAAGAGTCACATTGCCCGTACCGGCAGACGCATTGGTAAGAGCTCCATTTAAGAAGATATTGGCCCCCATCGCGCTCGCAGTTGTCGTCGTGATGGTGGTTGTTCCAGAAGCGATTGTCGTAGGACCGCTAATCGACACAAGACAGTTTTGCGTATCGATCGTCGCGCCAAGCGTCACCCCTGTGTCTCCCGACACTGTGAAAGGCCCAATTGGAGTACCGCCGCCAATCGCTCCAGACACACTGATCGCGCCACCTGTCGAGGTGAGGTTTAAGACCTGATACCCATCGATCGTGCCGCTAAAGCTCATCGCGCCAGAGGTTGTGACGCTGACTGTGTCTGTAAGCGAGACGGCCGCTGTCACAGAAAGGGAGGTGATATCGATCGAGTTATTGAGGGTTAACGTTCCCGTGCCCGCATTGATCGTAAGTCCTTCCGATCCTGTAACTGCGCCATTCAGGCCAATATTTCCATTCACATCCGATGTGTCTAAAGTAGAAGCGCCCGTTGTCAAATCGATCGGCGCATTGAACTGCATCGACGCTGCATAGAGAGCCACTCCCTCGATGATCGCCCCTGTCGTATTGGTCGTATTGACGACCAACGCCCCGATATGTCCAGCTCCAGAGCTACCCACATTGTCCGCAAAGGTGATCGTCGCAGCATTGCTGTCGTTGCCTGCGTTTACGGTCAGCGCAAAATCCCCTGTCACAGGCCCTAATGTGATCGCTCCTGCAGCAGACCCGTTATTGAGCGCCGAGCTAATCACTGTTGCAGATGAGAGACTCAAAGTAGATGCGCTTATGTTAATCGCCGCATCATGCGTTGCAAGGAGCCCGCCAAAGCTCAACGTGCCGCAGGTAGCGGAGAAAGCTCCGATCGGAGAGATCGCTCCAATTGCGCCCGAAACAACGACGTTGCCGGTGCCAGTAGAGAACGTCAGCGCATGATCGCCATCGACGCTGCCCGTGATAGAAATCCCCGTTCCAGAAGTCACTCCTGTGGTGATCGTCGTCGCACCTGTAATGATCGTCACGCCAGTGATCGTCACCACGCCTGTACTAGACGCGCTCGTATTGATATTGCCGCCAAGGCTGACCACGCCAGTCGCTCCTGCGTTCACCGTAAACGTATGCCCTCCCGTCACCGTCCCACCGAGCGTGACAGGGCCAGTGGCCGCGTGCGTATCGAGCGTCACATTGCCATCGAGCGTCGTATTGCTATTGAGGATAATGCCAGCGGCCGTCACGTTTCCGTAGAGCGTGGTTCCGCCAGTCGTCGTCACTGTCAAAGTATTTAAAGGCGTACCCCCTCCGACGACAGCGGCAAAGGAGACTGCCCCTGATCCGGTGGTGAGGATTAAATTCTCATCGCCATTGATCGTACTGGAGCTGTCAAACGTGATCTGCCCATTATCTGAGGTCGTATCGATCGTCGTTGTTCCCGTCGTCAGGTTGACAATGGTCGAGAACGCCACAGAAGCAGCGTAGATATTTTGGTTGGCGACCGTAAGACCACTTGCATTCGTGCTCGTTAAGCTCAACGCTCCAATCGGCGATGTGGTGCTTCCGAGCGTGCTATTGAGCGCAATCGTTCCGGCGCCAGAGTTGATTGTAAAACTAAAGTCCCCCGTCACAGGACCATTGAGCGTGATAGCCGTCGACGAGCCGCTCGTCGTCAAGCTTGTCGCCGCTTGCAAAATGACCGGGTTATTGAACGTGATGCTGCCGTTTGTCGAAGTAAGACTTACGCCGAGATAGACCGAGCCTCCAATTCCACTGATGCCCGATTCGGTAAACGAACCATTCGGAGTCATCGTAAGCCCGGAAGGAATCGAAAGAGCGCCGGTGTGATTAATCGTAATCGGAGCGTTTGAGCCGCTTGCTGACACGGTCGTTCCAGTCGTAAATGTAAAGACCGTTCCATTGAGGACAATGCCCGCCACTCCCGTCGTCTCCACATTGCCGCCAAAGGTTCCAGTGCCTGTAATCGGCGCTGAGCCGCCTACAGCTAGAGATGCTGCGAGTAAATCGGAGTCAAAGGTCACGTTCGCAGCAACTGGGATTGCAACAGCTCCAAGAGTATTGCCACCACCCCCGACTGCACTTGAAAACGTCACATTGCCAGCGAGTAGAGGCGTCGAGCTCGAGCCCGTCTGCAGCGTCAAAGTCTTCGCCGTCGTCGACTGGACAGTTCCTCCAAAACTAATATCCCCAACGCTCGTGGTGATCGCAAGATTTGCGCCGATCTGCGTAGCGGCAGACCCAGTCACTGCAAAAGAACCTACGCCGGTAAGAGTCACTGTCGCACCATCGAAAATAAAGGTAGTCCCCGTTAAGCTCACCCCGGATGCGCCGCTCGTCGCCACAGTGCTGTCAAAGGTCGTCGTTCCAGTGCCAGCCTCTTGCACAAATGAGAGCGCCGTGAATGCAGCGCCGACAGTCACATTGTCCGCAGTGACCACGGTCACATTGCCAAGAGGCGTCGATCCACCGACAATGCCCGGAAGGCTAATCGAATTGCCGCTACCCGGATTGAGCGTTAAGTTTTGCGCATAGTTCGTTGTGCCATTGAGCGTGCCGCCAAGCGTAATGTTCGCCCCACCCGTTGTCATCACAGAAGAAGCGGCGAGCGTAACGGGATTTGTCGCCATCGCAATCGCCGCCGCGCTTGTCGTGATATTGCCCCCAACGCTAAACGATGCGCCCGTCGTCGTAAAACCGGTAAGAGCCGCATTCGATCCGACATTGCCTCCGAAGAAAAGCTGCCCAGTCCCCGCTGCCGAAGAGAGCGCAAACGCCCCATCGATCGTGCTCGTAAACGTCACTCCATCGCCATTGACCGTCGCTGTGCTCGCTGTTAAAATTACAGGTCCTGTCACAGCGACGGTCGATCCACCGGAAATCACGTTGCAATTGCCGAGCAAAATTTGCGCATTTTGAATGCCTGTCAAAGCGACCGTGCCGCTATTTGTGACCACCTCACATCCGGAGATATTAATACCGGCGCCCGATGCGCTGATCGAAGAACCCGTCGCTCCAGAAATCGCAATCGTTCCAGCGCTCGTCGCCGATACGGCTTGTGTCGATGCGCTAGAACCGGTCAGCGATACGCCATAGCCTGCCGAGCCAGTTGTCACAACACCTGAAATACCATCTAAAGTAATCGCGCCCGATCCCGTCACAAGTCCGCCCGCTGCCACCACAATGCCGTGTCCAATGCCGCTTGTGCCATTCAAAGTCACAGCCGCGCCAGACGCTCCCGTGACATTCGACCCCGTGCCCGTCAATAAAATTCCATACGCATTCGACGTTCCTACTTGAGCGCCCCAGCCCGTTAAGAGAATCGCCCCTGACGTTGTTGAGACCGATCCTCCAGAATCGATTTGAATACCGACGCCATTGGCCCCAAGGCTTGCGCTTTTTGCGACGATGCTAAGAGCTCCAGTGCCACTCACTGCAACGCCTGTGATATAGAACCCGATATCGCCACCAGAGCCCGGTCCAGAGGTGATATTTGTCGTTGTAAACGCAGGAGGAGCAAAGGCCGCCGCGATCACCACTCCGTGATGGTCTGTCGTGCCCGATCCGCCATTGCCGCCCGTGATGTTTGTGAAGCTAAATGTACCGGCGCTCATCGTGAGCGTCGCATCGTAGTAGACCCCGTAGTTATTCGTGCCGCCGCTACCGCCGATGCAATTGAAGAGCTCAAAGACCCCGGTCGTGGTCACTGTCAAAGCGCCACTTAAAGAGACTCCATAATGCGATCCGCCAAGTCCATTTCCTCCAACACCCGTCAAAAGGATACTGCCGCTGCCCGATGCGACGCTAGAGCCACTGACCATCACCATGCCGTCATTGTGGCTGCCGGCCGAGCCATAGAGGCCTCCTCCGTTTCCGATCAACACCATCGATCCACCGGAGGCGACCTCAACCTCCCCTGCGATATTGACCCCATACTCGTAGCTACCAACCCCTAAACTACCCGCTTCGACATAGACCGACGTCGTAGAGCTGCCCCCAAACGTTCCAGATGAAGTGATATTGATCCCAAAATTGCCCGTCGCGCTGCTCGTTCCCGTGCCCGGCCCGCCGAGGATGTTTCTACCCACCATGATTGGAGCGCTCACGCTCGCGTTCACATACATCCCATAATTCGAAGTAGCGCCAGCAACACCGCCGCCAACGATGTTTTCAAAATTAAACGCCCCCGTGCTCGAACTTAAAGCGCCCCCGATCGCCATTCCATGATTAGTATTGCCTCCGCTACCGCCGATACAGTTGAGGAAATTGAGCGCATTGCCGCTATTCGTTCCATTCAAATTGAGCGTCAAAGAACCCACATTCACGCCGTAGTGAGATCCGCCTGAGCCGCTTCCCCCAATTCCTGTGATCGTAATCGTATTGAGAAGCGTCCCAGAGACGCCCGCAGTCAGCGTCGCGCCGCTAAACTCCATGCCATAGTTTGTCGATCCGGTTCCACTGTAAGTGCCCCCGCCTGTGCCTGTAAGAACCATCGTCCCGCCATTTCCAACAACAAGCGTGCCTGCAATATTCATTCCATACTCAGTGCTTCCAGTCCCTAAGCTTCCTGCAGAAACTCGCAAGACATTCGTCGCCGCCGATCCCAATGTTGAAGTCACATTCAGCCCATAATTACCACCCGATCCAGGACCGCCCATTACATCGAGCATTGTAATGATCGGCGCGCTCACCGTTCCCGTCGTGACAGAAACGCCATAGTTGCTGCCGCCCCCGCTACCGCCGACAGCATTGCTGATATTTAAAGACCCATTGACAAGCGTCAAGCCGACCAACATCACGCCCACATTGTTGCCAGAAGAACCCGTCCCTCCGAAACTATTGATAATGTTGAATGCGTTGGTGCTATTGCTGCTATTCAAATTGACCGAAAAGCCTCCGGTGCCGTTGACCCCGATATGAGATCCTCCAGAGCCAGAGCCGCCGATACCGGTCATATTGATCACCTGCGCAAACGTGCCTCCCTGTCCAGAACTCAAAAGAGCTCCATTTAGAATAATCCCATCATTGGCCGTGCCGCTGCTACTTGCCCCGCCAATCCCGAAAAACTTCATCGTGCCGCCATCGCCGACAATGACTTTACCGGCAATAGAGATCCCATATTCATCGCTGCCCGTCCCAAGCGAGCCTGCGGTGATAGACACTGCGCTTGCAGTCACAGTAGATGGAGTCGTTCCAGAGCCAACGCTAGTGCCGCTAGCAATATATACGCCATAGTCGGTGCCCGTCCCAGCGCCTCCCATCACATTCTCCATGGCAATAGAAAGGGCCGATACAGCGCCACTGGCTAGATAGATGCCGTAGTTCGTAGAGCCGCCACTGCCGCCTCTAATATTGTTGAAATTCAGCGCGCCATTAGACGCTTGAATATACGTTGCCGAGATGTGGATACCGTGATTATTACTGCCTCCGCTGCCTCCCTTGCAATCGACAAATTGAGACACACTTGTAGTCAATGAAGTTTCGAAGAGAATATTGAGCGGAGTATCGACATATACGCCATAATGAGTTCCTCCAGAACCATAACCGCCAGAGCCGCTAACACTGATCGCCTGTACCTGATTTCCACTATTGCCAGATGTAAAGACGGTCGCTCCGCCAACTATTTCTACGCCATGGTTGCCGCTACCGGTGCCGGTATAAGCGCCTCCGCCAACCCCAGTCAGTAAGATCGTTCCCCCATCGCTGACATTAACGGCCGTTCCATCTCCGAGATACATGCCGACTTCATCACTACCGCTTCCCAAAGATCCAGCGCTGATATCGATGAAGCTCGTAACAGTTGTCGATCCAATCACCCCTCCACTCGAAGCAAAGCCATAGTTCTCTCCGCTCCCCGTCCCGCCCATAATATCGGTGCCGAGGATCACAGGAGCGCTGATCGTCTGACCATTAAGAGCTACCCCCACGTTACCGCTAGGGCTGCCGCTAGGACTGTTGCCGCCAATGATATTCCTAAAGGAAAGCACACCGGTGCTCATCGTAATACCCGCCCCGAAATTCACCCCGATGTTCCCCGTGCCGCCACTGCCACCTGCGCAATTGATAAACTCCACCGTATTTTGGGGATTTGTGCCATACGCACTGGCGCCGAACACATTACTAGTATTCACGCCATGATGGCCTCCCCCTGAACCCGTTCCCCCAATGCCGGTCAAAGAGACTGTCGTCAATAAAGAGCTGCCATTGCCCGCTGCCACTAGGGCATTCAATTGAATGCCGATATTGCCAGAACCTGTGCCGTTATAACTGCCGCCGCCTGTTCCAACCAATTGAATCGTCCCTCCATCTCCTACCTCAATCGCGGCCCCTACATCTAACATGGTGTTAAAATAAATGCCGATCTCATTGCTACCAATCCCCAAAGAACCGCCGCTGATACTCACGAAATTCGTAGTCGCTGTCAATCCAAGCGCGGCGGATGAATCCGTATAAAAACCACAGTTATTGCCATTGCCCGCCCCGCCCATCACATCTGTCATGATGATCGCAGGGGCGACAATCGAGGCAGACATATAAACTCCATAGTGATATCCGCCACTACTGCTACTGCCACCTGTGATATTGCTAAAATTTATCGCGCCATTTACAACAATCAAAGCGTTAGCCACCTTGACGCCGCTATTGCCTGTCGTTGAAGCGTCGCCTAAACCTCCATAACCACCAACGCAATTGATGAAATTTAGGGCATTGTTAGGGTTTGTACTATTCAATTGAATGTTTTGGGGATAAACATTAAAACAGACCCCGAAAAGACCGGTGCTCAACGATCCCATGCCAGAAGTGCCGCCAATGCCGGTGAAGTTGATGATTTGAGGCAATGATCCTCCATTGCCGGACAAGATGTTAACCCTATTGACACCAATCCCCCAGTTAATATCTCCACCGTCGGTACTATAGCTCCCCCCGCCGGTGCCGATGAACGTCATCGTCCCTCCATCGCCTACCTGCAATGTTGTAGCGGTTGCGCTGCCATTGCTAAAAACAATGCCGATCTCTGTGCTCCCTGTACCAAGGCTACCCGCCGTAACGGAGATCTGTTGCGTCGTTGGAGACCCAAGCGTTGCAACATCCATAAAGAAACCAATATTGTTTCCATTTCCAGGCCCACCCAGCACATCTTGCGCGACGATCACCGGCGCGCTCACCGTAGTATTCACAATGTATATGCCGTGGTTAAAGCCGCCGCCACTGCCGCCAACGACATTGCTAAACAGCAGAGAACCACTGCCGACATTCATTGTAGCTACAATATTCACACCATCATTCGTACCACCCGAGCCGTTGCCGCCTATGACATTATAAAAACTCATCGTACCTTGATTGAGCGTTACAGTAGAAGCAACTGCGACCCCAAAATTAGACCCCGCACTTCCAGTGCCGCCGATGCAATTGAGAAACTGCAGCGTATTTCCACTATTTGTCCCATTCAAAGTAACGGTCAGTCCGGCGATATCCACCCCATTATGAGATCCACCCGAACCCACGCCCCCGATGCCACTGATCGTAATCATATCTAAGGAAGAGCCTCCATTGCCCGCAGTCAATGTAGTGCTATCGAGGTAAACTCCGTAATTCGTTGTCCCTGCGCTGTTATAAAGCCCGCCGCCTGTTCCATGGAGCGCAATCGTCCCACCCTCGCCCACCTCAACCGTCGATGCGATCGTTAAACCACATTCACCCGTGCCTGTCCCAAGCGATGAACCGGTTAAATAGACCGCTCCCGTTGCAGCCCCGCCCACTGGAGAATTTACATAGATCCCATAATTGCCGGTGCTTAAGCTCGTCCCACTTCCATAGCCGCCAATCCCTTCTAACGAGACCACTGGCGCTTGGAACGTCGCTCCCACATAAATCCCGTGGTTGGAAGTCCCCATACCATCGCCGCCGCCGATCGCGTTCTGAATATTGACCGCGCCCCCGCTTGCGCTTACAACGCTTCCGATATTGACGCCATAGTTATTGCTGCCGACATAGCCTCCGATACAATTTAAGAACGTCAGTGCATTCGATCCACCCGTCGTGTTAAACGTCACAGTCAAGCCGGCGATATTCACCCCGTAGTTTGCCCCGCCAGTGCCGCTGCCGCCGATCCCCGTTACAAACATCGCGCAAGAAGAAGTTCCAGAAGTCCCTGCAGTCAAAGTAGCAGAACTTAAATTGACTCCGTAATTACCGCTGGCGCTTCCGCTATAAAACCCACCACCTGTGCCGATCAGCGTCATCGTACCGCCATTAGAAATTGCAGCAGTTCCGCTTACATTAATTCCATATTCATGACTACCAACCCCAATAGAACCGGCGATCATCAAAAGAGTATAAGTAGAAGAGCTCGACCCAAGCGTTCCCGCAATATTGAGCCCATAATCGCCCCCCGATCCTGTGCCGCCGATAATGTCTGTGCCGATGATCGCAGGAGCGCTAACAACGCTTCCGATATTTAAGCCGATATTGCTCCCTCCGCCACTGCCACCGACGATATTGCTAAAGAGTAGAGCTCCATTGACAAGACTGACGTTCGTGGCAAAGTTCACACCGATATTATTACCGCCGACACCGCTTCCACCGATGCAATTTAAGAACGTGGCCGTGTTATAATTGCTCGTGCCGTTGAGCTCAATGGCTAGAGACGTATCGGCGTTCACTCCATAGTTACTTCCCCCCGCCCCTTGCCCACCGATACCGGAGATCGTAATCGTATTCGGCGAGCTCCCACCCGCTCCTGCAATTAAAGCAGCGCTAGAAAGATCGATTCCATAATTATTGCCGCCCGCACTATTGTACGTTCCACCGCCAGTACCCGTAAGGACGATCGTTCCCCCATCGCCAACTTGCACTGTGCCAACCGGATCTAACTTAAGACCAAATTCATAACTTCCCGTGCCAAGGCTAGAGCCCGTAAGATGCACTCTTGAGGTCGCGGATCCACCCACCGTCTGATTATCGACATAGATGCCATAGTTGCCGTTAGAAGAGCTCGTTCCATGCCCATATCCGCCAACCCCTTCTAAAGAAATATTCGGACCTTGGAATGTAGCCCCTATATAAATCCCGTGGTTAGAAGTCCCCGTGCCATTGCCTCCGCCGATCGCATTCTGGATATTGACAGCCCCGCCACCTGCGTTAATGACGCTGCCGATATTTACGCCATAGTTGTTGCTACCGACATAACCGCCGATACAATTTAAGAACGTAAGCGAATTCGATCCACCCGTCGTGTTAAAAGTCGCAGTCAGGCCGCCGATGTTCACTCCATGGTTCACCCCGCCAGTTCCACTGCCGCCAAGCCCCGTGACGAGCATCGTACAATTACTCGATCCTGAAGACCCCGCGGCAAGCGTTCCATTTGAAAAGCTCACTCCATAATTATCGTTGCCACTACCGCTATAAACCCCGCCGCCACTGCCCACTAACGTCATCTGGCCGCCGTTATTCACCGATACCGTGCCGCTGATGCTGATCCCGATTTCACTGCTGCCGATCCCAAGGCTTCCAGCGGAAATGGAAAGAACATTGGTTGTCGAAGTCGATCCGAGCGTTCCCACAATATTCAGGCCATGATCCCCGCTTGATCCGGGTCCTCCCATAATATCTACACCGATGATTGCAGGAGCAAAAACTGTCTGGCTGATAGCAATATTGATTCCGTGGTGTCCATTGCCAGATCCAGAGCCACCTGTGATATTAGTGAGTTGCAGCGCACCAGTGACAAGACTAAAATTGCCTCCAAAATTGACGCCATAATTGCCGGCCCCGCCGCTGCCGCCTACGCAATTGACCATTTCCAAGGTATTGGAAATATTAGTCCCTTGTAAATTCACAGTCGTAGCTGCGCTGACACTGACCCCATGATGACCTCCGCCAGAGCCGGTTCCACCGATGCCAGTGATGCTAATCAGATTCATTCCAGTGCCACCGCTACCTGCGATCAACGTCGCGCTTGCGAGATCCACCCCATAATTGCCGCTACCGCCTTGACTATAGCCCCCGCCGCCAGTACCGATCAGCGTCATCGTACTTCCGTTAGCAATCGCAGCCTCGCCAGCTAAATAAATGCCGATTTCATTACTGCCGATCCCTAAAGAACCCGCGCTGATATTCATGCGATTAGTCATCGCTGTGGATCCAAGCGTTCCTGTCATATACAGGCCATAGTTATAGCCATTGCCAGGACCACCCATCACATCTGTCATCGCAATCGAAGGGGCGCTGATCGTTCCAGATATATAAACCCCGTAGTGATATCCGCCGCTACTGCTGCTTCCACCTGTGATATTGTTAAAATTGATCGCGCCATTTACAACAGTCACCACTTGATTCACCCGAACGCCAACATTGCCTGCCGCTACAACATTGCCAGAACCTCCATAACCACCAACGCAATTGGTGAAATTTAGAGCATTGTTTGGATTGGAACTATTCAAGTTAAAGGTTACGGGATAAGCATTGATGTAGACCCCGACAAGGCCATTCGACAACGTCCCAGGGCCAGCCGTGCCGCCAATGCCGGTAAAATTGACGATTTGAGGCAATGACCCTCCATTTCCAGAGAGGATCACAAGTCTATTGATGCCAATGCCCCAGTTCGTATCTGCACCACTGCTGCTATAGCTTCCTCCCCCAGTGCCGGTGAGCGCAATCGTTCCCCCATCGCCTACCTGCAATGTTGCAGCAAGGCCATTGCTAAGAAGCATGCCGAGCTCTGTGCCGCCTGTACCCAGGCTGCCCGCTGTGATGGAGATCATTTGCGTCGTCGGAGACCCGAGCGTTGCGTTATTTATAAAGAAACCAAAATTGCTGCCATTTCCCGCCCCGCCCATCACATCTTGCATGGTGATCACAGGCGCGCTCACCGTAGTCCCCGCAATAGATATGCCATAGTTGCTGCTGCCGCTGTTGCCCCCAATGACATTGCTAAACAGCATCGAACCGCTGCCAACATTCATTGTAGAGGTAATATTCACGCCATAATTTGATCCATCCGAGCCGCTGCCGCCCATAATATTATCAAAGCTCATCGTACCTTGGCCAAGCGTTACAGCAGCAGCAACATTGACTCCATAGTTTAATCCTGTACTTCCGCTGCCACCCAGGCAATTGCTAAACAGCATCGAACTGCTGCTAACATTTATTGTAGAGGTAATATTCACGCCATAATTTGATCCACCTGAGCCACTGCCGCCAATAATATTATCAAAGCTCATCGTACCTTGGCTAAGCGTTACAGCAGCAGCGACATTGACTCCATAGTTTGATCCTGTACTTCCGCTGCCACCCAGGCAATTGCTAAACAGCATCGAACCGCTGCTAACATTTATTGTAGAGGTAATATTCACGCCATAATTTGATCCACCTGAGCCGCTGCCGCCAATAATATTATCAAAGCTCATCGTACCTTGGCTAAGCGTTACAGCAGCAGCAACTTTGACTCCATAGTTTGATCCTGTACTTCCGCTGCCACCTAGGCAATTGATAAACTGCAGTACATTGCCACTATTAGTCCCATTCAAAGTAACGGTCAGTCCAGCAATATCCACACCATTATGACTTCCCCCCGTACCCACGCCCCCGATGCCACTGATCGTAATCGTATCCATTGAAGATCCCCCATTGCCAGCAGTCAATGTAGCGCTCGTAAAGTAAACTCCGTAATTCATCGCGCCTGCGCTATTGTACATCCCGCCGCCTGTTCCATCGAGCGCAATCGTCCCTCCCTCGCCCACCTCAACCGTCGATGCAATCGTTAAACCACATTCACCCGTGCCTGTCCCAAGCGATGAACCGGTCAAATAGACTGCGCCCGTTGCAGCCCCGCCCACTGGAGAATTTACATAGATCCCATAATTGCCGGTGCTTAAGCTCGTCCCACTTCCATGGCCGCCAATCCCTTCTAAAGAAATCACCGGCGCTTGGAATGTCGCTCCCACAAAAATCCCGTGATTGTTCGTGCCGACGCCATTGCCTCCACCGATCGCATTCTGAATATTGATCGCCCCGCCGCTGCCGCTAATCACCCCGCCGATATCGACGCCATAATTGCTGCTGCCAACAGTTCCGCCGATACAATTTAAGAACGTAAACGCATTCGACCCACCTGTCGTATTGAAGGTCACGGCAAGGCTGCCGCTGATACTTACCCCATTGTTCAGTCCAGTCGTGCCGCTGCCTCCAATCCCAGTCACACTCATTGTGCAAGAAGAAGTTCCAGCAACCCCTCCAATGAACGTAGCAATATCTAAATTTACCCCGTTATTGCCGTTGCCGCTGCTGCTATAAGTGCCGCCGCCCATACCGACAAGCGTCATTATGCCCCCATTGCCGATCGCAACCGTGCCGCTCTGAATATTTATCCCATACTCACCGGCGCCAATCCCTAAGCTTCCGGCAGAAATGCTCAAGATATTGGTCGTCCCATTTCCAAGCGTTCCCGTGCTATTGAGCCCATAATTCTCGCCCGATCCAGCGCCGCCCATGATATCTAGCCCAATGATCACAGGCGCAGCAACAGTGACTCCATTGATATCAACACCGTAATTGCTGCCTCCTCCACGGCCTCCCGTCACGTTGTTAAACGTCATCATCCCATTGGCAAGGATGATGGTGCTGTCAATCTCTATTCCATAGTTAAAGCCATCAATACCGCTGCCGCCGATGCAATTATTGAAGTTAAGAGAGCTAGCTGGGTTCACCCCATTCAAATGGATTGTCGTCGTACCTGTAAAAAAGACCCCGTGATTGGTCCCTATGCTACCGCTGCCACCGATGCCTGTGATCGCAATCGTATTTAGCGCTGTGGCAGTAGCCGTTGCGCCTGCAATCAACGTCACACTGCTAAATTCGATCCCATAGTTATCCTCGTGAAGCGAGCCTGTCGTATACACACCGCCCCCCGTCCCTAAGAGCGTCATTGTCCCGCCATCGCCGACCTGGCACGTACCGCTATTGAACACGATGCCGGCTTCTTTCTCCTTTAAACCGAGACTCCCTGCGCTAAAGGAAAGAATATTCGTCACGCTCGACCCAAGCGTTCCCGTCACAAGGAGCCCATAATCTGAATTCGTTCCAGACCCGCCCATAATATCTGTGCCGATCATCGCCGGAGCGCTCACAACCGCCCCAACATTCAGACCATAGTGAAACCCGCCGCTACCGCTGCTACCACCTACGATATTGTTAAACATCAACGCGCCGGAGACCATCGCAAGATTGCCCGAAAAATCAACCCCATGGTTCCCCGTTCCAGCAAGTCCCGTACCGCCGCTGCCACCGGCGCAATTGATAAATTCCATCGTGTTTGCGCTCACAGCAAGGCTAGAAACACTCACCCCATGATGACTGCCCCCTGAACCTGTCCCGCCAATACCAGTGATAGTAATCAGATCCACACCAGTTCCGCCGCTACCAGCGATCAACGTAGCGCTTGCGAGATTGACCCCGTAATTGCCAGAACCCGTGCCGTTATAAGCGCCACCGCCTGTTCCATAGAGAGTAATCGTCCCGCGCTCGCCCACCTGCACAATCGATCCGATATTTAAGCCATACTCATTAGTCCCGATCCCTAGCGATGAACCGGTTAGGCGCACTGCCCCCGTTGCAGCTCCGCCCACCTCTGCCTGAACATCGATCCCGTAATTGCCATTGCCGCTCGTCCCATTTCCATACCCGCCAACCCCTTCTAAAGACACAACCGGCCCTTGGAACGTTGCTCCCACATAAATCCCGTGATTGTTCGTGCCGACTCCATTGCCTCCGCCGATCGCGTTCTGGATATTGACCGCACCGCCGCTTGCGTTAATTACGCTGCCGATATTAACCCCATAGTTGTTACTACCGACGTAACCGCCAATACAATTTAAGAACGTAAGCGCATTCGAGCCACCCGTCGTATTAAATATTACGGCAAGGCCACCGATGTTCACCCCATAGCTCGACCCGCCAGTGCCGCTGCCGCCAAGACCCGTTACGATCATCGTACAGCTTGAAGTCCCCGAAGAGCCGCCCTCAAGCGTTCCACTCGCAAAATTCACTCCATAATTGCCATTGCCACTGCCGCTATAAACCCCGCCGCCCATGCCCACTAACGTCATTTGGCCGCCGTTATTCACCGCTGCCGTGCCGCTGATATTGATCCCATATTCACTGCCGCCGGTGCCAAGGCTACCCGCGGAGATAGAGAGGATATTGGTAAGAGTTGTCGATCCGAGCGTTCCCACAATATTTACGCCATAATCCCCACCAGATCCAGGGCCGGCCATAATATCTACGCCGATGATCGCAGGCGCCGAAATCGTCTGGCTCATAGAAATATTGATCCCGTGGTGTCCATTACCCGCTCCAGATCCCCCCGTGATATTGGTCAGTTGCAGCGCACCTGTGACAAGCGTAAAGCTGCCCCCAAAAGCCACCCCATAGTTCCCAGCGCCCCCGTTGCCGCCTACGCAGTTGACAATCGCCAATGCATTGTAAAGGCTCGTCCCTCCCAAATTCACAATCGTAGCCCCGCCGACATCGACCCCGTAATGCCCTCCTCCAGTGCCACTGCCGCCGACCCCTGTGATCGTAATGATTTGAGGCGATGAACCACCATTTCCAGAAATCAGCGCCGGAGAGCCAAAGACAACCCCATGGTTACCGCTGCTGCTGCCACTATACGAGCCTCCGCCAGTGCCGACAAACGCCATCGTTCCGCCGTTGCCGACCGCAACGATTCCACTTGCGATATTGACCCCATACTCGCTGCTGCCGGTCCCTAAAGACCCGGCGCTCATCGAAAGAACATTCGTCGCGCTCGAGCCAAGCGTTCCCGTCACATACAAACCAAAATCGCTCGAAACTCCAGAGCCGCCCATAAGATCTGCGCCGATCATCACCGGAGCGCTCACAACCGCTCCGATATTTACGCCATAGTGAAAACCGCCACTAGCGCTGCTGCCGCCGACAATATTGTCAAACAGCATCGAGCCAGAGACCATCACAAGATTGCCCGAAAAATCGACCCCGTGGTTCCCAGTTCCGGACGCTCCCGTACCACTGCTGCCACCTGCGCAATTGATAAACTGTATCTTATTTGCACTCACACTAAGGCTAGAAACACTCACCCCATGATGGCTTCCCACTGAACCAGTTCCGCCAATACCGGTGATAGTAATCAGATCAACACCAGTGCCGCCGCTACCTGCGATCAATGTAGAGCTCCCCAGGTTGACCCCGTAATTGCCAGAACCTGTGCCGTTAGAAATCCCGCCACCTGTTCCATGCAATTGGATCGTCCCACCCTCGTCCACCTGCACCGTAGACGCGATATTTAAGCCATACTCACTCGAGCCGATCCCAAGCGATGAACCGGTCAAGTAAACCGCTCCCGTTGCAGCGCCGCCAACCGGAGCTACGACATCGATCCCGTAATTGCTCCCATTTCCATACCCGCCAACCCCTTCTAAAGACACAACCGGCCCTTGGAATGCAGCTCCCACATAGATCCCGTGATTATTCGTGCCAGAGCCATTGCCTCCGCCGATCGCATTCTGGATATTGACCGCCCCGCCGCTTGCGTTAATTGCGCCGCCGATATGCACACCGTGATTGTTGCTGCCCACATAGCCGCCGATACAATTTAAGAACGTCAGCGCATTCGAGCCGCCCGTCGTATTAAATGTTACGGTAAGGCCATTGATATTCACCCCGTAGTTCGCTCCGCCAAGACCACTTCCGCCAAGACCCGTCACAATCATCGTACAGCTCGAAGTTCCCGAAGTCCCTGCATTTAAAATCGCAGAGCTTGCGAGATTGACCCCGTAATTGTTACTTGCGCCTCCACTATAGACCCCGCCGCCCATGCCGACTAAAGTCATCGAGCCGCCGTTTGAAATCGCCGCCGTTCCGCTCAAATAAATGCCCCATGCATCGCTTCCCAAACTAAGCGTGCCAGCACTCATCGCAAGCACATACGTAGACGCCGTGCTTCCAAGCGTTCCGGTCAGGTTCACCCCATAATCGCCCCCCGTTCCGGCCCCGCCCATGATATCGATTCCGATGATCGTAGGCGCAACCACAGTCGCCCCGACATTTAGCCCAAACTGGCCAAACCCACCGGTTCCACCCGTGATATTGTTCAAGTTCAAACTGCCGCTGACAAGCGTCAAGTTAGAACTAAAGTTCACCCCATAGTTGCCATTGCCGCCGGCCCCGCCCATGCTATTGGCGAGATAGAACGTATTGTAGTTGCTAAGTCCCACTAAGTTGACACTCGAAGCCCCGCCAGTGAAACTGACCCCGTGATGGCCCCCACTGCCGCCACTGCCGCCGATCCCCGTCACCGTAATCGTATTGACAGCAGCCGAAGAACTATCATTCAGCCCTGCAACCAACGTTGCGCTCGTCAATACAACCCCGATATTGCCGCTGCCATTCCCAGTGCTATACACACCTCCGCCAGAGCCGATGAGAGTAAGCGTTCCTCCATCGTGCACCATCGCGCTCCCACCATTCACATAAATCCCATACTCGCTGCTTCCCGCTCCCAAACTTCCGGCAGTCATCGAAAGGATATCAGTCGTCGAATTCGATCCGAGCGTGCCTGCAAGATAAAGCCCATAGTCTTGGCTCATACCAATCCCGCCTGTGATATTAAACCCGATGATCGTAGGCGCCACTACATCGGCACTCGCTGCGACATTGATCCCGTAGTGACCATTGCCAAGGCCAGATCCGCCTGTGATATCGTTAAAGTTTAACCCTCCGCTGACAATCGTAAAGACAAGACTGCTCGTAAAAGAAATCCCGTGGTTCCCACCGCCGCCAGATCCGCCATTGCAATTGACAAACTCAAGCACATTCCCATTATTGCTTCCCTGCAGCTCCACATTGATAGGACCCACCACATTCACACCATAGTGAGACCCACCGCCGCCAGCCCCGCCAAGTCCGCTGATCGAAATCGTCTGGAGCTGCGATCCCCCATTGCCAGAGCTAAGCGTCGTCGCTCCGAAACTAATGCCGTGGTTACTCATTCCCCCATTGCTATAGAGCCCGCCGCCAGTGCCGATCAAAGTCATTGTGCCGCCATTGCCCACCGCAACAAGACCGCTCACCGCAATTCCATATTCCTGGCTGCCCATTCCAAGACTTCCCGCCACCATCGTCAGCCTATTGGTAATCGAATTCGACCCAAGCGTTCCTAAGACATTGAGACCATAATCGCTCAGCATACCCGGCCCGCCCACGATATCCGTTCCGATGATCACAGGCGCGCTCACCGTAAAAGTACTTCCGATCTCAATCCCGTGGTGACTATTGCCCGCACCAGAGCCGCCCACAATATTGCTAAAATCTAAAGAGCCGCTGACAAGAGAAAAATTCGCCCCAAAATCAATTCCGTGATTGCTAGCGCCGCCGCTGCCGCCCACGCAATTGATAAAATTACACGCATTGTAGACATTGCTACTATTCAAGCTCACCGTCACGGCCCCATTCACATCCACCCCGTGATGAGAACCGACACTTCCCATCCCGCCAATCCCTGTCAGCGTAATTGTCTGCGGGCTTGAGCCTCCATTGCCGGCAACCAACGTCGACGCGCCAAAACTAATCCCAAAGTTATCGGCGCCGCCGCCGTTATAGCTACCGCCGCCTGTCCCCTCAAGCGTCATCGTGCCGCCATTGCCAACCTGAACAATTCCATTGAGATTGATTCCATATTCATGGCTGCCACTGCCCAAACTTCCCGCAGAGATCAAAAGGACATCCGTAGAAGTAGATCCGAGCGTTCCCAGTACATTGACGCCGTAATCGGTAAGCGCTCCCGTCCCACCCAAGATATCCGTACCGATAATCGTAGTCCCGCTAAGGACGCTTGTCCCATCGATATTGACCCCGTAGTGGCTATTGCCAGAACCTGAACCACCCGTAATATTGGAAAGATTCAGCGCTCCAGACACAAGAGCAACCGTCGACGCCTGCAGTTCAACGCCGTGGTTCGTTGCGCCCCCACTACCACCGGAGCAGTGGAGAATATTCAAAGCATTCCCTGCATTTGTTCCATTGAGATTGACCGCATGCGTCGCAGTGCTAAAGTAGACCCCGTAATTGTCCCCACCGCCTCCAACACCTCCAACACCGGTCAGGTTAATCACATTAGGCAGAGCCGATTGCGTAGACACCCCTCCGACAACAAGCCCCGACCCTCCAATCTCAATACCCACATTTAAACTGCCAGTCGCATTCGAGTAGATCCCTCCGCCGATGCCGCTCAAGCTCATAGTCCCGCCATCGCCCACCTGCACCGTTCCACCCGTTCCGATATTGATCCCGACCTCTGTGCTGCCCGTTCCCAAACTTCCCGCAGTCATCGAAATAGAATTTGTGGAAGAAGATCCAAGCGTTGCTCCCACATTCAGCCCAAAATCGCCGCTCGTTCCAGCCCCGCCTAAGATATCTGTGCCGACGATCGTAGGCGCGCTCACAGTCGCTCCAATATTTACCCCGTAATGCCCATTGCCAGCCCCGGAGCCTCCCACGACATTAGTAAACTCGAGCGCGCCATTGACAAGAGAGATCCCATCTCCGCCAGAAGCATTAAAGCCGTGATTCGATCCTCCACCAACCCCGCCGCTGCAGTGCGTAAACACAAGCGCATTGCCGCCATTAGTTCCATTGAGATGGACTGTAAGAGTGCCGCTGATCGTCACCCCGAAGTGAGATCCTCCCGTTCCAGTTCCACCCGTGCCAGAGATATCGATTATCTGGAGTACAGAGCCCCCAGCGCCAGAGCTAATCGTCGAAGTCCCTAAGTTCACCCCATAGTTGCCAGTCCCGCCATTGCTATACAGGCCCCCACCACTTCCTATTAGCGACATCTCTCCGCCATTGCCTACCACAAAGCTGGCGCCTCCACCGATATCGATCCCCACCTCATTGCCGCCCGTACCCAAACTTCCCGCCGACATGCTCAAAATATTCGTCGCGCTCGATCCGAGCTGCACCCCAGTTCCCATCACATAAAGACCGTAATTAGAACCAGAACCAGGTCCCCCCATAATATCTGTACCGATCATCACTGGCGCAGTAACAACCGTAGAAGTCGTATTTACATACAGCCCATGATTGCTGCCGCCTCCGCTGCCGCCGATCACATCATTAAACGTAAGCGTTCCGTTCACAAGATTGAGCGAGGTCGACAAGTTCACCCCGGCATTTCCTCCGCCAGAACCGCTGCCGCCGATGCAATTGAGGAAATTGATCGCGTTGTAACCGCTCGTCCCATTGAGATCTACGACCAAAGACGTATCCGCATTCACACCAAAGTTACTTCCCGTAGAACCTTGCCCGCCGATACCGGAGATCGTAATCGTATTCGGTAAACTTCCCCCCGCTCCTGCAATCAGCACCGCCGTAGAAAGATCCACTCCATAATTATTCCCGCCGCCGCTGTTATAGACCCCGCCGCCCGTGCCGGTTAAGACAATCGTCCCCCCGTCGCCCACCTGAACCGTGCCGACAGGATCGATTTTAATCCCATGCTCATCGCTCCCAGTCCCCAAGCTCGAGCCCGTCAAATGAACACTTGCAGTTGCCGCGCCTCCCACCGTGTTGTTATCGACATAAATCCCATAGTTATTGCCCTGTCCATGACCGCCAACACCTTCTAGCGATATCGTCGGCCCTTGGAACGTCGCCCCCACATAAATCCCGTGGTTAAACGTGCTGCCAACGCCATTTCCTCCGCCGATCGCATTTTGAATATTGATCGCGCCCCCACTTGCGCTCACAACACCTGCGATATTTACGCCATAGTTGTGATTGCCGACATAGCCGCCAATACAATTCAAGAACGTAAGAGCATTCGATCCATTCGCCGTCCCAAACGTCGCCGTTACCCCGTTGAGATTGGCCCCGTGATTGAGTCCACTCGTCCCATCGCCCCCGATCCCCGTTACGATCATCGTACAAGCATTCGTGCCAGAAGATCCCGCTAAGAGAGTACCACTTGAAAAGTCGACGCCATAGTTGCCGCTACCAGTGCCGCTATAAACCCCGCCGCCGGTGCCCACCAGCGTCATCATACCGCCATTATTGACCGCTGCCGTACCGCTGACAAAGATCCCGATCTCGCTGCCCCCCGTCCCAAGGCTTCCCGCAGAGATCGAGAGGAGATTGGTAAGCGTTGTAGACCCAAGAGTTCCAACTAGATTAAGGCCATAATCTCCCCCCGATCCGGGCCCGCCGACAACATCTACCCCGAGGATCACTGGAGCAATAACTGACTGACTAACAGCGACAGAAATCCCGTGATGTCCATTGCCCGGTCCAGAGCCCCCCGTAACATTGTTAAACTGCAGCGCACCGCTCACAAGAGTAAAGTTGCCGCTAAAAGCGACCCCATAGTTGCCGCCGCCGCCGTGGCCCCCAACGCAATTGATCATCTCTAGCGCATTGTAAACACTAGTTCCCTGCAAGTTCACAGCAGCAGGTCCACTTACATCGACCCCATAATGAGAGCCTCCCGTGCCACTGCCGCCAATACCCGTGATCGAAATGATTTGAGGTTGCGAGCCCCCGTTGCCAGAAATGACCGTCGAAGAGCCTAACACAACTCCGTGGTTATTTGTGCCCCCGTTGCTATAGAGTCCTCCGCCCGTGCCTACGAGCGTCATCGTGCCGCCATCACCGACCTGGATCGTGCTGCTACTGTAAATACCAATCTCGTTGCTTCCCGTGCCGAGCGAGCCTGCGCTGACGGAGAGAATATGCGTCGTGCTCGACCCAAGCGTTGAGCTAGTCACATACAAGCCGTAATTGCTGCCATTGCCCGGCCCGCCCATCACATCCGTCATGATGATCGAAGGCGCAGAGACCGCATGTTGGACCCATACGCCATAATTAAGCCCCCCACCGCTGCCGCCAGTGATATGGCTGCAGGTCAATAGGCCATTAGAGACAGTGAGGGCACCACCAAATTCCATTCCAATATTCTGGCCTGCGCTACCGCTCCCCCCCGTGCAGTTAATGAAGTTGAGGACATTGTATGGATTTGTTCCATTTAAACTGACTGAGAGACTACCAACAAAGACGCCAGCATGGAAGCCGTTATTGCCACTACCACCAACCCCTGAGATAGTAATGGTATTCGGCTGTGCAGAGTAAGTGGCAGTTGCTCCTGCAATGATTGTTGCGCTAGAAAATGAGATACCGCTGTTGCCGGAGCCAATGCTGTTATAAAGCCCGCCTCCGGTACCGATAAGCGTCATCGTGCCGCCATCGCCGATCTGGATAATGCCGCCATTGATGTAAATGCCAATCTCATCGTTTATTGTCCCAAGTGAGCCGGCATTGACAAAAAGAGTGTGCGTGGAACTCGATCCAAGCGTTCCCAGCACATACAAACCAGGATCAAAATCAACCCCCGGCCCGGCAAATACCTCTTCCATGACAATCGAAGGCGCAGAGACTGTGGCGCCGCTCGCGATCTGCACGCCAGAACAGAAGGTACTACCTATATTACCGCTACCGCCCGTGATATTGTTAAAGTTCATCTTGCCATTGCCAACCGTTAAGGTGCCGGGGAAGTTCACTCCAATATTATTACCCGCGCTTGCACTGCCGCCCGTGCAGTTCGTAAAGTTTAGAACATTGCCATTGTTATTGCCGTTCATGTTGATAATCACACTCGTAGCTGTAGCACTTCCAGGGGCGCTACCGCTATTGACCCCGTGGTGATACCCGCCGCTGCCAGAACCGCCAATGCCTGTGATGTTGATCGTATTGGCCAGGGCCGATTGGGAGGTAGAGCCTGCATTTAATGTCGCTCCGCTAAGATTGACCCCCACATTCCCATTATTCGCCCCGCCGCCGATTCCGTTATAAACGCCCCCGCCGGTCCCCACTAGCGTCATCGTGCCGCCATCGCCAACCTGGCACGTGCCGTTGATGTAAATGCCAATTTCGTTGCTGCCAGTTCCAAGCGAGCCGGCGCTGACGGAAAGAAGATTCGTGGCGCTTGAGCCAAGCGTTCCCGTCACATATAAGCCATAATTATTGCCATTCCCTGGACCGCCCATCACATCTGTCATAATGATCGCAGGAGCGCTGACTGTGACGCCCTGGACGTTCACCCCATAATTGGTGTTACCGCCGCCATAACCGCCCGTGATATTGGAGAAATTCATTGTCCCGTTCACAAGAATGACGTTAGCTTGGAAGTCTATTCCATCATTATTGCCACCGCTGCCAGAACCGCCCGTGCAATTCAAGAAGTTCAGTGCGCTGTAGGCATTCGTCCCATTCAAAGTGACTGAACCTCCAGAGCTAAAAACCACTCCAAATTGACCTGCGCCGCTACCCGCCCCGCCTAGCCCTGTGAGATTAATAGTATTCGGCTGCGCTGAATAAGTGGCTGTAGAGCCTGCAATAAGCCTGCCTCCCCTACACCAAACCCCGAAGTTGGCACCGCCGGTGCTGGTATAAACCCCGCCGGCGGTCCCTATCAGCGTCATCGTTCCCCCATCTCCGACTTGGATCGTGCTGCCGGCATCTGCGCGAATACCATTTTCGGCGACCCCTACCCCAAGCGATCCTGCGCTTACTGAAATAGTGTGCGTAGCGCTCGAGCCGAGCGTTCCCGTCACCTCCAACCCAATATTGCCCGTCGCGGTGCCCGCTCCCGCTCCCGGCCCACCCATCACATCCGTCATGACGATCGAAGGGGCGCTGACTGCATCATTGACGAATACACCATGATTGGTATTACCGCCGCTGCCGCCCGTGATATTGGAGAGACTCATCATGCCGTTGGCAAGAATTACGTTGCCGTTAAAGAATACCCCAAAGTTATTGCCTCCACTGCCGCTACCGCCCGTACAGTTCGTGAAGTTCAGGGCATTGCCTGGGTTCGTCCCATTCAAATTGACGATCGTCGTAGAGGCAAAATTGACACCAACATGGCCTCCAGTGCCGCCTGTTCCGCCAATACCCGTGATACCGATGGTATTAGCCCCTGTATAAGTAGCCGTTGCGCCTGCAAACAATGCCGCACCGGTAGTAAACTCGACGCCATGGTTGCCGGTGCCGGAGCTGCTGCTATACATCCCGCCTCCCGTGCCCACAAGCGTCATCGTGCCGCCATCGCCGACTTGGAATATGCTGCCACTGTAAATACCAATCTCATTGCTTCCCGTGCCGAGTGAGCCCGCGCTGACGGAGAGAATATGCGTCGTGCTCGACCCAAGCGTTCCCATCGCAGACAAACCATAATCATTGCTAATTCCTGGCCCGGCAAATACCTCTTCCATGACAATCGAAGGCGCAGAGACTGTGGCCCCGCTCGCGATCTGCACACCATGACACAAGGTACTACCTGTATTACCGCTACCGCCCGTGATATTGTTAAAGTTCATCTTGCCATTGCCAAGCGTTAAGGTGCCGGGGAAGTTCACTCCAATATTATTACCCGCGCTTGCACTGCCACCCGTGCAGTTCGTAAAGTTCAGCGCATTGCCATTGTTGTTGCCGTTCATGTTGACAATCACGCTCGTAGCTGTAGCACTTCCAGGAGCGCTACCGCTATTGACCCCGTGGTGATACCCGCCGCTGCCAGTCCCGCCGATACCTGTGATATTGATCGTATTGGCCGCGGCCGATTGGGAGGTGGAGCCTGCATTTAATATCGCTCCACTAAGATTGACCCCCACATTGCCATTATTCGCCCCGCTGCCGATCCCGCTATAAACCCCGCCGCCGGTGCCGACGAGCGTCATCGTCCCGCCATCGCCGACTTGGATAGTGCCATTGATGTAAATGCCAATTTCGTTGGCTCCCGTGCCAAGCGAGCCGGCGCTAATGGACATAATGTGCGGAGAAGCAGAAGTGCCAATCGCTGAGACGTAGGTCCCTGAAGATTGTACATATAAGCCATAGTTGCTGCCACTGCCTGGCCCGCCCATCACATCCGACATGATGATCGAAGGGGCAGCAACCGTGATGGCATAAGTGGAGGAAGAATAAGTAGCCGATACGAACACGCCATAGTTGCTACCGCCGCCGCTGCCGCCTGTGATATTGCTAAAAGACATCGTGCCGTTGCCAAGCGTGAAATTACCGCCAAAGAATATCCCATAGTTATTGCCCCCACTGCCGCTACCACCGGTGCAGTTAAGGAAATTCAGAGCATTTGCATTGTTATTGCCATTCATGTTGATAATTACAGCATTGGGGGGAGGGGTGGCATAAGCGAAGCCGGTAGCAACCCCGTGATGATAACCGCCGCTACCAGCGCCACCAATACCAGTGATATTGATCGTATTGGCCACTGCCGACTGTGAGGTCGAGCCCGCAATTAACGTTGTGCTCTGGCCGAGAAGGACCCCCGCGTTGCCCTGCTGAGTGGCCGCGCCGCCGCCACCGCTGCCATTATAAACCCCGCCGCCCGTGCCAATGAGCGTGATTGTGCCGCCATCGCCAACTTGGACTGTGCCTTGAAGATAAATGCCGATTTCACCGGTCCCGGTGCCGAGCGAACCGGCACTAATCGAAATAAAATTCGTGGTGCTTGAGCCAATCGTGCCTGCGTTCAGAAAAATGCCATAATTGTTGAAGTTACCCCGCCCGCCCATCACATCCGACATAATGATTGCAGGAGCGCTGATAGTGACACCACTACCGACTAATACGCCAAAATTGCTACCATTTTGAACACCAGTACTGACACCACCTGTAATATTGTTAAAGTTCATCGTGCCATTAGCAAGGATTACCGAGCCGTTAAAAGCTACTCCAGAACTATTATTCCCTCCACTGTTTCCTCCACTGCCACCTATGCAGTTAAGGAAGTTAAGGGCATTGCTTGAATTCGTCCCATTCAAATAAACTGTGGCTGTATTGGAAAAATTAACTCCACAATGCAGAGCTTGGACGTTGACGGGGCCTGTCCCGCCAATGCCTGTGATATTAATCGTATTCGGCTGTGCGGAATAAGTAGCCGTTGCACCTGCAATCAACGTTGCGCTCGTAAACTCGATGCCATTGTTTCTGATGCCTGCAGCACTGTTATAAACCCCGCCGCCAGTCCCCACCAGCGTCATCGTGCCCCCATCGCCGACTTGGATAGTGCCGCTACTGATGGATATGCCATATTCGTTACTCCCCGTGCCGAGCGAACCAGCGCTGACGGAGAGGATATTCGTGGTGCTTGACCCAAGAGTTCCGCTAGTCACATATAAGCCATAATCCGCGCTGGTCCCCAGCCCGCCCATCACATCCGTCATGACGATCGAAGGAGCGCTGACTGTGGCATTGATATACACGCCATAGTTGAGGCCGCTACTGCCGGCCCCGCCTGTGATATTGCTGAAATTCATCTTGCCGTTAGCAAGAGTTAAGCCTCCTTCAAAGGCTACTCCAATATTGCCTCCCCCAGAAGCACCGCCCGTGCAATTCAAGAAGTTCAGGGCATTGCCTGGGTTCGTCCCATTCAAATGGACTATGTTGCTGCCTGACAAATCAACACCATGATGATTGCCGTTAGTGCTACTGGCACCAAGACCGCCAACGCCTGTGATATTAATGATATTTGGATTTGCAGAATAAGTAGCGGTCGTTCCTGCAATCAATGTTGCGCTAGTGAGCTCGACACCCCGGTTGAGAGTGCTTGAACTACTGGAATTATAAATCCCGCCGCCGGTGCCCGTCAGCGTCATCGTCCCGCCATCGCCGACCTGGACTGTGCTACTATTTATATTAATGCCATATTCGTTACCCCCCGTGCCGAGCGAGCCAGCGTTTACCGAAAGAGTGTGCGTAGAGCTCGATCCAAGCACAGAAGTGGAATTCACATTTAAGCCATAATTAGAGCCAGCTCCCGGCCCACCCATCACATCTGTCATGATGATCGAAGGGGCACTGACCGTGGCGCTTTCAGTAATGTCTATGCCCCAGTTGTTCTGGCCACTTGTGCCGCCCGTGATATTGGTAAAATACATCGTGCCATTGCCGAGAGTTAGGCCGCTACCTTCAAAGACTATTCCTACATTTCCTGTAGAGGAACCAGTTCCTCCGCCGCCACCGATACAATTGAGGAAATTAAGGGCATTTTGGTTGTTATTACCGTTCATGGTGAAGGTATTAGTGCCACTATCAATGAAATGAACGCCGAAATGAAAACCGCCGCTGCCCTGACCGCCAATGCCAGTGATGTTGATCGTATTTGGCACGGTCGATTGTCCGGTCGATCCAGCAATTATCGTCGGACTAGAGAAGTGAATTCCATCGTTACCAAGGGTTGCGTTACCGCCACCGGTGCCGCTATAAACCCCGCCGCCGGTGCCCGTCAGCGTCATCGTCCCGCCATCGCCGATCTGGACTGTGCCGCCATTGATGTATATGCCATATTCGTTACTCCCCGTGCCGAGCGAACCGGCGCTGATAGATAAAATATGCGGAGATACAGTCGTTCCGATGGTTCCTGTCACATACAAGCCATAGTTACTTCCATTGCCCGGACCACCCATCACATCGGTCATGACGATCGAAGGAGCGTTGATCGCATCGGTTAAACCCACAAAAATTCCGTAGTGAAATCCGCCGCTAGCGCTACTGCCACCTGTGATGTTGGTAAAGTTTAGTGTCCCGTTGACAACAGTCAGAACTTTATTTGTACTATCACGCAAACAAACGCCGTAGTTTCCAGTTGTTGAGGTGCCTGTTCCCCCATAGCCACCAGTGCAATTAATGAAATTTACGGCATTGTTGGGATTTGTACTATTCAAGTTGATGGTGGTTGGATTTACATTAAAAGTAACGCCATGCAAGGAACCAGCTCCAGACCCCACGCCGGCAGTGCCGCCGATACCAGTAATATTGACGATTTGCGGCTGTGATCCACCATTTCCGGAAATAATGACTGTCGTATTGAAGTCAAATCCCCAGTTATTAGCTTGACCACTGCTATTATAGCTACCTCCACCAGTACCTACGAGCGTGATCGTCCCTCCATCGCCTACCTGAAAAGTGGAAATATTACCGCCGCCATTGTAATCAACGGCGATACCGATCTCGCTGTTGCCTGTGCCAAGGCTCTCTGCTGTAATCGAGATGGTGTGAGTAGAACTGCTTCCAATCGTTGCATTACTTAAAGCCAGACCATAATCGGCGGTGGCCCCCGGCCCTCCGAAGATATCCGTCATGATGATCGAAGGGGCACTGACTGTGCCGCTAGAGAGAAGCACGCCAATATTGCCGCCAGAAGTAGCATTACCTCCAAGGCAATCTTGAAATGTGATTCCTTGCTGAGAGGTTATATTTGCAGAAACTTGAACTCCTGCTGCACCTACACCTCCCGTTCCATTCGAATTTCCAGTACCGCTCAATGTGATACTGCCGGTTGTGCTAATAGCAGCGACAACATTAAGTCCAACATACGCAACGGGCGTCGCTCCCTGACTACTCCCGTAAGCTGTTATCACAAGAGAGGTATAAGTCCCGGCTGAAACGACCGAATTTGTGATGGTAGCGCCGGAGTTAATGACAACAAACGAATCTGCGAGCAGCGTCAGTGTATTTGCCGCCGTCCAACTAACCGCGTTCGAAACAGTAATAGAGCCGCCATTCGGTCCTGCAAAGCCACCGCCGCCGGAGGCTCCATTTGTTTCAATGATAACACTCCCCGCATTCAATGCCGTTTGAAGATCTGTGGTATTAATGATCGCAGTAGCGGGAGTCACTGCAGTCGTAAAAGTCGTTGGATTACCTATGGCAACTCCCGCAGAAGTTACACCTGTAGTTATCGTAACGTCAATAGGATCTAATAGCAGCGTTCCTGTTTTCCCAAGTGGTGCACCTAAATGCGCAAGTCCTTGGAAGTCCAGATAAGCGCCTGAAGTCTCCGCCATGCCGCCATCGCCCCCTTCGGGGCCGCCAAGCGCGCTGATGTGGCCATAATAGTAAGTCGCATCATCGGACCAGACGATCACCTTACCTCCGTCACCCCTATCCAATGCATCCGCCTTAATATCGGCCTCTTTGGCGATAAAGGTTCGTTTGGCGTTCGGGATTGCCTCATTCTCGCCGCGGAAATCTCCGCCGATAAGAACCGTCCCTCCGCCCATCTTGCCAGAGACATCTATCTTCGCATCTGAAGATGCGAGGACAAACTCACCGAGGGCATGGACCGTGCCGCCAACGTCTCTACCACTCGTTGCGACAATCGGGCCATTTACCTCGCAAAGCCCCTCATCGGCAACGAGATACACCTCGCCGCCCCTGCTTTCCACCGAAGAGACGTCGATAAGACCCTTACTTTGGATCGCCTTTGCATAGACATTCGAGCCGCTTTTTAGCTCGACGGCCAGCGCCCGAATCGTCCCCTCGTGGGAGACTGCCGCCCCATCTTGGACAGGCGGCCCCTCGTTAGAGGGTCCTGCGCGTATATATATGTATGGAGTACTCTCTGGCTGTAGAAGCACTTCGGTGCCGGCGCCGAGCGCGACGACTCCTTTTGGAGCTTCGATCGAGCCACAGTTGGCCACCTTGCGCCCCAAAAGCGCAACGTTGCCGGTTTCAGAGAAGATCACTCCGTAGTTGACGACGTCTCTATGGCTATCCCCCGAGAAGAGCAAGCTCTTCTCATAGAGGAAGTCCTCATCTAAGACATCCAACGTAGAAGCGATAAAGCCGGCTGTTTCAATGCGGCCGCCGGGGCCAATGAAAACCCCGTTGGGGTTGATTAGATAGACATGGCCATTCGAGTAGAGGGCGCCGAGAAGTTTACTCTCGTCTCCTCCTATCACTCGATTGAGAACGGCCATCTCTTTGCCATCTTGAGCGAAGCGGAAAGCCTCGGCAGCACCGATGGAGAATTGATCCCATTGAAGAATCGTTTTGCCCTTACTGGAGACAGTAATGACGCCATTTTGATCCGCTATGGGAGCTGTCGCCTCTCCGGAGACCACCTGAAAACCTTCAGGCGTAGCCATAGCAAAAGTTCCAAGCGTTACGCTTGCAACAAACGCCAGCCGTTTGAGTTGACAAAACGAAACCATTCTAAAGTTTCCCATAGGATATAGCTATTAATCTCCCCATAACGCCATGGGCTTTTTTTGTCTACAAGGGGGAGGAAAAAAGAAAAAACAGGGGCGGCTTCGCCGACAGGATAGAAAAAGAAGACCCGGCAAAGGTAGTCCTAATCTTTTCATCATGTGCTTCATAATCAATCACATGCATGATTACCGTAAAAATCTACTTAAAAAACTACAAGGGAAAGCCTCCATCGAACATAGCGATAGGCGTGGAAGTAATCGACTGCCAAACTCTTCCATGTTCGATATCTAAACCAAGATGTGTAAATTTTGCATGTCCTATCTCACTGAAATCTAGCGACCTGCAAATCTATCCTGCTTAAAACTAACAAATGTCAGTTTTAAGCAGGATAGGTTGACGCAAACATCCTGCTCATATATGATCTTCTACATGAAACCATTTGTCGGAAGAGATAACGAGCTCAGAAAGCTAGAAGACCTGTCTAAATCGGGTCGGACCTGCCTTGTTGTCATGAAGGGACGACGACGAATAGGGAAGAGCCGTCTTGCTGAGGAATTTGGCAAAAATAAAGTTTTCTTACCCTTTAGCGGCCCCTCCCCAGTTGAGGGCGTGACGGCGCAGAACCAGCGCGATTCTTTTGCTCGAGAGCTGGCCACTTTATTCCATCTTCCTCCTTTCACCTTTATGGATTGGAGCGATGGCTTTGCGCATTTATCGAGGCATCTCATAAAAAAACCTACCGTGATTCTTTTTGATGAAATCTCGTGGATGGGTTCAAAAGATCCGACATTTATTCCCAAATTGAAAATTTGGTGGGATCTTGCCTTGCAGAATCATCCATCTGTCATTCTCATTTTATGCGGTTCTGTTTCGACTTGGATTGATAAAAATATCATCAATAGCACGGCTTTTTTTGGTCGAGTCTCTCTCTATTTAGAACTCACCGAATTATCAATTCCTCAATGTAAAAAATTGCTACATCTTCAGAATTTCAAAGGATCTGATCTCGATTTTTTTAAGATTTTAAGCATTACTGGCGGAATACCTTGGTATCTTGAGCAGATTCAGGCCAATCAAAATGCAGATGAGAACATCAAGCGGCTCTGTTTTGAAAAAGATGGTCTTTTAGTCCATGAATTCGAACGCATTTTTAATGATCTTTTCAGTTCGAGAGGAGAAATTTATAAGAAAATCATCACAAGTTTAAGTCAAGGCATGAAAACGAGCGCCGCTTTGCAAAAGACTCTATCTTATTCCGCAAGCGGCACGTTAAGCCAATATCTAAAAGCTCTCGAAATCTGTGGATTTATCAGCAAGCATCCCGATTGGTCCTTAAAAACGGGGAAGCCCAGCAAATTGATCCTCTATCGACTTTCTGACAATTATCTGCGCTTTTACATCCATTATATCGAACCCAATCTCATGAAAATTGAACAAGGCTTGTTTTTAGAATCTCCCCTTTCGAGTTTGCCTGGATGGGAGCCTATGCTTGGCTTTCAGCTAGAAAACCTCCTGCTAAAAAATAGATTTCTTCTCTATCAGGCTCTTGGAATTCACGCGCAAGACATCATGATCGACAATCCTTATGTTCAAAAAACTTCAGGTCGTAAAAAGGGATGTCAAATCGACTATTTGATTCAAACAAAATCAAATACCCTATTTGTCTGTGAAATCAAAATGCGGCGTCGAGAATTAGGTCTTGAAGTCATCGATGCGATGAAAACTAAAATAGCTTCTCTTGCCCTTCCAAAAGGGTTTGGAATCGCCCCAGTCCTGCTCCATCTAGGCCCAATCTCCGACGCCCTTTTGAGCAGCCGTTATTTTTATCGCATCATCGACATTGCTGATTTATGACCAACCGAAAGACAATATCACGCGAACATCTCGCTGGACTTATTTCAGACGAATCCTCTTATGTTATCTCTCTCCTTTGGAATGCTTATAGAGAAGTCATCATAAAACATTTCGATCTCCCGCCTAAACCCATCAATAAAAAGGACTCCAAGCAGCCAACTTTTAAAAAGAGAGTCCCGCATTCACTTCCACCTCAATGCGAGTGATTTCGATCTTCTCCCCAGTCCGCACGTACTCTACTGGAGAGCAGACGACCGCATAATCGTGAAGAAGCGCCGGCACAATGCTAAAATTCGACCTTGGACGGATTAAAACATCAAAGTGAAAGAGCGAATAGAAATCGACCATCACATTTTTCGTATGATGGTTCCCTTCTTCCCGGTAGTCGAGGATCACATCGGCCCCAAGAGGAATCGCCTTTGCAAGCTCTTCTGCAATCCCATTCGTGTCCACCGCATCGGTAAAGATCCGGCAATAGATCTTCTTGCTTGGGAACAGCCCGATCACGCGAGATAGAGCCTCAATATAAAATGGCATTGGCGGCAGTTTTAAGGGGTCGTAGAGCCTCGTATGGTCCGTATCGAAGCCACCACCCTCCCGCACATGAATCGCCACGCTAATGGCACCCTCTGGTGGCCGAATCAAGTCGAGCTTCTCTTTAGGGGCGATCATCGCGAGGGCCACTTGCCGAAACTCTAGATCTTTCCAATCGACCGAAAAAGAAAACCACCCACCTTCAATCTGCTCTTCTTCAAGAGCGGGGAAATAGGGGCACTCGTAGAGAAAAGGCAAACTCGGCTCAATCTTCGTTCCCCGTCTGATCACCATTCTCCGAAGAGCGTAATGCTTCAGCGCATTGAACCGCACTTCCTTTTGATCGAGCATCAGCTCCGTAGAATAGGCAAACGGGACATAGAGAAGAGGAACTCCATCGCGATAAGAGAGCCACTTTGCATGGAGATAGATGAGCAAATTATCCCCAAACCGTCCCCCTCCCTTCGAGTAAGAGACATGAGCTTGTGCCCCAAACGCCGCCTGACAGAGCAAGAAACAACAAACAATGTACCTCATAAATCTATCTTTGTTAAAGCCGATTCAGGCACTTTATAGGCTTGGTGTGGGTGAGCCGATTTATTTGGATGCAAATAAACCAATTTTCCTGTCTTGATCATCTCCGAGAGAAATTTAATTCTTAGATATTGCGCATCTCTCCCTAAAATTTTACCCATTTGAACTGGTTGTAATGGGCCTAAAGAACAAAGCCTTGTAATAATATCTTCCATCTCTTCTTTAGAGGGACGCATTTTTAAATGAATAATTTTATTCTTTAGATCCTCCGGCAGATTCGGAAACCCCTTAGGTATCGCATCTAACCCCTTATATAAGGGGTTAGTATAAGGGGTTAAATCCTCTAGAGAACCGCTTGTATAAGGGGTTCCAATTATCTGAGGTACAGGCTGATAATACGTCTCGCTACCACTTCCCTTCATAGTGAGAAGCCCAAGATCCCGAAGGTGTCTTAATGCATTGCTAGCCGCTAAAGTATGCATTCCATTAATCTGCCTATAATCTTGATTCGTAATGATCAAAATCCTGCCATCAATGGATTCGACACTAATCTTAGGCCTCACCTGAATGTTAAAGAGACTCCGGCAAACACTCGCTAACTCGCCCTGAATTTTATCGGGATCATCCACTCCCATAATGTTGTATCGACTACCCGGTGCGTTTTCTTCATTCTTTCTGAGGCCTAAAACAAGATAGCCTCCGCCCAAGTCGGGTTCATTCGAAAATGCTGAAATTGTTTCGGCAGCACTTGTTCCAAGCGTAGCCTTACACTCTTTTGCTTCAATGCGCTGGCACTCATCACAATTCTGTAATCGCTCAAGTAACTGTTGTAGATTCAGCTCCATGATTCCCTTTTAAATGTCTTCTGCTATCACAGCCTCTCATACCGCTCTCGATTTATCTCTAAAGAGACTTCCTCGATGCGAACCACACCCTCTTGGATCGAACACTCCTTGGGTGAATAGACCACTGCATAATCTTTGAGAAGCGAAGGGATCATGCTAAAGTTCGATTGAGGCCGGATGAGCACATCGAATAAAAAGAGGGAAAAAAAATCTTCCAATACATTTCGGTTGAAGTGATTGCCCCCTTTTCGAAATCGAAATTGAACCTGTGCATTTGGAATCATCTCCTCGATTTGTCGGACGAGCGCCTCGGGATTTAATGCATCGGTAAACACATGGCACTCCACTTTTTTCCCTGGAAATAACTCCAAAACAGCCCGCAACCCATCGATATAAAAGTGAAGCGGCGGCAATTTCAAAGGGAATCTCGTCCGAAAGTCGTCAAAATCAAATCCTCCCCCTTCGCGTAAATGAAGCGCCACGTGAATCGCCCCTTCTTGCAACCTCGGCAATTGTAATTTCCTCTTAGGAGCGATCATCGCTAGAGCCGCCTCTCGAAACCCCTCATCTTTCCAATCGACAGGGAAAGAGTAGTAAGGCTCACCGTTCAAGCTCAGAGTATTTTGCAACTCCCAAACATCTTCTGGAAAATAGGGGCAAATGTAGAGGGTTCCTTCTGTTCTTCTACCGCAGCCAACCTCTCCTCTACCTAGATAGTTCCTGCTATAATTCGATTTGCAAGGATGAACGCGGAGCTCTGCCTCATCCATGACAAGGCCCGTCGAATGGACAAACGGTTTATAGATGAGGGGAATTCCTTCTTTGTAGGAGAACCACTTTGCGTGCAGATACGAGATAAGACAGTCGCCAAACCGGCCCCCGCTAAACTCATACGTCACAGCCGCGTTTGCAAAGAGAAGAGAACTACTCAACAAAAAATAAAAAAAACTCACCATAGAGACTCTCCATGAAGAGTTCTCCACCATTCATGACAAGCGATATAATGATATCCGGTCCTTTTATGCCACGCCATATTGCGAAGATTAAACACATCCATCCAGCGAAGATGGCGGATAGCGCCCTGATTGGTGCGAAGCATCGTGAAGTTGAAATAGATCTCGTATTCGGAAAAAGGGGATTTATAGAGCTCGTTTAGATCGACACAGCGGCAAAATGCCTTCCAAGCGTCTACGCCGTGATGTTTGGAAATCTGGCTGAAAAGATCTTCCAAAATCGGCCGTTGCAGAAGCATGTGATGCGCAATGCCCGAATGTTGCGCATGGACGCGGTGGAGGCCCGGTAAAAGTCTTGCCGCATGTTCAAAATAGGGCATCATATACTCCCTTCCGACCGCAAAATAAGGGGTATGAGAAGGAGATATAAATTCAACTGCGTTGAGGAAGATCACATCTGCATCGAGCACCAGCACGTTCGAGGAAATCTCTGGGATGACAAACGTCGCATAGAGCTTGAGCATTTGCTGATACATCCAACCGATCCGCGATCTGGGAGAGTCTAAAAACTCTTGAGCGGCCACTTCGTCCCCATGAAACACCTCTATGGCCATCTCCCGCTTAGAAAATGGAAAGTTTGACTCATCGAACCATTCAGCATTCGCGGTCATCGGTTCTTTTGAGACGATGATGATTCTGCGGATATTTTTCCCATTTTTCCGAATCCCCTCGATAGCCAGTTCCAATGTTTCGAGATCTTTTCGAACGCAAGGGATCACAACATCGATCATCTCATCGGGAAACTGATAGGTGACTTTCTGCCATTTCTCCGCTTGCAAGCAAGCTACAAAGGCAAGTAACAAGGCGATGATATATTTCATGCCAAGCACTATAGCCAAAAAAATTTTATGCACAAATATTGTTTTTATTCTTAAGATGTTCCTTCCTTTTAAAGGAGGGTTTGATGAGAGTTCTTCTGTTTATCTCGATGATCTGTTGTAGCTATGCCGACTATGAAATAAAGACACTGAGCACCCATCCTCGCGTCTATGTCATCCCCAATTTTCTTTCTGAGAAAGAATGCGACCATCTCATTGAGCTCTCCACTCCCATGCTCGAAAGGTCGACCGTGCTCAATGAGCAAGGCGGCATTGATTCTATCGACGAGCGCCGCTCGAGCTACGGCGCGTTTTTCCCAACTGATTTACAAGATCGCACCGTTCGAAAGATTGAACGACGGATCGCAGACCTCACTCATTACCCTGTAGAAAATGGAGAGTCGATCCAGATCCTTCGCTATAAAAAAGGGGGAGAATACCAACCCCATTTCGATTATTTTCCGCGGAGCACATTGGGAGGCGCCTCAGCTCTTAGCCGAGGAGGGCAGCGCGTTGCAACCGTGATCATGTATCTCAAGGCGCCATCTGCCGGTGGAGAGACGATTTTCCCTCGCGCCAATCTCTCCATAGTGCCCAAAAAAGGAACCGCGCTTCTCTTCTACAATTGCCTCGAAAACGGACAAGAAGATCCCCTCTCTTTGCACGGCGGCGCGCCGGTTAAAGGGGGAGAAAAGTGGATCGCGACAAAGTGGATCCGAGAAGGAGTTTTCTACTGATGCACATCCTACTCATTCTCTTGCTCCCCATCCTCGCCTTTGCAGTGCCTTTTCGCGCTCCTCCTCGCGGCTCCATTGCTCCCTATCTTTCGGGAGACACCTTTCGCGCCTACTGCGACTTTGCCTACGATGAAATCACCCCCTATTTTCCTCCCACATCTGTAAAACGGGGGAGCACCATCTTCGTCAATGGCGATTATCTCCAGAAATTTTTCCAAAGAATCCATCCACAGATCAAAGTTCCCTACATTCTCATCTCTCACAATACCGACATGCCAATTCCGGGCAACTTTAGAAACTATCTAGACGACGATAAGATCATCGCTTGGTTTACGCAAAACCAAGATGAAACAGTCCACCCAAAACTTCACACTCTCCCCATCGCTCTAGAAAATCGGCAGTGGAAACCGACGAACGTCCAAACCATCCAGCGCGTAAACGGCATGCACCTTTCCAAAACGCATCTTGTCTATTGCAACTTCTCTCCCACCTCCTACCTTCCGGAAAGACCCTACGTCCAAGCCCTCTTTAAAGACGCCCCCTTCGTTTACTTTGCCGAGCGAAAAGAGTTCGACCCCTACATTGAAGACATCGCCTCTTCCAAGTTCGTCATTAGCCCGCGCGGCAATGGCCTTGACACCCATCGCCTCTGGGAAACCCTCTATAGCGGCTCCTTCCCCGTCGTGAAAACCTCCTCGCTCGACACCCTCTACCAAGACCTTCCCGTCGTCATCGTGAGCGAGTGGACCGACGTCACAGAAGAATTTCTTCATCAAAAATATGAAGAACTCACAGCCAAAACCTATTCCTACGACAAACTTTACACCAACTACTGGTTCCGATGGATCGACTCCTACAAAAAATAAGTTTTTTTCTGCTGCTCTTCTCTTCGCTCATAGGCCAAGAGATCCACGTCATCTATACCAGCGCCCAAATTCCGAAAAATTTCGACCTAAGAAAACGGGAGTACATCGAGAACCTCAATCAACTCCGCTCCTTTGGATTTGACCCTTGGATCATAGAGGCGACCAACACCAACTCTTCCTTTTTTGATTCCCTTTCCACAAAAGTCCTCTATCCCCAAAGACACAACGATGCACTCCGGAATAAAGGGGTCAACGAAATCATGTCCATGCGGGCCTCCTTGCCATATCTTCCCTTCCAAGACGACGACATCGTGATCAAAATCACCGGAAGATACCTCTTAAAAAACCGCCTCTTCATCGACATGGTAAAAGCTACGGCGAGCACCTATGATGCGTGGGGAGTCTTTGGCAAACATTTTACAAAAGAGCCCGATCTATTTACTGGATGCTTTGCCATGCGGTGGAAACATTTGAAAAAAATCATTGAAGAAATGGATTTAGAAGCCGCCGAGCGAGACTACATCGCCATTGAAATCCTATTTGGGGATTTTCTACGAAACGAACACCTCCGGGTCGATAAATTGCGTAATCTCTACGTGCGCGCAAGAATTTTTATTTGTGAAGACAATTACTACGAGTTTTAACCATGAAATATCTTTTTATTTTTCTTTTTTGCTTCCAACTCAACGCGTCGGAATTGACGGAAAAATTTCCGAACCCCACGCTACAGCAGCTCTACGGGCACTTTGCCTCCCTTCCCGTAAAGCTCTGCGATATCGGCGAACATATGCCTCTTTTAAAAAAGCTCGCCGCTGAGTGCCCTACGGTCACAGAAATTGGCCTCGGATTAGTCATATCCACCTGGGGTATTTTGGAAGGACTTGCAGAAAATCCAGCGCCCACTCGCAGCTACATAGGGATTGACATCGCCATCCCTAATGCAGACAGCCTCAACCTCGCAAGACGTCTGGCAGAAGCCCAAGGGATCTCCTTTACCTTCCGTCACGGCAACGATTTAACCCTCGATATTGAGCCTACTGACCTACTCTTTATTGATTCGATGCATACCTATTGCCACCTAAGTTACGAACTAGACACCTTCTCGCCCAAAGTGAGAAAGTACATCGCCATGCACGATACGAGCGAGCCATGGGGCAACCGCGACGATGCAGAATACTGCGGCAATCGTTCCGAATATCCGCCTCACTACGATCGAGGCAAACGGGGCCTCTGGCCAGCCGTCTCCGACTTCCTCCGCCGCAACCACGAATGGACCCTCTTAGAGCGCCATCACAATTGCCATGGATTTACAATTTTACAACGCAAATGAAAATCGGCTGGATTTATCTACTCTTTTCGTTTTCACTCTATGCCCACTCGATCATCTTTATTCATCTGGGAGATACGCTTCCCAATCATCTCCCTGCAGCCATTGCGCAAGCTCGCCTGTTTAATAAAGAATGCCCGATTTACCTCATCGCCAACGGGTCCGCCCTCCGAAAAGGCTCCTCACCCCTCCAACCCTACAACGTGACCTTCATTTCTAGTGAATCTCTGCCTCGCAGCCCAGCGCACAACAGATTTTTACGATCTAGCAAACTCGACAAGAGAAGCGCAAATGGCTACTGGCTCTATACGACAGAGCGTTTTTTCTATTTAGATGAATGCATCACTGCAAAGCAGCTATCTGATGTGATTCATCTAGAAAATGACATTATGGTGTATGCTAACTTTGATCAGTTCCTACCGATTTTCAAGAAAGACTACAGTGGAATGATTGGGGCCACTTTTGAAAATGATGGCCGATGTTGTGCAGGGCTTCTATACATAGCCAATTACGAGCCTATGAATCGTTTAATAGAACACTTCGCTGATCAAGCACATTTTTCAGAGGTAGATATGCATATGATTGGATCTTTTAAGCAGCTCTATAAAAAGAGATGGATCGATTATTTACCTACGATCCCTCCTGAATATATATTCCACAGCCCAAGCCTTCATTCCACAGAACCAGAATCTTATTCCAATCATTTTGAAGAGTTTGCTTCTGTATTCGATGCCGCAGCACTGGGAATTTACCTAGGTGGAATCGACCCCCATTTTCATGTTGAGTCAGGACCTGGCAAAGACTGGCCTCATTCACTCATGGCGCCTTCTGATTTTGAGTTTTTATGGGAAGCCGATTCTGAAAATAGACTCATTCCCTATATGATCTACCAAGGGAGAAAGATCCCGATCAATAATCTACACATAACGAGCAAGAAGCTAAATTTGTTCTCTTCTTTAAGGCAAGAAAATGCACTTTAGAAAGCTCTTTCTTTTATTGTCGATTGCCTCAACAGCTTTTTGCAACTCAAATCCATCAAAAGGCTCGAAGATCGATCGGGCTTGAGTTACTTATGCCACAGAAAATTATTTTTCATTGGCAGAAGTCTTGGTGCGTAGCGTTCAGCTTTTTTCTAAATACCCCATCATTGTTGTAGGTGTGAATGCCGATCCTGCCCCTTTTTCAAAATATTCGTGCGCTATTACAAAAAGACTCGATATCCCCTTTCTAGAAGTCGAACGCCCTTCATTTAAAGGGCCAAAAATATGTTTACACATGGAATAAATGGAAGTCAAAATCAGATCGTTCATCTCCTTGATTCACAATAGTGAATAAATTCATCGATATTATCTGATAACAGAAAACTCATTGCTCGATTAATTTCCACATCGGACCAATTCCACCATGCAATGGTCAACAATTTTTGAATTGTTGCTTGATCAAACCGATATTTGACAACTCTAGCGGGATTGCCCGCGACGATTGCATAAGGAGGGACATCTTTTGTGACCGTTGCTCTAGCGCCTATGACAGCGCCATCGCCGATCGAAACTCCCGAAAGGATAAAAGCATCGAGACCAATCCAAACATCGTTGCCAATATTGACATCCCCTTTTGTCGTTGGATGTCCTTGAATACGCGCTGCAGACGGCCATTCTGAAAAACTCATGAAAGGATACGTTGTGACCCAATTGGTTTGATGATTTCCTCCTAATAGAATGGTGACTCCGGACGCGATCGAACTAAATCTTCCAACCGTTGGCCTTAGCCCCTTCTCCCCAAGAACGAACCTCTGGTTGCCCATAGGATTTATATCCCATTTTGAGATGTGGAGAATCCACCGCGCTAACAACGCTTGCAAACATAGCCATTGCAAATGCGATTCGAATATAGGTCATCTGCCTCCTATGGGGTAAAAAATGTCATGAAGTTCTGAATAGACGATAAGATCGTTTGGAATACGGTTATAGTTATTGTTCTCATCCGTCTTCACCCGAAAATGAAATAAATCGGACGTCAAAATCTGACTTTTCCACTGATTCCATTCCGCTAAACTATGGATATCTAGCCGCTCATGACGGCGGAGATGAATATCGTGTTTCTTCAGCAAAAAACCGATCAGGCAGTCATCGGGATCATTTCTGAAGCCCAATAGTCTAGCCTTATTTGCTACGAGCAGTTCGACAACGTCAGGGGAGAGGATAATGCCCGTTCCCGAGGCGATAATTGAATCTCCCCCCGTATTCGACCCCGCATAGCAACGGGTCCGTGGAAGAGCGTTTAAATAGGTAAACAGCCTATGGAATGCATAAAACGTCGATAGATTGCTTCTGATGACATAATCGAATTCCGTTTTGATTCTAGGAAGAAGACCCTCCATAGCCATCATAGTTTTGTTGATAATGCCGGCGCTAGCGGGAGATAACCCTTCTGCCGTCTTACACCAAATGGTATCTCCCTCTATTTTTACAGCCTCATTCAGGCGCGGGTTCCCTTTTAAGAAATAGGCTTCTATATGCTCTGGGTCAGAATGCATATAAGTGCGCCAACATTTTTGAAACTCCTCATAGATCGGCAGGTTATCCGATGCGATGATGAGGAGAAGGATTTTCAGGTCCCGCGGCTCTGCATGGCAGAAAGAGCTAAAAAATAATAAGAAAGAGATCCATTTCATTGTCGTTTCAAAACTGTAAAGCCGTGATTGTTGTAATAATGCTCAGAAAGACTCCACTCTGGGTGACGAGCTAAGAAATCTTGCACCGCCAGCCATAGCCCTTTTTTACTGCGATCGATCGTCTCGGGATATTCTGAATAATTCCCCTCATACCAAAAATCGTCGACAAATCCAAATGGCTCATCGGTGTCATGCATGGCGATATATTTACCCACTTTGGGAGCAAATTTCTCCAATTCATACGTCAAATGGCAGTAGGTATGAAGCGTATCGATGAACAGCAAATCAGTCGGTTCGATATCGATTTCCATGTCGTTTGCTTGAAAAAAAACAAATGAAATCCCATTGCGGATCGCTAAATTTTGCGCTCGATTAAAGATCTCTTTTGGAGGTGCATTCAAATCAATGCCGATATAGCTACATCCATCCAGTGAACTCTCCGCCAACCCTTGTAGTAGCGCCCAACTAGAATTCATCGTTCTCATTCCAACCTCGACAACCGATGAACACTCCTTTGCCAACCTTTTAAGATGGGGCAGATGTTCATGGATATCGGAAGGACCTCTACATTGAGTGCGATACTGCTCTCTAAGCAGATGCTGCGCTCCTAGATCTTTAGAACGAGATTCACAGATACTTGAGATCGACAAGAGAACGAATAGAAAGTACTTCATAAATCCCCGTAAATTTCCATTTCTTATAGATAAAGACCCCTCACGTTGTAAAGAGAAATTCCCCTCTCTTATTGACCTGAAAGTAAAAAAATTTTACACTCGCCGCATGAAAAAGTTCCTCGCCTTTCTAGCGCTTCTCTTGATCCAACATCTCCACTCTCGTCCATTTTCTCTGCAGTTTTCTATCCCTGAGAGTAAAATTGTCCAAGAAATCCCCTACAAGGATAGAGACTTCGCATTCATCCGTGCGGGAGCTCTTCACACATACATCTACACTGAAGAGTCCGATTATTATAACGACTACCAGCGCTCTTATTTTGCCGTCACATGCAAAAAAGGGGGATGGGATTGCATGCGGCACTACGAAATCCTGGCCAATGGCTGCATCCCTTATTTTCTCGATCTCGATAAGTGCGACGACGATACGATGACCCTGCTACCAAAAGCCCTCATCAAAGAGGCCATGCAATTGCCCGGTGTCTCCTACCTCAACATCGACCATTCCAAGTTCGATCCGGCAAAATATTACGCCATCTTGAATCAGCTCCTCGAGTACACAAGGAAACACCTGACGACCAAAAACATGGCCGCCCACCTCCTCGACACCATTCACTATTCGGGGAAAGGAAAAATCCTCTATCTCTCCAATAACCCCGATCCCGACTACATGCGCTGCGTTACCTTAGTCGGCCTCAAAGAGCTCCTTCCTGGAAGAGTCATCGACGTCCCGAAGATCGAGCACATCTATAAATCCTACCCCCACGACATCCGCAACCTCTATGGGAAGGGCTTTTCCTATACAAAAATCGTCGATGACCAACCTATCGATCGAGAAAACATCGAGCAACGCATTCGAAATCGGGAATTTGATCTTATTATCTATGGATCAGTTCATCGAGGACTCAACTACCACAACCTCGTTCGGGCCATGTACAGCCCCAACAAAATCATTTACCTTTGCGGGGAAGACAAACACAAATGCCCCTACACCAGATGGAACAATTTGTTCTTGCGAGAATTCGAAGGGAACCACTAAATGTAAAGCCGCTTTACATTGCAAGCGCCAAAAACTCCCAGATTTCGCCGAAACTTAAATAGGTTATGCATGAAAAAAATATGCTTGTTAGCGCTCTTTTTCCATTCCGCTTTATTCTCTGAGAGCCTGATTCCAACTGAACGAGAGCAATTGATCATCGATCATGTGAAGATATGTATTAAAAAAGCTGAACATCACATTTCTCAACTGAACCAAGAAGTCTTACAAGTTGATGGAATGTCAAGCCCTAAAGTGCGTCATTTTCTGAACAATCTCTGCTCTAGACCTGACACCCATTATTTAGAAATTGGCTGCTGGAAAGGGTCTACTCTAATCTCAAGTTTATTCAACAACAGAAATACAATCGTTTCAGCTATTGCAATTGATAACTGGTCTAACCATTATCACAATGAAAGACTAAAAGACGAATTCCATGCAAATTGCAATCGATTTCTATTGCCCGACCAATATCATTTTTATGAAGTCGATTGTTTTAAAATAACTCCCAATGAAGTGTGTCCTAGTCCCGTCAATACCTATTTCTATGACGGCGAACATACTGCTTTAGACCAAGAGCTCGCCTTTACTTATTACAACGATCGATTAGACGATGTATTTATTGCTGTTATCGACGATTGGAATCATCCCCCCGTACCAGAAGGGACAGAGATCGCTTTTAAAAAGCTGAATTACCAAGTTCTTTTTCAACAAGTTCTCCCAGCTAGATGGAATGGCGATACAGAAAACTGGTGGAATGGCCTTTATGTGGCTGTCATACGAAAGTCCTAAAAGCCTGATGCCTTCCAAAAACAGTATGAAAACTAGATGAAAAAACCTTTATGCGTATCCTTCTTCTGATAACTCTCTTCTGGAGTACTTGCAGTTACTCTCTCTCATGTTGGCAAAAAAAGAAAAATTTTACTATGATCCACAGCTTCTTAAAAGCTGGCTCTTATGCGCATCTATCTTTGGCTCTTGCTCCTCGCCGCCTCTTCACTGGGAGCTCACTCGATTGTCTTCATCCATCTCGGCCAAAGATTTCCCGATTATCTTCTGACAGCCATTGATCAGGCGCGCCTTTTCAATCCCGATTGTCCAATCTATGTAATCGTCAACCAAAGGGCGATGCAGGGAAGACAAGCTTTAACCAAGAACGGTGAGATCTACGTGATGGCGGAAAGCCTTCCGCAAGAGCCTGCCCATCAGCTCTTCAAGCAAAGATCAAAGCTCGACCGGACATTTCGAGGAGGATTTTGGCTCTATGCAACAGAGCGGTTCTTTTACCTCCATGAACTGATCAAGAAATATGAACTTTCCGACGTGATCCATCTCGAAAGCGATGTGATGCTTTATCGAGAAGCAGAAGATCTCTTGCCTCCCTTGCAGGCGCACTATGCGGGAAAAATCGGCGCTACATTTGATCACAATGGGCGCTGCATCGCCGGATTTTTCTACGTTTCCGAGGAAGCTCCCATTGAAAAATTCACCCGATTTCTTTCGGAAAAAGCTTTCTTGCAATACAACGATATGGAATTTTTGGTTGCATTTAAGGAACATGAAGAGGGGCGGTGGATCGAGCAATTGCCGATCATCATGCCCGCTTATGTAGAAAATCACCCTTTGATTAGCCCACACGAACATCGGGGAGATCCTCCAGGGCCCTTTTACAATTACTTCGACGAATTCCAATCGATTTTCGATGCTGCGGCCATTGGGCAATATATCGGGGGGACAGATCCGAAAAATAATGCCGGCGGGCCTGGGTTCATCAATGAATCCTGCGTATTTAACCCGTCCTATTTTCAATATGAATGGATCGTCGATGAAAAAGGAAGACGTTTTCCCGTAGCGATTTACCAAACACAAGCGTACAGGATCAACAACCTGCACGTTCATTGCAAAAACCTTAAACCGTTTTACTCAGGAGTCACACAATGAGAATGATCTTTCGGCTAATTGCCTTGCTCATCCCCATCCTAAATTTTGCGGTTCCACAAGCGCTGCACCGCTATACTTTCCCCCCGTTTATTTCAGGGGATTTATTCCGCGAATATAGCGATTTTGCCTATGACGATAACGATACATCGATGAATCCAAAAGGAGTAATGCACGGCAATACGGTCTTTGTGCAAACAGACTTATTGAAGACCTTTTTTAAGACGGTCCATCCACTCATTGTCAATCCCTACATTCTGATCACTCATAATTCCGATGCTTCTGCGCCAGGCCCTTTTAGAGGCCATCTCGACGATCCGATGATCCTCGCGTGGTTCGGAGAAAATCACGATGGGTACGACCATCCCAAAATGCATGTGATCCCAATGGGCACAGCCAATTTTAATTGGCCAAATGGCAATGGCGATACGATCAAGAAAGTGATCGCCAAGAACTGCTCTAAAGAACACTTGACCCACATGGGATTTACCATTCAAACCAATTACAATGAACGATGGAATGTGTTTCGCCAATTTTCACAAGCCCCTTTCTGCTATCGCACGATCAAAAAGGTCTACGAAGGGTATCTGACCGATGTCGCTTCCTCGAAATTCGAGATTAGCCCGCTTGGCTTTGCCCTCGACACCTATCGCCTCTGGGAGTGCCTCTATGTAGGGACAATTCCCATTGTAAGAACCTCCTCCTTAGATGCTCTTTATGAAGGACTGCCTGTTCTAATCATCAAAGATTGGAAGACAGTTACCCAGGCGTTTTTGGAAGAAAAATACCTCGAGTTTAGCAAAAAGACGTTCAACATGGAAAAAACAACCATGGAGTATTGGATAAGACAGATGGACGCCTGCAAGGTCCAATGAGATACGTGCTCTTGCTACTCCTTCCGCTGGTTGCATTTGCCGTCCTGCAGCCGGCGGGACGCCCTTCCAAGACCCCGTTTGTGTCTGGCGACGCCTTCCGCGCTTATAGCGATCACTGCTATGACGAAGTGGACAGGTCTCTCGACCCAAAGGCCGTCCAAAAAGGGGATACTGTCTTTGTAAAACCCGACTTCTTCGAAGACTTTTTTAAAGAAGTCCATCCGCAGATCGAACATCCCTATATTCTCATCACCCACAATTCCGACTACGCGGTTCCAGGCCTGTTTGCTGCCATGCTCGACGATCCAAAAATCATCGCTTGGTTTGGACAGAACTACGATGGGACACCTCACCCTAAAATGCATCCAATTCCCATTGGAATTGCCAACTTTTGTTGGCCGCACGGCAATGCAGATGTCCTCTTGGAAATCCGATCGAAAGCCTTTGCCAAAGCGCACCTTGCGCACATGAATATCCAGATCAAAACTTATCCGCAAGAAAGGCTGGGCGTTCATACCCAATTTTCTCGTGAAACTTTCTGCTATCGCACCGGAAACAAACCATTTCGGCTCTTCCTTTCCGACATAGCTTCTTCAAGATTCGAAATCAGCCCTCGAGGCAATGGCCTCGACACGCATAGACTCTGGGAAAGCCTCTATCTAGGGACGATCCCCATCGTAAAAAGCTCAACGCTCGATAGTCTTTATGAAGGATTACCAGTTCTAATCATCGATGACTGGAAGCAAGTCAATCGGCAGTTTCTCACGGACAAACAGGAGGAATTTTCTCACAGGCAGTTTAGTCTTGAAAAAACTTCCATGGGTCACTGGATCCGCCTTATTGACTCTTATAAATGCCTCTAGGGATGCAGTTCTATCCAATTTGGTAGTGGACGATGTCGATAAGAGCTTCCGTGATCAAAATAATACACTGTCCCTTCTGACAAAAGCCCTGCGACATAACTAAATGAGCTCGTTGCTGTAACCAATGCATCGGCTAATACCATTCCAGCAAACGTTTCTTCGATCGATTCATTGATATGAAAAACAATATCTGGCCCATTGAAGGTTTTTTTAAATTCCTCCTCGTCCCCTTGAGAATAGATATGAATGACTGGTTTCTTGGGAGAATAAAAATCCCTCAATGCATGAATGGCTTTTAGATAGATATCGTCTGGCGTTTGCGTTCCATCCAATCGGTTATCATGAGGATTATGCCTTCTTATATGAACTGCGACATTTACATTATTATCAAAATAATCTTCTCTATTTTTATTTCCTCTAAAGACACTTTTTATTTTTCTCAAAGAGTCGCTATCTGCACATCTAGCTACATTTTTTTCGAAAAACTCAAATAGCTGCGTCTGCTCTTTTTGTGAAATCTGTCTATTCAATCTTAAGTCTTTATTGATTTCGAAGTTTCCAATAAAATTGATAAGCCATTCCTTTTTTTCAATGAAGTCGACATCGTTATTGTAATTATGCTCCATCTCAACAAATGGAATATAACGAAACTGCTGGTTATGAAATTCAGCATAAACAACAGAATAGACGATCGTCTGAAATTGCGAACCAAATCCATCACGACACATTGGATTCGTCATAACATCTGATTCTCCCGAAAATATAGTTGAACAGATTGTCAAAAAAAGAAGAACAACTCTCACGAATTTTCTACATATTTAGCTTTAATTAAATAATGCCAGCCTAAAAACTTTTCAAAAAAATGGAAGACGAAGCCTGGCAAAAAATTCCATGGAAACGATTTTACATAATTATACTTTTTATATTCTTGCACGTCATACGAAAATATATGGTCTTTACGACATGAATATACATTAAAAGCGGATAGAAGATGGAGAATGTCATTTTTCGAATATACTTCCGCAATCGGACACCCTTGCTGTGCTTCAGGTTGCGCAAGCCCCAAGAGGATCAGCAAATTTTTCGTGCTGTATTTTGAATAGAGCATGATCCTAAGCTCTCCCCCTGGCTTTATGACTTTCTCAATCTCTTTTATGATTAGATCGGGGTGAGGCGTATGATGAATAACGCCAAAAGAATAGACCAGATCAAAATGACCTTTTGGTAAATATTGAGAAAGCTGTTCTCCATCGATGCATAGAAAATTCGCTGTAAACCCGTATACTTCAAACCGTTTTTTTGCAATTTCCAAACTTTTTTCCGAGAGTTCTATCACCGTTACTTCTGCCCCGGCGCGTGCAAAATTAATCGCATCTGTGCCGATTCCGCAGCCGATTTCAAGAACCTTCTTCCCTTTCCACGCCTCAAACTCTGCAAAACCAGGAATATGAGGTTCGACAAAATATTTTCGCTTTTCCACCTGATCAAAGTATTCTTTGCTTCCTAGAGGAGCGCTGCTATGTTTGATATTGCAAGGCTGTCGATCCCAAAACTGTCGAACGATTTCAATCGACTCTTCTGCGCCTATCCCAGCGCAAAGAAGTATCAAAAAAACAATTTTAGATCTCATAGTCCTCAAAAATTGGGATTGGCGGCCAAGCGGGAGGCATATCAATAGCAGTCCACTCTGGAACTTTAAAATGGATGTTATTGATTTGATCCATGTTTGCACTCAAAAACGGATTTCGATAGAGAACTTTTTTTTCTGGATTTTCATTGAGATAAGCGGCCCACCATCCAAAAGTAGACGCCGCTATAATCAAGTCTTTGCATTTCGTGAGTAGAAAAAAGTCATAAATAAATTCCTGATTTTCTACGAAAATAAACTTTCTATTAAACACTTGAAAGTTCTTCTTGCACCAGTCTGGACGATCAGAACACACGACAAACAGAGAATCTTCATCAAACGATTCAATAGCGCGCCTAAAAAATTCCATATCTGGAGCGAGCCAACAGGTGTAAAAATCAGGAGGGAACCCACTTCTCTTCCATTCCGTATATGCTGTACGAACATGGATCCCCACCGTCTTTGGGTGCGAAATAATCTCGGCAAAATTCTTCAAGAGATAGGTCTCAATCGGCTGACTAATACCAAAGCATCGATGGATTAAATCGCTGTTGTGCTTGAAATATTTTTCGCATTGAAAATACCCTTTAATTTCCATGTTTGGTTGATAGGGAATTGGGGCATAGATAGGGCTCCCATAATCATAAACTTTAGTTCTGAAGAATCTCCTCGAATCAAGCGGTATTGCACTGAAAATTCGATCGTAAACAACTTTAAAATAGTCTTGTACAGCAGAGCCTCGTTGAAACGGGAAAAAATTAGGATTATTGCCCTGTATAATTTGAGGTAAGGAAATAGGAGAGTGGTTGTCTTGGGCTAAGGAAACGCCTGCTGCCAATGCAAAAAAAATATTCCCTAACTGGCCAGGATAATCTTTGAGGACAACAGTCCCATGTAAAACAGCTACCTGCATGAAAAACGCGATTAAGATTTTCATTGTCTTTCTCGATACCTAAATAGTTCGCCAAATTCTTCTCTGACTTTCTCGAGGATCTCTTGCGAATCGATGATCGTCACGGTCTTGCCTGATTCTGCAATTTTTTTGGCAACTGCAAGTTTTTGCGACTCTTCAATGATGGGAACAGCACAAAAAGACTTATAGCAAACATCTTCAAAACAATACTCTTCTAACCCCTGAGCGATCATTTTTTTTGCCATATACTCCGCATGCCACCGATTGGTTCGATCGGTCGCCTCCAATGGTAGAGTATTCATCCCAATTGAACTTGCATAGGCGGCTAAAGCGCGATTGTCTCTTGGAAAACAAGGCCCTCCATATCCATACCCTGCCTTAAAATATTTAAGGCCGACTCTGCTATCCTTCCCAATGGCGCGTAAAATAGCGGCTTTATCAGCGCCTGGCGTCTCATCGGCAATATCGCCGATTAAGTTAGCGTAGGTGATTTTTGCGGTCACAAAGCAGTTAAGCGCCATTTTTGCAATCTCCGCACTTTCTACAGACATCCGCTCGATCGAAGGCGTATTCGTGCACAATTTCCGATAAATGGCTTCGATCGCATCTCCATTTGCTCTTAGGGCCTCTCCAATCAAGACCATGTCAGGAGCGCGTAGTCCTTCAATAATTTGCCCCTGTGCAATGAATTCGGGATTATAACTGATTGTTATCCCTGGGCAGTTTTTGATTTCCGGCAACGCGCAATTGCGAATGTATCCCGGAGGAATTGTTGAGCCAATGACTAGATGCTTGTTTGATATACCAAAGCTATAGATCTTCCTGAAAAGTTCAGTGAGTGCGATAGGATCATAAGGATCAGGCCCCTTTAAATGGTTGGTGGGAACGAAAATAAAACAAAGATCAGAAAATGCCAGTCCTTCTTCTAAGGAGGTAGTTGCTCGAAACTGTCGACTGTCCCGGAGATATTCGGTCAGCCAAGGCTCATGAGAGTGAAATGTCTTGTCATTGAGACTGTCAATGTAGGCCTTCGAAAGATCTACTCCGAGCACCTGATATCCGGCTTTTTCCAAACAGAGGGCAAAACAAAGCCCTAGCTTTCCGATTCCGATGACGGTGATATTTTCGCTATAGATCCGAGCAAAGAGAAAGAGCACACAACAAAGGATTCTTTTCATTGTTTACCTCTTCCCTTCGACTTGTTGAAGGACCCAAGGATACAGCTTCCTCAATCCAGATTCGAGACTTGCGGTGGGCTGCCAATGTAAAACTTCTTGGATTTTGGCATTGTCTGAGTTTCTCCCTCGAACGCCCTCCGGCCCTGGTACATTTTTCAAATACACTTGTTTGCCTGCAATTTTCGCAATGAGAAGAGCTAAGTCATTGATCGAGATTTTTTCTTCAGAGCCCAAGTTAAGAATGGGCGGCCGTACAGGTGCTAGCATTAACCTTCGTATCCCTTCGAGGCACTCATCGATGAACAAGAAGGAACGAGTCTGGTCTCCCTTGCCCCAAATTTGAATTTCATCCCCCTCTTTTGCCTCTGCAATCTTTCGGCAGAGCGCTGCTGGAGCTTTTTCTCTCCCTCCTTCCCAGGTTTCTTGCGGCCCAAACACATTGTGAAAGCGCATGATCCGAACATCCATTCCATAATCGCGCATATAGGAGAGGTAAAGTCTTTCGCTAAAAAGTTTTTCCCATCCATATTCGGTGTCTGGATCGGCGGGGTAGGCGGAATCCTCGGAGCATTTTGGATTTTCTGGATCCAATTGATTGCGCAACGGATAAATGCATGCAGAAGAACTATAGAATACTTTTTTAACGCCGGTTTTTCTGCACTCCTCCAATACATTGAGATTGATCAGCGCCGAATCATGCATAATTTCCGCATCGTGATAGGCTAAAAATCCCATGCCTCCCATATTTGCTGCCAATTGACAAACTTCATCAAAAGAACCCTTTTCAAGGAAAACAGCTTTTTTCGCTGCTACGGGGTCGCGCAAATCGGCAATCAGGAATTCATCCGCATAAATAGGTCCAAATTCAGGCTCTTTAAGATCGACTCCTCGAACCCAATACCCCTCTTCTTTGTATTTGTTGACCAAGTGATATCCAATGAAACCGCCACCACCGCAAACAAGAGCCGTTTTTTGCTGAACACCAAAAAGATTGGTCCCCAATAAGATACTTCCAAAAAACCACAGACCGAAACTGAGCAACATGGTTCCTCCAATTTAGCCACTGAGGCTATAAAAACAGTTGAAAAACATCAATAAAAAAAATTTTACTTTTTGGAGATTCACCAGAAACCGCAAAGAGACTAAACTAGACTTCAATGACTGATCAATTCGACTACGAAGAAGAGTATTTTCTAGACAAGGACCGAAAAGAGTCCCGCAAAGAACGGAAGCGTCTATCCGATGCCGACCGCTCCAAGTTCAAAAAAACCGACCAAAAGAAAATTGAAAAAGTTCCTATCGATGAATCTCTTCTTCGAGGCCGCGTCATGGCTATTACAGGAGAAGGAACGTGGGTCGAGTCAGCTGGGATCGAGTACCTTTGCCGCTTGAAAGGAACCTTGAAAAGAGAAAAAGGGCTCGTTAAAAACCTCATCGCTGTTGGAGATTACGTCCGTTTTGAGTCCACATCGGAAAAGGAAGGCTCAATTGCTCATATCGAGGAGAGGTTTTCTACCTTAGCCCGCACCGATATCAGCGGCAAGAAAGAGCAGCTCATCGCTACCAATATCGACCAAGTCTTCATTCTGGTCTCTGTTGCCGAACCTCCTTTAAAGCCGGCGCTAATCGACCGCTATCTGATCGCTGCTGCGAAGGGCAACCTCCACCCAATCATCGTCATTAACAAAATCGATCTTCTCGCTGAAAATCCCGAAGAAGAGGCTCGCTATAAAGAGTTTTTGGCCGCGTATGAACCGCTCGGATTTCCTATCTTGAGTCTCAGTTCGAAAACCGGCGACGGCATCGAGGCGCTTCGCGCGCTGATGAAAGGAAAAACATCCGTTATTTCCGGCCAATCCGGCGTGGGAAAATCCTCTCTTTTAAACACTGCCTTCCAGCTTCATTTGAAAACCGGCGAATTGGCGATTAAAACCGTCAAAGGCTCCCACACCACAACCGTTGCGCTCCTGATCCCTCTTCCTGGAGGAGGCTACTGCATAGACACTCCAGGCATTCGAAGTTTTGGCATCTGGCATCTTTTGAAAGAAGAGGTCATCGCCCATTTCACCGATATTGCAACTTTAAGCGCAAACTGCCATTTTCCCGATTGCATGCATGTCAATGAGCCCAAATGCGCCGTCCTAAAAGCCCTTCATGATGGAGATTTGCCTCTCTTACGCTATGAATCATATTCCACCCTTCTCGAAGAAGCTCTCGGGGGAATCGATAATTGGACAAAACGGAAAATAGGAGACGAGTCTGATGGATAAGATCGCCAAATGCCACGCCCTTGAAATCCTCGATTCGCGCGGCAATCCGACTCTTCGAGTCACTGTCCAGACAGATAGCGGCCATATCGGCATCGCATCAGTCCCTTCTGGGGCCTCAACAGGCGTTCACGAAGCGTTAGAGCTCCGAGATTGCGATCCTCACCGCTACGGAGGCAAAGGGGTTTTAAAAGCCGTTGCCAACGTCAATGGCCTTCTCCGCGATGCAATCGTTGGCAAATCGGTCTTCGCACAAGAAGAGATCGATATGGCCATGATCCTCCTCGACGGCACATCGACAAAGAAAAATCTCGGAGCCAATGCAATGCTCGGCATTTCTCTTGCCGCTGCAAAAGCCGCAGCCGCATCCAAACGAATCCCTCTTTACAAGTACCTCGGCGGCGCTGAAGCGCGACTTCTTCCTTGTCCGATGATGAATATCCTCAATGGCGGCGCCCATGCCAGCAATGGCCTCGATTTCCAAGAGTTCATGATCCGCCCTATCGGAGCGCCTACCTTTCGCGAAGCGCTCCGCTACGGCGCTGAGGTCTTCCACGCCCTTAAAACTCTTCTCGTAAAAAGGGGATTCTCCTCTTCTGTTGGCGATGAGGGTGGGTTTGCGCCCAATCTCTCATCGAATGAAGAAGCCCTTACACTCATCGTCCAGGCTATTGAACATGCAGGCTATAAACCTGGCCGCGACATCACCATCGCGCTCGATCCAGCCGCCTCTGAATTTTTTGAAGACGGCCAATACATCGAAAAGAAAAAAACACCTCCAAAAAGCCGCACACCTCAAGAAGAAATCGATTATCTAGCCCATCTTGCGGAACACTTCCCGATCGACAGCATTGAAGATGGGCTCGATCAAAATGATTGGGAATATTGGCAGATCATGACCCAATCTCTTGGGAAAAAGCTCCAACTAGTTGGCGATGACATCTTTGTCACCTCGGTCCCATTCCTCCAGCGCGCGATTTCTCAAGGCGTTGCCAATGCAATCCTCCTTAAACCCAACCAAGTCGGCACGCTGACTGAAACGATTGCAACCATCCATCTCGCTCAAAAAAATCATTACAAAACAGTCATCTCCCACCGCAGCGGCGAGACCGAAGATACCACGATTGCGGATCTAGCCGTCGCCTTCAACCTCGGCCAAATCAAGACCGGATCCTTATGCCGTTCAGAGCGCATCGCCAAATACAACCGCCTTCTTGAAATTGAAGACGAACTGGGGCATCGAGCCCTATTTCATCCAAAGAACTTATACCCAACGTGATTCAAAATTGGCTTTTGCCAAAGCTGGCGCAGGGAAAAGCCGATTTTGAATTGCATTGGGTATAGAATAGATAGCTTTTATTCTTCTTATTGCAGATAATAGAGCCCTCTTTAAAAGAGAACCGCAATTCTTGAGCTGATCACTCGCTTATTGTTTTTTTGAACGATCCCCAAATCCATGGAACTATGGCCTTTAAAGAACTTATTTCAAATCCAAAAATCATCCAAGCAATCGAAGAATCTGGATACACAACCCCAACCCCTATTCAAGAAAAGGCTATACCCATCATCCTCGAAGGACGAGATGTTTTAGGCTCTGCCCAAACTGGCACAGGGAAAACCGCTGCTTTTGTCCTCCCAACCCTCGAGCGCCTCATTAACTCTCCCGCCAAAGGGAAAAAATCTGACGGCCCTAGAGTCCTCATCCTCGTCCCAACCCGCGAACTTGCCATGCAGGTCGCTAAAGAAACCGCTAAATACAGCAAGCACCTCTCCCAGATGAAAACCGTCTGTATCTACGGTGGAGCTCCTTACCCAATCCAAAACAGAGAACTCTCAAGACCCTACGAAATCCTCGTCGCGACCCCTGGCCGCCTCATGGACCACATGGAGCGCGGACGCATCCATTTTTCTCGCTTAGAACTCTTGATCCTCGACGAAGCTGACCGCATGCTCGACATGGGATTCATTGGCCCTGTCGAAGACATCGCTGCCGCAACGCCTTCCGACCGCCAAACCCTGATGTTCTCGGCTACGTTTAACAAAAACGTTCTCGGTCTTGCTAAAAATCTCTTGAAAAACCCTGTCGAAATCGCCATTGCTGCAGAACAAACAACACACGAAAATATCGCACAGAAAGTCTATCCCGTCGATGACCTCTCGCATAAATACCAAATGCTCGACCATTTTCTAGAAGACGCAGCCGTTACCCAAACGATCATCTTTACCGCAACTAAACGCCAAGCTGACACACTCGTTGAAGTTCTCCTTGAAAAAGGACACTCTGCCGATGCATTGCATGGAGACATGAACCAACGGCAAAGAACGCGCACCATTGAAAAGCTTCGCAGAAGCCAAATCCGCATTCTCGTCGCCACCGACGTTGCAGCGCGCGGCATTGACGTTCAGTCGATCACCCACGTCATCAACTTCGATCTGCCGAATAATGCAGAAGACTACGTGCACCGTATCGGCCGAACCGGTCGTGCAGGCAGAATGGGAACCGCTCTTTCCATGGCTTCTCCAAAAGACCGTTACCTCATCAAAGATATCGAGAAATTTACCGGCCAAATTCTCGCTCCTAACGTTATTCCTGGGCTCGAGCCGAAGGCTAGAACTTCTGCTCCGAGAAAAAGATTTGCCCCGCGACGTGACTTTAAAAAGCCATTCTTCAAAAGATCTGGTAGACGCTAAGATCCTCGATCTGTTACATGCCGATTTAAGGCAATATGCGGCATGTAATCACTATCTTTGGAGAGGCAGAAAAGGGGCAGTATCAAGTGCCCCATTTTTTTAAAAACCTGCCTCAACTTCTCGATCTTCTCGGCAATCCTCCGTCAGACAGCGAAGGGATCTCTTTCGCAGTCCAGGCGCTGCTCTTCCGCCGCGATCTGATCTACTTTCGCGTAGAAGATGAAGGGTTCAGTCCCCCTGACTACTATCCTGGATTGAAATATCTCAAAGAAAAAGCGCCTATACTCAATGCGCTCTGTTTACCGGGGGTTGGTGATCCAAAAATCCTCGATGCCGTGCAAGAAATTTGCCACGCGCATAAAAGCCTCCTGATCACCTCACAAAAAGATCTCTACGACTATCTCACTGCCAATTAATGCTTGGCGAAAAATTCGCTTAGCCCTTTTTCCGTTGGCTTCATCGCTTTTTCCCCTTTTTTCCAATTCGCAGGGCACACCTCGCCATGCTTTTCATGAAAAATAAGAGCATCGACCATGCGAAGAGCTTCATCTACAGAGCGGCCAAGCGGCAAGTCATTGACGACTTGATGCCGGATAACACCTTGGCGATCGATGAGAAAAAGGCCTCGATAAGCAATCCCATCCTCTTCTTTTAAAACATCATAACTACGAGCTATCGACTTATGGATATCGGATACGATCGGATAGGTAATGCCTTCGATCCCTCCCATCGCTTTTGGCGTCTTAAGCCACGCGGAATGGGAAAAACTGCTATCGATGGAGCACCCTACCAGAACTGTATTCCTCTCTTCGAATTGGGCTAATTTCTCTTGAAACGCATGCAATTCGGTCGGGCATACAAAGGTAAAATCAAGAGGGTAAAAGAAAAATACGACATATTTTCCTAAATGATCGGAGAGCGAAAAATCAACAATATTTCCCCGAAAGGCAGCTTTTGCCCGAATCTCTGGCGCTTTTTTTCCAATCAATGACATCTTTTAACTCCCTGAAAATTTTTCTCTTAGCCAAATTTCTTTAGCCAGCACTGTATCTTTTCCATGCCCCGGAATCACCCTAGTATCCGGAGGCAGGGCTGCTAATTTGCGGAGAGATCCCCACATTTTTTCTGGATCTCCCGTCGGCAAATGAAGAGCCCCCATTGTCCCTCGAAAGAGGGTATCGCCGGAAAACAAAACCTTTTGCGCTCGGATATAAAAACAAACGCTTCCCAAAGAGTGTCCCGGCGTGTGGATCACCTCCACCTGCAACTTTCCCACATGAACAACCTTTCCCTCTTCCAAAAACCCATCTGGCGTCACCCCTTGAATCGGAAAAACCAGAGGGAGCCCATCTTGGCCAGGGGATCTTAAATTACCCGCATCCAATGCATGCACCCACACAGAGGCTCCAGTCTTTTCTTTAAGCAAATAGACATCCGCGATGTGGTCCCAATGAGAATGAGTCAATAAAATCAGCTCAATCGTCAGCCCATCTTGTTCTGCCGCTTGCAAAATCGCTTGTGTAGAGTCAGGAGAAGGGTCGATGACGGCAGCTTTTCTCGTCTCTTCGCAAGCAAAGAGAATGGCGTTTGTCTCAAGCGGTCCAGAAGGAAATTTTCGAACGAACATAATTGCACTGGAGAGGACTTGAACCTCTGACCCCCTGGTTCGTAGCCAGGTACTCTATCCAACTGAGCTACCAGTGCATGAAAAGATCTCCATTTTCTCTGAAATCTCGGCTTAAAATCAAGAGGGAATGTAAAGCGGCTTTACATTTGATCCTCCCATTGACAAAATAAAGCTTTACACGTACTTAGAGAAGAAAGAGAGGGCGTTATCCGATACTTTGCTCAAATCGCATTCTTGTGCTGCGTCATTTCTGCTTCGGCAAGCGAAAGCTTCGAACAGCGCCTGTCGGCTGTTGAAACTACCTTAAAAGCCAAAAGTCGAACGAAGCCAACGTTAAAAAACCGACACAGCGTATTTCTTACTGCAGATTATCTTTACTGGATGGCACAAGAAGAGGGGCTTGCCTTTGCAACAAATATCACTTACAACCCTGTCACATCGGAAAACAAAGGAACCGTCGAAAATCTCAATTTTCAATGGGACTCGGGTTTTCGGGTTGGTGTTGGTTACCGAATGGCACACGCTCGTTGGGAAATTTTTACGAATTGGACCCATTTCATTACTGCTGCCGACGCCCAAGTAAACACCTCTACCAACTACCTCTATCCCGAGTGGGCCACAACAATTCAACCTACCGCTCCGAATAATCTCGTGACCTACATCGATGCCAGATGGGATCTGCACCTCAACCTTATCGACGGAGACCTCGCCCGCACCTTCTTTCCGGTAAACTATCTCTCATTTCGACCACATTTCGGCGTCCGAGGAGCTTGGATTAATCAAGATTACAAGACAAACGTATCTGGCGGAAAAGATGGGTCTACAACGATCTATGCAGACAACATCAAAATGACCAATGATTTTCGTGGCGTTGGATTTCACGCCGCCATGGACACGGAATGGACAATGTTTCGCCACTGGAGTCTTTTCGGCAATATTGGAGGCTCTTTACTTTACGGAAATTTCCAGGTCCGCCGCGTTGAACAGCAGTCGACAAGCGCTCAACTGGCCCTCTCAACAACAGTCGATATTCTCGATGAGTTTCATCAAGCAGTTCCTACTCTAGATATCACACTAGGTCTTCGCTGGGATTACACGTTTTCACAGCGAGCTGCACTCCGATTCCAAGCGGGGTGGGAATTCAATGACTTTTTCGGCCAAAATAAATTCGAACACCTTCTTTTTAGTGAAAATTCTACCTATTCATTCATCGCAAACGATGCAGATCTGACAACCCAAGGGTTAACAGTCTCTGCCCGCCTTGATTTCTAATCACTTATAAAGTGACGAAAGCCACTTCCAAAGAATGCTTTTTTTGAATTTAAGAAGATCGCAGAGGTTTTTTTGCGTGAGGTGAACAACCCGGGACTCTTGAGAAAGCGGCTTAAAAACAGTAGGTTCAAGGCGAATATCAAAGCGGGGTTCAATCGCTTTATACTGATAGCCGTGGATAAAATCTGTCCCTTGAAAAGGGGCTGAGAATTCTTTTTCCACAAGTTCAATCCAATTTCGATCCCCTTTATGCCCCCAGGATTGGACCTTTTTGAGCATTTCTTCCTTGGTCCTTACCCAGCTAAAATGGTGAAACATAGGCTGCCCATCTGGACCCATTACATGGCGCCGCTTAGGGCCTGGCAAAAGATCGTAAATCGCATCCCGCTCTTCTTGTCGAAGAATAAGGTCTTGAGTAATGGCACGCACCTGAACTAAAACAACCGAATCTTCCCAAGAAAGAGCTTGATGGCTCGGCTCTCGAAAGTACCAATAATTAGAAAGCTTCATTACTGTGTTGTGTTGATAATCGCTTACTTCAAGCCATTCAGAAAATTTGTCTCCATCAGGGACCTCATCTGCGTCGAGAAAAAGAACTGTTTCAATAGATTTCTCTAAAAAAGATAAGCTGACAAGGCGAGAACAGCTATGCCAGAAGTGGGCTGGAGAGACATCTTTGAAAATGCGGCGGGGAATTTCAGAGGGGATGTAAGGATATTCTATAAAAAGGCAATCGGGATAAGTGCGGTAGATTTGCTCTAAAAGAGTTCTATTCTCCGCCGTTCCATCGAAAAAATGGTCTGCCACAGGGATAATGATTTGCCGGGCAAATTTTCTTGCCTCTTCGATGCAAGACCCGATAAAACGGCTCTCATTGGAACAAAAATTGATTACGGCTGCAACGGGATGTTTTTGCATAATTGCCTATAGTATATCATATCAGCATGAAAATTGTCATTTTAGGCGCTGGCAGTACAGGAAGCTACCTCGCTTCCTTCCTCTCACAAGAGCAGCACGACATCACTCTGATCGACTCCAATGCAAAGGTATTAGACCAAGTCAATCGAGAAACAGATGTGGCGACCGTTCTTGCCTGCATGCCGAATCTGCAGGTGCTGTCCAACCTGATCGAGGAAAAGCCAGACCTCTTCTTCGCTGCAACAGGCGATGATGAGACGAATCTAATCTCTTGTTCTCTCGCAAAAAACCTTGGAATTCCTAAGACCGTCGCACGCATTAAATCCCGCAGCCTTCTGCAATCGGAAATGCTCGATATCAGACGCCTTTTTTACGTCGACCATTTCATCGGCGCAGAAATCGTTTCCGCACACGATCTTTTTAAATTATTAGCCCACTCGGGAGATCTCGACTTTGAATATTTCGCCCATGGCGCTGTGCTCATGCGAACGATCACCATCCCTTTAAAATGGAAAAAAGGAGATGTCCCCATTAAAGACCTTCGTCTTCCTCAAGGGCTCATTGCCGCTCTTATCCGACGAGAACAGCAGATTTTATTTCCTCACGGAAGCGATTTCATCCTACCAGGGGACGAAGTAACGCTGATTGGAGAGACAAAGATCATGGATGACCTGCATGAGTATTTTCACATTGCCGAACAACGGATCAAATCGGTCCTTCTTGTCGGCGGCACAGAGGTCTCCCTGCACCTTTCTTACCTTCTCATGCAGCGAAATATCTCCGTCCGCATCATTGAAAAAGACCCTGTCCGCTGCAAAGAACTGGCCGATTTACTTCCCCTTGCGACCATCATCAATCGGGATGAGAATTCTCGTTTACTTTTGACCGAAGAAAACATCGAAACAACAGACGCTCTAGTCTCTTGCACAAGCAACGACGGAACAAATTTCCTCATCTCATCGATGGCAGCTTTTCTAGGCTGCCCTAAATCCATTGCTCTTGTCGGCGACCCTGCTTATATCCCTCTTTTTGAGCAAGCCAAAGTGATCCCAGCTATTTCGGCACGCGTTGTCGCAGCCAATCGACTTCTTTCCATCTTACACGAAAAAACGATCCTTTCTGTTAATTCGATTTCCAAAACAGACGCTAGAATTGTCGAATTGAAAGTTGCCTCCTCTTCTCCTCTTATTGGAATTCCTCTTGCCGATCTTCACCTGCCTAAAGATCTCTTGATCGCCGTGATTGAAAACCATGGGAAAGTAATGATCGGCCGAGGCAGCAGCATTTTATGCCCAGATGATACCGTAATTGCCATCTGTAGTTGTCATTGTCTTGAACAAAACCATCATCTATTCCAATGATTTACAGGCTCCTTTCCAAATATCTTCTCTACCTCGCTTTTCTCATGATGATCCCGCTCCTTTTTGCTGCGTATTGCCAGTTCATTGCCTATGAGTTGCACCCTCAGTCCCATTCTACGCTATCCTTTGCTATAACCATCGCAGTGTGTCTTGCGATCTCTTTTGCCTTGCACAAATGGGGAAACTCTAAAAAAGACCAGCTTCGCAGACATGAAGGGATTTTGCTCGTTGTTGCTATCTGGCTAGCCACCTCCCTTGTCAGCGCACTTCCTTTTTTCCTAAGCCGAACTCTCACTAACCCTATCGATGCCTATTTTGAGGCAATGTCAGGCCTTACGACAACCGGCGCTTCCATGATTTGCCCAAAAGCCTACAATCCTACTGGAGAGGAAATTCCACACCACATCACTAACCTTCACGTCCCCGATAAAACGTATACTTTTTATGGCACAGTTGCCCCAATCTACGATCCAGAAACCAATCTCGTTCTTCATTCTGGCATTGAAGCCGTCGGCAAAGCCATCCTTCTTTGGCGAAGCATGCTCCACTGGATCGGAGGACTCGGCATCGTTGTCATCTTTTTAACCGTTCTTCCCGCTCTTCAAGTAGGCGGCAAGTTTCTCTACCAAGTCGAAATGACCGGCCCCATTAAAGAGGGGATCACCCCCCGTGTGAAGTCCACCTCTTCTCAGCTTTGGAGACTTTATCTTTGTCTGACCCTATTGGAGATCGCCCTATTGCTTGCAACCAATGGAGAAATGCCCCTTTTCGATGCGATCTGCGTTTCTCTTAGCAACATTTCTACAGGCGGGTTTTCTGTGCGAAACGATAGCATTGCAAGCTATCATTCAACCGCTACCCAGTGGATTGTCTTTCTTTTTATGATTCTCGGAAGCCTTAATTTTTCTCTGTATTTCCATGCGCTTCGGATGAAATTCAAGCAAATCATGGCCCCTGACTTCTTTCTTTTTCTCGGGACTCTCCTTGCGGGGTGCCTTCTCGTTTCGATCCCGCTTATTGGAGAATATTCTATTGGCCAGGCGTTTAAAGAAGGGAGCTTTCAGGCCGTGTCCATGCAAACATCCACTGGCTTTATCACCGCCAATTACGATCTATGGCCCTTTGCTTCCCAAATGTTCATGCTTCTTCTAATGTTTGTCGGAGGCATGTCCGGCTCAACAGCAGGCGGGATTAAAACCTCTCGATTCTATATCCTTTTCAAGATCGTGCAACACCGCCTCGAATCGATCTATCGCCCTGATAGCGTCCGTACCCTTCGCATCGGATCTTCTGAAGTTGACGATAAAAATGCCCTTACCGTTCTTTCGTTTTTCTGCATCGTCGCATTCTTCGTCATCCTCGGCGCCGCTAGCCTAATCCTCGATGGAATCGACCCCGAGACATCTCTTGGCCTGATCGCTTGTTTTCTCAATAACGTAGGCACTGCTTTTCGCGCCGCTGGCCCTCTCGATTCTTTTGCGTTTCTCTCTCCATTCTCTAAAATTCTCTCCATTCTGTGGATGCTGCTCGGCCGTCTTGAATACTATGTAGTGCTTCTCCTCCTTCTCCCTTCATTTTGGAAAAATCGATGAATACTTATGTATCTTGGGAAGAACAATGGGCTCTTTTTGCAGAAGATTTTCGGGAAGGCAAAGCCCATATTGACCTGACCCGCTTTGGCGGCAATGCCACCCTTCAGCTTCTTCCGGGCCCCGGCTTTGGAGATCTCTCTCATCCTACGACTAACCTCATGTTACAGCTGATGAAAGGACGCATTAAAAACCATCCTATTCTCGATATCGGCTGCGGCAGCGGCATCCTCACCCTAGCCGTCCTCCTTCTCGGCGCCTCTTCTTCTGTCGGCATAGATATCGATCTAGAGGCTCTCGAACATGCAAAACAAAATGCCGCACTCAATCATCTCCCTTCTTGCTTTACCAGCACACTTCCGCCTTACGAAGACAATACCATTTTACTCATGAACATGATCCTTCCTGAACAAAAAATCGTCATGAAAGAACCCTTGAAAGGCAGGCTGTGGATTGTTTCAGGAATTTTGACCGAGCAGCGCGAAATCTATCTCGCACTGACAAAAACTTGGGGATGGCAACTTATAGAAGAAAAAGAGCGAGAAGGCTGGCTGGGAATGGTTTTTCAATTCCCAGCCATTCAAATGTAAAGCGGCTTTACATTCCACCAAAGTCCATACCACCCATACCACCCATTCCTCCCATACCGCCCATGCCTGGCGCAGGTGCAGCAGAAGCTTTTTTAGGCTCGGGTTTATCAGTGATAATAGCAGCAATTGTAATCAGCATACCGGAAATAGAAGCTGCATGCATAATCGCACTCTTGGTCACAAGCACCGGATCGATGACACCGTCTTTCACAAGATCAGAAAACTCATCGGTCAATCCATTATAACCCCAGGATCCTTCCTTTTCGCCAATTTTTTCTGCGATCAGCTCGCCATTTTTGCCACAATTGCGAGCGATTGCCGTCGCTGGCGAAAAGCAAACTTTTCGAAGAATCTCAATGCCGACTGCTTCGTCGCCAATAAGCTTCATCTTATCAAGCGCTTTTGCCGCGCGAATCAAAGCGACGCCGCCACCAGGGACAATCCCTTGCGATACAGCTGCGCGCGTTGCGTGAAGAGCATCTTCGATGCGAGCTTTTTTCTCATTCGCTTCTGTCTCAGTGGCAGCACCTACATTGACAACAGCGACGCCTCCAGCAAGTTTGGCCAAGCGCTCTTCGAGCTTCTCTTTATCGTAATCAGAAGTAGCCAGATCTAATTCGCATTTGATTTGCGCCAGTCGTTTTTGCACTTCTTTTGAGCTGCCCGCTCCATCGATAATCGTCGTTTTTTCTTTGGAGATTTTGATTTTCTTTGCCGATCCTAAGACTTCTGCTCCCACATCTTCCAAATGAATCCCTACTTCTTCTGTGACAAGCGTAGCGCCAGTTAAAATAGCCAGGTCCTCAAGAACAGCTTTGCGTGCGTCTCCAAATCCAGGCGCCTTGACTGCGACTAAAGGCAGCCCCCCTTTGATTTTATTGACGACTAAGGTAGCTAAAGCCTCGCCATCGACATCATCGGCAATGATCACCAAAGGACGATTCTTTTTCCCATCCATAATCTTCTCAAGGATCGGCACTATATCTTTAGCGATAGAGAGCTTCTTGTCTGTGATCAAAATGGATGCATTTTCCAATTCGACAGTCATCTTGTCTGCATTCGTGATAAAATATGGGGAAATGTAGCCCTTGTCGAACTCTAATCCTTCCACAACTTCGAGAACTGTTTCCATGCCTTTTGCATCGCCAATCGTCACGATCCCATCTTTGCCAACTTTTTGCATCGCTTCGCCGATAATCGCGCCAATCTCAGGGTCATTGTTTGCCGAAATCGAAGCGATTTGCTTGATCTCTTCTGGAGTCTTGATCGGCTTACTCAGTTTATCGAGCGCCTCTAAAAGCACCTGCAGACCTTTATCAATCCCTCGTTTTATATCCATCGGATTGACGCCAGCAGCGACATTTTTTACCCCTTCGGCAAAGATCGCCTCAGCCAGTACAATCGCCGTCGTCGTGCCATCGCCTGCAACATCAGACGCTTTCGAAGCAGCTTCTTTGACAAGCTGCGCGCCCATGTTTTCAAACTGATCTTTCAGGGTCACTTCTTTTGCAACCGTCACACCGTCTTTTGTAGAAGTTGGAGCGCCATACTCTTTATCGATGACGACGTTTCTTCCCTTTGGACCCAAAGTCACAATAACTGCTTTTGCAAGCGTCTTAACGCCTTTTAAAATGGACTTCAGAGCTTCTTCATTGAATTGGAGCATTTTTGCCATGAGTTACCTTCCTAGTTCAAAACAGCGAGTACATCATCTTCATTCAAGAGCAAAAACTCTTGGGTATCAGCTTTATATTCTGTTCCAGCATAAGAAGAAAAGAGAATCTCATCGCCAACCTTCAGTTCGACAGGATGGTTTTTCCCTTTTTCATCCACTCGTCCGGGGCCGACTGCCATCACGGTGCCTTGCTTTGGTTTTTGCTGCGCAGATTCAGGCAATAGAATTCCACCCTTTGATGTCTTTGCTTCTAGTCTTTTGACGAGGATCCTAGATCCAAGCGGCATGATTTTTGTTTTAGCCATATCGATTACTCCCTATTTGAAAGGGTCTATAGTAGGAAGTCCCTCGATTTTCGTCAAAGAACTGCTAATGTTAGTAGAGGAGATATTTCTTTCGGCGCTCTAAAAAGGATTCTCTTTCTCCCTTTTGAAGGTCGATTAACTTCCAGGCCGGGTATTTTTCTTCAGAAAGAATCTGCAACACAGCTTCAGTGCCATTGGCCTTGCAAAAAAGATCCTTTGCCCCTGCAGCGGCATTGAGCCTTTGCATGAACTCTTTTGGGTAAAGGCTTTTTAAGAGCCCTAAGATTAGGTACTGGACGGAAAGTGGGCGATACGTCTTGGGATCTGTGATTCGAAGCAGAACCCCTTGACAGTCTATTCCTTTATAGAGCCCCCAAAATGGCTTATAATGAAACGGCTGAAAATAGATGCCGGGCAGTTTCTGGCTATTGAGTTTATCGGCAAATTCATTGGCTTTAATCCACGGCGCCCCAACGACTTTGAAGGGAAGAGTAAACCCAATGCCGATATTGCTGATCGACAACTCGCCAAGCAGGCCTGTAAGGGGACAATAGAGTGGGGTATCCGACTCTGGAATATTGGGGCTAGGAGGGATCCAGGTCAGTCCAGTGTCAGCAAAAGACATTGTCCTCTGCCAATTTTTCATCGGTACAACTCTGAGTTTACAGCCAATTTTATATTCTTCATTGAAAAAGGTCGAAAGCTCTCCGATGGTCATGCCATGGCAATAGGGGACGTTGACATAGCCAATGAAAGAACGCCATTTATCTTCGAGCATGGGACCATCGACAGTCACGCCATTAATCGGATTTGGCCGATCGAGCACCACGACTTCAATGCCATTTTTTGCCGCAGCCTCCATCATGTAGAATAGCGTGGTCGGGTACGTATAGGCCCTGACCCCAGTACACTGGATATCGTAAACGATGATATCGATCCCTTTGAGCATTTCGGCAGTGGGACGCCGAGTCTCTCCATGAAGACTATAGACGGGTAGATCGCACCATTTTTGATGGCTAACCGATTCCCAGGCATAGTGCTGCCCAAAAAGGCCATGCTCCGGAGAAAAGAGCGCTACTAGTTTGTAATCTCCTTCATATTCCATAAAAAGATGGATCGTTGATCGAAATTCGCTATCGACACCGGTATGGTTGGTAAGAAGGGCAATTTTTTTGCCTTTCCATTCTTTGAATTGCTTTTCTTGGAAAAATACTTCAACGCCGGGCAACACTTTTTGGCTAAAAAGAGCTGAGGTCGAGAGGAGGAATAAAAAGAAGATCGCCTTTCCCATAAAGGAGATCATAAAGCAGAAAAGCTTTCTTTACAAACTGCCATATGCTATATACACGCAAAGAAATCAGGACCTGACGTGCCTCTACGATCCTCCAATCTCGAGGAAGCCCTCGAAATCATCCACTCCATAAAAGGCAAATCGCAAACGATGCCTGAGCGAAAGCGCCTGTCGGTCGAGCTTACGGCGCTGATGCTTCGAGAGGCTTCTGGTACAATGACCTCCGAAGAAAAAAAATTCCAAGAGCAGATCGCTCGCCTCATGACAGATCCTGAAGGGAAGGCGTTTACTACCGCAATGACCGATGAATCTTTTCGCAGCAGTTCGCATAAACGCGTTGCTGACCAACTCATTCACCTTCTGCACAAATTCGGCGTTCCAAAGTATTTTGACTGGGTGAAACGATTACAGCTTTTTCTCTTCAAGGCACTTCCACCTTCATTTGCGAGATTCCTCATTCCTTTTGTCACTTATGAACTCCGCAAACAAACCTCTCGGGTTATCCTTCCCGGAGAGCCGGCCGCTCTTGCAAAACATATCCAAGAGAGAAAATCTGAAGGGGTTCGCCTTAACCTCAATCATTTGGGAGAGGCCATTTTAAGTGAAAAAGAAGCTCATGAGCGCCTTGCGGTTTATCTCCATGATCTTGAAAATCCTCAAATCGATTACATCTCGATTAAAATTTCGACCATCTTTAGCCAAATCAATCTTCTCGCTTGGGAACCTTCCATCCATGCTATTTCGGAAAAGTTGGCACTGCTCTATCGCGCTGCGATCAAAAATCCCTACATTCGCCCCGATGGAACAAAGGAGAGTAAATTCGTCAATTTGGATATGGAAGAATATCGAGACCTCCATCTCACGATCGCTTGCTTTAAAAAAGTACTCGAAGAACCAGAGTTTCATCAATATCCTGCAGGAATCGTCCTTCAAGCTTACCTGCCAGATTCGTTTCATCTGCTTAAAGATTTGACTGAATGGGCCAAAAAGAGAGTGCAAAATGGAGGGGCATGGATCAAGGTGCGCATCGTTAAAGGTGCCAACCTCGCAATGGAACAATTTGAAGCTTCTCTTCGAGGCTGGGCGAGTGCTCCTTACCTTGCAAAAATGGAAGTGGATGCGAATTACAAACGGATGGTGATGTATGGATGTCTTCCAGAGCATGCGCGTGCCGTTCGCCTAGGGATTGCCAGCCACAATCTTTTTGATATTGCATTTGCCTTGCTTATCCGTTCTGAAAATCAAGTCGAATCCTATGTCATCTTCGAGATGTTAGAAGGCATGGCAGATCATATTCATCGCGTTGTTCGAAAACTCGCAGGAGAGACTCTCCTTTATTGCCCAGTAGCTAAAAAAGAGGAGTTTCAACACGCGATCGCATATCTTATCCGCCGCTTAGATGAAAATACGGGAACTGAAAATTTCCTTCGCCATATTTTTGGTTTAAAGCCGGGAACAGAAAGCTGGGAGGCCCAAACTGCGCTCTTTTTTCAATCTTGCGATGAGGTTGATACGGTTTTGGCCGAACCTCGCCGCAAGCAAAATCGCTTAAGCCACCAAACAGCGCCAGATCCAAATCTTTCCTTCGACAATGAAGCGGATACCGACTTCACTTTGCCGCAAAACCGTCGATGGGCTGAAACAATCGCTCATACTTGGAAATCCCCAGAAATCAGCCCTTTGCCTCTCGTTATTGGAGGCAAAGAACTCTTCGATAATCAAGAGGGCGTGTCGTTTAGCCCTAACGCTCCTTCCAAACCACTGTTTCATTATGCAAAAGCCAATAAACATCATATTCAAGAAGCGCTCAAAACAGCAAAAACGCACGAAAAAGAGTGGAAAGCTACCTCGATTGAACACCGTAGCGGGCTCCTAGCCCGCATTGCCCAAAAATTCCGCGAACGCCGCGGTGAGCTGATCGGCGCGATGATCGCCGATGCTGGAAAAATTGTGTTAGAAGCCGACTCAGAAGTCTCTGAAGCTATTGATTTTGCAGAATATTATCGACGACAAATGGAAAAAATCACCTCCATGAAAGATGTCACATGGTCGCCGAAAGGAACCGTCCTCGTCACCTCGCCCTGGAATTTCCCATGTGCGATCCCAGCAGGAGGCATCATGGCGGCCCTTGTTGCAGGCAACTGCGTACTCTTAAAGCCCTCTTCAGATGCGGTCCTCGTCGGCTACCATGTCGCTAATGCAATGTGGGATGCAGGCGTGCCAAAAGAAGTTTTGCAGTTCATCCCTTGTTCAGGAGAAGGCCCTGGATCAGATTTAATCACAGATCCCTCTGTCAATTGCGTCGTCCTTACAGGGGGAACTGATACAGCAAAAAAATTCCTGAAAATGCGCCCAGGTCTTGATCTGGCCGCAGAAACAGGAGGAAAAAATGCCATGATTATCACGGCGCTGGCCGACCGTGATCTGGCGATCAAAGATCTCATTCAATCGGCTTTTGGCCACTCTGGACAAAAATGTTCGGCCACTTCTCTGGCTATTCTGGAGGCAGAAGTCTATGAGGATTCACATTTCCTAAAACACCTCCGGCTTGCCACAGAAAGCCTCCCATTAGGGCCTTCTTGGGATCTTACAGCAAAAATCAATCCACTCATCCATCCACCAAAGGGCGTCCTCAAGCGAGCTCTCACAACCCTTGACTCAGGAGAAGAGTGGCTTCTAGAGCCAAAACAAGACCCTCTCAATCCATGCCTCTGGCGCCCCGGCATTAAGCTCGGCGTTCGCCCCGGAAGCTTCTCTCATTTAACAGAACTATTCGGTCCGGTTCTTAGCTTAATGCGCGCAAATGATCTAGACCACGCCATTCATTTAGCTAATACCGTCCCTTTCGGTCTTACAACAGGACTTCAAAGTCTTGACGATCGAGAACAAACGTATTGGATCGATCGCATTGAAGCAGGAAATCTCTATATCAACCGAGTCGCTACAGGCGCCATTGTCCGCCGCCAACCCTTTGGCGGTATCAAAGCAAGTTGTTTCGGGCACGGCTCCAAGGCCGGAGGCCCTAATTATATCCGTCAATTCGTCCATGCCACCCAAACGGGTCTGCCACAAGAAAAAGCACCGGTCAATGAATGGGTTAATACGCTTTCGGCTTTTCTTGAGAATGTAAATCTTACAGCTGAACAACTCGGCCTTTGGACCGCCAGCGTAACCAATTATGCTTATTGGTGGCGTCGACTGAAACAAGATAGCGATCCTACAAAAATCATCGGGCAGGATAATTTCTTCCGCTATCTACCGCGTAAAAAAATCTCTTTTCGCTTTGGCAAAAACACATTCCCTCTCGACGGTCTTCGCTCTATTGCAGCAGCTCTTACAGTAGGCGCTGAAATCGAAATTAGCTGTCCCTTATCGGGAAAACAAGACGGATTTTCCTGGCAGCAACTCTTTCCCATCGTAAAAATTATTGAAGAACCAGACCCTGAGTTTTTCGCTCGAGTCCGAGATGGGAAAATGGATCGAATCCGCCTTATAGAACACCCCTCAAAAGAGCTCAAAGAAGCGGCGGCCGTTTCAGCGGTCCACATCATCGATGACCCTGTCCTTGCAAATGGACGATTTGAATTACTCCACTATTTGCGAGAAGTCTCCATCAGCATCAATTACCACCGTTATGGGAACCTTGGCCTCCGCGAAGGGGAGCTGCGTAAACCTGTAATGTAAAGCGGCTTTACATTAGACTGTTTGAATGATGTCGACATTAGAGCTCAACCCACAACAAGAAGCTGCGGTCAATCACGTCGAAGGGCCTCTTTTAGTATTAGCAGGCGCCGGTTCTGGTAAAACGCGCGTGGTCACATACAGAATCGCTAAACTCCTCGATATGGGGGTCTTGCCGTCCGATATCCTTGCCGTCACTTTTACGAATAAAGCTGCCGCTGAAATGCGCAATCGCATTCGCATTCTTAAAAACGCACAGGTCCTTGCCTCTACATTCCATAGCTTAGGTAGCCGTATCTTAAGAGAATCGATTGGCGCTCTTGGCTACAAAACAGATTTTGCGATTTACGATGAAGAAGACAGCGAAAAGCTCTTAAAAAATTGTCTTGAGCAATTACAGCTTGGCGGAGACAAAAAGGTCGCAAAGGAAATGCGCCAACAAATTTCCACGGCCAAAAATAATCTTGAATCGCCCGATGGCGTCGTAGATAAATCGCTTGGCTTAGTCTACGGCGCCTATCAAACCGCGCTGAAAGAATGCAATGCGCTCGATTTCGATGATTTACTCTATCTGACCGTCAAACTGCTCCAAGAACACGAGACGGTAAGGCAAGAATATCAGAATCGTTGGCTGTTTATCTTAATCGACGAATACCAAGACACTAATTTTGCCCAATATTCACTGACTAAGTTGCTCGTTGAAAAACATCAAAATCTTTTCGCAGTAGGAGACCCCGACCAGTCGATCTATTCTTGGCGCGGGGCTAGATATCAAAATATTTTAAATTTCGAGCGCGATTTTCCTGGTGCAAAGACTATTGTCTTGGATCAAAACTATCGCAGCACAAATAACATCCTGCAAGCCTCGAATGCCCTGATTGAACACAATCCCGACCGGTACGAAAAAAAACTCTGGAGCGCTGGTAGCGAAGGAGAGAAAATCACCGTTTTTATTGGCCAAAACGAGCGGCAAGAAGCCGAATTTGTCGCACTCCGAATCCTCAAAATGGCTGCAGATCGCTCTATCCCTCTCGATGATATTGCAATTTTTTATCGGACAAATGCTCAGTCGCGCGCATTTGAAGATGCCCTCCTTTCTCGCCGCATTAACTATTCGATTATCGGGGGCCTTTCCTTTTATGCCCGTCGAGAAATCAAAGATATCCTCTCTTATTTGCGGCTCGTTATTTCTAATACGGATCTTATTTCCTTTCTTCGAACGATCAACCTCCCAAAGCGCGGGCTAGGTCCTGCAGCACTTGATAAACTCGCAGAGGCTGCCGCTCAAAAAAAACTACCCATCTTCACCCTTTGCGAAGAGCTCGCCTCTGACCCCAATTTTGTCCATGGACTCAAACTCAGCGCTAAGCAACATAGCGGACTGACAAATTATGTCCGTTTGATCCATCGGCTCCGCGATGCTCGGCCCTCTCTTAAAATTCACGAACTGATTGCTGAACTGATCGCAGAATCAAACTACCTCGATTTTTTAAAGGAAGACCCAGAGACAATGCAAGACCGCAAAGAAAACATCGATGAACTCATGGGTAAAGCTGCGGAATGGGAAGAAGAGCGGGAGCACCCGACGCTGCAACTTTTCTTAGAAGAACTAACGCTTCGTTCTACGGCCGAAGAAAAGACAGACCTACCTTCCATAAAACTTATGACGTTACACAATAGTAAGGGGCTAGAGTTTTCCCTTGTTTTCCTCGTAGGATTAGAAGAGGACCTCTGCCCCCACATCAATTCCAAGGACAATCCAGAATCGATAGAAGAAGAACGCCGCCTTTGCTACGTCGGCATGACCCGTGCAAGAAAATATCTCTACCTCACCGCCTCGATCTATCGCTTCATGTGGGGAACCTTCCGCCCAATGCGCCCATCTCGTTTTTTAAAAGAGATTCCCGTTCGCTTTTTGCAAAATAGTTCCCCGACCTCTCCGATGATTCAAGAAGAATCAACATCCGATCCGGAAGGTTTTTCAGAAGGAGAGAAGGTCTACCATCATCAGTTTGGAGCCGGCACTATCCAAAAAGCCTACCACAGCTCTTTCGGCCTCACTTACGATGTCTATTTTGATGATTCTGATACAACAAGAACCTTAGCAGCCAAATTCGCTAAGCTAAAAAGCCTTTGATACAAGCCTCTCAAATCCCCGCCGTACCATATTGACGGTAACAAACTTTTGCCAATGGCGATCGCGTAAGCGAAAGCCCCGAATATTGGGGATCAAATTACTTGGCGCAACCACGATGCACTTAGCAAAGCTAGGAGCCCACATCTTTGCCCAAGTTTTTCTTCGAAAAAGCGATAGAGTCGGAATGCCCAAAGCGGAAGCTAAATGCCCGGGGCCTGAGTCATTGCCGACCAGATACCCGGATTCATAAATAAAACGGGCAAGGGCATCTAAATTCGGAAAGTCCGCTACCTCTAATCCGAATGCCTGGATATCACGCCACTTTTCGATCTCTTCAGGACCTGGAATAAAGACCGGACGGTACCCTTCTTTTTTCAAATGGAGTGCAAACTGAATAAACTTCTCCTTCGGCCAATTTCTAGTCGCGCGAGAGCTTGTCGAATGAATTACTACCCTCTTGGGGTGTTTTTTAAAAATAAGGTCAACTGGTGCGATCAACCCATTGCTTCTTGTGATCTTTGGCAAATGCAAGACTTTCTCAGCAATAATCCGCATATTTTCTGCAATAGAAGCAGAAAAGTTCGTTAAACAGTCTGCATAATAAAGTTCATTTACAATATTTGGAGACCCATAAAGATAAATCACCTTAATTCTTTCGGGAAATCGCCGCTTTCCTTCTTGGATGAGTTTAGTCACAAATTCACTAGAGTCATTCCATACGACAAAAAACAGATCATAGGTCTGTAGAATTTTGGGCAATTCTTCAATAGAAGGATAAGGAGCTATGGAAAATTGGGGGAACCAATTCTTTAAAGACCCAATCACGTTTTGATAAGTATCAACCTCAAATCCATTGAGGTGAAGGTTGTTTGAGAGCACTAGACAGTTGATCCCATCTCCTAATCCATTGTGGCAAAAAACAGCTGCTTTCTTTGTCATTATTCTTCTCTATTTTCAAACAAGTTTATCTCTCAACCCCCTTTGGTTCAACCCATTTGCCTAATTTAACGATTCTGTGTTATGGCCAGAAGAATGGATTTTCAACAAAAGTTAAGCGCTCGCCCCGAGACAAAATTCGCCTTTAGCCAAGCTTTGCAAAAATCTTTGGAAATTCTCCGCCTACCTCAAGTAGACCTGGCGCTATTCATCCATCAGGAAATTGAAAAGAATCCGATCTTAGAACTCGACTCCTTTTCATCGGGTAGCTTTAACCACCCCGTTCCAGACACAGCAGGCACTCTTTCGCTTCGAGACCACCTTCTGTCTCAAGTTCGAGAAGCCTTTGACAGTCCGCAAATGCAAAAAGTCGCAGAAGAATTAATCGGCTATCTCGATGAAAAAGGCTTTTTTACAGAACCTCTTGAAAAATTAACGATCCTGTTTGGCCTACCTATTCTTCATTTAGAAAAGGTTCTTGTCACCCTTCAAACATTCGATCCGCCAGGGATTTTCTCCCGCCATTTGCAAGAGGCATTTCTAATCCAGCTCGAACGACAAGGGCAAAAAGATTCGCTCAGCTATCGATTAGTTCAACAAGCCTACGACGATCTTATCCATGGCCGCTATAGCGCGATGAAAAAGAAACTGCAAACGACCACCATCGAATTAAGGACTGCCATCCAACGATTAGCTCGACTCTCTACACGCCCTGCTGCAAAATTTCACGTTCATTCCGCACAGCCAATTCACCCAGATTTGCGAATTTTTCGAGTCGATCGTCAGTGGTTTGTGGAACCCATCGAAGAACTTCTGCCAAAATTTCACATCCAGGAAGAATACGCAGAAACCCCTGAGTTACGCTCCTTTTTCGCTTCGGCAAAATGGCTCATCCGCTCATTGGGAAGAAGAAAAAAATTGCTCCTTGCGATCGGCACCTACCTTGTCAAAAAACAAGCCTCTTTTTTAAATAGCAAAGGACCTCTTACTCAGATCACCTCCCTTGAACTCTCCTCCTTATTTGGCGTGCATGAGTCGACCATCTCTCGAGCTATTGCAGATAAATATATCGAAACGCCTTGCGGCCTTTTGCCATTTCGCACTCTTATTTCTTCTGCAAGCGATCCAGCAAAAGAGCTATTACAAAGACTGATCTTGTCGGAGGATAAAAAATTTCCACTCACAGACGATCAGCTGGCAGAAAAAATGAAAAAGGCGGGCTGTGACATTGCCCGCCGGACGATTGCTAAATATCGCAAGCAGCTCGAGATTGCCTCAGCTGCGGTCCGCAAACATTTGCGTTGAATACACTGGGTCGATCATATTTCGATTCGATAGCCTCTCCAAAACGTTCACAGGAGCCTTTTCAGGAAGAAGAAGTGCTCGCTGAGGGATAATAAATGTTTGCTCAAGGGCATACTGCCCTGAAAGCGCAGCATGTGAAACGAGATCCGTAAAGACCGCCCAGCAAGAGTTGGGAGGAAATTCCCAATAATCTTTAGGACAATTTTTTTGAAAATCTTCATTTTCTTTGAGAAAATTATGCAATTTTAACATGAATACGTCATACGGGGACCGGAAAGGAACTTTAATCCCTGTTTTAGAGAGAAGGTCTTTCATCTTTCTTTCTAAACGATCTTTCAAAGTAAACCCAGCAGATAGGGGGAAAGGAACTTCGCTCCCGCCAAATTCAGCCGCCAAGTCTCCAAATGGCTTAGAAGTAACCCATTTTCTTCCCTCTTTCGGATTGATATTCGTAAAAAAACGTAAAATTCTTGCTCCATGCATCGGTCTTGTGGGGAAGGAGTCGACGTGCAATAGGTCATTTCTCGCTCTTAGTCTCAATTTTCTCCCCTGTTCTTGAAAAGGCCTAAAGCTAGCGTAATCGCGTTTCCAGGTGTTGGCATAGGGGGAGAGTAATACGCTTAAAAATTTTGTCACCCGATTTGAATAATTACGTAAAACTTCTCTCATCTTCTCTGTAGAGACAAGATCGTCTACAACATGATTGGTAACCTTATCGAGATCGGGTTTATAGGCGATATTTTTTCTCGATGCAGAGCCACTTTGGCGCTGGGCCAATAGAAAATCGATCTCATCTTGCGGAAAGGCAAAAGGGGGAGCGTGAAAAAACAAGATATTTCCAGACTCCAATTCCTTTGCATAGTGAAAGCGATTTTTCTCTTCATTCCATTCGCCATCTTGCACGATGATTTTTTGTGCCATTTAAGAACTCCTTTCTATGTATAAACGAATAAGACGCCACCGAAGCGTCTCATCTCCTTCAATCCATTTTCCCTGAGACAAGCCTCGAATTTCTCGATCTGTTAGTCGAAATAAAATAGCCTGGACCTCTTTTATGCTCTTCACCCTTCCCATTAAACATTGGAATGCTTTTGTAAGGCGTAAATGGCCGCGGATAAGACGCCAAAAGGCAGCGGCGAGAAGTCCCGCACTCAAAAGCCAACTGGCCTCCCAAAACACCCCAAAGGCTAAACTGCCAAATAAAAGCCAAGGCTCCCAAGCTCTTCGTAAAATAGGCCCTAAAACCTTTCGCCATTTACGGCTGGCTGTCGCATAGGCGAAGAATTCTTCATTTTCCGGCTCATCAAATGCCGCTCTTGCCGCATGTACTGCTTCATGCGCAAGGATTTCTCCCCGCGAATAAAGTCCCAAGTAAGATCCCTTTCGAAACCCCTCGCGAAGCTGTAACTGTGGGACCCGATCTTCTCCAATCCAACAGGCAGCTCCTTGCCACGGCGCTAACTTCTCATTGGAATAATAAGCTGGCAACGATTCAGGCTCAAAATGAAATAATTCTTTGACGTGCAGACTGGCCCATTGCCAATGAGCCTTCGGAAGAGGCTCTGTTTTAGAGAAAGCGGATCTCGCTGCAGCGATTCGGCCTGTAAACCGTTCTGCTGACTCTCCAGGGCCAGGAATAAATCCTTGGGAATTGAGATGGAGCAATTCACGATCTGTCATAGGTTCTACTACTATAACCAAATTCCCAAAAGATGCGCCAGCTATTGCAGAAAATTAAACATTCTTATACACCCGTGTGTAATGAGCGCATGGCCGATCTTGCAATTCAGGCGGCGATCGGCTACTATTTTTCGATTCATAAGGATGCGCTTATGGGCAAGGCCCTTGTTATTGTAGAGTCTCCAACAAAAATCAAAACGCTCAAAAAATTTTTGAGCGATAAATTTATTTTCGAATCTTCGCTCGGCCATATCCGCGACCTGCCGCAAAAAGAATTCGGGATTGATATAGAGCATGATTTCGAGCCGAAATACGTGACTCTTCCTGATAAAAAAGATGTGATAAAACGACTCCAAGATGCCGCAAAGAAGGTCGATATTGTCTATCTTTCTCCCGATCCCGACCGAGAAGGGGAAGCAATCGCATGGCATATCGCCTCGATCCTTCCTAAGGGGACCAAGTTCAAACGGGTCGCCTTTCAATCGATTACCAAAACCGCTGTCCAAGAAGCGCTCGATAATCCTCGCGATATCGACATGGATTTGGTCGATGCGCAACAAGCGCGCAGACTCCTCGACCGGATCGTCGGGTACAAAATCTCTCCTATTCTCACTCGCAAAGTAAAACGAGGCAGTCATGGCACATCTGCAGGAAGGGTCCAATCTGTGGCTCTCAAGCTTGTCGTCGATAGAGAACACGCAATCGATATATTCACTCCCATCGAATATTGGACGTTAGAAACACAGCTTGAAACGCCGAGCCGTGAAAAACCTTTTACAGCCTATCTCAATCTCGTGGAAGGGGTCAAAATCGAAAAAGAGAAGATCGGCGATAAACCCTGTTTTCTCGTTCCTAATAAGATGACCTCTGACCAGCTCCTTGCCCGCCTTAAAAAGGCGCGCTATCATGTCGGCTCTGTCGATCAAAAAGAGAAAAAACGGAATCCTGTCCCACCATTTATCACTTCAACGCTTCAGCAAGAAGCGAGCCGCCACTATGGATTTTCCGTCTCCCGCACCATGGGCATCGCACAAAGTCTTTATGAAGGGATTGACATGGGAGAGCATGGTGCAGAAGGTCTTATCACCTATATGCGTACCGATTCGGTCAACATCGCGCCTGAAGCCTTGAGTGCAGCCCGTACCTACATTGGCCAGCACTTCGGCCCTGAATACCTCCCCGAGCAGGCCCGGATCTATGCTTCAAAAAAAACAGCGCAAGAGGCGCATGAAGGGATTCGCCCGACAAACCTCGCACGCGATCCCGAACGAATCAAAAAACATCTCTCCATCGACGAATACAAACTTTACCTCCTCATTTGGCGCCGCTTTATCGCCTCCCAAATGAACCCTGCAATCTATGACACCGTCTCAGCCGATATCGAAACGGACCAAAACCTCACCCTCCGCGCTACTGGCTCCATTCTAAAATTCAATGGATATCTCGCAGCGTATGAAGAAAAAAAAGACAAAGCGCACCAAATGGAAGAGGAGGATGAAAACTCCAAGCTCCTTCCTCCGTTAACGCCTAATATGCCGCTTTCTCTTCTCAATGCAATTTCTACCCAATCGTTTACTAAACCTCCTCCACGCTTTACAGAAGCCTCTCTTGTCAAAGAACTCGAAAGACTCGGCATTGGACGCCCTTCTACATACGCTGCGATTATGAACAAGATTCAGTCGCGCGATTACACCGTGAAAGAGGCAAGCGCTCTAAAACCAACTGAACTTGGCAAAGTCATCTGCCAAATGCTCGAAGACAATTTCCCTCCTATCATGGACGTCACTTTCACAGCTCAGATGGAAGACCAACTTGAACAAGTCGCCGAGCACAATAAAAATTGGAAAGAACTTATTCGCGATTTCTGGCGCGACTTTATCCCGCTTGTCGAAAAGGCAGAAAAAGATGCCGTTGTTCCTAAAGTTCTTACCGATAAAGATTGTCCAAAATGTGGCCACAAACTCCAAAAAATCTGGGCCCGCAATAAATACTTCTATGGGTGCTCCCATTATCCCGACTGTGACTTTACGGCTCCTCTTGAAGGGCTCGAGTTCAAAAAAGAAGATTACGACCCCAATTTCGATTGGGAACAACCCTGTCCTGTTTGTGGATCGAATATGCTGCTCCGTTTTGGCCGCTTTGGGCCTTTCCTCGGCTGTTCTAAATATCCTGCCTGCAAAGGCATTGTGAATATCGCCAAAAAGGGGGAAGCCGTTTTCAAACCTGAAGATCTTCCCATTTGTCCTGCTATTGGTTGCGATGGTCGGCTCAATGCACGTAAAAGCCGTTTTGGGAAAACCTTTTTTTCCTGTTCCAACTACCCAGATTGCGATGTGATCGTCAACAACCTCGACGACCTCACCTCCAAGTACCCAAACCACCCCAAAACCGCCTACGTTAAGAAGAAAAAGGGGAAATTTGCCTCCAGCTCAGAAAAGAAAACCGCTTCTGGTAAGGGGAAGAAAGCCGCAGCAAGAAGCTCCTCGCAGCCAGCTTACCAATTATCTCCTGAACTTGCTGCTATTGTCGATGCCAAAGAGCTTTCTCGACCTGAAGTGACAAAGCGCCTCTGGGTGTACATCAAAGAACATAACCTTCAAAGCCCTAAAAACAAACGAATGATCGTTCCTGATGCAAAGCTTGCCAAAGTGATCGGCAAAAACCCAATTGATATGATGAAGCTCGCCTCAGCGCTGAGCAAACACTTTAAGAAATAGAAGTGCCCGCGAAATTACCTGCTGAGGGGAAATTGATTTCATACAGAGATTGTTTTTGCAAGGCGCAAACGTTTTTCCATCATAACACGGCCTACACGGCAAATTCTCTCCTCCCCAGATGACATCAACAGCTTCCGAAGACGAGGTAAATTCTAAAGGATTTGTCGGGCCAAAAAGCGCAAGCGTGGGGCACTTTGCCAACTTGGCAAGGTGCAGGGGGCCACTATCATGTGTGATCAAAAGATCTGCGCACTGATAAATGCCAATCAAATCCAATAGGCTCCCTTTGCCTACAAAATTTGTGAATAAACCAGCTGGCAATAAAGGAAGAATCCATTCATCCGATATGGCGCCCGTGACTACGACTTGATACTCCTCTGAAAAATAAGTGATGACTTCTGCATAATTTTCAATCGGCCAGCGCCTCTGCGCATTTTCTGTAAGCACATTTTTAGCCCCGCCGGGAGCTACTACAATCAGCGGTTTTTCAAATATTTTTGGCACCTGAATTTTGGGAAATTCGGGCCCTGGCCCATCTATTCCATCAACTCCAGTAGCCAGTCTTAAGTATTCTCTTGCATGATACCGTCCGGGAACCGGCAATATTCTTTTTGCCCTTCGATCCCAAGATCTTCTTATTTTAGCTCTTACGGGCATGCTAATGAGTCGATACCGAGCATCGGGATGTGCTGTTAAAACGAGATCGAATTTCTTCCAAAATAGCCTCTTCCAAAGACCCAGAAGAGAGAAGATTTTCTGGAGAAAGCTGCCCGCTAATAATCGATTCTCAAACACCTCTATGATCTCATCAACCATTTTTGTTTGTTCGATCAGCGGAGCGACCACTTTGCCGCAGACCCAAGTAATTTTCGCCTGAGGATATTCTTTTTTTAACCAAGAAAGCATTGGCAAAGACATAACGACATCACCAATAGCTCCAATTTTTACGATTAAAATAGACTTCATGGCATCTTTTCCGCGATTTCCCGAACCCTCTGCGAGTGACCCTTTTTAGCGATTAAAAGAGCCTCGTCCGTATCAATAATGATGAGATCTTCTAAGCCAAGCGTTGAAATCAACCTACGCCCTCCCATAATCAAGCTATTCTTTGTATCGACTTCGAGGACATGGCCGCTTTTTACATTGCAATTCTCATCCTTTGGCATGACTTCATAGACACTTTCCCATGAACCGATATCGGACCACTGGACAGGTAGCGGGCATACGACAATTTTCTGAGATTTTTCCATTACTGCATAATCGATTGAAACGGCTGGCAGATTTGCATAATTTTCAAGATGCAAGAGTTCTGGAGCATGCAAAGCAAGTTCCTCTTTCAACACTTGCGGAGTAAATGCAAACATCCCTGCATTCCAATAATAATGAGGACTTTGTATAAACTCAGCAGCTCGCTCTGCAGTTGGCTTTTCAACAAATGCATCAATCCGATGAGTAAAAGGGTCAAAAGGGGCCCCGACACGGATATATCCATAGCCAGTTTCTGCTCGCGTCGGTTGGATCCCAAATAATACGATCTGACCATTCATAACTGTTTCTTGCACTTGTTCTAAAAAGCGCAGAAATACACTCTCTGGTTCTAGCAGATGATCAGAAGGAACCACAAGAATAGGATCTACAGTCTCTAAAGCATTGACGGCAAAGGCAATCGCCGGCCCTGTATTTTTTTTCGTAGGCTCAACGATGACTCTACATGTTGGACACTGCTTTTTAATGAGCATTTCGTAGTGCGCATTTGTCGAAATGACAATCTCATCGATAAACGGGACTTTTGAAAATCTTTGCACAGTCTTTTGCAATAAGGTTTCCCCACAGGAAAACGAAAGAAACTGTTTTGGAAGATCCTTACGAGAAAGGGGCCATAATCTAGTTCCCCCACCGCCGGCTAAAATCACAACTTTCATATTAGTGAGTATGGACCAAGCTCACAATTTTTTCGATGTGTTCATGAAATGTAAAGCGGCTTTACATCTGCTCCGACGATTAACTTCTCCCGATTAGAGGAAATCTAAGAATTAATTTATAACTCTTCATTCGACAATAGTCGAAAAATCGAGTAACCTCTTGTCATGTTGAAAAAGCGTTATCCTGGACTCTGGAATATCTTTTTCGGTCTTCGGTATCGAAACGCAGGGCTTTTTGTCCTTATCCTTATCCCTAATGCGATCTCCGCTTTATTAGAGGGAGTTTCTTTTGGGTTAATTCTCGCAGCTCTTTCGGTATTTTCAGGACAACCCTTTTCCGCACTTGGCGTCGGCGTTAATTACCTCTTTCCTTCATCGATAAAATCACTAGATCAAAACAACCTTTTTTTAATCCTAATGATTCTTGCCGTCCTTTTTCAGGCAGCAAGAAGCACCATTGGGGGCATCTCCCTCTACGCAAATTCTCTGCTAGCCCTTCGCATTCAAAAAGATGCTCAGTTAAAGATCTATCAACAAATTTTTCAGTTAAGTTATCGATGCGTAAGCCAGTACAAAATAGGCGACTTGGCCGAACACACAAAAACTTCTGCAACAATTATTAATGCCGTGATTGATAATGCAAATAAAGTGCTTGTCTCTATTTTTATGATTCTCTCCACGCTAACTATTATGACACTTCTCAATGTAAAGCTGACTCTATTAACAATATTTCTTTTGATCGTTACTGGAGGGATCCACAAATCGATCATTAAGAGAATCGGCCATTCTTCTGAAATTATGACTCAATTCATTGTCGAATGTTCGAAACACACCATACAGACCCTTCAATCCATGCGAACAATCCATACCTATAATCGTCAAGAGTATGCTTTTAGTAAAATCCAGCAATTTTTAAATCAAATTATCAGCACCGCCAAGAAGGTATTTTTCTGGAGCAATTTTATTCCCTCAATCAATGAACTTTTAAGTACTTTTTTTGTGACTGTAACACTTGTAAGCGGCATCTGGATTTTATCGGATCAAAACGGCGGAGCTCTTCCTATTTTGATCACTTTTCTAGCCCTAACACACCGCCTCGCAATTCGTATTCAGACAGGCAATACAGCACTAGGAACGATCGTTACGTATCAAGGCTCTTTATTGCGACTAGAGGAAATCCTCACAGATGAAGGGAAAGAATTTGCACTCAATCATGGAAAGAAATTTTCAGGTCTTGTCTCTAATATCGTTTTTCATGAGATTGTCCTACAATATCCTGCCTCTGAATCCCAGGTCATTCAAAAAATTTCTTTTGATATCCAAAAAGGAAAGACCGTAGCCTTTGTTGGGGCTTCTGGAGCGGGAAAGTCATCGATTCTCGATGTTTTACTTCGATTATATGAGCCAACGAAAGGGAAAATCATAGTCGATGGAGTTGATTTATGCGAATATTCAACCGGCAGCTGGAGGGATCGGCTTGGAGTCGTCAGCCAAGACATTTCTATATTCAATGACACCATTGAAGAAAATATTCGCTTTGGCGCTTTACACAGATCCTCTGCAGATATCTCCTCAGCCGCTAAACTAGCTGGTCTTGAGGAATTTATCCTTTCGCTCCCCGAAGGATATCAAACAGTTGTTGGAGAACGGGGGTTTCGTCTTTCCGGCGGCCAGAGACAACGACTCGCTCTTGCCCGGGCCCTTGTTCGTGATCCTGAAATCTTAATTCTCGACGAGGCGACAAGCAACCTCGACAGTCATGCTGAATCTCTGATTCAAGAAGCCCTCGAGGCGCTCCGCTCTGAGAGAACAATCCTCATCGTCGCACATCGTTTATCTACAATTAAGAATGCTGATCAAATTTATGTCCTTGACCAAGGGAAAATCGCTGAGCAAGGCACTCATTTATCGCTTCTCAATCAAAAAGGGCTCTATACCCGTTTTTGGGAGCTACAAGCGCAAGGAGACCCCTCTATTCAGATCGGTTCTTCCACCATTCGATGACCTCTTCCAAACTCTGATCAAAGGAACGACGAGGAGTCCATTTTAACTCTGATTTTTGCAGTGAAAGATCGGGGACTAGCTGTATAGGTTCTTGCCTTGGGAGAAGCTTTCCAAATTGGAGATTCTCTGCGTTGCCAATTTTTGAGGCAACGGCCAGCCCAATAGATTTTAGGGAACGAACCTCTCCAGAACCAAGGTTAATTGCACCTGTAAAAGAAGAATCCAGCAATTCTATAAATGCACTTGCTAGCTCTCGAACATCTAAAAAATCGCGGATTTGTTCTCCGTGAGACATAGGAATTTCGCGCTTTTCTAAAAGTCCTCGAATTAAAACAGGGACAAGACGATTGGGATGCTCAAAAGGGCCAAAAAGATGAAAAATATACCCCCACGCTAAACTAATCCCTAGTTCCTTACAAATCGCTTCAGCGATTAAAAAAAGGCTTCTTTTACACGTCCCATAAATAGAAGAAGAGCGAAACGGCGTCTTTGATTCTGAGTAAAGGGAGTAGCTGCAATCATATTCAAGGCAACTGCCCGCTAAAATGGCCCTTTGTCCATTAACATTCGCAAAACTTCGAAGTAAATGAAGTGAAGCCTCTACCCAGTCCAAATTTTCCATGGAATTTAGATATTTCCCAGGAGTCGTGATCCATGCAAAATGCAAAAGATGGGTAGGCTTAATCCTCTCCATCAATAAGGCAACACTTTCCTTCTCAAAAAGATTCGCCGAGTGCCAATGCACCCCATGTTCTAAGATCGCAGCTTGTTTATACGTAATTGCATGAATTTCGCAGTCTCTGCCCTTTAAAGCAGCGACCACTTGACGTCCAATAAATCCGGAAGCTCCGGTAATGAGAATTCTTTTCATCTAGACTTTTTGATCCAATATAGGCCACTTGAGAAAAGACTTCCAGCGGCACTGTGTTTGTCTTACAATAAGATCATGAAAACAGCTCTTGTCCACGATTGGTTAGTCTCTCCCGTTGGGGGCGCAGAAAATACTTTCCAAGAAATCTTCGCTTTATACCCATCTCCCATTCACACCCTGCTCTGGGATGCAAAAGCTTTTCAAAACACTTCACTAGCCTCTGCTGAAGTTCATTCTTCTTTTATTCAAAAGTTGCCATGGGCACGCGCTCGTTTCCGATCCTACCTTCCATTATTCCCTCTTGCTATTGAACAATTCGACTTAAGCTCCTATGACACGATCCTTTCATCTTCACATTGCGTTGCCAAGGGCGTAATGACCCATTCTGAACAACTGCATATTTGTTACTGCCATACCCCCATGCGCTATGCTTGGGACCTTTGCCATGAATATCTTCGAGATGCAAAACTTCATCGCGGCTTGAAAAGCGCTTTTGCACGCTTTTTTTTACACTACCTCCGCGGATGGGACGTCCACTCCTCAAGACGAGTAGATCACTTCATCGCCAACTCCAACTTTGTCGCTAAGCGCATCCAAAAAATCTATGGAAAAGAAGCGACTGTCATCTATCCTCCGGTAAACACCGATTTCTACTCTTTATCTGAGAAAAAAGAGAACTATTACCTGACCTCCTCTAGACTTGTTCCCTATAAGAAGATCGATCTCATTGTAGAAGCCTTTTCTCGGCTACCAGAGCAAAAACTGGTGATCATCGGCGATGGCTCTGAGGCTGATAAAATACGAAAGAAAGCCAGTAAGAATATCGAATTTCTGGGCTTTCAGCCAAACGATGTTCTTAAACAACACATGCAAAAAGCAAAAGCCTTTGTCTTTGCCGCAGTAGAAGATTTTGGCATTATTCCCATTGAAGCTATGGCCTGCGGGACTCCTGTCATTGCCCTCGACAAAGGCGGCACCGCAGAAACCGTTTTACCTGAAAAAACAGGCCTTCTATTTGCCAATCAAACTGCGGCTGACATTCAAACTGCCATCGAAAAATTTGAGAAAAGCCAAGACCAGTTCGATCCAAAATTCATTCGCAATCACGCAACCCTTTTTAGCGCGAAACGATTTCGATCTGAGATGAAACAATTTATCGAGCAAAAGACTTTATTTTTTCTCTCTTAATCGCCAGAAAGATTCATGAACAATGACTTTTAAGCCTTTTTTCTCTGCAAAGATTTCAACTGCTTTTGCTACAGGAGGTAAAGACCAATCGCCGCCGCAGAGAATCCCGTGTCCTTTCACAAGTGGATACCAGGTGTATAGATCCTCTAACATAAACCCTGTATCTTTACTGGCATTTAGGTAGACCAAATCCACTTGAGCTTCTTGTAAGTGCTTAGCGGCATCCACACCTTCCATTTTCAAGGGAAAAATTTTATGTGTGAGCTGTGCATGGATGACGTTGGAAAGGAATTGATTATACGCAAGAGGCACCGGAGACCCACCAAAGCCTTCCCATTGATCGACTGCATACACCTTGCCCTTGATAGGAAGGGCATAAGCAATATCCGCTGTTGAGGCGCCAAGACCCACGCCTACTTCGACAACAGTGGTAATTTTGTGTTTCTCTATCAAATGTTGCAAGTGATGAGGATTTGCATTCTGGCCATGCGGGTTAAAAGGCAAGAGGTCTACTTCCGAATAAGGGCGAGCCAAGGAAGGATTTCTAGCATACGTTTGCCCCAAAAAAGTCGCTACTATAAGAACTTGCAATAGAATCCATCGAGTCATATGGTAACCTCCAAAATTGTGATCAAGAATTTTTTGAAGGCTCATCAGCCTTCATCATTTCCATATTTTGATAGTAGCGCATAAGATCACGTGCCCTTGCAGCATCTTCAAAACGGTGTTCTTTTGCTGCGACCTTCATCTCCGCCGCATACTCCTTAATTTTTGCTTCTAAATCGGAAATGTCGAAATGTTCCTTTTTGAGTACATTCTCTGACGGCTGCTCTACAATCCCAAACGTCTCTTCAATCGAAGAGGCTTGCTCTCGTTTAACAGATCGTGGAGTAATATTATGCTTGGCATTATAAGCCATCTGAACTTGTCTGCGCTCAGAAGTAATGGCCAAAGCCTTCTCAATAGCACCGGTCCTCTTATCGGCATACATAATGACTCGGCCACGTATGTTTCTGGCTGCGCGCCCGCAAGTTTGTATCAGGGCTGTTTCTGACCGAAGGAACCCTTCCTTATCTGCATCTAAAATCACCACTAAAGTAACCTCTGGAATGTCGAGCCCCTCTCGAAGGAGGTTAATGCCTACGAGAACATCAAACGCGCCAAGACGAAGAGATTTAATAATTTGCATCCGCTCTAAGGTGTCGATATCAGAATGGATGTACTTAGCTTTGACTCCGATTTCATTAAGATATTTCGATAGATCTTCCGATAGTTTTTTCGTAAGGGTCGTGACTAAAACACGTCCTCCTTGCTCCGTTTCAATACGAATCTCTTCTAAGCAATCATCCACCTGGCCTGACGCTGGGCGCACTGTAATTTCAGGATCTAAAAGACCAGTCGGCCGAATCAGCTGCTCAACGATATCTCCTTCGGCTTCCCCTACTTCCCAAAGACCAGGTGTTGCAGAAACATAAATCACGTTCTTGAATTTTTCATACGCTTCTTCGAACTTAAGCGGTCGGTTATCAAAAGCAGAGGGGAGACGGAACCCGAATTCTACAAGAGCCTGTTTTCGTGAACGGTCTCCATTATACATCGCGTGAAGTTGCGGCAATGTTTGATGCGACTCATCGATAAAAAACAAAAAATCCTTGGGAAAGTAGTCTAATAAGCAAGGAGAAGGATCTCCTGCCCGTCTTTTTGAAAGATGCCGCGAGTAGTTCTCGATTCCTTTGCAAAAGCCTATCTCCCGAATCATCTCTAAATCATAGCGAGTCCGTTCTTTAATCCTCTGCGCTTCAATAAGCCGATTTTCCTTTTCAAAAAAGGCAATCCTTTCCTGTAGTTCAGCGCGGATCGTCTGCATCGCTTCGAAGCGAACGCTTTCAGGAGTCACATAGTGAGATCCTGGATAGATGGTAATGGTCTCTAGCCGTTTCTGTACTTTGCCTGTGATGGGATCGATCTGCGATAGTCTTTCCACCTGGTCACCAAAAAATTCAATTCGATAGGCGAGGTCTTCTTCATAGGCTGGGACGATCTCAAGCACATCTCCGCGAACGCGAAACGTCGCGCGCACAAGATCGTAATCCGAACGCTTGTAATGCAGCTCGACTAAGTGAATCAAAACGTTATCGCGCCGCACTTCCTGATTCAAAGAGAGCGTTAAAAGCATCTGACTATAGTGCTCAGGAGAACCAAGGCCGTAAATACAAGAAACCGAAGAAACAACAATGACGTCGGGACGCTCAATCAGCGAACGGGTCGCCGAAAGACGCATTCTTTCAATGCGTTCATTGATTGCAAGATCCTTCTCGATATAGGTGTCGGTGCGAGCGATATAAGCTTCTGGCTGGTAATAGTCGTAATAGGAAACAAAATATTCAACGGCATTTTCTGGAAAAAAACCTTTAAACTCTTGATAGAGTTGTGCAGCGAGTGTCTTATTATGGGCAAGAATAAGAGCTGGTTTTTGAATGTTCTGGATGACATTGGCCATTGTAAAGGTCTTACCAGACCCCGTAATGCCAAGCAGGACTTGCGCCTCCTTGCCACTTGTAATGCCAGAGGTTAAACAGCGAATCGCTTCAGGCTGGTCGCCGGTAGGCGAAAACTCAGCTTTTAGCTTAAACACAGCACCCCCACAAAAAGCGAGATCAGAATAATGAGCAAAAGAACAGCTCGCTTAAACCAATGTTTATATGTAGGTAATTTCCAGGCCATAAGAGGCGGCAAAAGACCGAGGAGAATAACGACAAAAAGTCCTGCATATTGAAGGGCTAATAAAAAGCCCCGTTGATAGGTAAGAACAAAGAGAAGCGGAGGAATAAATGTAATAAGACAAGCAAATTCTCGTCCCCAAGTAAAGCGATGCAATCTCAGGCCATCACCCAGAAAGTCTGAAAGACTTAACGATACCCCCAAGAAGGAGGTGATCATTGCAAAAAAGGCAAAGGCGCTAGCAATATTTGAAATCCAAGGGCTTGCAATCAAAGAAGCAAGTGGAATCGTCGCAGAAAATCCTCCTTCCCATGCTCCATAAAGGCCTGTCAGAGGAACTACGCCTAGGACTAAAAATACCCATACGCAGTAAACAATAAGTGGAATTAAGCTCCCAATAAAAATGGCGGCTTTCAATTTTCTAGAATCGTGATGCAAATAGGTAGTAAGACTTGGAATAACGATGTGAAAACCATAGGAGGTAAAAATCACCGGAATAGCGCCCCAAACAGCTGAAAAATCTATACGTTTAAGAAGGTTAAAATCGATATAGGATGGCAAAAACACGATGAGTGCAAAATAGGCAATGATTAATCCAATCATCAACAAGCGATTTACATAATCGACAGTTCTCGTTCCAAAATAGACAAAGAAACCAAATAAGATAAGCAGAGGAAATGCGCCAATCCACACCGGAACCTGGCTGCCGAAAATAACCTCAATCATTTGAAGAAAAAGAGGAGCACATCCCGCTATATAAGCAGCTGTTAGGGAGTAAAGAAGCAAAAGGTAGACAACCCAACAGACAATTTTCCCAGCAACTCCCAACGTTTTCCCAGCCATTGTAATCATGTTCACGTTCCCGGGAAACGCGAGATTGACTTCCAAAATCAAATAAGCAGTCGTAAACATAAACAGCCAAGAGAGCGCCAAAGCGGCAAATGAAGGGATAAAGCCCGCAAAAGCTACCATCACAGGCAAAGCTAACATGCCCGCCCCAATAGAAGTCCCCGCAACGAGTAGAATCCCGCCTAAGAGACGATTCGTTTTCAACATAAAGCCTTATGAAAAAATGTGTACTATCTCACAACCGATCACAAGAAGGGAAAAGGCGAATGCAATCACGAGGAGAGGTTTCCCACCCATGACGTGGTAAGAAGAAAGGATCTTCTTTTTATACCGCCCAACCCAAACCATGAAGACAGGCATAATTCCGAAAAGAATCATCGCGCAGATTCCTCCTGCAAAACTCAACGCCTTGAAAAAAACTTCAGGATACGAAAGGGCAAATATCAATGGGGGCAATAAAGCGAGAATGCAAAACCAACTGCTATTTTTTCGTGTCGAGAGCTTTCCTAACCCATCGGCAATAAAATGCGTTAAGCTCAGCCCTTGAGCCAAGAACGAAGTCACAATTGCGAAAAATGCAAAACTTCTTGCAAATCCTGCAATCTTATCGCTACCAAGTGATGCGTGAAGCGCCATCGTAGCCTCTTCGCCCCTTTGATAGCTATCGAGAATTCCATGAGGCCCTTCTAAAGAAACAGTCCCTAGTACCAAGACTGTCCAAAGAACATACACCACTAGAGCTAGCAAACTCCCGCCAAGAATGGCCAATCTTACCCGTCTTAGATCTCCCTGCATATATGCAGTTAAACTAGGGATCATATTCTGGAAGCCGAATGACACAACGAGAACAGGCAATGCCAAAAATGTATACTGAGGAGCAAAGTGCAAGAAAAGCTGTGGATGAATTTGAAAAATGCCAAGCCCGATCATACCCAAATAGGTGGCAATGAGTCCAACCATCAAGATACGGTTGAAAAGATCCACTGGTCTTGTTCCTAAATAGACGATCCAACCGAAAAGAACCGTAAAAAAAAGTGAAGCTCCCCAAGCTGGGAGATGAAACCCAAATAGATCCATGATAATTGCTGAAGAAATACCTCCGCTTGCAGAGATATACGCAACGAGGAGTGCATAGAAAAGAAAAAGATATGTGAACCAACCGATTGTGCGACCTACATTGCCCAATGATTCTTTAGCCATGGAGAGAAGATTTACCTGTCCGGAAAACCAACCACATACCTCCACCAGAAGAAAAGCGGAAAAAGTCATAAAGGCCCAGGCGATAAAAAGGGCAACGAGAGCCGGGAAAAAACCAGCCAGTCCCGTCATAATCGGCAAGGCAAGCATTCCTGCTCCTATGCAACTGCCTGCAATTAAAAGAATACCGCCCAACACACTGCCGGACATCAAACGATGTTGATTCATAGAAACTCTAGTTTTTATTTTGTAACTTCAGTTCTTGCCTAATCTCTGCACCCAAACGGCCCAGCTCATATCCATTAAAATCTACAAATTTAAAGAATCGTTCAAAAGCTGGAAGGGCTCTACTTACTTGAGAAGCCATTTCCTGCGCAATAAGCCGATACGTTGTATGCCCTGCCGCCTGAGATCTTAGCTCTGAGAGCCATTGCAAGGAACGAAGATTAATATGGAAATACCAATGGATGTTATATGCCATTGGAACAACATACTGAGCCTCTTCGGGCAATTCCGCTGCAATTGTATCATAGGCCTTCTTAGCCGCTTCCATCGCTTCCACATAATCTTTTTCCATCTCAGTGCCCACGATTTCAGGAGGCAAGTAATAGCCAAAATTGCAAGTGAGTAACTGCCGCTCTTGAGTCAGCATCCTATGTCGATGCAAATCTCGGTACACCCCGAAGTCGGCCAAAATTTCAAATGTGAATGAAGCGTGTTCTAAAGCTCTTGGCGACTTATGTCGTCTATTTTCTCTAGCCGAGCACGCGGTATCTAAAATCCGCGATAACTCTTCATCTGGAAGCGCCTTGCAATAATTTTGCAATTCGATCAGGCCGCCGGAAGTACAATTAAAAAGAAGAGCTCCAGCAACTTTGAAGACAGACTCAGCGTCATAATCGACCAAACGAACTCCCGGCTGTGACATGGGCTCGACTGCTCCTGCATGATGACGAGCAAGTTCCTGAATATCGCTCTGCATGGTCTCTGTAAACTGCGAAAATAATTGGTAATGCTTATGAGAAGGTTCCGATCTTCGAATAAACGAAGGGATCACTTTCGCAAGTTCACTATAAGAATTTTTCCCAACTTCCTGCATTTCTGCTAAATTGTGACAATTCAATTTTTGAATCAAACTTTCATAGAATCGACCATTCCCATACATCCCCATGTTTGTCATTGCACTTGCCGGAAGAAGTCCTCGCAAACAATCGAGAACTTTTGCGCGGAGCGCTGCTGTATAGGCTGCCTTAGAAATCGTCGGTTCTTTTGGGAACCCTTGCTCGATCAGTGCGGTCAGCGGCGGGATTAGCTTGTTATAGGTATCGAATAAATGGTTACAGGTATCTAGAAAAAGATCGCGATACGCAGAAGTCAAGAGAACGGGTTCCTGATAAAATTGGTAACGGCCGTCTACTTTTTGATCGAAGTAAATATACCGCGTCGACTTCTCAAGAGGAGACCCTCCAATCCGGCAATCCTCAATAACCTTTGCTGCAAGCATCGATATATTTTCGATGGCAAGATGCGCTCCGCCTAATTCACCGATTGAGTCATCGCCATAGCCATCTAAAATACGATCATAAAAACTTTGCGCTTTCTGAATTGCAACCAATTGAGCATTGGCCGATCCGCCATCGGCAGCTTTCCCCGCGATTGCAGCAAAAGACATGTCCTCATTTAAAATAAATTCTTTGAGCAGTAGCGAGCGAAGACCAAGAGTCGAGCGAGAATAGCGGGAAAAAAGAGCTCCCTTGATCACTTCCGGAAGATTTCTCAAAGCAAAAATATTGCTCGTCGTATTTGTGACAAAATGCTCGAGGATCCGAATCTGACTCTCAGAAAATTCTTCACCGCTCTGCAACATTTGAAACCTCCAGAAGATTTGGCATTTAGCGTGCCAGAACGATCGACACAGTGCAAGTGATTTTCAGTTGCAGGGGGTCTCAAGGTATAGTAAAATCTGTAAAAAAATGAACATGACCCTTTCCTTACCGATCCGCCTCCGAAGAAATCGACGATCTTTCGCGATTCGAACAATGCTCCAAGAAACTGAACTCAATGCAGCAGATTTTGTAGTCCCTCTCTTTGTTATCGAGGGAAAGAACCTCTCTCTTCCTATCCAATCGATGCCTGAAATTACGCGCCTTTCCCTCGATTACTTGCTCAAAAAGATCGAAACCCTTTCCAAAAAAGGGATCCAGTCCATTTGCTTATTCCCTTCTTTAGAAAATTCCTCGCGCTCTCTAGAGGCTGAGGAAGCCTGGAACGCAAACGGCCTCATGCAAAAAGCAATCTTTTCCATCAAAAACCATTTCCCCGAAATGTGCGTAATGGCCGACATCGCACTCGACCCTTATACCTCGCACGGACATGATGGAATTGTTAAAGAAGGGGAAATTGTCAATGATGAAACGGTCGAATGCCTCGCGAAGATGGCTCTAGCACAAGCAGAAGCGGGAGTCGACTTCGTTGCTCCAAGCGATATGATGGATGGCCGCGTTCAGGTCATTCGAGAAACTCTCGACAAAAATGGCTTTTCCTCTGTTGGGATTGTCGCTTATAGCGCAAAGTATGCATCTGCGCTCTATGGCCCTTTTCGCGAAGCATTAAATGTAAGCTTACAATTCGGCGATAAAAAAACTTATCAGCTCGACCCTGCCAATGTCCGAGAAGCTCTTTTAGAAGCCAAACTCGACGAAGAAGAGGGAGCTGATATCCTCATGGTCAAGCCCGCCCTTTTCTATTTAGACGTCATCGCCAAGTTACGGCAAAGAACAGAGCGCCCGATTGCCGCTTATCACGTCAGTGGTGAATATGCGATGGTTATGGCCGCAGCACAACAAGGCTGGCTCGACGCAAATAAAGTCTTTGCAGAAGCCCTTCTCAGCATCAAACGGGCTGGTGCTGACCTGATTTTTACATACGCCGCAGAACGTCTGCTAATGTAAAGCAGCTTTACATTTGAGAAAGTATTTTCCGATGTCCGGAAGAAAAGGAAAGTTGGGAGAGATTCGCCTTAAGGATCCAGGTATACCCTTCTACTTCTTTTGATTCTTGAGTAGTGAAATAAAGAGGAAATAGTTTGGCTGAAAAACGGGTAAAGGAATGGGCTACAGGCTCCATCTGCCGCACAAACGTAGGCAAAGCCCCGAGAAGGCGGCGTAGTTCCTTTTTTAAAGCAAGAGCGCTTCTTTGTTTTTCAAAATAGGGAAACTCCCAAAGATCTCCCATTAATTGGCCGCTTGGATTTTTTCGCACAAGAATGCGCCCCAGTGCCTCTACTACAGCTACGCCGCGAACAATCTTTTCGATTTTTGGCCCCGAAGCTTTGATCGGAAGAGCTTTTGCCTGACCTTTCAATTTTGCTGAGCAGCCTGCGCTAAGAGGGCACTCTTCGCATTGAGGAGTCGCCGTGCAAAGCGTCGCTCCTAACTCAATGAGCGCCTCAGCGGTAATCCAAGGCTGCTCCTTGCTTAAAAATTGATTCGTAAATGCTTCAACTCGCCGTCTGCCGGATGTTTTTCCAATATCTTCATCAATCCATGCATACCGAGAGATCACTCGGAGGACATTTCCATCGACCGCTGCAGCTCTTTTCTTAAATCCAAAGCTTAAAATAGCCGCAACTGTATAAGGTCCAAGCCCTCGAATCTTTAATAGCTCCTCCCTAGTATCGGGCAACTTGCCTCCATATTCTTGAATAATCTGGCAAGCTCCTGCATGAAGATTGCGCGCTCGACTATAATAACCAAGCCCTTCCCAAATCTTGATTACTTGTTCTAAGGGTGCTGTCGCCAAATGGCCAATGGTGGGAAAAAGTTCCATCCATCGAAGAAAGTACGGAACCACAACTTGCGCACGCGTTTGCTGCAGCATCACTTCCGATACCCAAACGCGATAGGGAGTGGGATCATCCCTCCAAGGAAACGCTCTCTTATTCTCTAAAAACCAGACATCTAACTGCGAACTCATTATTCAATGCTCATAGGAGGGAGAACATAGAGAGATGAAATTTCCTCAAAATTGCCGGCGATTGGAGTTGCTTCTAATTCGTAGGCAAAATCTCCTGATCGCAACGGCCCAATTTTTGTAATTACCGCTACTTTTAACCCCGGAGGGAAAACACCGTCGAGTCCCGATGTCACTAACACATCGCCGACACGAATGATCTCAGAACGAAGATCTCGCGCGGGACCTTCATGGTCTTTAAAGTCGCAGCTAAATCCCACTCCTTTTAATGTCGATTGCAAGGTGCGATAGTAGGGGGCGCTGCTCCCAAAAATTTCTCCCTTGGCAAGGTATCCATCTTCCCATCGAATAGGAAGGGAATTTTGTAAAATTCGAAGTTCTTCTTCTAGCTTTTCACAGTTCGATCCTGAGCGCTTTTTTAAGCGATCTAAAAGGGTTTTAACAAGAGAGACAATCTCTCGATCGAGGATTGATCCTCGGATTGCACGAACGGCAGTTTTTAAACCAGAATCGGTAATCAGTCGAACGCGAGATTGTCTTTTCCCTACAAATTCTACAATCCCAACCAAGGATGACCCAAAGACGACAGGGCTATTTTTAGCGATAATTTTTTGCCCCAAAGCTCCATTGTTCTCTTCGCCAACATCGATCCAGCAACTACTGCTCCAAGAGGTCGGATCTCGATAGATCACGCGCGCAAACGCCGCTCTAGTCTCTTGTTGAAGCAAGGACTTCATTTCATTAGAACGGCGATTGATAAATTCCTTGGCCTTTGTCTCATCAGAGGTAAGATTTCGAAACAATTCTATCTGTTCTCGAAAGCGTTTTTCCGATCCTAACCATTCATAGACAAAATCCAACTGACTTCTGAGTTGATGATTTTCTAACTGCAGGCTTTTGAGTTCTTGCGAATTCAAGGCAGGCAAAGAAGCTACCGGAGAAGGTCGAATAGAGGCCCAAAATGGCGTGACTGCAGCCATTACCTGGGAACGAATTTGATCCGAGGCATTTTGCGGAAGGCTTATGAGGGAAAGCAGTAAGAGGGGCAGGATAAAAGAGGCTCCAGTCACTGTTCACACACCGCAATCACGCTATTGACCACTGCGTCGATATTTTCATGGGTAAGTCCCGCTACGTTAATCCGTCCGCTATCAAGTGTATAAATAGCATGCTGATCGATTAATTTCTTCACCTGGCTTTTATCAAGATCAAGATAGGAGAACATTCCCTTATGGTTTTTTAGAAAAGAAAAATCCGTTTTCTTTGCTTTTGCTAAAAGCTTTTGAATAAGGATTTGCCGTGCAAGGTGAATACGGCGGCGCATCTCTGTTACCTGCCTTTGCCAATCAATATACAAATCAGGATCTTTCAAAATCTTGACTACGATTCTTGCGCCGTGAGCTGGAGGGTTCGAATACATCACTCGAATGCCTCGTTTAATCTGGCTAGCAATACGCATTTTTACAGCAGTATTTGGACAAACTGCAAATAGCGCTCCGACTCTCTGGCAATAAAGGCTAAAATTTTTTGAACAAGAATAAGCCACTAACATTTCATGACCTTCTTCTAAGAAAAGACGAATAGAGCTTACATCTTCTTCTAATCCATCTCCAAGACCTTGATAAGCGCAGTCGAAAAAAGGAAGTAGGGCTTTTTCTTTGCAAATAGCAGAGATTTCTTTCCAGTCTTCAAATGTCGGGTCGCTACCCGTTGGGTTATGGCAGGCCGCATGAAAAACGACAATGCTCTTTGGCTCGGCATTCCGCAGGCTCTTAAAAAAAGCCTCTGCATCAAACTGATGCATTTCCCGGTTATAGTAATCCAAAGTTTCTACTTTGCATCCGGCTTTTTCAAAAATATTTCGATGATTTGCCCATGTTGGATGAGGGATGTAAACTTTTTTCCCAACTTCTTGGGCCAAAAATTCAGAACCCAATCTAAGCGCTCCAGTCCCTCCTAACGATTGAGCTGTATAAATGCGGCTGTGATTCTCTTCCCAATTTTTTTTTCCGAAGACTAGAGAGCCAACTTCTTGGCCAAACTCTACAAGTCCATCGATTGGAAGATAATCTGCTAGCTGGTCTGCAGATAAAATCTTTTCTTTTGCTTGCCGCACAACGGGCAACAGGTCGCTTCGGAGGTGTTCATCTTTGAAAACACCAACCATCAAGCTTACTTTTTGCGGGCGAACATCTGCCCCGAAAGCACCGAGCATCCCAAAAATGGCATCTGGGGCTCCTTCAAGAACGTCATCAAAAAACATTTTTCACCTCCGACAAAGAAAATACCCGATCTACTGAATATCTTGCATCAAAATGGGTATTCTCTCTAGAATTTGAGGTTTATTAGTGGGGCGTTAGCTCATTTGGTAGAGCGCAACAATGGCATTGTTGAGGCCATCGGTTCGACTCCGATACGCTCCAAATGTAAAGCGGCTTTACATGAAGCCGCTTATTCTCCTTCGAGAAGATCCAAAAATGCCTGAAGTTGCTTTGCTCGTGTAGGATGGCGCATCTTACGAAGCGCTTTGGCTTCAATCTGACGAACGCGCTCGCGAGTGACTTTAAAGCGAACCCCAACCTCTTCCAATGTCTTTGGTTTTCCGTCAAGCAGCCCAAAACGCTCAATGAGCACAGTTCTTTCGCGATCTGTAAGAGTCGCTAAAACTTCGTTCATTTTGTCTTTTAAGATCGCATAGCCTGTAGCTTCTGCCGGAGACTCAATCGCGGTATCCTCGAGAAAATCGCCGAATTGGCTCTCGCCGCCATCTCCAACCTCAGCTTGCAACGAGATCGGGTGCTGCGCAATTTTATAAATTTCTCGAACCCGCTCTGGAGTCAGCCCAAGTTCATTCGCCAACTCTTCTGGGGTTGGCTCTCGACCGGTTTCCATCATCAGTTTTTTCGCGCCGCGAAGAACTTTATTAATCGTCTCGATCATGTGGACGGGGATTCGGATTGTTCGCGCTTGGTCGGCGATTGCTCGCGTTACAGCCTGACGAATCCACCACGTCGCATACGTCGAGAACTTATACCCGCGGCGATATTCAAATTTTTCCACCGCTTTCATTAATCCCATATTTCCTTCCTGGATGAGATCGAGGAATGAAAGGCCGCGATTTGTATATTTTTTTGCGATAGAGATCACCAAGCGAAGGTTAGATTCGACCATTTCGCGCTTAGCTTCTTGGCTCTTATCCATCCAACGCTGAAGCATCCGAACGTCTTTTTTGAATTCGTCAAGATTTCGCCCGGCAGCCAGTTCTCTCTTGTATAGCTTCCGCTTGGCAGCAGAGAGTTTGGCGGCTGCAAATTTATTTTTTTCAGCACGAGGAGTAAGTTCCTGAATCTCTTTTTCAAGATGCAAAAAGCGATCGTACCCGGAGAGAATGACTTCGCCAAAATCTTCAATGATGTTGTGACGGCAGCAAAATCTGCGTAAGTATGCTTGAGAGCGAATTCGGCTCTTCTCGATATTTTCCAGGATTTGTGCTCGCGCTTCTTTTTTGAGATTTGGATCGCGAAGCTCGACTAACAAATCTTCAAACAGCTGATCTTCTTTTTTCATCAAATCGCAAAGCTTTGGCAAAAGAGCCAAAAACTGCACTTTATCAGCGACTTCTTTTTCTGAAATGAGCTTGTCGAATCGATCTTTTCCGGTGATCAAATAGTAGGCAATTGAAATCGCTTCGCGGATCGAATAGCGAAACCGCATAATGATTTTTTCAATTTGAATCTGCGCTTTTTCAATGCGCTTGGAGATCTCAACTTCCTCTTCTCGCGTTAAAAGGGGAACTGACCCCATTTCCTTAAGGTACATCCGGACAGGGTCATCGGATGTGCCTTCCGTCCGTTTTGGAAGACCTTCAAGCTCTTTGGCCTCTTTTTTCCGTTCTTTTTGCCGCTCGACTTCCGCCTGGTTTAAAATTTGGATGTCCATCCCGCTCAAAAAGATCAGGACCTGATCGATTTGTTCGGGCGAATCGAACGTCATTGGTAAAATTTCGTTGATTTCTTCGTACGTAAGATAGCCTTGCTCTTTGGCAATGGCGACGAGTTCTTCGATTTTTTGCTGATGCTGGGGGTTACTAAAGGATGTGGTAGCGCTCATGATCTCCTGGATCTGAATGGGGAATAAGAGGAAATGAAAATATTGTGGACAGACCTCCCCCTTTCTGTCAAGATCATACGATCTGGCTAATTATTTGCAAGCATCATCATGAGCCTCTACGCATATGAAGACGATCTTCTCGTTTATGCGGCGGAGGCCGAAGAAAGACGCCCTTACCGCTGCAGCGGATGCGGAAGCCCCGTCCGCGTACGCAAAGGCCCCTCCAGAGTCCCTCACTTTTATCACCTCGCCCGCGCCTCATCTTGCCGCCTCTACAGCAAAAGCGAAGATCATCTTTTAGCACAGCTCTCACTCAAAAAACTGCTCCCCGCTGGAGAGACTGTCATCGAGAGACCTTTTCCCCGAATCCTCCGCGTCGCAGATGTCGCTTGGGAAACGCGTAAAATTATTTTCGAAATCCAGTGCTCCTTCTTAACTCCTCGCGAGGCGGAACATCGGATGGAAGATTATCAAACAGCCGGTTATCAAGTGGTCTGGATCCTCGACGACCGAATTTTTAACCGCAAAATTTTACGCCCTGCAGAGCAGCTAGTTCGTCTCTTTCCTTGCTATTATGCAACGCTTCGAAAAGGGGATCCTATTTTTTATGATCAATTTGAAATTTTTCATCGCAACTACAGGATTAAAAAAGGGCATCATCTGAAAATACACATTGAGAAGCCGCGTACCTTGCCCTCCTTTTCTTGGGAAGAGGACAGATTTCCCTCTCAAATTATTCAAAAAGCGGCCAAAACTTCTCTTTATTTTCAGGGAGATCTTCTCCACAAGGCGCTTCTATCCGAAGCGATCCCTATGCTTGCGATTTCCATGCAAAATCTCCGTGCTTTAGAACGCCTATCGGTCAAAGAAGCTAAGCAAAAGGTCAGCCTTCTTCGAAAAGTGATTAAAAAAATTTTTTTAGAGCCCTTCGGTATTCTTATGTTCTTTCTGCTCGAAAGAGCTGCGCGTTAAGAGGCTCGGAAGTAAAGGGCAGGGTGAATGAATGCGGCTAATAACAGCCGAGAGAGGCAAAGAACCACGGCAAATGGCCAAAAAAACCAGTCTGCAAGATCTTTGGCTAATTTAGTCACTTTTTTTATGAAAAATTCTCGCAGCGACGAAGAGTTACAGAGCGTTAAAAGCAAAGCTGCAACGCTGATCCCAACGCCAAGAAAAGAAAAGGCTGTCCTATGGCTTTTATAGACAAGAGCCACGGGAAGGGTGATAAGCATCTTAAAGAAACGAATGAGAGCTAAAACTCTTCCCCGAATGGAGGAAAATCCAGCGACTTCGGCTCTTGCAAGAGGCTCTCTGTAATTAAAAAAGCCTTCCGAAGATTCAAAATTCATTTATAATCTCTCAATTTTTACAAGGATTATAAGCAGTTAATGACTAAAAAAGCGATAAAATATTTGTCTATTAAAAATTTTTCTTAGCCCCCTAGGAAAAAGAGACTCTTGTGAAATTTAACGAGAGCGATTATAGTGTTAGCAACTGAATTTACCGTTAGAGGATTTATGGCCGAACCAACAGGCGACAAGAAAAAAGAAGCTAAGCAAAAACGCCCTTCCGCTCTGAAGCGCGATATGCAAAACCAAAAACGCTGCCTCCGCAACCGTTCTTATCGTGCAAAAGTCAGCACAGCGATTCGCAGCTTTGAAAAATCGCTGACAGAAAAAGAGTCTACAGAAGCGATCCAATCAAAATTGAACACTATTTTCAGTTTGATGGATAAGGGTGTAAAAACTGGCGTTTTCAAAGTCCAGAAAGCATCCAGAACAAAATCTCGTCTCCACTCGCGCACTGTTTAAGCGTTCTTTTTAAAGCGCTCTGTAAACCCAGAGCGCTTTTGCGATGTGTTTTTCAGTAGACCTGTCAACGTATCTTCTTCGATTGCAATGCTCACCTTTTTCTTTGCTCTTGTAACGCCCGTATAAAGAGCTTCTCTACCAAAGCTTTCGCTTCCCGGTGGAAATAAAAGAACAACTTCTTCGTATTCACTGCCTTGGCTTTTATGTACAGAAAGGCAAAAGGCGACTTCATAACGGGGAAGATCTGACTCTTGAATGGTTCTTCCGCCTTCAAAATAAGCAACTGCCTTAGACTCAAATGCTTTTTGGAGCAAGACTCCTGTAGTTCCATTGTAAAGCTCTAGCTTCGGATCGTTTTGGCTGATGATGATCGGCACCATGAGCCATTGCCCAGGAGCTAACTTCTTTTGAAAACGGGCTAGAATCTCTTGATTTAAGGCATCAGCGCCCAAAGGTCCCTGCCGAAGAGCGCAAAGCACCCGAAATTGTTTGTGTTCTTCCGGCTCTATAGGTTCCTGAGAAAAAATCGGATTTGGAAGCTTCTCACAAAGCCAATCTACCCATTCCATCGGCTTTTTCACCTCTAACCACTCAACCCCACTTCTCTCTATTTGCCCACTGCGAATAGCCTCCGAAAATGCTAAAAGATCTCCGGTCCCCATGCGCAAAGAAACCTCTAACTTCTGCCCGATCAAATGGGCTAATTCTGCAAAAAGACCTCCTCCTGCAACGGGAGGAAGCTGATCTGGGTCCCCGAGAAGAAGAAGGCGGGTGTTTGGCCCGATTGCATTCAATAAATGAAGCAGAAGAGCACTCTCTAACATCGAAGCCTCGTCTACAACCACAAGATCTGCATCGATTGTCCATTCTCCCAAAAGACGCTGCATCCCGGGCTGCAATTTGAGTAAACGATGGAGCGTTGTCGATTCGCATTTCAGTTTTCCCTCTAACGGCCCTTGTCCCCGAAGAGCGCTCTCTAAGTGGGCCGCGGCCTTGCCCGTCGGAGCTGCAATCGCAACCTTTAGTGGCTTATCCCGAGATGCTGCCAATACCCGAATAAAACATCCGGCGGTAAATGTTTTTCCCGTTCCAGGGCCTCCCGTAAAAAGAGTGAATGCTTTTTCAAAGGCCGCAGCAATCGCCAAACGCTGTGCTTCTTGCAGCCCCGTCAGCCTGGTCAGCTCCTCTTTAAATCGATCCGAGGCTTCCACTGGTGGGCGCGCTAGAAGTTGGGTCACTTTTTGCAAAATCAACGTCTCTAATGCCCAATTGCGTTGTAAATAGAGTCGATTCCCCTGCATAACAAGTGGTTTTTTCGGCAAAGGGTCTTCAGCGCCTTCTTCCCAAAGAACAGACGGCAAAAGAGAGGCGTCTAAGATCTGCTGGCAGAGGTGCCCCTCTTTTGCGCTTTGCACTAGATCGATCAAAATTTTTTCTAGTTCTGGGGCCTGGCTAAGCCCTGCCCGCTGCATTAAATGTGCTGCAATGATCTTTTCCATTCAAATCCTTAACGCTTTTGGTCCTCTGACAAAGACATAGATTGAACCGCCAATGGGTCCAGGCCAGGAGCGGCGCAACGCTTCTAAATAGATCGATGCCTGCAGATTGTATTGATGATCTTTCATCGCCTCTTGCATTCGCTCTACGTGGTAAGCCTCCTCATTGCTCCCGAGCCAGTTTGTCTTCCAGTCTACGAAATAAAGGGTCCCTTTATGCGCAAAAATTAGGTCGATAAATCCTTTCAAATAGTTTGGACTGGTTGCAAAAAGAAACTCTACTTCAACCCGGGCCATCCGGCGATCGATATCGCGTAGGCAAAATCCTACCGGTAAAGGGAGGTCCAAAGTCTTTTCGACCATTTCGCAAATCGCCTCTTTCCAGGGAAAAAGGGATTTTGGGATGAGCTCTTCAAAAGATTCTCCAGAAAATACTTTCTCGAAGATTGAATGGATCAAGACGCCCGTTTCTGCCCCTCTTGGTAAGTTATGAATCGTATATACGCCATTTGGGTCAGCCATCGGCTCTAAAACTTCTTGCTTGCCTTCCTGAGCAAGCGCTGTAAACGAGAGGAGATACGAAGGCTTAAATGGGGGAACATTAAAAGAGGCTGTTTCCTCAACCGCAACTGCGTCTTTCGTTTTTTCCGGCAAGATAATTGGCTCTACAACTCTTTCAATCGTCAAGCTAACTTCAGAGCTAATTACCTCTAACTCCTTCTCCCACTCACCGAGAATGCGACAAAATAGCTCAATGGGAGCCTCTTTCCCTTCTTCTGCTGGCTTATTCGTTACCAAAATCGGAATATAAAGGCGCCGTTTTGCACGCGTCATCGATACATAGAGCTGGCGGAGCTTCTCAGCTTCTGCCTCTTTATCGCAAAGCGGCGTCCTTTCAGAGAGGCCCAATGCAAAAACAATATCGAATTCCAGCCCCTTGCTCACATGCATCGTCATGATCTGCACTGCCTCTGCCTCTGAATCTTGCCAGCGACAAACCGCATCATCTGGATCCATTGTTCGACTCTCTGCAAAAAAACGGAAAATCCCATCGAAGGAGAACCCGGTATTTCTCTCCCATTCAAAAAGAAGCTCAAATACCTGCAAAAAGTCCGAAGAGATGTTCGGTAGCGTTGCACACATTTTAGCCAGCCCTTTCTCTTCTAAACAACTTTTAAGCGTATAGAGATCTAGCTGGCCAAATGGCCCTGCCGCTACCGCTTTTGCTTTCCCAGAATTTCTCGGATCGTCAAGCGCTTCAAATAGCTCCTCGATGGCTTCGAACGCAAGACTTTCGGAAAGAAGCTGATGCGTTCGAGAGATATTCGGGATGCCAAGAGAGGTGAGGAGCTCTTGCATTTTTGCAGCTTGAAAACGGTCTTTGACTAAAACGGCAAAAGAACTCAACGAGGCTACTTCATTTTTTAAGCGGGAAATTTCTGCCGCTACATAAGAAAAGATCTCTTCTTTTTCAAAAATTGCACAGTGGACTGCCCCTTTTGCATCGGAAAACTGTGAGGTTAGGTCGAGACCTGCGCGCACAGGTAAATAGGGGATCGTCTGTCGCGTCTTCGGCAGATGGAGCCACTCTCGATCGAATAAGCGATTCAACGCTCCAATCAGCTCTTTTGAAGAGCGGAAATTCGTATCGAGATAAAAGTGTCCTTCTGGAGCAATTACCTCTTTAGCGCTTAAATAAGTGTATAGATCTGCCTTTCGGAAGCGATAAATCGATTGCTTGGGATCCCCAATCAGGTAAAGCGCTTCTGTACTCCCAAGAAATAGCGTCCGGAAAATTTCCCACTGGAGAGGATCGGTGTCTTGAAATTCATCGATGAGCACCGCGCGGTATTTTTTTTGCACTTTTTCTCGAAACGATTCTTTTCTGATCGCTTCACTCATCGTCTGTAGCAGCTCATCGGGGCCTAAAACTCCCGCTTCTGCTAAGAATTTCCGCTCAATTGGTTTCCAAAGAGAAAGAATTGCAGGCAGAGTCTCTTCAATTGCGCTCTCGATCAAAGGAAGAATTTTTTCCCGCCCCCAATCAAAAATAGCGGGATAATGGAGAAAGGTAGGTTCCTTCGCTTTCACTTTTTTGTTGTCCGGGGCTAAAAAAGTAAAAAGAGTCCCTTTCTCTCGAATCAATGGGCCAAATTTTTTCTCCGCTAAAGCCTTTAGCTGCGCCTCAAAATTTGCCTCTTTTTTGCGATAAGACCCTTGAAGGGCCGCAAAATCTTCCTTTAGCTTTTCAAATTCGAGTTCAACTGTCATCTCTTGGCAAAAAGCGGCATGCAATTCCGAATAGGTCCTGGCAGTTTCTGGAAGTTCTCCCTTTTTTAATTTCCTCACTAGATCTTCTACAGGAGTGGTCCGAAGAAAAAGTTCAAGTTGCTCAGGGCTGACAATGGCTGAAAGTTTTGTCTCCAGAAAATCACTGAGCAGCGCATCTAGCCGCTCTGAAGAGCGCTTCTCTTTCAAAGACAACGGAAGGTCTATTTCAAAGGCAAATTCTTTGAGCATCCGAAAGCAAAAGCCATGGATCGTATAGATTTGACATCGATCAAAAGTGGCTACAGCATCAGAAATTTGATGAAGCGCTTGCGATGGATCGAGATACCCACATCCGTTCGAAAGAATCTTCTCTAAATTGGAACGAATGCGGAGTTTTAACTCTCTTGTCGCTGCTCGAGTAAATGTGACGACAAGGATCTCTTCTAGCCCAATCCCATTCAATAAAAGCCGAGCGACAATGTGCTCTACAGCAAATGTTTTCCCAGTTCCGGCAGAAGCCTCCAAAAAATGGGGGCCTAGAAGAGGCAGCTCTTTTGCTAAACAATCAAATCGTTGCACTGGCACCTCTTTCGAAAAGAGCTTTAAGAGGAGTAAATACTTTGTCTAGCGTCTCTTTCCAGATTTCTCTTTCAGAGCTTAATGAATATTCAGGACTCCGGCTAAGCGCCCACTGAGTGGCCCGGTCTTCGCACTCCTCTGGAACCCTTCCTTTGCGCAGTAAATCATCGGCCCATTCTGGATGAAGGAAAAACGGCACTTTTTGACAGCGTAAATAAAGCTCAACCGCTGCTTGAAGCGCTGGCACTGGATCGGGTACATCTCGAATCTTGCCCGTCCGTAGACAATGAATTCTGTGCCCCTTATTTGCGATCAAAGCGCATAAAAATTCAGGCCACTTCGATAAAAAAGAGCCGATCTCATCGCGGCCCATATGCAAAACGCCATTCGACACCGTTAAGCCTACTTGGCCAGTCAACAGGACTGGCTTTCCTTCGATCTCTATTTTTAAGGGATTTCCGGTCTCTTTTAAGGTAAGCATTTGAATCGAGGACGGGTTAATGCCCCATCCCGCAAGAGAGCTTGTAAACTCTTCCATTGCCCGCTCTAAATTTACCTTTGCTGCCTCGCCAAATAAACCTAAAGGAAGCTGAGGCTGAGGTTCTCCGATCAAGCCATCGCGTAACACAAAATAGCGCTCTAAGGCTGAAAATTCAAAGTCTCCCCATAAAGACTCCGGCTCTTCTTTCAAAACAATCCCCATTGTTTTCAGATAGTATTGGAATGGATTTTTGAAAAATCGAACAAGGTCTTGAATCGAAAGAACTGTAGGAATCGAGGAAAGTTCGGGAATCTTCTTGGTATTTGTCAAAAAAGATCCGCTTTTGGGTATCAACTCTGAGATTTTTGGCGTTTCTAAATCGACAATGCCGAGCGCATTTAAAAGCTCCTGAATCAAAAGAGACGGACTTACCTCTTTGCCATCTTCTTTTGAGCGATGCGAATAGGAGAAAATAAGAGCTTCTTTGGCCGCAAAAATCGCCTGCAGGAAAAGATAACGATCAAACTCCGAGGAATTTGGCTGGCAAGTGGGGAGGCGAAGAGAAGAGAGGGGAGAATTTCGAGGGAAGTTTTCTTCATCCATTCCCAGCATGAATAAAACGCGCGCCGGCAAAATAGCCCCAGACTCTAAAGAGGCAAACCGAACGCCGTGCAAAAGAGAAGCTCCGTCTTCCCCGGAAGAAAAGGTCGTGAAATAATTTAGCACTAAAGCAAAAGGAAACTGGTCTTCCGGAAATGTTTTGCCCATTTTCTGCAAAAGCTCTAGGAAAAGAGAAAAAGAGCGGCTAGCAGCTCTGTCCGCCTCAGAGCTCTCATCTAAAAAAAGGGCAGAATGGATAAACGTTCCGATCTCTTCTGCCCATTCATTCAATGTTTTGTCTTTTTTCCAGGAGAGGAGCGTGTAGCGAAACGAATCGAATACTTTATAAAAATCGTGGAATAAATCGGCCTCTAGCCAGCTCATTGTCTCTTTCTTATCTGGCTGCAAAAAAATCCAAGAATCGAGGAGGGAAGAAATGCCCTCTTTCCATGAACCTCTTTCCTGAAAAGAAGCTCCGATTTCCGTCGTTTCTCGACGATGGGCCGCATCAAGCCCCCAACGAATATTCGCCCGATGTATCCACTCTTGGAAACGCTTTACATCCTCTCTTTGCCATTTTGCCTTTCGATAGACTGCGCTTCCCTCAAAGAGAGTAAAAATCTCCTTTGACTCCCACCTTCCTTGTACGCAGCGGAAAAGACGAACGATCGCCTGGTAAAAAGGGCTTTCATGGGCACAATCAAGCCCGGAAATTCGAAAAGGAATCGTCGTATCAAAACAAAACTCAATGAGCGGCGCGTAAGGCTTAATGTCGGGGGCGTAGACTCTCATCTCTGAAAAAGAGATCCCTTTTGCGGCAAAACGGGAAATCTCTCGGCAAAGGATTTGCACTTCCTGGAGCTTGGAAGCACCGGTCTTAAGGCATCGAATCGATGAATCTTTTGAGGAAAATTCTTGCTTTTCTAAAAGAAGAAGGTCGAGCTTCAACTGCTGCAAAGTCGTCAAATGCTCTAATTCTAAATCATAGTTTTCATCCTCCTGCGAAGGAAAGGCTGTAGAGTCAGAGAGCATCCTTCTTCCAAGAGAGCCCCAATTCGAAAGAAGGGGGTGCGCCTTTCGGTCTTCGCTAGAAAAGCAAAGATCTTCCCAAAACATGGCCGTTGGCGAAAAACGAAATACATTGAGCTTCCGATATTGTAAAAAGAAACGATGTACGGCAGGCGGCAGGTAATCGATCTCAAAAAGATAAACCGGGCCAAGATCGCGACTATTGACCTTTTCGAGCGCAGCTGGCAACGTTTTCCAAGAATACGCCTGAAAAATTTGCTCAAAAAGCTGTTTTTGCCACAGAGCTTCTTCGGGAATATTTTGAGGCAGTCCAGATTGGACATATTCCCCAAAAAGAGAGGCCAAATGCTCTACAAAGTCTATTTTCTGCCTTTCTGAATGGAACTTTCTATCGCTATGCTGCCAAATCGCAGCCAATAATTCGGCGCGAGTAGGAACTGAGAGAGGCCCAGCTAGCTTTAAAAGAGCGTTTTCCCAACTGACAAATTCAAGTCCTACAACCGATTGATTGTTTGTTCTTTGGCAAATTTCCATCTGGAGCCATTCTTTGACGTTGCCGTGGGGCAAGACGATGAGGGGGGGAGAAAATAAGCAAGAAGGATCGTCAGCAAGTTGAAGAGCTAACTTTGCCGCTAAAATCTCTAGTGAATGGCTTGAAAAGAAAAAACGTTCATGCATTTTTCAATAGAATTATGGCAAAATTCATACTGTGAAAGCAATCTTATTGAAAACTGCCAGCGAAAACCAGTACCCTAACAATTAGATACAACCCAAAAGAGTCCCTAGCGTGAACCCACCTTCCAGATACGATTCCCGCTCGTTCCGTCTTTTGAACGCAACGCAATTTTTAGGCGCGCTCAATGACAACGTCTTTAAGTTGCTAGTTATTTACCTTCTCATCAACGTCAAAGGTCCAGCGGCGGCGAATACGATTCTTTCTCTTGCAGGGGCAATCTTCGTCATCCCTTTCCTTCTTTTTTCTTCAAGCTCGGGCGTCCTTGCAGATCGCTTAAGCAAGAGAACGATCATCGTCTACACGAAAATCCTCGAAGTGCTGATCATGCTTTTTGGCCTTGTGGCTGTAATTTTTGAGTCAGAAATCGGCGCTTATACCGCTCTTTTTTTTATGGCTGCGCAGAGTTCTCTTTTCGGCCCATCCAAGTATGGAATCATTCCAGAAATCGTGGAACCAAAAATGGTTTCCATGGCCAATGGTTCCTTAACCTCGTTTACCTATCTGGCCATTATTTTAGGCACGTTTTTGGCCTCTTTTATCATTGATATCACCGATAAAAACTTTGTCATCGAAGCACTTTTTTGCGTGTTCATAGCTGTCATCGGCCTATTCACCAGCCTTGGGATCAGGCGCACTGAACCGAAAAATTCATCCAAAAAAATCAATCCCTTTATTCTCTATGAGATCTATCAAACTCTTCGGGTTAGCAGACAAGTTCCCCATCTTTTAACCGCTATGTTCGGATCTTCCTTTTTCTTATTCGTCGGAGCCTTTACGCAGCTAAATATCATCCCGTTTGCCATGCAGGCGCTTGGCCTTAGCGATGTCGGCGGGGGGTACCTATTTCTCGCTACCGCTGTGGGGATTGCACTTGGCGCCGTCTTGGCTGGACGCCTGTCTAAAGACAAAGTAGAGCCTGGCATTTCCTGTATTACCGGCTTTTTTATCGCCATTTTCTTTATCAGCCTTCACTTTTTTTCCTGGTCGCTGACAATGACCATCATCAATTTAGCGCTGCTCGGAATGGTTGGAGGCGCCTATCTGATCCCGTTTGATGCATTTATCCAAGTCAATAGCCCCGATGAAAAACGAGGACAAGTGATTGCCTCGACAAATTTTTTCAGCTTCACGGGCGTTCTAGCAGCAGCCTTTAGCCTTTATTTTATCAGCGAAAAAATGGGATTCACTGCTTCTAGCGGTTTTTTTCTCATGGGGATTATTACTTTCTTCATCAATATAATCATAACGGGCCGTCTCTCTAGTTTATTTTTCCCCTTTTTCGTAAGAAAAATCTTAAAGCGTTTTCGAAGACTCATCCTAACATCTGCCGTTCCCGACCCATCCGTTATTACAGTCCTCCGAAGCAATTCTTGGTGGGATGCAATTTTGCTTTTTTCATGCCTTCCCAATTTAAAAATTCTCTTGCCGAGCCCTTATTTTAGATACTTTCCCTGGTTTAATGGGTTGATCGATTCCATCCGAATCGTGCCAAGAGAATTAGATACTAGAAAAACGCAGGCAAAATTTCTTGAACAAGTAGAAAAGCTGCGAGAAGAAAATCAGTCCGTTTGCATTTTCTTTCATCCAAAAATAACATCTGACGAGATTTTTGCTACTTACAAGCAAGATTTAAGCCAAATACGCCTTCCCGTGGCCTATGCGCATGGAAAAAAAGAAAAGCTTTCGAGGCGCTTTTTGGGATGCCTATGGCATCAAAAACAAATCACAATCCACTTTTCAAAAGAATAGTCGTCTTATTTCGAAGCGAGATGTCCGATAAAGAATTTATCGTCCAAAATGGCCAGCTGGCGCGCATCATGTAACCCAGAAAACTTGCGCGTGACGTCCTTTCCATAGAACGACTGTAGCCGTATCCCAGGGTGTTTAAAGGACGTAATATCATATACCTTCTTAGCTATGGCAACCCAAGCATCGTCTGAAACACAGTGCTTAGCTACCTCTTCTAGCGTAAAGATTGGTGAGGGAGAATTAGATATTTTAGAAGGCATAGATGAATTCTACTTCGTACTGTTTATAATCCCTATTTTGTCCAATATTTTGGTTCAAAGTCCAAGACATTTGAAGGACCTGTTGAACAGTGAGATTATCCGTAAAAGCGTACAACGCCTCTACCTGAAAGCCCTTAAAATTATTCGTGCTATAAGCAGTTGCTTGCGTAGTTGGACCGCCAGTGCCATTTTGATTGACTGTATAAAATCCGCGCCCTGCTGCATTACCCGTGCCAATCCCTGTAGAATCTCCTTGAGCGACAGCTTGAGCCTGAACCCATTGATAGTTAGCGTCGACAGCCCAATCACCCGCTTTTTTGACAAGCCCGATTGTGCCGCCAGCATACCATCCTAAATTCTGCTTGCTTCCTTTTTTGACAGTCTTCCAAATCACTTGCCCATCCGGTTGCGTTTCGGCATCTTGAACTTGCCCCGTTTGAGCAACGCCCCTAGCGAGCGGGTTGATTAAACCAGCCGCATAAATCTTAATGAGACGCTTGCCGAGCCAGGTAGGATAATCCTGATAGAAAATCGTGTACTGGTTGGTTAAATACTTCCACGGCTGAGAAACAGGCTGAGGGTAGGGGGTTGCCGTAGTAGGGGCATTTCCTAAATCTTCTTGAGAAAATGGGCGGTACCAATTGATGATCGAATAGCGCATGTTCAAAGGAAGATTTGCGATTTTAAGGGCGCCGATCTCCATGACCTCTCCATACTGATTGAATCGGTCATCGACCAAAAATGCACCTAGGTTCACATAAAAATCGCCAATATCCTGAAACGCTTTTCCGAACCTAAATAAGGCGCCGTCAAAAAGAGATCCGAATTGAAGCTTTGAATCGAATACGTTCGCTAAATACCGACGGCCGATTTCAGCATCCCAAGTGAATGTATTGCCGGCGATCAGGCGCCCCCCAAGATAGGCTTTTTCTAGCTTGACTCTGTTGACCGTCCCGCTCCGAACGCCCATATCATTGTCAAACTCCACCTTCATAGCCGCCCAGGTCCGTTCAGTGTGATAGTCGAGCATGAGATTGAATTCGACGTCCCATGCAAGCGAGGGCCTACCCGTCGCGCTATTCATGCCTCGTTGCTGAATAAAATCACTTGACCCATGAGCTGCTTGCCTTTCATTGGTAAATTGCGCTTCCGTGCGAACTTCGCCACTAATAGAAAGGTCCCCGCCTAATTCCTTAAGGCTGACAAGGCGCTTATCTTGCAACCAACGGCGGAGAGCATCCATGTCCGTTTCTTGTTGTTTATCATTGTATTGAATATCAATCCCTTGAGCAACCGGAGCAGGCGCCGTTTGCGCAGAGATCGCTGCGCCTAAAAAGCAGATAGCGGACAGAAGAAACGAACGGTTCATTGAGATTCCCTAATTTCATTAAAAGAAAAGAAGGAATGATATGGCAAGTCCAAAATAAAAAGCAATGATTTGAGCGCTCTTTTTAGAACCGAACTTCCCCAGAAACCGTCCATGCGTTCTCAATCTGGGCGCGCCATTCTATATTCAGCGCCACTTGAGAGCCTGAGCTCAGAGTGCACCCCATAAATGGCCCTGCAGTATATTTTTGAGAAAAATGAAAAGTCTCCAAAGAAACTTCTTCAAGCTTCCAGCGAGACCTCAACACCGCGATCCCAAGATAGGGAGAGAAAAGTCCGATTTGCTGGGTTAGGGCAGCTCCAGCCATCCAAAAGCGCATCTTTAAATGAGAATCTGGCCCTTGCGGGTTCTCATCTACATAAGCTGGCCCATCCATCCAATCCCATCCGCCGGCTTCTCCAAAGATCGATAGAATCGTATCCTTTACTTCCAATAAAATAAGCTTTCCTTCCCCGTACCAAACAAGGCCTCCACCGGAGTAAAACTCCAATAAATGATTTTCTTGATACAAACGAAAGTAGTTTTGAGCGCCGCCAAGAGTAATCGATAGATCGAACTTTTCGCGAATGGACCAGGTTAAAGAGCCCAGTTCTAAGGCAAACTGAGCGAAAGAATTGTGCGCGCTGCTGCAAGAAAGCTGCTGGGTTTGAGTAAAATCTTCTAAGAAGGAGACTCTCGGTTGGCACCAAGTGGTATCAGCAATAAACACGCCTTGCTGGAGCAAGGTAGGCGACGCTGGATTGCCGATAGGCGCTGCACAAAGAGAGAGAGAGAAACAAAGAAAATAGAGGGTTTTCAAAATCTAAAATCACCAGAAATTGTAACCGCTTCTTCATCGATGAGTCTGCCTTCAATATTCAGCATAAAATGTTTTCCGCTACTTAAAGAGCAGCCGATGAAAACTCCAACAGGCGACCGATTCTCAAAAAAGTTCACACCCAGACCGCTATTGGAAATAGCAGTAGATAAAATCCCAACTCCGGAACGGACGTTTGAATATTTTACGCCGATATAGGGCGTAAAAATATCTATTCTATAAGACATATCCGCGTCGACTTGCCACACTCTCCAATGGAGTTCTGCGCCATTTGTTTTCTGCACGCTGCCGTCGATTGTCATCCAGAGATTATCATACTCGGAATGTTCAAATCGCCCTCCCATTCCAAAGGCAAAACATTCTGTTTTGTAAAAAATGCCTCTTATACCAGCCCCCCAGAGAAAGCTATACAAAGTCTCCAATTGCGCCCGCTGCGTATTTCCATCGTTGGTAAATCGCCAATCAGCACACGTTCGCGAAGACCCGCACAAGGCATAGACGTCAAGACGGTTTACAAAATTGACCGTCACGGTCCCAGAATTTGTCTGCTGCTCATAGCAATCGACACGGCCGCTGCTCACTTCATGCTGCTTCATTCTAGCATCGGCAATGAAATCGCCTTCATATCCTGCGCGAACATTGACAACGCTATCTTTCGAAATAAAAAAACCTTCTTCAATCAATTGAGGTGCGGATGTATTTTCCACAGGCGCTGCAAATAACGATCTGAAAAGAATTGCGAATACTGCTAGTTTTTTCATGTCCTTTTTCCTAATACGGCAAAAATTTCTTTTCTGTTCATAAGGATGAAGAATCCGCTAAAGATTGTAAAGAGAGTAAAAAATTGAATCAACTGATCGGCAAAAAGCCGAGGAAACGAATCCTGAATCATCACTCGATCGAAAATAATGGCTACGGCTGAAGCGATAAAGCTAGAAATGCCTATCTTCCAAGTAGAAATGCTCACTTTGAAGGGGAGATGGCGATAAAGCAATGCCGCATTAAAAAGTGCCGCGATGCTCGTAGAATAAGCAAGACTTGCCGAACCAAAGTGAAACCAACAAACGAATAAAAAATTGAGAAACAAGTTCAGCGCAATCGAACAAAGAGAAGCTAGCGTCGGCGTCCAATAGTCTTTTTTCGCGTAAAATGCAGGCGCAAAAAGAAGCGCAAGGACCATAGGGGCAAGCCCAATTCCATATCCCCAAAGACATTCGGTGGTATGCAGCGTTGAGAGCGGAGTAAAATCACCCCTTCCAAACAAGAGATTAACGCTGACCCTACCGAGCGCAAAAATCCCACCTGTACAAGGAAGAATAAAGAGCATGGCATTAGAAATCGCCGAATTGAGTAGCGTGCAAGAAAGAGTTTTATCCTCTGCCTGATAAGCGCGAGAAAGGGGCGGCAGAAGAGCTGACGAAATAGCAATTCCAAATAAGGCAAGAGGGAGTTGTTGAAGATGGATCGCATAATTGAGATAAGCGGGCCCCTCTAGAGAAGAAAGTCTCGCAAAAATAGTATCTAAAGCGGTGTTGATTTGCGCTGCGCCCACTCCTAAAACGCCGAGGGAAAGGGAGGAGAACATTTTCCGAATTTCCAAAGAAAATAGGCGAGCCTTAAGACATTCCCTCCAAGAAAGATGCTGAAAGAGAAAAGAGGCCGTTTTCGGCACCGTCATAAGCCACTGAGAAAAAAAAGCGAGCGTAATAGATAAAGAAAGTCCAATGGCAACCGATTCAGGCAAGTCATTCCTAAAAACCCACACGGCACTAAGCCAAATCACATTGTAAGCAACAGGGGCAACGCCAGTAAGAAAAAAGTACTTCTCGCAATGCAAAAGCCCACTGCAAAGACCAAAGAGACAAACAAAAAGAACCCCGGGCAAAATCAACATGATTAGATAGATAATCGGAGAAGAGTCTATCCACTGATAGAGCATCAGCTCCCCAGCCCCGATCAAAACAACCAGACATACCAGCATCGAAAAAAATACATCTCGAAAGAAGAGCGCCCCCCTTTTTGGATCAATGCTGCGCTCTCTTTCAAAATGGGGAATAAAGCCATTGAGAAGAGCCCCTTCGCCAAAAATACGGCGAAGCAAAATCGCAAAGCGAAGGGCCACCAAAAAAGCAGCGATCGAGGCGCTAGTACCAAAAAAGAACGCCATCGACACGTCTCTGGCAAGTCCGCTGACGCGGCTCAACAAAGTCCCCGATAAAAAGCCAAACGCTGACCTGGAAACCGTTCCTGGATGGTCTTTCATGCCCCTCTAATGTAAAGCCGCTTTACATTCAGCTATTTCAACATTTTGTCAGATTTTGTAGAATGAACCGAGTTATTTCTTAAGGACAGGCTATGAAGATCAAGATCCAGGGCAAACATATCGACTTTCCGGAACCGGTGACCGCGAGAGAAGCGGCTGAAAAAATTCATTTGACAGCGCCGGACCAAGCCGTTGCCGTCAGTATCAATGGAGAGTTAAAGGACCTCAGCACTCCTTTGAATAATGAAGACGATGTTCAATTCTGGAACTTCGACGACCCCCTTGGAAAAGAAGTTTTTTGGCACACCTCTGCTCACGTTCTAGCCCAAGCGATCCTCCGCCTATGGCCTGCCGCCCAACCGACAATTGGCCCCCCTATCGAAAACGGCTTCTACTATGACTTTGGCAATCTGACGATCTCCGATGAGGATTTTGAAAAAATTGAAAAAGAAGTCGAGGCAATTCTCACAGAAAATTTCAAGACAAAGCGAATTGAGTTTCCTAGCAAAGAAACAGCCAAACAAACTTTTTTGCATAACCCTTATAAATGTGAATTAATCGATAGCTTCGAAGGGAAAATTTCCGCTTACCAGCAGGGAGAGTTCGTCGATCTTTGTCGCGGCCCTCACATGGCAGCTTTAGGGAAGATCAAGGCCTTTAAAATCCTTAAAACCTCCGGCGCTTACTGGAAAGGGGACTCCAATCGCGAAATGCTTACCCGAATCTATGCTATTTCCTTTCCAGACCGAAAGCGGCTCAAAGACTATCTTCTAATCTTAGAAGAGGCAAAAAAAAGAGACCATAAGCTCCTAGGCGCTGCGCTCGATCTCTATTCCTTCAAGGAAGAAGCCCCAGGAATGCCTTTTATCCATCCTCGAGGCCTAATCATCTGGAATAGACTTCTTGACTTTTTGCGAGAATGTTTAGGCCAAGCTGGCTATGTCGAGATCAAAACCCCAACAATGATGAGTAAAGCCCTATGGGAGCGCTCAGGCCACTGGTTTCATTACAAAGAAAATATGTATACCTGCTGCATTGAAGATCGCGAGTTTGCGATCAAGCCGATGAACTGTCCTGGCTGCATGCTCTACTATAAATCCACGACACACAGCTACCGAGAACTGCCTTTACGGATTGCCGAAATTGGCCACGTCCATCGCTTTGAGGCATCTGGCGCTCTCAACGGCCTATTTCGCGTTCGGAGCTTTCACCAAGACGATGCTCACCTTTTCATGAGGCCTGATCAAATCCGCGATGAAATTGGCAATATCCTCCGCCTTGCTGATAAAATTTATATGACCTTTGGGCTTCCTTATCGCCTGGAACTATCCACCCGCCCTGAAAAATCGAAAACAATTGGCACTGACGAAGAGTGGGAAAATGCGACAAGCGGCCTCAAAAATGCCCTTGACGATTGGGGCCATTCTTATCGCATTAACGAAGGCGATGGAGCTTTCTACGGCCCAAAAATCGATATTCACCTTCGGGATGCGATTGGCCGCCATTGGCAATGCGGAACTGTCCAACTCGATATGTCACTGCCGCAAAAATTCGAACTCGAATATGTCGATAGCGACGGCTCGCATAAACGACCAATTATGCTCCACCGAGCTTTATTTGGTTCCTTGGAACGACTTTTTGGCATTCTCGTCGAACATTTCACCGGAAAATTCCCGTTTTGGCTCAGTCCCTACCAAGTGCGAATCATGACAGTCGCAGATCGGCACATTCCGTATGCTGAAGAGCTTGCGCAAAAAATACGCGCAAAACACTTGATCTGCGATGTCGACGATACAAGTGAATCTGTCGGCAAAAAAGTTCGCAATGCGCAACTTTTGAAATATAATTACATGCTGACGATTGGAGACAAAGAAGTCGAAAATAAAACTGCTGCTCTTCGCACTCGCGATAATGTTGTGCACGGCGAGATTGACATTTCTGATTTTCTTGTTAAAGTCGAAAAAGAAAGAGCGACTAGAGATTTATTGTCGCCTTACTCCACAGCTCCTTGAAGCAAAAAAGAAGGGGAAACGATGACCATTATTTGCGTGACTAGTTTTAAAGGCGGCACCGCTAAAACATCGACGTTGCTCCATTTGGGATCAGCATTTTGTAAATTTCACAAAAAAAAAGTTCTTCTCATTGATTTTGATGCGCAGGCCAACTTAACAACAGGCCTCGGATTCGATCCAGATGAGCAAGATAGCATGGCTCCTGTCTTGCAAGGAGAGAAAAACATCTCCGAAGTCATTTTAAACACCTGCATTCCGAATATGGATATCATTCCTGCGGACACCTGGCTAGAGCGAGTCGAAGTTTCAGGCGCGCTCGCTGCTGATCGCTATTCGCACGAACGGTTGAAAGAAATTTTGCGCCATCTCGATTATGATTTTATTTTAATCGATACGCCACCATCTCTTTGCTGGCTTACAGAATCTGCTCTTATCGCATCTAATTATTCTCTTGTGTGCGCAACACCTGAATTTTATAGTGTCAAGGGCCTCCAGCGTTTATCTCTTTTTATCAATAATATTTCAGAAAGACACGGCACAAAAGTTCTCGGCGTCGCTCTTTCTTTTTGGAACCAGCGCGGCAAGAGCAATGATGCATTTTTAAGTGTGATTGAACAAACATTTCCAGGAAAACTCTTGAACGCAAAAGTCAGACGCGATATCGCAGTATCTGAGGCAACCATTTATGGCAAACCGATTTTCGATACAGCGCCAAAGAGTCGAGCATCCCTTGACTACATGGACCTCACGCAAGAAATTTTAAAAAGGACGTAGCGTATGTCAAAATTCAATGATCTGCTCAATTTGCGATTCAAGTCTAAAGAGTCTCAACAACCCAAAGTGACAGCGCTCGTCGAGCGATCAACAAATGGGGATCTTTCCAGCTTTTCCGGAGTGTTTCGCATTTCAGCTCTAAACGACAAAGAAAAAGCCGATCTTGAATACATTTTAAAAAGCTTTCGATCGAGCGATACCTATGATGTCGATGTCGATCTCAAAGCTCTTACAGCAATTACTTCTGAAGTAAAAGCAATTACCAATCAAGCTGCGATTCTTCACGGCGAGAGAATCAAACGCGCACAAGAAATTTTGAAAAATTACAAAGATGGCGCATTTACCGCCTGGCTCTTTGCCATCTACGGCAACCGCCAAACCCCTTACAACTTTTTGCAGTATTACGAATTTTACACTGCGATGCCGCAACCTCTGCATCCAAAAATCGACCAGATGCCAAGACAGGCCGTATATAGCCTAGCATCGCGCCAAGGGGATCAGGAAAAAAAAGAAGCCATTGTGCGCAATTACAATGGTCAGCCAAAGCAAGAACTCCTCCAACTCATCCGCCTTGAATTTCCTCTCGCAGAAGAAGACAAACGACATCCTAATTTTGCAGCCCATGCGCTCAGCTTTTTAAAAAGAGCCCGCGAAATGATGAAAAACTCTCTTTGCGTCCCCTCTGAAGAGGAAAAAAAGCATCTGAAAAGCATCCTAGCTCAACTCAATGCTTTGCTTGAGAAAAGATAAAGAATGACTCATTGTACGCGCCATGAAGAATACATAAGTCCCTTCTCGGCGCGTTATTCTAGTCCTGAAATGTCCTCTCTTTTCTCTGCTCGCGCAAAAGCCATTCTTTTTCGCAAGCTTTGGGTTTCTTTGGCAAAAGCCCAAAAAAAACTTGGCCTTCCCATCTCTGATCCTCAAATCAATGAGATGCAAGCAGCTGTTAACGATATTGATTTCGAAAAAATCAACGAGTATGAAAAAAAATTGCGTCACGATGTCATGGCCCACATCCATGCCTTTGGAGACGCTTGCCCAATGGCAAGGTCGATTATCCACCTTGGAGCTACCTCTTCTTACGTTACAGATAATGCAGACCTCATTCAGCTCAAAGAAGGTCTGTCTCTCCTCTTTCAAAAGCTTTTACATGTCGTAAAAAAGCTTTCTGATTTAGCAGAAAAGCATGCCCACGATCCTTGCCTTAGTTATACACATTTTCAACCAGCGCAACCGACGACGATTGGCAAGCGAATTTGTTTATGGCTCCAAGACTTTCTTCTCGATGCTCATGAATGGCATCGCCTAATAGAGGATCTTCCTTTTTTAGGCGCTAAAGGAGCTACCGGAACACAAGCGTCCTTTTTTGCCCTCTTTGAAAAAGATCATGAAAAAGTAAAAAAGCTCGAGAGCAACATCGCCACTGAATTTGGGTTTACTAGAATTTTACCCATTTCAGGTCAAACATACACGCGGAAGCTCGATATACACGTTTTAAACGCTCTAGAATCCTTTGCGGCAAGTGCTCATAAGTTTGCTGTCGATATACGCCTTTTATCACATGAAGGAGAATTTTTAGAGCCTTTTGGCGAAGATCAAGTGGGCTCTTCCGCAATGCCTTACAAACGCAATCCGATCTATTGCGAACGGATCTGCGGCCTTGCTCGTTTTGCAATCTCACTCTCGCAAAACCCATCTTATACAGCTGCTACGCAGTGGCTCGAAAGAAGCCTCGATGATTCCTCAAACCGCCGTTTTTCCATTCCTGAATCTTTTTTAACCATTGATGCCATCCTCAACTTAATGCTGCATGTACTCACTTCCCCGCAAATTCAACCGGAAAGATCCCTTTCACACCTCACGCAAAACCTACCGCAGCTTTGCATGGAAAACATCTTGATGGAATCGGTCAAACGTGGGGCAGATAGACAAAAAATCCACGAACTCTTGCGAAAAATCACGGCCCATTCATTTGAGTCTTTAATCAGCTCGATTGAAAAAGAAAAAGCCTTCTCTCTTTCCCGTAAAGACATTGAAAAGATCGCCGATCCAAAACAGCTCATCGGCAGGGCCGTAGAACAGGTCCATTCTTTCTTAAAAGAGGATGTTCATCCATTTTTACAGAAACATCCGCCAACTAAAGTCGCAATAGCGCCGATTGAGCTGTAATCAAGCTCATTTTCCATAGAATTTTTTGAAGCGCGCTTTGCGTTTCTCTTGTAGGCATTTGCAGCGGAGAGCGAAAGATCGGCTTACATCGCTTAAGCTGAGAGACAAGATATTTCACACATTGAGGGTTAGTCTCGATGAAATTTCCGTGACATAGAGGCAGATACCGCTCAAATAAACTTTTAGCCTTTGGATCTTTAGAAAGAGCTAGATGAACTGCCTGACTCCAGCCTCTTGGAATCACATTGCCAATCACCGAAATAACCCCTTTACCACCCTTTTCAATCACCGCATGCGTTAAATCATCATCTCCAGAAAGAATTGGTAGCTCCGCAAAAAGATCCTGAATCAGCTCGAAATCCCTCCCAGAATCTTTCAGAGCAACGACTTTGTCAATCTTTACTAGTTCGCACAAAGACTCTCTTGTAAAGCGAAATACAGCCCTTCCCGGATTGTGATAGGCAATGATCGGAAATCCTACTTTGGCGACTTGCCGAAAATGTTCCAGGCATCCTTTTTGAGAAGGTTTATTGTAATAGGGAGTAACGACAAGACAACCGGAAGCTCCTAACTTGGAGGCATCTTCTGTAAGGCGAATCGTTTCTCGAGTATCAGGTGTGCCAGTTCCGACAATGATTGGAATGCGTCCTGCTGACGCTTTCACGCAAATTTCAGCGACCCGTTTTCTTTCTATTCGACTTAAAGAACACGCCTCTCCAGTAGTTCCAGAACAGACGATCCCGTCTGTTTTTTCAGCGATGTGCCATTCAACTAACGATTCCAATGATTTGCGATCGATCCGACCATTGGAAGTAAATGGCGTAACTAAAGCGACGATCGAACCATAAGAGGAATTTCGGCAGAGCATAATACCGCCAAATTTTGACCTTTAAAGAATTATTCTTCAAGAGCTCTTAGAAAACTTGTCTTCTGCGGCAATCTCCATCAACATCTGATGACAGGATTTCGCCATTTGCCAAAACTGAAGAGTCTGCTGTCTTAGCGTTTGCTGATACCCTCGTTCACAAGGGACCTCTTGAATAAGAGTAACGACTTCATTCTCTAACCTGTAGGACGTCTTGTGAGGCCGAAATGTCATTCCCTCTCGCGCCTGCACATATTTTCGAAGAGAGGGCGGAACCTCCGTTCCTGAACGATAAAGCGCCACCGACAAGAGAAATATTTGCTTGCCCATATCAAAGTCAATTTTAATTTGACTCTTCAAAGGAAAGCTCATCAATCTAATTAACTTTAATTCCAGTTCGTCGAATGTCATAATTCAGTAATTATACATAATTAGAAGATATTAATCAATTAACAAGGATCCCCATTCAAGATCTCTGGCAATTCGATAATTTTCTTTATCGCTTTTAGTGACCGTTATTTCTTTTAATACGCCTTCATTTGCGCAAAGAGGAATGCGCACATATCCAGAGCCTTTTTGAGGAGAGCGAACAACCCTTCCCCTTGCTGACGACAAATCGAAATTTGATTTTGCATAGATAATGTAAGAAAATTTTTCATCTTCGTAGCCAAGAGACCCTTCCTTTAATTGTCGGTGTAACCGGGTTCGTTCTACCCGTGCAGAGAAATGGCACCAATCATTCGAAGGCATCGGGCACGCATATTGATGGGGGCATGGAGCAATGATCTGGGCCCCTTTTTGTAGAACATAGTCTCGAAAGAAACGAATCCGCTCAAATCCTTTGGGCGTACCCGGTTCTATAATAGCTACTATAGGAATGTTTTTTTCAAAAAGGCGATCGAGAAGAGAAGAGCTTCTCTCTCGATTTAGTTCTGCAAAGACGTAAGAAAGAACAGCTAAATCAGCGCCTTCTACGGGCCACTTTTCTTCCAGAGAAGCCTGATGCCACTGGGCTTTTTGCAACACAGGACTATTGACGCTGAGCTTTTTACCAATCTCAATCGCCATTGCCTCTCTTTCAATCAAGTGAAGTTCCGATAACCCCTCAAAAACTTCCAAGGCCGCCCAAGAAGCTGTGCCAGGCCCTGCACCGAGATCTAAAAATGAGCCACATCGAAATTGAGGAAGCCTTTCTCGAAGAGCTTGAAAAACTCTCACATTTGCGGCGTAGGTCGCCGGCATTCGAGTGGCAAGGTAAGAAAAAAGCTGACTTGAGTTCCGAAATGCCTTTGCAGAAGCTTCACCTTTTCGGTAATCCTCGGAGACCTGCTGCCGCGCCTTCTTCAAATCTTTTGTGGAAAACGCTTGCGTCAGCGCTTCAATAGCTTCTTGAAGTTCAAGGGGTAGTTGCATATTTAATGGATGCCTTGGCCGTGAGCCCTGAATAAGGAGGAAGGTTTTCTGCTGCAATGCGTATTTTCAGCTTTCCTTCCTTGACTACAGAACTAATCCAGGAAACTTTGGCCGGCCATGTTTTTTGAGGAAAAGAAGGAAATGAGACCAAAGCAGGAGACCCAATGCGGATTTTCAAAAGCATTTTTTCCTCGATTTCCGCCTCAACCCATCGCTGCTGACTGTTAGAAATAAGAAACACCGGCTCTCCATTAAAAACAGCTTCGCCCAATTGTTTGAACCGACGCAAAATCACCCCATCAGACTTAGCGCTAAAGGAACCTTTCTCAATCAATTTCTCAAGTTCGGCACGTTCCTTTTTCAAAAGAGCGATTTCTTTTTCAATATGGCTGCATTGTTCTTGCATTTTTTGCGCTTCCCCTAAAATCTGGTCCAGAAATTCTGAGGATTTCCCCTGCAAATTCATCTCTTTCTGCAAATAGAGATATTGCTCCATGCTCTGATCGATCTCTTGTTTACCTTGGTCGAGCTGCTGGCAATTGAGTTCAATTTTCCGACTCATCTCTTTCAACTGATTCACAAAAGAAGTGCGATCCAATGAAAAAAGGCTCTGTCCTTGTTGAAAGCAGTCCCCCTCATCTAAAGAGCACTCCGATAAACGGCCAGTTTCTTCGCAGCGAACTTCTGTAGAAGAAACGCAAAGTACAGCCTGATCAATTGTGAAAAATGAGTATACATTCCTAACCCAATAAACAGCTCCGAACCCCATTCCAACAGCTACACAAAAAAGAAAAAGTTTTTTCCAGTGAATGTTAGGAAATGTAATTTCAAAAGTACGCATTTACGACTCCTTCAAAGAAAAATAAATTACAGCAGCAATAAGACTGGCCAGAGCCCCTAAAAGAAAACCACATCCTAAGAATAGTTGACTGGCTAGCCCTCCTGCAATCGGAGCAATGGTTGTCGCCAATGATTGGACAGATTGGCTTATTCCTAACGTTTTGCCTTGAGATTCATTCGGCGCGGCGCCAGAGATCATCGCAGTGCAAAGCGGCCATGCTAGCCCAGCAGTCATTACGCATCCAGCCACGACGCCGAGCGTTGCATAAAAGTGCGTTGGATAAATCATAAACGCTGAAAAGAACGTAAAGGCAAGAAGGCAAAATTCCAACACCTTTAAAGGGGCAAAATAAGCCAACAAAACTTTGCTTAAACCAACAGAACCAATCGCCCAGCAAACGCCCATAAAAAGCGCCAAATCTCCAATTCTTGAGTTTGTAAAAGAAAACTCCTGCACCATCAAGACGGGGGTGAATTGCAAAAGAATCGTCCAACCAAATAAAAATAGAAAATAGAGGGAGTAGATCGATTTCATTTTTTTTGTCTGCAGAACTTCTTTGATGTTTTTGTAAGCATGTAAAAAGTCGAATTTTATTCTTTTGTGTTTAGACTCTTTTTCAGAAAAGCCCCACAGAATAAATGCACAATTCAAAAGTGTAAGTCCTGTCGATACCCACAAAGGCAGCGAAGGGAAAAACAAAGGATTAAACGTGGGGTCAGAGAGCTTTCCACCTAGAAAAGCACCGAGGAGAAAAGAGCATCCACCGATTAATGAAAGATACCCAAAATACTTTGCTCTTTGTTTTTTTTCTTCACTTAAGTCGGCAATGCAAGCTAAGCAAATCGTAGCATTGCTTGCAAAAAATCCAGTAATTAGCCGTCCAAGAAATAAAAGAACGAGGTTATCCTTCCCCATGCTCCAGGCCGTTAAAGCAAGGCCAAGCACTGCGCAAAAAACGCTGACTAATAACGCCTTTTTACGCCCGTGCCGATCGGCATAATCTCCGAGAAAGGGGGCTCCGAAGAACTGTCCTAATGAAAAGGCCGCGAGAAATAATCCTAAAAGAGTCGTTCTTGTTGTAAAGGTTACGTCTGAGGAAAATGCCGTGCTGTTTGCCCCGAGAAAATAAGGTGCGAAAATGGGAAAGACGATCGCCCAGCTCAAATAGTCCATGAAAAATGTAAAGAAAATCGCCGTTAGAGAAAATTTCGTTCGGTGGCTTTCTGTCAGCTTCATGGGACAGACCAATCAATGGGACTCTTTCCCAATTTTTGCAAGAAATCATTGGTCTTTGAAAAATGGCGGCATCCGAAAAATCCGGCATGCGCAGAAAGAGGCGATGGATGGGGAGAGGTCAAAACGCAATGATGCTTAGATGCGCCAAAGTGCTGGAATTTATCCAAAGCCGACTTACCCCAAAGAAGAAAAACAAGAGGCTCCTTCCTTTCACAAAGAAGCTGAACCACTCGATCAGTAAAGACCTCCCAACCTTGGCCATGATGAGACCGAGCCTCTCCAGCCCGCACTGTCAGCGTCGCATTGAGCAGTAAGACACCTTGCTTGGCCCAATGCAATAAACAACCATGAGAGGGGATCGCCAGACCTAAATCGCTCTTCAGTTCCTTATAGATGTTGACCAAAGAAGGGGGAGCCGGCACTCCTTTAGGCACGCTAAATGACAAGCCGTGCGCCTGACCAGGCCCGTGATAGGGGTCTTGTCCAATGATGACGACGCTGACCTTTTCAAAGGGAGTTTGGCAAAAGGCATTAAACACCAAGGGGAACGGCGGATACACCACCGCGCCGGAGCGCTTTTCTTCTCCTAAAAACGCCTCTAACTTGCGCATGTATGGCTTTTCAAACTCGGTCTCAAGCAGACCTAGCCAGGAAGCTTCCATGTACGCGATTTCTTCTTCTGCAATCAGTGCCATAAATTGTTTTTAGAATAGCATTTGTCTCTTCTTTGAGCAAATGTAAAGCGGCTTTACATTTAACCGAAACATTGACAGAAAGCCTCTCCGAGGGCTAAAATCGATCCTTTTCCAAATAGCGGAGTGTTCGATGAAAAACCTAGCAGAAAATAACCTGATTCGATTTACGAACGTCACCCGAAAAAAAGACGCTCTTTACGCCAATTTCAAGGTGAAAGGTCTTAAAAACGGGGTTATTTTCTCCGCATCGATCGCAGTAGATATTACAGCTCTCGAGCTGAATGCTGGCGATTCTTTGGAAAAAATCGTCGAAGATTGCGCCCGTCACGGCGTCAAAGAATTTAAAAGAGCTGAATTTCAATTTGAAGGTCTTTCAGCTACAAGTCCTGAATATCTGGGTGTAGCGCAGCTTGGCTAGCGCGTTTGCATGGGGTGCAAGAGGCCGTAGGTTCGAATCCTATCACCCAGATTCTTTTATTTCAGTGACTTACAACAACCTCAACAGCGTTCAAAAAACATCAACAACCAGAAATGTGGCAGGTAACGCACAAATGCAAGAGAAACAAACAGCCATAGCAAACCCACCTACCCCCAAAGCCTTTAGCGGATGGCACGAGAATCCCTCTGAACAAAAGGCGTTCCTAGACCTGGTGAACTATGAAGGGTTCCCTTTAGAAGATGCCGTTCACGAAATCCTCTCTCGATGCCCTCACAGAGCGGAGCTTCATCCTGGAGAAGTCTTTGAAGGTGCTCCTCACCGAGGAGGCGGGAGAGTCGAAATAGACTTGTGGGCAAAAATCAGGCAACGCATTTTTCTCATTGAGTCGAAAAGATCTGACTATGATTTGGTTTTTTTAAAAAACAATGAATCAGCCAAAGACATACACATAATAAATGGTCAGAACAGTAAAATTTCCGTGACAAACAGAAATTATAATCACTTGCCTTGCGTAAGCAAACAAGTGGTTGAAGTTCTTGAAGCAGACGAAACACCAACTCTTCAAAGACAGAAAGGAAAGCCGCACTTGCCTTTGAGAAGCTCTCGAGAAGAGTACGTCCGCGGCTTTCTTAGGCAAGCGCTGTTTAACATGGAAGTACTGCTCCACAGTAAAATGAGCGACCAATCCTGGGAAAAGGAATGGCCTCTTACCTTCATTCCGCTCATAGTTACCAATGCAAAAATTTTTTCCGGAACGTACGTCAAGTCGGACATAGATGATGATGCGAAGCTTGCCAAAATAGACCTACAGCCGATAAAAGTCGCAGCATTTAACCACGCAGAGATTTTGAAATGGGGAGCTACCTACGAAAAATGTCTTTCTCACATCGGTCAGCCTGTCTGCGGCAATCGAGTTCACGCCGACGAGCGCTACATAGGATCGCATATTAAGACAGTATTCATTGTTTCAAAAAACCATTTGCTTGAATTTATTGATCATACAATGAACTGGACATAATGTGTTTTGCTTCAATCGCCCAGAAATGAAGACCTACAACCGGACCGTCGGGCGACTGGCAGAGCGCGCGAGGCATCAAGCCTTTTGGGCGAGCACTTGTCAAAAGTTTGAGCTTCCAAAGAAATCTCCTAGCCTTTTGAAGGACGGAGCGGCATTCTTCCATTGTGCGGAAGATATATTCTAACCCCATTGAATTCTTCATTCTCTGCGGTAGTGTCTTCTGGATCGTATATCACCACCGCTGACCGTAGCGATGATGGCCTTGCTGCTTCAAGATCTTTTAAGCGCTTTTTGGTTGAAGCTTTCATTTTATGCTCTCTTCAACGGCTTTCAACCGTTGCTCAAATTCGGTCAATTCTAGCACTTTGGCGTGAGTATCGAGAATGCGGGAAAGAGCCTCTCCTTCAGAGGGGGGAAATTTGGCCGGTTCCAACTGCATCTGTAACGCACCCCACGGCCTTCAGAAGATCCGAGCTGCTCCCCATTTTAGGGAGGTCAATGGCGATCGGAGAACGTCCTTTCGCGGAGGAAGCAGTCGATCCAGGATGATTTTGGCGGCCTGCATATCGCCCGCTTTGGCCTCAGCGATCACCGTTTTGCAAATATCTTGAATCTCATCGGCAAACAGCCGTTCGGCCATGAGGCTCGATCGGTGACGCGCGCCCTTTGGCTTCCCCTTCGGGTTCCCTGATTGCCCCTTCCGAAATCTACCATTTTCCTGTTTTTTTTCTGTATTTTCAGGCGCTCGCGCCTCCCTTGTCTGTTCCATTGTTTCAATCTCCTCCGCCACGCAATTTGTAACACTCTGTAAGCATTCTTCTAAAATTTTCAGAAGGTAGCTTGCATTGATAGTCCTTCTCTGTCGGTCTGTGGACGCAATAAGTCTTAGTGATATCAAGGTCTGCCCACTCTTTCTCGTTCTTGAATTTCTCTGCGAACGCCCTGTTTTCTTCGATGTTCTTATTTTGCCCGACGTAATTTTCCTTAAGAGCCTTTTCCAACCAGGCCTCCGGCTTCTTCACGCCATGGAGTTTTTCCAAATACTGCCCTAATTTTTCCCACGCTTGCTTCATTTCTGCTTCATAGGTGTAGCGCTGATAAATGCGCTTTACGCGATTTTCTTCTGTGTGATTAAGGCATCGTTCAGCCACTTCAGGGAGGACGCCAAGGGCAGTCATAAGAGTTGCTCCCGTACGACGCAGATCGTGCGGTTTCCAAATTCCTCTAGGAAGAACCAGGCTGTCGATTTGCTTACTGCGATTGCGGTGGCCAGGGGTGGAGCGTTGACGATCCACAATTTGTTTTGTGATGGTTTTGGGGCAAACATAGCCATCTTTACGACTTGCAGGGAAGCACCATTCTCCAGGGCCGGTAAGCGCATGAAGACGCTGCACATGATTTAAGACAAAGGGAGAAAGGGCTATCAAATGTTCTTTTCCATTTTTGCTATTTTCGGAAGGAATGCGCCATGTGCCCACCTGAAGATCGAAATGGCTCCAGCGAGCTTTAAGCAGTTCTCCGATACGACAACAAGTGCCCAGTACAATCCAAATAGCCAAAAATGTCGTCTCTTCCAATCGAGCAGATCGGAGTCTGGCAGTAAGTTCGCGAAGTTCCTTTTCATCCAGAACTCGATCGCGTTCCACATTCGCTCCACCGACTGTTTTCTTGCTAATCGCTGCCGTAGGTTCGGATTCTAGAAGATCGCGACTTACGGCAAAGCGAAACATTTGTCTAATGAGGCTCAGGACCACCTTTGCCATGCGATTCACACCCCTCTGGAGCAACTTATCTGTGATTTCCGTAACATGCCCTTTACGCACATCTTTGATATTAAGTCGTCCAATGAATGGGAGTACGTCCTTATTCATCATGCGGCGCGCCTCTACACCCTGATCCTTACGATTGATAAGATCGGTGGCGACCCAGCGCTCAAACAGATCGGCCACCTTAACTTGACTTTCTTGTTCTATAGCGCTCTTCATTGCTTGCCGCCGTCTATCCTCAATCGGATCAGCGCCCTCGAACCGTACCTCGTTTTTCATGCGCTCTGCTTCGCGGCGGGCGGCGGGGACGCTCAGGCCACCCGAGTCGTTGCGCCCGTATCGAAAAGGCCCAAGCCCTTTCCTCCGCTCTCGCCATTTCTTCTTTGGACACGGAGCGGTATAGCAAAAAATCCACGATTTTGAACCCGTCGGCATCACGCGCAACACTAACCCCTTGACCTGAGAGTCCCGCACATAGATCGGCTTCGTCTGCGGTTTTATTCTTTGGCAAAATTCATCAGCCGTTGATCGGGGGATTCGTTCCATCGCCAATTCCTTCTTGTTTCCTTTTAAAATTTTCAGCCTGCTTCTTCTCTATGGCTTCTCGCACAGATCTGAATTCTTTCATAATCTCTGCCTCCCTTTCTGGAGACGGACGCGATAACTTTCCTTCTTGTGGTCGACGGCGGCGCATAAATTTTTTCCACATCTTTGTAGTAAAAGAGTTCTCCAAATCTGGAGGATATAGGCCGTACTCATCACGAAAGGTCGTCATTTCCTCTTCAGATAGCCCCTCCAGATAGGTGGCCAGTTTTTTGAGATCCTGCTGCAAATCCGCTTTTGATACGAACACCTGATCTGGTCTAAGGAAAAAAGGAACTAACAATTTAAGATCCTCGTCTTCGGAGGAAAAAATATGGCAAAAGGGCAAGTAATAGAGGTATTGAATATCTAAATGCGCCTTACCGTCCTTACTGCGGCTCACAAATCCACAAAGCAAACTGTAATAGTGAATCACTTCTACTCTGTGGACGTACATAGCGTACGGGGCAAAATATCGCAGCGCTGGCTGCCCCTTTTGCCTCCATCTCCGCATTACTGTACCGATATGACCTGTATGATCTCGAAAGAAATGCCTTGCCACCCGAAATACTTCGCGACGGGGAGTCGCATAAAAAAACCTTACCTCATCCGCATAAGAGACCATTTCCTCCAAGGACAAGAACTTAGGCACAGCTGCTTCTTTATCCGCTTTCTGTTCTTTTTCCACTTCGTGATACAAAGTTACTAAATCAACGGCATCTTCATCGCGAATCGCTTTTGCTTTTTGCAAGTCTTCCGCAGAGAAGTTTCCCTCCGCCCAATTCCTCAAAATTGCCATCATTGGATGCTCATCGAAAAAAATGCCCCGGCCCGTTTCTGGCGTGTCTACTGCAACGCCGAACTCGCGCGGAACCGTGTACCCGTCCATTGGAATGACAGTTCCCGCTAAAAGTTCATTGGTGGCCATCGTAAGAGCATCAGGCAGCACAGATGACTGCGATGACTGAGTCTTTGCCGCAAGTTCTTTAATGATCCTTTTCCACTCCGCTTCGTTTTTATCTCTTTTTTTTTCATCAGCAAGATCCGAAGTGATCTCTCTCAACAAGATCGGAGAAACTCGGTGCTGGTAATACCGAGTCAGAGATTCTAGACACTTGAAACCTAGCCCTTGGAAAGTGGACTTATCCATTAGTAAGAAAGGCCCTGAGACCATTATGCGCCTCCTTGTAAAAACGCTCTTTGCAGTCATCGCCCGCAGCAGCACAAACTCTCCCAGGCGATCACCTCCTTTTTCGTGTGGCGGACATGTGGCGTATGCATCCACTTGATAAAGGAAGCACCATCATAAGACAAAAAATTGACGCAAATCAAGGAAAAAGAGATGGTTAAGGCAGATTTTGCAAGACTAAAAAAGACGGAATGAAGTAGGATAAAGCATGAAAAAACTTGCATTGGGTGCAAGAGGTAGGAGATTAAAATCCTCTCACCCAGGTTCTTTTCCAAAGACAGCGTCTGAACCTCGAAAAATGTTTAGTCGCTAAAAAACCAGAATCATTATCCTACTTATGACAACAGAAGTTGATGCTCCCTCTTCCGACTCTGACCCCTCTGGTTCCTCAGATTTTTCTGATATTTCCAGTTACGCTGATTGGGCATTGAAATCTGGAATATGGGATGGTCGACAAGTATCTTGGACTGAAGCCTTCGATTTTCATGAAGAACTCAAATTACGCTTGATTCAGCTCTTATTTGAGAGCCAAAGTGAAATCACTTTCAATCGATTGGCTGCGCAGCTTGCCTGGATTGGTAGCACAGATTCTCGAGATCTGCTTGCTCGAGATATTCAAGCTCTCGATTTTTCAAACAATGATTTAATTGCTCAAGTAGGTCTAAGAAAATCTCTTAGCAAGTTCTGGAAAAAGCACAAAAAAGAAATTCTAATCGGCGCAGCAGTTGTCGGTGTTGCTACTGTGGTCGTGGTAGTAGCCGTCACTACAGGGGGTGCCGCGGCGGGAGGCGCAGTAGCAGCAGGTGGAGCCGCCTTAGATGCCTTGAAAAAAGGTGGAGAGAAGCCGGAACCCAGCCAAACTGTAAAAAATGATAACGTAACTCTACCGACAGAGCTGACTTTTCCCCCTTCATTCGAAACCTTAGAAAGATCTTGCGGAGATCACAAAGTGCTTTTCGGAGAACACGGGGTTTTGATCGACGGTCAATACTCCAGCTATAAGGACATTTTGAATTCTTCAGGCGAGCACCCTTATTTGGGAATCTCACCTTCCTATCTTTCTCCCCCTACCTACCAGCCTGATTTGCCAGGAAATAATTTTCCTTCAGGACTAATAAAACCAGATTTGTATCAAATTCCACCGCCACCTGGCGTAGGTTCAGAGAAATCATGGCTCTCTAATACGTTTGAAATCATAGGTCGAGGCGTGGTCGATCAGGAACCATTGAATCAGGAGCCCCCTCCTCTCCCTGAACGAGCTACTTCTTTTCGCTTTAGCACTGTAGGGAACCGTGAACCTCATCTCCAAATTGGAGGGATCAACGGGATCGACACTAACTACGACCAAGCTCGTTCTCATGCAAACTACGTGGCCAATTTTGTCCCTAAACGCAGCATTGATTGGGTCTACAACCGATCACGGGGGTCTGTCATTGACCTTGCCGAAGTTTTCACTCTGAATTATGCAGGCTCCTCTCCTAACACCAGTAAGCTTCTACAAGAAAGATGGACAGCTTTCAACCAAGAAAACACAGATCGGCCCAATGCAAAATATCTTCAATTCTGTCACAGCCAAGGGGCGATACATGTTCGGAATGCTCTAGCTCATTCGCCAAAGGAGATTCGTAACCGTGTCATCGTTGTGGCGATTGCTCCCGGAGCAGTCGTTCTGAGCAAGCTTTGTCATAAGTCTTTTAACTATGCCAGCAAGAACGATTTTGTAAATCTCGGCGAATTAGTTTATGCCGGCGCTTTAGATCCCAGTGAATGCGGAACCTCAAAATTATTAGAAATGGCAATGGATCATCGTGAAGAGCTCATTTTACTAGACCCTCATCCAGAAGCTACAGGCATCGATCATGATTTTCAAAGTCCAACTTTTAAGGAAAAAATCAAAGACCATATTCAAGACTATTTGAATAGTGACGGAGAATTTTAATGAAGTTTATTTTTTCGCTTATAATAATTTCTATTTTTTGCGGATGCGAAAATAAATCCACCTACCATCTTAGTGAAGATGAGAAGTTAGCAAATGCAATTACGAAAAAAGTCGCTCTCCAAATCAACCACGAATTTGGTCTTATTCCTTGCGGTACAGGTGGACAGATGATGGATCAGATTAAAATGCTTCACTTAGCTTTTGACTGTCGTAAACCTTTAGACATTGATACCAGCCGCCAATTATTGGTTGCTGCCGTGGAGAGATTTGTATCTGAGGTGAATGCGAATGAAAGTATTCGACCTTACCTAGACAACTATCCATTCGAAGCAAAAAATATCCAAATTGTAATATTTATTCAGCGTCCAGACGGATCACATTTTAATCCCGATGGTTTGGTCGTAACATCAGCAAAAGATGGAGTTTTAGAATACAAGACTGACGATCCTAATGGGCCTCTTTTCAAGACAGTTCATTCTGAAACTTATGAAGAAGCCTTAAAACAGCTAAAAAATCATCCAAAATCGGACGGCCTGCAATGAAAAAAACTCGAGGCCTTCGACTTCTACCAAAAGGCGCCGTTTATGGTGAGATGAATTCGCCTGTTGGGAATTTAACCATCATAACCTCCCCTGAGGGGCTCCACGCAATTTTGTGGGATCTCGACCGCGAAAATCCAAAGTATAGCGACCTCAGCAAAGCGGAAGATGCGACGGTCATTGTAGAAACAAAAAAACAGTTGAACGAATATTTTCAAAAGAGAAGAAAAGCATTTGATTTGCCGTTAGTATTAAACGGAACGGTTTTCCAAAATGAAGCCTGGAATCAATTGCTTAAAATCCCTTACGCAACAACAATTTCCTATGCCGAACAGGCAGAAAAAATCGGCAACAAAAATAAAGCTCGGGCCGTCGGAATGGCCAACGGATGCAATCCAATTTCAATCGTCATTCCCTGCCATCGCGTGATTGGAAGCAGCGGCCATTTGGTAGGCTTTGGCGGCGGCCTTGAAAAAAAGGCTTTCTTGCTACAGTTAGAACAAACTGGGCATTAGCTCATCTGAAGCTCAACCATTGTAAGAGTCTCTTCTACTACTTTCGTCGGACGGTAAACACAACTAAAGATTCCCTTCTCATCTCGTGTGATTCGCTCTTGGTTGGTCGTATTATAGAGCCAGGCCCAAGCATATAAAAGCGGGGCAAAAATAAAACCCAGGATGCGGCGCGCAATTTCCACAATGCGCGGACTGATAAGCACCCGATATCCAAAAAGCTCCCTCAATGAACCGCCAAGAACCCATGCATGGTCAAAGAGAGCAAAACTTTGCGGCGAAAGAGTAGAAACCGTGTAATCGACATCTCGAACTGCACCGCCAATGCGGCGTCCATGCGTTGCACACGTTGTAATGGGCAACGCTTTTGGAGCCTCCGTTGGCCGAAAGATTTGTATCTCCATTTCAAGCCACTTCTCATCGAGCGCTGGATCGTATCCATTTGTCCCTAAATGGCTTCCTCCAACTTCTGGAACAATGTCCCCATATTCCAATTGATGAAAGATTTTCCATCGCTGACCCAATGCGTCGAGCAAATCTCTATGCTCGCGGCCAAAGTTCATAAATGCTCGATCGATGGAAGTATCTGTGGCAGGTCCATTATACGCTCGGCAAAGCAAATTGGATCCAGGGCATGGAATCCTTCGACGTCCTGGGCCAAAATGGTGGATGCCCACCTGCGCAAGAGCCGCTCCTAAACTATGGCCGGAAAATAGAAGATCCTGAGCGATTTTATATTTGGGAAGCTCTTTGAGGCGCTCTCCCTCGGCCAAAAGGTATTCTCGGATTTGAGAAGAACTTTTAAGAGAACGATCTTGGCCAAACTCTTCGAGCGCTTTGCGGTAAGAAGCTTCCGCAGCATCGCCAGTTTGTGTATCTGCATGGAGTAAATAGGCCACCCAAAGAGGAATCGTGCGCGTAAAGAAAGCATATCGATTGACTTCTTCTGCAGAACTCTCTTCCCAAACTCCAGGGGAGCCTTCGATGTAGAAATCATTTTCGACCGATCCGGCCGCATCGATCTCGCAAGGACTGCTATTGGTGCTTCGATAAGCATGAATCATGGGGAGCGGGCGGCCGTTTTCTTTGTACTTAGCGCAAGCGGGCATGAATAGATAATTGAGATTGCCTTTGCCATTGTCCTCAATTGTTTTTGAATAGTACCAGCGAGCATCTCCCTTGCTTGTTTGCGGCGCAGGGATCAAAACCCCCGTCTTCCAGAGAGAAACCAACCCATCTTTAGGATATTCTCGAAACAAGCTTTTTTTCGCGACAACGTGGGCAAGAAGCTCATAGAAATTTGCCCAATCTGGCTTTTGAAGATCAGAAAAGATCTGCAAAAGCTCAAATTGATCTCTGGCGGGATCGTTTTCGTGCAAATTCCCCATCGTCTTAAACCCACAAATTGCAAGATGAGTGATTTTTCTCCCTGTCATCGCTCGATCGAGCTCCTCTTTATTCGGCATTAAAATTTGCACAAGCCAGTTAAAAGATGCAGGAGACAGATCCTCTACCAAAGCAGGGGCGTCTTTTAGAAAGTGATCGAGAGTTTTCAGATCAAACCCTCTTAATTCACGCACAGAAAAGATTTCTAAAAGCTCTTCTCGTGAAGGCTTCAAAATACGAAGATCCCGTTGCAATCGCAAAAGCTTTCCATAGAGAATTTCAAGATGCCTCATCTCAATATTATTCACGCCGATGTTCGTTTTAAAGACATGATCAGGAAGAAGCGGCTCTCCTGCATCGATCATCGCGCCGAAGTTAAATCCGTAGGCATATTGCGCATAGTCGACAAACTCTTGCCCATATTGCTGGACAGCAAAAGCCTTGTAAGTAGCCACAGTTCTCCGATTTTCTTCTTTTCGACAAGGCAATAGCTCTTCTATTTGCAAAAATCCATTTTTACTTAAGACAAGACGCGTAGAACCTTGCATCTTTCGCTCCTCGACAAAATATCGCTCCTTCGTTTGCAGAGCCAATTCAGAAAGAATTGTGTAAGGATCAGAAAATAGAGGATGATCGATATTGATTCGAAGAGAGGGGTTTTCCTTTGAAAGAAGAGGAGAAAACAAGCCGGCAACTCTATATTGCAAAATGTCCCTATCCGGATACATTCGCGTCATCGGAAAGTATTGATAAATCCTAGACCAAAAACCCGCAGTAGGATTTTGCCGAACAATCTTCCATCTGCCATCGATCGATTGAGTACTGCCGCTTTTTGCAAGAGCAATCGCTTCACTGGCGAGTTTATGCATTGCCTCTGGCGGATCTAAAAAAGGAACCTCTACCTGAATGCAATTACTGAGCCAATTATTGTCATTTAATCGATGAATCATGAAGTTCCACTCTTTTTTTAAAGAGTGGAAACTCTACCGTTTAATCATTTTTTTTACAATGAAACAAAGCTGCTATTTCCACATGATTGGTTCCAGGAAAAAGCAAATACCCTTTTCCCTCTTGCAAGAGCCAGCCAGACTCTAGCAAAATTTTTGCATCGCGCTTAAAAGTTTGAAAATCGCAGCTTACATAAATGAGCGTGCCTTGGAATGTTTTAATCGATTCAAGAAGAAGGGGATCGATCCCTTTTCTCGGAGGATCGACGATAATGCAATCGGCCTTTTGCAGAAGATGAGTGGCCGATTTACCATCTATAAGATGATAGTGAGCAGATGTTTTGATCTCTTGGAATGAAAGGTATGAGTGGGGATTATTTTCCACAAGATCCACCTCAGCGCATTTTGGCGATGCGAGAATTCCCATCGCGCCAACACCTGCATAAATTTCGAGAAGCTTCGCTCTACTGGGGACCCATTCAACGACTTGTTTAGCGAGCTTTTCAAAAAGGGTCCAGTGCGCTTGAGAAAATGCCCCCGGATGAAAGGGGAACCTCTTGCCCAAGAGTTCTTGCCACAAAAACTTTTCTCCCCAGATATGGATCCACTCTTCACCGAGAATTCGATTCGTCTCCGCGGGCTGCACATTGAGCCAAATAGAGTGCCATAGATCATTTTTTAAAAGGTTTGCGCACAAACGGTCTAAAGAGCCGTCGTGAGCCTGGACGACAAGAGAGAGCTGCACTTTTTTCGTCACAAGGTCGACAAAGAGCTGTACATAGCGGAGAAGCCCTCTTTTTTCGTCATAAATAAAAACTTTTTCTTCTGCGATCGCTCTTTTTAAAATTTTTATTGCCTGATTGATCGAAGGGTGATGCGCTAGGCAATCTGGTATCGGCTCAACATCATGAGTTCCTTGGCGAAATAGGCCGATTTGAGGATTTTGGAATTTTCCGCGAATAGCGAGCTTTGCCTTGGTTCGCCAACCATAGAGAGAGCCCGTGACAAGCTCAGATGGCCCTAAAAACTCCACAGCTTCTTGCCAAATGCCAGGGCTATCAAGATTTTTTTTCAACGTGCAACCGCTGCAAGCGCCGAAGTGGGGACAGATTGTCGATAAGTCGTTCATAACTTTGTTTATAGTTTGTCGAGAAAGGTCGGCCTGTTCAAAAGTGGCCACTTTTCAACAACCCCTAAACAAGTTGTCGACAAGAAAAGCTTCCTCGAAGGCCCGCTATCTTATCAACTTTTCCACATCCCTTAAAGAAGAAGAAATTCTAATAAATACATTCTATTTTCTTTAGGTTCTTGGGAAAGATTTGTATACTCCTATCTCATGAACTTCTTCACGGCTCAACTTTTTTTTCACCTCAACCGATTTGCCCATTCTTCCATTTGGGAAAAAGGAAAGCCCGTTTGGTCAGCTCTTTGGCATTTAAAAAAGTATCTTGACGATTTTTCCCTCGGCGAAGTTCGATCTCCCATCCATCCAGGAGTTCATCTCATAAATCCGGAGCTTATTTCCATTGGAGAAAAAACGATCATCGAGCCAGGGGTTTTGATTCAAGGCCCTTGCATCATAGGCGATGGATGTGTGATTCGACACGGTGCGTACATCCGAGAATATGTGATCTTAGGAGATCAATGCCAAGTAGGTCATAGCGCAGAATTGAAACACTCCATTCTTTTAGATGGAGCGGCTGCAACCCATTTTGTTTACGTAGGCGATTCAATCATCGGAAATAACGCCAATCTTGGCGCCGGGGTGAAATGCGCAAATTCGCGGCTCGATCGAGATGAGGTAAGCGTGCTGTGGGACAATCAAAAAGTCAAAAGCGGTCTAAAAAAATTTGGCGCGATTGTCGGCGATCGTGTCCAAATCGGCTGTAACTGCGTGTTAAATCCAGGGACACTCATCGGCAAAGAAAGTTTTTGCCATCCACTGCTCAATGTCGGTGGATACATTCCGCCAAAAAGCGTGCTCAAAGGCGAGCGTAAATTGCAAATGGGATCTATTCATGTTTGAAGAGTATCGAAAAAAAATCGAATCGGAAATTGAAACAGCTATTTTTCAAATGGGAGAAAAAACAACCCTTCGAGACGCTTGCGAATACGCCTTAAAAGGGGGCGGAAAGCGCTTAAGACCGCTTTTCGTGTTGATTATCTCTAACGCCCTAGGTCATGGTCTTGACGCAGTCCAGGCGGCTTTAAGCGTTGAATTTTTCCACACCTCTTCACTCATTGCAGACGATTTGCCTTGCATGGACGACGACGACGAGAGAAGAAATCGCCCCTCCCTTCACCGCGCATTTGAAGAGAGTGTTGCGCTGCTCGCCAGCTTCACATTTATCGCTTCTGGCTATGAAGGCATTTATAAAAATGGGCAAATCATGAAAGCCGATCCCCGTTTTTCTAAAACGGCGGACACGGCTACAATTTTAAGCCTTCAAATCGCTGCGCGATGTGGTGGAATCAAAGGCGTGATGAATGGACAATTTTTTGATTTATTTCCTCCGGATCGAAGTTTTGAGACAATCCAAAAGATCATTGAGCAAAAAACAGTCACCCTCTTTCAAACCGCTTTTGCATTTGGCTGGCTATTTGGAGGAGGAGATCCTGCGCTTTTACAAAAAGTTGAAGATGCAGCATTTCATTTTGGTATGGCGTTTCAAATCGCCGATGATTTGCAAGATGAAGAGCAAGACGCCCTTCATTTGTGCCAGATCAACATCGCCTCCGCATTAGGCCGCCCGCGCGCTTTTTCCCTGTTTGATGAAGAGATGGCAAAATTTGAAGCGGCGATCAAAGAGCTTGGAATTTGGAATAGAGACTTTGAAGTAGCGGCCGGCTATCTTCAACAACTGCTTCCGGCCGCTTCCTAGAAACGATTAAACGAGAGCGTCTTCTTTTGAAGGATTTTTCTTCAAAACGCTTCCTTCGGAAATTTTTGCATGAATCGCCTTTTCAATCTCATCGGCAATCTTTGGGTTTTTTTTCAGCTCTTCGCGCGCAGCTTCTCGGCCTTGCCCTAAGCGATGCGTCTGATAGCTAAACCAAGTTCCTTTTTTATCGATCACCGCAAGTTCTGTCCCTACATCGATGAGCGAGCCGATATGAGAAATCCCCTCGTTAAAGAGGATGTCGAACTCTGCTGATTGGAAAGGAGGTGCGCATTTATTCTTTACGACTTTGACTTTGACGCGCGATCCGATGTCATTTGTATTCTCAGGCCCTTTAATTCCCGAAATACGGCGAATATCCATTCGGATCGACGAATAGAATTTCAACGCTCGCCCGCCCGTTGTCGTTTCTGGATTTCCGAACATGACACCGATTTTTTCGCGGATCTGGTTGATGAAAATCGCGCATGTATTGCTTCGCGACAGCGTTGCGGTTAATTTGCGCAGAGCTTGTGACATCATCCTAGCTTGCAATCCCATGAATTGATCACCGATTTCTCCCTCTAGCTCAGATTTTGGAACAAGAGCCGCAACAGAGTCTATCACGATGACATCGATCGCGTTTGAGCGGGCGAGCATTTCCGCAATATTGAGAGCTTCTTCGCCATTATCCGGCTGAGAAATCATCAAATCATCGATGTTGACCCCGATTTTAGCTGCATAGGCAGGATCGAGCGCATGTTCTGCGTCGATGTAGGCAGCAAGGCCTCCATTTTTTTGTGCATTGGCTACGATATGTGTTGCGAGCGTCGATTTACCGGAAGATTCCGGGCCGAAAATTTCAACGATTCTGCCGCGGGGAATACCGCCGATTCCAAGAGCAATATCGAGGGAAATTGCGCCCGTTTTAATCACGCTAAGACCGTGAGTTGAAGAGTGTTTGCCAAGCGCCATAATCGCGCCTTCGCCGAACTGTTTTTGAATATGCGATATCGCCAGCTCAAGCGCCTTGCGCTTGTCTGAGTCTTGTTTTGGTAAATTCATGATGACCTCTGAAATGTTAGACTGGTTTTTCTCCTAGCATGAAATCTCGTTTCCTTCTCGTCAACTATCAAATGTGTTGGAATAAAATTCGCTGGCGCCTACACTACGAAATTAGAAGAACCCATATCTCAAAGGAGAGATGAATGAATACATTTTACAAATTAGTTTGCTTAAGCGCGGCCTTCATGGTCAGTTCAAGCAGCTTTGCTGACACTTCAGATGTTAGCCAATCGCCAATGCAAAGCAATTCATCGATGATGAAAAAGAATTGCCCAGCATTTGACCAAGGTCTTGGACTCCCTGACAACAAATATGCTGCAGCGTACAACGCACCTGCTTGCATCAGCGTAAAAAACGGCTGGGATTTTGATCTTTTCGGAAGTTTTATCTATTGGCATGCAAGCCAAGAAGACATGGACGTAGCCTATGTACCAGTGACCGTTGCGACTACAGCAACAGGTGTTGTTCCTGGAGCAGTTGCATTTCAAAACGTCCAATATGAACCAGGATTTAAAGCTGGCTTTGGATTCAATACAAATTACGATGGTTGGGTCTTTCGCGGCGAGTATACATGGCTTCACCAAAAAGTTTCAGGTTCTACTACAGCCCCTACTTTAGCTACAGGCGCAGCTGGAACTTTCTATGCCAACGATTGGTTTGTCAATCATACAACTGGCGACGATAACACGGGAGCATCTGTTTCCTCCTCTTGGAAAATGCATCTCGACATGGTTGATGCAGTATTTGCAAGACCTTTTTATGAAGGCGCTCAATTAGCCGTCGTTCCTTTCGGGGGGCTCCGTGGTCTTTGGATTCGTCAAAATTTAGACATCGATCTCCTAAGCTCAACAAAAACTGTTAATTGCTACTCGAACAACCACTCCTCTAGCTGGGCTGTTGGTCCAACAACAGGCGTTGGTGGACACTGGTTTCTAGGAAGAGGCTTCCGCTTTGAAGGAAATGCTGCTGCGAGTATCCTCTATACACAGTACACAACAATTTCTCATAGCGAACAAGATTCCCAATTGTTTTCAGCAGGTGGACTTGCTGTAACATCCTCGATGTCGAACCTAAACGTTCTTCGTCCTGTTGGTCAATTGTCTTTAGGCCTAGCCTGGGGATCGTACTGCTGCAATAACGAGTGCTACTTCGATATTTCTGCAGACTATGAATTCCTCTATTTCTGGCAACAAAACGTTATGCGTGAATGGGCTGGACAGATCCAAGGTTACGCAGATCCAGGTGCAGACCTTCAAATGCATGGTCTGACAGTATCTGCCCGTTTTGATTTCTAGTGTTTCTTAAATTCTAATCGTTCGCTCTCCAGGGCCGCCTCTTTTTGAGGCGGCTTTTTCATTTCTCGGAAATAAACAGAAAATTTGCTTCAATGCGAAAAAAGGGGCAAATTTATGATATTGGCAGGTGACATCGGCGGAACGAATACTCGGCTTGCTCTTTTTGAGTCTCGTGGAGACCTAAAAATCATCCTAGAAAAGAGATATCCCAGCCGTCAATACAACGACTTTGAAGAAATCGTCAGGCAATTCTTAAACGAACACAAAAGATCGGTGAGTATAGCGTGCTTTGGCATCGCAGGACCGATTCGAGAAGGGCGCGCATATCCTCCCAATCTCTCTTGGATCGTCGATGCGCAGGAGCTCAGCAGAAACCTTCATATCCCATCAGTACACCTTCTAAACGATCTACAAGCCAATGCAAATGGACTCAAAGAGCTGAAAGACGGAGAATTGTTTCTCGTCCAAGAAGGGAAGCAGCAAACGGGCAATCAAGGGCTTCTTTCGGTAGGAACAGGCCTTGGCGAAGCGGGGCTTTATTGGGATGGAACTAAACACCACCCCTTTGCCTGTGAAGGAGGGCATGTAGATTTTGCGCCTAAAAACGATCTAGAGATTGAGCTTCTCCTCTTCATGCAGAAAAAATTTAGACACGTTTCCTATGAACGAGTCGTCTCTGGACCTGGCCTTCGCATGATTTATGAATTTCTCATTGAAAAAGGATATGAGAGCGAGTCTCAAGAGGTAAAAGAGGCGATGCAAGAGCGCGATCCATCGATTGTCATCAGTGAATTTGGGATTCAAGATAGAGATAAGGCTTGCAGCCGTGTAGTTGATTGGTTTCTTTCATTTTTAGGAGCAGAAGCTGGAAATCTCGCACTGAAATTTCTTTCTCTTGGAGGTATATATCTCGGTGGCGGAATGCCTCCTCGCTACGCACAACGATTTATGCAAAGCGAATTTCTCACCTCATTTATCCATAAAGGTCGTTTTAAAGATCTTCTTGAGTCGATACCGATCTACATCGTCATGAATGCCGATACGGCACTTTTGGGAGCGGCCTCTTTTGCAAGAGAGCTCTAAAATGAAACAGGCCGGTTTTTGCCGGCCTGCTGAATTAGGAAAATCTCTTCAAGATCTCTTAGAAATCGAGTCTTGCATTCATGGTTAAGCCATGAACATAGAGGTTACCATTAGGAGCAAAGCTCTTAGCTTGCTGATTGAAGCTCACGAAATTGCGGAACATGTTTTGATCCCAAAATATTTGGAATCCATACATTGCCGAAAGATCGACATGCCAGTTGTTGTTATCGAAATAAGAACCCCAACCGAAGCCCATTTCCAAATCAGCATGAGCTCTTAAGAGATCAATTGTTTGGGAAACTGCAGCGTTTGTCTTAACTGGAGTTGCAGAGCCAGAGGAAGAGTGGAGAACCACTTTATTATCTTGGTGAACAACAAAGCGTGTGTACAAGATATCAGCAGATGCATTGCCGAGGAATCTAGTGCCATAGCCAAGGAGCCAGTTCGACTCAAAGCCAGCGCGTGGTCCTACGCCCCAAGAAGACGAGTATGCGTTGTCATGGGAATTGTAGTAGCCATTCGCGTTTGTATAGTTTGTGCTACCGTTGTAGGTAGTGTTAATGCTCTGACGGATCCAAGCACCTCTAGCGCCAAAAAATGGTCTAACGGTGAGTTTTGTGCCAGAATAGTAGCTTCTAGCCATCGACACATCCAAGAAGTCCATTTTCAGAGTCCAGGATTGGTCTGCATTATTATAGAAATAAGGCACTGATGTTCCGGCATTTACTCCATAAGATCCAGCTGCATCCAAGTTTGAATAGAGATAGGTTCCATTTGGAAGAGAAGTACCGGTTGCTGTATCGCCAGTTTGTGGTTTTACACCAGAACCTGTCGAACCATGGAACCAAGTATACTCAGCAAATCCATCCCAGTTATCCCAGTCCAAGTTTACACCGAGACCGAATTTAAAGCCGGGGCGGTAAGTAAAGTTTGGAGAAGTAACCGTCATGTTGTTTAGATAAGCATTTGAACCTGTGCTTACGAAAGGCAAGTCTGCGCCGTAGCTCGTTTTGCCTTCTGGATCGTTGTGTGAAAGCAATCCAATTTCCATATTTTCTTGTTGTGCTTGCCAGTAGATAAAGCTACCAGTTGCATAGACATCCCAAGAACCGCGTACTTCTACGCGAGCTGGCGCATTGTAGCCAGACATTAGTTGGGATTGTGACATTTCATGTCCTTGATCAAAGCTCTTTTGCGGACGGCACTTAGTGTTGTCCTGCTGAGCAAAGATGGAAGTAGACGCTAGAAGCGACGCTACTACCCAAGGCTTTGTTTTCGTGAGTAAATTCAGCATGTTTTGCTCTCCATTATTTCGCGATAGCGTTGTTTAACCAGATAACTTGTGAGTTCCGAAGCATCGTTTTTAGACTCTTCTCCTCACGTCAGCTATATGAGGGGAATGGTAAACTCAAGTGGAAAAATAAATCAAGAAAAAGCTTGAAGTTCGCGTGCAAAAGAAAGTTCTCTCCGAGGGAAATTGACGAAAAAATTTTGTTCGGCTCAAGATTCTAAATAATCGACCCAATGAATAAAAAGACCGATTTTTATGTCAGAGTGGAGGGGTTTATTCGATTCGAGGATAAGAATCCATGGAACATGGCTAAACTCCTCTTCTTCGTCTTCGGTTGCCTCGAAAAGCTCTTCTTCAAAATCTTCAATCGATCCAAAGTACGTTTGCGGAAAGAGGAAATGATGGTTTTTTTGCAGCATTGGAAGTTCCCGGCTCTTTCTTTCTTCACATAGTCAAGAGTAGAGTGGGAAGCAACAGTTTTTTCTAACTCACGAAGGATAAGTTTATTGCAAAATTAATTGGCGAATCGGCGAAGGCTAAAATAAGATGTCGTCTGCAGAATCTCTTTTAGTCGTTCAGCTAGAGGGTATAGACGAACGCCAAAAGGCGATTTGCTTTCGATGATTGTTTTGGCATCGCGGACAAAAAGCACATGTCCTGGATAGACGATCATGTCCATCGGAAGAAGGTTTTCGTGGTCTAGAGGTTTGCCAAAAGATAAAAGCTGAGAGGTGTTGCGAGGTGTAAGGCCACCCGATGCTTCAAAAAGCAGCCCGGAACAATCAAGTCCTTGAAAAGTCCAAAGAGTTTCGATGCGAGGTTCGAGTTTTTCAGACGGTGGATAAAAAGAAAACATTTCTGGAATACCGGAAGCCCAATTACCTCCCCATACATAAGGCACACCCAATCGTCCTTCCATATGTGCAAGCAATGCCTTTGCGGAGAAAGAGAGAGTCTTGGTTGCAGAAGGGCCAGAGCAGGGAATTGTAAAGCGGCGATCGATGTAAAGCTGTTTTACATCGTAATCAGGCCAGAGAATTTGCAAGATGAATGGAGATATTTCTTGGGATACCTGAAAGCGCATGCCTGGCAAAGCGACAAATTCGAAGTGATAGGGATGCCCATTTTCATTTAGAGGGAGCCGATTGCCAGAAAAGACAGAGGAGAAATCAGCAGTGTTTAAAACGGGAGCTGGTTTTTGTATTTCGATCCATTGCATAGGAGTCAGAGGGGTGGAAGTTTGCAACAAAATTTCTTCCTCTGTTATACACACCGAACAACCAATAATCTAGGACAAAGCTGATGCGTTCTTTTATGATTTTCGTCTTTCTTGTCCTGTTTGTTGGCTGTGGAAAAAGCCAAGTTCCTTCCTCTCAAGCCCTGAGAATCAATATTTCTACCGAACCCGCAACGCTCGACCCGAGAAGATCTCGCACATTAACAGAAGTGACGATGTGTCGGATGCTTTTTGAAGGACTGACACGCAGTTCAAAGAAAGGAGAGACAGAACTCGCTTTGGCAGAAGCAGTGGAAATTTCTGATGATGGCCTTGAATATGTTTTTCACTTAAGAAACTCTTTTTGGTCGAATGGCCAGCCGGTTACTTCTTACGATTTTGCTAAGAGTTGGAAAATGATTTTAAGCCCTTCCTTTCCAAGCGACATCGCCTACCAGCTGTACGTCATTAAAAATGGGCAAAAAGTAAAAGCTGGAGAAATAGCTTTAGAGGCCTTAGGGCTCAAAACGCCGAATGCTGAGACTTTAATCGTAACACTTGAGCAACCAACGCCTTATTTTCTCGATATTTGTTCAATGAGTTCTTATTTGCCGGTTCCTCAAATTGCGACTGCAGATAAAAACTGGTCTTTGGAACCTGGCACCTTTGTCGGCAACGGGCCTTTTCTTTTAACATCTTGGAAGCATGCGGATCAAATCGTGATCTCAAAAAACCATCGGTATTGGGAGTCAAACATCGTTCGTTTAGAAAAAATCGATCTCATGATGCTTACAAATGATACCGAAATTCGGATGTATGAAGAAAAGAAACTTGACTGGGCGGGATCCCCCCTTTCTACCATTCCAATGGATGCAGTAAAACAGTTAAAAGAGACAAAAGAGCTTCAAGTAAGTCCGTTATTAGGCACATTTTTTCTGCGCGTAAATACATCGAAACATCTTCTTTCAGATGTCAATATCCGGAAAGCTCTTGCCATTGCCGTTGATCGGAGTGGAATTACGAGCCATATTTTACAAGGAGGCCAAGCCAGAGCCTTGAGTTTGGTGCCTAAAGAAATGGGCCTTGTAGGCGAGGATTATTTTTCCGATCAAAACATAGAAGAAGCTCGCTGCTTATTGAATAAAGCGTTCTGCGAGGCTAAGGTGACAAAGGAGTCGATGCAGCCGATTGTCCTTAGCTTTATTGCCGGAGATCTAAATCTTTCGATTTCGCAAGCCATCCAAAAATACTGGGAAATTTCTCTCGGGATCCTCGTGCAATTAGAAGCTGTGGAGTCAAAAGTGTTTTTCCAAAAAATTCGACAAAAAAATTATCAGCTTGCCGTTGGTTCTTGGATTGCCGATTTCAACGATCCAATCAATTTCCTGGAAGTTTTTAAATTTAAGGTTGGAAGCACGAATAATACAGGGTGGGAAAATCCCAAATACATTGATCTTTTAGATCGATCTCAGCTATCTAGAGATCAAGAAGAGAGAAAGATCTTGCTGCGTCAGGCAGAAGAAATTCTGATGGCCGAGATGCCGATGATTCCTGTCTTCCATTACACCATGAATTATTTAGAACAAAGTAGAGTTGCAGATGTCGCCCTCTCTCCCATTGGCGGCCTCGACTTTCGGTGGGCTTACTTGAAGGAAGAATGATTAAAAAACTTCTCTTGTTTTTGTTCCCTATTTTCGCATTTGCCGGTACCAATGATGGCAGCATTCTATTGCTGAATGACTCTTCTTTCATTTTAACAGCGACGATTCAAGCTGCAGATGGATCTTTTCTCGGCCAACTGACCGTGCAACCTGGACAGCAATCTACTTGGACTACAAACCTTTCTCCAACGCAATATAAACATCCAGGCACGCCAAATGTCTCTTTAACGCCATATACTGTGATCTGGCAATGTCCTTCAGAAGAGGCTTACTCGATGTGTTCAGCAGTAGCTCCAGGAGCGCTTGTCAGGGCTACTACTTGTCAAGGAAACTGCACTTGTAAATCAAAACAAAAGCCAGCATCGCAGAAGCCGGCATCTACCTTACAAAAGACAAAGTGAGTTGAGGGGTACATCCCAAGGATCTCTTGGCAAAGAGATTTCGCTGAGTTGTTCGCGAAATCCAACGCCCATTGTAGTTGGCTTATTCTTGTTTAAGAAATAGTCGTAATGGCCTTTTCCAAATCCCAATCGAAATCGATCCCGATCAAATGCAATCGCAGGAATCAGAGCTAAATCAATAGAAGCTGGGTCAACCTTCTCGCAACGAGAAGGAATAGGCTCTCGAAGGCCCAAAGAGAGGATGTCTAGATCATTAAAAAGATCTTCTACTCGATAGAGCTCTAATTCAACTCCATTTCTTTTGGGAAGGACAAGCCTTCTTTGCTGAGCCAACAGGCAGTTGAATGGGAAAAGATCAATTTCCGAACCAAATGAAAAAAAAGAGAGAATGAGATTGTAAGGAACAGCTTTTAATTCGTGATAGGCGAGGTTTGTTGCCTCCAGCCTTCGCGCTGGAGGCAGTGCATCTCTAAGAGCTAAGAATGATTTTCGAACCTCAGCCTTCTGGATCAATTGCTTTCCCTTTAACATACTGAACTTTTCGAAGAAATATCCCCTGCTCATCATAGAGCGTGGCATTTCCATTCCCATTGGAGATGTTGCTGATAGGCTCTTTTTGATTTTTTTTATAATAATGGCCGCTTACGATCTTATCCTCTTCATACTCTTCCATATACATGAGACCGCCATCTTTATACCAAGCGATTGCAGAACCATTTTTTTTATTGCGCGCATACTCTCGTTGCGACTGCAATTTTCCGTTGCTGTACCAAGTTTTAGCAATGCCGTTGATTGCATTGCTTTCCCAAGGGATCGAAAGTTTTGGGAGGTACTCCTGCGTGCCTTCTTCTTTTTCTTGGCGAGAAAAATACTCAACCTCTTCACCTTGCTTTACGTTATTTTTAATCCTGTACGCAGCTTTGAGCTCACCGTTGGCAGAAAATTTTTTGACAAGCCCCTCTGCTTGACCGCGGCGAAATTCGACCATATGGCTTACACTAGAATCTTGGAAAATTGCCTGAAATCCAAACCCTTCATTGACCTCAGATAAAGTCGATCCATCTTTTGATAAGTAGAGTCCTTTTAAAAGCAATCCCCCTTGATACGTTTCAATCCAGCGGTTTTGAGTTTTCGACCAAAATCCTACGCTTTCCCCATTTTTAATCCCCAAATGGTAAGTCGTTTTGGCTAAAAGCTCGCCGTCTTGAAAGAACTCGAGTTCTTCTCCTTCCAAATGATTTTGATGATAGGGCAATTGTTTTTGAATTTGACCATTTGGATGATAATAGATCGATGTTCCTTCTAACATTCCTTTTTGGTATGGGATTTGCGCTAAGATCTGCCCTTGATCGCCCCAGATTTGCGCTTTTCCATCAAAAAGCCAGTCTCTCTGTGAACTAGGGGAAACATCTGCAGTGCCCCCGATGACGGTCGCTTCGATTTTCAATCGTCCATTGGGATGCCACTCTTTAAATGTTCCAAACGCGCGCATATCTTGTACTTCTAAATACTGCCAAGGAAGGCCATTGGAGTGGTAGGAAGTGATGATCCCAGAAATTTTCCCCTCTTGCTTAAAGACTCGAAGAACTCTTTTATAGGGTTGGCTAGCGAGAAAATCGAGTTGTCCAAAGGCCTCTAAACGCTCTGGAATACTGATTGTTTCAGTCATTCCATTTCGGTCTTGAATTTGAATGGAAACCAAGGGACTTTGCGTTTGATCCATCCGATGACACCCATAAATGGCGACTAGAAAAAGACATAAGATTCGTTGAATCATAAGTTTTAAAATTCCCGTTTAAGAATATCCATTTTAAGGTCAAATACTTCATTTTGAAGCACAGTACTTTTTTTGCTAAGAGAGAAATCGCAAATAACGAGCTGAGGGCGGTTTGTCTTAAGGAACTCTGGGTCTAGAGACTGTTCTTCGATTAAGCTCAAAAGTCTTTTTAGATCGCCTTGATCTATTTCGACGGATTCTCGTTGCTTTTCCAGAGTTTCTTTAAAGGTATTTGAAATTTGGATTCCAGCTTCCACAAAAGAGATGCGATTTTGATCGCTTTCTAAAAAATGAAGCCGTTCTTTTAGTGAATCTTTATTGGAAAGAGCCGGATGGGACATCCAATTTTTTAATCGTGCTTTTTCTTGTTCTAAGAAAGAAAGAGATTCAATTTCTTTATCTAGAAAATAAGGATCTGAATTTTTGTGAACTGCCAAAAACCATTCTTTGCGCTCTTTTTTTTCAAAAGCCTTCTTGGCCTTCTTAGCAATCGATAAAAATTGATTTTGGAAAACTTCCGTAGACTCTCTTTCATAAAATAATAGAAACCCTGAGAAAAGGGGTCCTATTCCCAGAAGAAGTAGAAAAAAGGGAAGGCGCATTTGTTGGAAAAAAAATCTGCCAGATCGCTCAAAAAAATGATGGAACATGGGGTGGCCTATTTTTTAAATAAAAGGAAGTCTTGTAGCTATTCGAAAGCGATTCCCAGGAGATCTCTTGTGTTGAATCGATGAGTGGATCTCCTTGCAAAAGCATTTCGTGGAATTTACGCGCGTTAATAGGGCTTTTTGTCCGAAATTCTAGTTCTATTTTTGCCTGATAAGAGTCTTGAAGTGCTCCAATGTGAGGGTAGGAGATAAGATGATATTTTATATCGAGAATTTCCAATGGATTTCCCGCTATGCGCTCCGCTTCTAAAAGAGGATGAGAAAAAAGCCAGGAAAGCGCTTCTGAAACTGTCGGCGAAGTGAGAAGATAAGGAGCTTCGGTGTCGTATTTTTGAATTGCTCGGAATGCTTGATTCATGCCGGCATCGATTCCACCGATCAATAGACTGTTTGCAAAAGTGGCATCTGTTTTCTCAAGCCTTGTCTGAAGAGAATTTCCCATTTCTTGGCGGATTTGCAGAAAGTGCTGATTTCCTAAATAGGCCAAAGAAACGCTTAAAAAAAGAGAGGCAAACGTCAATCCAATTCCCCAATACCCCGCTTTTCTCCATGTTTTTTTGGAAGTAAACTCCTTTTTCAAAAACTGCACCTTTAGAGACTCTTTAGCAGCTCCTGCAAGGGCAAAGCCGATGGCCATCGCGCATTTAGATTCTTCAAAACTCAAAAGAAGAGGAGGGTCAAAAATAGAAAGCTCAGGATTTCCTTCTAGAAGAACTTTAGGGAGGTGGCCAAATGCGTCGGTTCGACCTGTGAAAAGGACAGGTCCTGCACCTCCAGCTTGGCAGAAGGAGCAAAGGACAAAACTCAATTGATTTCTTAAAGCAGCTAACCGCTCCGCTAGCATTGGAGTGGAATGGGATTTTAGTTGAAGTAAGTCAATTTGCTCTGCAACTCCCTTGGCTTCATCAGAAAAAAGAACTTTTTTTCGATCTTCCCATAGAGCTAAAAGAAGCGATTCGATTCCCTCTTGAATGGTAAAAGATTTTTTGACTACTCCTTTTTCCATCCAAACACAGGTCCATTCTTGAGAGCCCAGATCTACGAGGAATGCAGAAGAGAGCTCTGGGTATCGGAATAGAGAAAATTGGACGAGAGCCTCAGGGGAAGCTGTAACAATGTCTAGATCAATAGATAAGTCGGACCATTTCTTCAAAAGATTTTTGAGAGACTCCTTAGGAGCGAAAAAAACAGTCGAGTGGGCTCCGCTCTCATGGAGACGAATTTGGGCGTCGTACACTAACTCTTCAAGGTTCATATGAGTCAGAGTTTCCATTTGAAATGGGAGCCCTTGTTCGATGTGTTTTGCAGAGGAAATTTTAAAATCAAGGGGCCGGGCCATCGTAGATAATCCGGTAGCAATCGAGCCTTTCCAATTTGCAATGTAAAGCGGCTTTACATTGCCCGCGGCAAGTGATTTTAGGCATTGGATAGTGCTCTTTTTCCGTTTAATTTCAAGGCCTGCACATCGTATATAAGGTCGATCGAAATGAATGCCGAGTATTTGCATAGTTCGCTTATTGTACCGATTTCCTTCGAGAAAAGCCATTTAGAATCGATGAAAGTTTTTATTTTAGGACTTCTTCAGCTCTTGAGTCAAATCCTCGATTCCCTTAAAATACCTGCGTATGATCAGACATTATCTTGCAAACGTTATTCAATTGTTTTTCTATTGCTATACCTTCCTTTTGTTTATCCGCATTGCTATTTCGTGGTTCCCTGCATGGCATCGCCATCATGTTGTTCGGTTCATCTCGTTTTGTACTGACCCTTATTTGAATATTTTCCGCCGGATCCTCCCCCCATTGGGAGGGGTGGTCGATATTAGTCCTCTCCTTGCCTTTTTCGCCCTTCGTTTGCTTGAAATCATCGTCTTGCGTTTTGTGATAGGATGAAAAAGGTCTTTCAAGTCGGCTCAGCCGCTCTGCCCAACAATGTCCTTTATGCCCCTCTTGCCGGATGCTCTGATTTGCCGTATCGGCAAATGGCTTGTCGATGGCGGCCTGGTATTGTCTATTGCGAAATGGTTAAAATGGACGCCTTAGTTCGGCATGATCCGGGGACCTATCGGCTTCTCGATTATACCATTGACATGCACCCCATTGGGGCGCAGCTTTGCGGGAGCAAGCCGGGGCTTGCAAAAACAGCGGCGCGAATCATAGAGGATTTAGGGTTCGATGTTTTGGATTTAAATTGTGGTTGTCCAGTAGATAAGGTCACTAAAGACGGTAGCGGGTCTGGGATGCTTCGCACTCCTAATCTCATTGGAGAAATGCTTTCAGAAATGATCTCCGCCGTTAAAATTCCAGTGACGGTTAAAATTCGAGCGGGATGGGACGAAGAACATATCAATGCGGCAACAATTACTCAAATTGCAGAAAAAGCCGGCGCCAAGGCCATTACGGTTCATGGGCGAACTCGAGCCCAGGCATATAAAGGGCCGGCGAATTGGGATCATATTCGGGATTGCAAACAAGCGGCTAAGAATATTTTAGTCATCGGCAATGGAGACGTATTTAGCGCAGAAAGCGCTGAAAAGATGTTTCAATGGACTGGATGCGATGCGGTTTTGGTTGCTCGTGGAGCTATGGGCCACCCTTGGATTGTGGAGGACATTCTCCGCCATCGCGATGGATTGCCGATACAGACGCGCGGCGTTATGGCAATACGTGAAGCTCTTCTTGAGCATTTCGATTTGATCATTCGCTATCAACCGGAGCGGCGAGCTCTTCTCGACATGCGCCGAGTTGGGTGTTGGTATTTAAAGCGACTTATAGGAGTCAAGGCTCTGCGGGTTCAAATCAACCGCGCCTCTTCTACAGCAGAATCTCTACGTGCTATTTACGAATTTCCTTGGGCTGAAGCGGAACTTTCGCAAGATCTATCCATTGTCGGCGCAGAGAGCGAATAACAGCTAGATCCAGTCTTCGAAGTCATCCTTTTTTAGCTTCTCTTCAAAAATTTTTGTTAGGCGTTCGATTTGTTGTGGAGAATCTTTTGCGGGAAGACGTTTCGCTTTTTTCTTGCTCGCCCGTTTTAAGAGCCATTTGAGAAAGGCATCATTGGACATGGTTTTAGCGCCAAAAGCGCCTGCTTGTCTTTTAAGGCCTTGATCATTGGTGACGACAGTTGCATTTTTACGATTAGAGAGCATCTCTACTCGATCGAGAATATTTTCGTCTGCGCTTTGTCCTTTAGGAGTAAAGGCAAGTTCCATTGGGCTTGGATAGGAGAGGCCGCTTTCTTCATCACTTTTATGAGCACCGTCAAATACGATGATTCCGTGAAGATGCATATCCTTGAATTCTCGTTGAATCCAATTCACGAGATGTTCTCTTTTTTTTTCGATCGATTCTTTGCCCTCGATCCAGCTAAAAAGGAGATTGTATCCATCGATTAAAAAGTACAAATCTCTTCCAAAATTGATTCTAAGGAAGAGACCAACTTGTCGAGCGCTTTTCGGCGGTGTGAAATGCGGTTTTTCGTCGCCTCTTCAAGCTCTGCAAAAGTTTTATTATACCCATGTTTTATGAAAAGAGGGTCATAGCCGAAGCCCCCTCCACCTTTTTCAGCTACAAGAAGGGTTCCTTCGCAAATTCCGCGGACGCATTTTTTAATACCGGAAGGGGAAGCAAGAGCGATACAGCATTCAAAGTAGGCATGGCGATCTTCATCGAGCAGATGATGCATTTTTTCGAGAAGCTTTTTTCGATTGTCTACATCGGTGGCGTCATTGCCAGCAAAGCGGGCAGAATAGACGCCGGGAGCTCCTCCTAGGTTAGGAACAATGAGCCCGGAATCGTCAGCAATCACCCAGCGCTTTAAGGTAGCGGCAGCGTGCACAGCTTTTGAGACAGCGTTTTCTTCAAATGTCCCTCCAGCTTCTGGTAATGGCACGTAGTCGGGAAAATCGCGCAGGCTGCGTACATCAAAGCGAGTGTTAGCTTTAAGCATCGCCTTGAATTCTCTGATTTTATGGACGTTAGTACTCGCGATAACGAGTTCAATCATAGCGGGAGGCGTATATTCTTTTTTCATAAAAAACTTCCTCCCTTACGATAAAGCGTTTACTTTTTCTGATCAAAGTAATTGTTGATCTCTGTGATTGTAAAGGTCTCTCCTTGGAATTCAAACTTTTCTCCAATGGAGCGCCCTTTTATCGATTGCGCAAGTTTTGATTGGAGTGAGAGAATTCTTTTTTCTGGATCGGCATCCCAAGGCCCAAGAAGGGTGTATCGGACATGCTCACCTTTAGAATCGCGGCAATAAACGACAGAACCGATGCCTGCCTCATCGATTGAGACGTCTTCTGGCATTAGGATTCTCGCGCGCGCTATCTGATCGGATAAAAACTTCAATTCCGATTGAAGGCGATCGCGTCGTTCTAAAGCGGCCTTAAACTCTGCATTTTCCCGGAGATCTCCATGGGAGCGGGCAGTTTCGATTTCTTTTGCGTTGTGGACTGTTTCGACGGTGGCAATTTGCTGAATCCGAAGTTGGGCTCTTTGATACCCTTCTTGCGTGGTCCAGAAAACATTGTCCTCTGTTGTCGAGTGGTCTTTTTCCTTGCGAAGACGGGCAAGGGCCGGGTGGACGACTTCACCTAGCGAATGAAGAATTTTAATGTCGTGATCTGTCATCGATGCGCATTTTGTGGCTAGAAGGAGATATTCTTTGACCTCTTCTTGGCTAGAATGCTGCATGATTTCGCGAACGATCTTATATCGATTTGCTGTGATCATCGAGAGAATTTTTTTCGCAAGATCTCGATATTGTGGCTTTTGTTCAAGGTGATCAAGGAGGATCAGAAGCCCTTCGAAAAAGTCATTTTTCCCAGCAGGGTCAGCAAAGGGAACAGTTGCTTTTGGGGAGATGATTTTCTGAAAATACCAGACAAAGACGTCAGGATAAGAAAGAGGGTGGATTAAAAGCGCGCTGAGTTTTTGCTTTAAATCGCCCTTTGTCTCTGGAGTATCCAGCTCGCCTAAAATAAAATCTCGTAGCAGGTTCGATTCAACTCCAAAGAAAAGATCTAAGTAGGTCTCTTTCCAGTCTTTGCGCTGTTTCCGAATGTGTTGCAGCGTTCGCTTTTGAAAGGCCATGACCTCGATTCCGCGGACGGTATCTGTAATCAGTGGCATTTGTTCGATCAATTCTTTGATTTCTTGCAAAATTTTGGGCGTGCCTAAATCTTCGAGAAAAAAAAGAATTTGAAGCTTTTGGCCATTATTGAGCTGTTCCTGTGCTAAGATTTCTTTCATTCGCGTTTCTAAGGAAGTGCGAAATTCATGATTTTTCAAGGTTTCTGGGAAATCGCGTAAAAAAGCATACACCAACTGGATCGTAGCGTGGATGCCAGGCTTGGTCTCCAAGGCTTTATGTAAAGCGACTTCATGTGGGACATCTTCCGTTCTTAAGCGGAAAGGATCTTTCAGCTCTTTGGGAGATTCGATTTTTGTATCTTTCTTGATTTTTGATCGAGCTGTCTGCCACCAACGATTCCAATCGGCGCCAGGGATGACGAGATCGCATAGCTCTTCTTTGATTTCAGCAGCGGTTTTGGGGCCCAAATCTCGAAGTAAAAGGCGAATGATTTCTCCTGGTTCTTCCCTCGCTTCTTTTTCCAGGGCGTCTGCATTGCCAAAGCGGCGTGAATAGAAGTGGTTCTCTGCGAGTGGAATCAAAGTCTTGAACGCTTTTTCAAAGGAGACATGTTGAGACCCGAGAACGTACTCGAATTCAACCGTAGCCTCTTCGCGTAAAAGAGATACATCGAGGATCTCTCCTGTTCCCCATCCGGCAGTATGGAAGACAAAATTGCCTTTTTTGAAGTGGGAGAGCAGTTCAAAATTGCGAATTGCCGACTGAAATTTATCTCTGGTTCTCAGGCCAATGAGCCGGAATTTTTCCAAAAGCAAAGGATCGTTCGCATATTGATTTTTCAAGTACTCTGTGGTCAGTTCAGCAAGGCCTTCGCTATTTGTCGTCTGTAGATCAAGGATAAGGCGGAGAACGTCATTTACATGCTGAGAATCTTTCAATTCGCGCCAAAGGGGTAAAATCCGCTCGACTTGAATGCCAAAAGGTTTGGCCAGTTCAGAAGATCGGATGCTCTCTAACACAGCGATGATTTCTTCGCCATCGGGCTGATCGCCGTAGCAATACTCTTCCCAAATTTTTAAAAAACCGGGGTAGTCGTTGTTGTGAATTCTCTCTCGAAAATCTTTGAGGTATGTCATCGTGTCGATTCTCTGAATTTCTTGTTTTTATTGAAGTCTCTACCGAAGAGTATAGGACGTAGAGAAATAATTCGCAATTATGAGTTTAAGAAATAATTAAGCGCAGGGGTGCCGATAGGATCAAGTCAAATTTTTATTCGGATCTTTCTCTTTTTCAGGCGTTGGTTGTATTATGCTTTTCATGAATATTCTTCATTTAGAAGCTTCGACAGGCTGGGGTGGGCAGGAAATTCGGATCTTGCGGGAGTCGGAAGGGATGCGCCAGCGAGGTTATGCGGTGTTTTTTGCTGTGATGCCGGGTGCTATTTTAGGCCAGAAGGCAGTAAAGGAAGGATTTATCGTTTACGAGGTAAATTTTAAACGGATTGCTTGGCCTTTCTCTCTTTTTCGCCTCCTTCGCATTATCGCAAAACATAAGATTCAACTTTTAAATACTCATTCCTCGCTCGATTCGTGGCTTGGTGGGATAGCCGGAAGGCTTAGCAGAAAAAAAATTGTCCGGACGCGCCATTTGTCGACCGCTGTGAAGAAGGGATGGAACAGTCGATTTGTTTACGGATGGCTGGCCGATTTTGTGGTTACGACATGTAAAGCGATCATCGATCCGATCGCAAAGCAGTCGAGGAGAGATACAACCTATTTTCGCTCTATCGCCACTGGCGTAGATATAGAAAAAATTCTCATCCGCCAAGAAGAGGCATCTCAATTTCGTCAAGTGATGAACCTTGATTCAACATGCTTTTTAGCCGGAACTGCCTGTTTTATGCGCTCATGGAAGGGGATCGAAGTTTTCTTAAAAGCGGCAGATCTTTTAAGAGATGAGAAAGATTTAAAGTGGGTGATTATCGGCGGAGGCCATGAGGGAAAATACCGCCAGTTGGCATCTCTCTTAAGGCTAGATGGGATTGTTCATTTTACAGGACATTTGGAAAATCCATTTCCAGCTCTTGCTGCTCTCGACGTTTTTTTGCTTTTAAGCACTGCAAATGAAGGAGTTTCTCAGGCGATTTTGCAGGCGGCCTATTTGAAAAAGCCGCTCATTGCCACCCCAACGGGGGGGCTTTCCGAAGTATGTTTAGACAACATCTCGGGAATTGAAGTGCCTATTTTTCAGCCAGAGGCTGTGGCAAAGGCAGTTCTCCTTTTAAAGGCAGATCCTGTCTTTGCTGCCAAACTTGGGCAGAAGGCTCAAGATCTAGTGCTTGAGAGGTTTACTTTGAAGCAAACCCTCGACGGGATGGAAGAAATTTATCGAAAGGTCCTATCCGCAAATTAAGATTCTAATTATACTGCGCCAATATTGAGGTGACTATGACGAAAGAAGAAGTTGTAACGAAGATGGAATTTGGATTGAAAGAACGCATTTTGCAATTTTATTTCTTCTACAAGAGGAAAGTTCATAGTTATATTGCTGTGACTTTAGGCTTTTTTGTGCTTTTCATCGGTTACCTCACTTCAGGTCCGGATGCAGAAGATTCAAATCAGGCGAAAAAAACATTCGAGCTTTGGAAGAAAAATCCATTGGATCAACGTTTAAAAGCAGAGATGTTAGAGGGTTTGAGAAAGATTGCGGGATTGGAAAGGGCAAAAGAAGCTGAAATTGTGCAAACGTTGCTTTCAGCAGGAGAAATAGAGCCGGAAGGGCGCTTGGCTAAACAATGCATCGAGCGTTTGAGAAAAATATCGCCGTTTCACGCCTCTTACGCAGAAACAAGCCTAAACATTGAGAAAAAAGAATTTCAAAAAGCATTAGAAGCCTCTGTCGCATTGAAAGAATTAATGGAAAAAGACGGTAAGGCAAAAATTTTGAAAGGCAGAAGTTTACAAGGTGGATCTACGCTATACGCCTCTAATTTATTGCGAATTGCCTTATTGCAAAAACAGGTGGGAAACTTACCGGGAGAACTTTCAGCCTGGGAAGAACTGAAAGCTCTCCTCGATATGCAAGAGGACTCGGTTGCGGCTCAGCTGCTCGAAGCAAATTTTGGAGCAAGCTTTGGGAAAAATAGCCTTTCCCTTTCGAACTTTATTTCTCAACGAGAGCGGTCAATCGTTCGTTGATTAATGCTCTTCGTCTGAAGGACCTTGGCGTGTATGGGAGCTAGGATTCCCTTCATGTCTTTCAGCAATTCGAGCATAGTAGTGATACGCTGTCCCTGCCAGAAGTCCAAGAATGCCAAATAAAACGAAGGGGATAAAAATGGCGACGATGGTCTCCATTGCCCCAACGATGATTTGGGTGATTTTTTCTTGCTTATAAAAAAAGGAAGAAAGTCGCTTGATCCCCCTTTCTATTGGGGACGGGAAGAAAATTCCCAGAATCGCTCCCAGTGTAAAAAGGAAGATTGTAAATTTTGGTCCTGTAAAAAAATCAAAAGCGCTTGAGATCGCGCCGATTACAAGGGCCGTAACTGTAAATACTTCCAATGTGTACTTGCGGGCAAAATGTTCGATCTCGTGAACCGAAACGCCCTCTTTTAATTTTTCTGTAAATTTGTTCTTAGCCATAAATATTCTCCTCAGTCCTCTCAACCGCTCTTAATTATCATTTAATAGTTTGTTTCGATTATTTGCAATGATTTTCTTTTTTTAGAAAGAACGGTTTGTCTTAAAATAATCTTCCATTCTGATTTTCTTGATTTCCCTTTTTTTTCGGAATTCCATAAACTCCTGGTTTTCACAATGGAAAAGAGTGCGTCTTGCAATCAGTCATGAAATTAGATCTTAAGCGAATGATAGGGCTCGGTCTTGTGACGTTGATATTCAGTATGTTGCCGTCTGTTTTTTTGCTGATGACATTTCCAAAAGCTCCAGATCCATCTTTCCTTACCTCTTTGAATCAGAGTCCTATAGAAGTTCATTGTCCTCGGCTTGACTTGAAATTGGCGCTCTCAAACGATTTTTCTGCTCTTTCCATTGGAAATGCGAAAGAACAGATTTCTTTTTCTGTCGACCCTCCCCGCCCCGATTCGAAAGTGAAGGGGTCGAGGCTGATGATTCGTTTGACACAAAGCAAACAAATAAAAAGGGTTGAACTTCCTGCGAAGTTAGATTTTGAGTTTTCTAGCGGTATTTTGCAGTTTTCTGATAGATCCTCTCGTTTTTGGTTGAACTGTTCAGCTCTTTCCGCAGATGAGATCTCGGCGATATTATTTTATGAAACGCCTGAAGGAGAGAAGGTTGTAAGCGCAAATTGGACATCTCCCCTGCAGGAAACTCCGATTCAATCCATTGAAGAATTTCCCGAAGGCTCTCCTTTTCGCGAATTGGGGGAGGCGCGGGTGTGGGGTCACGACCTATTCATTGAGAAATACGCTGGAGGCGAAACGATTCACCGGCTTGAGGTAGGTCCAGCCTCTAAAGCGGACCTCATGGACTGTTCCTTAAAAGACTGGCTTGTATTCAAGGAAAAGAGATGGCAAAAAATAAGCACATCTAGTGAAGTAGAGGGGCTTCCAGTGGCACATTTGAAGTCAACTTCTCCACAAAGTGTTGAGATTGAAGGCTGGGAAGGAACATCGCACATGCGGATAAAATTGCCTTTTGCGGCTCTTGCCCCCCTGAAAATGCGCGGAGAAGAGCTTTTTACGCAACTTCGCGTTCGTTCCGAGAAACAAGTGAGTTGCATGTTCGATAAGCAATGCCTCATCCTTCGCCCCAATGACTGGGTTTTGAAAACTCAGGGAAAGTGGAGACTTTTGCGAAAAAAAGAAGAAAAAGCTGCTTTTCTAGAAGGAAAGCTTTCAGGAGAAATCTTTGTTCTCGATCGCATTGAGGCTAAGGCGGCGACAAAAAGTATTATGGGCCATTATTTTTCAGCAGGTCGTTCTCAAGTAGTTCCTATTGAATATGTTCAAAAGCCGTCATTGCAAAAAGGAACTGGGAAAAAACGATGAAGCGGTTTCTTTTACTACTGGCTTTATTTGCTCTTTCTGGTTTTGCAGAGATGGACTCGGAAGGCGCTGCCCATTTTAATACAGTTCTTAGCGAGCTCAAGGGAAAGATTCGCGAAAAATTCAGTGCGGCTCAATCTTTGAGTAGAACTAATGCGCCTGAGAGCGAATTTGAGCAATTGCTCAGTGAAGTTCGCCTTTTGAAAGAAGAGATCTCATCATTAGAAGAAAATTGGCGCACGACATCAGTCAAAGAGGCTGAGGGAGATCCATATGCGCTTTGGGATATCGGAGAGACGACGATCTCTCAGCTTGTCATGGAGTACGGGACAAGCGATTATCTATATACAGTCCCCCCAGAACTTGCTTCGATGAAGATCAGCCTTTATACGAGCATTCCTCTACCAAGAGAATCTTGGAGTGAGATGATCGAGGCTATTTTAGCGCATAACGGCGTGGGCGTGAAGAAGATCAATGCATATGTAAAGCAGCTTTACATTTTAAAACTCGATCCTTCAGCAATCGAAGGAATTGTCGATCGAGAAGATAAATTGGAGCTTTTTGCCAACCATACCCGAATTTTCTTTGTGTTTTCCCCTCCGCCAGAACAACTCAAGTCTATTCAAAGTTTTTTTGAGAGGTTTTCAGATCCAAAGCAGACAACCATCCAAGCAATTGGATCTAAAGTCGTCATTGTTTCGACAAAAGAAACTGTAGATAAGCTTCTTGGGCTTTATCATGCGATCTGGGAAAAAAATGGGGGCAAAGTTGTTCGCGTTATTCCCCTGGCCAAAATCCAGTCAGTAGAAGCAGAAAAAGTATTAAAAGCAGTCTTTTCCGATGCGGCGAGCAGAAGTAGACCTACCTTTTATCCTTCTGGGGCGGATGAGCTAATTTCTTTAATGTTGCCTCAAGGATTGGTTCTAGTGGGAGAGGCTGATACTGTCGATCGAGGGCTGCGCATTTTACAAGATCTAGAGAGTCAGTTAGAAGATCCAGGCGAAAAGGTCATCTATTGGTATGCCTGCAAGCATTCTGATCCGCAAGATATCGCCGAAGTTCTTGGCAAGGTGTACGATTCTCTTACAGGTTCGAATTTTGAAAGGAAAGTCGAAGCTCCTCCAGCAGTATTGCCTCCGCCAACGCCGCCGCAAGAGCCAAATGGAGCTCAGATCTTCCCTCCTCCGAATAGTGCATATAACCCGACTTTGCCCGCACAGGCCCCTTTTATCCAACCAGGTACAATTGAAAAGCCTTCTCAATCTACCTTTGCCAATTTCATTGTCGACACAAAATCGACCTCAGTTCTCATGGTTGTAAAGCGAGAGGAATTGCCGAAAATTAAAGCTCTTTTGAAAAAACTTGATGTTCCAAAACGGATGGTTCAACTCGATGTGCTTTTGGTGGAAAAAAAATTGACAGACCGAAAGCAAGTTGGGATCAACCTTCTTCAGTTTGGAGCAAATGCCAGTGGACGCAAGCAAGAGGCGTTTTCATTCAATACGAGCAACGCAGCTCCGGATAAGGGGATCATGAGTTTCTTATTCAGCAAGAATAAGAGCTCAACTCCAGCAGTGAATTTGGTCTACAATTTTCTGCTTGCGCAAGATGACGTCCGGATCAATGCAAACCCTTCTGTTTTGGCGATTAATCAAACGCAGGCAACCGTGTCGATTGTCGATGAAATTTCGATCAATAATGGAGCTATTCAGCTCAATACGCAGGCGGGTGTAACGTTAGAGCAGTCATATACGCGCGCTCAGTTCGGGATTACGATTCTTCTTACTCCGACGATTCATCTTGCAGATCCTGAGGATACCGAAAATGTAGGGCATCCCGGATTTGTTTCCCTGCAGACAAATCTCGAATTTGACACAACCCGAATGTCGGCCAATGATCGCCCTCCTGTTACTCGTCGGCATGTTGAAAACCAAGTTTGTGTGGCAGATGGAGAGACGGTCATTCTCGGAGGCCTTCGTCAGAAGATAGAAGAAGATAGTCGGGAAAAAATTCCCTTCTTGGGAGATCTACCAGGATTTGGGAAATTATTCGGAGCGACAAAGATCACAGATATCAATACAGAGATGTTTATTTTCATTACCCCTCACATTATCCGAGATCCGGTCGATGATCTGCGGCAGCTAAGACAAAGTGAATATATAAAACGAGCTGGAGATATTCCGGAATTCTTGGCAAAGATCGATGAGGCAAAGGATAATGAGAGGGCTAACATCTTTGAAAGCAGCCTGAAAATGCTCTTTGATATGTATTAATCATGAAGCAACTTGCGGAAAAATTCGGTTTATCGGTCATGGATGACCTCAGTCAATGTCAGCTCATTCGGGAGCGCATTGCGGTTATCCCTTATGCATTAGCCAAGCAAAAAAAAATGATCCCCATTGAAGAAACTGCGAATGAATGGGTCGTTGCGCTCTCAAACCCTCTGGATTTAGAGGCAATTGAGGAATTGCGCCTATTTTTGCAAAAGCCGCTAAAATTTGTGTGCTCGCCTCTTTCTTCCATTGAGCCGGCGATAGAACATTGTTATCGGCAAAAAGAGGGCGCTGCTGGGAAACTATTCACAGATACGGAACGTTCTCCCTTAGCTGATATAGAATCGATTGATAGTTATGATCTTTTAGAAATCAAAGAGGAAAATCCGATCATCCGAATGATCAATGCCATCCTTTTGGAAGCGATTGGCCAGGGCGCTTCAGATATCCATTTCGAACCAGCTGAAGAAGGGCTTTCTATTCGCTATCGCATTGATGGAGTCCTCCATCAGCGGCATAATCCTCCGAAAGGTTTAGAATCCCAGCTCTCAACGAGGATCAAAGTGATGGCAAAAATGGATATTGCTGAACATCGATTGCCACAAGACGGGAGAATCAAGCTTCATCATGGAGGGCGCGAGATTGACTTTCGCGTTAGCACGCTTCCCGTTGTGCATGGTGAGCGGATCGTTCTTCGTATTTTAGATAAGGGAAATGTTGTTCTTGGTCTTGAGCAGATCGGAATGGATGAAAAAACATTGCAGGGGATGCATAAGCTGATCCAAATGCCAGAAGGAATCGTTCTTGTCACTGGCCCAACAGGTAGCGGAAAAACAACTACACTTTATAGTGCGATTTCAGAAATCAACGCCTCTGATATGAATATCATGACGATTGAAGATCCCGTGGAGTATAAGCTTAAAGGGATTTCACAAATGAATGTAAATCCCAAGATTGAGCTCGATTTTGCAAAAGGGCTTCGGCATATCTTACGGCAAGATCCAGATGTGATCATGATTGGAGAAATTCGGGATCGAGAAACAGCAGAAATTGCGATTCAAGCTTCTTTGACCGGGCATCTCGTCTTAAGTACCTTGCATACAAATGATGCGCCGTCTGCGCTTACCCGTTTGGCAGATATGGGGATAGAGCCCTATCTTCTTGCTTCTTCTATTCTAGGTGTTGTTGCACAGCGCCTTGTTCGGCGCATTTGCCCTGATTGTAAAACTTCTTATATTCCATCCAAGGAAGAGCTTTCTGAATTGAATCTGAAAAAAACGGATCTACATGGCGGCCAATTGCATCGAGGGGTGGGATGCGATCGCTGTTTTCATTCAGGGTATAGAGGGCGCGTGGGGCTTTATGAACTCATGTCGATGACTTCCCGCATGAAAACGCAAGTTTTAAAAAGTCAGGATTCAGAAGAGCTTCGAAGGACGGCTCTTGATCAAGAGATGGTTAGCTTATTTTCTCGCGGCATCCAGCTTGTATTAAATGGGGTTACGACCAGCGCCGAAATCCTTCGAGTGACTCGCATTTCGGAAGAGGGAGGTGAAGATGGCCCTATTTCAGTATGAAGCTCTTGACTCCTTAGGAAAAAAAATGGGAGGAATGGTCGATGCTGAAAGCCTTACTGAAGCAAAACAAAAGCTTTATAAGCAGTCTGTTTTTCTCACTGCGATTAAACCCCTCTCAATGCAAAGAGTAAAGCCTCTTCTAAAAAGAGCAGATGTATTGAATTTTACGCGGGAACTTTTTCGTCTCTTGAAGGCGGGGCTTCCTCTTTATGAGTCACTCTTGGCGATGGAAGAAAAATACCGAGGATCAAGCGGGCAAAAGCTTCTTTTAGATCTTTGCGAGCAGGTAAGGGCGGGACGTTCGTTTTCCTCTACACTCGCTTGCCACGCCAAGACGTTCGATCTTCTTTATGTGGCTATGATTGGAAATGCAGAAAAAACGGGCCGTTTGCAAGAGGCTCTCGAAGAACTCTCCCTATTGCTTTCTAAGCGCGCCCAAGTGCTCAAACAATTGATTAATGCTTTGCTGTACCCATCTTTACTTTTTGGTTTTTGCCTTTTTGTTCTTGGGGCGCTCCTTTTTTATGTCGTTCCTTCTCTTCAGGAGCTATTTGAAGGAAGAGATCTTCATCCATTTACGAACATTGTTTTTTCTGTGAGTACCTTTGTGCGGCAAGCTAAGTTTTTTATTCTCGGATTTTTTATTTTATTTTTGGCGGGCTTATCGACTCTTTGGACAAGGCCTGAATGGAGGCAGACTGCTTATCAATCCATTTTGCGAATCCCTGTCTTAAACAAGTTTTTTGCCAAAGTGGCCCTCATTCGTTTTTTTCGCGCCGCAGCGACGCTTCTCAATGGAGGAGTTCCTATTGTTGTCGCTTTTTCAGAGGCCAGAAGTACTATGGGCCATCCTCCCTTAGAAAAGATTATTCAAAAAGCAGAAGAATCGATTTCTCATGGAGCTCCGATTTTTGAACAATTTTCAGGCCATGATTTAATTCCTCCTTTAGTGCCACGTATGCTCGGAATTGCAGAAAAAGGGGGAAATCTCGATGGGATGATGCGCCAGATCGCTGAAATTTATGAAGAAGATTTAGAAAAGAGCTTAACCTTTTTTTCGACAGTGGCACAACCGGTCCTTCTCTTATTTTTAGGGGTTATTGTGGGGTTTGTCCTTCTTTCTGTTCTTTTGCCTTTAACTGATGTAAGCTCGTTTGCAAATTCATGATGGAGCCAATATGAAAAGACAAAAAAGAGTGTTGACCTTACTGGAAATTATGATTGTGATCTGCTTGATTACCCTTATTACGGGAGTCATTGGATACAATATGAAAGGGTCTCTTGATAAAGGGAAGCGATTCCGGACAGAACAAGCCATGGAACAGCTCCACGACATGCTTCTTTTGGCTCTTTCTGAAGGCAAGAAAATAGATGAAATTTTAAGAGATCCAAAAACAGTACTTTTAGATATGGGATTGGCTAAAAATCCCGATAATCTTCTGAAAGATGGCTGGAATGAGCCGTTTCAGATTAAAGCAAGTTCTTCTAAAAAGGATTTTCTCATCACTTCGCGCAACGTACAGGATAAGAACCTATCCGAGTAAGTAAGTACTGTTTTACTCTTTTTGAGGTGATGATTGGGATAGCCTTGCTTGCAATTGCATCGGGTGCGCTTTTTTGGCGCTTAAACCGAATGGTTGAAAGAAAACGATTCGATTCCGACATCAATCGCCTAAGCCATATTCTTGTTTCGGCTCGCAGCCTTTCGATCAATACAAAAATGGACTTTCAGCTGGTGATAAAGGAATCAAAAGAGGGTTGGAATATGCGTCTTATTTGTCGGGAAGATCCAGATCTAATCTATCCGCTCCCCTCTTTTTCAGCTGTAAAGATATGTTTTGACCAAAAACCTGTTCAAGAATTTGCCGTCGATTTTTTTTCGAGCGGGTTTGTCGGGCCAAAAGGCCTTTTGAAACTCTCCAATGGTCCCCAAAAATGGGAACTCAGATTTCCCGAATTCTTTTATAGGCAGGAAGAGTCTCCCATTATTCCGCTCCACTCCTCGGAAATCAAGGAGTCCTAGCTTGCTCGAATTTAAGTTTTTCATTACATTTATAGACTAACTAACACCTCCCAAAGAGCCTATGAAAAAGATTTTTTTAGTTCTTTCACTCGTTGTATATTCTCTATGCACGGCCGCAGCGCCGAACGTTCCGCAATTGCAAATTGCTCTTAAGCCTCGCGAACCGAATTGGCGCGGGCAAATTGTAAAGTCCTATCCTAGCGGCACTCCGCAGATCGTTCTCTTTTTTCAACCGCTGATCGATGGGACAGAGGCGCCGGTCAAACAGATCATGTTCTACGAGAACTCATCCATTCAAACAGAAATGGATGTGGCAATGGTAGATGCTGAATCGGCTGCAGCAAAAGAGTGGAAGGCAAATGTTGTGCCACACGGAGCGAGAGTCGATTTTAATAATGAAGGAATACTCATAAGAGCAGGTACCTTTGATCGCGGCTATCTGCATGGAGAGTCTCGTCAGTTTTATGCCGATGGAAAGCTTGCAGTTATAGAGCATTTTGTGCACGGGAAGCGAGAAGAGAAGAGCCAAGGATTTTACGAAGAGGGAGAGCTCAAGGAAGAAACGGCTTATTCGAATAACGAGCCGAATGGCGATTTTATCCAATACTATAAAGAAGGCGGGAAGGCTGCCTTAATCCCTTACGTCAAGGGAAAGATGCATGGGAAGGCCATGGAATGGTATCCAAGTGGTGTTTTGCGCTCCCAGCGTCAATTTGTCAATGGACAGGCACACGGAGACGGAAAGGTTCCGGCTCTAACCGTCTATGATGAGCAGCGCAATGTTCGCGAGGTGCTCGACTTTCGCGATGGAAAACCGGTCGGAACTCATAGTCGATATCATCCAAATGGCAAAGAGGCTTACCGCGTTCAGTTCAAAAACGGGGTTAAGAGCGGCAAAGAGGTGACATTTGGAGAAGACGGCATTGTTCTTGGGGAAGGTCTTTATGTCGATGGCAAGCCAAGTGGTAAACATTGGCGAAACCATCCCAATGGGGCAGTCGCTTTTCGCGCAGAGTTCGATAAAGAAGGGAACTCATCAAAGTCCACCCTCGAATTTGATGACCAAGGGCAGAAGTTTCGCGAATATTCTACGAAAGGAGAGAAACTTCATGGTGCGTACATGGAATGGTATGCTGATGGCCAGGTAAGGGCAGAATACAACTATGCGCTTGGCAATCACGAAGGAACTCAAAAAGAATATTATCCATCTGGGAAAATCAAGATTATCACCAGCTATAAAGATAATAAAAGAGATGGATTACACCGCGAATGGAACGACAAAGGCGTTTTACTTTCAAAAATTAATTTCGCCGAAGGATTAAGAGAAGGGGTGTTAGCTGAATGGTATCCAAATGGTAACCCAAAAACCGAAGGGTATTACCAAGCTGACCATCCAGATGGAGTGATCTCAGAGTGGCATGATAATGGACAGCTTCGTGTAAGAGCAGAATATGCCTTTGGCCTAAAAGAAGGATGGCATCGAGAGTGGAATGACAAAGGGCATTTGATTCTAGAAGCTAATTACAAAAAAGACCTTCCTGAAGGCGTTGTGCAAACTTGGTGGAAAAAAGATCAGCTCCGTTCCAGATTCGTGTTTGAAAATGGAAAAAAAGAGGGAAAGCAAGAGTGGTATCATGAAAATGGCACCAAGGAGCGGATCGCATATTATCACCAGGATCAGAGTGAGGGAGATATGACCGCTTGGTATCCTGATGGAGCGATCGCCTCTTTGCAGCATTTCAAAGAAGGGAAGCCAGTGGGCGAACATTTCGAGTATTTCCCCAAAAATTGCATTGCTCGCGTTTTCCATTATGATGAAGCTGGAGCTTTGCATGGAGAGCAAAAGACGTTTTATGAAAATGGAGCAATGCAGACAATCGCCTCTTATGAGCACGGAAGTCTCAATGGAACAAAAAAAGCTTTGACCCTCGATGGCAGTTTGATTGAAGAGAGCAATTATGCTAAGGGCAAGTTAGAAGGTCGATATTTTCAAAAGGGACAAGACGGGCGTGAGGTTGTCTTCACATATCATAACAATTTGAAAAATGGTCTTCATGAAGTCTATTTTGCTCCCAATCAAAAGGGAGAAAAATTCAAAGCATTACAGGCTAACTACGAGAACGATCGAGTGCAAGGGTCTGTAATAGAATTCAATGCGCAAGGTATTAAAATTGCAGAAATGCCTTATGTAGCTGGCGTCAAGGAAGGAAAGGCTTCATTGTATGACCCAGATGGAAAATTGAAAACGACCTTGGAATTTGAAAATGATCAGTTAGATGGTCTAATGGTTCAATATTCTTCAGATGGAAAAGTTATTCGTGAAACATCCTATATCTCCAATCAAAAAGAAGGCGAAGAGAGAAGCTATCATGAAGATGGATCGATCGCCTCTATTTGCTTCTACCAAGAGGATCTTTTAAATGGCCTTTCACAGAGCTGGAGTAGAGAGAAGGTCCTTGTTTTCGAAGGCGAATATCAAAATGGGTTAAGGCATGGATTTTTCAATAAATACTATGAAGATGGAAGTCCCTATCTGCTGCAAAAATTTGCCTTAGACAAGGCGAATGGAGAGAAGAAAAAATACGATAAAAATGGACGATTTACCGTTTCTTATTATGAAGATGGGAAGTTAGTTCGTGGCGCTGCTCGTTGATTTTTAATAGGTTGGATGCAATTTAACAAAAATAACTTTTTTTTTTTTGAAAAAGGCGTAAAGTGGAAAAAGCGATTTCAACCAATCGCAAACCTAGGAGAAAAACAATGAACAAAGCACAAGTTAAACCACAGCCTGCAGCACCAGCAAAAGCTTCTGAGCAAAAAAAGCCACAAGCTCCACAACCACAAAAACCAAAAGTTCCAGGCAAATAGTCTGAAATACCCGAGCGGGCCTGCCGCTCGCTCGGGCTTTTCTTCCAAATTCTTCCCAATTTATACTACAGAGTGGCGCAATTGATGCAGATGGGCGATCCCATAGCGGCGACTCTCTATTAACTCAAGAGATAGAAATTCGGGGAGTTTGGCGCCGAATCTCTCTTCTAAGAATAAAAGACCTCGAGGAGCGAGAAGGTTTTTCTTCACAATGAGTTCAATCAGTTCCGGCACCTCTTTTTCATAGGGAGGATCGATATAAATAAGATCATAGGGGCTCATTAGTTGAGAAAGGGCTCTTCTTGCATCGAGCGCGAGAACCTGCACTTGAGGCTCAATTTTGAGAAGAGAGACGTTTTCGCGGATGCATCGGATTGCGTGGTGGTCTTTTTCGACCAATGTGGCAAAAGCCGCTCCGCGGCTAATAGCTTCAAGGCCCATTGCTCCGCTACCGGCAAATAAGTCGAGAAATCTCGCATTTTCGATCCAGCTAGCAGAGATATTGAAGACTGCACCTCGTAATAGGGAGGTGGTTGGCCTAGTTTGTGGGCCTTTTGGGGATTTAAGGATGCGGCCGCCAAAAAGGCCGCCAATGATTCGTAGGCTCATCGAAAAGCAGTTTGTAAGTTAAAGGGTTCCAGGAGACTTCTCGCTTCAGCCAAATATTTTTGGTCGCCTTCGAGGACATACCTTTCATATTTTTGATAAGCTTTTTGAAGGGCCCATTCAGATTTTAAGGAAGTTTCTCCTTTTTTTGCATTGACAAAGGAGATGGTTTTTTTGATGTTGAGCCATTGATTTTTCAGTTTCCCTTGTACAAAGAGGATGAAATCATCGGGACAAGAGGTGCTACCTAAAAGCACGTAGGGCTGATCGAGATAGATAGGCGGAGTAGGAGTGGGATAAATCTCAATCTTTGCATTAGAGCTTTTGGCAATGACCTTAAGCACGATGTTTTTGGCAATGGGATGTTTGATATTTTTAGTCAGTTTTAGAAGTTTTCTCTTCAGGCCGCGGTGGCTATTTGCATAAGAAAGGCGTCCTTTATTGAAATGGCAGGTAGCATCGAGTGTTGCCAGATGCGTATCGGTTTCCATGGAAAGAGCGTAGAGGGAAAGGCGGCCCTGATTTTGCAAAGTCCAGTCGCGCACAAGGGTCTCTTGCATCCCCTTTTTCGAGAGACTTTCTCCATCTGTAAGAAGGATAGCGGTGTAAATCTCATCATCTTGCGCATAGGAGGGAATAGAGATAAAAAGAGGTCTGTATAAGTCGCTGGGAGAAAAGAAGCTGCCGAGTTGAATTTGGCTTAGAAATTCGCTGGTTTTTGCAAGAGTCTCAGGTTTTGCCCTGATTAGAGAGGGAGAGAGTTTTTCTATCTTGCTATCGAAGGCGATGATATTAAAGGTATCCCCCTCATCAAGTTCTTCGACTGCTGCAAGGACGGCGGCTTTTGTGGCAAGAAGGCGGTCGTGTTGGATAGAGTTTGATCGATCGACGAGGAAAATAAAGTGCTGCCTAATAGTCGGGATTTGCAAATTAGCTCTTGGGATGAGGGTCAGGGCAAAAAGATAGCCAGGACCATCCGTTCGTGGAGAAAAGGTCAGCTCAGCATCGAAAAAATTAGAGAGATTGACTGTCTCGAGATCTGCAAGCGTAGGGACTTCTGGAAGTGCGGGAATCGGGATAGTAAGGCTGATTTTTGCAGAATCTTCTACAGAAACAGCTTTGATTACGGAAGAAGAGGGAAGGGATGTTTTTTGCAAAACGATAAGGTCTGATGTTTTCTCTTGAGAAGCAACAGGAACAGCTTCTGTTTGTGGATGGAAGCTTTTAGCGAGGGTTGGTTGATCAGAAGGGGGAATAACCAGGTCTTTTGGAATATCAGCAAGCAGGTCGAAACTGGGGAGCGTTGGAAGTGGAAAAGAATGAACGGGGAAAGAGTTCGCAGATAGTAGTTCTTCAAAAGAAATTGGGGGGATGAAAAGTTGTTGGGCAGGGGGCGTTTCAAGGTGGATCGGCAGGGAGGCAAAAAGGGAAGAGGTTGATTCAGTTTTTGGCGAGTGCATTGAGGGTGTGGCGGATACGGAACAGAGTGCAAAGCTCTCTTTGAGGATTTGGTTTCGTTTTGTTTTTTCCAGGGCAATGGCATGCGCTTTTGGTTGAGAGAGCTGAGAAGGGGTAAACCAGAGGGAGTGCATTTGCAAAAAAATGAGAAACCCAATGTGAATGGATAGGGAGATGGCGATGGAGGCGACTAAAATCTTTTTTTGCTTTTGCATTTAAGCATTCTTTAGAAGCGATTCTACTCTGGAACGGAGAGGCTCTTTTGCCTCGCTTCTAATTTGCAGCAAAATCTCTTTTGCTTTTGTATGCAATAAATTTTCTTCAAAAAGGATCTCTGCTTCCAAATATTGCATATAGTCGAGATAGATTTTAGACTGTTCTGGAAATTTTACGCGAGCTGCATGGTAATCTTTGGAGAGAAGGTCGTCTTGAGACTCAAAATCGGCCTTTATTTTCTGTAGAAGGCCATGCCTTTTTTCTGGATTTTTTTGACTTAAAAGGTCGATGTATTCAAGAGCTGCTTCTAGGTAAAGAGGCTCATGTTCTAACTTTTTTTGCAAAACGAGACTTTTTAGGCAGACGGCTGCTTTTTCAAAGGCTACTGGATCTTTAGAGGGGAGTTTCATGCGGATGCTCTCCAGGGCAGCCTCAGCGGAAAAGCGGTCTCGATAATGGCCGGAAGCGGCGACTTCATCAAAGAGTTTTTCAGCCTTTTCAAAAGCGTTAGATGCTCGATACATCTGGGCGAGCAGCACTTTTGTTTCCTTCTCATTTGCCCAGACGGTTTGAGGCAAGGAGCGATATTGGGTATCGAGCCCTTCGAGGATGGTGATTGCATCGGAGGCATTTCCTAAATCGCGATGGAGTTTTGCTAGTTTAAGAAGATATGGTTCAGCATCTTGCAGAGAATTTTTAGGAAGTTTAGAGAGGACTTCAAAAGCTTTCTTCGCCAATGAAGGGTCTTTTTCATAGCGTTTATAAAATTGGTCGGCGAGCCAAAAGATGTTCACAGGTTGCAGTTGGGCATTTTTTAAAAAAGCAGCATAGAGATGCTCGGAGGCTTCCACGAATTTATTTTGCTTGAGATAGGAATTGAATAATGCGACATGCTGTAGTTCAGCAGGAAGAAGGGACGCATTCAAAGAAAGAGCTTTTTCTGCCCATAGGCAAAAATTTTGTTCGTCGTTTTGAGTATCGCGGGCGTAAAAGGCAAAGAGAAGATTTGCGTTGCCCTGCAGAGGAAATATTGGAGCATCGAGAAGCGGCGTTAAGATGTCCATGGTCTTTTTTTGATCCCCTTTTTCAAAATAAGCTTTTGCCAAATGAAATTGCCAATCGTTTCGCTCAGTCGAAGAGAAGAGATTTTCTTTTTGCAACATCTCTTCGAGATCGGAGATAAACTCTTGTTTTTGCTCGAGTTCAGAAGCCGCGGAAAGGCGAACGCGCCAGGCAAAGGCCGATAATTCGTGATTGGGAAATTCTTTTAAAAAGGAGATTGCAGCCTCTCGTGAAGAGGCCCACTTTTTGCTTAAAAGCTGAAGCTGCGCGAGTTCGAAAGAGGCATGAGGGCGATCGAAGAACGTGGAAAATTCCAAAAGGAGGGATTGGATTTGGGCGGTGGCTTCATCGATTTTCTCCTGTTTTTTCAGGAGAAGGGCGCGGCTAAAAAGAGCTTTTGGCATTTCTGGGTCAGTTTTGTTCAATCGTTCGATGGCCTGATCTAGCAGTGGCAAATCATCTGCGTGATAGGCGGCTTCCACAAGGTGAAGAAGCGCAGGGCGGACGCGATCTTCAGGGATATCTGAATGGAGAAAGGCGTTGAACTCCGATGCGGCCTCAGAATATTTTTTCAATTGGAGGTAACTTTGCCCAATAAAAAGATGGGCTAGTCCTTCTTTTTCAGAAGGGACCGACTGAACAAATTTTTCTCTGCCCCCGATGATTTCCTCATAGCGGCCTTGGTCGAAGTGGAGGACTAGCATGTTGTAAATTGCTTCTTTTGCAAGTATTCCCCTTTCTTGGCTTGCTAATTGACCAAAAGTTTGAAGGGCGAGAGTTTGGTCGTATTTTGATTGAATCAGGGCTGCTTGGAAGAGGTGTTCTTCGGGAGAATCAGTTTTTTTTGCTAAATCCAGGTAGATTTTCGATGCGGCTTCGTAATTTTTTAAAATGCACTGCAAGTGGGCAAAGGCGCCTGAAACTTCTTCGGAAAGTTCAGAGTGGGAAAGATTTTCGAAAAATGGCTTAGCCCTTTCTGCTAAGGCGGTAAGGGCTTGAGGATCTTTATCCGTACCTAGGGCTTGGCTATAGAGGGCAATCGCAAGCAGATAGGTCGCCTGGAGCCGATGCTCTGGATTGCTCTCCTGTTTTTTTAAATAGGCTTCGCATTCATCTGCAAGGGTCGCATGCCATTCGAGATGGTAAAGGCACTGCATTCGATGCAAAAAAATTCGATCGATCGTCGCAGGATCTTGAATTTGGGCGTAATAGTTGAGCGCGGTTTGATAATTTTTTTCACGAAGGAATAGATCTCCAAGAGCCGAAGAGAGGGTGTTTTTATAGGAACTTTCAGGAAATTCTTCGAGAAAGGACTCCATTTGGTTTTTGGCGATCTGGTATTCCCTCTCCTCCCAAAAATCGGCGATTCTGCGCAGGGCAAGAGCCTCTTCTTCTGGGATATCGGCAGCCAGGGCGCCTGCAAAAAATATAGCGAATATCAAAGAACGCATCATTTCACTCATTATACGATGATTTGTGTTTTTAACCAAAAACAAGTATGCTTTCCCCTTTTTAATTGGAGGATGTATGGGATTGATGTCTGCCTTGCTTGCAGCACTTTTCATTGCGGGATCGAATCTTTTAATGCGGCGAAGCATTGACTCTGGAGGAACGACAAAAGCCTTTTTAGTTATCCAAATGGCAGTGGCTTCTTTGATCGCCTGTTTGATGGGGCCGATAAAAACTGGGTTTTATGCGATCAATCCTTCCATTGTGTTTTTGGGCCTTCTGACGGGGCTTTTTTTGGCGTTGATGCTTTATGTGCTGGGAAAAGCGCTTGAAAAAGGGCCTCCTGGTCTCACTTTTGCAGTCTTAAGTTCGGCGACCGTTATGCCTGGGATCGTCATGGCTCTTATTTTTGGTGTTGCGTTTGGATTTCACTATACGATTTGGCATGCGCTTGGATCTTGTCTAGTTTTGGCTGGCCTTTTTTGGGCAGGAAAGGGGTTACAAGGGATGCAGCATTTAAAAACTTGGGTGATTTTAGTCTCTTTTCTTTTCGTCCTCCATGTTTTGATCTTAGCTATTTATCAATGGCGAGCGATGCTTTTGCACTTCCCGAGCTCCTTGTTTTCTAAAGAAGATATTAAAAGTCAATGGTTTATGCCAATGCTCTACCTGGGAGCGACCATTGTCGAGCTTTTGATCTTTTTTAGCTCGGAACGGAGAAGGGTTTCTTTGAGGGAATGGGTTTATGGATGTGGGGCTGGGGTTGCAAACTGCCTTTGCACGTTTTTTCTGATTCAGGCGACGGAACTGGCAAAAGGTCTTGAAAATGCTGTGATTTTCCCTCTTTTTTCCATTGGAACGATTCTTTTTTCCAATCTATGGGGACAGCATCTATATCAAGAAAAAGTCAACTGGCGCGCATGCCAGATTTGCGCTTGCGGAATTATCATCGGAACTGTGGACTGGAAAATTTTTAGCTCAGCAATCGGATTTTAACGAGACCTTTTTTGCGCATGGCCAGAGGGAGAAGGGCCCCGCTGATCAAGAAAAGTCCGGCCGAGAAGAGGATCAAAGTGCCGACTAAATTGGATGGGAAAATGGATAAAACCCATGCTGCGAGCATTTGACAAGCTCCATTGGTAGCATTGATCAATCCAAAAACCTTGCCTTGGCTTTGGTCGTTTGTGCGATCGGAGAGCATTGTTTGGTATGCGGGATAAATAAGCGCTTCGGTAATGGCTGGGATGGCTAGATAAATCCAGAGCTCTACAATTTTTTCTGCCCCGAAAAGAGAAAAAAGCCCGAAAGATCCAAGGATTTGCATCCAGAAAAGGATTTTTCTTGCGCGATAGCGATGCAAGATCCATGCAGTGCCGAGAATTCCTCCCAATGTAAAGCAAAGAGCGCTATAGCTATTGAAAATGGCTACTTCGGCATGGGTGAGATTGAATTTTTGGATGAGGAAATAAGAAATAGAGACGATCACTAAATACCATCCAAGTAGGTTGAGGAGAAATAAAGCAAAGAGGCGTTCGCGGAAAGCAAGAAAGTAGAGCTGACCGATTTCGCGAATGAATTTAGTCGTCGAAAAATGGTTTGTATTGGGGCGATAGGGGTCTTCAAAGAAAAAATAGGTGCAAAAAAGAGAGAGCCCAAAAGCTGCACTGGCCAAAAGGCTCGGCCAAATGAATCCTCCGTTATCTACAAAGGATTTTTTCAAAAGAAGGCTGCCAAGATAAGGTCCCAGGATCCAGGCCAGGCCCCCGAGAACAGAAAGGAATGCGAGTCTTTGGCTTTTTGTTCCGGTATCGATTTCGGCGATCGCAGCTTGCGCAAGCGCCTGTTTGCCTGCGAAAAACCCCGCTAAAACTTGTCCTAAAAGAAATGTTAGAAACCAGCCATTCCACAGGCTAATGGCAGAGATTCCAAAGCTGATTACTGAGCCAAGTAATCCTCCAATGAGAACTTTTCTTCGCCCAAGAAGATCAGAAAGATCTCCTAAAATCGGAGAACCGATCATTTCGCCGACGGGGAAACAGGCAACGGCAATCCCGAGAGCAAGTGGAGTATTCCAATAGAGAGTTTTGAAAGGGCTGAGGTCTGTTCCGATATAAATCGCAAGAAACGCGATGGAGGCTCCCCAACTGAAATAATCAGCGAAGTAAGCGAGGTAGAGGCTAAAGAGCGAACGTCTTTGAGCCGGATTCATGCAAAATGTTATATCTCCCGTTATCGTTAAGCTACTAAGCTTAAGTTCAAGGTCTGTTTTCTGAAAAGACTTTTTTTCTCCTTTCTTTCCTATTCGCGCGAAATGCCAATTCTGTCAATTATTTTTTTTAAAAAGAAAGATGCTCAGATTTAACTGTACGGCCATAGGCGGAAATAAGATCCTCTGCTTTTTTGAAATTCGCTTTTTTCAATTCCTCATAGATTTGAAGTCCTTTTGCATTCAACCCTTGTTGGAAGTAGAGAGAGCCAAGGCGAAAGGTGGTTTCCATGTCTTGAGGTTTGAGTTTCAGGAGCATTTCTACTTCTCGGGTTTCTTCTTCGAGTAAGTTGAGATTGCGGTATCCGGCGGCTAATTGTTCGTGAACCCAAGGATCGTTGGGGGCATAGTGGCTTAAGATTTGAAATTCTTCAATGGCTAATGAGGCAGCAATTTTGAATTTTTCATCAAAAGCTTCTGCATGTTTTCGATAAAGGCTCGTTGGTTCGCCTTCTTTGGGCTCTTTATAGATTTGAGATAAGGCGATATAACTGGCAGCCAAAGATGCATGGACTTCGAGATCGGTTGGGGTCGATCGAATCTGTTCTAGATGCTCTTCAATGGCGGTATGTAAAAGAAGTTGTTTGAATCGAAACACATCGCGGCCGTAGCAATAGGCGGAAAAACTGGAGATGAGGCGAGAGAGCGCTGGGAAAAAATCGGGGAATTGGATGAGGCGGTACTCATAATCTTGCAAATATTGAGACAGCTTAAGGAGTGTTTCAGAAAGAGAAAGATGGTGGATCGTGATCCCTGATGGAAGGCCTAAGCTGGTTCGGCAGGAAGCGATGAATTGCTGAATGATTGCATTCAATTGGTCTGGTTTTTTGGCCTGATAATAGAAAAGAAGCACGAGATAAGAAAAAAGAGTGAGAAAAAGAGCTCCTAAAACGAGAGCCAAAAGAGCGGATCCCGTTAAAATGGGAAGGAAAAAACAAAACAGGGAAACTTCGATGATTGTAAGAAGAGCAAATAATAAATTAAACCGGACAAAGGAGCGGGAACATGCTTGAAAGTTCGCCAGAACAGTTCGATAGTGTTGTGGTAATTTTTGCTGATAGTGGTCGCTATCGAATTGAAATTCATTGTCTAGTTGCGTTGACATAGTATGGCCATTTTTTTGGGGAGTTGTCCACGAGAGTCGTCGAAGCTTTGAGTTCATGGACAGCCTCTAATAGCCATATCGTTTAAGCGGTTTTCTTTTATATAGCAACATGTTTTTTCACTGCCCAGTAGCTACCATGTAATCGATGACCTTTTGGTGAATGCCGGCGTCTTGCAATCTGCGGATTTGAGATTGGCTTAAATTGTAAGAACTCCCCGTATCGCGGATGTACTGGATGATGGCATTGTCATCGACTCCACCTTGGCTTAGCTTGATTACATCATTGATAGTGAGAGGCTCTCCTCGATCCATCCGAGCGATTGTGCGTGGGCTCGATTTTTCCATGGTCTTGCGGTCCTGATCGTCGAGATAGGCTCCGATAAGGCCTCCTCCAAGAGCGCCCACGGCGCCGCCGATTAAAGCTCCTTGGCCTCCTGCGATAAGGCTTCCAGCGCCCGCTCCTGCAATCGTGCCAGCAATGACTCCCGTCCCCGTATTGGTTGTGCAGTTGGAGAATGCAAAAAAGAAGGCAGCGAGAATTAAAAGCTTAAAACTCTGTTTTTTAATAGAGCCAAAAACAGCTGGCTCCTTACTTTGGAGACTTTCTCTCATAGATACACCTCAGGATATATACTGGTAATTAGTATTAACTACCATTAAAGTCCATATCCTGAGGAATATTCTTAAATTTCAGCGAATACGAGATCTTCCCGGAATCGATATCCGATGCCCCGAACTGTCTCAATCCAATCAAAAGTAGGACCGAGTTTTTTGCGAAGGGAGGCAATGTGGACGTCGATATTGCGGTCGACGATAAAGGCATCGTCATTATTGATGTCGTCGAGGAGCTGGTTTCGGGTTAAAACCTTGCCTCTATTTGTGATCAGACGGCGAAGGATGCCAAATTCTGAAAGGGTTAAAGGGATGGCCTTGTCTCCCTTTTTTAGAATATAGCGATCGATTTCGAGAATAAAATCGCTGAATTTAACGGATCGGGCTACCTTTTCTGGCTCTTTCCCGCGGCGGAACACAGCTTTAATGCGGGAAAAGAGTACTTTTGGAGAAAACGGTTTTGAAACGTAGTCATCAGCCCCTAATTCGAGCCCCAAAACGACGTCGAGCTCTTCCCCTCTTGCGGAGAGGATAATAACAGGGATTCCTTTGAGTTCTGGATTTCCCTTCATTTTTCGGCAGATGTCGAGCCCATTTTCTCCGGGGAGCATAATGTCGAGGATCACTAAGTCCGGTTTTTCTCGTTCGATTGCACGATATCCATTGATGCCATCTACCTCAACATGGAGTTTATAGCCGGAAAGTTCTGCTTGCAGCTTGAGAAGTGCGGCGATGTCTTCTTCATCCTCAATCAGAAGGATTCGTTTTTTTTGTGTCATTTTTCGGTCCCTAGGGTTTCACAAATCACCTGGAAATATTTTCATAAAATCTTGTTTTAGACAAGCTCAACTTTTTCGATCGGGAATGGAAAAAAAATTTTAGCTAGGCGGCGAAACTTTTCAGGGTCATCTGATGCGAAAAAACGATAGATTGGAGAAGAGGTGCTTGGGTTTAAAAGATTCCGCTCTTTGAGGAGCTGTGCGGCCATCTGAGCAGTACTGTGGGCAGGCTCGATGAGGCGTACTTCAGTTCCTAAAACCTCTTGAATCACAGTAGAAAGAAGGGGGTAATGGGTGCAAGCGAGGAGTGCAACATCGATTCCAGTTCCTTTTAGGGAAGAGAGATAATACTCGGCGATAAGCTTTGCCGCTGCATGGTTTTGAAGCCCTTCTTCTACGAAAGGGACGAATAAAGGGCAGGCAATGGGATACACGTGGAGTTTTTCTGCCTGTAGAAGGGTTTGAAAGGTGCCTGAGGCAATGGTGCTTGCAGTCGCTAGAACTGCAACGCGCTTGGTTCGGGTGGCTTGGAGGAGGTCGCAAAATCCAGGATCTCTAACACCTAATACAGGGATCGGAAGCAATGTTTGTAGAATATCGATCGCGTGTGCGCATGCGGTATGGCAGGAAATGATCAGGAGTTTAATTTTCTGCCGCATTAAAAAATTGGCATTTTCTATAGCAAAACGAATGATGGCAGAGGGCGATTTGTTCCCGTAAGGAAGGTGTGCCGTGTCGCCGAGATAAAGGATGTGCTCATTGGGAAGAGCTTTGACGACTTCGCTCATGACAGTGAGTCCTCCAACGCCGGAATCGAAAAGACCGATGGGGTTAGAGCTGTCCATCGGGAATTTTTAGTTCTTGTCCGACTACGATGAGATCTTGCTCTAAGCTGTTGAGTTTTTTAATTTTTTCCACGGAAGTAAGGTGTAACTTGGCAATTTTTTCAAGAGAATCGCCGGGGCGGACTTTGTAAATTTTAGCAACGTCGGTTTTTTTAATTGCTTTTCCTAAGGCTTCTATATTGTTTTTCAACTTACCTAGCTCTTCAAAACGGCGCTGGCCTATGGCAAGATCACTCTCTAGCTCTTCGATTCTTGTTTTGAATTGCGTCAATGCTGCTGACGTTTCTTTCGCATGGGAGGTCAAATGGAGTAGTTCTTCCGATTCTGTATGCCGAGTTGTTTCAGCAGAGGCCCATTTTTTTTCGAGTGTTTGGAGTCCAAGCACAAGTTGCTGGAGTTTTTCACATTGTTTTGCAAAATCCTGCTCTTTGAAGGCTGTGAGCGTATTTTCGTAGTGCTTAATACGGCCGCTAAGAATTTGCAGTTCTGTCTGGAAGCAATGGATGTCGTAGCGCAAATCGTCGAGATTGGTTTGGACTTCGTGCACAGTGAGCTCAAGCTGATGTTTCTCATCATGGGCGGAGCTGGTCAGTGGAGAACATCCAGAAAAAAGCAGTGCAAAAGCAGCTATACCGAGATTATTTTTTTTCATAAATCTTGAATTCGGCGCGACGATTCTGTTTCCAATCTTCAGAACCGTGTCCTGAAGAAAGAGGGTCTTCTTTGCCGCGAGAAACTGTATAGAGTCGATTGAGGTCGACCCCGTTTTTGACAAGTAGGCCTCGGATGTAGTTTGCTCTTCGCATGCCAAGGGCCATGTTGTAGCCCGCAGAAGCTCTTTCATCGCAGTGGCCCGAAACAACGACGTAAGTATGGGGGTTTTTCTTCAAATAGGCGACGATTTGCTGGATTGTCTGCAGTTCATTTTTATCTTTCAAAACATGTTCATCTGTTTCGAAATGAACCGACTGAAAAAGACTTCGCAAAGTGTCAGGGGCAGTGTAAAATTGATCGAGAGAGGGAATGCCTTTTTTACCTGGGATGCCTTTGGGTTGTGGCAGCGCTGCATCGCTTAAGGCTAGAGAATTTTTAAGATCGGCGTCCTTAAGAGGGATGAACTCATCATCGTTCGGCCCCAGAAATTCCTCATCGGAAGTCAACATTTTTGAATCATAATCTTTTCCGCAAAGAACATCGACTCCGCGTTGGAGATAACGACCGGCTGTTTTCACATCTTCCCAACCTTGGGAGCTGTTTTTCGCGCACCCAACAAGAAAAAGCATGGTAACTAGGGAAAAAAAACGACTAAATAACTTCATGACATCCTCGAGAACTCATCTTCTCTTTAATGTAATTGATTTTCGATTTCTTGACGATCCTTTATCGCGACTCCCACGAGGCAAACCGCTTTTGACCCATTCCTTTCGTGATGGGAATCGGTTCTTTTTGGCGCAAGTTGATCAGGAATAATTGTCCTTCCTCATCGCCGTCGGTGTTGTAAACGAGATGGAGACTATCGGGACCCCAAGTTGGATTTTCTTTATTTTCAGAACCGGTTGTTAGAGGAGTTTCTGTTTCTGTTTCGAAATCGTAAATCCAAATTTGCCGAATACCATCTTCTTTCGCGCTGTAAGCGAGTTTTTTGCCATCCGGCGACCAGGAAGGAGAGGTGTTTTCTCGGTTTTTCTTCGTGATCATTTTAGGATGGGGCCTCTGCGTATTTTTTGAAGAGAGGACTTCGATTAAATAGATGCGGGGAGGGCCATCTTTATCTGAGACAAAGGCGATTTTATTTCCATCGGGACTAAATGTAGGAGATGCTTGCGTTGCGCGAGGGGAAGAATAGAGCTGCCTTGATTTTCCTAAAGGTTTTCCTTTGGTGTCAAAATTTTGCAAGAAAAGATCTGGCCGACCGGCGACGTCAGAAATAAATGCCATTTGCGATCCTTTTGCATTGATTGAGGGAAGGACTTGGTTCCCTCGAAGTTCAAATGCGGTTTCGCTTTTTTGTCTGGAAGCTCGATAAATCTTCGATTGTCCTTGTTTATAGGATACAAAGAAAAATTCTGGATTGGCTTGAGAGGCTGTACCGGGGAAAAATGAGGGAGAGACGCAGTAATCTCCTTCAAATGTCTCCTGTCGGGCATTGAATCCATCGTAATCGCTGATCCAGATTTCCGAGACCCATCGAGAGCTTTCTTCGTCTTTTGCTCGATTGGAGAAGATGAGGCGGAGCGATGCGATGCCTTCGATTCCGAAGAGATCTTTGTGGATTGTATCGGCGATTTTATGAAGCTGTTTTCGATCTTCCTCTAAACGACCGGTTAAGGGGATTTCCGCATAGCGTTTGGAAGTTTCTTTTTCGATATTGAATGCGGTGATTTGTAGAGATTCTTTAAAGGCATTTACAGCAAGGACAAAAGGGATTTTTTCCTTTCGCCAAAGAGAGAGGTCGAACTGTTTTTTAATATCTGGCCAACGAAATGTTTCATCCCACTCATCGCGTAGAGGGACAATGCTTGCTAAGCCTCCGACATTGAAATCTATCTCTAGAACGGCTCTTAGCTCTGCAAAGTAACGCCAATCGAATTCGCTTGGCTCTGTATGAATCCTCGTGAGATAAATAGGTTTGAGATCTGCCGCGGTTTTTAGCCGTATTTCGATCTCCTCAGCGTGGAGAAAGGTTGTCAGTAATAGGAAAAAAAATTTAAAGCGCATTTGAGAATACAATTGTCAATGTGGTCACTTCATTTAAACATGGAAACTGTAGCTCAGGCAACCGCTTTTTAAGAAATGCTGCATTTTTTTGGCTTTTTGCTTCCAAAATTTCAAGATTTTCTAGGGTGCCGACCTTGCCAATGGACAGTTTCACTTTCACTAAGCCAAATTCAGGAAGTTCCAAAGTCTCTTGTAAAAGAGCTGCAATTTGTTCGGCGGCCAAAGGCTCCTGCACTTGGGTTGAAATCTGGAGATCTAGAGTCGGAACAATGATTTCTGATTTTTTTGAAAAAGAGGTTGCTTTTGTCAGAGACTCTAGGCTCTCTTCAATTTCTTTCAGTAAAAGAGTCTCTTCCTTTTTGGGAAGGGAGGCTGTTTTTTTTGTCGTTTTTACTATTTTTTCTTTTTGGGGTTCTTTCGCGATTTTTGGCGATTGTTCTCTCTCAATTTGCTTAGATTGAGAAGTGAGAATGACTGTATGGACCGCCACCTTTTTTCTTTTTATCGGAGTGTGATGCATCCAATGATCGACTCCGAGCATGCTTAAGAGAAGTCCATGAGCCACGAGAACTGTGATGAGAATTTGTGTTCCACGAGAACAAGAAAGATACCAACGCATTCTTACCCGGGTTTTAAAATAACATCCATTTGGTCAAAACCGCATTTTTCAAGCGTGTTTTTCACTGTTTGATAGGTGCCAAATGATGCGTTTTTATCGTGAATCACTTGTGGGATTTTTTGAGGATAAAGTTTTTTTTGCGCAAGAAGCTCTTTTTCTAATTCTGCGATTGAACGCTTCTGTCCTTGCATCCAAATGGTATTGTCGGCCTTGACAACGATTGCAAGAGGCGCAGATTCTAGAGGAGTGGTCTCTTTTCTCTTCTCAACGCCACCGGTGGCTAGATCTACAGATTCAGTTTCGAGAATTGGAGCGATCAGCATAAAGGAAATTAAGACGACAAAGACAACGTCGATCAAAGGAGTTAGGTTGACGATTGGCTCTTCAGAGGCTCCGATTTCTTTGGCGAAATGTTTCCATCGCATTTTATTCTCTACGGTATTGAAGCTCGATGGCAGCCAGAAGAGTGTGAGAAAAGGTTTCCATATCGCGGCGCGTTTCGCGCTCGGCATTTTTTAAATAACTATGGCCAATTAAGGCTGGAATGGCGACGAGAAGGCCGAGAACGGTGGTGGCAAGAGCCATAGAAAGGCCAGAAAGCATGGAGGCATTGCTGGATTGCAGCCCCCCTTGTAGCTGAGAAAATGTAAGCAAAATTCCCCAGACGGTCCCCAAAAGCCCTAAAAAGGGGGCTAGAGTCACAATCATGGAAAGGACGAAGATATGTTTGTCGAGTTTTTTACAAGCTGATGACATTGAAGCAGTTACCTGAGATTCTATGAGCTCTATATCGGACCCGGAAAGGGTTGTACGCGCTTGGTGATTGCGGCTCATGAGCTGGAGCGTTTGCTGCTTGACGGCTCGGTAGATCTCAAAGAGAGGGTTTGGGATTTCTCCAATGCGACTTGAGATTGGACGATTCCATTGAAGATTGAGCGGATCGTCTTTTTTTTCGCCAAATTGGTCAAAAAAATGGGACGAAAGTTTTCGAACGGCCCAAAATTGCCAGCTTTTATAGAGGACAATGACCCAGCAAAGAGCTGAAAGGATGAAAAGTCCCCAGAAGATTCCTTTGCCGAACCAGTCGGACTGAAAATATGCCGAAAGAAAGGGGTTGCCTGTCGCGATCATATTTGCGTATTCTAGCCCAAAGCTAAGATACATGTAAAGCCGCTTTACATTGGAAAAAAATGATACATTTTTTTGATTCTCACGCGCACCTGACTGCGCCAGAAGTGTTGACCCACCTAGATGGCATTTTAGCAAGAGCTAAAAAAGCCGGAGTCGATCGCATGATCAATATTTGTACATGCAGAACTACGTTAGAAGAGGGGTTAAAATTAAAAGGCATGCTCAATGCGGGCGCTACGACGCCGCATGATGTGGAAAAAGATGGTGAGGCTGATTTTGGAGTGTTTGAGCGGGCGGCAAGGGAAGGAAAGATTATCGCCATTGGCGAAACGGGATTGGATTATCATTATCAGCATTCAGATCGCAAAGTGCAAAAGAAGTTCCTTATTCGCTATTTGCACTTGGCTGCAGAGTTGAATTTACCAGTTATTTTTCACTGTAGAGAGGCGTTTGAAGATCTATTTGAGATTGTCGATCAGGAGTATCCTAAGAGGGCCCCGGCGATTTTGCATTGTTTTACTGGAACGGAAGCAGAGGCAGAAGGGGTTTTGGAAAGAGGATGGCATCTTTCGCTCAGTGGAATCGTTACTTTTAAAAAGAGCACAGCGCTGCAAGAGGTGGCAAAATTTGTCCCTTTAGAGCAGCTCCTCATCGAAACTGACACCCCTTATCTAGCGCCTCAAAGTAAGCGGGGCAGGCAAAATGAGCCTGCTTTTGTTGTTGAAACTGCGGCTTGTATTGCAATGTTAAGAGGGGAGACTCTAGAACTTATCGCAAAACATACGCGGGAAAATGGGATTCGACTTTTCTCCTTGTAATATTGGATGGAAATCCTTTAAAAAATGACTATGGAATCGGCTTCTCCCTTACAAATCTCTTCTGCTTTTATCTGGCGAAGAGTTCATTCTCTGATGGGCTTTTGGCTAGTGCTTTATCTGATCCTTCATCTGATTACGAACTCCCAAGCAGCGTTGTGGATGGGTAATGATGGCGCAGGGTTTGTGCGGATGGTCAATGCGCTTGAATCTCTACCTTATTTGCATGTCGTCGAAGTAATTCTAATTGGCGTTCCCCTCGCAATTCATCTGGTCTGGGGGATCAAACGGACTTTGGAAGCTCGTAGCAATGTAGTCTCGTTAAAATATGAGCGAAATATTGCCTACAGCTTACAGAGGTTAACTTCTTGGATATTGACTGTGGGAATTATCGGGCATGTGGTTCAAATGCGTTTTCTCGAGATGCCAAAGCAAGTGGAAGTAAATGGCCAAGAACAGTCGATGGTCATATTGAATGTGGACGATGGATTATACCCGTTAGCCTTGCGGTTAGGTGTAACGCTGCAGGATTCTGAAAAGCCCAATCAAGTGGTAGCGGTGGCGGATAGTCCTGGGAAAGCGATGCTTCTGATGCTTCGAGCTACGTTTAAATCTCCTCTTTATGCGGTGCTTTATACGATTTTTCTTTTGGCTGCAGCGTTTCATGCATTCAATGGATTTTGGACGTTTTTGGTTACATGGGGCGTTATTCTCTCTTATCGTTCGCAAAAAGCGATGATTCCCGTCTGCATGATCGGCGTCGCTGTCTTGGCTTTTTTAGGCCTGGCAGCTATTTGGGGAAGTTATTGGAAATAGAATGTCGAAAAAAGATGTAATCGTTGTCGGCGGTGGATTGGCAGGGTTATCTGCGGCTATGAAATTGGCTGAGAAAGATTGCCATGTGAAGTTGATTTCACTAACTAAGGTCAGAAGGTCTCACTCTGTCTGTGCGCAAGGCGGAATCAATGTCGCAGTGAACTTGAAAGGAGAAGATGACTCTCCGCTCATTCATGCTTATGACACCATTAAAGGGGGCGATTTTCTCGCAAACCAACCACCCGTGCTTGAGATGTGTTTAGCTGGACCTGCCATTTTGCGCATGTTGGATCGAATCGGGTGCCCCTTCAATCGAACAATGGAAGGAAATATCGATTTTCGTAGATTTGGAGGGACTCTTTACCATCGCACGGCGTTTTGCGGCGCATCGACGGGGCAACAGCTTCTCTATTCTCTCGATGAGCAGGTGCGAAGGTACGAAGCGCTTGGGCAGGTTGAAAAATTTGAAAATCATGAGTTTCTACGATTGATCCTCGATGAAGAGGGCATTGCCCGCGGAATTGTCATGCAGGATTTGTACAATCTACGCTTAAGTGTTTTAAAGGCCGATGCGGTTGTGATTGCGACGGGTGGCCTTGGCGTCATTTATAAGAAATCAACGATGTCTACTTTCTGTACGGGAGCCGCTAATGGGCGTCTTTATATGCAGGGAATGAAGTATGCAAATGGGGAATTTATTCAAATTCACCCGACGGCGATTCCCGGCAATGATAAAATGCGGCTTATCTCTGAGTCGCTTCGAGGCGAAGGTGGGCGGATTTGGGTGTATGGCGATTCTTCTAAAAAGATCAAATTTCCCGATGGAACGACCCAGACTTGCGGGAAAACGGGAGAGCCGTGGTATTTTCTCGAGGAGATGTACCCTGCATTTGGGAATCTAGTTCCCCGAGATATTGGAGCGCGAGAGGTGCTTCGCGTCTGCGAAACAGGCCTTGGCATTGGCGGCCTGCCGCAGGTGTATCTAGATGTATCTCATTTATCGCCGGAAATCCAAAAGAAATTAGAGTCGGTCCTTGAGATCTATCAAAAATTTACCGGAGATGATCCTCGTAAATTGCCAATGAAAATTTTTCCGGCAGTCCATTATTCAATGGGTGGTGCGTGGGCCGATTGGCCTGCTGCCGATGATCCTGATCGCTGGACCCGTTTCCGCCACATGTCGAACTTAAAGGGATGTTTTAGCGCTGGCGAATGCGACTACCTCTATCATGGCGCAAATCGGTTGGGCGCAAATTCCCTTCTTTCCTGTATTTTCAGCGGTTTAGTTACTGGCGTGGAAGTCCCCCGTTATATCTCTTCACTTTCGAAGAGCTATTCGAATGTGCCTAGTGAGGTCTTCCAAGAAGCCTTGCAGATAGAAGAGGAAAAGCAAAAAGAACTCATGAATCGAAGAGGCCCGGAAAATGTGCATGCGCTTCACGATGAGCTTTCCGATTGGATGGTCAAGTATGTTACAGTCAAACGGGATAATCCAGATCTAGAAAAAACCCTTTCAAAAATCAAAGAGCTTCGGGAACGGTTCCAAAATATCACTCTTAGCGATCAAGGCAATCTGCTCAATCAAACATATGTTTTTGCCAATCAGTTTGGTCCAATGCTTGAGCTTGCGATGGTCATCACAAAAGGGGCGCTGCTTCGCAATGAATTTAGAGGCGCTCATTTCAAGCCGCAGTTTCCAGAAAGAGACGATGAACACTGGCTGAAGACGACTATTGCGACCTATAATCCAGAAGAACCGCTCATTACGTACGAGGATATTGACATGCGACATCTCGATCCGGTAAAGAGAGACTATACGCTGGCAAAGAAAATAAAACCGACATTGAAAAATATCCCAGCCAACATCCAATTGCCTCTATGAATAAATTTGTGCTGAAAGTTCTGCGTGGGACTCCCAATCATCAATATTGGGAAGAATTTGAGCATTCTTTGTATCCTGCGGCAAATATTATTTCTATTTTGATGGATATTCAGAAAAATCCTGTGAATCGGCAGGGAAAAGTTACGACACCTGTTGCTTGGGAACAGGGATGCTTGGAAGAAGTGTGTGGATCTTGCTCGATGTTAATCAATGGCAAGCCTCGCCAAGCGTGCACAGCGTTAATCGCAAAGCTCATGGAGGCTAATGGGCCCACCATCACGCTGACGCCGTTTACGAAATTTCCTCTTCTTCGCGATCTTATTGTCGATCGAACGTCCATGTTTGAAGCATTGAAAAAAGTAAGAGCGTGGGTTTCTGTCGATGGGAGCTCGGATAGCCACGAGAATGGTCCGAAAATAGCCCCCGAAGTGCAGGAGGCTCTCTATGTGTTATCTACCTGTATGACTTGTGGCTGTTGCAGCGAAAGCTGCCCGCAAGTCAATGAACATTCTTCGTATATGGGACCTTCCGCAATGTCTCAAGTGCGATTTTTCAATGCAAATCCAACCGGCGTTTACCAGAAACCAGAGCGGCTTCGGGCTATTCTTGGCGAAGAGGGAATCGCAGGTTGTGGCAATGCGCAAAATTGCGCTCGGGTTTGTCCCAAAAATATTCCCCTTACCGAATCTTTAGCACTCATAGGCCGCGAAGCGACCAAGCAAGCGATTCGCGATGTGCTCGGCCTTCCCGATGCAAAGCCCTAAGAATTTGTTTTGCATAAATTCGCTATTCAGACAGAATGTTTCCTCTCTGCTGTTAGGGAGACCCTGGATATTGGATGCCCTTCAACTACATTCTTGGTTTAGAGGATCGCGACGCCAGGCTTTAGGCCCTCGTGCCTACCCTGGGAAGTGGTCCCACGTGTACAAACACGGTTGATCGAGCTTGTATCAGAACCCTTTCGGCGGAGTTTTTTTCTCAACAATCGACAAAGCGTACGCATTGGCGATGTTCTTGCCAGGAAAGATCTTCTAGTTTTACATCTACAAGTTCAAAATGATGCGCTAATTCAGCGCGGAGTTTTTGGATGAGGCTTTCTTTCGATGGCGCAAAGCTTTTAAGCGTACATAAAAAATCGGTGTGTCTTCTACTTTCTCGATAGATAGGCCTTTTAGCCGGGAGAAGAAGGTATTCCATGTTTTTTTCTTGATAATCCCAGAGAAACGAGGTGTGGTGTAACCACCTGTCTTTTTTGATGTATTGGGCGTTGCCGCCGCATTTTTTGAGGTTGATTGCATAGTCATTTTCTATGAGATAGAAGCCGGGAATTTGAAAGCTTTTGGTATAGAGATTCCCGCTCCAGCGAAGGATGGGCTCTGGGAAGGCGTGGATGTGGAGCACATCGTCTTTTGAAAAGATAAACGTGAAAAAGAGGGTGTCTTCATCGACGATGACGGTGCCCCCGCCGCTAAAGCGCTGGATAATAGGAACTTTATCTTGTTTTACTTTTTCCAGATTGAGAAGTTCTTCTGGACGCCCTGAGATGCCCATTACGATGGCGCGGGGAGACCCTCGGTTGATGATGCAGACATTGAGATTCGATCCGTGAAGGAGAGCCTCTTCAACTTGGAGCTGTTCAAAAATGGGTGTATAATCGAGGTCTAATAGATGCAGCTTAGTTGGAATAATTGATCTCCGCAACTTCTTCGACGGGTAGAATGGTGTATTTGGATCCTTGTTGAGAAATATTTTTGACAAAGAGCAGGGTGCCTCCTGATGCTGAGGTCAGCTCGGAGACGTTTGCATAAATAGCGCCAGCGGTCGTGCGCAGGGCAATTTTTAAGGTGGGCTTATCTTTTTTCAATAATTCATAAGCTTGGACGATATCTGCTGTTCGCTGTTTGTGATCAATGGGGAAAATAGCCTTGGGAAGTTCTGTTGCGTGAAGAGACATGGCGGTAAGGCAAGCGAGTAAGTAGAGTTTCATAAACTTTACGTTACTTCTTTTCTTTTTTGAAGTGCAATCATCAAAATGGAAATGTCGGAAGGAGAGATGCCTGAAACGCGCGATGCGGCCCCGAGGTTTTCCGGTGTAAAGCGGGCGAGCTTTTGCTTGGCTTCTGCCCGAAGAGAGGGAAGGGTTTGGTAGGCGAAGTTTTTAGGGATCCGAATTTTATCGAGCGATTCGAGTTTAGCGACTTCTCTCTGCTGCCGCTCAACATAACCGGCATATTTTAGCGTCACTTCAATTTGCGTATTGAGATCTGCCCCAAAATCAACGATGAAATCGGGATATTGTGCCCTTGCTTTTTGATAGTCCCAATCTGGGCGGCAAATGAGAGCTGCAAGACTTGTGGTTTTGCCATCGATATTTTTATGGATTTTATGGAGGCGCGCGGTCTCTTCTTCAATGCACTTTTGTTTTTCAAGGACGCGATCGTATTGCTCTTTTGTAATCATGCCGAGTTCATAAGCAAGGGGTCGAAGGCGAAGGTCTGCATTGTCTTGCCGAAGGAGGAGTCGATGCTCAGCGCGGCTTGTGAACATGCGGTAAGGCTCAGTAAGATCAAAGCGGATAAGATCATCGATCATGACGCCGAGATAACTATCGGAACGGCGCATGATAAAGGGGGCTTTCTCAAGAACTTTGCAGGCTGCGTTGATGCCGGCGATAATGCCTTGGCCAGCAGCTTCTTCATAACCGGTTGTTCCGTTGATTTGCCCTGCGAGAAAAAGACCGTCGATCAGTTTTGTTTCTAGTGTGGGGTAAATTTGATCGCTTTTTACATAATCGTATTCGATTGCGTAAGCGGGGCGCATGATTTCTGCTTTTTCTAAACCAATCACGCTGTGGATGAGTTCTAGCTGTAGATCAAAGGGGAAAGAGGTGGAAATTCCATTGACGTAGACTTCTTCTGTAGTTAGTCCTTCCGGCTCTAGAAAAATCTGATGCCGCTCTTTGTCAGCAAAGCGGACGATTTTATCTTCGATCGAAGGGCAATACCGAGGGCCTACTCCTGTGATGACGCCAGCGTAGAGGGGAGAGCGGTGAAGATTATTCTGAATCAATTGCTTGGTTTCTGCAGTGGTATAGGTGATATGGCAGGGGATCTGCGTCATTCGCACTTCTGGCTTGTCATAGGAAAAATGAACGTCAGCATCGCCGTGTTGTACTTCACACTGGGAAAAATCGATGCTGCGTCGATTAATCCGCGGTGGAGTGCCTGTTTTTAATCGACCGAGATTAAACCCCAGGCTTTCGAGGCAAGGAGAAAGACCCATAGCCGCTTTATCGCCCCCTCGACCCCCAGAAAAATTGGTCATCCCGATGTGGATAAGGCCGCGCATGAATGTCCCCGAAGAGAGGACGATGGTCTTGGCGGGATAGAAGATCCCCTCTTGTGTGGCAAGGCCAATGAGCTTCCCTTTTTCCGCGACAAGAGATTCGCTTGTCCCCTGCTTGATGTCGAGATTGGGAGTTTGCTCTAAGCGATACTTCATTTCGAGCGCGTAGGCCGCTTTATCGGCCTGGGACCGAGGGGAGCGAACAGCGGGTCCCTTGGATGCATTCAACATTCGAAATTGAATGCTGCATTGATCTGCAAGTTTCCCCATGAGGCCGCCAAGAGCGTCGATTTCTCGAACAATATGCCCTTTTGCGGTCCCGCCAATGGAAGGATTGCAGCTCATTTTGCCAATGGTGTCTAGATTCATCGTCAGAAGGAGTGTCTTACACCCCATCCGAGCAGCAGCATGAGCCGCTTCGCAGCCAGCATGACCGGCTCCGACGACAATCACATCATAGGTTTCAGGATAGTTCCACATAATTTTTTGAAAGGAACCCTTCTAGATAAAGAAGGGTCTATTTTTTCTTGTGGCGGTCACGGCGACGGCGTTTTTTGCGCTTGTGCTTGGCGATCTTCGCGCGACGTTTTTTCTTTACAGATGCCATAAACTCCTTAAGATTCCTTTTCCTCTAGGAAGGATAAAGGAACTCTTCGAAAAAGTAAAGAGGCTTAAATACTGTCTTCAGGGGAAAAGGCGGCAAAAGCTTCTCGATTGCCCTTGGCGACTGGGGCTTGGGTGCCTATGGCTGTGTAGTTGGCGAACTGGCCGAGCTCTTTTCGGAAGGCTAGCTGCACGTTTCCTATGCCTCCATGGCGGTTTTTGGCGACGACGATCTCGGCCAGGCCAGGCTTATCATGTGGGTCATAATAATCTCGGCGGAAAAGGAACATGACCACGTCTGAGTCTTGTTCAAGGCTGCCCGATTCTCGGAGATCGCTCATCATGGGGCGATGACCTTGGCGCTCTTCCACTTTACGGGAAAGTTGCGCGGCGCAGAGGATGGGGATGTTGAGTTCGCGGGCCAGGGTTTTCAGCATGCGGGAAATTTCAGAAATTTCGATTTGTCGGTTCTCTTGGGAACGGATGTTGCCCGAACCAGAGAGAAGTTGGAGATAGTCGATCGCGAGAAACCCGATGTTATGGGCTTCTTTCATGCGCCGTGCTCGTGCTCTAAGGTCGGTGATTTTCAGTCCTGGCTGGTCGTCGATGATCATGACGTGTTTTGCCATGTTGTTGGCTGCGGCGACGACGCGCTGGTATTCGCCTCCATTGATGGAACCGGTTTGGATTTTTTGCGACTCTACTTCGGATTGAGAGCAGATCATCCGCGTTAAGAGCTGCGATGCGCCCATTTCAAGGGAAAAAATGCCAACGGGGACTTTATTGCGAAAGCAGATGTTTTCGGCGATGGTGAGGATGAGCGCGGACTTTCCCATGGCAGGCCTTGCTCCAAGGAGGATGAGGTTGGAGTTCATAAAGCCATTGAGCATTTTGTCGAGGTCGGTAAGATGGGTCGGAACCCCTGTAATCCCTGGTTCGTCGGGCCCTTTTTCTCTAAATTTTTGTTGCCGTAGCTCCAGTTCTTTTAAAAAGGGCATCTTCGATTCGGCTTTTACACCGGTAATTAGATCTTTGATCGAAAGGCCAAGGGAGTTTTGCGATGATTGGGAGATTTGATAAAAATGGGACTGCGCTTGATCGAGAGCCGCGCCAACATCTGCAGGGCCTTCGAGGGCAGATCGTTCGATTTGCTGCGCAGCTTGAATCATGCGGCGTAAAATAGATTTTTCTTTGACGAGATCGACGTATTCTTCGATGTAGGCAGAAGTTCCAACGTATTGTGCAAGAAGGGTCAGGTAGCTGATCCCGCCGATAGCGTCGAGTTTTCCGGTGCGCTTGAGATCTTCGCCAATGATATGGATGTCCGCGGGCTTATCGGCGCGATACGCGGATTTAAGAGTGGAGAAGATGGTTTGGTGTTCTTGGTAATAAAAATCGGTTTCGTCGAGGGTGTCTGCGCCGACGTTTAATGCATTGATGCTTGTGAGCATGCAACCCAAAACCATCATTTCTGATTCCTTGGAATTCGGCGGTATGCGCGTTTTCTTCTCGTTATTTTCTGTCATGTTTAAAGCCCGTTTGCCGGATGTTATCAGAAGGATCAAAAAACTCAAAGAAGAACGGAAAGAGAGGGATTTGAACCCTCGGTACCCCTTAACGGAGTACGCGTCCTTAGCAGGGACGTGCCTTCGGCCACTCAGCCATCTTTCCGCAGTGAAGATTGAAGGGAAATTCTATTCGATTTCTTCCTTTTGAGCAAGAACTGCTTGTGAACCCGATTGCATAAAAAAGAACTTTTGGATAAAAGGGGTTTGGGATAGCCTATAGCCCTGAGATCTGCTGTTATGCGAAGTGTTTCAATTCTTTTTCTCTGCCTGATGATTGGACTAGGAGCCTATGCTTCTTGGGTCTATTTTCCAAATTTTCGGACAAAAATCGAAGATTATATGAGCTCTGGGACTTTCCAGACGCTGGAAGTGCGGTATTCAGCCGAAGCGATCATGGAAGCTCACCGAAAGGATCTTCTGAAAGATGGGGACCACGTCTACCTATCTCCAAAATTAAAGTTTGTCCCTTATCTTCTGATGGAAGTGAAGTACAACCGGACCCAAGATAAGACGGGCGAGGGGGTTATTCTCTGGGGGCTTGTCGATGGAGAGATGGTGATCAACACGAGCACCTGGGAAAAAACCCACGGCTTTACTGATTGCATCGCTTCGAATGCGACAAGACAAGAATTTAAAATCATCAATGCGCTGGCATCTAGAGGGGGCTCTTGGGATCGCGAGGGGCTTTCAAAATTTCTCAATATCGAAAATCATATTTTAGATAGCTGGATCGATAGTTGCCGCAATAAGAGCTTGATCGTCCAAAGCGGCAACAATTACCGACTTCATCTGCAGAATCCAAAACTGCAGGTAATTCCGGAGACAAGGTTAGAACAGTGGCTCGTCACGAAAGCGACGAAAAAAGCGGTTCGAGTCAATAAAAAATATAGAACTTCTCAGATTGAATATATCGCAAGAGCGGCCTTTGGCAATGATTTTGCGATTCGAAAGACGACTGAGATTTTTCTTCCAGTCTACAGCATCACGGTGCAAAACCCTGATGGCTCTCAAATGACATCCTATTGGAATGCTCTCAACGGCAAGAGAATCTCTCAGCCGTTTGCTATCGACTGAGAGGTTATCTTTTAGCTTAATCTTTCATGGATAAAAGGAATTCTGCGTTGCTGGCGGTCTTTTTAAGACGCGCAGTCAAGAGATTCATCGCATCGACAGGAGTAAGGTCTGCAATTCCCTGGCGAAGGAGGTAAATCTTTTCTAGCTCGCCTGGATGGTAAAGCAGCTCTTCCTTACGGGTGCCGGACTTAATGAGGTCGATGGCAGGCCAGATGCGGCGATCGGCAAGGCGTCGATCAAGCGTTAATTCCATATTGCCAGTTCCCTTGAACTCTTCAAAGATCACTTCGTCCATACGAGAACCTGTGTCGATAAGGGCTGTTGCGATAATGGTAAGAGATCCTCCTTGCTCGACGTTACGCGCTGCACCGAAGAAACGCTTTGGTTTATGGAGAGCGTTTGCGTCGACACCGCCAGTGAGGATTTTGCCAGAGTGAGGCTGGACGGTATTATATGCACGGGCAAGACGAGTGATGTTATCAAGTAAGATGACGACGTCATATCCACATTCGACAAGACGGCGCGCTTTTTCGATGGCCATTTCAGCGATTTGGACGTGTCTTTCTGGGGGTTCATCGAAGGTGGATGAGATTACTTCCCCTTTGACTGTGCGGATCATATCTGTGACCTCTTCAGGACGCTCGTCGATGAGAAGAACCATGAGGACAACTTCTGTGTTGTTGGTCTCAATGGCATTGGCGATGCTCTGAAGAAGAACGGTTTTCCCTGATTTTGGCGGAGCGACGATAAGGCCCCTTTGGCCTTTTCCAATCGGCGCTGCGAGGTCGAGAACGCGGGTACCTAATCTTTCTCGCGAGGTTTCCATGACAAGGCGCTTATTCGGATAGAGCGGGGTGAGGTTCTCAAAGAGAACTCGATCGCGCGTTTGCTCATAGGTCTTTCCGTTGATTCTATCGACTTTGAGAAGGGCAAAATATTTTTCCTTTTCTTTAGGCGAGCGGATAGCGCCATAAAGGGTGTCCCCTTTGCGAAGGTCGAAACGTCGAATTTGGGCGGGCGATACGTAGATATCTTCGGCTGAAGGGAGATAGTTGTAGAAGGGAGATCTTAGAAAACCAAATCCATCGGGAAGAACTTCGAGTACACCCTCGCCTACGAGCAATTCATTGGGCCTTTCAGAAAGAGTTTTGGCAACCTCAAAAACAACGCCCGATTTTGTCAGAGATGCGGTATGTCGAAGCCCGATGCTGCGTGCAAAATTCTGCAGCTGATCGATGCTCATCCTTTGCAAGTCGGCGATTTTTGTGATGTTTTCTTGGACAGCAGCTTGATTTGTATGCGGGTCGTGGGACGGCGGCTGGTCTGTATGAGATTCATGATTCATGGATAAGATTCTCCAGTTAGTTTGGCGTTTAGCTTTTCAACTTGTATTTTCAGGTCGTCCAGCGATCCGTTATTTTTGATGATAAAATGGGCTTTGATTACTTTTTCTTCAGGGGTTAATTGACGATTCATGCGCCGCTTGAATTCTTCTACAGTGCCACAAAAACGTTTTTTTGCGATTTTTTCATCGGCAATCACGGCAATAACCACGTCATAATATTTTTCCGCTCCAATTTCAAAGAGAAGCGGGATTTCTACAATAAACGATGCATAGCGCCTTGCGAGGCAGGCAGATTCATATTCGCGTTCGATGCGTTTTAAAATCTCCGGATGGAGAATTTGTTCTAACTCGTGCAAGCACTTTGGATCTCGAAATACTTTTTCTGCTACAAGGCGGCGACTGATTTCCCCATTTTGGAGAATGTCTTTGCCCAACTTGTTGAGAATTTGTCGGCCGAGATCAGTATTGGGGTCAAGCAATTCGTGAGCAATTTCGTCTGCGCTTACTACATAAGCGCCCAACTTTTGAAACAGTTGACAAACGGTCGATTTTCCGCTTGCCACCCCACCTGTGATAGCAATTTTCTTCAACTTTAACATTCGGCCCAATTTTTGCCAACAGCAAGATGAACTTCAATGGGGACTTTAAGATCAAAGACGGATTCCATTTTTTCTTTGACAAGCTTCTTGAAAAAAGAGGTTTCCTCCTCGGGAATTTCAAAAATCAGTTCGTCGTGGATTTGAAGGATCATTTTTCCTTGGAACTTCTTTTCGGAGATCTCTCGGTCAATTTCGATCATGGCTATTTTAATGAGGTCTGCTGCGGTTCCTTGCAAAGGGGTGTTGATGGCTAACCTTTCTGCTGCAGCGCGAATGGAGGGGTTTTTATTGTGGATTTCAGGGATTGGGCGCTGTCTTCCAGTCAGAGTTTTGGCAAGGCCTGTTTTGCGAGTGAGTTCTTTGCAGTGCTCTAAGTATTCAGACACGCGGGGGTACCTTTCAAAATAAGTCTTGATAAAGGTGGCAGCCGCGGAATTTGAGATGCCGAGAGAATGGGCAAGGCCAAAGGCGCTTTGTCCATACAAAATGCCGAAATTGACGGCCTTTGCTAAAGAGCGCTCTTTAGAGGTGACGTCTGCTTGCGGAATCCCGAAGACAAGGGAAGCTGTGTGGGCATGGACGTCTTGCCCGTGTTTGAAGGCCTTGAGCAGCTCGGGGTCTTCGCTAAAATGGGCCAGAAGGCGGAGTTCGATTTGAGAGTAATCCCCGCCGAGGAAGAGCCAGCCTTGTTTTTGCGGTTTGAAAGCTGCGCGGATCTTAAGGCCCTCGGAGGTCCGGATGGGGATGTTCTGGAGGTTAGGGTCTTGGCAGGCAAGCCTTCCGGTAGCGGTTCCCGATTGATTGAATGTGCAGTGGATGCGGCCGGTGTTTGGATTGATAGAGGCGGGAAGGGCGTCTGCATAGGTAGATCTGAGCTTTTCGAGGATGCGGTAGTTGAGAATTTGTCCTACGACAGGGTTTTCAGAGGCGAGCTCTTCTAATACATCGGCGCCTGTTGAAAATTCAGTATCTTTTCTGTGAGGGGGCTTTAACTGTAGCTTTTCATAGAGTACAGCGCTGAGTTGCTTAGGGGAATTGAGATTGAATTCTTCGCCTACGGCCTGGAAAATGGCTGTTTTGATGTGATGGAGCTCTGTAGCGAGGTGGTGGCTGACTCCTTTGAGTTGTTCGATGTCTAGGTAAATGCCGGTGCGCTCCATCTTCGCTAAAATGGGAAGAAGGGGTAGTTCGATGTCATAGAAAAGGGAGGTTAGTTTTTTCTCTTTTAGCTCCTCTTCAAAGTGCTCTTTTAGGCGGCAGGTATAGTCGGCATTTTCACAGCAAAGTTCTTTTGCCTTTTCAATCGGAACTTCAAGGAGGGTCTGTTGATGTTTTCCTTTGCCAGTGAGCTCTTCTATGGGAATTTTTACTTTTTTGAGGACCTCAAGGGCGAGTTCATCGAGATTGTGTTGGCGGTTTTGCGGGGAGAGAAGGTACGAAGCGAGCAAGGTGTCAAAGCAAATATGATTTAAATGCATCCCGTGATTTTCTAGGGTCAGAAGATCGTATTTGATGTTGTGCCCATAAAAGGAGGCGTCTGTTGAGTCAAAAAAGGCGGCCATCGCCTCTTCAACTTTTTGGACTCCCAACTGTCCATTGCAAGGAATGTACCACGCCTCGCCTGGTGACGTGGAGAGTCCAATGCCGGCAAGTTGTGCGAGTAATGGGTGGGAGCCATCGGTTTCAATATCGATGCAAATTTCTTTTGCGCGGCTTAAACTAGAAAAAAGTTCGCGAAGTTCTTTCTCTGAATCGACGAGCGCATAGTTGTGTTTATCAATATGTCGTTTGGCTTTGGATGCATCGAGTTCTCGAAGAAGCGTATGGAATTTCATCGAGTGGAAAAATTCGATTAGTTTTTCCCGATTTGGGCGTTTTAATTGATAAAATTCTTCCGTTTTAGGGATGTCGAGAGAAATGTTGAGAGTTGCGAGCTCTCGGCTCATGAGAGCAATCTCTTTTTGCGTGCGGAGGACCTCTTGCTTTTTTTCTCCTTTTACTTTCTCTGGGTGTTTGAGGATTTGATCGAGCGTCCCGAATTCTTTAAGGAGAGAAACGGCAGTTTTTGGCCCGAATCCCTCTAAGCCCGGAATGTTATCGGAGCTATCGCCCATGATTGCAAGAAGATCGAGCATTTGATCGGGGCGCACCCCGAAGAGCTCTTCGACTTTTTTGGCGTCGATGAGGAGATTTTCTTTATGGGCATGAAGCACGAAAATATGGTCGTTTACGAGCTGGCATAGATCTTTATCGCTCGAACAGAGATATGCGGTGGCCCCTTTTTTTGCCGCCCAAACTGCGATAGCAGCCATGGTATCATCCGCCTCGACCCCTTCGAGACAAAGAGTTGGGATCCCTGCATTCTTGCAATATTCGTACGCCCAATCAAATTGAGGAAAAAGATCGGCTGGAGCCCCTTCTCGATGAGATTTATACTCTGCGTAAACAGCTTGCCTAGATTTCTTATTATCAGGCCCATCGAACACGCAAATGGCATATTCAGAAGAGAAGTCGCGCAAGATTTTTTGCGTAGAGCGGATAAACCCAAAGAGGGCGCCCGTCGACTGCCCTTGATCGTTGGTCATCGGTCCGATCGCATAGTATGATCGGAACAGGAAATTCACCGCATCGATGATGTAAATTTTATCCATTATGGGGACGTGGAGACTCCCGGCTCATAGAGATAAGCGAACTGATCTCGGATGGAAGAGGATCGTTTCTCTCCAAAATTGAAGTGGTGTTCAATTTTTCCAGTAAGAAGCGTAGCGGCGCTATTTGAGATTTGGCCTAAAAAGTTGAATTTTGGAGTCAGTTCTATGATTTGATAAGGGTGCTGCGGATCGATATTTGCTGCTGTCATCAGTTCGGCCAGAGCGGACTTATAACTTGCATCGGCGACATCGATGTAGCCACGGTCCATAGCTCCTGGGCCATCGAAGACATTTGCGCCGTATTCGTTGAGCAGTTTCTCTTGATCCATCCGAGGGCGTGCCGCGACGACAAGATCAATGAAGCGGTGGTAGAAGAAGCCCATGAGGGAGCGAAGTGCTGCGTCTTCATCTGGCTTCCAAGGACGAAATGGGCTCATCATATCCTTATCAAGACCCTGGGTAATCGTCTGCGACGAGACGCCTAGTTTATTGAGCCCTTCTACGACGTTGAAAAATGGGCCCATGATGACTCCGACAGATCCGACGACGCTCGGGGGACTGGCGTACATTTTATCGGCAGCGCAAGAGATATACATTCCGCCAGAGGCGCATAAGCCATCGACAAATCCGTAGATGGGAAGTTTGTATTTTTCTTTGTATGCTTTTAGCATGCGATAGATGTTATCGCCATCGACAACTGTGCCGCCTGGCGTATTGAAATGGAGCAAAATCGCCTTCACTCTGTCTTTGAGTAAACCGCGGTTAGAGTCGATGAGGATATTTTCGATACTGCTGCTGTCGAGTTTTAGAGGCTCGCCGATGACGCCATGGATATTGATTTGAAGGACGACAGGAGAATTATAGGGGCGAACTTCTAGCTCATCGTTTAAATCGGGCAAGATGACAATTTCTGTCTTCTCTTGCGGCTCATATGGCGATGAAAAAAGAGCATAGATAAAGCTAGCGATAAAAAATGCTAAAACAACGCCAATGACCGAAAAAAATGCCTTGCAAAAACTTCGAATCACCGAAACGAAAATTGATTCTCGACTAATTTCCATGGAAAACAACCGTCCTAAAGGGTTAAATCTTGAATATACAATAAGGCATAAAAGATGGAAAGCGGTACTAGTCAATCTTGGCATCAATGGCTTCTAATCGATCATCCTTGGCTCATCGAGATTGGTATAGCGGTCACTCTTCTTGTTTTTTTAAACGTGATTCTAAAACGGTTTCTGATTCGATCAAAGCAGCGGGCGCATCTCAAAGAGAGCGATTGGCGTTATCATTTGGACTATGCAGCCGTGGTCCCCGCAAGAGTGCTTTTGTGGCTTTTGCTGATTACTTTTTTCTTTGATTTACTGACGCGAGAATTAAAACTCTCTGGCCTTACATATATCACGTCTCTCCGAAGCGCTGGGATCATCGTTTGCCTTTCCTGGTTTTTGCTCCGCTGGAAAAACGTATTTCATCGAGTGGTTTCTAGTCGCGATCTTCGGGAGAAAGGACGCCTTTCTATGGATCCATTCACGCTCGAGATTACGGGCAAAATCTTTACGATTGTGGTTATTTTTCTGACTGTTTTAATCCTTATGCAGCTCTTTGGATTCAATGTTGTGCCTCTGGTTACCTTTGGAGGCATTGGGGCGGCTACACTTGGGATCTCAGGTAAAGACGTAATCTCCAATTTCTTTGGCGGCATGATGATTTACTTTACTCGCCCATTCATGATCCACGATTTTATTGAGCTGCCGCAGAAGAAAATCGTCGGCCAAATTGAAGGGATCGGTTGGTACTTCACTTCTTTACGCGATATGGAGAAGAAACCGATCTATATTCCGAATGCGGTCTTTTCGACAGAGCCTGTGATCAACCAGTCGCGCATGACCCATCGGCGCATCGATGAAATAATCGGTGTTCGATATGAGGACTTAGAGGTAGTGCCAAAAATTATCGAAGAGGTGCACGCTCTTTTTGAACACAACACTTCTGTCGATCATCACCAACCTATCTTGATCTTTTTAAAAAATCTGGCAGATGTGTCCGTTCAAATCGAAGTGAAGGTGTATGTCCTTTGCACGCGCTATGAAGACTTTATGGAAGTGCGTCAGGCGATTTTAACCGAGATTTGTCATGTCGTCGAAAGGAACGGAGCCAAAATGCCCACTCCAATCATGGAAATCGTGATGAAAGGATAACTGCTTACTTGACAGGGGTTTTGAGGGGATGAGGTTTTGCGACTTCTAAAAATGCGAGCCAGCCCATTGCGATGAAGGAAGCATAAACATACCACGGAAAAGAGATCTGAAAGGTTAGTCCCATGAGGACGAGGAACTGCAATGCTGTGGTGATCTTCCCCCACTTAATGGCGCGAAAGACGAGAGTTTTCCAGCGGCCAGTTGCGATCATAAAGAGGCCATGGAAACTGAGGAAAATATCTCGGGAAAGCATCGTGGTCATCTCGTAGTAGCCGAGTCTTCCCTCAATCAAGAGGACGCTAAGAGTAAAATAAACAAAAAATTTATCCATTAACGGATCGAGAACCGCGCCGAACTGAGAGGTCGATTTGTTCCGTCTTGCAAGGTAGCCATCGACGCAGTCGGAGAGCATTGCAAGGAAAATCGCCGCAAATCGGATAGCAGGGCTACTATGCCAAAATAAGAAAGCTAGAGGGGCTCGAATAAAAGATAGGCCGTTCGAAACTGTGATCATTCAATTGGGCGGTCTTTTGGTGCAAGAAGTCCCTCTCTTATACCAAATGATCCTAATTATCGATATGGGAAAGAGAGTTTTTTTAAATGCTGGCAGGTTTTTCTTCTGCAGAAGAGTCATCTGGAATTTCAAGGGTCGTGTGTTTCTGAATGAGCTGGTCGAACTGCTTTCCTAGAGAGATGATAGAGAGTAGCCAGACGAGGAGAACGCCAAGAAAAATGACGGCGACAAACGGGGTGCTGGCTGAAACGGTTGTAAAAAGGAGGAGAAGGCCTTGGTGAATAATTGAGCCGCCAGACTTGCCGAGGCGAGACCCAACGCCATCGATCGCCGCTTTGCCTTTGAGTTTAGATTCGGGGCTAAGTGGGATGAATGCGATCTCTTTTGTGGCATCAAAAAAGGTGTATTTGCAAGCGCGGGCAAAGACGTTTTGGAAAGAGCCGAGAAAGAGAGCAAAGGTCAGCGGAGAGGCAAATCCGGCGATTGCGGCAAACGATTCTAGGCCGCTATTTTGGAAAATCATGAAGCCGAAAAATCCAAGGCCGGTAACGAGCATCACTGCGGCGGGAATCATGGCGCTAGCTGTCCAAGAGAAGCGGCGGATGACATTTCCGGTAATAAAAATAGCGGCAAATGTGGCGACAACGCCAATCCAGGTGGTAACGTTGCCCATGTAGGTTTGAAAATCGCTCGGATTGGGGTACATTGCATTGATCTGATTTTTCCAAACGACCTCAACGAGGTTAATGGCGACATTGTACGTTACGACGATTGCTGCAATGCAAATTAAATACTTTGATTTGGCCAGGTAAGCAAAGTTTTTTCGCATCGACATATTGATTTTTTCAGGCCCCTGATAGTGAACGCTTTTGTTTTGCGCGAAATGAGAGTTGAGGTAGCGGAATAGGGCGATGGAGAGCATGCCGCAGACGAGAATCGAACAATTTAAAAATAAAATCGATTGTTCCCATTTATTGCTTCCGTAAGGAAGCGCTGGGATAAAGGTGAGGTTTGAGAGCCAGACGCCCATTTGTCCTGAGATAATCGAAGAAGAGTTTGCAACGATCATGAGAAGGCCGTAATAGCGCTTGGCCTCGTCGACCTTTGTGACCTCGTTCATAAATCCCCAAAAAAGGACGGACATGATGGCAGTGCCCCACAGTTCGCACATGACGTAAAATAGGGTAAAGGTCCAGTTGCGGAAAATGGCGATTAGGCCTTTAAACCCAGAGGGAAGGAGGGCTTGCATTTGGTCTGCCAGCGCATGTGGATGGAGATGGTCGCGAAGGGGGTAAAGAACAAAGGTGAAAATAAAGAAAAAAGCCAAGAAAATGGACATCATGATGTAAAAGACTTTTTCACGGCTGAATCGATTGGCCAAACGAGTAAAGAGATAAGTTAACAGAAGCGCGCCTGGAAGGATGGCCCAAACTTTGATGAATGGGATGGCCTCTGCTCCTGAGTTAGGGGCGGTGATTACAATGGAGTCTTTGAATGTGCGTAACAGGTTGTAGCTAAAGGCAATGAGAAAGAAAAGCCCGAGCATAGGGAAGAATTTCGTCCACTCAAAGCGGTGGATAGGCCAAAAAAATGCTCGCCATCCAGAAAATTCAGGTTTTTCGGTCAAGTTCCCTCTTAACAGTACACTGTATAATTTCTTGCCTAGAATTATAGACGAAATTTCTTAATATTCAATCAAATGGTTTTTTTGGTTTTTTAGAAAGGGCATCGATCCCCGGAAGATGTCCAAATTCAAGATATTCAATGGCAGCGCCTCCGCCTGTTGAAAGATGGAAAAATCGATCGGCCAGGCCTGTCTGTTCTATGGCTGCTATAGAATCCCCTCCTCCGACGATCACCTTTGCCTTTGCATAGGCAAGAGTTTTTGCGATTCCAAGCGTCCCAGCAGCAAAATGGGGCATTTCAAACACGCCAAGAGGTCCATTCCAAAACACAGTAGCCGCTTTCATGAAAAGAGGAGACCAATCTTGGATTGTTTGAGGGCCGATGTCGAGTCCTTGCCACCCTTTTTCGATCCCCTGTGAAAGGGGGATTGTTTTTGTAGCGGCATCTTTGGAAAAGGCGTCGGCGATGACGATATCGGAGGGAAAGTGGAGTTTACTGCTATTTTTCAAAATATCCTTTGCTGTTTGGAGAAGGTCCGGCTCGAAGAGAGAATCTCCAATCGCAAGGCCTTTTGCTTTTAGAAATGTGAAAATCATGCCCCCACCTAAAAAGAGACCGTCGACAGATTTGAGTAAATTTTGAATCAACCCTATTTTCGTCGATATTTTTGCGCCGCCGATAATGGCATAGAAAGGGCGCTTTGGGTGATGAATGAGGGGGGAAAGGGCTTCGATTTCTTTTTCCATGAGAAATCCAGCGGCGGCGCGCTCTGGAAAATGCTTGGCAATTAAGGCCGTCGAGGCATGGGCGCGATGTGCTGTGCCGAATGCATCATTGACGTATAGATCGCCGAGTTTGGCGAGTTGTTCTACGAAGGCGGGCTCTTTTTCAGGCTCTTCTTCTCCTGGATGAAAGCGAACATTTTCTAGGAGAAGAACCTCACCTGGCTGTAATGACGAGGTCATTTTTTCAACGGCCGGACCTACGCAGTCGGGCGCAAATAAAACAGGTTTATGCAGGAGCTCGGAGAGCCTTTTTGCACAGGGAGCTAGGGTGAGTTTTTCCTCAGGGCCTTTGGGCCTCCCTAGATGACTGAGTAAGATGAGAGAAGCGCCTTTTTTAAGAATATACTCGATTGAAGGGAGGGTGGCGCGAATGCGAGTGTCGTCAGCAATAGAACCGTCCTTGTTTAAGGGAACGTTAAAATCGACGCGCATGAGTACCCGTTTTCCTTTGAGGGGAAGATCGGGAATTGTTAACATGCTCATAAGAGTGAAAATAACAAAAAAAAGCCTGAATGTAAAGCCGCTTTACATTTGCTTCCTAGCAGAGGATTAAGCTTTATGAAGATTGATGGGAAAGTTACAAAGATCGATGCCCTCAAAAAGGTATTTCCAGAGGGAGTTCTATCGGAATCAGAATCAAAAATCACACTGCTTGCCTCGCGTCTTATCAACGAATCGGAAAGACCGGGAAAGTGCAAAAATATCACGGATTTTTTACTCAATGAGGGCTATTCAGACTTTGCTATTCGCTTAAATGAAAATGGAGCGATAGAGATCGTAGATAGCGGAGCGTTTAATCAAGGGCTGGCAAAGTGGATCAGCCAAGAAAAAGGCTATGCGAATGAAGCCGCCGAGAAAATTAGAGATGCTTTTTATAACAATTTACCGAGGCTTGATCTATCAGATCTTAATTTAAAGAGTCTTCCTCCCGAGATCGGGAAACTCACAAATATGACTCAGCTTTGGCTGCGCAACAATCAGCTTAAGGAGCTTCCAACTGAGATCTGGAATCTCAAGAGTTTAACCGCGCTTTCCTTGAGCCATAACAAGTTTAAAATTCTTCCTCATCAGATTGGGCAGCTCGTCAACTTAAACTGCCTTTGGTTGAGTGATAACCTGCTTAAGGACCTTCCTCCTGAGATCTGGAATCTTTCGCATTTGATAAGGCTTGGTCTAGAGAATAACAGACTGCAGAGTCTTCCCCCTCAGATTGCGCGTCTTTTATACTTGATGTATCTCGATGTAAGTAATAACAAAGACCTCTCTGAGCTGCCACTCGCGCTTGGAAGTTGTTGGAGGATCGCAGAGCTTAAGATTATAGGGACTCGCATTTCCGAAAAGCACCTCAATGCGATCTTGCAGCTGGCTGAAGCTTATGGAGCTGCCGAGGCTTCGCCTATCTTAGGTGCGCGTTTAAAAGCGTGGAGAGCCGTTTCTGGCCAATCTTTCAAGTTAGGAGCTATCGGGCAGCTCACTTCGGCGCAGCAGCGGATACTTTCGGATTGGCTGATTCGATTAGAGAACTCAAAAGACTTCCCTACCGTCTGTCAAAAACCGCTCGCAAAAACAGTATGCAATATTCTCCAATCGCTACAAGATCCGGACTTCAAAGAGACGTTTTTTGCGCAAGTTCCTTATCGCGGTGGTGGTGGGGAGGCGAGGGCGTTGAATGAAATAGTTCTCGCATGCGAGTTAGCGGAGCTTGAAGCGGATTGCCCGGATGAAGAGCGGCTTGCATTGATGATTGGCGCGGCAAAAACAGCTGCGTTAAGAAGCGCTCTTCAACAAAGAGTGGTTTTTCGGGATTTAAGCGCAGGTGAAAGCGTTGGCATTTATCTGTATTATGAGAACGCTCTTAGGGACAAGCTCGATCTCCTTACGGCGATTAATGGCATATCTAGCGGTATGGATAAATACGATTGGATCGATGAGAGCGCTCTTATCGAAGAAGTAAATAAAACGTACTTAGATCATATCGTTAAATTTGCTTCTCTACAGACTTTCCTCGAGGAAGAAGAAGATTACCCTGTAAACGAAGAGTTGGCTTTGCGAATGAAGGCGCTTGAAGAGAAAAAAAATGAGATGCCGGGGGATGAATACGCAAGACAAATGGATGATGTACAAAAAGAATTGGACTTAGCTTACAAAACTTTTGCGCTGAAGTACATCGAGGAACACATTACAGATTAGAAAAGGGGCTGGCCGATTGTTCAAAGCCTCCACCTCTTTTGCGATTGCGCAGCTCTAGGCGAATGGAATAGAGAAGGTCTTGGTCAAAGTCTTTTCTTTCCGCCCAGAGGAGATATTCGACGGGAATTTCTTCGAATCGACGCCCTTTGTGCTTGCCCAGCGGCATTGCGCGCATTTTGATGGGCTTTGTGAGTGTTTTTAAAACCATGTCCGTCGTCTTATAGGGCTTCACGAGATATTTGAAGACTTCAATATTGATCATGACGTCGCTCATGGCTCGATGAACGCCTTGCGCTTCGATGTTGAAATGTTGGCGGAGTTTGTCGAGAGAGTTAACGGGGCTCTCTCCGTAGAGGCGAGCGAGGCGAAGTGTGTCAATAAAAGGCGCTTCGTGGATTTTACACGGGATTTGATGTCTTTTGGCTTCGGCGGCGATAAGAGCGATGTCAAAACCAATGCCATGGCCGACGAGGATGTGCCCTTCGATCATTTTCAGAAAAGCAGGGAGAATTTCTTTGATCTTTGGTTTGTCGAGAATCATCTCTTTGGAAATCTTATGGATCTCTTGTGAAGTTTGAGAAATTTCACACTCGGGGTTAACGAGCGACTCCATCTGCTGGATGATTTTTTCAAAGGTAAAGCGGGTGGCGGCGATCTCGATGATTCGATCGTTTTCCGGGTCCAATCCTGTCGATTCACAGTCGAGACAGATAAATACTTCTTCCTGGATCTGGCTCATAGTAAGACCTCGTTTATTTTTTGGATTAAATGGCGCCGTTCGTGAAAACTTCGATTCGAAAATAATAATGCATCGGCAACTTTAGAAAAAAGGGAAAGACTCTCTTGCATGTTCTTTTCCCCTTCGATATCAGAGAGTTTGTCCCGTTTTGTGAAGACGACAAGAACGGGGATGTTTTTGGAGGCAGCCCACCTTTCTAATACGAGATCTTCTTTAGAAGGGTGTCTTCGAATATCGATGAGTAGAAGGATTAAGCGGAGGTGTTCACTGTGATTGAGGTACTCATCGATGCCGTGGCTCCATTTATTGATCTCGTCTTGCGGTGCGCTCGCGTAACCATAGCCGGGAAGATCGACGAGGTAGCTGGAGTCATCGACTAAAAAGAAATTGATCCGTTGGGTTTTGCCAGGAGTGGAGGAGGTTTTAGCGACTGTTTTTGCATGGAGGAGTGTGTTGATCAGGCTTGATTTGCCGACATTGGAGCGTCCTGCAAGGGCAATTTCAGGGCATTTGCGCTTTGGAAATTCATCGGGAAGAAGCGCGGAGGTAATGAAAATGGCTTTTTCGAATTTCATCGCTCCCCCCAGGTAGTGATTTCTGCGATGCGGTTTTGCTGGTGGTGGGAGAGTCGAATCAGACAGGTATCGGGAGGGAGAAGCGATGCAATCCGCTCTGGCCACTCGATCACAGTGATTTTTCCTGCATTGAGAAATTCATCAAAGCCAAGAAGGAGAAAATCGCGCTCTGATTGTAGGCGATAGAGGTCGAAATGATAGAGGGAATTTTCATAAATCTGGAGGTAAGTAAAGGTTGGGCTTTGTGCGGTATCTCGAATGTTGAGGCCGTTAAGAAGTCCCTGGACAAAAGTAGTCTTCCCTGCGCCGAGATCTCCCTGGAGTGCAAGAATACGATGAGAGGTAAATTGCGCGCCAAAGGAGATCGTTTCTTCCGAACCGGTGAGGATTATTCGCTTTCGACCCATTTTTCCAAATAAGGCTCGAATTCCGAATGTTCGGAAAGCGCTTCTACAAAAACAGCGATCTTATCTTCGGTCAAATGCTTTTGAATGAAAGCGAGGAAATGCTCTTCAATTTGGTAGCGATTTTGATTTTGTACTTCAAGAAGAGAGAGGTGTTTAATGTGGTTTTTCTTGAAATCATCGATGACCGCTTGCTTGCTGTTGAATAGTTTTCCGGTAATTGCGGAAGAATAAACGACTTTTTTCATCGAAGCTTTGCGCTCAGACATGTAATTTCTAATGACTTCTGCGTCTTCAGAGACGAAGAAGCGTTTTACGGGCAGGCCGCCGATCCGCTCTTTATTTTCTGGGCATTTAGCGACCCAGTCATAAATCGCGTCTTGCGGGTTCGGGTGGGTGTTGTCGCCAAAAACTTTGCCGGTAAAAGGGCAGATGTAAATCTTTTTTGTGTCTTCGTTGACGCTTTGCTGGCCAAATTGGATAGTGATTTCTGTCTCGCGCCAGAGTTTTCCTTGAGATTCGAGATGGCGGATAAGGTCGTCAAGGCTTTGGTAAATTGTTTTTTCACGGGGGAAAAGAACGGGCTTGAGATGGTGTTTTTCCTCGATATAGGCCAGATAAATCGTGACCAAATCGGTATTCTTATTCTTTTTTAGAAATTTTAATAGTTCCGTTTTTTGCTCAGACGTGATGGCGAGCGTGCTGGTCATGACTGCCTCTTAAGATTTTAGGAGTCTACTCTAACGTAAGCCTTAAATTTCATCAAGATGCTTTATGGGTTCTTGATTAAACAGGTAAATCGTGGTATAGTTTTGGAAAATTTTTTAACAGATGGGAGCTGCATGCATACGCCAATTTTGGAAAAAGAAGGCCAAGATTCGAAAAAATGTTTAACAGACCTTGTTCAGAAATCGACGCTTCAACTCGAGCGTATCCCGGTAAAAGGGTACTCTGAGGTTGTTAAGGTCACAGATAAACAGGCGGGTTTGAGCGCCATCATCGCTATTCATGATCTGACGATGGGGCCAGCTCTCGGCGGCATTCGGATACAGCCTTACGCCACATTCGAGGCGGCCTTGGAAGATGCTCTTCGGCTCGCCAAGGGAATGACTTATAAGTCCTCGGTCGCAGAAGTCGGTTTTGGCGGAGGAAAGAGCGTTATCATCGCCGATCCCAAAAAACAAAAACCTGAGGAAATGCTCCGCGCTTTTGGCGCTGCTGTCCAAGAACTCGGCGGCCGTTATATTTGCGCAGAAGACGTAGGTTGCACGGTAGAAGATGTGAAAGTCGTGCGCCGATCAACCCAATACGTCGTGGGTCTTGCGCACTCAAAAAGCAGCGGCGATCCCGGTCCTTTTACAGCTTGGGGAACGTTCCGAGGTATTCAAGCGACGCTTAAAAAACTTTTTGGATCCGATACGTTAGAAGGGCGCACGATCGCTATCCAGGGACTCGGTAACGTGGGGGTCAACCTTGCCGAATTTTGCTTTTGGGCAGGTGCTAATCTCATCCTCTCCGATATCGATGTGGTCAAGGTTCAAAAACTCGCTGCTAAGTATGGCGCTAAAACGCTTCCGAGCGATCAGATTTTATTTGCAGAATGCGATATTTTAGCCCCATGCGCTTTGGGCGCGATTCTCAATGACCAAACGATCCCTCGATTGCGCTGCAAGGGAGTCGCAGGGTGTGCAAACAATCAGCTTTTAAAGGACAGCCATGCAGATCTTTTGAAGGAAAGAGGGATTCTCTACGCTCCTGATTTCGTCATCAATGCAGGCGGACTTTTAAATGTTGCGGCAGAGTTGGAAACGGAAGGCTACGTTCCTGCTAACCCTCGCCGAAAAGTACATCGCATTTACGACACGTTGATTGCAATTTATGAGATCTCCGAGAAAAATCGGGAATCGACGCATGCGGCAGCGATTGCTTTAGCGGATTATAGAATCAAATACGGCATTGGAAAACGAGTGGTTTCTCCGACGTTTCACCATAGCGCAGAGATGTAATGCAAACCCTGCTTCATCTTTTGCAGCGAAAGTGTTCCGATGCAATTGTCTCTGCCTTTGAGCAACTTCCCAAAGAGGAGGCTCGGGCAGAGCTTACTCCTTCTTCGCAGGAGGAGTTCGGCCATTATCAGTGCAATAGCGCTCTTCGGCTCTCCAAGAGCTTGAAGCTTTCCCCACGCGTTGTTGCACAAAAAATCATCGATGCGCTGGATGGTATAAAGGACGTTTGCGCGAAAGTAGAGATTGCAGGACCTGGGTTTATCAATTTCACCATTGCTCCCAGTTTTTTATCTCATGAGTTAGAGCGGCAGCTCAAAGATCCTCTTCTCGGCGCAGTCAGAGAGGAAAAACAGAGGATTGTCGTCGATTTTTCTAGCCCGAATATCGCAAAAGAACTCCATGTTGGACATCTTCGCTCTACGATCATCGGAGATTGCCTCTGTCGCCTGTTTGAATTTTTAGGTCATGACGTTCTTCGCCTCAATCACGTGGGCGATTGGGGGACCCAATTCGGCATGTTGATTACCTACATGAAACAGTTCGCCCTGGATGTTCTCTCTGGAAAAGAAAAAACATCTCTTGAATCGCTAATGGGTTGGTATCGAGCGGCTAAAAAACAATTCGATGAAGACCCGGCATTTCAAAAACACTCAAAAATGGAAGTTGTCGCCCTTCAGTCTGGAAATCCCGAATCGATGAAGGCGTGGAAACTGATTTGCGATGTTTCTCGAAAAGGGTTCCAAGAGATCTATGATCTTCTCGGGGTGCGTATTCAAGAGCGCGGCGAGTCGTTTTACAATCCAATGTTGAAAACTGTCGTCAAAGAGCTAGAGGAAAAAGGACTTGTCACCATTTCTGATGGAGCGAAGTGCATTTTTCTAGAAGGATTTAAAAATCGAGAAGGGATGCCGCTTCCTTTGATGATTCAGAAATCAGATGGCGGCTTTAATTACGATACTACGGATATGGCCGCAATTTGGCACCGGATTTTTGTCGAGAAAGCGGATCGAGTGATTGTCGTTACCGACAATGGTCAGTCTCTTCATTTTCAGATGATTTATGCCGCAGCGGAAAAAGCTGGCTGGCTAGATAAAAATAGAATGAAGGCCGAGCACGTTGGATTTGGCCTTGTCCTTGGGATGGATGGGAAGAAATTTAAAACTCGCTCCGGCGATACGGAAAAATTAATCGACCTTATCTACGGGGGGATTGAAGAAGCGAAAAAAATCCTCCAAGAAAAAATGCCCGAGGCTCCAAAAAAAGAGATCGAGCATCTTGCAAAAGTAATCGGCATCGATGCGATCAAGTACGCAGATCTTTCTTGTCAGCGGATAAAAGATTACACGTTTAGCTATGAACGGATGCTCCGTTTTGAAGGCAATACGGCTGTTTTTCTCTTGTATGCCTATGTGCGCATTAGTGGAATCAAACGAAAAATAGATGCCGATATGAAACAAGTTTTAGCGATGAATAGGCTAGAGCTTGCCCATCCTAGTGAGATCTCTCTTGGCCTCCACCTTCGACGCTTTGGCGAACTTCTTGAAAGCGTAGAGAAGGAGTTGCTCCCCAATCGATTGGCCGATTATCTTTATGAGTTGGCTGAAAAGTTCAATGCGTTTTACCGAGATTGCCGCATCGAAGGAACTTCGGAAGAGGCTAGTCGCCTTATTCTCTCTGAGCTCACCGCTCGCATTCTTAAACAGGGCCTTGAAATCTTAGGTCTTGAAACCATCGATCGTATGTAATTACAGAAATGTCTTGGAGGGGGATCCCGCGATTTCTCGAACAAGTCGGGGAACGCTGTATCCGGAAGAGTGTTCTTGGACGTAGCGGATTAATTCTCGGCCGCGCTCTTCTTCAACCATGAAATGGCTTGCTCCAGCCACCGGATCGAGAACGTGAAGGTAATAAGGGATGACTCCCGCATTGATAAGAGCTTCTGAGAGGCTTAGGAAGGTCTTCTCATCATCATTGACACCTTTGAGAAGAACGGACTGATTGAGGAGCGGGATGCCTAGCTTTGAGAGTCGTTTTAGGGCGGCGATGACATCGGCATCGAGTTCTTTGGGATGATTGCAGTGGATGATGAAATAGATCTGCTTTTGGATGCCGCTTAAGAGAGCAAGAAAGGGGGCGTCGATTCTCTCGGGGATTCCGAGGGGAAAGCGGGTATGGAAGCGGATCCTCTGGATGTGGGGAATAGCGTCAAAGGCTTGGAGCAGCTCTTTTAGAGAGGAGTCGCTTAAGGAGAGTGGATCTCCGCCGCTTAAAATAATTTCTTGGATTTCTGTATGTTCTTTTAGATAGTCGAGTTCCTTCGTAATGTCCGTCGCTGCGCTTTCGTAGGGGAAGTTTTGCCGAAAACAGTAGCGGCAGTGCATTGCGCATGCCGAGGTTGTCAGCCAAAGAGCTCTTCCATGATATTTATGGAGCAGTTTCTTTTCTTTCCGAAAGGAGTTATCGCAGACAGGGTCAGCTACAAAGCCTGGAGAGTTTAACTCTTCTTCAGCGAGTGGGACAAATTGTCTAAAGAGTGGGTCATCGAGGGTGTTTTTGGCCATTTTTCTGGCAAGGCGCCTAGGTAGATTCAAAGCAAAACGAGACGACTTTGCAATCCTACTTTGATGTTCTTCTGAAAGCTCTAAAAACTCGGATAGTTCTTGGATAGAAGTAAAATTTTCTCTTTGGATTTGACGCCAAAGAGTTGGCTTAATAATAGAGAGTGTCATGAGAGGCGCTATTTTAAGAGATGGGCCCCCCGGCTGTCAAGGAGTGTCTACAGGCATCGTGCTGAGGAGACTCTGGAGGGTTTGTTTGCCTTTCTCTTGGAATTGTTTTTTTGTGAGGGTATAGCGAGTGATGTCTGCGCCGAGAGAGGTGAGTTTGCCGACGTGGTCTTCGTAGCCGCGGTCGAGAAAGTCGATGTTGCTGATGTAGCTCTCTTCTGTGGAGAGGAGCGCTGCCATGACGTAGGCAAAGCCGGCTCTTAGGTCTGGGATGGAGATTTCTTTGGCTTTGAGAGGGGTGGGGCCTTGGACGATGAGGCTGTGGTGGTGATTGTTGGAGGCAAAGCGGCAGGCTTTTCCCCCGAGGCATTGAGTAAAGAGTGCGATGTCTGCGCCCATTTCTTTGAGCATGTGGGTGTAGCCAAAACGGTTTTCGTAGACTGTTTCATGGATAACAGAGGTGCCCGTTGCTTGCGTAAGCAGGACGACGAAGGGCTGCTGCCAATCGGTCATAAAGCCAGGATGGACGTCTGTTTCGATATGAAGCCCGCCGCGAAGCGGCCCTTCGTAGAAAAATTCGATCCCGTTGGAGCGGACTTGAAAGCCTCCTCCTACTTCGCGCAATTTATTGAGGAAGGCGATCATGTTGAGGTGTTCTGCTCCTTCGACAAAGACGCTCCCTTTTGTGCTGATAGCAGCCATGCCATAAGAGGCGACTTCATTTCGATCGGCAAGAACGGTGTGCTCTACATCGTGAAACTGGACGGCCTCTTGGATGTAGATGGTTCTATCTGCATCGACCATGATATTTGCGCCGAGTTTTTGAAGGAAGAGGATGAGGTCGATGATTTCAGGCTCAATGGCGGCATTTTTGATGAGAGTTGTCCCTTTTGCGCGGACGGCAGCGAGGATGGTATTTTCAGTGGCGCCGACGGAAGGATAGCTTAAGGAAATGACAGCGCCTTTGAGGCCTTGATGGGCTTGAGCGAAATAGGCTCCTTCTTTTTTCATCTCTCGATATTCAATGCGCGCGCCGAGTTTTTGTAGGGCGTGAATGTGGAGGTCTACGGGGCGAGATCCGATGAGATCTCCGCCAATGGTGGGGACGATGATGTCTTCATCGGTGCGGCCAAGAAGGGCGCCGATCATGAGGATGGGAATTCGGTTGGAGCCTGAATAGCGCTGCGGGACGTAAGAGGTTTTTAGTTCACGGGTCGAAATTTCGAGAATTTTATTTTTTTTATCCCATTTGACCTCAGAGCCGATCTCTTTGCATAAATTAACTGTGATCTCTACATCGCCGATGTTGGGGACGTTATAAAATGTGCACTTCTTGTCTGATAGAAGGGAGGCGACGAGCAGTTTTGTCATCGCATTCTTTGCGCCGGAGGCGCGAATTTGTCCTTGAAGGGGCTTTCCGCCTCGAATTTTTAATACGTCCATTTAATTTTCTCGCGTTTCTGCGTTGATGAGAAAGATTAGGTCTTTCATGACGTTGAACGATTCGACGAGCTGTAGATCGCTTTGTCCAAAAAAGTCGATTGGGCCGGCATCGAAGTTTTTCTTGTTTAGCTCCGTGAGGAAGTTCTGGTAGTTTTTATTGTTATCAATGCGGAGCTGCGAATTTTTGTGCAAGATGTCAAAGTAGGGCTCATAGGTGGCGAGCTTGGTCTGCAAGTTGTATTTATACATGGGCCCTAGCTGGAGACGATGGAAAGGAGAGACGTCGGAAAGGTCGTCTTCAAAGTGAGGCTCGATCTCATCGTAATCAAGGGGGAATTTAGCATACTGCTCGCCCACGTCTAGATTGGAAAGGATGCCGGGGACGACGATGTCTGCTTGAACGCCTTTGAGTTGGGGGCTTTTGCCGGAGACGGTGTAATAGCGGCCCCGCGTTACTTTGTATTCGCCCTGAGGGTTGATTTTTGGATTGTGGATGGGGTCGAGGGTAAATGTTTGGAAGGAGCCTTTTCCGTAGGTGCGCTGATCTCCGACGACAAGCGCGCGGCCGTAATCTTGGAGCGATTGCGCGACGATTTCAGCAGCAGACGCAGATGCGCGGTTTGTGAGGATAAAGAGGGGGCCAGTCCAGACGGGCTTCCCTTCGAGCTCGCGAAGATGCTGGACTTTTCCTGTATTGTCTTTGATAGAGCAGACGATCCCTTTATTGATAAAGAGTCCCGCAACGGAGACAGCTTGGGTAAGAAGTCCACCGGCGTTGCCGCGAAGATCGAGAAGAACTCCTTTGATCTTTTGGTCTTTTTTTGCGAGTTCGAGAGCTTTTCTTATATCGCCGGAGGAGGAGCTCTTTTGGTCTTGGTAAAAAGAGAAGAGGCGAAGATATGCGATGACGCCGTCGCCGTAGGGCTCAAAATTCGATTCGAGGCGACTCTCTTCAAGGACTACTTCGCCGCGAATGAGCTCTACTTCGAGCATGTCTGTCCGCTTATCTTCTCCCTCTCCCGATTCCCGGAGGAGTTTTAGCCGGACAGGGGTCCCTTTTTCCCCGCGGATCAGGTCGACAGCTTCGGTAATATCCATGCCGACGACAAGCTCATCGTTGACGCCGATAATCTTATCGTTGATTTTGATCTTGTTGCTCATGCTGGCAGGGCTGTTTTCGAGGATCCTTACAACGGAGAGGCCGTCGAGATTGTCTTTGAGCTGTGCTCCAATGCCAAAGAGCCTCTGTTGCACTTGGATCATGAATTGATTGGCTTCGCTGGGCGTAAAGTAGTTCGTATGGGAGTCAAGTGCCGAAGAGGCCGCTTTTAAGACAGAGGATAGGGTGATTTTGAATCGCTCTTCTGGAGTCGCCCCAGACATTTCGGCTTCTCGATTGAGCCGCCGCTTGGTCAGGCGTTGGATAAATTTTTCTTTTGATTCGTCGCCTAGGCGGTCTGCGGCCTCTAGCTGGAGGGATCGAATGCGGAGGAGCTTGGTTTCTAGCTCTTTTACGCTTCCTGCCCAAATAGGCTCGCGAAACTCTTCGGACTTAACGTCGGTTGGCAATTTTTCATTGTCAATTTTACGCTCTAGGGCGGCTCTTCTTTCGATCGAGGAGAGATAAGTAGTATGAATTTCTTGAAAGAGAGAGAAATCGGTATTTTGAAACCCAGATAGTCCTCTTTGGATCGTCGTTTGCGAAGGATTGGTCCAGCTTTCTATTTCCGGGGTTAAAAAATAAGTTTTAGTGGGGTCGAGCTCTTCGAGGAAATTTTGGAGGGTTCTTTCGATGATTTCAGGAGTCATCTGCTTGAAAGAGGCGTGGGCTTTGAGAATTTCTTCAATTTTTGTCTTTACGTCTTTAGGGCCGATTTGCGGCGGTTTCGCCTCGATTATCCCGATGATGAGAAGGAAAATAAAGGAGAGACGTTTGAGCATAAACACCTTAAGTTTAGGTTGTTGGATTGCTTGCCAGCACAGCGAAGGCTTCGGCAAACTCTCAAAACACTCGAATATATAGAAAATCCTCACTTGATGCTACTGAAAATTATAAAACTCAAGATATTGATAATTAGTCATTTAAAATTTCTCTATAGAGAGATTTACGAAATCTTTAAACATTCCTTTCTTTAACCAAACAAAAAAAGATTGAATTGAATGTGAAATTATGAAATAATCATTGGTAAATAAGCTTAAAAGCTTGATTATTTATAGAATCAAAAATTGATTAGGAGAAAAAAAGATGAATAACACTACAGGCCAAAATGAAGGCCAAGATACTGTGAAAGTCGTTTCTATCACCGAAGCGGCAAGAATCAACAACGTAACGCGTCAAGCGATCTACGTCGCAATCAAACAAAAAAAATTAAAAGCGACGAAAGACTTAACTCGTTGGACAATTCATTTAGATGATCTCGAAGAATATCGAATGAATAAGTATTCAAGAACAAAATCGATGTTCGATGGCGAACTATTGTTTGATAACCGCAAAGGTTTCTACTCTGTTAGCCAAGCAGCGCAATTCTTAAACGTTCCAGCTCAGAAAGTCTATTACGCAACACGCGTAGGTCTTTTAAAAGCGCATCGTAAGGGAGCTGCCTGGGTCATTCATATTGAAGACTTGAAGGGTTTCCAAGAGAGTTACCTCAATCGCAAGCCGAAAGTTATATAATTAGAAGACAGCGATTGCAGATAGTGAATAGGCGAATTCATCGCGCACGCGCCGCTCGAAGTTAATATGGAAGCGGCCCGTGATAGAAAGCGTAGCCCCGTAAAAATAGCCGATCCGGTCTTTGTTCTCGTAATAGAGCGGAGGAACGTCAATGCCGGATTGGATGTTTAGTTTAGATCGAAGATAGGTAACCCCTCCATAAGGCGTCACAATGAAGATCCGGGACGAAAGCCCGAGGCTGACCTGCCATTCATTGATCGAGAAGGTTTGTTTTTCTGTTTCCATCGGTAGATTTAGGCGATTGAGGAATTTAAAGAACGACTGCTGCGACGAAGGAACGTCGAAGTAGGTGAAATCCGCCCCTAAATAGGTTTGCCACCAGCGCACGAGAATTACCTTGCATCCAGCCGCCCAAGAAAACGTATACGTGCTCTGAAAGTCAGAGAGGATTGTTTCATAGTCCTTATAGGTGGGATCTCGATCCCACTTCGTATGTTCTTTGCTTCCCCCTGCAGCCCCAAAAACTTCAAGTCGCTCGACGAAGATCATCGATAGAGTTGCCATTTGCGAATGGATGGCAAAATCGTGGAAGGTTTGGCTGGGGTCTATAGTTGCGTTATTGGAGGTGGCTGTATATTGCTTATTGGATGTGTAATCGGCCAAATATCCGGACGTGAATTTAAAGAAGGGGCTGTGGCCGGAAATAAATCCCATGTTCATGATGCCTGGCGCGGCTGGATTGCCGACATAGGCACCGAAAACAGGCAAAGTGTACATCAATAAAATAATCCAACGCATGCGAGCAGCAGTATACTCGATCAGATCTTTTTGCTATAATTTTTCTCATGCCATCAAACATTCTCCTTCTTCCAGATTTTGTCATCGATCAGATCGCCGCAGGAGAGGTGCTCGAAAATTCTGCATCTGCGGTCAAGGAGCTTATCGAAAATTCCTTGGATGCCGGAGCATCTTTTATCCGAATTGAGATTGAAGGCGGCGGATTGCAGAGGATTTTAATCGAAGACGATGGCAGTGGAATGAGTGCGGCCGATGCTGTGCTTTGTTTAAAGCGCCACGCGACATCAAAAATTCGATCGGCCGCAGAACTAGAGAAGCTTGTGACGATGGGGTTTCGCGGAGAAGCTCTTGCATCTTTAGCATCGATTGCAAAATTAGAATTGAAAACATCGGATGGACAAGAGGCCACGCGTATCGTTTCATCGGGAGGTGAAATTGTGCTGGTGAGTCTATGTGCTCGCAACCGCGGAACTTCCATTGAAGCAAGAGATCTCTTTTTCAATGCGCCGGTAAGACTAAAATTCCAAAAGTCATCTGCAGCTTCCTCTGCTTCTGTGTTAAAAACGGTAGAGACTCTGTCTCTATCCAACCCTTCTGTTGGTTTTTCTCTATTGTCCAATGGAAAATTAGTCTTTGAAGCAAGGGCGAAGGGGTGGAGGGAAAGAGTTGAAGAAGTTCGAGGCCCATTTGCTCACTTTCTTCACCGTTCAGAAGGTGGCATCGGATTAGAGGCTCTTTTGGGCAGGCCCGAAGAGGCTAGGATGACAAGAGCGGGACAGACGCTGTTTGTCAATCGCCGCCCTATTTTTTCTCCCTTAATTGCCAAAGCGGTTAAAGAGGGGTTCGGAACGAGAATTGTCGAATCTCTTTTTCCGGCTTTTATTCTCTCTTTGGAAGTGCCTCCCCATTTGATCGACGTGAATGTCCATCCGCAAAAAAAAGAGATCCGCTTTTTAGAAGAAGGGAGGATGTTTTCAATCATTCGACGGGCGGTGGCCTCCATGTTTGAAGAGGAGCTAGGTTCTATTGCTCCCATGCCCTGGGAATTTACCGAAGTGGCGCCTGTCTCTTTTGTAGAGCCGCAGTCATTTATTTTTTTCGATCAGCCGACCCTGCCTTTGAAAATATCTGGCAGAGCTGTTGCCTTATTGGGAAATTATCTACTTGTCGAAGAAGAGGGGTGGAGTTTGATCGATTTATTGGGGGCAGAAGCTAGGATTTTATTCGAGGGGATGACAAGGGAAAAGCCCGCTCTTGAAACGCTGATTTTCCCGCTGGAAATAAGTGTGGAATCGCCAGAAGAGATGGTCGAGCTTTTAAAACCGCTCGGGATAGAAGCTAGATCGATTGGAAAACGAAGTTTAAGCATTGATGCTTTACCGCTTGGAATGAAAGAGTCAATTGCAGTAGAGTTTATCAGCCATTATAGCTCTGAAAAGAAGCTTGCTGCGAGCATTGCAAGAACTTGCCGCTCGCGGGGGCGCAAATTTACGTTTGAAGAAGGGACCATGATCTGGGAGAAGCTCAAAAATTGTATGGACCGAATGTATGACCCACTTGGGAGAAGGATTGTCAGTCCGATCTCTTACGAGGAGCTAGCCAGGAGGTTTGAATGACTGCGCGCATTGAGAGGATCGATTTAAATACCGATGCTCTTCTCATTGAAAATACAACAGATCTTCTCTATCTGACGGGGCTAGAGTTATCTCGAGGGGTGCTCGGAATTGCAAAAGAAGAGACGGTCCTTTTTGTCGATGGTCGCTACTTTGCTAAAGCAGAGCGAGAAGCAAAGTGTAAAGTGAGATTGCTTGAAGGCAACGCTGTTTTTGACTGGCTTGAGGCGAGGAGTGTCAAAACTGTAGAATTTGACGGCGCTTATACGAGTTATGATCGGTATCTCTCCTTAAAGGGGCAGCTAAAGAGCCAAGAATTGAAAGCGGGATCTTCTCTTCTGAAAGAGATGCGCGTCATTAAAGATGAGCGGGAAATCGAGGCGCTTAAAAAAGCAGCGGCCCTTACTTGGCAAGGTTTTCAATACATAGAGGAGCTTTTGCAAGAAGGGATTTCCGAAGAAGAGCTGGCTTTTGAATTTGAGTTTTTTGTGCGTAAAAACGGCGCATCGGGCCTCTCTTTTGAGCCGATCATCGCATTTGGAGAAAATAGCGCTTACCCTCACTATCGCGCAGGGAAAGCTCGCTTAGAAGAAAATCAAATCGTCCTTATCGATGTGGGCGCGGTGGTCGATCAATACCGAGGCGACATGACGCGGGTGGTGTTTTTTGGGGAGGCAAATCCGCAGCTTGAGAAAATGCTAGAATATACAAAATTGGCGCAGCAAAAAGCTTTTGAGGCGGCTGTAATCGGGGCAAAATTTGGCGATCTCGATCGAGCGGCAAGGGCTGTTTTTGCAAAAGAGGGCATCGAGGAGTTTTTTACGCATAGCCTCGGCCATGGCATTGGTCTTGAAACTCATGAGTTCCCGATCATTCGAGCAGAAGGCGCGGATAAAGACGTCGTTTTAGAGGAAGGAATGGTGTTTACCATTGAACCGGGGCTTTATCGCCCAGGACTTGGCGGCGTGCGCTGGGAAGATATGGTGCTGATGACTGAGAACGGACCGATACGATTAAATGACGTTTAGAAAGAAGATTCTTCTCGCTGATCTTGTTCTTTTTTTATTCTTTTTAGCTCTTTTGTTTCCGTTTGTTGAAACAATTGTCAAGCAAGATGCTCTTCGAACGCTGATTGAAAGAGCTAAAAAAGTTTCTACTTCGATTCAGAACGCCTCTTCACTTGAACAGGCAAAGCTGATCCTCGATCAGCCTGTCTGTTATTTTGAAAGTAGAGCAGTTTTTAATCCAAAAGGAGAGATGGTTTGGGCTTCGCACTCCATTTTTCAAAAATTGCAACCCTCTTATGCACAATCGGTTTTAAAAAAGAAAACGACCTATTCTGAAGCCTATTCAGAGAGCTATCAACAGATCTTTGCGAGCATTGACCAGCCCGTTGTCATCGATAAAGAGACCTATATTTTAAGAACGTCAGCTCCGCTGCAAGAAATCCGGAACTTGACCGTGAGTTTTGAAGCGGGATTTTTAGTCTTTGGCACGTTCATTTTGCTCCTCTATGGCTTGTTTACATGGCTGATTATTAATCGCATCACTCGTCCTATTCAACAAATCATCGATACCATTGCTCCGTACCAAGGAGGCAGGGAAGAATCGCTGCCCCTTATTCACCTCAAATCGCCGCAGTCGAATGAATTTACAAAACTGGCCTATACGTTGAATACGCTCAGCGAGCGGAGTCAAAAGCAGATTGAATATTTGAAGCATCAGCGGAAAGAAACAGAAGGTATTCTCGAGTCGCTAGGAGAAGGGGTGATTGCATTCAATGCTGCGGGAAGGATCACTTTTGCAAATGGAGTCGCTTGTCAACTGATTGGAGCGGGGCATGCAGCGTTGATGGGGCATACCTTAAACCAGGCGTCCTCTCGATCTCCCGACCTCCTTCTCCTTGCGCATGAACTTGTGATGCAAGTGCTGCACACCTCAGAGACCATTGTGCAAACGTGGGCCAAACAAAGCGGGCCTGCGCTCTATTTGCACCTATTGTCTGCACCTTTGGCCGGCCAAAATGGGGCGATCTTGGTTTTGCAAAATAAAACATCGGATTACAAAATGCTCGAAATGGGCAAGGATTTCATTGCCAATGCTTCGCATGAGCTTCGAACGCCGATCACAGTCATTCGCGGCTTTGCGGAAACGCTGCACGATTTGCCAAAACTCTCTTCTGCGACGATGCTCGATATTTCAGATAAGATTCTTCGCACTTCCATTCGCCTTGAAAAATTGGTAAAAAGCCTTTTGACCCTCTCGAATGTCGAAAATTTATCGAGAGAGGAGTTCAAATGGGTAGATCTTCTGCCGATCGTCGAGCAGTGCAAATTGCTTCAGCTTGCGATCCATCCAGAGATTTCTATAGCCATTCACGCCGATGGATCTAAAGCAATGCTCTTCCTAGATGCCGATGTGTTTGAAATGGCGATCATGAATCTTTTAGAAAACGCGATTAAATACTCAACGTCTCCTGCTGATATTGCGATTCGGATTCAGACAAAGCCCCACTTCGCCTTTGAAATCGAAGATAAGGGCATTGGCATTCCGGAGGGAGACCTTCCCCATATTTTTGATCGATTCTACACGGTCGATAAAGCTCGGTCGCGAAAAAGCGGAGGATCGGGGCTGGGCCTTGCGATCGTTCGGACGATCGTGGAAAAACATGGGGGCAATATCGTCGTGTTTTCAAAGATCGGAAAGGGAACTCGCTTTACGATCACTAGTTAATAACTGAAGGTGGTGCTGAAGTGGACCATGCTCTTGCCTCCAGTGAAGTTTTGGGTAGCGTGCGATTCTGTGTGTAATTTCCAACCCCAGTCGAGGCGAGCGGAAAAGTAGGGATCCATCGTGTATCGAATGCCAGGGCCTGCGCTCATGAGGAAGATCGGGGAGGCTTCGCCAGGAGCAATCCCGTGGTTGGTTCCAAATCCATAATCAAAAAAGGCGAGGAATTGGAGCGCGTCTTTGATCGGGAATCTACGGATTGTGGCGATCAGCCTGATTGGAGGTGTTCGAATTTCGACGTTTGCAAGAAGGGCATTGTCCATCGTGAGTTGATTCTCGTCATAGCCGCGCACGGTTGTGTGTCCGCCAATGGCATATTGCTCAGAAGGAAGCAGAGCGGAGTCGGATAGCTGGGCTCTTCCCCAGATGGTCAAGCTATATTCTCCGGGAAGCGATTGCGTGTAGCGGAGTCCTCCTCTTCCGTAAAGCCAATGGTTGGTGGCTCCGGGCCGAAGGGAATTATACAGCGCAGGCGTTTCGTTCTCCATCATTTCTCCGGGAGAAAAATAGAGCTCTAAGTCGGCATCTAGACGGCACGTCTTCCATTCGTAGCCGATATTGCTCTCAAACACGAATTGAGAAAGATTGACATTCGAGGAGCTAAAGTTCGTGTAGGATTCTGAGAAGAAGATCGTGCTATTGGTGTTTTTATAATCAAATCCGATGCGGCATGTGCAGTGGAGCTTTTCTCCCATCAATGCGGGAATTTCATAGCGAAAAGAGGCTTGGGTGCTCCTTGCTTCGTTGGTAAATTCAGGAAACGGCATGTGTCCGTGGGCCGTTGAGTATCCGCCGAAGAAGTGGATGGCGTGTTCCCAAGGCAGAAGGGCGACGTACTGTGCAGTGTTTCCGCGGAAGCGGTGAAGGTCATAGGAGGTGGTGTATTGGTAGGAAAAAAAGTGGTCTAGACTCAAGATTTTATTGAAGCTCACTCCTGTGAAGAGGCGCTGGCGATTGGTGCGGTCAAGTCCCGTGTTATCCGCGCCGCCATAGAAACGGTAAGGTCTTCTTTCTTCCATCGAAAGGGTGATGTCAGTCGTGCCCGTTTCTTTTCCTTGCGAATAGATGGCGTTGACGCGTCGAAATGGATTGCGATTGATGAAGCTGATGTCTTGTTGGAGTCTTGCAATATTGAGACTTTGGCCTGGTTTTGCATGGAGATAGCCGGTGAGGATGTGAGCGCGCGTCCATTGGTTGCCCTCGACGTTAATTTGCCCGACAATCGCTTCGGTGACAACGACTTGTAAGACACCTTCGGTGATGCACTGTTTTGGGATCGTCACGATGACAAGCGGCTGGCCGTAATGGCGGTAGTAGAGGCCGATGGCCTTTTTGATCTGATTCATTGTTTTGGCAGTCAGCGGCCGATCGAGGTAGAGCGGCTCGAGCTTGTCGGCGAGGCGATCAATCGAGCTTGGAAGATGTAGATCGCCAGAGACGTAGACGCCTTCGATGGCGTTTAACTCTTCTCGAGTCAGCAAGTGATCTTGGCTGTGGATAAGAGCGATCCCTTTTATGTGCTCGAGGATGATTTTTTTATCCGCAGCATCTGCTTCAGGATCGCTTGTCTGGCTAGAGGCGAGCGTTTCGATTTGCGCTTCTGGAGTTTCTACGGACGTTTCGATATGCTCTTCAGGCGCGACCGAATTTTCGATCTGTTCCGACTCTTCTACCCGGGGCAAATCGGTCGATTCCTCTCCCATAGCAATCGAAGAGGAAAGAAGGAAATAAAGGATGCAATACAAATACGGCGCTTTCATGACACAGCAGTTCTTGTTTGCACATTGAGAAATTCCTATAATATTTTCAAGGGAATTCAGCCTTCTGAAACACGCATCCGATTTTCCCTTTTTTCTCCCAGGCTTTCAAGAACTGATCGAAGGGATAACTGACAAACGCAAATTTAGGATTTACAAACCCTGGATCGATGCAGTGGACTTTCTTGCTTTCTGGGTCATACCCGATCACGCAAAGTCCATGTTCGCGGAAAAAAGGGCGAGGGGCGCCGGTAAGAGTTCCTTGCACTCCGACGACGACGGGAAAGCCTTGCTTCAAATAGGAATAAAGCTCGGAAAAATCGGCCATGCGCTCGATATGCACTGAAAAATCCCCCCCTAAACGGTGGGAGGCTTCAACGGCGATGAGCGGCCAGTGTTCATAGCAATCAAAGTCTTGATCGTAAACCGCATTGATAAATTCAAGAGGGTCTGTTCCTTGGACAAGAAAGTTGATTGCGCTCAAGGCGGCCACTGCCGGTGAAAATTCGTGGATTGAAGAGAGGCGGAGCTGCATGATGCTGTAGCGAGGAACAGATTCGAACAAGATCTTTTCTCCATTGATAGGCGAGGAAAGAGATTGGCTATTTTTCTTAGAAAGAGAGGCAAAGAGGGAATGGAGTCCGTGGAGGGTATTTGAAATCGGCGAGAAGGCTTGAATTCTAAACCCGTCGCAGACTCCCGATTTTGGACGAGCAACCCCCCGAAATGTTTCGGCAAAAGAGTTCTCGGGGCTTTCTTTGCACAGTTGCTGTCCAAAGCTTCCCCACTCTGCGTAGAAGAGCCATGGAGACCACTGTCCATTTTGTTTAAGGCTCACAAAAAAAGAGTAACTTTCCTTCTCGAGGCGCGTTGCGTTCCAAGAGAGGATAAGCTCATCAAATGGCTCGGTCTCAGCTACTTCCCAGGTGAGTTCGCAACTCTTGCGATCCGCATCGGTCAGAGTGTAAGTTGATGCAAAAATAGGATAGATAAAAAAAAGAATGTAGATACACTGTTGGATCATGAAACACCTACTTTTATTTCTTTGCATAAGCGCCAGTGCTTTTGCTCTTACGACGAGCATTCTCGTCCCTTGCCATCCCGATCATTTTCCTCTGCTCCATTCGCTCTTTATCTGCTATCGAGAGCAGACCGTCCCTCCCGATGAGATCGTTGTTTCCCTTTCAGAGGCTCCTAAAGTAGATAGGGAAGCTCTTGCGGCTCTTGAAAAATCCCCATGGCCGTTTGCCGTAAAAATCCTAAAGCACAAAGAGAAATACACGCCTGGAAGAAATCGGAATGAGGCCTGTCGAGCAAGTACTGGAGACATAGTGATTTGCCAAGATGCCGACGATCTTCCTCATCCCCAGAGGGTGGAAATCATTCGCTTCCTCTTTGAGAGCAGCAACATAGATCATCTTTTACACCAGTGGATTTCTTCGCAAGAAAAATTCGAATTGTATGATATTCAAACGGTAAAGAGCCAAATTACCTCCTTTCGCACCTACGATGTAATTGATATTCCCGGCATTCACAACGGCAATAACGCCTTTCGGCGCTATGTGTTCGATCAAGTGCATTGGAAGCCGACAACGACGATTCAAGAAGATGTGCTTTTTAATCGCAGCGCATACGTTTTTTTTAGGCACTGTCAGATCTTAAAACTGCCGCTCCTCATGTACCGGCCTGAGCTCTCCACTTTCGATCTCGATGGGACTAAGTGAGCGTATAGAGCAAAATTGCGCCGGAGGCAGCGACGTTGAGCGATTCGACGCCGTTATGCATCGGAATGGAGATTTTCTGCGCCTTTTTTTCAGCCCACTTGCTCGGGCCTCTCCCTTCATTGCTCAAGATCAGGGCAAACGGGGCTTGGGGCTTTGCTTTGGAAAGAGGGACTCCTTCGAGATCGGCGAGGTAGAGATGATAAGAGCGCAAGAGGGGCTCCGCTTCTTCCGAGGAAAAGGGAAGGAAGAATAGAGCGCCTTTCGAGGCGCGGCAAACTTTATCGTTGAAGGGATCAACTGTGCCAGGTGTGAAAAGGACTCCATCCCAGTCGAGTGCGAGAGCTGTACGCAGCAGCGTGCCGAGATTGCCAGGATCGGAAAGACCATCGAGGACGAGGAGGCGGCGTTTGCCAGCAAGGGACTCTTCTTTTGGCAGAGGCGCTACGGCAATGTAGCCGTCGGTAGATGGGAGACCGGTGATTTTTTGCAGGATTTCAGGAGTGACAAGGATCTGTTTCTCTGCTTTTATCTTGTGATCTAATTTGCTTGTAATGAGCGTTTTGAGATTGACCTTTAAGGAGAGCTCTCGAATCATTTTCTCTCCGATGAGAAGTACGGAATTAGAGGCTATTCGGGCCGATTTCTCCGTGCGGAGTTCAATGAGTTCTTGAATAAGAGGATGGCGTAAACTAGTAATCTCCGTTAACATAGTTTTAAGTATGCAGAAAATCGAAAAAAAGGTCACCTTTTCCGGAAGTTTAGCAAGACGAACATTGATTATTTGTCTTCTATTCTTGATCATTCCGCTCTTTGTCCATACGTTTTTCCTCTATCAGCGGGAGGTCGAGGTGGCAGAGGCGGATGTTCGCGCGAATTTGAAGGCAATCGGCGGGGAAATGGCGAAGAGAATTTCCGATCAGATCCATTTTGATTGGCAGCTTCTGAACGTAAAATTGTGCAATGTGACGTTAGAAGCGGTGTTTCCGATCAAAAAGATGGCACAAGGCGGCCATTTAAGCGGCCAGTTTGCCATATTGAATGAAAAAAAAGATGCGCTTCTTGTCGGGCGGGCCATTTCGAATACGGAAGTGAAAGTACTGGTCCATCCGCTATGCGAGCTTCTCTCCATCAAAAACCCTCCTTTTCCGATCGATACCGGAATCAATGCGCTAGAATCTTTAGATCGCTGGGTTGAGAAGATCCCTATCCCTCAGACCCAACTGCAATGCGTTTTGGGAACGTCCAATGAAAGGGTGTATGAGTTGCAGCGGCAGCATCTTTTTTTCCGAATTGGGACTTTTCTCGTATTCGTCGCTCTTTTAGGCGGTGGCTTAGTGACTCTTTTTTATCGCAGATTGAGTAAACCTCTAAATGCTCTTTGTCTGACGATGAAGCGCGTTGCAGAAGGGGCGGTCCATAGCCGCTATGTTCGCCAATGGTTGGGGTTTGAGATCAACTCGATCGGGCTTACATTCAATGCCATGATGGACGACCTTCTCCTCTCTACCCAAGAAGCAGAAGTTGAGAGAACAAAACGGGAAAAATTAGCTCAGGAATTAAAATTAGGCCACGACGTTCAGGAAAATCTTTTGCCAAAGCATTTTCCAACGATTTTGGATTTTGAGGTGAGCGGGGTCTCTCTACCCGCCTATGAAGTCGGCGGCGATTTTTACGATGTTTTGCCACTCGATTCTGAAAAGACATTGATCGTGGTTGCCGATTTGGCGGGCAAAGGTATTTCCTCATGTCTGTTTGCACTCGGTCTTCGAAGCTCGCTGCGCGCTTTAGCGGCGAATTTGGGAAGCGATTTAAAGCAAATCGTCAAACAAGCCAATGAACTTTTCCTCATCGATGCAGAAGAGACGGGGCAATTTGCAACTCTTTGGATAGCTATTTTAGAGAAGAGGTCTCTTCACTTTGTCAGCCTTGGCCACCCTCCTGCCCTTTTAAAAAGAGAAGGGGCATTGATCGAACTCTCTACGGAAGGCCCTGCGTTAGGGCTAGCTCCTTACAAATCGATTGAGGTCGGTGTGATGCAGTTCAAAGAGGGAGACGAGCTCCTCATTTTTTCCGATGGGGCGACGGAAGCGGTCGATGAGGAAGGGAAATTCTATGGAGTAGAGCGCCTCAAAAAAGCCTTTCTTTCCAGTAAGTCAACAGATAGCGCAGATGCGATCGCGCAAGAGATTCAGCGATTTAGCCAAGGCGCTGTTCAACACGATGACATCACGTTTTTAAAAATCTTTCTTTGCGAAAAACGCAATGTTTGAGTAGACTACACGGCACTGCGTATCTATTAAAAACGGATTTTCTGTGACTTGGGTTAGCTATTTGATTGGCATATGCTTAGCTTTTTCTTTGCAAACAGAAGAACTCCCTCTTTTTTATTGGCAGACGCCAAAGTTTGTCAATTTTGGCGACTATCTCTCACTAGAACTCGTAGAGCGCATCGTCAATGAACCTTTACGCGTGATTAAAACAGTTAAGCCGAATACACCGAGAAAATTACTCGCCGTCGGCTCCATTCTTCGATTCGCTCGAGATGGCGATGTCATATGGGGCTCCGGCGTGAGTGGAAAATCTCTTTACTTAGATGTATTTCCTTTTTCAGATCTCGAAGTAAAAGCCGTGAGAGGGCCTCTTACGCGGGAATTTCTAAAACAGCAAAAGGGAATTGACTGCCCTGAGGTGTATGGAGATCCTGTATTACTATTTCCTTATTTTTTTCCAGAATTTGAAAAGCAAGAAAATCCTCAGTATGAATATCTCGTGATTCCTCACTATTCAGAAGTTCATCTTTTCCCTAAAACAGAAAACGTCATCTATCCCACCGATCCTTGGGATGAGATCGTGCAAAAGATCTTAAATGCGCGGTTTGTGATTTCTTCTTCATTGCATGGAATTGTTTTAGCGGAAGCGTACGGAATTCCTGCGAGATTGCTCAGAGTGACCGAGCATGAGCCTCTCTTTAAATATCAGGATTATTATCTCGGCTCTGGGCGATCCCAGTTCCAATATGCCTCTTCTGTTGAAGAGGCTCTACAAATGGGAGGAGAACCTCCTTTCATTTGCAATCTTAGAAAGCTTTATGAATCCTTTCCTTTTGAATACTGGGGAATACAATATGCTGCGATCTCTCCTATTGACCGTTTTCTTGATTACCGCGAATATTTTGAGGGCCGACTTCTGCGACTTCACAGAAGATGAAGATGGGCTCATTCAAGCAGATGGAATTTATGATTTAGAAAGAGTTTACTCTCCCTTTATTCTTGAGACAAAGAGGATCGATCTTCCGGAGTATCCCGGAGCTTTTAATCCATCCATTGTTCGTTGGCAGGGAAAACTTTTAATGAGTTTTCGCATTCGCAATCAGGACTTGGTTCACGAAGTGGGGATGGTATGGGTCGATGAAGAGATGAATCCAATTTCTTCTCCCGCTCGCCTTCAGATGGAAGCTTCTTCAGAATTCTCTAAATTACAAGATCCACGGCTCATCGCTATCAAGGATCGACTGCATGTTGTCTATAGCGATCGAATCCCTTTGGACAATGGCAAAGAAAAACGAAGGGTCTTTATTGGGGATATAGAGTTTGAAGGGAATCAGTTTACTTTAAAAAACGCGCGCCCTTTTAACTCCTTTGAAGGAGAAGATGAAAAGCGGATAGAAAAAAATTGGACCCCTTTTGCATTTGAAGATGAGCTATTGCTCTCTTATATTCCCTCTCCTCATCGAATTTTGCGCCCCTATCCAGAAGAAGGGCGCTGCGAAACGGTCTGCCAGACCAATCGAGAGTTTGCATGGAATCTTGGGGAACTCAGGGGAGGAACTCCCTCGATTTGGCTGGAAAAAGAGGGGTGCTATTTATCCTTTTTTCATTCCAGTAAAAAGGTCGCCTCCATTCAGTCGGATAAAAAAGTGTTAACTCATTATTTTATGGGAGCTTATACATTTGAAGACCATCCCCCTTTTGCGATTAAAGCGATTAGTGAAAGTCCTATATTCGGGGAAAATTTTTATACAAAGACAGCGTTTAAAACATGGAAGTTTTTAAAAGTAGTCTTCCCCTGCGGCCTCATCGAGAGCGCCGACCATCTATGGGTTCTCTATGGTAAGCAGGACTCAGAGCTGTGGGCGGCCAAAATCGTCACCCAAGGACTTTTGGACAGCCTGGGCCCTGTTGACTGATAAATTTTTTTAACCACAGAGAGCACAGAGTTCGTTTTAGGGGGTGAGGGGCTTCCCCGCCTCAGTGACCTCTGTGTTCTCTGTGGTTAATTTATTCTCTCTCCTTTATCCTTAGATTCCTGAAAAAAGAGGATTGTTATGACTGTTCGAGTTCGGATCGCGCCATCCCCCACCGGGGACCCACATGTGGGAACCGCTTATATCGCCCTCTTTAACTTGATTTTTGCCCGCCATTTCAAGGGGCAGTTTATCCTCCGCATTGAAGACACCGACCAGAGCAGAAGCCGTCCTGAATATGAAAAAAGCATCTTCGAGGCTCTCAATTGGTGTGGCATCTATTGGAATGAGGGACCCGATGTCGGGGGGCCTTATGGACCCTATCGGCAATCGGAGCGGACCGAAATTTATCGCGAGCATGCCTATCAATTGTTGGCCAATGGGAAGGCCTATAAGTGCTTTGCCACGGCCGAAGAACTTGCGGAAATGAGAGAAGTGGCTGCTGCGCAAGGGAAACGGGCTGGCTATGATCGCCGTTATCGCAATTTGACCCTCGATGAAGTGCGGAAAAGAGAAGATGAGGGCCAGGCGTTTGTGATCCGGCTGAAAGTGCCTCTAAGCGGTGAATGTGTCTATGAAGATGCGATCAAAGGCCGCATTACGGCGCCTTGGGCTGATATCGATGACCAAGTGCTTTTAAAATCGGATGGCTTCCCCACCTATCACTTGGCCAATGTGGTCGATGACCATCTTATGAAAATTACCCATGTCATTCGCGGCGATGAATGGATGAGTTCGACCCCAAAGCATATCCTCCTCTACGAATCATTCGGCTGGACTCCTCCTACTTTTATGCACATGCCTTTGCTTCTTGGCAAAGATGGAAAGAAACTCTCTAAACGGAAAAATCCTACCTCGATTTTTTACTTTAGAGACAGCGGCTATCTGCCAGAGGCGTTAATGAACTTTTTAACGCTGATGGGCTACAGCATGCCCAATGAAAAAGAGATCTACACGCTCGATGAGATCATCGAGGCCTTCGACCCAAAACGGATCGGCATTTCCGGAGCTTTTTTTGATCTCCAGAAGCTGGGTTGGGTCAATCAGAAGAAATTGATCGAGTCGATCCCTGAAGAAAATCTTTGGGAGCGCATTGTCGATTGGCAATTCAATGAAGCATTTATGCGGAAGTTGATGCCTTTAGTTCATACTCGCATCCGCACATTTGGCGATTTTATGCAGCTAGCCGACTTTTTCTTTATCAATGACTTAAAAATCACTCCAGAACTCCTAGTCCCGAAAGGCATCTTGCCGGAACTGATCTCCTCTCTATTGCAGGCGATGATTTGGAGCATGGACGCGCAAGAGGATTGGAGCGGAAAAGGATTGGAAAAAGCCTCGCATGAGGCTGCTGAAGTGTTTGGCGTACACCACAAAAAAGTCCTCATGCCCCCTCTTTTTGGCGCGATCATGGGAAAACACCAGGGACCGCCCCTCTTTGACTCAGTAACTCTTCTCGGTAAAGACAGAACTCGAGTTCGACTTATGCATGCGATCGAAGCGCTCGGCGGCCTTTCGAATAAGAAGATGGACCAGTTAAAGAAATGTTGGGACAAGAAAAATTGCAAGGAGCTGGCTAGTTCTGCGGCGCCTGTATAGGAGCTTCTGAATCCATTTCCTCAAACTGGGATTGAGTGATTACATAGGCTCGGTCGTTGACTCTTCCGTCGCCGGTGCAACCGTTTAAAAGACCGCATACTATCCCAAATACAAGCCATCTCATGGAAACTAACCCCTTTATTTGCATCTTAAGAAGGAATCCCTAGCTTTGTCAATTTATAATAGAACGAATCCATTTTCGGCCAAAATTCTCGAGCGCTCTCCTTTGACAAAACCCGGATCGACCAAAGAGACCTATCACATTGTATTGGCTGTCCATGACCTCCCTTTCCAGGTGGGGGATTCTATTGCCGTTTTCCCTGAAAACGACCCCGATTTGGTCGACCAAATTCTCTCTATCACTGGAGATGGCCCCATTTTTGACCGCCGCTCCAACACGACGATGCCGTTTCGGGACTTTCTCCTTCAAAAAGCAAACCTTGCGAAATGCACTTCTTCGCTGTTGAAGCTGATCCCCTCTGAAAAAACAGCTAAACTCCTCGAAGATAAGGCGCTTCTTCTCCCTTTTCTTGAAACGCACCACCTGATCGATATTCTGCGTGTCCTTCCTTCGGCTATCTCACCTCAAGAACTCGCCTCTAGCCTACTTCCCCTCATGCCCCGTTTTTACTCCATCGCCTCATCGCCTAAAATGTTTCCCGGCCAAATCCATCTCACCGTCGCCTCCCTTACCTACCAATCAGTCGCGGGTCCTCGTCGCGGGGTCGGCAGCCATTTTCTTTGCCATCTCGCGGAGGCCTCAACAGTTGTCCCGATCTATGTACAACCATCGAACGGGTTTACACTCCCTGCCGATCCAGAAGCCCCGATTATCCTGATTGGCCCCGGTACCGGCATCGCCCCTTTTCGCGCCTTTTTACAAGAGCGGATCGCCCTTCAACACAAAGGGCTCAATTGGCTCTTTTTTGGAGAGCGCAACCTCGCTACAGACTTTTATTATTCCGATTTTTGGCAAGAACTCGAGCGTCAAGGGCGCCTTCGTCTAGACACGGCCTTTTCTCGTGACTCTGCTTCCAAAGTGTATGTCCAACATCGCCTCTGGGAGAGACGCGCATCGATTTGGGATTGGCTGCAAAAGGGCGCTTATCTCTACGTCTGCGGCGACGCCGAACAGATGGCCAAAGATGTCGATGCCACTTTACAGCGCATTGTCTCCGATCAAGGCGGCCTGATCGAAGAGGACGCGCGCGAATGGCTCAAACGGCTCCGCAAAGAGCGGCGCTATCTACAAGACGTCTATTAGACAATTTCCTGTGTCACTGCTTCGATGAACGCTAAATTATTTAACCACCGAAGAAAAAAATAATGATTTGCATTAGTCGATGATTTGGAAATCTTTGATTTGGAGCTGAATCGAGGCTTTGTTGAGGAACATGTTGATATGAGGGGTGAAGGCGATGCGCAGGGCGATGTTTTTTCGGCGCAGTTCTTCGCGGCGAGAAGCGAGGCCAAAACCGATCCCTTCAAGCATCCGATCTCCTTGTTCTAAGAACAATTTGATGTGAAATTTACCGATGAGTTTAGGCGGCCATATTTGGATGGCATCGCAATAAAGCAGCGGTGGAGGATTTTCATTGCCAAATGGTTCGAGAAGGTGGAGCGATTCCATAAAGTCAAAAGTCAGCTCTTTAAAGTCCATTTTGGCATCGAGATAGAGCTTACTGACGACATCTTGTTCTTTGAGAGTGAGCTCTGCGTCTTGGATAAACCGAGCGCGAAATTCAGGGATATTTTCTTCTTTGATCGTAAGGCCTGCGGCATAATCGTGCCCTCCAAAGTTGATGAGGAGGTGCGAATATTTTTTGAGGATAGGAAGAAGGGGAAATTCAGGGATTGTCCGAATAGAACCTTTGCCGATTCCCTGCTCAATAGAGATGATGATTGTGGGGCGGTTGTATTGTTTGGCAATCCGGGCAGAGAGAATCGCAATGATGCCGGGATGCCATTTCGGAGAAGAGAGGATGATCGCTTTTTCTTTGAGGATTTCGGGGTGTAAATAGATCGTATTTTCAATGTCCTCGGCCATTTCTTTTTCGATTTTTTGCCGCTCGAGGTTGAAAAGATCGAGTTCTCGAGCGAGCTTTTCAGCGCTAGCTTCATCTTTGATGAGAAGGAGCTCGACGCCTTTAATCGGTTCGGCAATACGCCCCAGACTGTTTAGACGGGGAGCGATTTTAGAGGCGATGTCTGTCGGGGTCACTTCGTTGGGCTTGAGGTCACTGACCTGGAAGAGCTGCGCCAAGCCTACGCGCCGAAGCTTGCGAAGTTGCTTGAGGCCATAGCGGACAAGGATTCTATTTTCCCCTCGGAGCGAGCCCATATCGGCAATCGTTCCAAGAGCGACAAGGTCGAGGTAGCTTTTAAGATCGAGTTTCGAAGGAGAGATCTTCTCTTGTTCAAGAAGTGCGCTAAAGACGGCGTGAATCAGTTTAAAAGCGACGCCAACTCCTGTCAGTTCTCGGTTGGGATAGGTGCTATTGATCAGTTTTGGATTTAAGGTGGCAACGCAAAGGGGGATTCTGTCGGTCGGCTCATGATGGTCGGTGACGATGACATCAATGCCGTGCTGAACAACCTCTTCGAGTTCGCGAGCTGCTGTAATGCCGCAATCAACGGTGATCATCAATTTGCAATGCGTATCGAGAGCGATTTGAAGGGCATTGCCGATCAGGCTTTTTTTTAGCGTGGCGCGGTTGGGGATATCGACATAGGTTTTAATCCCGATGGTGCGAAGAAAGTCAGTGAGAAGAGCCGCAGAGGTCATGCCGTCGACGTCGTTATCTCCATAGACCAAGATGGGCTGATGCTCGGAAAGAGCGAGGAGAATGCGGTCGACCGCTTTATCCATGTCGGGGAAGAGATCTGGATCGAGGAGATTGGGGAGTTTGGCGTAGAGAAATTCGTGGATTTCTTGGATCGTTTTAAAGTTTCTTGAGATGAGAATTTGAGCCGTTACAGGATGGATGTTGAATTCTTTGATAATGGCTTGAAATAGAGAGGGATTTTTCTCTGGGAAGACCCAGAGAGGTTCATGCGTTTTAGCCGACATTCAAGCTCAAGTTCAATAAATTTTATCGGAGTATAGCGAGCCGCTCTCGAGTTTACGACTTATTTCGTAAACGTAAGGGAAGTATATTTTTACACTTCGGCAAGCTCTTCTTTCTCTTTTTCTCGTGTGTGGAAAAACAGCATGAGCGGGCTTGCGATAAACCAAGAGGAAAGAGTGCCGAAGATAATGCCGATCACCATGACAAGGGAGAAGCTAAACATAGATGCTCCGCCAAAGAGTAAAAGAGCTAAGACAACGAGAAGTGTGGTCCCGGATGTAATGGCTGTACGGCTGAGCGTCGTGTTGATGGCTTGATTGATGATGTTTTTAAGCGGCATGCGCGGATAGAGGTTCACGTCTTCTCGGATTCGATCGAAGATGATGATGGTGTCGTTGAGCGAATAGCCGATGATGGTCATAAGCGCTGCGATGGTATTGAGATCGATCTCTACGGGAACTTTTAGGACGTGGAGAAGGCCAATGAGGCCGAGAGTGATGAGGACGTCATGAAGAAGGCAGAGGAGCGCTGCAATGGCGTATTTATATTCAAAGCGGAACGCGATGTAGACGAAGATGCCGAGGAAGGCGAGCAGGAGGCCAAAAATGGCGTTGTCTCGCATGCTTTTCGACATTTGACCGCTCATGGACGTCCAGTTTGTTTCGAGTGTTTTTTCGGCCATGATCTGTATGCCGCTCTTTTGGAGGGCGTTTGTTACCCATTCGATGCGGGGATTTTTCTGCTCGACCTGGAGAGGAAGGCCATGGAACGGTTTGCCGGATTGCTCCATCGAGACCCCAAGAAGGAGCTCAAACTGATTTGATTGGAGCGTTCGCACGTGGAGATCCGAAGGAGATGCGCCTGCTTTTTGAAGGGCATTTTCAATGTCTTGCGGTGTTGTGCTATTCGCTACTTCAATGGGCATTGCATAGCCGCCGGTAAAATCCATGCCGAAAATTGTGGATCGTTTGGCAAAGAGGAGAGCTCCTCCTGCCACGATGATGAGGGCAGCGACGGAGAAGGCGAACTTTGCTTGTTTTAAAAAGTTGTAATTGGAAGGTCTGATCCAGCTGGCCATTTTAAGGGTGGTATTGCGCGGGTTTTTGAGCCAGCCATTGAAATAAAATCGAGTCATAAAAAGAGCTGTGAACATGGAAGAGGCGATCCCAATGATCATGCTGACGGCAAAGGCTTTAATGGGGCCTGCATCGAAATTGAGGAGGATGAGGGCCGCAATAATGGTCGTTACGTTCGAATCGAGAATGGCGCTAAAGGCTTTTTCATAACCGGCGTGAATCGCCGAGGCGATTTTCCCGGAATGGATAAATTCTTCTTTCATCCGCTCGAATACAAGGACGTTTGCATCGACGGCCATCCCGACTGTCAGGATAATACCGGCAATTCCGGCAAGGGAGAGGCTCGCGCCGAGGTTTTGTAGGACGGCCCAGAGGATGAGAAGATTGAATAAGACGGCCGCCGAGGCGACGATCCCTGCAAAGCGATAATAGGCGATCATGGCAATGATCACGAGAAGGAGCGCTGCAATGCTAGCGCCGATCCCTTTCATTCGATCTGCTTTGCCAAGCTCAGGGCTGACGTTTTTCTCAGAGAGGATGTGGGGGGTAAAGGTCAATGATCCAGCTTTTAGGTCAGATGCGAGCTGGCTGACTTCTCTTTGCGAAAAGCTTCCACTAATGGAAGCGCTATCTTTTAACGCTGATTCAAGAGTGGGGGCGTTGATGATGGTGTCGTTTAAAATCACGGCCATGCGCCATCCTTTGCCTCTAGAAGCGTCTTCTCGGGAGGTGCCTAAGATTGCCTCTTTGCTAAAAAGAGAGGTCCAAGCGAAGAGTTGTTGCTGCGGAGAGCCTCGTCGAATGTCAAAGGAGAGGAAGTTTCCCTTTGAGGGGTCATAGCTGGCATGGATGTTGTCTAATTGAGCTCCTTCAAGAGCGTGATTTTTGAAGACAATGAGAAGTGGGTGGGACTGTCCATGCCCCTCGCGGAAGAGGGCGACTTTTGAAAGGGAGGTATCGATGCCTTGCACAGTGTGAACGCCTTTTGGATTGGCCAGGCGAAGCCCATTGTCAAGAAGCGTTTTGGCCGCTTCGCTGGGCGTTTGTCCATGAAGGTGATTGTAGGCGATGGTTTGGATCGATTCTGGATCTTTTCTATTCGAGACGATCGCCTCATTCCACACTTCGGTCAAAAATCGTTCGGTTGCGGGATTATGAGAGCTAAATTGCTCGTTGACGACGTGGAAATACATCGAGGAGGCTTTGACGAGGTCGTTGGCTGAAAGGGCTCCACCGCCGGGGAAATCGAGGACGATATGATTGCCCATTTGCCGGATGGATACGTCTGAGACGCCCATTTTGTTGACGCGGTTAAATAGTTCGTTGATTCCCTGCTTGATATCGCTCTCATCTTTGACAACGGAGTTGTTTTGGTCGCGAAGTTCGATTTGCACGGTTTTCCCGCCGGACAGATCGAGGCCCCAGCGAATGATTTTTCGCTCGTCGCCGCGCAGCAGTTTCGCAAAGGTGAGTTTTAGATTGTCCCAGAAGAGGTTTCGAGTGGGTTTGGGGAAGTCAAAACGAACAGAGGGGTTGAGACTGACGCCAGACGCGCGGTATTCATCATTCCACTTCACGAGATCTTCGTGGATTGAGGTTTCAATTTTATTGCGGGTCAAGATGCGTTGTTCGATGTTGGAGAGTTCTAAAATCGCTGCTTTTTTTGTTCCAAATACCTGAAAATTTTCACGGGTAGCGGATAGGAGAGCGCCGTAGTAATGGCTTTTTTCAAAGACAAAGCTTTGTTCGAGTTCTTTCCAGGACGAGCCAGGGTAGCCGGTAAATCCGCATTGGCCGAGGAGAGTTGCCAGGGATTGAAAGTCTTTTAAGAAGGTTTGCGCAAGGTCGGATTTTGGGGCGTTTTCATAGGTTCTAAGGAAATGGTTTAGCCCTTTGACGACGACGTAAATGGATTGGTTTTCAAGGTCGGGGCTTAAAAGTTTATCAACGATTGGAGCCGAAACTACGATGCAAAATGTTTTTTGATGGGGTTCTAACTTTGCATAGTCGCTTTCGGAGAGAATAGCGAGGTCTTTGAGATCGGGATGATTTGGGTGCCACTTTGTTTTAAGAGTCGAGAGAATTTTCGTTGTGTATTGCTTGGCGAGTTGGTCGAGTTTTACAAGGAGGACTCCAGATACTTCTTCCATTGTTTGGAGGGGGATCTCATAGCCAAAGGAAGCCTCAGCGATTTTTTCATTGGTAAGAAGGGCTATTTTAGCGGCTTCGTTGATCAAGAGCTGCTCGATCAGAGGATCTGCCGCAATATCGGGGTGAAGGGTGAGGGTGATTTTATGGCTATCGAGCTCGAGGGAAGAGAAAAAAGGATGCGAGGAGTTTGCAGTAAAAAGCGCTGCATGTTTTTTCAAAAAGAGCTCGGCAGCGGCGAGTTTGAGCGTCTGCCCTTCTTCTTTTTCGCCTTTGAGTTGATCGCGTCTTTGTTCAAAAGATTTTTTAACAGCAGTTACGTTCACAGAAGAGGAGAGATGAGCGGCGAGTCTTTTGGCCAGTTCTGGATGAGTTTCGTGGAGTTTTGCAATGTCGAGAATGGAGGAGAGAGGATCGAAGTCGATGGGAAGGGCAAATGCAGCCTTTGTCACAGCCTCTAGCCGATCTTGGAGCATCGCCTGGTATTGCATAGATGTTTTGGAGAGATATTGGAACTCTAGCGAACTATCGATTCTTCGTTGAACAAGAGCTCGTTTTGGGTTTTCAGAGGTCCCAAGAAAGAGTTGCGCAGGGGCAAATGAGATGAGGGATCCGGCGCGAGGAAAGAATTTTTTGAATTTTTCTGCGTCTTCGGATTTGGAAAAGTCAAGGGAGATCGATCCTAAGGTGTCTGCGCTCATTTTTTGGGGAGAAACACTCAAAAGGTCGCAGTAGGAGGATAGCCATTCGAGAGATTCTTTTTCTAAATTGTCGACTCGCTCGGCGATGATCTTGGCTTCTTTTTCAGCAGCGGCTTGAGAAACAGGGCTTTTTAAAGGCTGCGCATAGAAAAAGAGGGTCGGAAGGATGTTATAGATTGTGAGGAATGCAACGGCGAGAATTAATGCGAGCTGCATTTTTCGCTTTTTTTCCATTTGAAATAGCTCCATCTAAAACGTAATAGGTTAAGAAAAGCAAAGGATCTTGTCCATTGAAAAGATGAGCTGCGAGCTTCTCAAGTTGAAAAAAAAGGAATGCTAGAGAGAGAAATCTCTGTGCACGACAAAAAATGATTTGAATAAAGCGTCACGTCAAATCAGAGCTACGATAAGAAGAATCTTGTCCGCTTTGCATCCAAATTTTATCTTCTTTCTTGCAGAAAAAAGAGTGGTTGAGGCAAGCGTGGATTAGAAGCTGTTATTAACAGCTCAATCACATCTTCCAAGGAGGAAGTTATGGCAGTACGTAAAAGAAAAAAAGCAGCGGCTAAAAAAAGAGTTACAAAAAGAAAACCGGCAGCGAAAAGAAAACCAGCAGCGAAAAGAAAAACTGCAAAACGCAGAGCTTCTAAAAAAAGAACCGTGAAAAGAAAAACAGCTGCAAAAAAAACAACACGCCACAAAAAAAGAAAATCATCGTCGAAGAAAAAATGTGGAACTTGTGGAGAGAGCCACATGGAAGAACAGCAGCAAGAGTAAGTATTGATTTGTCAGCCCTGTCTTCTTAGGACAGGGCTAGTTTCTTTGTCGACTCAGTCACAGCCTTTAGAAAATAAAGAATCCATTCTTCCCACTCGTTTTTTTCGGTGATCTCAAAGAGTCGTTTCATGTAGAGCGTTCTTGTTTTTTCGATGTAAGGACTTAAGAGAAGAATTGGGTGGTGGAGGAGTTTTTTTTTCACTGCGAAGATGGGGATGAGAATGCGTGCCACGCGCCCATTGCCGTCCATAAAGGGATGGATGGCGAGCAATTGCGCAAATGCAATGGCGATTTGCACGAGCGGATCGAGGTCGTTTTTGCAGAGATAGTGTTCAAGAGCGCGGATGTGTTTTGGTACAGCAGATGGGGGTGGAGGAAAGAAGTAGGCTTTTTCAATGGGGGAGCCTTCGGGACCGATCCAATTTTGATGCGTCCGAATTTTCCCGACTTCTTGCCCATTTTTTTTGACGATCGCATGGATTTTGCACCAGCTTGTTTTCGTAAAGGGATTTTTCATCCGGATTGCAAGCTCAAGCGCTTCTTGAAGGGGACGAATTTTTTGTTCGCTTTTTGAATGGACAGAAGCTGCGCTCTCTTTGAGATACGCTTTTTTAAAATGAGAGGCTGGCAAATGTTTGGTTTTTTCATCGAGGCGTGCAAGGGCTTCTCTTGCCGCGCCGATGGCCGGGATGAGTTTTTTCCAATCGAGTTTTTTTAAAGGAAGGGAATTAATTTTGGTTACGGCCACTCTGGATGTCCTTGAAGGCGGCTCAGCACGGTTTTTTTATCGTGGAGCTGCTCATTGATCGAGATTTTTTCTGCTTCTTTGAGGAGAAGGCCCATGGTTTTTCCGGGCAGGATGCCGAGGGCGGATAGATCTTGGGATTGGACAAGGGGTTCTCGTTTGCAGATCCGCTCGATGGAGGTGGCCAATTGGGCTTTTTTCTCATCGTGATAGGCGAAAAATTGCTCGCGTTTATCTTCATCGAGGTGCGCGGCGATGATTCGAAGGGAGATGGCGGCAAAGCGATTCGCATAAAAATAGGCCCATTCGATGAGTTCAGTGGGAGATTTTTTTCGGATGAGTTCTTTTGCTTGGAAAAGAAAGGCGGTAAATTGTTGGTCGAGGTTGGGGAGTTTTAGCAATTTACAAAGTGCGATTTGCTCTTCGAGGGGGGAATGGGGAAATAGTTCCAAAATAGATGCGATAAGAGGGGCTTCTACGGGGAAGTGTTTGATGGGTTCGATCCGCTTTTCAATCTCTATCAGGGAGGTTGCTTTTAAGGAGGGGAAGATCTCTTCGAGCAAATGATAGTCGTGCAGCATGCACAGCATCGGGCGCAATTTGCCAAAGGCGCGCCCTTTTTCAAGCTCTTGCGCGATCCTTTCAATGGCTACGGCGGGGAATAATTCTTTTGCGTGCGCGCGAATCGCCGCTTCGGTTGCGGGATCGATGGGAAAATGAAAGCGGCAGGAGAGGCGAATGCCCCGGATCATCCGAAGCCGGTCTTCTCGGATCCGCTCATGAGGGTTGCCAATGGCGCGGATGATTTTCGCCGCAAGGTCTTCTCTTCCTCCGACAAAATCGAGGACTTTTTCTGCGATCGGGTCGTAAAACATCCCGTTGATCGTAAAATCGCGCCTTTTGGCGTCTTCGATGGCGGTGGTAAATTCGATGCGGGAAGGTCTTCTTCCGTCTTTATAATCTTTATCGCTGCGAAAGGTGGCGATTTCATATTCATGCCCGTCGATGATGACTAGAACGATGCCAAAGGCGATCCCGAGAGGAACTGTCTTTGGAAAGAGGGATTGAATCGCCTCTGGGGGGGCATTTGTGGCGATGTCGATGTCATCAGAGGGGTGGCCGAGAAGAAAATCGCGCACCCAGCCGCCAGCGTAATAGGCGATAAATCCTGCATTTGCAAGGGTTTCAATGATAAATCGAGCTTGTGTGTATCCGTTCATGGCTTGTGAAGTAATCGATTGTGGCTTGAAGGCCTTCTTGTAGGGAGGTCTTTGGTTCCCATCCCAACAGTGTTTTCGCTTTGGAGATGTCGGGTTTTCGCTGCTTTGGATCGTCAGAGGGGAGCGGGGCAAAGAGGATCGGCGAGGAAGATCCGGTGATTTTGAGGATTTCCTTGGCAAGATCGATGACCCGAAACTCGACGGGATTGCCGATGTTGATGGGGCCTGTGATCTCATTTTTGCTATTCATAAAGCGGACGATCACATCGATCAAATCGTCGACATAACAGAATGAGCGGGTCTGATTTCCGTCGCCGTAAATCGTAAGCGGTTTTCCCGAGAGAGCCTGGATGATGAGGTTGGAGACGACGCGGCCATCATTGGGGTGCATGCGAGGGCCGTAGGTGTTGAAGATTCGTCCTAGTTTAATCGGGATACGATGCATCCGGTGGTAGTCGAAAAAGAGCGTTTCAGCGCACCGTTTCCCTTCATCGTAACAAGAGCGGTAGCCGATGGGGTTGACGTTGCCCCAGTACTCTTCTTTCTGCGGATGGACGTGAGGATCTCCATACACTTCGCTGGTAGAAGCTTGGAAAATTTTGCATTTGAGTCGCTTGGCCAGCCCTAAAAGATTCATGGCGCCGAGTACGCTTGTCTTGAGGGTCTGGATCGGGTCGGATTGGTAGTGGAGCGGCGATGCAGGACAGGCTAGGTTGTAAATTTCGTCTACCTCCACATGGAGAGGGAGACAGATGTCGTGTCGCAATAGTTCGAAGTTTGGGTGGGTAAGAAGAGGGAGAATGTTTTCGCGCGTTCCGGTATAGAAATTGTCCACGCAAAGAACTTCGAGCCCTGAGCGCAGGAGATATTCGCAGAGGTGAGAGCCTAAAAAACCGGCTCCTCCGGTCACAAGCGCTCGTTTTCGATGTTCATCTTTCATGAAAAAATTTATTCGATAGTTTTCCTAATGGTAAGCGCAAAGAAGGGGCTCTGTCAATTTTTTAATGCAAAATAAGAATTCCGGTCTTTACAATAGTAGACAATGAAAAGAATTTTGATCACTGGAGCTGCAGGATTTATCGGATTTCACTTGGCTCGCCATTTGAAGATGCGCGGTGATTTTGTTCTCGGCCTAGATAATTTCAATTCTTACTACGATTTGCATTTGAAAAAGATGCGGGAGCAGGAGCTCTTGCTCTTTGAGGTCGAAGTTCTTAAAGGAGATATCTGCAATACGAAGTTTCTCAAAGATCTTCTCGTAAAACATGAGATTACCCATATTGTCCATCTGGCCGCGCAAGCGGGCGTTCGCTATTCCTTGGAAAATCCTGAAGAGTATGTCTCGTCAAACCTTCAGGGGTTTGTTTCAGTTCTCGAGGCGTGCCGCTCAAACCCTTCTGTCAAACTCATCTTTGCCTCGTCTTCTTCGGTCTATGGCCTGAATGAAAAGATCCCTTTTAGCGTAGAGGATAAGACTGATCGCCCAGCAAATCTCTATGGGGCTACGAAAAAGGCCAATGAGGTAATGGCCCACTCCTATCACCATCTCTATGGTATCTCGACGACAGCCCTTCGCTTTTTTACCGCCTATGGCCCATGGGGGCGCCCCGATATGGCGTATTATCGATTTACTCGGCATATCTGCGAAGGCAAACCGATCCAAATTTTCAATCACGGAAAAATGAGGCGCGATTTTACCTATATCGATGACATTGTGAAGGGGACGATGGCCGCGATCGATCTTGGCGCTCCCAATGAAGTGTTCAATCTCGGGAATAACCGCCCGATTGACCTTCTCTATCTGATCGAGCTTCTTGAAAAGGCGCTTGGCAAAGAGGCGATCAAAGAGTTTCTCCCCATGCAGCCAGGCGAGGTGGTCGAAACGTACGCCGATATCGAAAAGAGCGTTCGTCTGCTCAATTTTCATCCAACTGTCCAAATTGAGGAGGGGATTCCCCTCTTTGTCGATTGGTTTAATGATTATAAGAACAATTCTAGTGCTTTTGGCAGTGTTTTGATCAGATCACTCGCAGAATATCCATAAGATGTGTTTTCAAGCGCGGCGGCTTCTCCAGAAAAAGCGTGGAGAGAAACGCCTAGGATTGCCGCATCGAGAAGTGGCATTCCTTGGGCGAGTAAGGCTGCGAGAATACCTGTAAGTACGTCGCCAGATCCGGCTGTGGCCATGCCTGGATCTCCTCTTGGGATAATGATTGGCAATTGCCCAGGGGCTAAGATTTTGGTCGGCGCTCCTTTGAGAACGAGAATCACTCCCTTTGCATCGACAAAGGCTTGCTCATTTGTGTAGCCAGTATTTTTCAGAAGGCGCGCCATCTCTCCTGCATGAGGAGTGAGGATCGACTTTTTTGGAAAATCGGTGAGAAAAAAAAGAGCATCTGCATCGACAACGCACGGTTTTTCTATGTTTAGAGAGAGTAAGAGCTCTTTTGCAGCGGATGTGCGGCCAAGACCTGGGCCGATAAAGACCGATTGCGCTTTGGTGAGAGCTTCTTCCCAAAGTTTTTTGGAAAAAAGTTGGCAGATGAGTTCGTCTGCGACCGGGCCAATGTCTTCAAGAGTGAACATTTTGACAATGCCGGCGCCGGCATGAAGAGCTGCAAAGCCGCTGAGTTTGACAGCGCCTTTCAAAGCAGAAGAGCCGCCCAAGCCGAGGACAAATCCCCGTTCATACTTGTGTTGGCTTTTCTTTTGAGGCGGCAAATGGAGCATTTCAAAATTGGGGATAAAGGCGCTAGGGACTGCTTCATCGATCGCCGCGTGCGGCAGGCCAATATCTGCGATCTGGAGTTTGCCGACATTCTCCCAACAGTCTTTGGAAAATAAGCGGAGTTTGGGAAAGCCAAGGGCAATGGTTATGGTCGCCTTGCAAGAAGGGATATCGATCGCCAAGATCGGCTTTTTTGCGTCGATAAGGTGCGATGTCGCGCCTAAAAGGCCGTCGATGATAAAATCGCAATCGAAGTCGGTGGCTTCTTGAGGAGTGCGAACGTCGTAGCCGGCTTTTTTGAGCTCTAGAGCAGCGGCCAGAGCGGCGTTTTCTTTGCCGATGAGCAGCACTTTTTTTCCGGGAAACTGTTTGGCCGCGGCTGCGATTTTCTTCCCCGCTTCGAGCATGAAAGCCTCTTCAGAAGAACCTCGATCGATGGCCCATTTTTCAATGCGCCTCATCTCTTCTGTAGTGACCACCTTGATCATAGGTGTTCTTCTTTAATCGCGCGGGTCAAGAGCTGTTTGACCGCTTCGCGAGGATCGAGCTCGTCGTAAATGATCGCATGGGTCACTTCGGTGATCGGAACGGGGATGTGGTTTTTACGGGCCAGCTCTCGGGCAGAAACGCAGGCGTAAATCCCTTCGACGGCCATGCCGATCTTTTGCCGAGCGCCTTCTGGGGAAAACCCTTCAGCGATCAGGCGGCCGTAGCGGTAATTGCGGCTGTGGCGCGAAAGACAAGTAACGCAGAGATCTCCAAGGCCGGAGAGACCGTTGAGGGTTTCTGGCTTGCAGTTTTTCACGACGCAGAGTTTTCTCATCTCATGAAGACCGCGGGTCATGAGCGCCGCTTTGGTGTTATCGCCGCATCCAAGGCCATCGGCAATCCCGCAAGCGATTGCGATGATGTTTTTCATCGCGCCGCCAAAGGAGACGCCATTGATATCGCTGTTTGGATAGATCCGAAATGTGGGGGTTGTAAAGAGATCTTGGATTTGTTTGATCACCGATAGCTCGTAAGCGGAGCAGACGATGGAGGTGGGGAGATTTTGGATCACTTCTTCGGCATGGCTTGGACCGCTTAAACACCCGACAAGAGGAGCTTCTGGATTGCCGATGATCTCAGAGATGATTTCGGGCAGAAGCAGGCCTGTTCCCTGTTCGATTCCCTTCGAGGTGATGATGACGGGACAGTGAATAGGATGGTGTTTTTGAATTTGTGTAAATACGGGGCGGATCCCAACGGAGGTGACGCTCTCGACAAGAGTTTCTGCGCCTTTGACTGTTTCTTGTAAGTTGTCTGTGAAGCGAAGGGACTCAGGGAAAATAAAATTGGCGAGCTTTGGGTGTTTTCTCTCTTTTTGGAGCTGTTTTGCAAAATTGCCATCGCGCGTCCAGACGAGGACTGAATATCCGTTTTGCGCTAAAATCGAAGCGAGCGCAATGCCCCACGTACCAGCGCCTAAGTAACCGATTTTTGTCATTTTTTTCTCTTCATCAGTAGTTTTTCAACATGCTCTTTTTGCTCAGCTCTTTTGATCGGGGCATAGCAGGTTTCTCTTTCGTAGCACAAGGCAGATCTTTTGATTGCCAGCGAAAAAGCATCGAAGAGGAGTTTTTCCCGTTTCCAAACGAGAATCTCATTCCCTCCGATCATCGCTTTTTTACGAATCCAGCGAAGGGGCAAGGTGGCGTTAGAGGCTTTTCGGAGAAAGGGGAGCGAAAGGAGAGCCTGCCCAGCATAAGAATAGAGATAATTGTCGTTTGCGATATCGAAGTATTCGACGATGGAAAAATCCTCTGCCAAAGCTCCCATCGACTCTCCTTGGATTCGATCGACGCATTGAATCGTGACTTCATCTCCAGACGCAAGATGATGAGCTAAAAGAGCTCCATCGAAGGGGCTGGCAAGAGGGTTTTCGATCGGTAGAATAAAAGCGGAGCGGATGCCCGCCTTTTCAAACTCATCGAGGATGCCTGATTTTGCAAGTCCCTCATAGAGGCTTCCATTCCCATCGGGGCCTATGCCAACGGGTCGGTATTTCTCATCGAGAAGCGGCAGTGACGTTTGTTCAAAAAAGAGAATCTTCCGGCCAAAAAAGGCATTTTTTTCAAAGTAGGTTTTCGTCGCTTCTCCATTTTGTGGAGAGGTCATGATGGCGATAGGCATCGAAGGGGGGATGTTTTCTAAATGATGCTGAAAAAGCGTTTTATTCAAGACTTGAAACAGCCCTTTAGGTCCGGAAAATCCAAGTCGAGAGCCCATTCCTCCCGCTAAAATAATGCATGCGGTAGCGCATGAAAGAGTTCCTATTTGCGCCTTTGGACAAGAAAGAAGTGGGGGAATGAATTTTTTGGGGAAAAGTACTTCGAAGATCTGATCGGCGGTAATGGTGGATAGATCGCGATGCTCGCCGATGAGAGGGAGATGGACGAGCTTTGGATTTGGAGAGGCAACGCCCTGTTTTAATATTCCATGATTCGGGTCGGCCCAAAGAGTGATTAGCCGAATCGGAAAAGACTGATCGATATAGTAGGTCATCGAGGCTAGGCCTGAGTCTGGGACGATAAGAGAGGAACAGCGGTTTTTGATGATGGAAAGAACCTCGAAAAGGGATGTTTTCCCTCGAAGGTCATAAATCATAGGGTGAGAGAATGTCTCATTAGAGGCAAAGCCAAAGAGGAGAACTTTTACATTGCCTTGGAGCTGTAGACGGTCAAAAAGCTCATTCCACCTTTTTTCCGGATAATTGCGCCAATGGCCGTAGTTTGTCTCTGCGTAAGGTTGGACGCCGATATAGATAAACCCTTCTGGCAAATCGAACTTGCGCCATAGATCGTCGTGGGCCTCATTCCATTTTAAGCGAGGGATGAATGTCCTGCGTTGCCAGCGGCACCAGTCGGAAGGAGATGGTTTTTCGAAGATCAAGTCAAAGGTTCTTCCTTCTATTTTGGCGTCGTAAGGCTCTCCCCGTTTCCAATCTTTAGCGATAAGAATTTCAAGGTTCTCGAGAAGAGTAAACCCATCTTTTAAATTTTCTCGGGTGAGCACTGAAATCTTTGCATTGGGCAAGTATTCTCGGATGCGTTGTACGATGGCGGCTAGGCCAAGAGCGATATCGCCAAGGCCCCGATTCCAACAGAGCAAGACTGTCTTTGCGTTTTTCTTAGCGGCGCGTCTCAGCTTCCAATCGAGAAAATTTGGCAGGAAAAATCGCGCAAACGTCCTAAACATGGTTCCTTTTAATAGATGCAACCGATTTTGCCACGACCTCCTCGACGGAGATGGCCTTCATGCAGCGAAAATCGATGGGGCAGACGCGCTTAAAACAAGGAGAGCAGCTCGGTCGTTTATGGATCACGGCCTCTTTTTGCCCATAAGGGCCGGTGGCCTTGTCATCGGTGGAGCCAAAGAGGGCGACAATCGGGGTTCCGAGGGCATCTGCGATATGCATGGGTCCGCTATCATTGGTGATGAGAAGCGCGCAATCTTTAATGAGGCTGGCAAGCTCGCGAAGATTTGTTACACCGGCAATATTGATCACCCGTTCTGGAAGACCTTGGCAGGCCTCCTTAATCATCGAGGCAGTCGACGCGTCGCCAAAAAAAACAATCGTCGCATCCGTTTTTTCTAAAAGCTTCTCTGCAACCGAGCGAAATCTCTCGATCGGCCAGCATTTTGCAGACCCATAGCTGGCGCCTGGATTGATTCCAATCAGAGGAGAGTTTTTCCGATAACCCCTTTGATAGAGGAGTTCTTTAGAAGTTTCTACTTCCTGGGCGCTGACAAATAAGCGGGGGGCTGTCTTTGAATGGGCGATTTGGAGGGGAGCTAAGAGCCTCTTATAGGTATCGACTTCGTGTTCAAAGCCTTTTTTAGACAAGGGAACAGCGTCTGTCAAAAGAGGGCTTCGAAAGTGCTTGGCAAAGCCGATTCGCCGTTTTACATTCCCTTGCCAAAACCACCAGGCTGAAGAAAAGGAGTTGGTTAAAAGAATTCCTAAATCGTACTTACCGGCTTTGATTTTTTCGATGATGTTTCGCTTTTCATCGCGGCGCGAAAAACCATTGGTCAGTTTGGAAAAACAAAAGAGCTCATCGATCGAATCGTCATTCTCCAATAAATCGCAAAGAGGGCGGCGGCACATCGCCGTGATGGATGCGGTCGGAAAGCTTTTTCTCAAATCGGCAAGAATCGGAGTGGCCATGACAAGGTCTCCAATCCAATTAGGCATACGGACAAGGATATTCATAGAAATGGATTATACTCTTCAGCTACTGTAAGAATCAATATGAGACTATTGCATAAATAGGCAATTTAACCAGCGAGGCCACCGAGAACACCGAGGGAAAGCTAGAGAAGCTAGTAATTTTTCCTCGTTGGCCTCGGTGGTTATTCTACCGTCTCATGATCAAAGTATTGCAGCTCAAAAAGGGTTATGTAACGGTCTCAATATGGATGACACTTTTTCAATTTTAGGAATCGATCCAGGGACGCGAATTACTGGGTATGGCTTGATCCGGATCAAAGGCGTTTCGATCGAGCCGCTCGACTTTGGGTGTATTCGGCCGCCCCCAACCTTGCCACTGCCGGAGCGGTATCGGATCATTTTCGAAGCGACCGAAGAGTTACTCGAAAGGTTCCAGCCGAAAGCGGTTGCAGTCGAGTCCCAATTTGTCTTAAAAAATGCCCAGAGCGCGATTAAATTGGGGATGGCTAAGGGGATGATTATTCTCGCTGCTGCGCGCCGCAAAATACCGGTGTACGAATATTCGCCAAAACGAGCAAAATTAGCGGTCGTTGGAAATGGCGCTGCGAGTAAATCGCAGGTTCAAAGAATGATCGCCGCGCTTCTTCACCTGCCTAAACTTCCAGAGCCGGAAGATGCCGCGGACGCGCTTGCGCTCGCTATTTGCCATGCAAATTCTATCAAGGGAGATTCATATGTTTGAATACATCAAAGGTACGTTGATTGAAAAAGAGCCTTTAAAAGTAGTCGTTGAAACAGGGGGCATCGGATACCGCCTGTCAATCCCTTTAAGTGCCTTTCCAAAACTTCCCGCTGTAAAAAGCTCGGTGGAGTTTTATCTCTCTCATATCGTGCGAGAAGACAGCGAAACTCTCTACGGATTTATCGGAAAAGAAGAGAGAAACCTCTTTGAAACTGTGATTGCTGTTTCAGGGATTGGACCTAAGACTGGGATTGCTATCATCGGACACATTGATAGCGGGGCATTTGCACAGGCTGTTGCCACTTCCGATATTCGCCTTTTGAGTAAAATTCCCGGCATCGGAAAAAAAACTGCAGAGAGACTCGTCATTGAAATGCGCGATAAATTCAAAGGCAAAAACAAGGGAAACTTTGTGGCCGCGCCGATGATCGCAGAAAATATCCTTCTTTCCGATGCGCTCGGAGCTCTCATTAACCTTGGCTATGCGCCACTTGTCGCACAAAAAGCAATTCAAGCAGTGCTTTTAGACAAAAAAGACGAATCGGATTTAGGAAAGCTGATCACTGCAGCGCTGCAGAAAATATAGCTTGAGACTGCTATCAGCAAGATTTGCAAGATAAAAAAATAGCAATGCCCATCTTGTCCCTGTTTCTTTAGCCGAGGAATCTCGGGCTATCAGAGACTCTCTTGGTTTGTGGAACTTTACTTTATTGGTTTCTAGCTTCATAATGGGTCACTTTAGAGATTTTTACGGAGAAATCGATGACACTCAGTCCTGAGTCGGTTGCAGCCATAGAGCGGACCGTTGCAAATAGACGGGAAGATAAGCTGGCAACAACCTTCAAATTGGCTCTGGTGATTTTTGGTTTTTCTCTTCTGGTTTTTGCTCTTCTTGGCGCAGGATTATTTATCTATTACGGGGCACAGGTTCAGGTGCTAAAAAGAAAAGCCAAGACGATTGAGAAAGTCTTCTTAAATATGGATCGGGCCAGTTCTGAATTTCATCCTCTTTTGGGCAATCTGACGATTCCTTTAGAATTACAAACGACACCACTTGCAGAAAAAACAGGCCTAGTTCTCGGTCATAAGACGATTTCGATTCGCAATATGTCGGCCCCTTACAACCCTTCGATGATCGAATGGGAAGATGGATATCTTCTTTTTTTTCGTTATGACGAGATTCAACAAGAAAGCCCCTTGGGCTTTTATCCATTCATCGGGTGTTGCGAACTCGATAAGAATTTCGAGCAAACGGAAAAAGAATTTACAATCATCGATACGGGAAGCCGATTTTCTGAAGATCCGCGCGTAGTTCGAGTTGGAGAAGAAGTCTATCTTTTATTCAATGACTTGCGAACTGATGGCGATGTGACTTGTCGTTCTATGCATGTTGGAAAACTCAATTTAGAAGAATCGAAATTGGAATTTTCGACCGATCTCGATCTTCTCGTTAAACCCATTGAGAAAAATTGGGTTCCCTTCGAATACATTGAAAACGGCACTCCTCAGTTGTATCTCGAATACTACTTAAATCCGCAAAAGATCATGAAGTTGCCAAACCCTAAAGAAAGAGATCTCGTGCATTTCCATTTTCCGCAAGCGGCCAAGATACAGAAAACTTTCTGGCCTCTTCTTTGGGGGCAGCCAAGAGGTGGAGCAACGGCGCGGATTGTCGATGGTCAATACATGAGTTTTTTTCATAGCTTTTTCACAGACCACCGCGAGTGTCATTGGTATGTAATGGGAGCGTATACCTTCGAAAACAAGGCGCCATTTCGCATCACTTCAATTTCTCATTACCCGATTATCTTTGAAGGGATTTACAATTCACCGCACATGAATACCGCCGATCCCAAAAAACGGGTGATTTTCCCGGGCAGCTTATCTGAGGGGATCAAAGACGGCAAAGAAGTTCTCTACGTCTGCTGCGGAGAAAACGATTCAAGCATAAAGCTGATCACAATGGATAAACAGGTTTTGCTAAAAAGCCTGAAGAAAATTTAATTGCAACCAGGATATCTCGAATGAAAAAATGGCTTATTCTTTGGCTCATCTCCTTCATCCCTTTGCTCACTGCAGTAGACCACAAATGGGAAAAACATAAACAAACAGTCCTCCTCTATCAAAAAGATATTCCAGGCTGGTGCGTGTATGAAAAAGCCAATAAGCTCATGGAGTTAATCTATGAAACTCACCCGAATGTAGTCGTGGAGATTGGCGTCTTTGGAGGTTCTTCCGTCTATCCGATGGCAGAAGCTCTCCGCTATCAAAATCACGGTGTTATCCATGCGATTGATCCTTGGAGAGCGCAGGACTGCCAAGTGGGCTATTCCCCAGATAATGCTAATTATCAGTGGTGGACAAGTGTTGACCTAGAGAAGATCTACAAAGATTTTGTCAAAATGATCAAGCATTGCCACCTAACGAACTTTTGCAATGTGATCCGCGCCACTTCTTTAGAAGCCGCTAATTCTTTTGCTGATGAATCGATCGATATTCTCCACATCGATGGCAATCATACCGAAAATGCAGCCTTTTTAGATGCTCAACTCTTTTTTCCAAAAGTAAAACGGGGCGGCTATATTTGGTTTGATGACGTGAACTGGTCTACAACCAAGAAAGCGGTAATGTATCTTTTAGAGAAATGCGTTCTCGACCCTTCAAGATCCGTTGGTAATGAGTGTTATTTACTGCAAAAACAATGATCTATCGTCTTTTATTTGTAATGCTGATGATCTCCTATGGCTTTGCAGATCTGCAAAGCCATTTTAAGAAGGCTCCAGACAAGGCCGACTATCATCGCATTCGAAATATCGACTTCATTTATACGATCAATTTAGACCAGAGGCCGGAAAAAATTGCTCGCTGCAATGAGCAGCTCAATCCTTACGGTATTTTTCCCTACCGTTTTTCTGCAGTCAACGGCTGGGAGCTGACTCTCGAAGAGATCAGTGATGTCGGCGTCAAGTTTCAATCAGGGATGAATAACGATCAATGGGGCACTTTCTATGAGCCGCAATTTGGAGGAGAAGCCCAACATGAGCAGCTCTGTCAAATAGGGCGCACCTATTTTTGCCATTGTATGTCTAGAGGCGCCATTGGCATCGTGCTCAGTCACCTCTCCATCCTACAGGACGCTTACGATTCCAAATATAAGACCATTTGGGTTATGGAAGATGATATTGAAGTGCTTGACCATCCTGCCCAAATCTCTTTTCTCATCGATCGTCTCGACGCTCTTATCGGAGAAGATGGATGGGATATTCTATTCACAGATCGCGACACGAAAAATCAAATGGGCGACTATGTTGTATCCACAGGTTTTGCATGGCGTCCAAATTTTACCCCGTCTGATCCGGACCGTTTTAAAAAAACCAAAGATCTCAGCAAAGACTTTCGAAGGATTTTTTCTCGTTTTGGTGCCTACTCCATGATCGTCCGTAGGTCAGGGATGAAAAAAATTCTCGATCACTTCAAGAAAAACGATATCTTTCTCCCCTTTGACATGGACTTTTACCAAGTCCCCAACATTCGTTTTTTCACCGTTCAAAAAGATATCGTTTCCACGCAACCTCGTGCCATTTCTGACAATGGTGGCGCCTTCTATAAAGATAAAAAATGAAGGACGTACAAATCTATCTTTGTCGCCATGGTGAAACTGCCTGGACTCTTTCCGGTCAGCACACAGGCGTTACAGACATTCCTCTTACAGAAAATGGCAAAGAGCAGGCCGTTTTACTCGGCGATCGCTTGCAAAAAGTGCATTTTACAAAAGTATTTTCAAGTCCCCGCATTCGCGCGCTCGAGACCTGCAAAATCGCCGGCTTTAAAGATGTCACATTGGATTCCGATCTGCAGGAAGTAAATTATGGAAAGTATGAAGGGCTAACGCGCAACGAGATCAGAAAAACCGACCCCAACTGGCACCTCTTTGTCAACGGAGCTCCTTCTGGAGAGACCCTCGCTGCGGCAAGCGCTCGGGCCGATCGTTTTCTCTCACACCTCAAGGCTCTTCAAGGAAATATCGCCATCTTCTCGCATGGCCACTTCTCCCGCATTCTCGCCCTTCGCTGGCTCGGTCTCGAGACCTCCTTAGGTCGGTTTTTTTCCCTCGCCCCCGCCTCTCTCAGTATTCTCAGTTTCGAACGCGAAACTCCCGTCATCAAGCTCTGGAACGACTTATCCCATTTATCAAAGGAATAATCTTACTTTCTAGATACTTTGACTTTATTGCTGAATAGATCTTAAAATGTCTCCCCTATGCATTTTATTCATAAAGCTCATACCAGCGGCGATACGATCGCTGCCCTTGCCACCCCTCCAGGAGAGGGAGCCATTGCGGTCATCCGTATTTCTGGAACGCAGGCCTTTGACGTGGCGCAAGAAATTTTTTCAGGCCCCGTAAAGGCCTATTTGACCCATACGGCCCATTATGGGGAAGTCATCGATAAGGCCGGCAATCCCATTGATTTTTGTCTATTGCTGGTGATGAAAGGCCCCCGCTCCTATACGGGCGAAGATACGGTAGAAATTTCTTGTCATGGCGGAAGCCTCATTGTTCGGCGGGTATTGGAAAGGATCCTAGAAGCGGGGGCTCGGCCTGCGCAGCCGGGAGAGTTTTCCTTGCGGGCCTTTTTAAATGGCAAGCTGGACTTAGCCCAGGCAGAAGCCGTACAGCAGCTCATCGCCTCGAAAAGCGAGATCGCATTGGACAACGCGGGCAAACAGCTCTCGGGCGACTTATCGAAGAGAATTGGCTCGTTCCAGAAGTCCCTGACCGATGTGGCTGCTATTTTAGAGGCCTGGGTTGACTTTCCAGAAGAGGGGCTGGAGTTTGCTCAGTTTGATGAGCTCATCGATCGGCTAAAAGAGATTTTAGCAAAAATGTGCCGCCTTGCAAATACGTTTCATGAGGGAAAAATGCTCCATGAAGGCCTTTCCCTCTGTCTACTTGGAACGCCGAACGTGGGCAAATCTTCTTTAATGAATGCACTTTTGGGCAAAGAGCGGGCCATTGTGACAGAAATCGCCGGAACTACGCGGGATCTTTTAGAAGAAGACTTGCGTCTCTCTGGTCTCCATTTTCGACTCATCGATACCGCTGGGGTACGAAAGACTGATGAGATCGTAGAGCTAGAGGGGATCCGCCGAACAAAACAGGCTACATTGGAAGCCGATTTGATTCTTCTACTGCTCGATGCGAGCAGGCCTTTACAAAAAGAAGATCGAGAGCTTTTAGAAACTGCTCCCAAAGAAAAGACCATCGTTGTTTGGAATAAAATCGATATGGGCTTGCCAAGAGAAGATGTTCAGGGCGTTTTGATTTCCGCCAAAGAAAAGATCGGCTTGCAGGAACTTCGAAGCGCAATCGATCGACTCATTTGGCGCGAAGGACCTCCTAGTAAAGATGAAGTCGCGATCACAAAGATAAGACATAAACAGGCTTTAGACGGGGCAATCATCGCATTGCAACGAGTGATCGACGGGCTTTCCAATCGCGTTTCTGCAGAATTTGTGGCTTCAGATATGCGAGAGAGCCTCAATGAACTCGGAACTATTCTTGGCACAAATGTTACAGAAGACATACTCTCTTCTATTTTCTCTCAATTCTGTTTGGGCAAGTGAAAAAGAACGCTGCATCGATCGCAAAAATCCTGGATGAAAAGTTCCCAAATCCAGAAATTCCACTTCAACACAAAGATGAGTATACGCTTCTAATCGCAGTGCTTTTATCGGCCCAGTGCACAGACGTTAGGGTCAACCTCGTCACACCAAAGCTGTTTGGGCTCGCAGATACGCCGAAGAAGATGGTTACGCTATCCATTTTGCAAATTGAAGAGGCAATCCGCCCATGCGGGCTTTTTAAGACGAAGGCCGCCGCGATTTGGAACCTTTCGCGCGATTTAATCGAACATCATGAAGCCCGCGTGCCGAGAAGTTTTGAAGAATTAGAAAAGCTTCCCGGCGTAGGGCATAAAACCGCCTCTGTCGTCATGGCGCAAGCGTTTCATATACCGGCGTTTCCCGTCGATACGCACATCCATCGCTGCGCCCAAAGATGGGGTCTTAGCACGGGAAAAAATGTCGTGCAAACCGAACGAGATTTGAAAAAGTTATTTCCAAAATCGAGTTGGACCAAAATCCATTTGCAAATCATCTACTTTGCAAGAAAGTACTGCCCGGCAAGAGGGCACTACGCAAAGGAATGTCCGATTTGTAGCATCTTCTGAGCAATGACAAGAAAAGGATTTTCCTATATACGACAAAAATCAACGAAGGAACGATGAAACGATATAACGATAAGAAGAGTTATGATCGCCGCTTTGCGGTCGATTTTTTTTCATCGTTCTCTCGTTTCATCGTTGATTCTTGTTCTATACGAAGACAATTTTTGTGGTTCTTTAGCCTTGCAATGCTTTTTCAGGTAGGCGCTTTTGCGGCACCTGTCAAGAAGGAAGAGCAGCCGTGCAAGCGCGCGGCGATTGAGAAATGTCAGGGACTGGTTCTTGTCGGCAGCGTCGATGATGTTTTGACAAGGGGACTTCATAAAATTCACGGCCTTGTCGTCATTCATTTAGCCATTCCTGGCGGCAGCGATGCGTTGCAGCAAGTATTAAATCCCATTTATCTCAATAAAAAGATCAATAAGGCAACGATTGCAAAGCTCAAGAGCGCGATTGCAAAGTATTACAAAGATCACAAGCATCCTCTTGTCATGGTCACTGTTCCAGAGCAAGATGTGACAGAGGGAGTGCTTCAGTTAGTTGTCACAGAGGGCAGAGTCGGTAAGGTTTCTGTCGAAGGCAACCAGTGGTTTGGCAGCAAGCGCCTCTCTGACTATTTACGGCTGAAACCCAATGAAGAGATCGATGAAGACCATCTCATGGAAGATTTGAGCTTTATCAATCGAAACCCCTATCGAAAGGTCGATGTGATTTACGCGCCTGGAGAAAAATCGGGGACAACGGATGTAAAATTATTGGCTGCCGATCATTGGCCTTGGCGCTTTTATCTCGGCGGCGAGAATACGGGCGTTCAAGCAACGGGACGTCAGCGTTGGATTGCGGGCATCAATTGGGCAAACGCTTGGGGCCTAGATCATATCCTTGCGATCCAGTATTCGACCTCTTCTGATTTTAAAAAATTCCAAGCATATACGGGTCAATATCAAGCGCCTCTGCCGTGGAGGCACGTTCTGAATTTCTACGGTGGGTATTCACAGGTTCGCGTAGATCTCCCTTTCCCCGATATGAAAAACCATGGAAGTAGCATTCAGGTCAGCGGCCGCTACATGGTTCCTTTAGGGGCGTGGCGCCATTGGATTCATGAGGTATACGGTGGACTTGATTGGAAAAGAACCAACAACACGGTTGAATTTGGAGGGCTCGCTCCTCCAGTAGTTGCTCAAAACGCAAATCTTTTTCAAGGCATGGCGGGATACGCGGGCAATTACGATGCGTCTTGGGCTCGTATCTCGATGGATTGGGAGCTATTCTTCTCTCCATTGCAATTTTTGCCGAATCAAACCCACACCGATTACAACAACCTAACTCCGGGCGCAAAACCAGTCTATATCTATAGCCGCACGTCATGGTCTTTCTTATTTCGGTTGCCTGCGGACTGTTCTTTATCGACAGTCCTTCGCGGACAGTTATCCAGCGCCAATTTATTGCCGACAGAGCAGTATGGGATCGGCGGCTACAGCTCCGTGCGCGGATATGAGGAAAGGCAGCTCAACTATGAACAAGCGGCGTTGGCCTCGCTTGAATTGAGATCGCCTTCTATCGGGCTTGCTAAGCGCTATGTGAAACTCAACGATGCTATCCAATTTTTGACTTTCATCGATTGGGGCTGGGGCAGACACCAACAGAAGATTGCGGGACAAGTAAACGCTGACTATCTGGCTGGCGTAGGGGTCGGAGCCAGATATGCAATCGATCACTACCTCTCAGGCCGTCTCGATTGGGGCTATAAGCTAAAAAAACAATCTGGATTTGGCGGCGGCACAAATCTCTTGCACTTCTCTTTAATCGCTAGCTATTGATGCTTCTTCTTAATCTCGCGCCATTTGTGGATCATTTGCGCAGCTAAAGGCGCAGCTTCCCTGCCTCCATCGCCATAGCGCAAGTAGACGATGACTACGAGCTCTGGAGAGTCCCAAAGAACTTTTCCACTCTCTTCAAATGCGATGGAAGAAAACCAAATATGCTTATACATACTGGCCAGGCTCGATGGGTTGATATTTGGATTAAAGAGAATTTCCGCTGTGCCTGTTTTTCCAACCATCTGATGGCGGAGGGATAAATATTGCGCAAGAAGAGCCGTGTTGCGGATTTGACCGGGGCGCGCCGTTCCTTTACTCGTCCAGACAACCCGATCCATCCCTTCGAGGAGCTGAGAGCGGATGGAAGACGGAAGGTCGATTTTTCGGACAATTTCCGCTTTTTGCAATTCTGCCGATTGTCGTTCAGAGCGTTTAAAGGCGGCGGTAAATAAGGGAAAACAAATGCCGAGCGCGCGGAGCTCTTCCTCGGCAAAAGGCGTTGCTTCAAAGGCTTCCCAAGCGCCTCGATTCGGGAGCGTGCCGGCGGTTTCTTTGACGAGGATCGGCTTGTGGACTTTGCCTCCATTTGCGATCGCACTGAGCATCACAGCCGTTTGAAGAGGGGTGACCAGAAGAGTGTGTTGGCCGATGGCGGTGGAATAAAGACCGGTCCGATTGTATCGCAAATCATTTGGAAGCTTGCCGCGCCCTTCTCCTGGCAAGCCAATGCCTGTTCTCGATCCAAACCCAAATGCACGGGCCGCAGCGTTAAGATCCTCCGGGTCGGAGAGCACGTCTCCTGCCAAGATGGAAAAATAGGGGTTGCTCGATTGCTCAAGCGCACTGATGAGATCCACCTTTCCAATCTCTGGGACGTGGCTTTTCGGCAATCTTCCCCCTTTGTACATCCGCGGATAAGGGACTCCTGTAAGAGTAGAGGCGACGGTGAGTTTCGGGTTGTTTTTCACCTCGTCGATGAGCGTCAGTGGATTTTCTCCCTTTGTCTTTGCAAGAGATGCGTATGCCGTGACCAATTTGAAGATCGAACCTTGGGGAGCTGTCGCCTGAAACGCATAAGACCTGCTAAACCCAAATCCGCCGACCGGATAGAAGGAAGAGGCTAAAGCCTTTTCCATTTGGTTTCGAAAAGAACGGTACGTTCCTAAAAGCGGACGGGTCAGCTCTCCAAATGGGCGAAATGTCTGAAGAACCCCTTTCACATCCTCTTCTCTGAGGGATTTAAAGAGCATTTCAGTTTTTACTGCAGCAGCTAAGTTTTCGAGCCGCCGCTCATTCCAAAATACTTGAAATAGCCGCTCCTCTTTTTGATCGAGAGCCTCAATGTATGGGCGAGCAGGCCGTTTTGCCGCCTTCTCTTGTTTTCTGATCTCGGCTAAATACTCTTTTTGGTGTTCGCTTCTCCAGGCTTGGAATTCATTTTTGTGGAAAGAGAGAAAAGCCTCCTGTTTTAGCTGCGCCTCTAGTCGGCAGATCGCCTGATTCATCGCTCGATATTGACTCAGCTTCATCGACCCTAAAATTTTGAGAGATTCATTGCTAAAAGAGGGGGCGTGCACGATGAGGCGGCAAAGATCAACTGCAAAAAGTCGGTCAGCGTTGGGTAAAGCGCGAACAAGCTCGCCCTCGGTCTCTTCTTGGATTTGGAGAGCTGTTTTTACATCATCGACTCGTTGGAAAAAGGTACGTAAGGGGCCACTTGAGGGCAGGATCAGATCTAAAAAGAATTCCCAGGTAAGCGGTCTTGCCTCTTCATAAAAGCCATTTTTGGCCGAGAACCTCTCTCGAATAAGATCTTGCCGACCATCCCAAATCTCTCCAATCAGCCGTTCATTTTCTAACCATCTGGAAATGTTGCGCTGCTTTCTCTCTCTAGTCTCTCTGTTTGACGAAGGAATGAAATCATTTGGGTCAAATCTTGGCGTACTTGCAAGGGCCAGCACTTCTCCTGTTTTTGGGTCGAGGGCGACGATGCTCCCTCCCTTAATCCAAGGCTGTTTTAAGACTTTGCGCATCTTGGTCTCTGGATCGATCCCTAAGCTTCGCCCCTCTCTTGTCGCTTCATGCTCTGCGAGCAGACTCTCTGCAAACTCCTGCAATTCGATCGAAAGCGTCAACGTGATCTGTTGCCCCGCGATCGCCTGCTTGCCTCCGACCAGTTCTTTTAAATATTTCCCCTTCTGGTCGACCTCATATACTTTTTTTCCATAAAAACCGCGGAGCTGCTGCTCGAACGTCCCTTCAATTCCCGATTTTCCGATGAGATCTTGGAGCGTGTAGGCCTTCTCTTTGAGCTCTTGATAGCGGCTGGCGATTCCCTCAAACGAAGAAAACCCCTCGGGAAGCTCGTAGCCCTGTCCTAGCTCCCATCCTTCAATCACATTTTGCAAGAGGGCAATTTCCTCGGCGATCGCCAAATACTGCGGAGAAGAGATCGAACCCATAGAACCGAGCACCTCCGCCCCTGCCTTGCCCTGCGGATAAAATCTCTCAGAACCGATCTCTGCGTGAAGCCCGAGCCAATCCTTTTCCATCGAGGCTAGTCGAAAGTGCTCCTTCTCTGTCAGCCCCGATTTGATTAAAAAAGGGACGTGGGGGAAGAGGGAGGCTTTTGAATGAATTAAATCCTCAATTCGGAGCGGATCGAGCTCTAGTTCTGCCGCAAGCGTCTCTGAAAGCTGCTGGATAAATTCGCGCCTCGGCCAATAGCGAACCTTTTTGCCGCCCCCATCTTCTTTCCAGGCTATAGAAGGGATTTGGGAGATCTGGTTGTAATAGATCACCGCGTTATAGCAAATTTTATTGACAGCCAGAGGGATTTGGAACCGATCGGAGATCACCCCGCGGCTCGCTTTTTCTACGATAGTCCTTCGCTTGGGTTGCTCGGCCTTCTTTTGCATCTCCTCTTGTCGAACGACATCTAAGTACCACGATCTTAACAAGATAATCAAAAAAGCAAAGGAGAGAATGCGTAAAATTTTCCTTGTCTTTGTTGAAACATCGTCCATGATTCCCAATCGAGATAAACACTCTCTTATATACTGAAAACAATATTTTCTTAAAGCTTACCTCATCGGGCACAGGCACGGGCACGTTTAAATGGAGAAACATCTTGTGAGAAAATGTCCCGATAGGGTAAAACTACTATTTCGTTTTTATTAATGCGCGGCATTTATGCGCCTGTAGTTCAATGGTAGAACAGTTGCCTTCCAAGCAACGAGTGTCAGTTCGATTCTGTCCAGGCGCTAAAAAAATTTTACATTTGAGGGTCAAGTTTGGCTACAACACAACAAGAAGCAAAAGTTACAATTAAAGAATTACTCGAGTCGGGAGCTCATTTTGGGCACCAAACCCGTCGTTGGAACCCGAAGATGAAGCGATTCATTTTCGAAGCTCGAAACGGCATTTACATCATCGACCTCGCAAAGACATTGCAGCAAATTCGCGCTGCAGCAGCGACGGTTCGCGAAATGGTCGGCAAGCGCAAATCGATCCTCTTTGTGGGAACGAAAAAACAAGCGAAAGCCGTCGTTCAAGAATGCGCTGAAGAATGCGGCGAATTCTACGTCTGCGAAAGATGGCTCGGTGGAGCTTTGACAAACCTTTCGACGATTCGCCATTCTGTCAAAACGCTCGAGCGCATTGAAAAAAGAATCACCTCTGGCGGAGATGGACTGACGAAGAAAGAGATCTCCCTTCTCACAAAAGAACAAGCGAAACTCAATCGCAACCTCGCAGGGATGCGCTCGATGAGAAAACTCCCTGGACTCTTGGTCGTTGTAGATCCGAGCAAAGAGCACATTGCTGTTGCTGAAGCCAATAAACTCGGTATTCCAGTCATGGCTCTTGTCGACACCAACTGCGATCCAGATCCAATTGACTATGTCATTGCATGCAATGACGACGCTCTCAAGAGCATCAAAGTCGTTTTACACACCCTTATGCAAGCGATCATCGACAAAAAAAATGAGATGAGCGTAGCCGTAGGAAAAGGCGATGAAGAAGAGGAAGACGAAGATTCTTCCGATGACAGCGAAGAAGAATCAGAAGGGTAGGCTTTTGCGATGAGAGAAATTACTGCGGACATGATCAAGAATCTTCGTGAAAAGACGGGCGTTGCCATGGGCAAATGCAAAGAAGCTCTCGTTCTTTCAGAAGGCGATACAGAAAAGGCAATCGATATCCTTCGCAAAGCTGGCATCGCTGCTGGCGTTAAAAAAGAGGGGCGAGAGACCAAAGAAGGTTTGATTCTCACAGGAGAAAACAAATCGACCCTCGTCATTGTCGAAGGGAACGTCGAGACTGACTTTGTTGCGCAAAATGATCGCTTTAAACATTTTCTCCATGACTCTGTCAAGCAAGCGCTAGAGACAAAACCTGCCTCTCTCGCCGACTTTGTCGCGCAGCCTTACTACAAAGACAAGTCGATCACTATTGACCAATACCGCAATTTGATCATTCAAGCGCTCGGCGAGAATATTCAACTCCGCCGCATGGAAGTAGTTCATAAACACCCAAATAGCTCTTACGGCATCTATTCCCACATGGGCGGCAAACTCGTCGTCATCGTGGAAATCGAAGGCGCAGACGACCAAGGTGACATCGCTAAAGAAATTGCGATGCACGCTGCGGCCGAAAACCCAGACTATTTGAGATTTGAAGAAGTTCCAGCGCACGTCCGGGCCCGTGAAGAAGAGATCGCAAGATCTCAAGTCCAAGGAAAACCGGCGAACATCATCGACAAGATCGTCGCAGGAAAGCTCAAAGCGTACGAAGAGCAGGCATGCCTTGTCAGTCAAAAATTCATTAAAGACAACACTGTCACCGTTCAGCAGTTTCTGGACGCCTGTGGCAAGAAAATCAACAAGAAGCTCTCCATTCGCTGTTTCTGGCGTTGGAAAGTTGGCCAAGCATAACTTCCAAGGAAGCCCTGACTAACCAGGGCTTCCCGATTTTTTTTACGATCTCTAAATGTTTCGATGCCGTAAGATTTAAAAAGACCGGCACTCACTTTAAGCGGAGAGAATATGAGTACAGAAAATCAAGTCAAAGCGGCGATGCAAGCCACCATCGATCATCTCAAAGTCGAACTGAAAGCCCTTCGATCTGGCAGAGCCAACTCCTCCATGCTCGATCGCGTCATGGTTGAACTCTACGGCAGCCCTGCCCCTTTAAAATCCATGGCCAGCATCAGCGTGCCAGAGGCTCGTCAGATCCTTGTTACCCCTTTTGACCCCAGCACAGCCCACGCTATTGCTAAAGGGATCGATGCTGCGAACCTCGGCCTTCATGCGATGGTCGACGGCAAAGTCGTCCGGATCAACGTCCCTCCTATGGACGAGACGATCCGCAAGCAGATCGCCAAACAGTGTAAAGAACTCAGTGAAAAAACCAAAATTTCCCTTCGCGAAGTGCGTCGCAAATTTAACGATTTAGTGCGCAAGCAGAAGGCAGATGGCGTTATCCCAGAAGATATGATGAAGAAATTGGAAAAAACCATCCAAGACTTCACCGACCGTTTTTGCAAAGAAGCCGATACCGCTTGCGCGGAAAAAGAAAAAGAGATTATGACAGTATAATCCTTGTTGCAGAAAATAAATGGGATGCGCTAGAATTGACACCGTTTTACGAATAAGTTTTTCGAAAGGAAGACAAGCTGTAAGGCCCCATCGTCTAGCCCGGTCTAGGACATCAGATTTTCATTCTGCGAACAGGGGTTCGAATCCCCTTGGGGTCATCTTCGAGACTTTAGCTCAGTGGTAGAGCATCTCACTTTTAATGAGAGGGTCGATGGTTCGAACCCATCAAGTCTCAAACCAGGCCTTTTGCCTCCCGGCAAAGGGCCTTTTTCATCTAGCGCAATTCCGTGCACATAAGCAGTAATCGGTAGACTCAAAATAAAATTTGGGTCTATCATTTCTCAGAGAGAATTCTTAAAGGAAATACTCATGAGTAAACAAGAAATATCCACAATGTCGCAGCCCGCTGCGCCAATCTTGCCCCAAGGCCTCATCGACGAGCTTCGCTCCATAATCGACCAGACACGGGAATCTGTAGCGACGATCGTAAACTCCAAATTAGCAATGCTTTACTGGCACGTCGGCAATCGAGTGCGTAAAGAAATTTTGAATGACCAAAGAGCCGAATATGGGCAAGAAATTGTCGCAGCAGTGTCGCGACAATTAACCTCTACATATGGGAAGGGATTCTCGGACAAGAGCTTACGTCGTATGATCCAGTTCGGGGAAGTTTTCCCTAATGAGAAGATTGTCGCATCGCTGCTGCGACAATTGAGTTGGACGCATTTTACGGTTTTGATTCCCGTCAAAGATTCTGTTAAGAGAGAGTTTTACGCAGAGATGTGCCGTATCGAAAAGTGGAATGTTCGCACTCTCATCAAAAAAATTAACTCAATGCTCTTTGAGCGCACGGCATTATCCAAAAAGCCGGAGTCTTTAGTCGAGGCTGAAATTGCACTGCTGCGAGAGGAAGATCGTCTTTCCCCTGACCTCGTCTTTCGCGATCCCTACTTCCTAGAGTTTTTGAACTTAGACGACCGTTACATGGAGAAGGACCTCGAAGACGCGATCATGCGTGAACTCGAGCAATTTCTTCTTGAGTTCGGCACCGGTTTCAGTTTCCTGGCTCGTCAAAAGCGCATCGTGGTTGATAATATCGATTTTCATCTCGATCTCCTCTTCTTCCATCGTCGGCTTCGCAGACTGGTTGCTATCGAACTAAAAGTTGGCGACTTCAAGCCTGAATACAAAGGGCAAATGGAACTTTATCTACGTTGGCTAGATAAACACGAGCGTCAACCCAACGAGGAGTCTCCTGTGGGTCTCATCTTGTGTACAGGCAAAAACCACGAATGTATCGAGCTTCTTGAACTGGATAAAGCGGGCATTCACGTCGCTGAGTACCTCACTGCTTTGCCATCCAAGGAAGCACTACGTCAGAAACTGCAACAGGCCAGCAAACAAGCGCGCTTGCGATTAGAAGCTCAATCAGATGAGGGATGAAATCGTGATATCTAGTTTGAGTACAATAGTTCCTAGAGAGCATTTATCTGCTATAGCTAGAGAAGATCAAGCCTTAAGCAAGGACTCTATGATTCTGGCTATCAAAGATGAAATGCATAGTCAAGCCATAGAAAAGAAGTTTATTGTTTTTTATGATGAAAAAGATTCCTTCACTGAATGGATGGGAAATTTCTATCCGGTTCCTGTTGAATACAACAACCTTCAATTCGCAAATTCTGAAAGTGCTTTTCAGGCGCAAAAATTCATTCACCATCCTGATTTGATGATCCAATTTACTTCGCTGTCGGGAGACCAGGCATTTCATAAGGCGAAAGAATTTTCTTTGCTCGTTCGTCCTGATTGGTTGGAGGTAAAAGTTCAAGTCATGAAGGAAGTGATCCAAGCAAAAATTGAGAAGAACCCTTACATTGTTGAATGGCTTGTTGCAACAGATCAGGCGCTCCTTGTCGAACACAATCCTGTGAAGGGAAGAGACACTTTTTGGAGCGATGATTCCGATGGAACTGGCGTAAATATGCTAGGAAAACTTTGGATGGAAATTCGAGCTGAACTTCGAAATAAAAAAAACTGCACAGTTGTTGCAAGTATCTAATAATAAGTTGTATGCATGGTATAATTCAGGGAAGCCTACTTAAGCTTCGTCTGTTTTGAATGCGATGTCTACTACATCTAGGAGTTCCAAAATCGATTGTCTGAAACAAGTAGTTCCGCTAAAATTTTGTGTTCTATTGGAGCCTGTCATGAAAATGAAAACCTTGCTCGTAGTTCCTTTCCTCATTTTTTCCTCTCTGTGCGCGGAGGAACAAGCAGAGGTAGACGTTTCTCTCATTTCTGAAGCATTTGGGCATATGCTTTATAAGGGATTCGAAAAAGACACCATAAAATTGAATCTGGAAAAATTCGCCCGAGGGATGGAAAATGCCGCTGCAGGAAAAGAATCGCCCCTCCTCCGAAAAGAACTGATCGAAGCATATCAGTCTGACCAGGAAAAAAAATTCAAAATTCTCTGTGCGGAAAATCTCAAACACGCCGAAGAGTTTCTTGCGTCGAATGCCAAAAAAGAAGGGATTGTCAGCCTTGAAGGGGGGAAAGTTCAATACCAAGTGATTTCTTCCGGAAGCGGCCCCTCTGTGAAGCCCCACTCTTCTCCGTTAATCTGTTGTTCGGTCAAAGACTCGAATGATTTCGATGTTTTTTCTCCCAATCTTACAGAACCTATCAGCTTGGATGAGGCACTTCCAGGACTTGAAGCGGGATTGCTTGGCATGAAAGAAGGGGAAAAGCGGATCTTGTACATTCACCCCGATCTTGCCTACCAGGAAAAGGGGCTCTCAACGTCCAGGCCAAATATGCTTATCACTTTTGAAATCGAAGTCTTAAAAACGGATACCCGTAACTAATTTCCGCAAATTTGCATTAAGGTGACTTCCAAAAAATCTTTCCCTTTATATTTGCTAATGATCTCTTTGCATTGCTTCCGATATTCGATCTTCAGTTCCTGGGTCTCAGGGTGCTCACAATCTGCTACACACTGGACTAGCCCAAGACGAAGGGGATTAAAATCATCGGCCTTGGAATCATCAAAAGACGAAAGCCTTGAGTTGATGGACTCATACTCCTCTTCAACCGAGGAAACCTTTAACAAGAGTTTTTTTCGAGACTCCTTAGCGGCCTCAAGCTGGTTTCTTTTCCAAAACAGTTGAGAATTATGTTTTCCAAAGCCGAATAGCACTCCCTGCAACCCACAATTGCCTTTAAGCGCCTCTTCAACAAGATCGTTTGCTTTTAAGCAATCATTGAGAACTTTTTGCGGGGTAGCGTCAGGGCCCAAAACCTCTGCAAAATAGTCGATATGTTCTTCCACTTTTTTTAAAAAAGCCTCTTTGTTTATCAAATGGATGTGTATCCTATTATCTTCACGATTTTCCAAAAAAACAAATCTCGAAGAAGGAAAAAGATGCTGATATTTTTTCCACGTTTCCCATCCTTTGAATACCAGCATATCGTGTAAATCCAGTCTGGGAAGGAAATTCTCTAAATAATCGAGAGGGACATCTGATTTGCAAGGATCGTACACAATCTCCCAAGCCATTGGCTTATTCCCAAATAAGACATAAGAAGAAGAGTGCCTGAAATGGCGAAAAAACCACTCCAGCGAGTCCCGATCCTCTTTTGGGATAGATTTCAGTGCCTTGGCGACATCGATCGATTTATGGGAATATCGAATAAAGAATATTCCCACAGTTGATCCAGAGACCAAGATAAAACAGGCCAATCCAATGAAAAGCTTTTTAACCACTCCGTCAATCATCATTCTTCGTTGTATCTTTTTCCACAACGTTGACATTTGTTGACATACCACGGATTTTCATGTCTGCAATATGACTTCGGACATGTCCAAGTCATCTTCGTGCGCGGTTTATTATCCACCGCATAAATACCGATTGCATCTGTATGAAGAGCTTCGGTAGCGACCCACTCACCCCCTACCTGAACAAATATGCCGTTATCTGAAAAGGCAATTTGATGGGGTTGGACATAGATTTTTTCCGAGGATTCGATTTTCGGCTCAGTTCCACAGTATCCCTGAGAAAATGCAAAAGTTGCTGCGATGATCGATAGAATGTACTTCATAAGAAGTCTCCAAATGTAAGGTTGAGTAAAAAACTTACCACCAGCTCAATTTTTGAGCAAATTAAGAAGTAGCGGTAGGTGTAGTTAAAAGTGGTGCGTAGGGAGTGATGCCTAATTCACTTAACAACTGTTTGACTCGTGGGATTCTTTGGTTGTATCCATTCGCACATTTTAACTTTGGCATCCCGCCTTACGTCCTCGCACTTGAAAAATATCTATATATTTTTTTACACTCTCGCCCTCATTTTAGCCAAAGGGAGAATAATGACTTCGCTTGTGCAAACTGATCCAATGACGCGTCTCCTGTTAAAAATGCCGAGCTACGCTTCAGATGAGGAGTCTACTTGCCGGCTTCGCAAACTCCCATTTTTGAAACATGTTTATCTTTCATCGAAGAATTGCTGTGTGCCGGAAGGGAAAATAAAGGCGTGTATTGTAATCTTAGAAAACAACCCGCCGCTAAATATCGATGATGCAGAAGGTGAGTTCTTTGAGGAAGTGAAAGAGTTTGGTCCATATGTGTCTCGGGGGGAGTTATTGCTCTACGTAGAAAGCGATGATTTTTTGGGCTTTACAAGTCGCATTCCAACGAATCCGATTCAGCGCGCTCAATTTCTTGTTCACACGTTAGATGTGCTCTACAAGTCCATGGCAGCAGATCCATTTTTCCCTGCGACTTCAGGAAAATTTATTCACTATTTAAAGAACCTTCTTGTGGAAGGTGCTCAATCGGAAATAAAGGCGTTAAGAGTGGCGATCTTTTTTGAGATAGAGAATGAAAGCTATCTCACCAACCCATCCATGCATAGTTTAGTGATAAAATTAAGATATTTAACGAAGGGGTGTTGGGGGAGGTTTTTGTATCTACTGAAAGATTGTTATAATGGGAATCGAACGAGTTTGTTTTCCGGCGTTTCTTCCGCTGCTCTTGCGGCTACGATCACTTCGGCGGTGTCTTTGAGTTTTTCACCCGGCAATATGGCAGAGACAGCTCGCCTGGTCTCTTCAGTCGCTATGGGTCTTTCTCCGGTTGCCTACTTAGGTATAAAAGCATATTATAAATCGTTATGAAACGGATCGCTGTCATCGGCATGCAATGGGGGGACGAGGGGAAGGGAAAGGTCATCGACCTCCTTTCTGAAAAAGCTCGCCATATCGCCCGCGCCCAGGGCGGCAATAATGCAGGCCATACGATCGTCGAAGGGGGGCGTGAATATCGCTTCCATTTAATCCCTTCCGGAATCCTCTACCCCCATACAAAATGCTATATCGGCGGAGGCACGGTCGTCGATCCCGAATCGCTGCTGAAAGAAATGGAGACTCTCCATAAAAGCGGGATTCAGTTTGAAAAACGGCTGTTTCTATCCCCTTACGCCCACATTGTTTTCCCCTATCACCGCCTATTCGATCAACTCATCGAGCAAAGAAGGGGTAAATCAGCGCTTGGCACAACGGGACGAGGCATTGGCCCATGCTATGTCGATAAAGTCCAGCGAGTGGGAATCCGCGTGGCTGAACTCATCGACCCAGCTCTTCTTATCCCTCGTCTCTCTTCGCTAGTGCCCCTAAAAAATGAAGAATTTCAAAAGATCTACGGCCATCCTGGCATTCATCTCGATGAAGTCGTGGCGCAGTATCAGGAGTTTGGGCAAAAATTAGCTCCATTTGTGGCTCCCGTTGAGGAGATGCTTTTTGAGGCGGCTGAGAAAGGGGATTTCATGCTCTTTGAGGGAGCGCAAGGGGCCCTTCTCGATGTCACTTTTGGCACTTATCCTTATGTCACTTCTTCCTCTACCTTATCCGGCGGCATCAGCGCAGGGCTTGGATTTGGCCCATCCCGCATCGACCATGTCATCGGCGTGACAAAAGCGTATACGACGCGCGTTGGCAATGGCCCTTTTCCGACTGAGTTTTCTCCGGACGAGCTCGCTTTATTCCCGGATCACACCGCTTCTAGAGAGGTGGGAACGACAACCGGCCGTAAACGGCGCATGGGCTGGATTGACATTCCTCTTTTGAAGGCGACGAAATGTTTCAATGGCACAGACTCTTTGGCGATCATGAAACTCGATATTCTCGATGGACTCGATGAACTGAAGATTTGCATTGGTTATAAACTTCATGGTAAAATGATCCAATCGTTTCCCGCCACGATTGAACATCTGGCGGAAGTAAAGCCCATTTACGAAATGCATCCGGGCTGGAAGTGTTCGACGCGAGAGTGTACGATTTACGATGATCTCCCCTCTCGCGCCAAGGCCTATTTGCGAAGGGTTGAGGGACTCTTAAATAGCCCGATCTCGATCATTTCTATCGGACCTGAGCGAGAAAAAACGATTTGGATGGAACCTCTTTTTTTATGACAAGTTCAATACTGCAAGAGCCGATTTCACTGTTGAAAGAAATCCCACGCCATATCGCGATCATCATGGATGGCAATCGGCGCTGGTCTCGAAAATGTGGACTTCCTCCCTCCGTTGGCCATTGGGAAGGGGCCGAAGCGCTCACCGATATTGTCAGAGCCGCTTCCGATCTCGGCGTTAAAACATTGACCGTCTATGCATTTTCTACTGAAAACTGGACCCGCCCCAACGAAGAGATCGAAGGGCTGATGAATCTTTTTGAGATCTATCTCACCAAAAAAAGAGAGTCCTTGGTTCAAGATGGCGTGCATCTCGATGCGATCGGCGATTTAGCCGCTTTGCCCGAGCGGGTCAAAAAAGCTCTCGAGCTTACTCGAAAAGCAACCGAGCGCTGCGACAAAATCAACCTCGTTCTTGCCATCAACTACGGCGCGCGCGATGAAATTCGGCGTGCGATCTGCAAAATTATCGAACAGGGATTGAAACCCGCTGATATTACCGAAGATCTCATCTCAAGCAAGCTCGATACGCACCTCTACGGAGATCCCGATCTTTTAATTCGGACAAGCGGAGAGCTTCGCATTAGCAATTTTTTAGTTTGGCAAATCTCTTATGCCGAAATTTATACCACCGATGTGCTTTGGCCTGATTTCTCTCCAGAGAAACTCTATGAAGCAGTGCAGGAATACCAAAGCCGCATCCGAAGAAAAGGACATTGATAATTTATGAAAGATCTTAGCCGCCGATTAGCAACTTCTTCTATTTCTATCGTCATCGTTATTTGTCTTCTCTTGTTTGCCTATCACAGCTTTTTTGAATACGTTGTTGCTGCAATCATTGCCCTCATTGCCGCTGTCGCTACCTGGGAATATGGACAATTTGCAAAAGCAAAGGGGAGTCAAATGATCTTGCCCGCCCTGCTCTTCATCACCGTCCTCGAAGTCCTTTCCTTTTACCTCGCTGCGGTAGATCCCAGGGCTAGCTCTGCGCCACTCGTTATCTTTTTTCTAGGATTTTTAGTCATTTTTGCACTTCATTTTCGACAAAGACAAGGAGCTGTTGTAGATCTTGCCGCCTCTTCATTTGGCCTCCTCTACATCGCCATTCCCTTAGGAATGCTTCTTGGAATTCTCTACTTCTCTTCGCTGGGGAGATGGTGGGTCGCCTACCTTCTTGTCGTCACAAAAATCACCGATATCGGGGCCTATTTTGCCGGCAGCCTTTGGGGACGGCGTAAACTCGCTCCCCATATTTCTCCCGGGAAAACAGTAGAAGGCGCTATTTTCGGCCTTGCCTCGGCTCTTTTGGCGAGCTTCGCTTTTTATTGGCTCAGCGACGGCAGTTCCTTTCACTTGACGAGGTGGGAATGGATTAGTTTTGGACTCATTCTAGGCGCCATTGGGCAGTTTGGCGATCTTTCCGAGTCGCTCTTGAAGCGCGACGCAAATAAAAAGGACAGCAATGCATTGCCTGGCCTTGGCGGAGTTTTAGATGCGGTCGATTCGCTCCTCTTTAACGCTCCTATCATTTACTTTTACCTGCAGTACGTCCAATGAACCTAAAAAGTTTCGATCGATTTTCGGGTTCTTTTGAGCCGATTTACGATCTGTTGATATTAATCCCGAAAATCGATGAAAAATTTTATTAGGAATAGGTTCAATGATCATCGCAATTGACGGCCCTTCGGGCACTGGCAAATCTACAGTCGCAAAAGGAGTCGCAAAGGAGCTTCGCTTCACCTTTTTTGATACCGGGGCAATGTATCGCTCCCTTGCTTGGTGGCTCTTGTCGACGAATGTCGATCTCGATGATGAAGACGCCGTTGCGCAAACACTCGACAACTTTCACTATGAAATTAAATCTGAGGGCCAAGAGCGGAAATACATTGTCAATGGGGAAGATGTCACGCATGCGATCCGCACCCATGAAATTTCAGCGGCCGCTTCAAAAATTGCCATTTATCCCGATGTTCGGCACACAATTGTGAAAATCCAACGGCAATTTGGTCTCCATGGCAGCGCCGTCTTTGAGGGGCGCGACATGGGCACCGTTGTCTTCCCGAAAGCAGAAGTGAAGATCTTTCTCACTGCAACCCCTGAGTGTCGCGCAAAGAGGCGCTACCTGGAACTGGTGCAAAAATTTCCCGACCAGAAAGAGACTTTTTCTCTTTCTCAGATCTTGCAAGATATTCAAGAGCGAGATGAGAAAGATACAACCCGGGCCATTTCCCCTTTAAAACAGGCGTCTGATGCGCTCCTGATCGACACCTCTCATCTCACCGCAGAGCAGGTGATCCAAAAAATCACCACTCTCGCAAAGTCAAAGCTTCCCAATCCTCGCCGCAAACATTTTTTTTACTTTTTGATCTACTGGGCGGCTAGAATCTATTTCAAACTCTTTTTCCGACTCAAAATCCACGGCCTAGAGCATTTCCGTTCTGGCGCTGCGGTTATCGCCGCCAACCACGCATCCAATCTAGATCCTCCTGTTGTCTCTATTTCTTGCCCTGAAGAGGTCCATTTCCTCGCCAAAGACTCCCTCTTTCGCAAGCCCCTTCTTGGAGCGCTTATTAGGCGTCTAAACTCTCATCCAGTCGCCCGCGATGCGGCGGATGCCCATACATTTCGCCTCATCCTAAATCTTTTACAGAATGGGCAAAAAATCATCCTCTTCCCGGAAGGGCAGAGAACGGAAAACGGAGAGTTACAGCCGATTGAGAGGGGGCTTCCCTTCCTCGTCATTAAAGCTCGCTGTGCGATCCAACCCGTTTACGTCCAAGGGACTTTTGAGGCTTGGCCCCGAGGCAAGCCCCTTCCCAAGTTCTCTGGCAAAATCACCTGCGTCTTTGGTTCGCCTATCGAATGGGTCGAATTCGATCATCTCGAGAAAAGAGAAGCGGAAAAAAAGATCATTGAGCGAATGGGAACAACCTTCCGCGCTTTGAAAGAATGGCTAGAGAGCGGCGCCCAAGGCTCCCCGCCCTAGAGGCTTTTTCCCATGTGGTAAAAAACAAAAAGAAATTGCGGCCAAGATGACTCGAACATCCACCGAGTTGCCCCGACTAGAACCTGAATCTAGCGCGTCTACCAATTCCGCCATGGCCGCAGAAGAGAAGATTCTACGCTACTCCCAAGATTTCCGGCGATGGAAAAAAATGGGCCGATTCTCTATATTGGAGGATAGAAATGGAGAGAACTACAATGTCTGAAAAAGGAAATTTTAAGCACCTAACGGATGCCAATTTTGAAAAAGAAATCCAAAGCGGCGTGACCCTAGTCGATTTTCATGCCAATTGGTGCGGCCCTTGCCGGATGCTAGCTCCGGTCCTCGAAGAGGTCGCTAAGAATATCAAAGGCAAGGCACATATCGGCAAAGTCGATATCGACAATGAGCAGAAAACGGCTGCGCAATTTCAAATCACATCCGTCCCTACGATGATTCTTTTCAAAAATGGAAAAGAGGTCAACCGGCTGATTGGCCTTCGCAATGCGGACGTGATTAAAGATTTTATTCTCGCGGCGGTATGATCGGAAGATTCCTCTCGCTGATCATCTTTTTTCTCATCGCAACGGGCTTGGCGATCCATTTCGATGTTGAGATCCCCTACTTTTCGAGCTGGATTGGCCATTTGCCCGGGGATCTAATTTTAAAGAAGGGGAAGGTGATCATTTTCCTTCCCTTCACTACTTCTGTGATCTTAAGCGCTGGCCTTTCTCTTCTTGGCTCTTTCTTTTCCGATCGCCGTTGATATTTTATAGATTTCCCTGCTAAAATCGCTCGCCTCCCAATACAATAAAAGCCATGGCCGCTGTTTCCTCTGTTCAGAACATTCATTTTTTTAAAACCAACCATTTAAGAGCGTCTGCCCCTCCAAAAAGCGAGGCTCTTTCTGAAAAACAGATGGCTCGGCTTACAGCGTTTTTTAAGGGGGGGAGAACCTACGAATATCGGAGCGATATTCGACTCGGAATAGACAATCTACAGCTCAATTTGCAATTTACTTTTTCAACTATCAATCTGCTTCGCAGCATCGTCTTGCAGATGAAAAATGAAGGGATTATCGTTCAAAAGATTTTGCTCAAAGGGGGCGCTGTCGATCGAATTCTGACAGGGCGCCCAAAACCTCTTGTCGACATAGATTTTACCATTCATCTCAAAGAGGATCCTGCTACATTTTTTTGGCAAACAGTTGAAAAGGCGTTTTTAAATGCATTGGCCATCGAGGGGAAGATCGATTGCTTTTCTTATCCGACAAAGAAAAATCGCCATTTGCTGACGGTGATGCAAAGCGATGCTAAATTGCTCCAAGCCCATGTTGCCAAGGATGCTGCCATGAGCTTTACCGCAGGGTCTATTTTTGGCCATCAGGGGAGGAACGCACGGGCCCTTGTCGATGGAAAAAAGGGTCGCTTTGCGATTCAGTCTATCCCGACATTTTTTGAAAATGAGCGGCAAGATATCGATTTTCAATTCCTCCTCGATAGTTCTAATTCCTGTTTTACCTCTCAAGATGCGCTGCAATTCGATCTGACGCCGCTGGTGTTTGAAACAGGGAGCCCCATGTTATGCGCAGTAGATGACTACGATTTAGATCACTGCCTTGCCTTGCGGGCAAAAAGGCAATTTTATGTGAAAGAAGAGAAGATCGATACTCTGCTAGAAGGTCTTCGGGGGTATTGCCGCTGTATTACTCTCGGCTGGTATCCAGAATCATTTGGCATAGAGCGGCAATTTTGGCGACAATTTATCCGAGAATATCGGGAAAAGCAGAGTGGATTTGCCTCGCTTCGCAAGGCGTTTGATGAGTGCATTGAAAAGCATTATTCAAATGATCCCCAGGGGAGGCTTTTTTATTTTCTCAATTTTCATGCGATTTTTCTCCGCTCTGCAGAAACCACTTCACTGACCATGAATGAATGGAATGAGCTAGAAGAGATCGTGCTCGACTATCTCTATGCGACAGCCGGCTGCGTGAGGGGAGAAGATCCTCTTACAGATATCCAATTGACGCATGCCTATTTTTTCCTCTGCTCACCGAACCCCCGTTCTATTGCAAATGGTTTTTCTGAAACGCTCTTCTTAGCTGGAGACGATGCTCTTTTGCTCCCTGCGCTACGCCGCAATTTATACCAAGAGAAAGAGCTCCATGCATTTCCATTGCTTCAGGTGGTGAATAAACAAGAAAACCTCTCCTCTTTTCTTGGAGCGGGACTTGCAAAAGTGCAGAAAAAACCTCATCCAATCGGGATGCAAATCGCCATCCCCATGCGCCCTCTTTGGCTGAACTTTTTGCAGCAATCAGAAACGCTTGACTTGTTGAAGATCGACCAGGACCTGTCGGCGCTGATTGTGCATCCTTCTGCATTTAAACAGCTCCATTCGCATCACATCGAAGTCTGCTACGAGCGAGCGGTCGAATTAACCAGGCGTCTTTTAAAAGAGGAAGAAAAAGAGGGGCCGGAGCTTGCAAACAGGCTTCTTCAATGGGCTATCGATCAACCGGCCTTTGTCATTCCTGGAGAAACTCTTGTGTTAGAGCTATTTTCTCATCTGGCCGAGCGCAATTTGGACTTTGCTTATTCCCGCTTTGAACAAATCCTCAGCAAAGAATCGATCGAAGGGCTTCCCTTTTTAAAAGCCCTTTATCTAACCGGCCAATCGGATAAATATTTTGATTTTCTCCTCCGGCTTAGCCGTAAGGGGTCTCTGCATTGGGATAAATATGGGAAAGAACTCCAGGCGCAGTTGCAGCGTTGCCCAAAGCTCCCCCAGGTGATGGAAATCATCAAAAATGCCTCTTCTGAATTTCAAAAAAATTGGATTTCGTTTCTCTTTGAAGAGCCCGATTTGTTGCCGCAAGTAGAGGGGGTATGTAGCATGCTCTATCGCCCCTCCAATCCTTTTCCCTTTATGCAGCACAGTGGCGCGCTCGATGTGCCGCTTCTTCTTTTTTATCTCAGAGAGGCGGCAAAGAGCGCAGCATTGGATGTTTATACGGGGCTTCAAAAAGAAATCTTTGCCAGCCCAGAATTTCCCACAATTTTTTGCGCATTTGTAAACACGTTGCCTGCAAAATACAAAAAAAAATTCGATCTGCCCCTTGCAGAAAGCCTTTATAAGCTGCAAGAGATAGACTCTTTTAGCGAAGAGATTCTTCAAGCTCTAGACCGTTTACAAGAGGGAATCGGCGATTTGCAGACAGCGACGCTTGCATTTCTTTCTTTAGAAGATAAAGTCCAATCAGCGCTTTTAGTGCAAAGGATGAAAGAGCTCAAGCTGCTGCAGTCAAGTCCGCCCCCTCAAGAAAAAAAGGAAGAACCTAAAGTAGAACCTGCTTTAGTCTGCGATGAAAAACCGATCCAATTCAAAAGTTTTAAGGATTTTCAGCAGTTTTTTATCACGTTGGCAGACTCTAATCGAGAGTTTCCCACAGATATAAAACTCATGATCCATATCACTGCAATGTTGATGAAAGATCAGAAACATCTTCTAAAGCATATTCAATGGGTACATGAGCGGTGTCTTTTATTAGCAAGGCAGAGCCCTTTGCCGCGGACGAATCTCTACAAGTTTCATCTCCAAATCCTGGCTATAGCTGCCGCAGATGAGAGCGAGAAGCTCTTGCGAGAGGAGCTCATTCCCCTGATGATTAAGGCGATGGAACATCGAGAATTGAGAGGGGAAGATTTAGTCGCGCTTTCCGCTCTTTTTGGCGATCGGTTTAGCTCCCCTAGCGCAAAATTTTCCCAAGTGCCAAAGGATTTATCTCTTTTGAGCGATCTTTTTCCCCCGAGCTTTATCTATTCCTGTTATCGATCTCTCTTTGAACATTCTTTGCAACGATTCAGGCGGTCTCCAAAAGAGGGGAAACTACTGGGCCAAGTTTTGCAATGCATGGAATTTTCTCATCTTTATCTGAACGCAATAGAGCCATCATCAAGTCAGTTAAGACTCCATTTTTTCGATCTCTCTAGACTGGGTGAATTATTAGCAGATAAGAATGTGCTCTCTGAAAGTAATTTAGATAAAATGTTATCGTCTAAATATGCTCAATATTATACAGAACTGCTCGATAAAATCGATCTTTCTGAAGACCCTGATGAGTTCATCGGCCCGTTGAATCGGGCGCAAAAAATCTTTGTTTTGAGCAGCCGATCCGATGTGATTGTGAAAATGGATCAATTTCGCAATGCGATCTTTGGGAAAAAATTTCAGCATTTCATTGAACAAGCGCGCGAAGATGCAAAAGGGATAAAACAGACCTCAGTGGAGCTTTTCCATTTGGCCAATGAACAAGAAAATCCAACCAAAAGTTTTTATTTCTACCATTTAGCATTATTTAGTGTTCAAGATGATAAGTTTTTAAAGGTTAATATTTTAGGGGGGATCTCTAAATGTTACACTCATTTGAAGCTCTATTTTTGCGCCCTAGAATCCATTGAACAGGCGCTCTCAATCGATCCTGAAAACATAGATTTTCAGTTTATACAGATCAGTAGTTATTATTATTCTTGGCACAAAGAAAAAGCGTTCCAAAAGTGCAATGAATTGCTGGCTGCGCATCCAAATCAATTAATTATTCTTCAATTTTGCATTCAATTGTATACTACAGAAATTAATAGCTTGAAAAGTGCTAGCTCTGACCCTGTGCTTAGCAACATTTTTTCTGAAATCAAAAGGCTCTCCCGCATACAACAAGAGTTACTCCGTCAATGCGTCCAATTAGAGCCAACAACGGCCTCGTATTTACTCTATCTTGGAAGTTCTCATCAAAATATGCACGAATATAGGGAGGCAATTCTACACCTTCAAAAAGCAACCATGCTGGATTCCGATGATTGCCAAGCGCATTTTTGTTTAGGTCAATGTTATATGGCATTGGAAGAAAGAGAGAATGCGCATCGAGCGTTTTCAGCTGCAATTACTCTTTGGCATAAAAAAAATGGGCCCAAAGTTGTAGGAGAAGAGATTGAAAAGCTTTATTGGATACAAACGGTGAACTTGCTCAAGACTCGGTATAGCCACTTAGTGGCTGATAAATATGAGCGGTTTATTGAAGAAGGAATCGTATTGCCTCAGCCTCATTCTCTAGAGAATTATGCGACGGCGCTTTTTAAGCGGGGCGTCTACAGCTTTCAGCACGCAAAGACAGTGGAGGATTGCCAGCGCGCAAAAGGGGATTTTGTAAAAATATTGACGCTCACTCCGGATGTTCAAGAAGTTTGGCCTTTCCTAAAAGAAGTGGACCAAAAGATCAAAACTCTGAAGAAAGTAGACGCAGGAAAAACGATGTTCATCTTTGTGAAATAAGAGGATCAAAGTTGTTCTGTCGAAGAGCTTCGTAGAGGACAATAGCGACGCTAGAGGCGAGGTTTAAGCATCTTTGCTCTTGAACCATTGGAATGGTGTAAAACTGTTCTCTATATTTTTCCCAAAGAATGGGAGGAAGTCCTGTTGTTTCGGAGCCGAAAATCAGGAGCGCATCGGCGGGATAAGAGGCGGAAGAGTAAATGCGTTCGGCTTTGCTCGAAAAGAAAAAGCAGGATCCTTGAGATAAGATTTCCTCAATCTCGTCGACAACTGTTAAGTCGAGTCGATCCCAGTAGTCGAGCCCAGCCCGTTTCATATGCCGGTCGGCTAGGCTAAATCCTAAAGGGCGTACTAAAGTAAGTTTTGTATTAGTGGCCGCACAAGTACGGGCGATATTGCCTGTATTTTGAGGGATCTGAGGTTCAAAGAGAACAATGTTCATTGGAGCGAAGAATTAAACGATGGATCGAGGGCGATCTCTTCGTCGGTAGCGGCATCGGCGCGCACTACTTCTACTTCAAAGATCAAAAGCGCTCCAGGATGGAGATGGCTCTCTTCGCCATAGCCGAGTTCTGGGTGAACAAAGAGAGTTCTCACTTCCCCTTCATTCATGCCTATAAGCCCTAAGCGGAAGGCGGGAATCGATTCTTCGAGGACGAGAAGTTCTTCTTCAGGAGAGGCGCTAAATGGCTTGCCATCGAGGTAGCGACCTAAGATACGGACGATCGGAGAGTTATAGGACTCTACTTTCTGTCCTTTGCCTTCTTTTGCAATTTGGTATTGTAGTTTTCCTTCGGCAAGAGTTTGGATGCCCGATTTTTCTTTGTTTGCCGCGAGATATTTTTCTGCTTCTTCGAGGTTTTTTTTGGCGAGCTCTTCCTGTTTTTTCTCTTGCAAAGATGCGATGGCTTCAAGGCATTCTTCTTCATTTAAGGGAGCGTCATTGCCCATTCTCTCCGCTTCAATTCCCTTAGCTAGGGCATTTAAGTCGAGTGGAAGGTCGAGGTTTTCAATGTGCTTCCCAATCAAATGGCCCAATGATTCTGACACTTTTTCTAGATTTGTCGGCGTTGATAGCAAGAGAACGGTACAAAAAACAGTTAACATAAGCCCCTCAATGCTTGAATGATTTGATCCAAGAGAATCGGTTTTTCTTCTCGGGTGGATAGATCTTTGAGTTTTGCTTTCCCCGACTGCAATTCATCTGAGCCGAGAATGCAGCAATACTTTGCTTCTGCGCGAAGGCCATTTTGAATGGCTGCGGGAACTTTTTTTGCCTGGAGTTCGATGTCGGCGGCGATGTGATTGTGGCGGCACGCTGCTACGAGAGCAAAGCATTTTTGTACCGCTTCTTCCCCAATTGGAATGAAATAGATGAGTGGTCTTTTTCCTTTCGGAGTCATAATTTTTTGCGCCATCATGACTTGCAAAACGCGCTCTAATCCGGTGGCAAAACCAATGGCGGGAAGATCTGGCCCTTCGAACTGCCCGATCAGACCGTCGTAGCGGCCGCCGGCGCCGATCGTATTTTGTGCGCCGAGATCCTCTGTCATCACCTCAAACACGGTTTTTTGGTAATAGTCGAGGCCGCGGACGATTTTATCATCCACTTCGTAGGAAATGCCGATCTGATCGAGAAGGGAGCAAAGCGTTTGGAAGTGCTCTTTGGCTTCTGGCGTAAGGTGGTTTAAAATCGAAGGGGCTGCTTGGACGATTTCTTTGTCATGCGGGTCTTTCGAGTCGAGGATGCGCAGCGGATTTTTCTCAAAGCGAGCTTGGCTATCAGCGGAGAGCTCGTGAAAATGGGGTTTTAGATAGTGCAAGAGAGCCGCTCGATAGTCTTTACGCGATTCGAGGTCTCCTACGGAATTGACGTGGACTTTCAGATTTTTTAGTCCAAGACGCTTGTATACTTGTAGCAATAGATCGATCACTTCAGCGTCTTGCTGAGGTCCGCTGACTCCATACGCCTCGACGCCGAACTGATGGTGCTGGCGGTACCTTCCCGACTGCGGTCTTTCATAGCGAAACATCGGGCCGATGTAGAAGAATTTATGGGTCGATCCGAGTTGCGATAGATTGTGTTCGACAAAAGCCCTTGCCACCGACGCAGTCCCTTCCGGGCGAAGAGACAGAGAGCGCTTAGAGCGGTCCTCAAAGGTGAACATCTCCTTCATCACGATGTCAGTCGTCTCTCCTACGCCTCGTTGGAACAGCTCAGTTCGTTCATAAATAGGCGTCCTGATTTCGCGGTAGCCGTAGTCGGCGGCGGTCTCTCGGATCACTTTTTCGGCATATTGCCAAAGGCAAGAGAGCTGCCACTCTTCTGGAGCGCCGTAGGGAAGGATGTCAAACGTTCCTTTCGGAATCTGGATTTTCACGGATCGAATTGTAATGGAAAAAAAGGTTTTAGTACAGGAGCCTGATAAAGGGATAACGGCTAACTCTCTATCCCTTTATTATTATAAAAATAATTA
>CAITMJ010000022.1 GCA_903893545.1 uncultured Chlamydiae bacterium
ACCAAGATTTCTCTTAAAAAAGGGACCTTCATTTCCTTGGGCTTTGAATGCTACGGAGTTCACAGTAGACAATGGAAAAGGCACTCTAAAAGAAATAGTCTATTACTCTCATCTCACTCTTTTAAAAATGTGTAAACACTTTGAGTTTAAAACGGTTCTAGACATAGGAAGCCATGAAGGGCGGTGCGCTCGGATATTTGAGCATATAGGAAAAAAAGTAACCACTATAGAGATAGCTCCTGGATATGAAGCTGATTATAAGTCTGATTATTTGGATCAAAAATTTGATGCCCCTTTTGATGCGATCTGGTGTAGCCAAACATATGAACATCAACGGAATCCGGGATTTTTTTTAGATAAAATCTTCAATGATCTAAAAGAAGGAGGAGTTCTCGCTGGTAGTGTAACATCTGTTCTGTAAATTCAGACCGAAGGTTTTGAGTAAAAATTCCTTGAAAGGGGTTTTTTATGAGGAACTATAGATAAGAAAAAGGTCTGAGATCATAATTCTTCTTTTCAACTCTGTTCAAAAATAGAAAGGAGAATTTTATGATAACAGACCAACTAAAGGATACCCTAATAGACCAAATAGTGAAAGGGCTAATTGGTCAGGGGACGGAAGGCCTAAAGCCGGTGCTGGAGCTACTGATGAATGCAGCCATGAAGATCGAACGAGAGCAGTTCCTGGGTGCCGCTTCCCATGAGAGGAGTGAAGAGCGTCGAGGGTATGCGAACGGATATAAGCCGAAGGAATTACAAATGCGTATGGGGGCTGTTGACCTGAGGGTACCCCAAGTGCGTGGATTGGGCTTCTACCCGCAGAGCCTGGAAAAGGGATCTCGATCAGAAAGAGCGCTAAAATTGGCAATTGCTCAGATGTATTTAGAGGGGGTCTCGACTCGACGTGTTCAGGATATTACGGAGAAGCTGTGTGGGTATGAGGTGAGTTCGACCCAGGTTTCGAGGGTGACCCAAGAGCTTGACGAAGAATTCGAGAAGTTTAGGAATCGGCCGATTGGAGCTATTTATTACCTGATCCTTGATGCGACCTATCTTAAGGTGCGGCATAACGGTAGCGTGATTGATATGGCGATCCTTTTGGCCTATGGAGTTAACGCTGAGGGGAAACGGGAAATTCTTGGAGCTTCAGCCTCCCTTTCAGAGGCAGAAGTGCACTGGAGAGAGTTTTTACAAAACCTTCAGTCTAGAGGGTTGCGAGGCCTACATTTGATCATTAGTGATGACCATGCTGGCCTAAAGAATGCAAGGCGATCAGTGTTCCCGACGGTGCCCTGGCAACGGTGTCAGTTTCACCTCAGCCAGAACGCTCAAAGTTATGCGCCGAAGCAGTCGATGCGTGGTGAGATAGCTGAGATCATGCGTGAGATTTTTAATAGCCCGACGCTAGAGATGGCACTAGAGATGAAGCGTCGAGCGATCGAAATGTATTGCAAGCGAGCTCCGGAATTTGCGAGGTGGCTAGAGGGAAATATAGACGAGGGGTTGACCGTGTTTCAGTTTCCTCTAGAACACCGGAAGAAGCTCCGCACTTCCAATGGGATAGAGCGGGTAAATAAAGAGATTAAGCGGCGTACCCGAGTGGCAGTGCTGTTTCCAAATACGGCATCAGCACTTCGGCTGGTAACTGGTATACTGATAGAAATCCACGAAGAGTGGGTAACCGGGAGGCAGTACTTGGATATGAGCCTGCTGTTAAACAAAGACTTGAAAACCGCATAACCGAGGGGAGGAAAAGAGGAAGGAGATCGAATTTACAGAAAGACTGTTGCTTTACCCTTTTGTAGCCTTCCGCTTCTTTATCTAGTCGCCTCTATACCCAAGTGCACTCAAAATTTGGGTATAACAGATTTCCCTACTCTTTAGACTTTGGAGTACGATGTTATTCTGAATGCATCTCTCCACCTCCAAATCTACACAAGGCCGGGTCAACAGCCCGGCCTTCTTCTTATACCCAACAACCTAACAATTAACTAGATGTACAAATCAATCGACAGATCGATTGATTTTCAATGTTTTTAATCGATCAAGCGATTAAAATAAGGTTATGGCGACACGCGGCGAATTAAAAAAAGCTTTACAGGACTGGCAGCAGTGGCTGAATAAAAACAGCCATTTGATTGTCATGAGGAGCTCTCTTCTTAACCAACAACAGGATCTCTGCTTGGCGCTCACTGGAGTGAGGCGTTCCGGAAAATCCTCCATGACGGTTCAGTTGGCACTGGGGCGATTGGAGGAGACCTTCTTTTTTAATTTTGAGGATCCGATTTTTTTCCCAGGGGCCAGCGTTAAAGTACTTGATCAACTTCTCTCACTCTATGAAGAAGAAATGGGAAAGATGCCCAAGCTAGTCATTTTGGATGAGATCCAAAATGTCCAAGGATGGGAGCGGTGGGTACGAAAAGCAATCGACTTAGGACATTACCAAATCGTTGTAACCGGCTCTTCTTCTCATTTATTGAGTTCCGAAATCGCAACAGCCATTTCTGGACGCGTTATCGAACAAACGATCTGGCCCCTTTCTTTTTCCGAATATTTAACATTTTTGGGTAAAACGCCATCTACAAAGGGAACTTGGTTACGTGCGCTAGAAAATTATCTGCGGTGGGGAGGCTTTCCAAAAGTCATCTTAACACCGGATGAAAACGACCGAATCATTTTATTAAAACAATACCTTAGCGACATTGTACTGCGAGATGTTCTTGCAAGACACTCCATTAAAAATCAACAAGCCTTGCATCAAGTGGTTAGCTTCTATTTAACGGGTCTGAG
>CAITMJ010000023.1 GCA_903893545.1 uncultured Chlamydiae bacterium
CGTCTGAGTTTCAGTGAATTCCAGCTCAAAGAATTCTTTTAATTTATCATAGTACATAGAAAGCGTGGGGTCATCTCTATTCTTCTCACTCCCATCTATTTCGAGATCTCCATTTGGAGATGTGATGGTAATCAGTCGGTTCAGTTCTTTTGTCATTTCGTTCGGATCCAGAGTTGACTCTATGGGGCGAGGGATTTTCTCTGTAATTCCTTTTTTTGGAATACGTTGGAGTTTTCTGACGACTTCCTCTGATGTCTGCAGTCCCTGAAAGAGGCCTCTGATTTTCAGGGGGGATGCCCACTTGGTCAGTTTATTGGCGATGGTGAGGCCGCCGAGGATCAGCTCTTCCGCATTGGATGTGAGGGTCTGGCCTAAGTAGATCGCCTCGAAGTCTCGCCACTTCTGCTTGAACTCTTCTGATAATTGGAAGCCATAGTTGGGGTCGGAGCCGATTCCTACGGCCCTGTCGAGGAGGGAGGCGAGGGCGAGGAGAGTGATGTAGAGGACGGGGAGAATAGTCACGATGAGAAGGATGGTTGTGAGGGCTTGGCGAGCTCGATTTGTTTCTAGGAATCGCTCTGGAAGGAGTGCGCGCAGTGCAGGGTTGGACCAGCCGAGTAGGATCGAGAGCTTTAGGGCTTGGGTCTGCGTGGCGATCTCAGCGGAGGCAATGCCGACGACGAGATTCTCTACAAAGAACTCTTTAAATTCCTCATGGTTTAAGACGGTTAGGATATCATTGTCATTTTTTTCTAAATAGTCAGGGTATTTGACGAGCCAATTTGTGAGGGCGGTGCCGATCGCTAGAGCCACGCTCGTGCGATCCTTGCTGCTCTTGCAATGTTTTACACGGGCAATACCGGCTAATATGTAGAGGTGCTCTCGCAAGAGCAGCTCTTCCCAGGGATGAAGAGTTTGGCGCTGCTCTTTGAGTTTATCTCTTGTCGCTTTGTATGCTTCGTAATCTGCAGGAGCCATGCCGCTTTTCTTCTTTTCGATATAGGTAAAGAGGCGCTCGTCCTCAACGGCAGAAGGATCTAGCGCGCGCTCTTTTTTATGAGAGATGAATTCAGGAAGGAGACGTTCCTGGAGGTAGCAGAACGGTTGGAGTGCAGTTCTGGAGATAAAGACATCATCGATGACTAACAGGGCCTTGTCTCCATTCTCATCAGTGACCTTTAACCCCTTTCCATTCTTCTTGAGATCCAGCAATTGTTCATATGCAGCGCGCTCCGGTTCTGTGAATTTCTTATATTCGCCATCGTGAAAAAAGCGCTCTTTTTTACAGAGTGTTTGTACGGCGAAGCTGAGATGGTAGACCTTTTTGCCGCCCTGTCTGCTGTCGCATTTCAGGAGAGATTGATCTTCTTGGCTAAAAATGAACCTCGCAACCTCTTTTGCTTTTTCAAATGTTTCTGCACGGCCTGCATAGTTAGATCCCATTTCATTCGAGGACTGCAACTGCATTTTACGCAAGGAGTGCACCTGTTTGGAAAAGCGGTTATCACTAGAAGTGGCAGCCTCATTTTGATAGATCGCGCTATTTTTTGAGTATTGTACGGTGAGGTTTTGGCCCTCGATATCTGGAGTATCAATCAATTCCTGTGTAATGCCTCGGCAAGAGCTTTCTCCGTCGCTTTTTTTGCCAATCAGTCGTTCAAAAAAGGAGCTTGTAAACTTGAGGATTTTTGGCTTCGGCTCAAACCCGAACCGCGTTAGGAGTTTCTCTAGGAGAGAGGGTTTCGCTAGCTTTTTCTCGAACGCTTCGAAAGCGTTTCGTGCAGCGTGTTCACAGCGGCGTTCCATCGGGGGAAGGGAGTTAGAGATCGTTTGCGGTGCTGATGGTTTGATCTGCTGATTAATTTGATTTGCCTCGAGCTTTTCTTTGAGCCCACCCC
>CAITMJ010000024.1 GCA_903893545.1 uncultured Chlamydiae bacterium
ATATTAGTAAAAAATCACTACGCTTAAATAAAAGATGGCTCTTCCGAAACGGGCGTATTCGATGTGTGAAAAAGGTGATTTGGAAGTTGGGATGAAAGTCGACCGGGGAGAACTTGTAAAGAAATTGGCAAGCCCATTCAGGGGTACCTTTGTAGAGATTGGAACCGATAGTGGGTCCTTTGCTGAGTTCATCCTAACAAATACCCGTTGTTCAACACTCTACTGTATTGACCCCTATACGCCTTATGAGGATTATCACGATGCCATCAACAATGTCACAGGGGATTGGCTGTTTGCTAAAACGCAAAAGCGATTGGCTGTCTTTGGAGACCGGGTAAAATTTGTTAGACAATTCTCAACTCTTGCCTCAATTGGTTTTCCCCACAACATTGACCTCCTCTACATCGACGGCAATCATCGCTACAGTTTTGTAATGGATGACCTGACAGTCTGGTATCCCAAGGTAAAAGAAGGTGGAATAATTGTGGGAGACGATGCAGTTGACACAGACGACTCTAAAAGAGATTCAGAAGGGAACGTGTTCATAGAGTGGTCTCCCGGTTGTTATGGTTCATACGGTTGCCTCAAGGCATTTCGGGACTTTTGCGGGGCGAGAAATATAAGCTACAGAATTTACGGAACACAAGTTGTGATTCGGAAAAACAGAGCAATATCGGATGAATCATTGATTTTGTAGTCTCTTAAATTTTTGCTCAATTTTTTTATCTTGTCCTTTTCCATAATATGGAATCATACGATTCGAAGTCCGCTAAAATCCCGCGAACCGTCTACAAGCTTTTCCATCCCGACTCCACTGACCTTTACATCGGGTCAACAGCCGATGAATTGAAAGTTAGATTGGCCAACCACATCTACAGAGCAACTTCCGGACAACCCACTACCGTCTGTGAACGTATGAGGAAACTTGGAGTTGAAGGTTGGAAGGCTGAAGCGCTGGAGACTCTTGTTTGTAGTAAAGAAGAAATTCGAAAGAGGGAACAAGAGTTCATTGAAGCACTCGAGCCAAACCTCAATAGTAATAAGGCATTCTCTCCTCGAGATGAAAATTTAAAACTTAGAACCGAAGTTGCTCGGCTCAATAGACTTTTAGGAAACAAGCTCAACAAGACCCGAGCAGGCCGTATGAGGGAGTTGTGTTCTTGTGGATCGAAAGTTCAAAAAATTCGTATGGCAGGCCACTTAACAACGAATCTCCATTTTCGCCGACTATTGAAAAAACAGGATGAGCAAGCCAATGGGCAACCAGACGACAAACCAGACGAAGATGAAATTGCCCCGGAAATACAGGTGGAAATTTCCGCCGAGTCAGGAGAGGGAGAGAGCTCTGATGTTCACCCAACAACTCCTAAATCCAAAATACCAACTCTTCCTGAAGAGGTGCGAAGAGATTCGCCTAAAATGGAGGGCCATCCAGGGCAACCTTGATAAGGCAATTCCGGGGGAAAATGGTATGATGGCCGAGATAGAAAAGCTGTTTTTTCTTTTATTCCGAATTCATCTTACACAACCAACATGTCCCAACTCGCTAAATCCATTCAGGCATTCCCTGCCGCGTTCTTTCTGCAAAGCGGCTTCTCCACTAAAAACCAAGGATTAGAGCATCTGAAAAGCGAGATTTTCGCCCCTGTTTTCGCCTCTCATAAAAAAGCGTTCGATGAGCTCGTTGGCCAGGTTGCAGATAGCATAAGACCATTATATCTTGCCAATGTGGAGAAGCTCCCAGTGCTCGCAAAAGGAAAGAAGAAGTCTCCAAAGAAAGTAAAGGAAGAGGTTGTTGATTTGGACGAGGAGGACTTCTCTGATGAAAGTGAACCTGACGAAGAACCTGAGCCTGTCAAGGTCGCTCCTAAGAAGAAGGCACAACCGAAGGCACAACCGAAGGCGTAAGGGTGAAAAATGCCTTAAATGATAATTCGTATTTAAGGGATGAAATCTAAATCCAAATAATATGGCCCAACGTGATTATTCAAAAGGCAAGCTCTATAAGCTGGTCTCTGATTTTACGGAGAAGACCTACGTGGGAGGGACCATTAAAGAACTGTCTGTCCGTAAGTCGGAGCATGAGACAGGTTGTGATAGATGGATTAATGAGAAGCCAAATTCTCCCTATGTTAGTTCTTTTGAACTACTTAAGCTTGGTGAATGCCGTATCGAACTCCTTGAGAATTTCCCCTGTAATAACAGGCGAGAACTCGATGAAAGAGAGCGATACTGGATAGAGAACA
>CAITMJ010000025.1 GCA_903893545.1 uncultured Chlamydiae bacterium
AAAAAGAGGATGATCTTCTCTTATTGTCGGGTATCAAGCGCAGGACAAAAAAAAGATTTGATTTCGCAGAAAAAAGCGGTAGAATCTTTTTGCTTAATAGCCGGAAAAGTAGTCGATGAGAAGTTAGAAGACATAGGTTCAGGACTAAACTATAAGCGAAAGCGTTTTCTCCAGTTGATGGAAATGGTAGAACGGGGAGAAGTTTCTGAAGTTGTGATAGCCCATAAAGATCGATTAGTTCGTTTTGGTTTTGAATGGTTTGAAAAATTCTGCAACGATCATGGAGTGTCTATCCTTGTTATGAATGCAGACTCCCTCTCGCCTGAACAGGAAATGACCAAAGATCTTCTCTCTATTATCCATTGTTTTTCTAGTCGTTTATATGGATTGAGAAAATATAAGAAAAAAATTATCGAAATGGCAAAAGAGCGTGAGAACTGTTAAGCGCAGCACACTGCCTCTCAATACAAAGAAACGAAATGAGCTCGACGCTTTATGCCAGGCATACACCCGTGAAAAACAATATTGGCTTCAACAGTTTCAAGCAGCAAATTACCAAGCTCAGTTAGGAAGATCGAGAACCATTCGAGACGAAAAAATAAAACAGAAATATAGATCGCCTCATGAATCTATCTTCAATTGCTTAACAAAATCCGCATGATAGGATTTTAGCTTGCAATACGTTTTCTACCCTTCAAAAAAGAACAGGATTTGCATGATCACACGTGGCATGATGCGCAGGATGATGCGCTCTTCTGTATTCCAATTTCCTTTTCCCAAAGTTTACCAATAGACCTATCGACAAGTTCGTCACAGCCAGATAATTGATCAGCTGTGCCTGGTGCTCCCCAGTAAGATGTTCGCAACTTTTTAGCTCAACAACCACCTGCTTTGCCACTATAAGATCCGGCACGAATATCCCGATCTTTCTCCCTCGAAAATGCACCTCAAACCCTCGCTCGGACACAACTTCTATCCCGCTCTCATTCAGAGCAATCACTAGGGCATTCCGATAAATCGATTCAACAAAACCACTCCCAAGAGTATTTATTACATCGAAACAGCACCCCAAAATCGCCCTTGTGATATCACTGAATTTATCTTGCCTATCATGCCACGTGTGATCATGCAAATCCTGTCCTTGTCTTTTTTCCACAAATTCCCCACTTAATTAGTTCTCGTATCCAGTAGAACAAAATACCAAGCGCTAGAAATCCTTCCCAATACTTCATCCGCCTTTCCCAGCGCACGACTAATCGTCGATACTTCCTCTGCAACCACGAAATGCCTCGTTCGACTTTCCATCGATATTTTCCCAGCACTTTTAATTGCGACCCCGATTTATGTCGCCCCAGGTGTCGATAAGGAATATACGGAAACAGCTTCATAGCTAGAATTTGCACCCGCAATCCCTTTGCATCATACCCCTTATCGGCTTCTACGATCGGCGTTATTCCTTGAGAAATGATTGGTTTTAACCATCCGCTGATTTTTTTTTAACAGGGGAATCACTTCCTTTCGTTCGTCACCAGAGGCCCCAGTGCTCGTAGTCTTAAGAGGTTGACCAAGGCCGTCAACAAGGAGGTGAGTGGTGAGTCCTTTTCCCTTGTATCCATGATCTACTTTCTCTCCGCCTCCTTTCCCCGGAGAAAAAAATCCATCGATCGCTAATCGAGTTAAATCAATCATTTTCCATTCGATGCAAATTTCCTCTAATGCAGTAAGAACGCGTTCTAAAACCCCGTTTTCTTTCCATTTCCCCAAGTATTTATGGGCGCAGGCTCTGGAAGCCCATTGGTCACCGACTGGCACATCACACCAGCGGGCCCCCGTAGTCAATACCCAAATCAGCGTGTTTAGAATTTTTCTTGGATGCAGGGGTTGCTTCCCACTGAAGGTAATCCCCCATTTATAGGGAATCAATGGTTCTGCAACAGCCCATTCTTGATCGTTCAGTCCTATGAATTTACTCATAGCCCACCTCCTATAAAGGAAGTAGACATGATATCATGTAAAGATTTTATGTGCTAGCCAAAGATATGCTCATCTTCAATTTTACAGCCGTTTTTTAGAACATGAAAAAACGTTTCTATCTCCCATCTACACAGGTAATATTTAACGATATTTAATGCCTCTTCTTTTGTAGATATGGGCAAGCTAGTTAGAAGAACCCAAACAACAGGATC
>CAITMJ010000026.1 GCA_903893545.1 uncultured Chlamydiae bacterium
AAGCCCCTGAACCAGACCATGACGGTGCCGCTCTGATGGACAACAAAGATAGAGAGTGGGTTCTTGAGAGTAATCTGCGTAAGAATATTCTCTCTCAATATCTACCAGAAGGTCTAAAAAGTCATAGGCTCTATCGTCTGCATCCTTTTTCATTTGGAACCCCCTAATGTAAGAGTTCGTTTTCTTCTCTAGCATTTTTGGCTGCAGATTCCGTTATTTTATGAATAGCTCCACAGCATCCCAATAGTATCTGTGAGAGGGGAACCGCTCCTCTAAATACGGTGTGAAATCCCTCTTCATCAAATAATATGGTAACCAATCCGTTGAAATCACAGTCTTTTTCCAATTTGGCGAACGCCTCATTGATAGCATTTTGAGTGATTGGTTTCTTTTTCATCGTTATTTAAAATCCCGTGTTTTTATTTTTGTGATCAGTCGTCTTCCCAGTCCATCGTACAGAGGAGGGTTCGTGACTCCCACCAAGCCTTCGGCGGTGAGCGTCCCTCCTCCAAGGGATGATTTGAAGCCTGCTCGAACGCGATTCACAGCTTCCTCAAGGGTTAACTGCCCAACAAAGGGAACCATCTCGAGCCCAAGGCTTTGGCAGATTTCAACGACCTTGAGCCGCTTGAGCCAGTAATGCCCAATGCGGATATCAAAGACGATAAAGGTCTCTGCCTCGAAGTACTTGCCGCCGCGCTCTTTGTCATTGGCTCCGGCTTGGATTTTACCGCCAACCCCTTCTCCGTAAATAGAGACGTTTTTACGACCAAAGTGTTCATTCATCTTTTCGGGTGTTATGCGATCTTGAATGAAAGAAATAATAGCTTTTGGAACCTCGGCCTCTAAGGTACGGCCATGAATTGTCATGATTCCAGGGTTATTTACTGTAGTCTCCTCACTCCAACGAATCCCAATATTGGTTCCGTCGAGCTTTTCTGTAAATTCCCAAGTTTTGATGAGATCAACAGCAGGGATGGAAAAAGTTCCCTCAATAAGCTTTTTGGTCTTCTCATCGCGATGGTAGAGTGTATCTATTTTTGGATAAAGCATAAATGAGCCTCTTATTGAATGTTATCTTGTTTATAAAACGCATCATCGAGGCACTGCTCAAACGTATAAGGGCATTCGGAAGGCAAAAGCATTCCCTCGGGTAGAATCATCCTCATTTGGAGGACAGCCATGCGATAGGCATGGTTCATAGCCTTCGGAATCCTAGGAAGAAGACTCCTATTTTCTTCAAGAATATCTCTGGCCTTAAGACGAGGAAGAGGCAGAAAACGATAGAATTTCTGGTAGCCTCCTTTTTCAAAATATTCATGATAAAGCAAACAGAACAGAATGCTTTCGAGCTCTTTCTCAAGATTCACGACAAGCTGTTGTCCCAGAGACAGTATCTCTTCTTCGACATGTGCCCGATCTAGGAAATGATAGTTTTCGTCTCGAATGTGAGCGGCCATCGCTTGGGTCCATCCATAAAAATCTTCTTCGTATTGGGTCATCATCATCCTCGTTGCTTTGTTTTTAATCATGTCCTAAAAAATGAGGCATGCCCTGTCTTTTTTCGCTCGTCACCGGACGTTATCCACAGAAAGAGTGGATAACAATTGTCCTATTGCGTTTGTCCTCCTTTATAGATCGAGACGATCGATCGTCTCAGCCATCTGCTCTTTCATCAGGGTTATGCATTCGTCATTAATGCCGTCAAGTCGCTCTTGAGGTACGAGAGAGGGCTGATTAAAGATGATTGATTTTAAGACCCGCACGATCACATTGGCTCTATAAGAATCGAGAAAGAGACTTTTGTAGGGCTGAATTCTTGCAGAAGATTCTTCAAGAATTTTACGAACCTCATCCATTTTAAAAAGATTTCTCTCCTCTTTAACGGGTTTCTCATGATGCCCTCCTAGGGGCGCGGACAAACTTTCATCGGTTAGTTTTTCGCTAAGACTGAGGAGGCCGTCAATCCCCCTATCCATACAAGCTACTAGAAAAGTATCCGATTGCTCTCTGCAAGACAGAGTCGGAAGCGTCAAGCTTCTTCTGATCTCGTCGAGAGCGTCTAGAATCTCTCTGTAACTCATTGAGTTCATTGTTTGTTTCCTGTCTTCACTTGATTCA
>CAITMJ010000027.1 GCA_903893545.1 uncultured Chlamydiae bacterium
ATGAGGGGCGGTCTTGTCTGCCAACGAATTTTGATGCGAACTACGGGTATTCTTTGGGCTTTGCCGCGGCTTTGGCTGTTAGGGACGGCTTGACGGGAGTCATTTGTGGGATTAGGAATTTAAAAAAATCTGTTGATGAATGGGAGCCGAGATTCGTGCCTCTAGTTCAGTTAATGCATTTGGAAATGAGGCACGGGAAGCCGAAGCCAGTTATAGAAAAAGCATTGGTAGACTTAAAAGCAGAGCCGTATTTATACTATGCGCGCAAGAAAAAAGGGTGGGAAACCGAAGATCAATATCGCTACCCCGGGCCAATTCAATTTTTTGGTTCTAGCGAGATCACCGATTCCTGTCCGATAACAATGTGAAAATTTTATATGATATCAGTCGCACCTGCTCAAGTACTTAAATACCCTTCGGATGCTTTTATGCCGAATTGGCAGCTTTGCTTAGAAAAAATCGCTGAAATCGTAATTCAGATGATGGTTTCTTTTGGGCTGGTCTTTTCAGCTTATATGACTCTTCCTATGACTTTGATGCCATTTGCTGCTCTTTCTTCAGTATTCACAGTTGGTTTTCTTTTTACCTCAAGAGAAGTAGAGTGGATTGCAGCGCCTATCCTGTCACCGCCTTTGCCGGAAATCGATGTGCGGGGGATAAAAAATGACGGCCAAAACTGTTGGCTTAATTCCTTGCTTCAAATGATGCGCTGCGATGAAGGATTGATGCGGTGGATCCAAAACGTGCCCGAATGCCTTAACTATGGCTTGATAAATTTTATGCCTCTGCATTTGCTTTTCGAAGATGCACCTGCAACCTTTGTGCCAAGGATTTGCCCTTTGAAAGCACAAGCTATTGGGTTAGAAGGACGACAAAGATTTCAACAAGAGCGCGATCGAATTATTGTGCAGTGGATTAGACAAATTCCCGAAGCGTCAGCTCTTCGATCTACGCTTTTTGACGACCTGATGCCGGATGTGCCAGAAGCTCCCTTTGCGAAATACCCGGAAGCAGAACGAGCGGATCGTCGCCGCAATGCAATTGCGTGCATGGTAAACTTGCGACGTATTGCTGAGCAAGAAGCGATGTCTTCTGAAGAAAAAGCAGCTCTTTTTGAAAAAATCGTCAAAGCCGAAGAAGTAAATATGGGTCTTCGAGACCAAACGATTCAGGTTGTTGCTGCATTGTCAGCGGAAGAAAAATCACAGCTTTTGCGCTATCTTACGACTTTACACAGCATGGATGCAAAAGATCGTCAAAATGCGCTCTATTGTTTGAAGACCATGCGCGATTTCTTCTGTGATTACGATGCTGGCCGCCCTGCGGATTCACAAAAAATACGAGTTGCTCTTAGCAACCTTTTGAGTACGATTAGCCAGGATATTGATGACCAATCGGATCCTGCGGAAGCCTGTGGCGCGCTCATCGATTTATTTCCACCAGAATCCAAAACTGAGTTAGAGATTAGAAAGATCTATGATATTGGTGAACGTCCGCCTATTGACAACACAATTATGCGGGTGCTAAACAGCGGCAGTATTGG
>CAITMJ010000028.1 GCA_903893545.1 uncultured Chlamydiae bacterium
GTGTTTTATTAAAACCGCTGACATTTATGAATCTCAGCGGTGATTCGGTGGCGCTGGCGATGCGTTATCGGGCAGTTGAGTTGGCTCAAGTTTTGGTTATTGTCGATGATGTGGCAATACCGATGGGGCAGACTCGAATGCGGATCAATAGCGGCTCCGGAGGTCATAATGGCCTTAAGAGTATTGAGGAAGTTTTGCAGACTAATAGGTATGCAAGGCTTCGACTCGGAGTCGACGATCGCAAAGAAGGAGACCTTGCTAGCCATGTGCTGGGAAGATTTTCTGAAGAAGAAGAAAAACTCGTTCCCGCTCTATTAGAGCGCGCCGCAGAAGCGGTCGAGTTATTTGTTGTAAAAGGATTAACCCGTGCGATGGACTTTGTTAATAAATAGTCCATCGACTCCAAGCATTGGGAAGGAATATGCAGAAAAAAAGAAACGGGCTTTATGAGGGGATGTATATCCTCAGCGCTACGCTGAGTGATGAATCTCGCAAAAAAGCTTTTGATAAGATTACCGATGGAATTACCCAAAAAACTGGGAACATTCTTAAGACACACGAACTCGGCCGGCGCAAGCTCGCATACGAGATCGACGGCAAGCGCGAAGGATATTACTATGTACTCTTCTTCGAAGCTCCTACTTCAATCATCATTGACCTTTGGAAGGAATACCACCTCCATGAAGATCTCATTCGCTTTATGACGACGCGTGTGGAAAAGGTTCAAGAGACGATGGAATTTAAACCTCTTAAGACGGTGGGCTAATGAGCGCAATGACTAGAAGACAACCTCCATCATCACAGCCACCTGGACCTCCTACTGGTGATTCACCTTTTTCTAAGCGGAAAAAGGCATGTCCATTTGAGGCATCTAAAGTCGATGGAATCGACTACAAAGACATTGAAACTCTCAAGCAATTCATCACGGAAAGAGGCAAAATTTTACCGCGCCGGATTACTGGGGTTTCTCATTATTATCAAAAAGTTTTGAAACAAGCGATTAAGCGGGCTCGCCACATGGCATTGGTTCCGTTTGTCGCCGAAGAGTAATCGGGGGATCTCATGAAACAGCAACTGCTTCTTCTGCAAGATGTCGATGCTCTTGGTAAAAAAGGGGAGATCGTTTCGGCAAAGCCTGGCTATGTCAGAAATTTTCTTCTTCCAAAACAATTAGCCATCATCGCTTCTGCTAACACGCTTCGCAAACAAGAACGCCTTCGTTCTGAGCGCGCTAAGCAAGCGGTCGTAGACCAAAAAGAATCAGAAGAACTCGCTGCTCAAATTCAAGCAGTTTCTCTTGATATCAAGGTCAAAGTCGATCCAGAAGGCCACATGTACGGTTCTTTTTCTGCTGGCGATATCGCAAAGCTGTTCCAAGAGAACGGACTGCCTGTCGATCGCAAAAACATACAGCTAGTTCGCCCTATTAAAACGACTGGCGTTCACAAACTCGTCCTCAAATTGAAAGAGGGCATTGTAGCGAACTCCCAGCTAAACATCATTGCCGAAGGTATCAATGTCTCCGGTATTGAGGCTGTTA
>CAITMJ010000029.1 GCA_903893545.1 uncultured Chlamydiae bacterium
CCGGAGTTGAACTGGCCGGCTCAATCGGTGAAATGAGCCGCTATACCCTCTCAAAATTTAACAACTGAAGGAGCCAAATTAAGCCGCTTCGCTACGCTATTAATATCAGCAGCTCCCGCTGAGCATTTTTCTCCTGTAAGTAAAATATTTCTTTCGTAAACTTTCGGGGTTTAACTCTCATACGAGGACCCCCTATCATGGAGATGACAGCAAGAAAGTCTCTTGGCGCTGAGGCCTTAGTCAACATTGTTTACCGTCTTTTCAAAAAAATCCAAGATCCACAACCCTCTTCTAGGTCAACTTCTATCTCCTTTACCGATATCTTGATGTCGGGATTGGCTGTTTTTGGCTTAAAGTTCCCCTCCCTGCTCAAGTACGACCAACAGCGCAACATCCTTGATAACAACCTTAAAACCCTTTACCACATCCATTCTCCACCTTCTGACACTTACTTAAGAGAGCGCCTCGATGAACTAGACCCGAGTTTCATTCGGCCTGCTTTTAAAAAGCTCTTTGCTGCTTTCCAAAGGGGTAAGGGCCTCGAACAGTTCGTCTTTTTCCAAGGCCACTACATCTTGGCCGTTGATGGCACAGGAGAGTTTTCCTCGGGCAATGTGTGCTGTGACCAGTGTTGTAAAAAAGAACACAAGGATGGATCAGTTACCTATTACCATCAGATGTTGGGAGGTTGCCTTGTTCACCCTGAACAATCGAACGTGATTCCCTTATGTCCTGAAGTCATCCTGAACAGAGATGGCTCACAAAAAAATGATTGCGAGAGAAACGCGACTAAGCGATTCATTGAGCACTTCAGAAGGGAGCACCCTCACCTGAAGGTCATCATAACGGGTGATGGGCTCTCTTCTAATGCTCCTAATATCCAAGTCTTGGAGGAGAACCAGATGAAGTACTTCCTCGTTGCCAAGCCCGGAGACCACCAATTTTTGTTTAACCTCGCACATGAGTCTGAGAACGCCGTTGACTACGAAGTCACAGATAAAAAAGGATTTTTGCATCAGTTCCGTTACGTCAATGGGATCTCCCTCAACAAAAGTCATCCCGAAATGCTGGTGAATTTTCTGGAGTACATGCAAACAGACCCCAAGGGGAAAGAGATACTCTTCTCCTGGGTAACAAATATAGAAATCACCCAAGACAACGTCATGGCGTTAATGCAAGGAGGCCGCGCACGATGGAAAATTGAAAATGAGACTTTTAACACCCTGAAGAACCTAGGATACAATTTAGAACACAATTACGGACACGGCAAAAAATACCTTTCGAGCCTCTTGTGTCTCCTGACGATGCTGGCATTTTTGATAGACCAGATCCAGGAAGTCTCCTGCTCGCTCTACCAAGCGGCCAAAAAGCGAGCGTGCGGTTATAAAACCCTATGGGAATACCTAAGAGTATTCTTCCAATTTGTCCCCATTCCCTCATGGGAATGGCTCTATACAACCCTCGCCACAAAGAAATACCTCAACAGCAGCTAGAATACAAGCTGTGATGCGTAGTGTTTTGGTTGGGTGAAAAAGTTCTTCAGGTTTTTTGGTAGTGAGAAAGACTCTCCAAGAGAGAAAAGGGAAAGTTTTGCCTTGAAAGCATTGAACTGAAGGTTAAGATTTTCTTAGTTCTTCAGCGGGAGCTGCTGGAATAGGATCATATGGGTTGAAGTGGTTGGCCAAAACTGGACACAAAATTGGC
>CAITMJ010000030.1 GCA_903893545.1 uncultured Chlamydiae bacterium
AGGTGAACAGGATAACGGTTTGCATAGCAAACCTAAGGATGACGGCTCGCAGGCGAGCCTATAGGATACGCTCCCTCCGGGAGCTGACAGGATAAAAAAAGAACGCTTCGCGAAGCGCAAGGAGGCCACCGGGCGTAGGCGAAGCCTACTGCTGCGCGAAAAAGCGCAGCACCGACCTTTGGTCGAGCCCGGTGGCCTCCCTTCTCCTCTTATCATGCTAGTCCGCCATCAGGCGGACGTATCCTATAGGCTCGCGGGGCGAGCCGTCATCCTTAGGCTTGGCCGTGCCAAGCCGTTATCGTTGATTTTTTCATGTATGGAGGGGAAGCAACTTGGATTAACTAAGATCAGCGTCTTTTAAAGAATTGAATCTCCCGCTCGTGCTGAACTGCTGCAGCGCGGGTTGAGAAAGTCCCCAAATTCCTCCGTTTACCGGTCTTTGGGTTCTTTTTACGAGAATAAAGTCGATATCCCCCAGAGGGGAGCTTTCGTATCATATAAAAGTCTATTAACAATTTTCAATATATCGGTCAATCGCTATGCTAAGTATATGATCCTACTCGGCTTGGCTTTAAGCATCGTGTTTTTGTGCCTACAGGCGACGATCCCCTTTTGCACGAAGATCCCCGTCCTCTCCTTTGCCCCCTTTTTGGCTCTTGTGGGTCTTCTTTGCCCGTTGCCAAAAGCGCTCCGTTGGAGCTGTTTTGCCGGCGTTCTCATCGACCTTTTGTCGTACGATCCGTTTGGCATCCACGCCTTAAACTATACGCTTACCTCCCTTTGCTGCTTTCGATGGAGGAGGAGGTTTTCTGCGGAAATCCCCTTGCAGTTTGGACTCTATACGGCTTTTTTCTCCGCGCTCTCAACGATCTTTCAAATCGCGTTGCTTTTTCTCTTTGACAGAAGAATCGTATTTCAAGGAACATGGTGGTTGACCGACTGGCCTTTGCTTCCTGTCTGCGATGCGTTGTACGCACTCATTTGGTTTGCCGGTCCACTTGCAATTTATCGTCATTTACGTCGGATGTGGGGAATCTATTGGCTGAAAAAAAATCAGAGCCGTCTTTCGGAGAGTTAACGCAGATCGCCATTGAAGCTGCGCTTCTAGCTGGCAGTATCTTGCGCCATGGATTTGGGACGCACTTCCAAATCAAATCGAAAGAAGGGCATCACAACCTTGTCACCGAATACGACCATAAAGCGGAACGGGCGATCATCGACTTTATCCAAAAAAATGCCCCTGACTCTCAATTTCTTGCAGAAGAAAGCGGCGTCACCGGCAATAAAAGTTCTCTTGTTTGGATCATCGATCCGTTGGACGGAACGGTCAATTTCGCCCACCAAATCCCTCTCTTTGCCGTCAGCATCGGCGTCGAAAAGGCAGGCAAAATGATCGCCGGCGTCGTCTTTCAACCCATCACAGAAGAACTCTTCGTCGCAGAAAAAAACGTCGGAAGTTTTTTCAACGGAGAGAAAATTGGCGTAAGCAAAGTCTCGTCTCTAAAAAAATCGATCCTAGCGACCGGTTTTCCCTATAACTTGGCCGAAAATCCCCATCACTGCATCGATCATTTCATCGACATTCTCCGCGCAGGGATCCCCATCCGCCGCCTTGGAGCCGCCGCCATCGATTTTGCCTACACCGCCGCCGGCCGCTTTGAGGGCTTTTTTGAAGTGGAACTCTCCCCCTGGGACATGGCCGCTGGAAAATTGATCCTCGAGGAAGCCGGTGGAATGATCACAGAGTGGAATGGCGCCCCCTTCGATATCCATTCGAAAAAACCGATTCTGGCAACAAATGGTTTAATCCACCCTGAAGCGGTGACTCTTCTCAGCAGGAGCTCATGACAAAGCTGATCGACGGAAAAAAAATTGCCGAAGAAATCATGAGGGACATCAAGGCAAAGGTCACATCTCTTGAACAAAAGCCGGGACTTGCCCTTCTTTTAGTCGGAGACAATCCCGCCTCCCTATCGTATGTCCGCGCAAAAAAAAGAGGATGCGCCGCAACGGGAATCGTATCCACCTTACTCGAATTTCCCACTGCGCTGAAAGAATCTGAACTTCTGGCCAAAATCGAAGATCTCAATCAGGACCCTTCGATCAATGGCATCCTCGTACAGCTCCCCTTGCCTCCTCACATCGATGAAAAAAAAGTCATGCTCGCCATCGACCCGAAAAAAGACGTCGATGGATTTCATCCTCTTAACGTCGGCAAAATGCTCCTCGGCGACTCTTCTGGACTTTTACCCTGCACTCCACAAGGCATCAAAGTCCTCCTCGAAAAAAGCCAGATTGCTGTCGCAGGAAAACACGTCGTGATCATAGGGCGAAGCAATATCGTAGGAAAACCACTCGCAGCGATCTTGATGCAAAAAAAACCAGGCTGCAATGCGACAGTCACCATTTGTCACAGCCGAACTGAAAATCTCCTTGCGATCGCAAGATCTGCAGACATTCTCGTCGCCGCTATCGGCAGCCCCCACTTTGTTGGGCCCCATATGATCAAACCAGGCGCTGTCCTTATCGACGTTGGGATCAACCGCGCAAACGGCAAGATTGTAGGCGATGTCGACTTTGAGGCGGCCCTTCCCATTGTCTCCCAGATTACCCCCGTCCCTGGCGGCGTCGGCCCCATGACGATTGCCATGCTCCTTCAAAATACATGCAAACACCGTTTCTGATTGCAGGGAAGCGGGAAATATCGTACAACATCGAACATGATCAAAACTCTTATTTTCGACCTCGGCAACGTCCTTGTATTTTTCAGTTTTGAAAAAATCCTTTCCCAAGTTTCTACCCTCACAGGACTTCCCTCGCAGGCCATTCATGAGCTTCTCATTCGACAAGAGCTTCAAGGCGCTTATGAATCGGGAAAAGTGTCTAGCGAAAACCTCTATCGCACCTTTCTAGAAGAGGCGCATAAACCGTTCACTTCGCAAGAATTTTTTCATGCTGCCTCTGATATTTTTATCCCCAATGAACCGATATTCCCCCTTTTAAAAGCCTTGAAAAAACAGGGCTATCGCCTCGTCCTCCTTTCCAATACAAACGCCGCCCACTTCGATTTTCTGACCCCTCGCCTCCCCATCCTCGACCTATTCGATGAGAAAATCCTCTCCTTTGAAGTGGGCGTCTTAAAACCTCACCCAAAGATCTATTCTGCAGCGATTGCAGCGGCAAAGTGCCCTCCTCAAAATTGTTTTTACATAGACGATATTCCAGAATATGTAGTGGCCGCAAGAACCCACGGCATCGATGCGGAAGTCTTTACAGACGTCCCTTCTCTTCAAGCCCATTTAAAAAAACGACAACTGTCTGTATAATAAAAACATGCCATCTAAGAAATCAAAAAAAAATAATTCCCAACTGACTAAAATCTCCCATAATTTAACGCGTACCGTACTCCAATTTATCTCTGGCAAGCGGTATGAACCCATGAACTCCGAAGAGCTCTCCTCCCAACTAGATATCGCCCCCATTCATGAAACTCTTTTTTTGAAAATCCTATCCGATCTAGTGGGTAGCGGTCAGCTCTCCATGCATCGAGGCTGCTTTTCGCTGCCTGAACATAAAGAACGGCTCGCTACAGGCGTTATCTCCATCCACCATAAAGGGTTTGGATTTGTGAAAATGACCGAAGGGCCAGACGTCTTTATCCCAAAACATCTCATCGGAGATGCCGTCGATGGAGATACCGTCGAAGTTGAAGTAGCGTCCGTCGTCTCTGCAAAAGGACCTGAAGGTTCAGTCGTGGCCATCTTAAAGAGAAGCCGCACACACCTTGCCTGCATCATCGTCCAAAAAGTGCAAAATCATTTTACCGCTTATGCGCCGCTTCTCGGTCGAGATAAACCGGTTTCTGTCAAACCCAATGGAATGACCCTCAAAGAAGGGGACCGAATTATCTGCAAAGTGACGAACTGGCGCTCCGATGGAGATCTCGTAGAGGGAGAAGCGACCCGTTGCATCGGGCACATCTCTGACCCTTCAATCGACGTCGACGCCGCCATCGAAGAGTTCGAGCTGCCAAACAGCTTCTCTCTAGAAGCCCTTGCCGAGGCAAAAGAGTATGGGACAAAAATTTCGCCTAAAGAAGCGAAAGACCGCCTCGATTTGACAGAAGATGAGTGCGTGACGATCGACCCCGACACTGCCCGCGACTACGACGATGCGATCACCCTGACCCGCGACGACCGGGGCCATTTTCATCTCGGCGTCCATATCGCAGACGTCGCTCACTACGTCAAAGCCGGCTCTCACCTCGATAAAGAGTCCTTTCTACGCTGCAACTCCACCTATTTTCCTGGGCGAGTTGTCCCAATGCTCCCCGAAGAGCTTTCGAACGAACTTTGCAGCTTAAAACCCAATGTAAAACGGCTTACGATCTCCGTTCTTGCCGAATTTAGCTCTAAAGGGGATCTCATCGATTATAAAATCGCTAGAACCATCATCAAAAGCCACAAGAGATTTACCTACGGAGAAGCATTCGAGGTCTTGCAGAAAAAGAAGAAAAGCCCTCACTCCGATCTCCTTGATCGAATGGTTGAACTCTGTCACCTCTTCAAGAAAAAGCGATTTGAAAGAGGCAGCATCGATTTTGCCATGGCCGAAGAGGTCATTATCGTCGATGACAAGGGCGTGCCGCTTCGTATGCAACGAGTCGAATACGACATCACCCATCAGATGATCGAAGAGTTCATGTTAAAAGCAAACGAGTTGACCGCAATCTACCTTGCAAACCAAGGAAAATCGCTCATCTACCGCGTCCATGAACAGCCGAGCGCAGAATCATTCCAAGATTTTTATGCCTTTGCACGCTCGCTAGGCTTCCAGCTTGTCGGGAACCCGACGCACAAAGACATTCAAGCGCTCTTTTTAGAAGCAAAAGAGTCCCCGCTTCTCTCGCAACTCTCCATTAGCTTTATCCGCAGCATGCGGCTGGCCCAATATTCCCCGGACAACATTGGCCACTATGGACTTTCCCTCGAACATTATTGCCACTTCACCAGTCCGATCCGCCGTTATACCGACCTCATTATCCAGCGCCTTCTGACAAACGACCTCCCAGAAGATACGAACCTAGAAGAGATCGCTAAAGCCTGCTCAGACAAAGAGCGGATCTCCTTCAAAGCTGAGAGCTCTGTCAAACTCCTCAAGAAAATGAGAATGGCCAACACCTTCTTCCAAGACGATCCTGCGCGCATCTACCCCGCAACGGTTACTCGCGTTAAACCCTTTGCCCTCTTCTTTGAAGTGCCCCTGTTCGATCTCGAATCCTCTCTTCACGTCTCAGAGATCGGCAACGACTTTTACGAGTACAACGCCAGCAAGCTCTCTTTCCGCGGCGTACATACCGGCAAAACATTCATTGCTGGACAAACCATCCACGTTCAAATCAAAACACTTGATTTCATCATGCAGGAAACCAAATGGGTCCTCTCCTCCGAGCCGGCTACAGTAGCAAAGATCCGCAAGAAAAAAAAATAGACCTTTCGTTCTATAAGAATCCCGATGTTCTAGCAGTGGCAAAAAGCCTGATTGGCAAAGGGCTATTTACAAACATCGATGGAGTAATCACAGGCGGCATCATCACAGAAACAGAAGGCTACGCCGGCATTCACGATCGCGCCAGCCACGCCTACGGAAATCGAAGGACCAAGCGGACAGAAGCGATGTACGGCCGAGGAGGAATTGCCTACATCTATCTCTGTTATGGCATCCATCATCTCTTTAACATCGTCACCAACATCGAAGGAACACCGGAGGCCGTTCTAATCCGCGCGCTTTATCCTACGCATGGCATTGAAACCATGCTCAAACGGCGAAGCAAGAAAACAACGGAAAAGCTCACCTCGGGTCCTGGAGCTCTTACGCAAAGCTTAAAAATTAATCAGTCTCATTATGGCATGCCGCTCAATAGCCCAGAGCTTTGGATCGCAGATCTAGGGATCTCCGTCGAGCGGATCAAAGCCACTCCTCGCATTGGAGTCGCTTACGCTCAAGAAGATGCGCTTCTTCCCTACCGGTTCATTTCGACACTTGACTAGATCCGTCTTATCGGGCAATCATGAACTTATGAAGAAGTATATTCTGACAGGCTTAGCTACGTTGCTTCCCGTTGCGGTCACACTTTACGTCGTAGCCTTCGTCGTTCGCCTTTTAACCCAGCCGTTTATGGGAGTGGTCACCAGATTTCTCAAAAGCTCGAACCTTCACACCCCGTTTAATTCTGAAACAGAGATCCGAGCGCTTGCGCAAGTCGTCATTTTGATCACCCTTTTCCTCTTCATCATCCTCCTCGGCTCAATTGCCCGTTGGTTTTTCGTCAAATCGTTGATTAAACTCAGCGACAAGATCATGCAGAAAATTCCAATCGTCAATAAAGTGTACAAAACGACCAAAGAAATCACCCACATTCTCTTTGCTTCTAATAAGAACACCTTTAAACAAGTCGTCATGATCCATTTTCCCGACCAAGAATCGTATTGCCTAGGACTTGTCGCTCGTGAAGCTCCAGAAAGTTGCTCTGTGGCTGGATCGGACATGGTTTCGGTCTTCCTTCCCACAACACCAAATCCGATGACCGGCTTTATGACACTTAGCCCTAAAAAAGATCTGATTTATCTCGATATGAAAAGTGAAGACGCCATTAAATACGTCGTCTCTTGCGGAGTTGTCCAGCCGGGAACCTACGAGGAATTATGAAAAACTCTTTCATTGCCGGCCTTGTCATCCTACTCCCACTTGTGCTGACAGTCATTCTCGCCATCTTTCTATTCGATCTTTTCACCACCCCTTTTGTCCCCCTCGTTCAAAGCGCCCTCAATCATTTCTTCTATGCATTTCCGGCAGGGGTCACCATTTTTCTCTCAAGACTCATTGGGCTGATCCTCCTCTTCATTCTCATCGTCTTTCTCGGCGTCATCACGCGCCACTTTCTATTCGATAACCTCCTCAAATTCGGCCACCGGATCGTCAATTGCATTCCCTTCGTAAAAACCATCTACAAATTGAGTCGCGACATCTTCTCCGCCATTTTTTCTCCCGATGGGAAGCAAGCCTTTAAAGAAACCGTCATGATCCCCTTCCCGCATAAACCCCATTACTGCATCGGGTTTAGCTCAGGTGAAGTTCCCGAAGAGTGCGAGAAAAAAGCAGGCAAAGACCTCGTCGCCGTCTTCGCTCCAACGGCGCCCCACCCCATTTCCGGCTTTCTCTTTCTAGTGCCTAAAAAAAACGTCCATCCAATCAGCATGAGTAAAGAAGATACCATCAAATATCTCGTCTCTTGTGGTATCATCCATCCAGGCCAAGAAATTACCGATGAACATCCCTGACACCCCCCAAACTCGCGTCGTCCTCTTTCAAATCCGCTCCAGCGGCGCCAAGCTCTCTTGCCTGACAACCACCGCAGCCCTCCATTTCAAGAAAAAAGAGTCCCTCATTATCCTTGCCGAGGATGAAAAAGCGGCCCTCTTTGTCGACGAGCTTCTCTGGAGATCCCCTGCCACCAGCTTTCTCCCCCACATCGCCACCGAAGAGCCCACCTCCGACTACATCGCCATCAGCCGTCTCAAGAACAACGTCAACCATTCCCGCCACGCCTTCAACCTCTGCCCGACCCCCCTCCTCACCGGCCCCTTTAAAACCATCTACGACTTCGAGGATCTGACCTCCCCCAGCAAGCAGCAGTTCTCCGCCCTCCGCTTCGACGCCTACAAACGTGCAGGGTACATTATTGAATCGCAATCAGTATAATAGGATTACCATAGACATGTCGGGGATGAGGTTCCCATCATCCCCCGCTGGCCCCTTTGCGCCTAACTACGGCTTTGCAAAATCGTGTGCTCGTCGGAGTGGCGTGTAAAACACAGCCCCTCCAAGCGCTGCCGCGCGCCTGCGCTACGATTTATGCTTTGCCGTAGCGGCGTCTGGCTGCCCCAAGCGCTTCGCGTCGTGTGTCAGAACTCAATATTGCTGGGGAGAAACAAGGTCAAGGCTTAATGAAAGATTTATCAGCGCATCTGTCCAATCAATTTAATATTACAGCCCCAGATTTTAAGTAATACGTTTGGAGCTTTCTAAGGAATTTTTCTGGTAGGCCTTCACAGATAAAAGCCCTTCTACAACACTGCGGGAAAAATACCCCCCGCGTTTGTTCTCAAGAAATTGTACAAAGCACTCTAAGATGACAAGCCCAAGCGGCTTGCATACTATTCCCACAGAGGAATTGCCGCTCGAAGGGAAAGAGAGAGAGGGCAATATTTGTAACTCACAAAATCTGGCTCGAATGAATTTTCATACTCCTCAGTAGGTTCTGCTCCAGCCTTTGCTTTATAATCATCTGTATTGTATCGATGGAAAATGTATTTATAACCGTCTCGATCTTTACGAGGTTCCCGGAACTCGACTCCGTATTGAGCATATTCGTCACTTAGGTCTACGTCCGCTCGCTTTTCCCAAGCCCATCTTACAGGAGAGCAAACGCGATAACGGCCCTGGCCAAAATAATGCATCGGATACTGGAAGAATTCCCTCAAATAACAAAAGATTCGCGTAACAATGAACGACTCATCCAATAGCGTAGCGCTGCGCCCATAAGTCCCAGATACTAATCCCGCTATTTCTTGACCAACAGCGCGTTCCTGCGCAGTCAATTTAAAGCCATTCTTCCATAATTCATTGGCCAATGCAATTGTATGAAAGGCTAAGGTATCCATCGGCAACTTCAAAGGGCTTCCCTGTACGATCACATTCACATAACGCCACCCCCAAAAGGTAATACCTGGTTTAGCGCTCTTTACAATAGGAAGAAAATCGTCCAAAGATCGAATCGAAGAGAGCTCGCGAGGCATCTCTGTAATGACAGTCTCTTTATCAAAAGGCCGTGTTGGTTGATTCGAAGCTGCGACTTTCATTGTTACACGTACTACATCTTGTACTATGGATGCATCAATTCCATTATTTAAAGAATCTCTAACTCTATCTTCAAAGAGACTAGGATCGATCTCCGCTAGATTCCTGTTTAGTGGTGATATTGCCATAAAAAACCTCTCTTTACATTTCTGTTAAATACACTACCTAATTTTTATGTATTACATTATAGATCCATCACATAGAATGTCGCAATACTTAACTAACGATTAGTAAACATAAAATCAAGAAGATATTTGAATTAACCCACAGCCGTAATCCGACTCCTCTATCGCTTTAGGCGGGCTGCCCCAAGCGCTTCGCGTCGTGTGTCAGAACTCATAATTTGTGGAGAAAAACTGTAGGTTCTGACCCACGACGCGAAAGGGACCCGCGAGGGACCGAGCGGGATGAGCGCTTGGGGCAGCCAATCGCCGCTACGGCAAAGCACAAATCGTAGCGCAGGAGTGCGAAGCACCCCGGGGGGCTGTGTTTTACACGCCCCACAGGCGAGCACACGATTTTGCAAAGCCGTAGTTAGGCGCAAAGGGGCGGCTGGGGGTGGTGGGGACCCCACCCCCGCACATCTATAGTAATCCTATTTTCCACTGTTTTCCGTTGAGACAAATCCTCTCTCCCTCTATACTCATTTGCTAGTTATTGAAGGAGTATCCCATGACCCGTATGAGTAAACAAGGCGAGCGAAGGGCTGTTTCGCCGCGAAGACCTAGACCCCCTGCGCTAAAAACAGGCTCGAAAAGAGATAACCTCCAGTTCGGCTTTAAAGAACATGAAAACGCGATAAGCGAAGGGGCTGCCGCTGGCCGCTTCTTTCCAAAAGTGAGATAATTTATGACCAGACACACAAGCTACGGCAAATCAAGCAAAGGCATGAAGAAGAAAAACGTCCTAAAACGCTTCGAGCGGATCGACGTCCTTCGCAAATTGGGAAAATGGGTTGACGGCAAGAACACAAAAGTCACCGGCCTTCCTAAGACCCCATCGGCTTAAGGCTTCATCTCAAGAAAGTGTTATGCACTTTCTTGAGACTCCTATGAAAGTTCACGTCCATAACTCCCAAAAAGACCTCCCCCTTTCCTCAAAGGCGATCCGCGCTCTTGTAAAAGAAGTCCTCACCTTTCAAAAGTCGACTCATTCCGAAGTCTCCATCTATTTCGTAAGCACAAAGAAAATCAGCCAACTCCATAAAGATTTTTTTGACGACCCAACCACTACCGACTGCATCTCATTCCCCATCGACGAAGACCTTCTAGGAGATATTTTCGTCTGCCCCAAAACAGCCCTAGATTATGCCGCTAAACACGGGAAAGACCCCCACGATGAGGTCGCTCTTTACATCATCCATGGCCTCCTCCACTGCCTCGGCTACGACGACTTAGACCCCGCTTCGAGAAGAACTATGCGAAAAAAGGAAAAAATCTGTATAGCTCACATTAAGAAACAAGGCCTCCATTGCACTTCTTCCTAACAAGTTTGATCGCCCCCTGCTTTTTCCTCTTCTGCTCCATTGTATTGACCGCGTGCAGCACCACCTTCCTTCGCCTCGGCAAATTTAAATCCAAAGAACTCCTCCGCTCGCCCCACGCGCCTTGGTTTTTCTTTTTTCCCATCTTGCGGAGATTCTTTCCCAACCAAGAATGGGAAAACCTCTATTTTTCCATCTCATTGACCAAACACATCATCCAGCTCTCTTACGGAATCACCGCCTTTTTTTACCTCATCAGCGCCTCGCCCCACCTTTACCAAACTCTTATAGAGGCAAAAGCAAGCCAAGATTTCCCACGGCTGGTCTTAATCGGCCTTAGCCTGATCGCCATTTCCCTTTTCCTCGATTATCTCGTCCGCCTGATGTCCAATCTATGGGCCAAACAAGTCCTCCGCTTGGCCGCACCGCTAGCCTCCCTCATCTTACTTTTGTTCTTTCCCATCGTCGGACTCCTCCTTCGATTGACTAGCGGCCTTTTGCGCAAAGTCCACATGGAAGAAGTGGCAGAGCAACTCACAGACAACTCAAAACTACGCGAAATGATCAGCGAATTGGACCTACAGCAGCACCTCGACCCATCCGATCGGAAACTCCTCAGCTCGTTCATCAACTTCAAAGAGCGAGTCGCCAAAGAGATCATGGTCCCCCGCGTCGACCTCTTCGCTCTACCAAAAGACACCACTATCCACGAGGCCGCGGCCCTTTTTGCCTCGGAAGGCTATAGCCGCATCCCCATCTATCAGGAATCACTCGACCAAATTACAGGCGTTGTCCTCTATAAAGACCTCCTTCGGTGCTATACGCAAAATCAGAATCTCGAATCCCCTCTCCAGTCCATCGCAAAGCCAGTTCTCTATTCGCCGGAAAATAAAAAAATCACCCAACTGCTCCAAGAATTTCGCAGTCAACAAATCCACATGGCCATCATCGTCGACGAATATGGCGGCACGGAAGGGATCGTCACCATCGAGGACATCCTCGAGGAGATCGTCGGCGAGATCGAAGATGAATACGACATCGGCGAAGAGCGCGATTTTTGGGAAATCCCCGGCGAGAGCGGCTGGATCGTCGACGCTAAAATGACCCTTTTTGACATCGAAGATCAACTCGGAATCAGCATCCCCTCCAACCCCGAATACGAAACCATCGGCGGTTATGTCTTCCACTGCGCCGGAACCATCCCGAATAAGGGCTGGCGCCTCTCTCACGACAACTTCGACTTAGAAATTGTCTCCTCCAACGAGCGCTCCATTAAAAAAATCAAAATCATCCCTCGAAATAAGCAGTAGAGCTTTCCTCTTTATCCCCAATCGTTTATACTAACCGCTATTTACAATAGAGGATTTTGATGCGCCGTTCAATTTGCGTTTGTGAACCGAACCATGCCTTTGCCGGAGACTCTGGAACCTGGAAATTTACCTACACCACCGCTAGTTTGCTGCCCAAAGGAACCAAGTTGCGATTTGACTTAGAAAGCGGCGGCAGAAATATCGACTGGCAAATTCCCCAAACAAATCTCAAAGATAAAGCCAATCTCATTTGGGCCGAACTCCCCAATAATAAGGTGATTGGCGCTACGGAAACATCTCATCCTCAAAGCGCAACAACCTCTTTTGAATTTGTGCTTCCGGCTGAATTGAAGACTGGAGAACAGTTTTCCATTTCGATGGGCTCCCCTGATCGGGACGAGAAAAAAGGGAATCGATCCCAGCAATTCGTGCAGCGCCGAAGACCTTTTTGCCTCTATATCGACCCCAAGGGTAAGGGCGAATACAAAGAACACGAACTCTTCCAACTCGATGTCCGAGGCAACCAATTAAAAGCTCTCCGCGTTGTCGCCCCCTCCTTAGTGGCGCGAAATAAGCGCTTCGACGTCATTATCCGCTTTGAAGATCTCTTCGGCAACCTCACCTGCAATGCGCCCGAAGGAACCTTGATCGATTTGAGCTACGAGCACCTCAGAGAAAACTTAAACTGGAAATTATTTGTCCCTGAAACGGGCTTTATCGCCCTGCCAAGTTTGTATTTCAACGAGCCGGGCATCTACAAGATTCAGCTTCGCAATTTACAGACAAAAGAGACTTTCCTATCCCCTCCTATTAAATGCCTTCCCGAAGGGCCTTTGAGCATTTACTGGGGAACATTGCACGGAGAGTCCGACAGGTTCGATTCAGGCCACAACATTGAATCTTGGCTTCGCCACATGCGCGACGATCGTTCTATGCAGTTTGTCGCAACCTCTTGCTTTGACAGCGAAGAAGAGACCTCGAATGATACTTGGAAACTCATCAGCACGCAGCTTGCAGAGTTCAATGAGGACGACCGGTTCGTCGCACTCCTCGGCTTTCAATGGAAGGGAGAGTCCAATGAAGAGGGCTTACGCCAATTCGTCTATTCGAAAGACATGAAACCTCTCTTGCGTCAAAAAGATACCAAGAACAACTCTCTTAAAAAGATTTATAAAACCAATAATCCAAAAGAGATGATCGCAATCCCCTCCTTTACGATGGGAAAAGCAACCTGCTATAATTTTGCCGACTTCAACTACGAATACGAACGAGTTGCCGAAATTTACAATGCCTGGGGAAGCTCAGAGTGTTCCCTCAAAGAAAAAAATCTAAAGCCGATCTCCGGAAGCGGCAAAGAAGCTATTTCTGAGTCCGCAGAAGGCTCTTTGATCAAAGCCTTGAATAACGGACGCCGTTTCGGGTTTGTCGCTGGCGGATATGACGACAGAGGCCCTTATAACCAACTCTATGAAGCAAACCAAGCGCAATACGCTCCAGGATTGACAGCGCTATTGGCCAAAGAGCACACTCGGGCTTCCCTGATGGAAGCGCTCCAAGCCCGCTCATGCTACGCGACGACTGGAGAGAGAATCATCCTTGGCCTCCATATTGCGGGATTTAACATGGGCTCTGAACTAGAAACAAAAAACCGTCCTGGCCTTGAGTTTAATCGCCACATCACCGGTTACTCTATCGGCACTCAGCCAATCGTAGAAGCCTCCCTTATCCGCAACGGAAAAGTCTTTAAAAATTTAGAGGCAAAAGGGGAAAAAGTAGAGTTCGAAATCGACGACACCGATCTTTTCAGCACAGTTGCTTTAGAGCCACAAGAAGATCGCCCACCCTTTATCTACTATTACCTCCGCATCGTCCAGGCGGACGGGCACATCGCTTGGAGCTCCCCGATTTGGGTCGACCAAACGACAAAAGCCTCTCCCAATGGCCTAAAAAAAGCGAAGAAGAAATCCAAAGATGTCGAATGAGGTCATTTTAGGATCGCAGTCCCCTCGCCGAAAGGAAATTCTCAGTTTTTTCTCCATCCCCTTTCGGCAGGTTCACTCTCAGTTCGATGAGACAACAGTCCCCTTTCGAGGAGACCCTGCCGCTTTTGTCAAAACAATCGCTAAGCAAAAAGCCCTTGCGCTCGAACCTCAATTTCCAAACAGCGTCATCTTGACCGCCGACACCACCGTCTATCAGAACGGCAAGCTCTTTGAGAAGCCCGAAACGATGCAAGACGCCTATGCAATGCTCCGAGAACTGGTCGGAAAAGAGCATCAAGTCTTCACCGGCGTCGCTGTTATTCACGAAAAAAACCTTTATCTCGACGTCGAAGAAACCCGCGTCCATTTTTGCGAACTGACTGATCCTGAGATCCATGCCTATGCAAAAGCCATCCACCCACTCGATAAGGCTGGGGGGTATGGCATTCAAAAAGCAGGTAGCCTCATTGTCAAAAGAATCGAAGGCTGCTATTACAATGTAATGGGGCTGCCGCTTCAAACAGTGAGGCGCCTGCTCCTCAAGGCGGGAATCGATCTATGGGACTACGTCAAATCTGTCTAATGGCTGCATGGATCGGCGTTGTTTGCGCTGAGCCATCCGACACCAAACTGCAATCCCTTTTCCTCATGCAGCAAAATAAAGTCGAAGAGTCGATCGACCGCTACCGTCAATATACTACCATGACAGGTAGACACGACTTTGAAATGCTGCAGCAAATGAGCCTTACCCTTTTACAAAAAGGGGTCCAAAGCGAAGACCATCAAACTCTTCTGATGTCCCTTTTCGGCGCAGGCCTTTCCGGATCCTCTCTTTCCCTCGAGATTTTAGAACATGGCATTAGCCATCCCGATCCACAGACGCAACTCCTCTCATTGCACTTCATCGCCAAAATCGACGACGACCGAACCGATGAACTCCTCAATCGCGCAATGAACTCCGATTATCTCTCCACGCGCATGGAAGCAGCTTTTTACCTCTCTTCGAGGAAACACCCTCATGCAGTCGGTCAAATTGAAGGGCTGATGTTTCGCCTGCCACCCATGTTTAAACCCTTCTTCCCCTCTCTTTTTGCCCTCATCGGAACCAACGATGCAACTGCCGCCCTAAGACGCCTCATCGAAGACGCCGATCCCCATGTTCGCGTCGAGTCAATCCTCCAAGTAGCCCACCTCGGCCGCGACGATTTTCTCCCCCTTCTGCGAAAACGCCTCTCTTACTCCCACATCGCAGAACTCGAAGCCACCATCTTCTCCATCGGCGCTCTCAAAGACAGTTCATCGATTCCAAAACTCAAACGGATCTTATCTACCTCCTCCGATACAGTCCGCATTGCCGCAGCCCTTGCCCTTTCCAATCTCGGCGAGAGAGCCTACCTCTCCCAAATCGAAGAACTCGCAAAAAAACGAAACCTATTTGCCACCATCTCTCTTGGCCAAGTCACTGGCTATGAAGAGCTGCTCGCCGAACTCGTCCAATCGAGCGACCTCCAAGTGCGCATCAACGCAGCCATTGCTCTGCTGCAAAGACAAGATCCAAGATGCTTACCTGTACTGACTGAAATCCTCATCGAAGACTCAAGAGATTTGGCCTTTCAGCCCTTCAATTCTGTCGGACGAACGCTCACTGCCTTCAAAGGAATCCCCTCTGCAGAACTCAGAGCCAAAGAGCCGAACGTCGATCTTTCCTATTCTCTGGCCATCCGCGAACATCTCCTTCGCGAATCAATCCACCTGCCCGAAGAAACTTTTCTCAATCTCGCTCGCAGCGTCTTTAATCGGCAGCAAAACGACCTCGTCCCCACCCTCATCGCCCTTCTTGAAAACCTTCAAACTGATGGAGCCAAAGAGCTCCTCAAAAACGGAACCGCTAGAGTCACCTCTCCTCTTATCCGAGACTATTGCCACCTCGCTCTCTATCGCTTAAAAGAAGAAGGGCCTTACGAAGAGTACATGACCCGCTGGGTCATGCAGCAGAAAAACGCCGAACTCATCCGTCTTCGCCCCATCCTTCCCTGGAAATTCCGCATGGAACAAACTGATTATACACTCTCCCCAGAAGAGACCTCAAAACTTCTCATCGACGCCTTCTTCTCCATCGCCTCTCGCCGCAGTGAGCGAAGTATCGCCTTCCTGCTCGAAGCGATCCAACACGGCAACCCCATCAACCGCTACGCCCTCATGGGTCTGCTCATGCGCGCAACAGAATAATATCGTGTATATTCTTTTAGAAAAAAATAAGATCTGTTAAACTTATCCACTTCTTTCATCGAGGAGAAAAACATGCCATCATTATTCGTCAAACCCGCCATTGATTATTTAAATCCAGAAAAACCAAATGCCGCTAGAGAGTCGCTGCCCAGTCAATGGAGTGCGCGCTTCTGGTCCATACTCGGGGTCGCTAACCCAGCAGTCGATCATACAGTCTCCGCCCTCCACTACTATGAAAAGTTTGAAAACGCCACCAACAATGCAACCTACGCCACAGTCGCCATCGTAGCGTTGACATTTTTCCAAGTGATCTCCCCTTTCTTCTCCCTATTCTTAATCGCTGGATGCGCACTGACTTCTTGGGATGCAAAGAACTGGCTAGAGGCCGAAGGGAAAACAATCCTTTCTGATGCCAAGCAAGAAGCTCATGGCGAGCCTCCTCAATGGTGTGCCAAACTCATCGCCTCTCTAAACAGCTTTTTAACCATCTATTCCCATCACGAAAAGCAAGAACAACTGGGAAAATAAAAGGTGTCTATAAATCGAGAATTGATGTACTTTAATCACAATTTTTATGGAGAAACTTATGAATATTTCCTCTCTATCCTTTGTAAACTACATGTTGGGTATCAAAGAAGAACCTTTTACCGAGGCTCCTAATACTCTTTTATTTCAGCTAGCACAAAGTATGAAATATGAACGTTTTTCAGAACAAGAAACATCCCGCTATGATTGGATGGTCGAGATTCAAAATGGCTCTGTCATCGCTCTTGTCGTAGCAGTTGTCGCATCGATCCTACTCACAATCTCTCCGGTAATTGCCACATTCTTGGCAGGGACAGCTCTAGCAATCCATTTGGATACAGAGCGATGGATTACTTCCTATAAAGTGCACGGACAAGCAACAACTACCGCGACAACCATTGATTCCGAATGGCAACCTGTCGCTCTGCGATTATTTGATCGACCTATTTGGTTCAATGAGCTTGCCAAAGAGCACGCAATAGCAAAAGCAATATAGGATCCTATGTTTAATAAAACAGTGAGCGGCACGCTTCTCGTTGCCGGAACGACCATTGGCGCTGGCATGCTCGGGATTCCCCTATTGACGGCTAAAGCTGGGTTTCTTCCTGCGATGGGAATTACCATTTTAGTCTGGCTCTTCATGCTCTCTACAGGTCTTTTATTTCTAGAAGCGACCCTCTGGATGCACGAAGGGGCGAACATCCTATCGATGTCGCGTCGCTTCTTAGGACATACTGGCAAACTCGCCGCTGGCGGGATGTTTTTATTTCTCTATTACTGCCTCATGGTCGCCTACTTTGCAGCCGGCGCGCCAATCTTTGTGGAATTTTTGCAAACAGCATTCGGTTTAGCTCCAGGCGGCATCTCCGGCTACCTCGCCTATGGACTCGTATTCGGCGGCGTTGTCGCCTTCGGCTTAAAAGCCATCGATCGGATCAACTACCTTCTCATGGCAGCAATGTTTATCGCCTACTTTGCCCTTATCGGCACCGGCGCAAAAGAAGTTTCGGCAGAACGACTCCGAGTCAGCAATTGGGGCGAGATGATCTTTGCTGCGCCCGTCCTTTTTTCCTCTTTCGGGTTTCACAACATCATCCCCTCGCTTGTCACCTATTTCAATCGAGACGTAAAAGTGCTTCGCAAGTCGATCTTTTTCGGCACCCTAATCCCTCTCATTATTTTCCTCCTCTGGCAATGGCTGATCATCGGCACCGTTCCTGAAAGCGCCATCCAAGACGCTCTTAACGCAGGACTTCCCGCCACCGCCGCGCTTCAGACACTTGTCAATAACCCCTGGGTCATGAAACTCGGCCAATTCTTCGCCTTCTTTGCCCTTGTTACCTCCATGGTAGGCGTAGCCTTCTCTATGGTAGACTTCCTCGGCGATGGCCTTAAAATCAAGCGGACCGGCCATCAGCGCATCTACCTCTGCCTGGCCGTCTTCATCCCCCCGTTCATCCTCACCAGCCTCGACCCTAAAATCTTCATCACAGCCCTTGGCTTTGCAGGGGGTTTTGGCGAAGCCTTCCTCAACGGCCTCATCCCCGTCTCACTCGTCTGGGTAGGCCGCTACATCCGGAAAATCGACGGACACAAACAACTTCCCGGAGGGAAGCTCCTCTTAGGAGCCCTCTTCATCTTATCTCTTTCCGTTGCCGCCTTTGAAGTCGCCTTTGTCTTAATGGGGGGAGAGTGAAAAATACAATTCGGTCGAATCTTTCCATAGAAAAATGGGAAGAAAAATCCTATGACAATTTTTCTGCTACGCAAAAGCCTCTGTTCTCTTTCAGATCAAAGGGGGTCTAAAGGGAAAAGCATCTGTTGAATATTTGATGGCCTATACGCAAAACAATGTGGCCACTTATGTAGGATTATTGATCCTGTAACTTTCGAACCTTTAGGTACATTCCCTAAAGAGAAGAAGGTTTTTCAACCAAAAATTCAAAGCAAAGAGAACCTCCACCATCATCCCTCTCTCTTTTCAAAATAGACAGTGATCAGATACACTAAAGAAGAGGTTTAAAATGAGCAAGCTCCCAATCAAGTTAAAAAAGGAAAAAATTGAACGTTTCTGTAAGAAACATCATATTGCCTATTTGGCTCTCTTTGGATCTGTTCTAACCTCAAGCTTTTCAGATAAAAGCGATATCGATATCCTTGTGAAATTTGAAAAAAAACACATTCCCCACCTCTTCGGCCTAATCGGAATGGAGTCTGAACTGAGTGATATCATCGGATACTCTGTGGACTTAAAAACACCCAATGAATTAAGTCATTATTTCAGAGATGATGTACTTGCTAAGGCAAAAACAATCTATGGAAAGTAAAGACCTCGCTCGCCTCAAGCATATGCTAGATTTTATATCAGCCCTAAAAACTATTTTAATAATTTTCGAAGCGACATCTATATCTTTGCGGAATCTGGAAAAAACTTAGCAAGTCCCTCTTCTGCTGTCATCCGATCTCCAAACGTAAAACATCCTTCGAGAAGAGCCAAGATCTGATCTGTTTTTTCCGGTTCATTCTTTCTAAGAGCAGCATGGACAATCCTTGATTGCCAAGTCTGGCGATTGGAGGGAACCCCTTTTTTATACCGATGAAGAGCTTCCGGCAGTGACAGAGCTTTCAAGCCTGCCTCTTCAAAACTTTCTACTTCGAAGGTATAATTCAATTGCACTGAGGAGTAGCAAAGGTCGTTTTTATTTTTCAAGTTCGCCAAATAGCACCAGAATGGGTACCCGAATTGGAAATAAAACATCTTGAGCACCTGCAGTCGCTGCTGAAAACCTGTCAATTCCTCATCAATATCGAACATGGAAAAACCGACATAGAGAGAAAATAACATCATGCCAAGCGCCCATATATCGATTCCGGCATTCACCGGTTGATCCAAGAAAATTTCCGGCGCCATGCATTCACGAGTCCCTCGACAACTCCAAGTCTCTTCCTCCGGAAGAAAAGCGAGTCCAAAATCAAAAATAGTCAGTTGATCGGTTTTGACATCGTAGAAGCAGTTCTCAAGTTTTATATCTGCGTGAATAACGCCTTTTTCATGGTAAAATACAAGCGCTTCTAGCCCTTGTCTGGCAATAGAAAGCAATTGATCGGCGTTGAACCTCTTTCGATCGACCTCGAGTAGGTCAAATAGATCGGGGCATTCCATGCGTTTCATGGCCAGTGCTACTTTTCCGGCTACCTTGCCCAACTCTCTTGCCTCAATCGTGTGAGGAGCCCCTTCCAATCGCTTTAAGATCTTATACTCTCTCAAGGAAGCATCCGTTTTATAACTAGTGCTGACTTTCCAAGCCCAAGGAGATCCCGTAATAGGGTTTTCCCCGCCATAAACAACCGAAAACCCGCCTATTCCAAGAACGGGATCTTTCTTCATACCTGTCAATAAAGATTCGACAGGGGCGATAGGCAAAACAGCCCGACATAAATTTTCAACAGAACTTGACATCAATCATCCTTAGAAAAAAAGACGAATATTATAGAGCGGCTGTCCCATTAAAGACAACGCCTTAAGAGACTTGGGTTGACTGCGAAATTCCCTTCGATCCCATGGAAAGAACTTGTCGGTTTAAGAAATCGGCTCATCCACGCCTACTTCAACGAGATCACGACATTGTTTGGAAAACAATCTGAGAGCACCTCCCTTCCTTTCAAAAACATCTGCACGATGTAGTTGCCGCTTTTGAAGATGAAATAAGCTAACCAAAAATTATTTTAATAATCTTCCAGTTCGACTCAATTTCTAGTATTTTCCACTCTTCTTTACATTAAATACAGGTGAGCTTAAAATTCCCCCTTTATCCATAAAGGATCCAGGTGACTGAATCTATCGTGCAATGGCTGAACAGTTATACAGCAGTTTTCAACGCCCTTTTGAATGGTTTCATTATAGATGCCATCCTTTGCTTTGGGCTGTACTTATGGGACAAGCAAAAGTTTCCGTTCACACTCAGAAGATTCTGGGCTGTTTATTTCATCACTCTATTCTGGTTCTCATTTCTGTCTCGGACAATGACCTTGGTTATTACTTCTTAAGGCGTTACGATCAGAAGTTCTGACTAACCCCGAATCCAAAAAACCCACTAAAGAATCCAATAAAGAAATCTCCCCAACTGAAACCAGCATCGACTTTATGCTCTTTGTCATAAGCTCTTTGCATATGCCCGTACTGGGATCTTTCTTGGGAATATTTATAATGTTTATCACCATAAAAACAAAAGTTACTGTCTAAAAAATTGAGAACAGACAGTGACTAGCACCATGAAAGAATTAAAAGCTCCACAGCTTTTGCTGCTGATTTGCTTGCTCATAGAACATCGCTTTAGCGTCGATGGCATAGCAACCTTGCTCTTTGGCTTTTTTGAGAAGTGCTGTTTCCTCCGAAGTGACGGCGATGTCCATGACAAAGGGAGGCAGCGCGGGGAGATCGATGGAATGGGGAATCGCATTGATCAAAAGATCAAATGTTTGATTCGAAAATTCATCGAAATGTTTACAAGCATTGTCGATAAGCGTCCGATTAAAAATGGTGACTTGAGCGCCCCTTCGAAGAAGCTCGAAGGCAATGGCTTTGGCAGCTCCCCCTGCGCCAAAGATGGCGACTCTTTTCTCTTGCAAGGAGAAATGGCGTTCGAGCGCGTTGGCAGCGCCAAGGCCATCGGTATTATAACCAATGGCTTTTCCTTGCAAAAAGCAAATGGTGTTCACGGCGCCGATTTTTTCTGCATCGGGATCGAGTTTATCTAGGAAGGGAATAACGGCGGTTTTGTGGGGCATGGTGACGCTCATCCCGAAGAAGGGAAGTTGTTTGCAAAGGCGGAAGAGCGCGGGAATCTCTTCTGGAGACGTTCGCAAATTGATATAGAGGGCGTTTTCCTTTTTTGCGGCAAAGAGTTGATTGTGGTAGTAGATGCCGATGCTCGCATCGACTGGATCGCCGATGAGGGCAAAGAGTTTGGTTTGTGGATTGAGAAGAGGCGTTCTGTAAAGCTCTACGAGCGTTTGGAGTTTTACTTGAAAAAAAGGGGGCAGCCCCTCTTCTAGGGTCGCGTAATAAAAGGGAGCTTCTGTAAGAGGAGCGAGCATCCTCGAAGGGCGCCCATCTTTACCCATCGAGATCCAAGCGAGATTTTTTTTGTCTTTGGCAAAGGCAAAGAGGCGAAGCATATCGAGGGTTGAGCGCGCAGTTAGAGCTATCTTATAGAAGGAAAATTCAGGCCTCTGCATCGACTGGAAAAGGGCATCTAAATCTTGGGGCGTTTCTGTAAAGTTATGGACCGATCCTATGAATTTGGTAGCTGGAAACTTGCGATGGAGGCGTTGGATCCAGTGTGGGTCTGTATCGGCTTCTAAATCGCAATAGTCCGGCTGCAACTCTAGGAACTTTTCTAACCGTAAAAGTCTCTTTTCTTCAGAGATGGCAAGGGAGCCTCCTTGTTCCTTCTTCCGGAAGGTAAAGATTACAGGCAATGGACTTTTTGGAACTTCTTGGAGCAAATCAAGTCGAAATTCTAACCCTTGCGCAAAGGGAAGAGAGGGGGCTATCTGTTCTGGACTCGTGATGATGGAGATTAACATTTTGACGATCGGTTCATGAGAAGCGCATCGGCCAAAACAAGCGCAGTCATCGCCTCTACAACTGGTACGGCGCGGATAGCAACGCATGGATCGTGACGCGCTGTCTTAGGGAGCTCAAAAGTAGTTTTTTCTCCGCTGAGGCGGACTGAAGCTTGCGCTCTTTTGATGCTTGAGGTGGGTTTAAAGGCGACCCGAAAATAGAGTGGAGATCCAGTAGAGATGCCACCAAGAGTTCCTCCAGAAAAATTGCTTCTGGTATGGATGTTGCCTGCCTCATCGATGTCAAATTCGTCGTTATGCTCCGAGCCTTTCATTTCGGCGGCAGTAAAGCCAGATCCGATCTCAAACCCTTTGGTCGCAGGAAGCGAAAGCATCGCATAGGCAAGTTCTGCCTCTAATTTCCCATAGACAGGATCGCCAAGCCCCGCCGGCAAGTGAACCTCACAGGCGACAACGCCACCTAGAGAGTCGTTTGCGATTTTGATGGTTTCAAGCGCGTCTATCATCTGCATAGCGGCCCCTTTTTCCGGGCAAAAGATGGGACTCTCAGATGTGTTTTTACGGAGTTCTGCTAGATTGCGGCCCTTTTCCATGGCCATTGAAATACCGCCGACAGCAGCGAGATAGGCTACGCACGTAATCCCCTCTCGATCGAGGAGTTTTTTTGCCACGGCGCCGGCGGCAACGCGCGCTGCAGTCTCCCTTGCAGAAGCTCTCCCAGCACCGCGATGATCAAAACAGCCATACTTTTCTAAATAGGTAAAGTTGGCATGCCCTGGCCGATAGATATCTTTGATTGCCTCATACTGGCTTGAATCGGCATCTCGATTGCGGATAAGAATGGCAATCGGCGCCCCTGTTGTCTTCCCCTCAAATACCCCTGACAAGAGCTCTACCGTATCGAGTTCTTCTCTTGGAGATGTGTAGGGAGTTCGCCCCGGGCGCCGGGCAAAAAGCTGCTGGTCGATCTCCTCTTTTTGCAAGGGGAGTCCCGCAGGACACCCATCGATAACAACACCGATCGCAGGCCCGTGGGATTCGCCAAAGGTTGTGATGCGGAAAATCCTACCGAAAGAGTTTGAGGCCACTTCTAGTAAAGAGCTCCCGTATCCTTTTTCGCATGGATCTTCGTTAGATGCTTGCGAAGTCGGCTGTTTTTAATGCTAAACCCAAAATAGATTCCAAAACCGACAAGAAGCCAGAGGGAAAGCTGAATCCAGGTGACAACAGGAAATAAGCACATCTGGCCAACGCAGGTGAGGATCCCTAAAATGGGGATGTAGGGAACCAAGGGCACTCGGAAGGTGCGTTTGACTTCTGGATGGGTCTTACGCAAAACCAAAACTCCCAAGCAGGCGATGGCAAAGATGAGCAAGGTGGTCATGGAGCAAAATTCACCCAAAATATTGATGGGGAATAGGCCGCTTACAACGCACATGATGATGGTTGTGACAACCGATGAGAAAACAGGACTGCGAAGGCGGGCATGCACATCGCCAAACGCATGGGAAATAAGTCCATCGCGCCCCATCGCATAAAAGATCCTGCTCTGGGTCAGCAAGTTGATCATGACAACGGAAGTGAGGCCTGCCAAAATAGCGAGCTTGATCATGAATGCAATCCAGAAAAAGTTCGGGCCCATGGCATTTAAGGCAACAGCCATCGGATCTGGCACATTGAGGAGAGAATAGTTCACAACGCCGGTCAAAACAAGGGCGACGACGACGTAGGCAATCGAGCAGATGGCCAAAGAAGAGAGGATCCCTTTGGGAAGGTTTTTTTGCGGATCGATAGCGTCTTTTCCTAACGTCGATACAGCGTCAAAGCCGATGTAGGCGAAAAAGACAAGGCCCGCTCCTCGGAAAATTCCGCTCCATCCAAATTCTCCAAACACGCCTGTGTTAGCCGGGATAAAGGGAAACCAATTTTCCGGATGAAGATTAAACACGCCGACTGCGACAAAGAGAGCCACTGTCGATAATTTGATGATCACCATGATAAAATTGATGTAATTTGCGGCTTTGATCCCAATGGTCACAAGGAGACCGAGTAAAAGGATGAGGCACATTGCAGGGATATTGAGGACCGATCCGCTCCATTGCCAGCCGGCGGATGAAGAATACATGAAAGGAGCGTTCATAAATTTTTGCGAAATGGTGATCCCAAAATCTTGTAAAAAGCTGGCGAAATAGCCAGACCAGCCAACGCTTACCGTCGATCCGAGGAAAAGATACTGGGCAGACATCGCCCATCCGACGACCCATGCAGGCAGCTCCCCTAACGCGACGTACGAGTAAGAATAAGCGCCGCCGGGAAGAGCGATCATCGAAGCGAGCTCGGCATAGCAAAGAGCGGCCAATACACACACAAAGCCGGCGATGAGAAAGGAGATAAAAATGCCCGGTCCTGCATAGAGCGCAGCCGCCTGGCCAGAGATGACGAAAATCCCCGCCCCGATGATTGCGCCGATCCCCACAGCAGTAAGACTACCCGCTTTTAAATGGCGCTTTAAGTTCTTGGGCTCATTTTCTTCCAGTTCATCAAATTGGTCGTTGACCGACTTCCGTACAAATAAACTAATCTTTTTCATAGCAGTCCTTATTCTGGGTCAGATTTATAACACGCTTTAAGGATCCCATTCAACGATCTTTTTATTTCTTCACAAATTCGAGGTTGGCGCTGAAGTGATGGGGGAAGTTGGGGCGGGTATAATCTGTGTATTTATAAGAGAGGCGGAGCTTTAGAACGGAGCTAACCCAAGTGAAGAGATCGACTTTGATTTCATTAAACGGGGTTTCGTTGAGGCGGAAAAACCCGTGGTGCGATTGAAGGTGGCACTCCCAAAATGGCGTGATCCGGATAAATACATTGGTAAGCAACGTGACCCTTCGATCGGAAAGAGGAGAGCGGAGGAGCTCTGATTCGGAGCGAGAGACGTCGAGAATGTAGCTATCGTGGTCGGCCTTTCGCCAATCGTAGCGGGAACGATAGCGCCCTTCAAGGGAGAGGGCGATATCCTCGTTGACCGTCCATAAAAGGCGGGCATTAGAATTCTGCACTGTTTGATGGCGAAAGTTCCAGGCGTTTGCCCACGTGAAATGGAGCGAAGGAAGGCGCCATGCCAGATCGAGGTGGCCGTAGGGGATCACTTGTGGGATGGCAAAGTCTGCAAAGAACGCATTGACGTAGAGATCAGCGGCAAAGGAGGGCTCTTTCCCCGCCCTTTTTTTGGAGAAGAGAAGGTTGCGCACGCCAATGTTGAGCTGGTTGAGCCGATCGTAGCCGTCTTGAATCGAGAAGATATAGTGCTGATCGGGCAAAACGGTGGGGGTGCTAAGGCCGATGTATTGAAAGTAGGGCTCAATCTGGTGTTTGTAGTGAGAAAACTGCCGAATGCCTCGCGCCTCTGCATTGGCGCCATAGATTAAGGCCGCCACCCATTTGGCCTCCGAGGAAGGGGAATTGCCGTAAAAGATGGCAAGGCCCCCAAGCTCTGGGGTAAATGTAAATGCACCGAAATGACAAGGGCGATAGAGTTTTTCTCGGAACTCAATTCGAGCGGAGTTATAGCTGGCCAAATGCTCTGCAAGCTGATTGGAATAGGTGAAATCGAGATACGATGCTTTGAGATAATTGGAAGAATAGATGCCACTCGATCCCAGCGCTAAAGGCCGAACGGCGAGCAGCGCGGTCGGCAAGTCTTGCTTAATCGATTCGAAGGGATTGACCCTCGGGCGAAACTTGAATGACGCGACATAGCTATCATCGCGATGGCTAATGTAGAAAAGCGTTTTTTTCGCTGGATTGACTTCAAAATCTTCGCTCTTAAAATCGGTCGGCATCCGAACATCGCTGTATTTATCCCATGTCAAAACCGCGGCCGTTTTTTCATCTTGAGAGGTCGAGTCAAAAGCGCCTTGTACGCGGTAACGGCGAGCTGCATTGGGCGCAGATTCCAATCGATCTTTGGCCAGATAACTTCTCGTAATAAACGTCGTATGAAAATCAGAAGGGCGATACTCCGTTTCAAACGCACCGCCCCAGCCGACCGCCCAGCGGTATTCAGCCTTGGCGTAAATAGCAAAGTCTTTCCAGGAGTAGAGTTGATAGCGCGCCGTCGCACGCGGGCCCATTCCTGAATCCCATTTGAGCGAATAGCGAAAAATCGGATCTTTGAACTTACGCAAGTTGATCTTGAAATTTGGCAACCAAAGCGTCGGCACCTGAAACGCCCGAACAGTGACTTTTTTTGCCTCTACGAGATCCTCTTTTGTCGCTAAGATGCGGCTCGCGTGGAGATCCCACGTGCTATCGATGTTTTCACACGTCGTAATAAAGCCATTGGTGACCTTGTAATCGCCGTCCGGCTTCAACTCAATCTTGTCCCCTCCGACATACCAAATGGAGGAAAAAGTCTTCCCGTCATACACGACTCCCGACTTCTCATTAAAATCATACTCGAGCTCGCTGCCGACAAAGACCCTCCCATTGTACTGGATGAGCAAGTCCCCTTCCGCCTCGATCTTGTGCACTTGTCCTTTTCGAATGTATTGGATCGTCCTCGCTTGAATGCGAATGTCCTGATTGCGGATCACTCCGCCTTGATTCGTATATAAAATTCCGTTCTTATACGTTGGATTGCGAAGGTCGACGACGATGTCGTCTGCAAAGAGCGCGGAAAAGAAAAAGCAAAAGCAAAGCCAAAATCGCATGGAGCGATGATAGTAACTCGAGAAGCAAATAGCAATTAGAGAGTGTTAGAGATCTTCGAACCCGTCTAGCCCACCGTACCGGTCGAGGAGTTCTTTCCGTTTTTTTTGAAGACGATCGATCTCTTCTTGAATGAGCGCTGCCTTTTGCCGATCGTCTTCGGCCAGCTCCAAATGGCGCCGCACCTCCAAATACCACTCTTGAATAAGCTGAAGCCTAATCGCTTGGTCTTCATGCCGAAGGGCCTTCGACTCATACCCCCGTTTCAGTTCCTCGAGGTCCCGGATCTGATCGTCGATTTCCGCAAGCTGCTCTTGCGCTGCAGGAGGGGCCTTTTTCTTCGCATGAACGTCTAAGCAAAGAAGGGCAAAACAGGTAAAGAAAATTTTCCATGTACTCATCTTAAGGCTCTATATAGCGAGCCTTCCGGCGGGTTGCAAATAAAATTGGGGATAAACGGACTTTGTCTTATGATGGAGCTATGTTCTTCTTAAAAATGCTCACCTTTTGCCTGCTCGCCTCCATGAGCTTTGCCTCGCAGTTCCCCCTTCGGGAACGGTTAGAGAAAGCCAAGGCTGGCGATTTTGTCGTCTTCGAGGCTGGAAAAACCATCACCTTGCTCGCGATTCGCTCTATTTCAGACCAGTCTATGGTTCTCGAGGAGATTAGCGCGCCTGCGATGAAGAAAAAGCCCGACTCTTGGACAGAATGGATCCAGGCCAAGGCCCCAGGACATACTTCCTGGTCGATGATCGAGATCGACTTGCAGAATCGACAAGTGCTCGAGTGTTACTCCTTTAGCCGGAGCGCCTGGCTCTCTCAGTCGCCGCAAGATAGTTTTCTCGCCACCTTGCTCCACCTGCCCGTAACTCCGATCGATCCGCAGAACTTACGGCGGATAGGCTCTCCTCCTCAAGAAGGCGAAAAAGACCATCGCCAAATCTGGAATCCACCTCTTGTCGTCAATGGAAAAGCAATTGAAGGGGCAATGTTTAATGCGTTTGAGGCCGTGTGGCCAAAAGATAGCTCCGAGCTCGCAGGCAAGACCGTCTCTCTCTATTTTGACCGCAGTGGACAGTCGCCGCTCCCCTGCTGGATCCAAGTCGATACAGGCGCGATTACGGCATCGCTTCGGGCCATAGACTCAGGCCACAAACTAGCGCCCTCTATTTATAGGTCTATGCCAAGGCGCTCTGCGGAATTTATCAGCGCACCGGTCAAGACAAAAAATGGCCTTCGTTTTGCCATCAAAAGTCCAAAATATTATAAAAGTTTTGAGCTTTTCGCCGTCGATGTAACTAGCCGAGAAAAGCAGATCCACCTCGTTACTCACGCTCTGACTGCCGGAGAAGGAGAATCCTTAACGCTGCAAGTAGATCTGGAAGAACTCAACGAAGTTCTTCAACCGCAGCACAAATACACCTGGCTTATCGTCCCAACAGGCCACAACTCTTCCTATACGGAATTGCAAAAGCCCTTTATTTGGACGCCTTAAAAGGCCATACCGTAATCGAAGATCACGATCGGCATTGCAAAGGCATGCACTTTATGATTGTGATAGGTCATCGTCGGCCAATCAATCGTCGCCTGCATAAATCTCGTATCGCCCGCTTCGTTTTTGTATTGCTTGCCGAAGACAACTTCCGGCGATAAGAGAACATGAGAATTGCCCCCTCCAATCAAGCCTCCACATGTGGGCCCCGCTCCTACATAAAACTGCGAAGAGAGGTTTGGCTTAAAGTAATACTGATACAATACAGTCCCTTGGACCCCGGTCACTGAGACGACCGTCGATGCTTTCACAGAAACGTCAACGCCATTGTACCCGCTCTGATAGCGGTATCCAAATCCGAAGAAAGGAAAGGGAATCGGCGCTGGGCCAAGACCTAGAGTAAAATAGGGAAACTGGGACTGAACTTTCAAATCCGGTAATTCTTTGGGCAGTGCAGGTGCCGTAAAAGGTTCGATTGCAAAGGCGCTAAACGCTGTCAATAATGCGATAATCTTCCATTTCATAAAATAATTCCATTGCAGTTTAGCAATAGATTATATCTGAAACAGATTTTAACGCATTCTTAAACAATTTATTGTCAATTTTCGAGAAGTAATTGGCCGGCGGGAAACTTGATATAATCTGGAAGAGGAATGACCACCACAGATTGACCGTGTCTTGTGGCGATTGTCCTAGATTCGGGTATCCAGTTATATTTTCGACTGAGCTTTGCAATTGTATCTGTGATCGATTGAGCATGAGCCGCAAAGAAGTTCAATCTTGCCTGAGCATTGTCGGATTTTTTTATTTGAACCGAAGTCCCTTCTCCATCTTCTATCTCGAAGACTGTCTGTAGTTCAGGTTCATTTTCTTGTCCTTGAATATCAAAAATGAGTTTGTGTCTTAGATCATAGCTAGGGCTATTGGAAGAGCATTTGACAAACATCGTCCAGCTACTTCCCTTTGAGCTCAAGGGATATTTCGCCTCCAACTCTAACCATTTTGTTAAGCCCTCACAAAATTTTTCTGTTTCTTCGGGCACTCCATTCAATTGAGCCATAAAGCTATACCCTTCTTCCGGACGATACGCAACAATGCTTGCGTTGTTTGAGAGAGAACTACTGCATAAATTGATGGAGATCCCTAGAAGGGCGATCATTCCGAAGATCGGATACGCAAAAATTGCAGTTATGAAAGAGGCGACTTGAAGAGCTATCTTTTGCCAACCATTCCTATCTGCGATTTGAAAGAGATCTCTATTGTTATAGGCCCGAAGTGGAGCTGTAAGACAGGACCCGCTTAAATGATCTGCTCGATAAGCCTGATGAATTTTCTCAAGAATAGTTGACATAACTGCCTTTCCTTTTTTTGCCTTTAAACGATACAATTTTGCGTTATTTTTAAACGACCCCTAAATCTTCAGAAATGTTTGTAGCTACTCGGATAAATCGATCGACGGCGATATTGTGAATCGTTTCGTTCCCCAAAGAGTCTTGCGCCACGAGACTCCGATCGCGAAGATAGGCTAATAGATTCGTTTGCGTCTCTTCATCAGCAACAACAATCGCTTGAAAAAATTTCGGGTCGAGCCGTTCTTTGAGCATGACTTCATTGCGATCGTATTTCCACCAATCTCGCTCCTTCTCTACCCATTGCCCCCCTATCCAGCCGGCCCACCATAGGCTTCTCTCGACATGAGCTTCTTCCAATTTCTTTGTAAAATCGAGTATGTTTGATCGAGATTTATAATCTTCTATACCATGCCAATCATCCTCTACCATTTGTCGATTTCCGAAAGAATCTTCGAAATACTGATACGATCCGGTTTCAAGCGCATCTAAAGAGACGAGCATTCTGACTTTGCTGTGATACAACACATCAAAACTCATCTGATCTTTACAATTTTGCTGCGTGAGCATTTGCAAATACACGCTATCTGCGCCTCCCGACATAAATTCACGCCCCTTTGTCAACCCGCCAGCATCGATGTTATTTGAAAGGCGCGTTTCCGCAGAGATCAGTCCCATTTCTAGCATCGTCGCAACTCGCTCGAACATCTCTTCATCCGAATAAGCTCCGGTAATCGCCGTAGTCAATGCAAAACCCCCAAGTTCACGCACCTTATCTGCAATCTCAGGAATCGTATACCGCACTCTACCGGGAACAATTTCTCGCGCTTCCATTTTATCCAATGACGAGGTGAATAGACCTTCCATTTCAGGAGATGTTTCAACGATCTTTCTCTTCAAATCCTCAATGGAAAGAGAAAAGAACTCCTCCGTCCTCTCAAACTGCGTGGCTTCCCCAGGAAAGTAATTGCGAAAGAGGTGGCCGATCTTCAACCGTTCCATATCCTCTAGCGAAGAGACTAAAAGAGCTTCATCCAAATCCATAAACGAAATCATCTCATGAAGATCATAGATCGTTTTATCTGCGTCCATCTGAACAACGATTCGATCATAGAGGTTCGGTTTGAATTCATCCGTGCAAATAGAAATAGAACCGAGACCCTCTAACGTAAGGATAGGCTCCTTGCCGTTTTCCCCCATAATGCGATCCATTATGCTAGTGCCAACTTCCGTATCCCCAACCATCAGCGGTTCTTTCTCGATGTGAATCCCCTTGACATGAGATCCAGTCATCGCAAGGATTTCTGAAACCTCATCTTTTTTAAGCTTGGAAAAGTCGACCACTGTCTGCCCAATTTTTTCTCGGAAAGCGTGGTTGATTTTAAAATCGAGCTCGAGCATCTCTTTCCCATCGACAACTTTCGTTCGAAAGGTGAGATTGCTCCCCTTGATGAGCCCTTTTCCGTGCCCGTGAAAATTAGAGCCGAAATCGACCTCCTCGTCTCCATTGATCAATATCGCCTTATTTTCCTCCACCTGATCCTTGAGATTAGCCAATGGATTTTCGATCAAATGCCGAACATTTCTCCCCTTGATCGCCCGTTCAATCAACTTTTGGTATTTCTCCACTTTTTGCATGAAATTGCGCCGATCGATCATCTGCTTGTACTGATGGGCTTGGTGGAAGCGAATGCCCCCCATGGCCAATTTTGCAAAGGCTTCTAGGTAGTTGCCTTTTGCGTAGTCCTGCCTTGCTTGGTAGAGAGAAATGACCGCTTGGAATAGCGTTGAGATCAAAATCGCCTCAAGAACGCCTGTTGCCATAAAGCAGAGATAAAAACCGCTGGCAATGGCTTGAAGAGCTTCTTCTCCACATTTTTGAAACTCCCCCTCTTTTAAATAGACGCAAGTCCTAAAAACACCCTGCGCGCCGTCGACCGCAGTGATCACGTAAAGGCCGATTGCAAAACTAAACACAGTGGCGGCCACAGAAGTGACTGCAAGGGCCGTTTGCGCCATGGCGAGACTACACTTTTTCCAATCTTTCTCTTGGCTCACCGCCTCATTTAAATGAGTCACGGCGCGAACGCTTCCCATAGTTACAGAGATCGCAGAACCAATCGGGCGATAGAGGCCGACGAACGGAAGCGCAAGGAGGGCGACCCTCTTGCCCTGTTTTACCCACTCATTTTCCGGCTCTTGTGGCAGATCGAGATCAAACCTTCGTTGATAAGTATCCGGCGCTGTTATAACATGATTTGCGTAATTCAAATAATTCATAATTACTAAGTCGTTGATGTATAAAATTATAAACAAACGAATCTTATAAACGAAGTGTTAAAATGATTTTAATTACTGCAATTTTTTCTTTGATTATTCTATCTTCACCGCTTATGGCATTTGAATACCCAAAAGAAGCTCTCCAATTACTCTCTTTAAAAGAAGGAGAAAAGCTTTACACGAAAGGCTCTAGCGATCCTTACGACCTCTACGATGCAGCCCTATTGGAGCATTCTGGCCGCAATACATTCCAAGAGATCGAGCAATTGGGAAATCGGCTAAAATTGCATGGGAAGGGCTTAGTCATCGCGCCTCTTGCCGACTCGTTTGAGCATCAAATCCTCACCTCTCTAGGAGTGGAGTCCGTGCCCCACATGAATGACTATCGATGGCGCTTCAAAGAGAATGGCTTTAAAATCTGCCATCTCGAAGTGCAAAGAGATCTCGCTATCTTTCGAGATGACGCTGCAGCTTATGCCTGGATCCTCTCCGATATCGCTCCGCTAACAGATTTGCACATGACTGACTATGAGCTGTTTGCAAAAGATTACCTAGAGGCGTTAAAAGCTGGAGGGGCTGTGGGCAAAAATGGAGAGATCCGATTTCCCTACAAGCAGCTCATCGCTCTCATCCAATTTGAGAGCTTCTGAGTACTTCGATCTTCTCACATCTCTAATGTAAGAGAAAAACCCATTAAGCAAAATTGGGTTTTTCTGTTACATTTTAAACACAATAAATCCTTTAAAATCAGATCTTTTCTCGTTTGGGGTACTTGACCCGGACGTGCTGGACAAGAAGGAGGGATTTGACAAGAGTGCGCTTGACTTTGGTCAGCTCTTCAAAGGTGAGCTGACAATCTTCGAACTGCCCTTCTTCGGCTTTTTCTGCGACAAGGCGGTTGATCAGGTCGATGAGGGTTTCTTCCGTGATGGTTTCTAAGGAACGAGATGCCGCTTCCACGGTGTCGCAAATCATGATGATCGCCGATTCTTTGGAGCGGGGTTTTGGGCCTGGATAGCGAAAGGCCGTTTCGTCGACTTCTTCTTTCTTGCCCCCTTTCAATTCGAGCTGCTTGCGATAGAAGTAGTAGACAAGCGTCGTGCCGTGATGCTCGAGGATAATGTCGATAAACGCGCGGGGAAGATGGTGTTTTTTCGCCAGTATTTGCCCATCGGTGACGTGAGAGATGATCACTTGGGCCGATTCGAGTGGAGTGAGCAGTTGATGGATATTGACGGCGCCTTGCTGATTTTCGGTATAGAACTGTGGGTTGAAAATCTTGCCGATGTCGTGATAGAGCGTTGCAACGCGGCAGAATAGGGCATGGGCGCCAATGGCAGCGGCGCAGTTTTCTGCCAGATTGCCGAGGACTAGAGAGTGTTGGTAGGTTCCAGGTACTTCCATCGCCATACGGCGGAGCAGTTCATTGCTCGGATCCATAAATTCCATGAGAGTCATATCAGTTTGGACCCCAAAGAGCGATTCGAGGGCAGGCAAGAGGCCTACGACGAGCACGGCCGTGAGGAAAAAGAAGATAAACGAGGAACCGATGTCTAGGCAAAGACTTGCCGACCAAAGGTGATCTTCACTGAAAGAATAGGCAAAGAGAACCGGAATGGCAGAGGCCCACGATTTCATGCACACTGAAAACACCTCTTTTCTCTTTCGAAGTCCTTTTGTGCTGATGATTACAACGATTGAGGTGACAAGGTTGAGCACGAGAAAGCGGCTGTGGTCGACGGCGAGACTCACAGAAAGGATAATTGAGAGGAAAGTCGCTGCAAAAAGAGCTGTCCTCGGCGAAAGGAGGATGCAGATTAAAATCGTAGCAAAGGGGGCGACGATCGGATAGCGAACGCCTTCGATCATGTTCGATGCGTTCTTCAAAAGAACAAATTCTGTGAGCTTGGCAAACAGGAGCGTTAAGATGACGATACAGACAAAAAGAGATACCTGCTGAATCGAGCGGACAAAGGTCGGCTGGCTAATGCGAAAATAAAGGGCGCTGATGAAGACGAAAATAAAAGAGAGAAGCAAGCTTGCGAGGATTGTCAGAGGATCTTCTAGCTTCCGGCTGAGAGAAAGCGCGCTCTTCATCGATTGCATCATCGTCAGATGGCGAGAACTGATCTGTTCTCCCTGGTTGATAATGCGCGTTCCCGCCTGGACGAGGGTCATTTTTTCAGGGACGGTCCGCGTCACTTGAGAGCGGAGCGAGTGGGCCAGTGCAGAATCGTCGACAAGGGTCCATTTGTGCCGCTCGAAGGACGCAGTTACGTAGGCAACGGTTTCTTCGTGGAAAGAATCGCTGCTCCCCAGTTGCTGGCTGACCTGCCCCCAAAAATCACTGGGCAATTGTAAGGTCGCTTCTGGGATGTATTCATAGTAGGAGCTAGTGGAGACGTTGAGTTCTTTGATTTTTTGAATCGTCCTCGGATCGGTAAAGCGCGCTTCTAAGAGGAGAGTTTCCATCTGGTCGACGGCTTTGTACATCTCCTCGAACGTGCTCGATGGCGAGGACTTTCGCCACTCTCGATCGTGAATAAGCCGATTTTCAAGCTCAAAGCGAACGTCGCGGACCTCTTTATCCTCGATCTGGTAGATCGCCCCGATGTCCTTCATCGCCTGTTGTTTTAAGATCAGCGTCGTCTCGTAATCGGGAAACTCGAAATCGATCTGTGCAACGATGTAGCGGGGCGCAGTTGCGTTGAGCTCCAAGACCTCGAGGCGAACCTCGCGAAAGTGGAGAAATAGAGCAAGACCGATCACACAAACGATGCCGACTAAAAGGCGCCATCCACGGTCATCGAGGAAAAGCCACGCCTTAAACCGGCCTAGCCAATGATTTTTCATATTCTTACTCTATCAAATCTTTCCCTATTTTGTCCTAATCTGTTATGTTTCTTTTCAGAATATGACACAAAAATATCAAGTTCTTGCACGCAAATATCGCCCCCAGCGCTTTTCCGACGTCGTCGGACAAGAAGCGACCCTTCAGACCCTAAAAAATGCCCTTCGCCGCGGACATCTAGCCCACGCCTACCTTTTTTCCGGCTCTAGAGGCATCGGCAAAACGACCCTCGCGCGCCTCTTTGCCAAAGCTCTTAACTGCACCGCGATAGAAGCGGATGGCGAACCGTGCAATCAGTGCCCGTCTTGCCTCGATATTCTCTCAGGCCAATCGCTCGATGTCATTGAAATCGACGGCGCGTCTAACCGCGGCATCGACGATATCCGCCAAATCAATGAGACGGTTGGGTTTGCCCCGAGCCACGGCAAATACAAGATCTACATCATCGATGAAGTCCACATGCTCACAAAAGAAGCGTTTAACGCGCTTCTAAAAACTCTCGAAGAGCCTCCCGAGCAGGCCAAATTTTTCTTTGCGACGACAGAGCCGCATAAAGTTCTCCCCACCATCCTCAGCCGTTGCCAGCGCTTCGATCTCGGCCGCCTTCTCCCCTCTCAAATCGTCGCCAAACTCGAGGCCATTGCAAAGGATCTCAATCGAGCTGTTGAAATGGAGGCGATCCACCTCCTTGCCCACCACGCAGATGGATCTCTTCGCGATGCCGAATCGCTCTTCGATCAAATCCTCTGCTTTTCCGATGCCGCCATCACCGCCGCCGATGTAAGAGCAGCGCTTGGCCTCGTCCCGCAAGATCTCTTCTTCTCCCTCGATCGAGCCTTTGGAGAACATCGCCTGGCCGCCGCATTTGAACTTGTCGACGAGCTTTTTCGATCGGGTAAAGACCTCTCCCACTTCCTCGAAGAGCTCATCGAACACTATAGGCACATTGCCGTGGTCAAAACACGCGGCAAAGAGGCCCTCGGATTTACCTCAGCTCTGGCCTCGCTCTATAGTACCGCCGCAACGCTCTACTCGCAGCCTCAGAGCCTGGCCATCCTCGATCTTCTTCTCAAAGCAGAGACGCAATTTTCTCGAAGCGCTAACCCTCGCACCTCTCTTGAGCTCCTCTTACTCCAGGTCCTGCGCATCAAACATCGGGTCCCGATCGAAGTGCTCATCCGCCGCCTCTCCGAGCTCGAAGAAAAGCTAGCAGAAACACGCGGGCAGGAACCTCCTTCTCTTAAGCAAGAAGAGTCGATAGAACCAGAACCTGTGATAGAGGTGCCCGTCCTGCCAGAGGTTCAAGAGACCCTGGCGAAAGCTCCAGAGCTCAGGCCCCAAGAAACAACGCCTTCCCCAGTAGTAGAGCCGGAAATAAAACAAGAACCTCTCCTGCCCAAGGTTCAAAAGTCCGCAATAGAAGCTCCTCCTGAGCTCAAAGCCGTTCCCTTTACTCTAGCACAGCCGACTCCGAGTCCAAATTCACAAAATCTGACGGCGAGCAGCATGCCTATCCTTAAGCCAACGCCACAAAAAAGCGAAAGTAGCCAGCCCCCTTCCAAACATCCGAGTCATTATGCTACACTGATGCGCTTTGCGGCCGTCGAGCTCGAGGGCACTGTTAAATAAAAATTGGAGTATTTATGGGAAGCGGTTTTTCCAAAATGAAAAAGCAAGCTAAACTAATGCAAGAACAGTTTAGCCAGGCGCGCGAGCAAATCAGCACTAAAATAGTTGAGGGAAGTGCTGGAAACGGTCTAGTCACAGTCACTCTCAATGGAGAGAAACAACTTAAAAAAATTGCCATCCGCCCAGAATGCGTCAATCCCAATGATATCGACGGTCTCCAAGACCTCATCATCGCTGCCTTTGAAGACGCCTCTAAGAAATTAGATTCCGAAGACCAAAACAACGGCTACGGACAATTCCCCTTCTTCCAATAGAAAATCATTAGCGAACGGTTTCTGCGGCGAGATACTCTTTGAGCTCTTGCGCGGCGGTGTGTTCGAGCGCTCCTTCGGCAAGGCGGCAGGCCTCGAGGATACGCCATTTGCGAATGGTGTGTTTGACAATCGGGATGTGGCGAACAGCGACGGAGAACTCTCGAATGCCGAGGCCTAGAAGGAGCGGGATAAGGCTTGGGTCTGCTGCGCACTCTCCACAGAGGATCACGGGTTTACGAGCGCAGTTCGAAGAGGCGACGACCATGCGGATGAGCCGGAGGATGCTCGGGTGAGTCGAGAAATAGAGTTCGACGGTGTGCGGATTGCTCCGATCGGCGGCCATGACGTATTGGACAAGGTCGTTGGTTCCAATGGAGAGAAAGTCGGCCTCTTGCGCAAGTGAGTCGCACATGATGGCGCTCGATGGGACTTCGATCATACATCCAACGGGGATGGTTTTTGCAAACTTGATCCCTTTTTCTTTGAGCTCTTTACAGATCTTTTTGACAAACGCCTGCACTTGTCTTAGCTCTGAGATGTCGGAGACCATGGGGATGAGGATGTGGATCTCCCCAAATGCGCTTGCGCGGATGATCGCGCGAAGTTGCGCTTCTAAAAGCTCGGGGAAGCGGAGAAGGAAGCGAATCGCGCGGCAACCGAGGGCCGGGTTGAGTTCATGCCCGATTTGCGCAAAATATTTCGCATCCCGCTGTTCGGGGAGAAGATCTACTTTTTTATCGCCGCCGATATCGAAGATTCGGATGACAAGAGGGCGACCTCGAAGTTGACGCGCCATCTTTTTATAGATCTCAAATTGCTCTTCCTCTGAGGGGAATTCCTTTTTGGACAAAAAGAGATATTCGGAGCGGAATAGACCGACGCCAAGAGCTCCATTTTTCAAAATGAGGTCGACTTCTTTCGGGTTTTCTAGGTTGGCAAAAATTCGCACTTCGTACCCATCAACCGTTTCCCCTTTGAGGTGGGTCGAGCTTTTTAAGAGTTTATAGCTCTCTTGCTGCGTCCGTTTGATAGCCTGGTATTTTTTCAGCGTTTTTCGATTTGGGTTGATAATCACAAGGCCTTGTGAGCCATCGACGACAAGAGATTGAAGTTCTATGCGCTTGAAGAGCTTGATGTCGATGTTGGCGACAAATGGAATACCTTTTGCGCGGGCGATGATGGCTGCATGGGAAGTGATCCCTCCTGCCGCTGTCACAAATGCGCTGACAAGGGAGGAATTGGCTTCCACAGTCTCCGAAGGGACGAGTTCATGGGTGAGGATGATGGAATTATTCGGGATCTCTGACATTTTGGTCCGCTGAAGCGGACAAAGATGGTTTAAAATCCGCCTGGAGACGTCGACAAGATCGCGGACTCGTTCTTGGAAATAGCTATCCTGAAGCTTGCTGAATCTTTTTTTGTATTCTTCAATCAGGTGGTGAAAGACCGATTCGGTATTCCGCTGCAGGTCCCGAATTTTATCCTCCATGACGGTGGTCATCATGGGATCTTGCATCATCTCGAGGTGCGTTCCCAAGATCGCAACAATTTCCGGGGGACCTTCATGGAGCGACATCTTTCGGAGGCGCTCTAGATCTTCGCGGCTCTGATGGAGAGCTTTCCGATAGCGATCGACTTCTCGATCGATATCTTTGTCCGAAATCTCCACTTCCTGCACATCTTCTTCCCAATTCGAGAAGAAAATAGGGAACCCAATACCAATCCCCTTACTGACAGGAAGCCCACGGAGAATAACCTCTTCGGCCGGAACCATATTATTTTTCTCCAAACTCTTCTTCAAACGCTCGGCAAAGATGATCCATGGTCGGCTCCGCGTCTATCCCTTCAATGGTGATCGTAATCTGCGAATTTTTTTTCGCCGCAAGCATGAGAATGCTCATAATACTTCGAGCATTGATCGTCTCTTCTTTATAAGTAAATAGAACTGATGATTTACATGGTTGCAAAAGTTTTACGATTGCAGCAGCAGGTCGAGTATGCAGTCCTAAAGAATTTTTCACTTTTACTTTACGCACGAGCTTCACGTTCTATCCTTTTTTTCTGACGACGCGCGATCGCCTCGAGGAGTTTCGCATTGAATTCTTTGGCAGAGTTATATCCCATATCTTTTAAGCGGTGGTTGAGGGCAATGGTTTCGAGCAATAAGACAACATCGCGGCCAGGCTTGACCGGCAAGATGTGATAAGGAACGCTAACGCTTAAAATATCGATAAATTTGTCATCTAAGCCGACTCTATCATAAAAATGTTGATCGTCCCACTCTTCGAGTTTTACGACAATGTCGATCCCTTTATCTGGGCGGACGCAAACAGCGCCGTAGAGATGGGCGACATTGATAATGCCAATGCCTCGAATCTCCATCAAATGGCGAGTAAGCTCTGGTCCGCAACCGACTAAGTAAGCCCCTTCTTTCTTTTTGACGCGGACGACATCGTCTGAGATAAGCCGATGGCCTCGCTCGATGAGGCCGAGCGCCGCCTCGCTTTTTCCCACAGAGGACTCCCCTTGGATGAGAACGCCGACCCCAAAGACCTCAACTAACGTGCCGTGCAGCGTGATGCTGGGAGAAAATTCTTCGAGAAGGAGAAAAGTGATCCGGCTTAAGAGATTGGTCGCAGTAAGACCCGCTTTAAAAAGAGGGATCCGATTTTTTTCGCACATCGCAACCATCTCCTTAGACGGCTTACAGCCTCTGGCGATAATGACAAAAGGAGTGGAAGGGGTTAAGATCGACTCTAAGCGAAGCTCTCTTGTCTTAGCATCAATTTCTCGTAAATACTCAATCTCTTGCTTTCCAAATACGAGCACCCTAGCAAGGACATGTCCTTTTAAATACCCTGAAAGACTAAGGCCCGGACGCTGTACTTCTGGCTTATTGATCCGACGCGACAAACCGCTGCCTCCCGTCATCAGGACGAGGCCTAAGTACTTCCCATGCTGCTCGTAAAAATGTTGCACTAAATACATACTACGATGACCTATACATCCCCTCTAAAAAGGCAGTCAGCCATTCTAAAAATGTAGGGTAAGCGAGATTTTCTGACCATACCTTCCGATCGCTAATATCTGAAACAGTTGTTTCAATACTAGAAAAGTAGACATTTCCCATTTCGCTTCCCGGATACCATTCTGCATTAAAACACTGAAAACTTCCTACACCATATTCTTCATAGAACGGGAAAAGTGAGTCGGGAGAGAGCCAGGCATCCCCCATGCGAAGCAATTTATCAGACCCTAAGCACGCATTGATCAGTCGATTTTGAGCGTCCTCTATCTCTTCTAGCGGCAATAATCCCAATTCTGTCAATTTTCCAAATCCGTTATGCAATTGTAAAAAAGCCCAATAATCATGTGGTAAATTCTTTGACAACATCTTCTTTGCCCAGTCAATCTCCTCATCATCTGCTGGCGGCAACCCCCGGAAAAAACAGGAATTATCGCCAAGGCTATATACTAACTCCGCTCGCCAAGGCTCTTCTTCTGTCTGCCTACATACGACTACTGCCACATCGTCGAGCCGATCGAAGAAATCATCGAGAATCGCGGTCGCCTTCGGATGAAATCCAAATTGACTCAGCCAAAATTCCCGAGAGAACTCTACACGGTCTTCCATCGAAACGCGCGAGAGCTCAAACCAACTTCTAGAAAGCCCCGTTCTTTCGATCTCTTCCCAAGAAAGATTTTCCTCTTCACTTAAGAACCTTACTTCTTTAAAATGAGGATCATGGTTTCCTTCAACCCGAAAGAAATCACGAATCTGTGAATTCATTTTCATTTATCAAATGGTACTTGGAATTCCCACTCTGTCATAAATAAAAAAAAATTGAAATAACTTTCTGGATTTTGAGGTTGTTTGTGTATAATATTCGGTCTTGTTGCGAGGAAAATTATGATTGAAATGAGCCCTTTACAAAAAAAACGCCTGGCCTATCTCCCTAAAACTCCTCCGATTTTAAAAGAGGCAACCGTAGAAGCTTTTGCAGAGCATAAAGCGTTGCCTGAACTAGAAGCGCTATTCCCAAAGACCTTTCATGGAAAAACCTATCGTGTGATCAAATGGCATGCAAATGGAGTCAAGACGCTAAAAGTCGGCGTGATGTTTTCCGGAGGACAAGCAGCCGGTGGGCACAATGTCCTGACTGGTTTATTCGATGCGCTCTCCCCTCATTCCACCCTCATCGGTTTCTTGAATGGATTTTCTGGAATTCTCGACAATCAATACATCGAACTAAAAAAACCGCAGATCGATAGCGTCCGCAATCAAGGTGGATTTGATCTCATTGGAACGGGAAGAACAAAAGTAGAAACGGACGAGCAACTAAAAAAAGCGGCCTCTACTGTAAAGCACCATCGCTTAGATGCGATTGTAGTGATCGGCGGCGATGATTCAAACACCAATAGCGCAGTGCTTGCGGAATATTTTTTGCAGCAAGGGCTCCACACAAAAGTCATTGGAGTACCGAAGACAATCGATGGAGATCTTCGCAGTAAAGACATCGATATTTCCTTTGGCTTTGATAGCGCGTGTAAAACCTATTCGGAACTGATTGGAAATATTGCGCGCGATGCGCTTTCTTCGAAAAAGTATTACCACTTCATCAAGCTGATGGGAAGATCTGCCTCCCACATCGCCCTCGAATGCGCCCTTGCAGTGCAAGTCAATTTAACGCTGATTGGGGAAGAAAAACTGACACTCGAAGAGATCGTACAAAGGATTGTCGATTTGATCGTGCAAAGATACAGGGCAAAAAAAGAGTACGGTATCGTGCTCATCCCAGAAGGGATCATCGAATTTATCCCAGAAATGCGAAATTTAATCGCGGCGCTAAATCATCTTTTAGCCGAAGGGAACGCCCCTATAGAAAACGTCGTCCCTCTTTTGAAAAAAGAAGAGAGACAAACCTATTTAAAGCTGCCAGAGAGAATCCAAGCGCAGCTCCTTTTAGAGCGCGATCCGCATGGAAATATCAATGTGTCTCAAATTGAAACAGAGACCCTCTTTGTCGATCTTGTCAAAACACGGCTCAAGGAACTTTCCTTTAAAGGCTCCTTCAATGCACTGCAGCATTTTTTTGGCTATGAAGGGAGATCGTGCCTACCTTCTAACTTCGATGCGAATTATGGATATGCATTGGGACGCCTAGCTGCGCTAGGAGCAGAGGAAGGTCTTACGGGGGTTATCTGCGCGATCCGCAATCTCTCTAAATCCGCCGATCAGTGGGAGATGAAATTTGTCCCTATCGTCCAACTCATGCGCCTGGAAGTGCGGCATGCAAAACGGAAGCCAGTGATCGAAAAAGCACTCGTAGACCTGAAAGGCGCGCCGTATTTACATTATCTCCGAAAGAAAACAGATTGGGAAATTGACGATCATTACATTTACCCTGGGCCGATCCAATTTTTCGGCGACCCCGAGCTCACAGACTCTTGCCCGATCACACTCTCTTATTCGAAATCGGTTTCTAGCTGAGTCTTTTCTTTGATTAACTCGATGCTTCTCCAAGCGCCGCGTTTGAAGCGGACCCAATAGACGCCGAGAAGGAGCATGCTATAGAAGACTGTAAGAATCCAGGCGGTTTCTACTGGAAGGTTTTGGCGCACGACGATGAGATAGACGGGCAGCAGTAAGAAAATCCAAACCGAAAGAGATCCGGCTATGAGCAAAAAGAGAGTGTCTCCCGCAGCGACGAGAATCCCCGAAAGGGTCCAGCGAAACCCTTCAAAGAACATGTAGATAAACGCACAAGTCATGCAAGTCTTTAGCGTGGCGAGCATAGAAGGATCGATCGATTCTGAATGCTCGAAGAATAAAAGACGCACAGTATCTTGCGGATCAACGACGAGAAAAATCGCTGTCACGAACGCAAAGCAAAGAAGTAAGACTGTGCCCGCCCTGAGGACCTTGGAGATCAGTTCTTGTTTGCCTGCGCCGATCATATTTCCCGCAACAGCAGCGCTTCCACGACTCAGACCGTCGCAGAAAAAAGAGAGGAGGATCGTAAAGCTTTGGCAAATGCTCGAAATAGTGATGTGCTTTTCAGAAAGGGAAGTCATCATCCAAAAGAACACAGCCCAGCCTACAATCTCAAGGCAGCAAAAAATTCCTTGCGGGATGCCGACTCGAAGACATCGACTCATCTCCTTCCAATCAAATTTCCAATTGCCGGTGCCAAAATTATCCCGATTCCTCTTGCGAAGGAAAAGGAATGCAAGCATTGCAGCTTCTAGAAAATAGCCAGTGCAAGTAGCGATGGCCGCCCCCTGGATCCCAAGTTCTGGAACAAAGCCGGGCACGCCAAAAATCAACGCCCAATCGAGGCAAATATTGACGAGGTTCGCAAAGATCGCGAGCCAAATCATCACAGCAGTTCTCCCCTGACCAATAAAAAATCCTGCAAAAGAGGTCAAAAGGGCATAGCTCGGGCCAAAGAACATGAGCCAGCGGAAGTAGGTAATTTCTGAGGAAGCGTAAGCGTCGCCGGCAAAAATAGCGGGCCCGCCCCAAAGCCCGAGCGGAATAAAAAGAACGAGGGAAAAGAAAGCGAGCCAAATCATTTGCCAGACAGGCACGCCGAGCTTATCGTATCTCTTAGCGCCATTATATTGAGCGACAAACACTTCCGACATGGCCGTGATCATACCGAATCCGCCCATCATCGCCCACGCGATCGTACCCGCATTGACCGACGCATTGAGCGACGACAGCGAATAGTGCGCAAGGAAAATCCGGTCTGTAAAAATCATCAAAAGAGAAGCGAATGTGGATATCATTAAAGGCAATGATATACTCCACAACTCCCGGATGCTTCCCTCCGGATGCCGTGTTAGGCTCGAAGAATGTTTCATAGATTTGACCCGACTATACCACAAAGAACCTTAAAAAGCTTGCCCTACACGAGATTTCTCACCTTAAATACTTAATTATTAGCAATTTAAAAACAAACAGAGAGAATGACTCTTGTGCGAAAATGTAAATTGTTTATTTTGCGGTTATGCGAGAAGAATATTCACCCTGTCCTGAGCAAGACGGCCGATTCGTCAACCAGCACTTAAAAGAAGAGCTTAGAGGCTTTTGGGATTTTGTGCTTTGGAAAATGGGCAAATACAACGATCTAGATCTCACCGAGCCACCTCCAGACATCTTTTCTTACCCTTCTTCCCTCAAGCTTTACAATCCATCCAACCCCTCCGCTGTCTGGGTTGGGCACAGCACTTATTTGGTCGATACAGGGGCGGGAAAATTTCTCACTGACCCGGTTTGGAATCAATACTGTTCTCCTGTCCCTTTGCAAGTATTTGCTAGGAAAAGTAGCCCCCCTTTTTCGCTCCAGGCGCTGCCGAAATTAACAGCGATCTTAATCTCGCACAACCATTACGACCACCTCGACGACCGCGCCATCCAAACACTCTTTTCCCTGCAACCTCATCTCCAGTGGTTCGTGCCCAAAAGACTCTCGCCCTGGTTTAAGCGGCGCGGCATCTCTTGCCATGAGCTCGATTGGTGGCAAACCTGGGAAGGAGAAGGGCATCGGATTACCGCCGTCCCTTCGCAACATTTTTCCGGACGCACCCTCTTTGACAAGAACAAAACTCTTTGGAATGGATACGTCGTTGAGGAGATAGCTACCGGCAAGACATTCTATTTTGTCGGAGATACCGGATATAATCCCTTCCATTTCAAACAGATTGGGAAGCGTTTTCCCAAGATCGACCTCAGCCTCATTCCCATAGGCACATATGTGCCGAAAAAATTCATGTCCCCAGTCCACTGCAGTCCCTATGAAGCGGTCGAGATTCACCTCGACGTCAAGTCCCGCTTTAGTTTGGGGATGCATTGGAATACCTTTCGCCTCTCTGATGAGCCTCTTGAGAGGCCTCCCTACGATCTTTATCTAGCTATGAAAGAAAAAAAGCTCCCCTTCGACACATTTCTTCCGATTGAGATCGGCGCTCCCATCAATTGGTAAATTGTTGAAGTATATTTCAGAACAAAATAAAGTTAAAAGCTTATGAAAATCGCTTGTTTGATCCCTGCTAGATACAATAGTTCCCGCTTTCCGGGAAAACTCCTCGCAAAGGCCCTCGGCAAGACGGTCTTGCAAAGAACGATTGAGTCGGCCCTCGGCGCCTTTGAGCCGGAGCAGCTTTTCATAGCGACCGACGATGAGCGCATTGCAAGGCATGTGGAGGAAGTGGGCGCCTCTGCCATTTGGACAGATCCATCTCACCTCAACGGGACAGATCGGATCGCCGAAGCAGTCGAGAAAACCCCAGCCCTAGAGGGCGTCGAAATCGTCGTCAATTTGCAAGGCGACCACCCATTGATTGCGCGGGCAACCCTAAAAGCCGCTGTCGACATCCTCCTCTCCGACCCAGAAGCTGTCATGTCGACTGTCGCAGCCCCATTGACTGAAAAAGAAGCTTTTTTCTCCCCGCATGTGGTCAAAACAGTGCTCGATCTCCACGGCAACGCCCTCTACTTTAGCCGCTCCCCCCTCCCCTATTGCAAGACCGGATTGCCCCCAAAAGCATTGCAGCATATCGGTCTTTATTGCTTCCGAAGAGATTTTCTTTTAAAATACTCCCATCTTCCAGCCAGCCCTCTCCAAAAGATGGAGGATTTGGAACAATTAAAAGCGCTAGAACATGGCTACCGGATCAAGGTTGCAATCGTTGAAGAAACAACTATTGGCATCGACACACCGGCCGATCTGACCCAGTTAGTTAAGTTTCTAGAAAAGGAAAAAGCCAATGTCGGTTAAATTAACCCGAGGGATCAAAAGATGACAATGTCCGCCAGCGAGGCAAAGCCAGATCAAAGCATAACCGGTCCGAATGAGGAAGCCATGGTAGAACCATGGTCGACGAGGGAGGATTGATATGGAGAAGCCGCAGCAAGGAGACTGTCACCTTTTGACCTCTCGGGTTAAATATATCTTTGTTACAGGGGGCGTGGTCTCCTCTCTTGGGAAAGGACTTACTTCCGCTGCCATTGGAACCCTTTTGGAGTGCCGCGGGCAGCACATTGCCATTTTGAAACTCGATCCTTACCTCAACGTCGACCCCGGAACGATGAATCCATTTCAGCACGGCGAAGTGTACGTGACCGATGATGGAGCCGAAACAGATCTCGATCTCGGCCATTACTATCGCTTTACCCATACTCCTCTTTCTAGAGCCTCCAATGCGACCTCTGGGCAAATTTACGACACCGTAATCAAAAAAGAGCGGCGCGGCGATTATCTCGGCAAGACCGTGCAAGTCATCCCGCATGTCACCGATGAGATCAAAGCGAAAATCCTCGCTGTATCGCGCCAAGACCCGAAAACCCAAGTCGTCATCGTTGAAATCGGCGGCACTGTCGGCGACATCGAATCGCTCCCCTTTTTAGAAGCGATCCGCCAATTTCGGTATGAGCGGCCAAAAGACTGCATCAATATCCACCTCACCTACGTCCCCTATTTGAAAGCCGCTGGAGAGGTAAAGACAAAACCGACCCAACACTCCGTACAGGTGCTTCGCGAAATTGGGATCATGCCCGATATCATCCTCTGCCGCTGTGAAAATGCCCTCTCCGATGAGCTCAAGGCGAAAATTTCCCTCTTTTGCAGCGTCCCTGTAGACGCCGTCATCGACGAAAAAGACGTAGCCACTAGCATCTACGAAGTGCCGCTTGATTTACACAGGCAAGGGCTCGATGCAAAGATTTGCAAAATGCTTGAGTTAGATGCAAAAAAAGCAGATCTTTCGGAGTGGGAAAAAATGCTGCAAGTCATTTTACACCCAAAAGCCACCATCACTGTCGGCATCGTCGGAAAATACATGGAGCATCAAGACGCCTATAAATCGGTCTTTGAAGCTCTGCACCACGCCGCAATCGCCGCAGGCGTTCACCTCAAAATCCGCAAGTTTGAATCCGATCGGATCGTCGAAAATGGAGACGTAGAAAAAGCGATTGGCGGCTGCGATGGATACCTCGTCCCGGGAGGTTTTGGTGAACGGGGCTGGGAAGGAAAAGTACTGACGGCAAAGTATTGCCGCGAAAAGAAAATCCCCTATTTTGGACTCTGCCTCGGCATGCAGGTCATGATCGTCGAGTTTGCGCGCCATGTGCTGCACCTAAACGACTCCCATTCGACAGAAGTAAACCCCAATACAACCGATCCAGTCATCTCGATGCTCTCCGAGCAAAGAGGAATCAAAGAGCTCGGCGGTACGATGCGTCTAGGATCTTATCCTTGCGCGCTCAAACCCAATACCCTCGCTTACAACTGCTATGGAAAAGGACTCATTCATGAGCGGCATCGCCACCGCTATGAATTCAATAACACCTACAAAGATGCCTTTGAAAAAGCGGGCATGGTCTTTTCAGGGACAATGGAAGATGGCCTTCTCTGCGAAATCTCCGAGATTGCAGGTCATCCATGGATGCTTGGAGTCCAATTCCATCCAGAATTCAAATCCAAACCGCTCGAACCCCATCCCCTCTTCCGAGACTTTATCCAAACATTAGTCAAAGCATGAGAATCGCAGCGATTGACTGGGGAGCAAAACGAATTGGAATCGCCCTTTCCGACGAGCGTAAAAAAGTTGCCCTGCCCCTCTTGACAGTTCCCGGAGGAAAACAGGGAGCGGCCGTTGTAGCCAAAGTCCTCGCTTCAAAACAAGTAGAGCTCATCCTCGTAGGCCTTCCCCTTCTTTTAAACGGGAAAGAAGGAGACTCAGCCATTGCCGTAAAGCTCTTTGCCAAAGAACTAGAAACATTGAGCCAGACGCCTATCAAACTAATCGACGAGCGGTTTTCCAGCAAAATCGCAGATCAGAGTTTAAGAGAGATTCATTTGAAGAGAAAATCAAGAACAGAGAAGATGGACGTAACGGCAGCTACAATGCTTTTGCAAGGATACCTCGACTACTTATGACTCCCGAAAGTCTTTATGAAAAGCTTTCTAAGATTATTGTCGACCATCCCCTTTGCAGATATTCCTTAGAAAAATGTCGCTCTCTTGCCCCATCTATCAACCGCATCTTAGAGCTTAAACAAGAAAAAAACGCCGTTATCCTCGCCCACACCTACGTCCATCCAGACATCGTCTATGGCGTGGCCGACCACGTAGGCGATTCTTACGCTCTCTCAAAAGCCGCCTGCCAAACAACTGCAGACACCATCGTCTTTCCCTCCGTTCGGTTCATGGCAGAAACCGCCAAAATCTTAAATCCCGACAAGACAGTCATCGACCCCAATCCCAATGGAGGATGCTCTCTTGCCGACAGCATCGATGAAAAGACCGTGCTACGCCTCCGAGATAAACATCCCCACCACACCTTTGTCTGCTACATCAACACCACGGCCGCTGTAAAAGCGGCCTCAGATATCTGCGTCACCTCGTCGAACGTCTATCGCATCTTAGAAAAAATCCCCAACGACAAGATCTATTTCCTTCCCGACCAGTACATGGGGGAAAACGCCAAAAATTGGCTCAAAAAACGAGGGATTGAAAAAGAGATCCTCGTCTATCCTGGCTCCTGCTACGTCCACGAAGAATTTGAGCCGGAGGCGATCGACCTTCTTCGCATGCAGCACGAAAATGCGATCGTGATTGCCCATCCTGAATGCAAGCCAGAGGTAATTGCAAAAGCGGATATGATCGGCTCTACAAGCGATATGCAAAAATTTGTCGAAGAGCGCCAAGTGGAAAAACGCCCCTTCCTTCTTTTGACCGAATGCGGCGTCGCCTCTCGCGTCAATGCAGAAGTGCCAGAGGCGCGCCTTGTCGGCGGCTGCACACTCTGCAAATACATGCGATCGAACTCTCTTGCCGCCATTGAAGAAGCCCTTGAAAATCCAAAACCTCATCAACTCATAGACATCGAGCCCAGCATCAGAAAGCGGGCCGCAAAGACCCTTGAAAGGATGTTTGAATATGCAAAGTAATAATCATCCACTCTCTGAAGAGGGCCACACGACCCGAAATATCGATCCGTGCATCCTCGTGATTTTTGGCGCAACGGGAGACCTTACCAGCCGCAAACTCGCCCCCGCTCTCTATAACCTGGGAAAAGACGGCCTCCTCCCCCCCAATTTTGCCTGCGTCGGTTTTGCGCGCCGCGAAAAAACGCACGAAGAGTTTCGCCAAGATGTGAAAAAAGACATCAGCACCTTTTCCCGGATTAAACCGATCGACGAAGGGTTTTGGCAAAACTTTCACGAACAAATCTTCTACCACCAGTCGGAATTTGACGATGATGCGGGCTACGTTCGTCTGGCATCCTTTCTAAAACAGCTCGACTCCCAGTTTGCCACACGCGCAAACCGCGTCTTTTATCTCTCCGTACAGCCGAAATACTTTCCGATGATCATCGAAAAGCTAAAAAAACATGGGATGATCTACGATCCGCACGATCACACAAAATGGTCTCGCGTGATCATCGAAAAACCCTTTGGCCACGACCTCGCATCGGCCGCAGCTCTTCAAGCCCAAATCTCAGAAAATCTCGACGAATCCCAAACCTATCGAATCGACCATTACCTCGGCAAAGAAACCGTTCAAAATCTCTTGGTCTTCCGCTTTGCCAACTCCATCTTCGAATCGCTCTGGAATTATAAACACATCGACCATGTGCAAATCACTGTCGCCGAAGAGATCGGCATCGGCTCGCGCGGCAACTTCTTTGAAGAAGAAGGCCTCCTTCGCGACATCGTGCAAAACCACATGATGCAGCTCCTATCCCACGTTGCGATGGAACCTCCTGTCAACCTCTCGGCCAGCGGCATCCGCGATGAGAAAGTCAAAGTGCTCCAATCGGTTCGCCCTCTCACTGAAGCAGACTTTAAAGAGTGGGTTGTCCGCGGACAATATGGCCCAGGATTTATCAACGGTCAATCTGCAGCCGGCTACCGCCAAGAAAAAGACGTCCACAAAGATTCTCCCATCGAAACATTTCTCGCCATGCGCCTTTTCATCGATAACTGGCGTTGGGCCGGAGTCCCTTTTTATCTTCGCGGAGGCAAACGGCTTCCCAAAAGAGGCACTGAAATCGCCATCATCTTCAAAGACGCTCCCGGCGTTCTTTTCCAGCAAAGAGAACACCCCAACCTCCCGAACGTTTTGGCCATGAGGATCCAACCCGACGAAGGGATCGCCATGCGGATCAATTGCAAAGTGCCAGGCCCCTCGAGCCCGATTCAGCCCGTGAAAATGGACTTTCGCTACGGCTCTTATTTTGGACAAACCCCTCCAGAAGCCTACGAGCGGCTCATTTGGGAGTGCATTTTGGGCGATAGCACCCTCTTTGCCCGGAGCGACGAAGTTTCAGAATCGTGGTCGATTCTCACCCCCGTTCTCGAGTATTGGGCCGCCCATCCGCCCAAACACTTCCCCAACTATCCTTGCGGCTCGTGGGGACCAAAAGAAGCCGATGAGATGATCGCAAAAGATGGCCGAAGCTGGAGAATTCTGTGAGCATCCAGCAAATAGTCAAGCCCGAAGCCATTGAAGAGCGGCTCAAAGAGATTTGGGAAAAGCTCGGCCAAGAAAATAAAATGCGCGCTTGCCTTTTCAACCTCATCGTCTTTAACCGCTATTCAGAACGAACCGATTACATCCGCAGCATCGTTCAAAAAGTGATCGATAAATTCCCCTGCCGCGTCCTCTTTATCTCAGAAGACCCAAGCGCCAAAGACTCCTACTTAAAAACAGCCGTCTCTGTCGTCATGGCCTCTGCGACAGAAAGCTCCATCGCATGCGATCACATCGATATCGGCGTTGCGGGAAAAGAACTCGAAAAAGTCCCTTATTTGCTATTGCCGCACCTCATCCCAGATCTCCCCGTTACACTTCTTTGGACAGAAGATGCCTCTATTCCACATCCTCTCTTCGAACCCTTAAAAAGACTCGTCAATCGGATCATCTTCGACTCAGAGTCTGCCGACGATTTACTTGCGTTCTCAAAAACCGTTCTCGCCTTAAACGAAAAAGGATATGACGTTGCCGACCTAAACTGGGCGCGCACAGAAGGGTGGCGCGATCTTCTCGCTGCCCTCTTCGACAGCAAAGATCGACTTGAGCAACTCCAAAATATCAGCACCCTTCACATCCTCTACAATGCAAGGCCGACCGAATTTTTCTGTCACCTAAAAATCCAATCCATCTATTTACTCTCATGGCTCTCTTGCAGGCTCAAATGGACATTTCTAAAAGCCACCAAAGATCTTGCGTTCACCTTTAAAGACCTCACTGCTTCGATCGAAAAGGCGCAGTGGGAAAAATTAGGGCCCGGCACGATCATCTCTGTAGAGCTCACGACGAAAAAAAAGGAAGTCTTCACTTGCGCGCGCATCCCCGAGAGGTACCATTACGTAACCATTCAAATCTCCTCTCTAAGCCAATGCGATCTTCCCTATCAATTCGTCCTCGGGCAAACGGCCACTGGCCAATCCCTTGTCAAAGAGATCTGCATGAAAGGGACTAGCGCCCATTATCTTGAAATGTTAAAAGGGCTGAAATGTTAAAAAACACCATCCAATCTTGGGACGCGCGCCGCGACCTGATCATCTCCAGCGATTGCCTCGCCTTTGCCGCCGAGCACTGGATCCACACGGCCAAGCGCTCCATCCAAGAAAGGGGCCGTTTTGCCGTCGCCCTCTCTGGCGGCGCCTCGCCAAAAGCCATCTACCAGCTCCTTGCCACCACCTATAAAAACAGCATCGATTGGACCAAAGTCCTCCTCTTTTGGAGCGATGAAAGAGCCGTCCCCCCAACCCATCCCGACAGCAATTACGGCTCAGCTATGCGCGACCTCCAATCCCTTCCTATCCCCCCCTCTCAAATTTTTCGTATGAAAGCGGAAACCTCCATTGAAAAAAACGCCGCCGACTATGAAGACACCATTCAAAGGACACTCGGTCCCCACCTTTTCGACCTCGTCATGCTCGGCCTTGGCGAAGATGGCCATACCGCATCGCTCTTCCCAAAAACAGCAGCCCTCCAAGAAAAGAGCAAACTCGTCATCGCAAACCACCTTCTTGAAAAAAATACTTGGCGCATGACCTTCACCCTTCCCTGCATCAACGAGAGCCGCCAAGCCCTCCTCTTCGTTGCTGGCGAAGCCAAACAGGCGATCGTCCCCCTCGTCCTCCAGGCCGCCATCATCTCCCCCTTCCCAGCAAGCGCCATCGGCACCCCCGAACATAAGGCGCTCTGGATCCTCGACCCTCCTGCCGCTAGGCTTCTATGATAAGTAATTATAAATATTTTCAATATACAGAAGAGTTTCTCAATCAGATCGTAAGCACAGAGTGCACACTGACTTCTACAATTGCAAAAATCGCAACGTTTGTAATCATTCCATTTGCTATCTTAGAAACAATTTTTGGCGGGCTTTTCTCCCTATGCACGACGAGTAAAAACTTTACTTCATCTGTAAATTATAATTACAATAATTAAATTAATCATTTCTAATGAAAAATTAATACACTTTGTATTATAATAATGACATAAACAAACCAATGACACATTATGTCAGTACCAGAAAGCACGTCAAATAATTATACTTATTTTAAATATACACACGCCCTTCTCGATCAAGTAATCAGCACAGAATGCACATTCGCCTCTACTGCCGCAAAAATCGCAGCGTTTACACTCCTCCCCGTCGTTCTCCTTGCCATAGGGGAAATGATCGCCTATGCGCTTGGCGTTTGCGCCGATACTCCAACCAAAATCTCATATTGCGCCTCACATGTCAGAGCTCCCCTCCCAGAAGAGTTCGACGAAAAGGAAGGTTATTTTAACGAACAACAAGAAGATGAATCAACCTCCATAACTTCCTCTATATCCTATGCATGCAAAACCCCTTTTGGCCTACCTCTAGTAGACGTAGACGAAGTAGTTTTTGCAGCAGAAATGCTACGGGTTCAAGGAATGTCACATCAAAAAATCTCTGCAACACTACATCTATCGCCCGATCAATTGACAGCGTTGCTTAAGCCCTAATTCTTCTTGCTATTTTGCGCTTTTTCTAGCGATAATAGCCGCCTAATGTACGTACTAGGCATTGAAAGCACTTGCGATGAAACAGGAGCGGCGATCGTCAAAGATGGCCGCAAAATCCTCTCGAACGTCGTCGCCTCTTCCGCAGACATTCACGTCCGCTACGGCGGCGTCTTCCCAGAGCTTGCCTCGCGAAGGCACCTTGAAGCGATTATGCCTGTCGTCGAGGAAGCCTTAGAAAAAGCCTCCCTCCTGCCAGAACAAATCGATCTGATCGCCGTGGCCAAAGGGCCGGGCCTCATCGGCTCGCTCCTCGTCGGGCTCCAATTTGCCAAGGGGCTGTCGCTAGCCTGGAATAAACCTTGGATCGGCGTGAACCACGTCGAAGCTCATCTTTATGCTGCAATGATGCAAGCTCCAGAACCAATCTCTTTCCCCGCATTAGGTCTTGTTCTTTCAGGAGGACATACTCTTCTTTTGAAAATCAACGCCGTAGGAGACTACGAGCGGATTGGGACAACGGTGGACGATGCGATCGGCGAAGCCTTTGATAAAGTAGCCACCCTTCTTAAGCTCCCTTATCCTGGAGGCCCTCATGTCGAAGCTCTAGCTAAACTGGGCAATCCAAAAGCATTTCCTCTCACTGCGGGCAAGGTCAAAAAAAGCCCCTTAGACTTCTCGTTTTCAGGGCTAAAGACGAGCGTCCTCTACGCTATGAAAGGGCAAAATGCCACAGAGGATCGACATCTCACAGATCAGGAAAAAAGAGATCTAGCGGCTTCTTTTCAAGAAACGGCTCTTTGCGACATTCTCGACAAGGCAAAATTAGCCGCCAAAATGTTCCCCTGCCGTTCGATTTTTTTAGGCGGCGGCGTCTGCAATAATGAGCGACTAAGAACCCTTTTTGCGAGAGAATTTCCCCATCACAATGTCCATTTTCCCACTTTCGAGCTAACACTCGATAACGGCGCTATGATCGCAGGCCTCGGCTATGAAAAATTTCTTAACAACCCCGTCTCTTCTCCCTTCGATCTCGAGGCGATGACGCGCATTCCAATTGCGTAAAACTAGTGGTTAGGATAGACTTGCTCTATCATTTTTGGAGAGTTATCTATGGCAAAAAAAGGCGCACGCGAAATCATCCGCTTAAAGAGCACCGAATCAGATCAGTGCTACTGGACAATCAAAAATAAACGAAATACGACGGAACGATTGGAATTGAAAAAATTCGACAAATCTCTCCGCCGCCACGTGACGTTCAAAGAAGCGAAATAAGAACCTCAATAAATAGGTTCAACCTTGTTCGAGCTGCGGGTAGCTCTTAAATATTTACTTCCTAAGCGAAAATCGCTATCGACTGCCCTCGTGTCGCTGATGTCTGTGGCTGTCATATCGCTGGTCGTTTGGCTCGTGCTCGTTTTTCTCTCTGTTACAGCGGGGATAGAAAAGAATTGGCTCCAGAAGCTCACTTCTCTCTACGCCCCTCTTCGTCTCTCCCCCACAGAAAAGTATTACCGCTCCTATTTTTACCAGATCGATGCCCTAGCCTCTCTTTCCAATTACTCGCTAAAGACGCTCGGAGAGAAGGCTGAATCCCCCCTGTCCAATCCCTATTCTGAAGAGATCGACGCAGAAGTGCCCTTCTATTGGGCCAAACCCGAACTCAAAGAGGGCATCTTTCTCGATCCGGTCAAAGATGCAGTCGCTGAAGTAGAGGGGTTGAAAAAAGAGTTTCCAGGCCTTGCCTATCAAGATTACGAGATTAGCGGAGCTCTCTTAAAGCTCGATATGGAAAGAGAAGGGCGCATTGCCTCCCTTTCTCAAATGAGCTATCTCCTCTCCATGCCAGACGAAAACCCTCACCTGGCAGACCTGCTCGTCGCCTCGTCGCCAACGGATACCTATCGCGCTGAACTTAAAAGTGGCAAAATCCACCTCCCAGAAGGAACTGAATCCCCGATTCTTCTTCCAAAAAGTTACCGCGATAGCGGGGTTCTTCTCGGCGATAAAGGATTTTTAGCCTATTCCATCCCAACAGCCTCTTCTCTCCAAGAGCAAAGACTTCCCGTCCGCGTCGCCGGTTTTTACGACCCGGGATTTTTATCGCTGGGCAATCGCTGCCTCATCGTTCCCGGCGCCATCACGCGCCAGATCTATGCCTCTACGCAGACCTTTTCTCCCGACGGAAGTCCGACCAATGGATTTTTCCTTTGGCCAAAAAATTTGGCCCAAGTCGAACCCTTAAAAAAAATGCTCCAAGAAAGGCTACAGCGCGCGGGGCTATCCGACTATTGGACAGTTGCTACCTTTGAAGACTATGAATTTTCGAAAGACCTCTTGCAGCAATTTCGGAGCGATCGAACCCTTTTCACCCTCATTGCCGCCATCATTCTTCTCGTCGCTTGCTGCAACATCATTTCCCTGCTTATTTTGCTCGTCAACGACAAGAAGCGGGAAATCGCCATTCTCCAATCGATGGGAGCCTCTTTTAAAAGCATTGCGGGCATCTTTGCTCTTTCTGGCACATTGATGGGCCTTTTGGGCTGCCTTTTCGGCACCCTTCTCGCTCTTTTTACTCTCCATCATTTGAGCTCGGTCGTCTCTTTCTTAAGCGCAATCCAAGGAAGAAGCGCGTTTAATCCCGCCTTCTTTGGGCAGCATTTACCCAACTCCTTAAGTCTCGATGCGCTTCGCTTCGTCCTCATCGCAACGCCGATTCTCTCTTCTCTAGCAGGCCTGATCCCCGCTATTCGGGCGAGCAAGATCCGCCCCTCGCAAGTGTTGAGGTCTGAATGATCCTCTCTGCCTCCCACCTCCGAAAGACATTCAACACGCCAGAGCCTGTAGAAATCCTCTCCGACATCTCGCTCGATATTTGCGCTGGAGAATCGATTGCAATTACAGGAAAGTCCGGCGTTGGAAAGACAACACTCCTTCACATCCTTGGCACCCTAGAGCCCTTCGATAGCGGCCAGCTTCTCATCGCCGGCAAATCCTTCCATCCGAAAACAGCGCCCGCCTATCGCAACAGCCAAATGGGCTTTATCTTCCAAGCATTTAACCTCCTCGAAGACTTCACAGCGCTTGAAAACGTCTTGATGCCCGCCCGTATTGCAAGAAAGCCCTACGACAAAAAAAAAGGGCTAGAGCTGCTCTCTCTAGTCGGACTAGAAACTAGGGGCCACTTCCCCGCCAAACTCCTCTCTGGAGGCGAGCGGCAGCGCGTTGCAATCGCTCGCGCGCTGTGCAACGATCCAAACATCCTCTTTGCCGACGAGCCCTCAGGCAGCCTCGATCAGCAAAACCAAGAACTCGTCACCAACCTTCTTTTCGATCTCGTCCGCTCTTCGAAAAAAACACTCATCCTAGTCACGCACGACAAAGAGATCGCCGCCCGCTGCGACCGCAGCCTCTGCCTCTCTAACGGCAAGCTTACGTCCTCTATTTAGTGACCTAAATTTGGAATAAATCGACTTCAGAGAACTGCCCAGTTTGAAGCATGGCCTTGATCGCTTCGTCAATGACAAGATTCAAGTCGAGATCTATATCGTTCTTTCGTTAATTTTGTCATTTGCCCAAGAAGTGCGCGATTCCTTGCCTGTTATTCTCTTCTGTGGTTAGATTTGTCTTTTTTGTGGAGATTGCAGAATGCACATTTTGATCATTGGAACAGGTTATGTTGGGTTGGTATCGGGTGCATGCTTTGCGGAGATGGGACACACGGTCATTGGTCTCGATATCGATGCGGAAAAAATTCAGAAATTACATCAGGGAGTAATCCCGATCTACGAACCGGGCCTTGAAGAACTCGTCAAACGCAATCTGAAAGAAAAAAGACTCACCTTTACTACTGATTATAAAAAGGGTGTAAACGAGGCTGACGTTTGCTTCATCGCAGTTCCAACTCCCTCAAGAGAAGATGGCTCTTGCGATACAAGTTATGTCGAAACCGCCGCCCGCTCAGTGGCCGAGGCGATGAATAGCTATAAGATCATCGTGAATAAATCGACAGTTCCCGTCGGGACTGCAGCTCTTGTGGCCAAGACGATCAATGCGACGTTAAAAAAACGGGGCATCGAAGTTCCGTTTGATGTCGTCTCGAACCCTGAGTTTTTAAAAGAAGGCGCGGCGATCCAAGATTGTTTAAAGCCAGACCGGATCATCATCGGCGCAGATACGCCAAAAGCCCTTGAAGCGATGAAGGAGCTCTACTCTGCCTTTACGCTCAGCCATGATCGGATCATCACGATGGACGTCCTCTCTGCCGAAATGACAAAGTATGCGGCCAATGCAATGCTCGCAACGCGCATTTCTTTTATGAACGAGATCGCTGAAATCTGCAAAAAAGTAGGGGCGAACGTCAATGAAGTGCGAAAGGGAATCGGCTCTGACTCGCGCATCGGGTATAGCTTTCTCTACCCCGGCATCGGCTATGGGGGCTCTTGCTTTCCCAAAGACATCCGCGCGTTGATTGCAAAGGCGAGAGAAGTCGATGTAGACCCTTCTATTATGGAAGCGGTCGATCGGGTCAATATTCGACAGAAAAAGCTCCTCGGCAAAAAAATGATCAATTATTTTTCCTCTCGCGGAGGGTTAAAAGGAAAAACGATTGCCGTCTGGGGTCTTTCTTTTAAACCAGATACCGATGACATGAGAGAAGCTCCGTCGATGGAGTTTATCGCACAGCTCCTCAAAGAGGGCGCCCACTTACGTCTCTTTGATCCAGTGGCTATTCCCAACGCGCAAAAACTCCTCCAAGGAACAAAAGCGATCACCTGGTGTGCCAATGAGATGGAAGCAGCTTATGGCGCCGACGCAATTGCCTTAATGACCGAATGGAAACAGTTTCGCCTTGTCGACTTTAAACCGATCAAGGACTCGATGAAAGGCTTGGCCTTCTTCGACGGCCGCAACCAATATAAGCCATTCGACATGAAAGCGCGCGGCTTTGACTATATCAGCATCGGCACCCCGGACATTTTACAGTAGAATTTTTTTAACCACAGAGAATTAGTACACAACCTTCAAAATTTTTAAGGTTTGGCCCTAGGGCGTGTCGTTAATGAAAAGATTGACTAGGACAAGAAAAACTCATATTCCTTCTCCGCAACCTCTCTGCAGACCCCTTTCTTATCCATAATTATTTTGATATAGATTTCTCGATCTGATTCTTTGTTTTCTTGTGTCTTTGGCATAGGTTCAGTTGTTTTTCTAGTCTCTTTATAAATATCAACAGTTTTTTGTGTTGTTGTTTGTTGATTGATCATATTTGTTGACACATATTTTATTTCTGGTTGAGCATATATTTGATATGCTACTTCAGTTTTTTGCGCAATTTGTTGACTGACTGACAACATAAAAACCTCTAATTTATGATTGAATTCTTTTGTATATTTTCCACATCATCAGATGATGAATAAGGCAGTTGTTTGATAACTTCATCAACCCACTCTCTTCTCTTATTTAAATCATTTTTGTATGGTGCTTGATCTTTCTGGTATGCCATATAAATAATATCGGGGCTTTTATCGCGAGCAAAGTTCCAATCGTCTGGTTTATAGGCAGGGTTGAATCCCATCCTTGCGACAGGAACAAGATCAAATTTTGAATAGGCAATCGGTAAGACCCCATCAAAGCAGTCAAGGCGACGGCCGTTCTCTTGAATTGCCCGAGGTATTAGCGAGTTCAATATACTTTTTTGAGTACTTAAAGGATGTTTAAAAACAGACACAATATCTTCATCATTTAAGCAGAATCCACCTAGATAATCTGTTGTTAAAAACTTTCTCATATCTTTGTATTTATCCTCTGGATAAGTATAGACGAAAGCTCCAAACCACCCGGATAACCCTGTTCCAAAAGTTCCGTTTATTTTATCCAACTCCTTTCCATCATTTTTAGCAGCTTCAATAGCTGTATGAAACACATGCGCATCAAATATTTCACTTATGACAATTTCTTTGCAATGAATTATCGTCAATTACATCGTTTTAATTTTATTAAAAACAACATATAATAATTTATTTAACTTATTGATATTGTTTATTCTCGTTTCGATGGCCGCAACCGATGTCGGCACCCCGGATATCTTCCAGACATCTTGACGCAAAACTCCTAATAAGAAATTATTAGATCATGCGCACAATGAAAATACGGTCGAGACCCCGTGAAAAAGAACTCCTCACCTCTTTGAGAAGTTTTTCCACAAAAGTTCAGCACGACCCGGTAAAACGAGCGTTTGATATCGCTTTTAGCGGACTCTTTCTCTTGGCCTTTTCTCCCTGTATCTTTCTTTTGGCGCTCTTTGTCAAATGCACCTCGCCAGGACCGATTTTCTACAAGAGTTCTCGACTTGGAAGAGGCGGCAAGGTGATCCACTGCTTAAAATTTCGGACGATGTTCGTAGATGCTGAAGAGCGGCTAAAGTCTCTTTTGCAGACAGATGCCAGCTTAAGAATGGAGTGGGAAATCTTCCAAAAATTCAAAGACGATCCACGGATCACTCCCATCGGAAAATTTTTGCGTAAAGTCTCTCTCGATGAACTCCCCCAATTTTGGAATGTTTTGGTAGGCGATCTTAGCGTCGTGGGGCCAAGGCCTCCGACTCTAATCGGACCTCCTGAATTCTATCTCGAAGAAATTCGCAAACTCTACGGCGCCTCAACCCTCAAGATTCTCTCGATCCGTCCGGGCGTCACCGGCGTTTGGCAAGTTTCCGGCCGAAGCCACATTCCTTTCGCAGAAAGAGCGAGAATGGAAGCGCGCTATGCCGACTCAAGAAATTTCTGGACGGATCTGACTGTTATTGCAAAAACAATCCCGGCCGTTCTTTTCTCGAAAGGAGCTTTTTAATGACAGAATCCATTCTTGTCACCGGCGGGGCCGGCTATATCGGAAGCCACACCTGCAAAGCTCTAGCCAAAGCGGGCTACACTCCAGTCGTCTACGATAACCTTTCTACCGGCCATGCCTACTCCATTAAATGGGGCCCCTTTGTCCAAGGAGACATCTCCGACCATGCAAGACTTGCCGAAACAATTGCCTCATTCAAGCCAAAAGCGGTCATTCACTTTGCGGCCAATGCGCTCGTCATCGAATCTGTCCAAAATCCGGCAAAATACTATCGGAATAATCTAGCAGGAACGCTGACTTTGCTTGAAACCATGCAAGAGCACAATGTGAAAAATCTCCTTTTTTCTAGCACCTGCGCAACCTATGGCCACCCCCAGTTCACTCCGATCACGGAAGATCATCCACAAGCTCCGGTAAGTCCCTACGGCCGAACAAAGTGGATGGCCGAGCAGATGATGAACGATTTTTCTACCGCCTATGGCCTAAAAACGATCTTTCTTCGCTACTTCAATGCAGCTGGCGCAGATCTAGAGACGCAAATTGGAGAGAACCACACTCCAGAAACCCATCTTATTCCCTCGATCATCCAAGCGGCCCTCGGCCTCAAAGAAGAAATCGTCGTCTATGGAACAGATTTTCCCACTCGCGATGGCAGCGCAATTAGAGACTATATCCATGTGCAAGACTTAGCAGACGCGCACGTCCGCGCGCTCCAATACCTATTGGAAAAAGAGACAAGCGCGGCGATCAACCTCGGAACGGGAAAAGGAACATCAGTTCTTGAAATCATCGATGCGGTGCAAAAGTTTTGTGGAAAGAAGATTCCCGTGCGTCTCGAGAGCCGCCGCCCTGGAGAGCCGAGCACTCTGACCGCCAATAGCCATAAAGCCGAAGAGCTCCTCGGTTGGCACCCCACTTTCTCTGAACTTCCAATCCTCATCGAATCGGCGTGGAAGTGGCATCAACTCCTTCTCGATAACTCCGCGATCCTTCGCAGCGCCATACAGCGCTTCGAATGCGTAAAATCCATTTAAAAATTTTACCGCTTAATAAGTATAATCAACATTGATTACACCGCTGCGAAAGACTTCGCTGTTTCGACCAATAGCCGAGACCCAAGCGCCGATGATAATGCCAAAATTAGCGCTAAAGTTGTACTCGATCGCAGGAGAGAAGCTAAGCTGCTCTTGAGACGGAGTTCCAACCGTTGCAGGGGCGCCAGTTGATGTCGTACCAAGAGTTCCAAAGAATTGAGTGCGATCGGTATGGGTATAGACGGTGTCCATCGCAAGGGCCCAATTTTGAGTGAGTGTCAATTCAAAGCTGAAAATACCTTGCGCAATATTGCCGGGCAATACTCTCCCCTTCGTCCCATACCCGCCGCCATAGGTGTTAAATCCATGGACTTCTGTAGGCATGTTTATTGTATACCCGCCGCTGAGCGTCAAGCTGATAAAATGAACGCCACTTAAGTGATAGACTTTATAGAGAAGCATGTTGAACTTTGTAGCAAAGGTCCCCTGTCCCGATTCGTCGGTCAGCAATTTATTGGGATCTAGCCGCTGAAAGTTCCCCGTTGGGAAAGTTTCCTGGATGGTAAATTTAATCCCTGGATAGTAGTCGGGGTTGGTCGATGGATACAACTGAAAGTCAAAGCCAAGCGGCAAGTCGCCAAATTGCGTCGAAGTTTGGTTTTTTGTCGTCTGCACAAAAAATTGTGGCGTCATTGTGATATCCGCCCACGAACTAATCCCCCAAAAAGTGACAAATTGCGGGTTGAAGCTAAGGAAATTGGTCTCTGATTCTGCCTGCCAGGTACTGCTATAAGTCCCTGTGTTGGTCGTACAGTAAACGTAAGATTCAATCTCAAAATCGCCCCAACCAACGATGTTGCCGATCGGCGCAATCAAGGGCCCGGTAAGCCAAGGGGAAAGTGTCGCAGGGGCTGCAGGTGTTGAAGGAACTTCCTCTTCTTGCGCGCAAAGAGAAGCGCAAAGAATTGCGCAGGCTAAAATCTTTTTCATTTCTTTTCTCCATCGAGTACGAGATTAATTCGAAGTACGTTGACCCTCTTTTCTCCAAAAAGCCCACAAAAAGAGTGCTCTGTGTGCTTTGCAATGATTTTTTTGAGAGCTTCTAAAGAAAGGGATCTCGCTCCTGCAACGCGAGGAGCTTGAAATAGGGCATTTTCTACGCTGATATGGGGATCGAGGCCGCTTGCAGAAGCAGTCACAGCATCTGCTGGGATCACAGAGGTAGCAGTCAATCCATTGGTCGAGCGGTAAGCCGCTGCGCGGGAGCGGAGGCCGTCGATGAGCGCTTGAGAAGTGGGGCCTAAATTGCTCGCCGAAGAATTGGAGGCGTCGAAGTTCGCCGCAGAAGGCCTCGGCTGGAAGTATTTTGCGCTCGTAAAATTTTGCGCGATCAGTTCTGATCCAATGATGTTTTTCTCTTTATCGTAAACAAGGCTCCCATTGGCCTCTTTGCGAAAGAAAACCTGCCCAACCACAAACATGCACACAGGGTAGGCGATTCCGACAAGAACAGTCAGGAGAAGAAATAGATTCAACGATGTTTTGAGGATTTTCACAATAGGCCTAAGTTTTTAATGCATAAATCGAGGAGTTTGATCCCGATAAAGGGAATTAAGATCCCTCCGATGCCGTAAATGCTTAAGTTGCGGCGGAGGATGAAAATCGCCTTCTCAGGAATCATTTTTACCCCTTTTAAGGCGAGAGGAATGAGTGCTGGGATAATGAGGGCATTGAAAATAACAGCGCTTAAAACGGCGCTTTGAGGGGTCTCTAAATTCATGATGTTGAGAGAGCGGATCGAGGGGAAAAAGGGCATGAGGATAGCTGGGACGACGGCAAAGTATTTTGCGATGTCATTGGCGACAGAAAAAGTCGTCAAGGCGCCTCTAGTCATGAGCATTTGTTTTCCAATTTCGATGATCTCAAAGAGTTTTGTCGGGTGGGAATCGAGGTCGATCATATTGCCCGCCTCTTTGGCCGCTTGCGTGCCTGAGTTCATCGCAACGCCAACGTCTGCTTGAGCAAGGGCCGGAGCGTCATTGACTCCATCTCCCGTCATCGCGACCATTCTCCCTTCGAGCTGCAGTTTCCGAACGACTTCGAGTTTTTGCTCAGGGGATACTTCTGCAATAAACTCATCGACGCCAGCCTCTTTGGCAATGGTCGCAGCGGTGATCGCATTGTCTCCGGTCACCATGATGGTTTTTACGCCCATAGAACGAAGCCGATCAAAAAATGAAGAAAGCCCTGTCTTGATCGTATCTTTCATCAAAAGAACACCGAGAATCCTACCCTCATCAGCAACGACAAGAGGAGTTCCCCCTTGACCTGCATATGTTTTTACCGCTTCAGCAGCCTCAAAGGGAAGAGAAAAGCCGACGAACTGTTCGATGGCAATTTTCGCTCCCTTACGGAATTTTTCTCCGCGAAGATCGGCGCCGCTCATCCGCGTTTGCGCGGTAAATGGCAAAAATCGGAGATGGGACACGTCTTCTTTGATCGCTTTTGATGCCAAAAATTCAATGATGCTTCTTCCTTCATCTGTCTCATCTTGGAACGAGCAAAGATAGGCCGCTCGAACAAAGTCTGCCTCTGACACGTTCGGCACGAGAGTAAAATGGGCAGCGCGGCGATGGCCTACCGTAATCGTCCCCGTTTTGTCGAGAAGGATCACATCGATATCCCCCGCAGATTCTACGGACGAGCCACTCATGGCAAGGACGTGTTTTTTCATAAGGCGATTGATCCCCGCAATCCCGATCGCGCTTAAAAGTCCTGCAATCGTAGTGGGAATTAAGCAAACGAGCAATGCAACGAGCATCGTCACGGAGAAATTGGCTTGAAAAAACTTTCCAAAAATCTCCATCGCGACAACGACGACGAGAAATACAAATGTAAGGCCAGAAAGAAGGATCGTAAGAGCGATCTCATTCGGCGATTTTTTCCTTTTTGCGCTCTCGATTAAATTGATCATTTTATCGAGAAAACTCTGCCCCGGATCGGATGAGATTTTCACGAGAATTTCATCGGAAAGAAGTCTTGTGCCCGCCGTGACAGAGCTGTGATCTGTCCCCGCTGCGCGAATCACTGGCGCCGATTCTCCTGTCACTGCCGATTCATCGACAGAGGCCATCCCATGGATCACCTCTCCATCGCCTGGGATTACTTCTCCTGCTGCCACCCGAACGACATCGCCTTTTTTCAACATCTTCGCATTGACCGCCTGAAAAGAGCCGTCGTGTTGTCGAATATGCGCCTTTGTCTCTACGCGACCGCGGCGAAGCGATTCCGCTTGCGATTCATTGCGCATCTCCGCCGAGCTCTCAGCATAGTTGGCAAAGAGAACTGTTAGCCAAAGCCAGATCGTAACCTGGGAATAAAAGAGAGGAGATCCTTGCGAGAAGATAAACCACTCAAGCGTCGTAATGATCGCGCCGATTTCGGTGATGAACATGACCGGATTGTGGAGTAAGTTCAGCGGGTTTAATTTCTTCAGCGATCGAATAAACGTCTTCATCAAAATAACTGCCCTTTTAAGAACAAAAAGTGTTCAACAATTGGTCCCAATGTGAGAGCCGGTAAAAATGTCAAAGCGCCTATGAGGAAAATTACTCCGATCAAAAGAGAGATGAAGATCGGACTAGACACTGGGAACGTCCCTGCATTTTTGGGGTGCATTTTCTTCTCGGCCATCGAACCGGCAAGCGCAATCACCGGAATGATCATCAAAAACCGTCCGAAAATCATCGCAATGGCCTGCGTCAAATTGTAGGGAACCGTATTGCCAGAAAGCCCTGCAAACGCACTTCCGTTATTGCCTACGCACGAGCTATAAGAGTAGAGCATTTCGCTAAATCCATGCGGACCTTGATTGGCCAGCCCCTTTAGACCCCATGCGCTAATACAGCACCAAGCCGTAAATCCGATAATCGTTAAAACCATCGGCAAAATGGCGAGCATCGTCATCTTGATATCGAACGCCTCGATTTTTTTACCGAGGTATTCGGGAGTTCTTCCAATCACAAGGCCGGCGATAAAGACCGAGAGAATCACAAAGAGCAAAATGCCATAGAGCCCCGCGCCAACCCCGCCGAAAATCACTTCGCCGAGTTCTATGTTTAAAAGTGGGATAAGCCCGGCAATAGGAGTTAGCGAATCGTGCATGCAATTGACAGCCCCGCAAGAGGTCACTGTTGTGGTGCAAGCATAGAGAGCTGATGCGAAAATCCCAAATCGCTGCTCCTTGCCTTCCCAATTACCCCCTGAAAGACCGAGTTCTTTCCAGTGAGGATTGCCCGCGCTTTCAGAAAATGCGCAGATAAAGATCCCCGCAACTAGCACAGCAGCTACAGCGGCGAAAATACACCAAGCATGCCGAATATTCCCAACTGCCTTCCCGAAATAATAAATCGAGCCTGCCGGGATGAGCAAAATCAAGACCAGCTGCAAGAGGTTCGAATAGGGGGTCGGGTTTTCATATGGATGAGCTGAATTGACGTTCATAAATCCGCCGCCATTGGTCCCCAAAATCTTGATCGACTCCTGCGAGGCAATGGGCCCTTGCGCGATCGTCTGCATCCCGCCATCTAACGTCTTGGCTTGCACATACGATTTAAAATTCTGCGGCACGCCCTCTGCCATAAATAGCATCGCTCCAACAATGGCAATCGGAAGAAGCAAATAGAGGCAGATCCGAATAAAATCGGTCCAAAAGTTCCCGATCGTCTCTGACGCTGCTCTTGCCAAGCCCCGAACAAGCGTTGCGGCAACGGCAAGCCCTACCGCTGGAGAGGCGAAATTTTGTACCGTTAGCGCGGCCATCTGCGAAAAGTAAGACATCACCGCTTCGCCGCCGTAATTTTGCCAATTCGTATTGGTCAAGAAGCTGATCGAAGTATTTGTATTTAAGTCCCAGGCAACCCCATGAAGCTTTTGCGGATTGAGCGGCAGATAGCGCTGCATCGCTAAAAGGATAAATGTGACGATGACCGCAACAAGGCTAAACCCCAATACCGAGGTGAGATACTCCTTCCACCCCTGCTCGGCTAGCGGATCGATCTTGCACGTGCGATAAATAAAGCGCTCTACAGGTCCAAACACCGGATCTAAAAACGTTTTCTCTTTTGGATGCAACACTCGGTAAATGTGCATTCCCATCGGTTTTGTCAATAGAATAACGATTGACAGAAAAATTGTAAGTTGCACCCACTCAAAGGCTTGCATCTGTTAAAACCTCTCTGGCCACCAGATCGTCGCCAAAAGATACCCCAGCAAACCAACCGATGCGATTAAAAGAAAAATTTGAAAAATTTCCATACAGTTTTTTGTAACAAAAAAAAGAATTTTCTTGCACACAAAAAAAACTTACCATTTTTGAGACAAGAGTGTTTACGCAAAACATACAGATGTTTTAATGTTCTTCAAAAAATTTACTTTCAGGAGATTTTTGTTATGTCCAATCGAGAGACCATTAAAAGATTACAAAGCCACTTTGATAGCCTCGCACAAAACCTTCCTGGGGAAGAAATTGAATTCTGGTTTGCCAGAGACCTGCAAGAACCTCTTGGGTATACCCGCTGGGAAAATTTTATGGCAGTCCTTGAACGATCTATAACTTCTTGTAAAACAACAGGTTACAATCCAAACGATCATTTTCGTGGCGTCACGAAAATGATCGCTCTAGGCAAGGGTGCAGAACGGGCCGTTGCAGACTTTATGCTGACCCGTTACGCCTGCTATTTGATCGCGCAAAACGGAGATCCTCGCAAAGAAACTATTGCCTTTGCGCAAAGTTACTTTGCTGTTCAAACACGCAAACAAGAGTTGATAGAAGATCGCATGCGATTACATGCCAGACTAGAAGCTCGAGAAAAATTAAGAGAATCAGAAAAGACCCTTTCTCAAAACATTTATGAACGTGGCGTAGACGATGCTGGCTTTGCTCGGATTCGTTCCAAAGGCGATACCGCTCTATTTGGAGGCCATTGCACCCAGGCAATGAAAGACAAATATGGAATAACGCAAAGCCGCCCATTAGCAGATTTCTTACCGACACTGACTATTGCAGCCAAGAACCTGGCAACAGAAATGACAAATCACAACGTCTCTCAAGAAGATTTACAAGGCGAAATAGCAATCACAGGAGAGCATATTCAAAACAATCAAAGCGTTCGTGGTATGCTTGAACAGCGAGGCATTAAGCCAGAAACCCTTCCTCCTGAAGATGACATCAAAAAACTCGAACGTCGCGTGAAATCAGAAGAGCGAAAACTGATTGAGCAATCCGGCAAACTGCCCGCTTAAACTCTGGCAACATCAGGCGCGCAGTGCGCGGCGGCTCGATAGATAAGGTGGCCAAAATCGATTGGGGCCATGATCGCACCGACCAGGAAACATCCAGAGCCGACCAATAGGGAGGCAACCGTAAAAACTGCACCCATTAAAGCGCTCTCTCGGTCCTGAATGCATAAATGCCCTAGAGAGTAAAAAAGTCCTCCTATCATAACTAAAGGCGTTATCACCGCAGCGCAAACCGCAATGGTTACATCTAGCGGAACTCTGCTCCACATTTCTTCATACGAAAGTCTTTCTGTTTTCTTAAAAAGGGCGACTCTTCTAGCAAGCGGCTCTTTTACGGTAAAGACCATCCCCCCTACTACCTCTCTTAAAGAAAGATTTAGGAAATTATCAATATCGACTGACATATTTCTGCTCCATTTTTAAATCCAGATTATAATGCAGCATATGATATTATATTAAAAACATAAACTTTCTTTGATATTAGAATAAATTTCATAGATTCATATATGTCCATTTATGCTACAATCTCCCCCCGATGGAAAAAAAATACTATGGGATTCACGCTGTTTTAAGGATCGCGGAAAAAAGGCCGAACGATATTATTCGCGTCTATCTGGACGAATCGAATGTAAAGACATTTGGGCCGCTCTTGAAGTGGTGCGCGGCCAACCGAAAAGTCTATCGGATCGTCCCTCCCCTTGAGCTCGCCAAAATCAGCGATTCGGTCCACCACGAAGGGATCTGCATCGTGGCGGAAGAACCCCCGATTCTCACATCGGACACTTTCTTAAAAAACCTACCGAAAAAAGGGTGCCTTCTCTACCTAGACAACGTAGAAAACCCGAATAACTTTGGATCGATCCTCCGGACCGCAGCCCACTTTGGAGTGCCCTACATTCTCGGAGAAAATCTCCCTCTAACCGCTTCTGCCTGCCGGATCGCCAAAGGAGGCGCTGAGATCGTCCAGCTCGTCTCTTTAAAGCGCCCTATTGATACTCTGGCCGCGCTGGAAAAAGAGGGCTTTGTCTTCATTACGACCTCTTCGCACCGAGGAGAATCTCTCTACAAGTTCTCATTCCCTCCCCGTTCAATCATCGCCATCGGCTCTGAATCTTCAGGACTTAAAGGCCCTCTTCTCAAACGAGCGACCAAATCGATTCGCATCGACGGGACAAATGCCGTCGAAAGCCTCAACGTCTCCGTCGCGACAGGTCTTTGCATCGGAGAATATTGCCGCCAACATGGACACTAAGTTTATAGGTTACCTTGCGCCGGAAGGGCTCGAAGAGGCGCTTGCATCAGAACTCAAGCACATCACAGCTCGCTATGGAAGGCTCTTTCTCGCAGAAGGTCCTCTCCAAGAAGTCTATTGGGTTCAAAACATTTGGCTTTCCCCCCAAATCATCTCTTTCAAGTCCATTAAAGATGCGGCCAATAAGCTCCGCGCTTTACAAGCCTTGTGGGCCTACTATCCAAACGTCTCTATCCGCCGCGGCGAGCTCATCGCAGAAAACCTCCCCTACTTTGCACCAAAGCCTCTTACCTTTCTAAGCCCGCTTCCAAAAGCGCCTCTTGGATCATGGACGCTGCTCGATGAAGGAACGCTTCTTTGCTCTCCCCACTGCTCAAGCCCTTTTGCAAATGGAGAAGTTCGCTTTATCGAGACAAAAGAACCTCCTTCGCGAGCCTACTTAAAACTTTGGGAATTTTTTACCAAAAGCGGCACGTGGCCAAAGAAGGGGGACGTATGTCTTGAGCTTGGGGCAAGTCCTGGAAGTTGGACCTGGGTTTTGCAGCAACTAGGCGCAAATGTCACCGCTGTCGATCGCGCTCCCCTCGATCCAAAAATCAACGCCACCTTCCTAAAAAAAGACGCCTTCTCTCTTCGCCCCGAAGATTTTCCAAATGTGCAGTGGGTTTTTAGCGATCTGATTTGTTATCCGGAAAAACTTTATCAGTGGCTTCAGCCGTGGCTAAAAAAAGATATTCAATTCGTCTGCACCTTGAAATTTCAAGGCAAAAACGAGTATAACGCTATTCAACAATTCAAAGAGATTGAAGGAAGCGCTCTGACGCACCTCTTCCACAACAAACACGAGCTCACGTGGAGCAAAACAAAAGGGATGTTATGACACTGGCCGAACAAATCAATCACGGGATCAAAGAAGCAATCCGCAGCAAAGATCAGCTCAGACTCGATACGTTGCGCATGCTCAAATCTAAAATCCTCGCCGCTGATGCTCGAAGCAACCTCTCCGACGCGGAAGTGCTCAAGTTATTCAAAACCTATTTCAGCAACCTCCAAGAAGCGTTCGATCAAGCAAAAGCGGTCAATCGTCCGGAGATCGCCGAGAGGTTGAAAGGAGAAATCGCCATCGTGCAAGAATTCTTGCCAAAAGCCCTTTCTCTCGAAGAAACTCGCAAAATCGTCATCCAGGCCATTGCCGAATCGGGCGCCAAAAGCAAAAAAGAGTTTGGACTCGTGATGAAAACCATCATGAAGCTCAACAGCGCCGTAGACGGCAAGATCGCCAAAGATTTGGCGAATCAAATCCTTGCGGATTAAGAGAAGACACGCAAGTTTTCCTCAGTATGTCCATTTTTTCTGGACATTCAGTTGACGGGAAATTAGCCAACGTATAGCTATCAGTTATTGGCTATGCGAATACTGATCCTTTTTCTAGCTGCTCTCTCTTCTCTTGAGGCGTGTACGGCGTTTCACCTGCGCGCACAAGACGGCGCGCTCATCTATTGCCGCTCGATGGAGTTTGGCTTCCCGCTCGATTCTCACATTCTGATCGCCCCGCGAGGGACATCGTATGTAGGCACTGCTCCCGGAGCCAAGGGCCTTCGTTGGAAGACAAAGTATGGCTTTACGGGACTAAACCAGGTGTTTGACAGGACGCTCGTCTCTGACGGGATGAATGAAAAAGGGCTGGTCGTCGGCATGCTCTATCTACCCGGCTATGCAAAATATGAGCAGCCGGATCCTGCCCAGACGAATAAGACGCTAGGAGCTTGGGAAGTAGGCAGTTATCTTTTGGGGATGTGCGCAACGGTTGGGGAGGCAAAGGAACTTCTTTCGTCTGTTCTTGTCGCTGAGCAGATGATCCCTGTTATAAAGAGGGCGTTGCCGCTCCATTTCTATGTCGGAGATAGCTCTGGCGCAGTTCTTGTCGTCGAATATGTCGACGGGAAGAGGACTTTCTACGATGACCCGATTGGGGTTTTGACCAACTCTCCCCCTTTTGATTGGCAGATGAAAAATCTTTGCAACTATGTCAACTTATCCCCAGCGAACGTCCACCATATGACGCTCGGGAATTGGAAAGTGGATTATTATGGGCAGGGAAGCGGCTCGTTGGGGATGCCTGGAGACTTTACGCCCCCTTCTCGTTTTGTCAGAGCTGCCCTCTATTCTAATTGGGCGCATCAAGTGGCAACGGCGTCTGACTGCGTCAGGCTCGGGTTCCATATCCTCAATACGTTCGATATTTTTCTAGGAGCGATCCAAGACAAAACAAAGCCAAATTTTCTAGAAGACTTTACCGCTTGGGTCACTGTCAATGACCAGACGAATCTAAAAATGTATGTGAGAAGCTATGAGAGCTTGAGCATCCAGATGGTCGATCTCAAGAAAATCGACTTTAGCAAAGGCGAGCTAAAAGAAATGCTCTTTTCAAGAGAATTTTTCCCCGTCGAAATTACCAACTAAATTCAAAGCCAGCGAGGACAGAAGCGTTGTTGGCGTTGCTCCACACTTGACCAATGGTTTCGAGATAGACGAGCCAGTTTTTCGAGATCTTATTCGAAAGGGTTAGGTCGTATTCAAAGCTGCTGCTGCTAGGGGATACGCTATAGACAGTTTGGGCATCTCCAAATTCGATGAACTGCTCAGTGATTTCGTCATCGGGGGTGGTTGCTCTGGCGTTCCAAGCAAGGTCGCAGTTGATCATAAAATGGTGCGGGATTTTGCAGGCAGCTAGGTGAAGGCCAAGACGGGTATAAACAGCGCAATGGCTTTTCGCATCGACGGCCAGTTGCCAGTTGCTAGTGCTGTTTTCAGTGATGGAGCTTCTCCAGTAAGAGGCCACTTCGAGGCCGAAAAAGGGCTGGAAGAGGACGTGGTGCGTATTGCAATCAGCTCCGATTTCTCCGTAGAAGGTCAGTTCTGAGTTGTTAGGAGAGCTCGTTGCTGTATAGGTAGTCGATCCGATGTTGATGTTTCGATTCACTCCGTTCGTGCTATACCCATAGGCTAGATCGAGGATGGCATAGTAGTTTGCTGGGCGGTAGAGGCTATATAGACCGATGAGCCAGGTATTGGCATTTTCCGATCCATCGCGATTTCGATAGCTGATGGAGTCCCACTCATAAGAGGTGGCAGCCCCAACGGTCCATTGGCAAAATCTCTTCTGTGCGCCGGCTGTGATCTCAAATCCATTAGAACCCGATCCAGCAAGGGAGGTAAACTCCCCTCCAACATCTGACCAAGTGCTCCAATTTCCACAGCAACCGCTCTTGCAGGTCGCGTTCGGGCGGATCGGGTCGTACATGCGGCGGATGAACTTGCGACTGACCACTTCGGCAAAAAATGGGAGGTCTGCATAGGTAGAACCTGACACGCTTTCAAGCGCGCTCTGCGCTTCTGCAACCGAGAGGACGGCAATCTCGCTGAGGATGATTTGGGTGACGCTCGGAGGATCTAGCGCATCTAATGTCGCCGCGACCGATTTTTGGTTCGCTGTTGCTGCAAACGGGGTGATGTTTTGCTGCAAGGTTACATAGACGTGATTGCTATCATAAGAAAGAGTTGGAGTGATGAGCGAAGATACGGCTGTTGCGCTATTAAAGGTTCCCGAGAGGGAGGTGTCTGAGGTGAGGATCGTGTAGGGGCTTTGGAATGTGTAGGCGCCGTTGCTCGAGCCGACGACGACGGTTCCCCCGTTCAAAGTGGTCGCATCGGTCACGTGGAGAAGATAGTTCGAACCGGAGCTTCCCACAGATGCGCTGTAGGTGCCGTCATTGTTGGTCAAATTGGTCATGGTCATGGTGTTTACAGGAGAGATGATCCCTGAGTTGTTGGTCACCGTTCCTGTAATAGTCACATTGCCAGAAAAGGTTCCCGCTGCATTGATCGTAACCGCTCCGGCGTGGGTATCGGTTAGAGTCAAGGAGCCTTGATTGACCGTGGTCAGAGTCGAGGTGATCGCGCCTGATAGAGTTTGGGAGCCAGAGCCATTTTTTATCAGCGAAGAGATCGATCCGATCGTCCCCGCAAAGCTGGCGTTTACACCCGAGTCGGTTGCGATGATAAGACCGACATTCGATGTGACAGCGCTTCCCGAGTTGCCATTGAGGGCTCCCATGGTAAATGGGATGCTAGAGTTGTTGACGTTAAGAGTTGCTCCCTGAAGGATGATGTTCACATCGCCGCCTGTGCTTCCATTGACGGAGATGCCATAGGATCCAACGGTCCCGGTATTGGTCACTTGAAAGGTCGCCTGCCCATTCAAGACAAGGCCGTCAGCAAAATTGATTTGCGAGCCGCCTATTTTACCGCTACTTGTCGCAATGAGCGAGGCGCCATCGCTCAAAATACAATTGGAATTGAAGTGAATTTGATCCGTGGTCACGTAGCCGACGTAGTTGACGCCAGAGGTTGTCGCGCTATTGGTCACAGTCAAGTTGAGATTGGGCCCTGCGGTAAATACACCGTTCACATAAAACTGGCTGCCGCTGACAAATCCGATATTGCTCCCAGAATCGGAGCCCGAGTAAACGCCTTTATTGGAAACCGCGATCGTCCCGTTATTTCCGACTGTGCACCACGAATTGAGATCGATTTGATGGTTGTCGACGTAGCCGACGTTATTGTCTGTGCCGCTGCTGCTATTTGTTCCAGAACTAGAGACTGTCAACACAAGAGAGTCTCCTGCAGAAAAATAGGAAGAGGTAAATACTTGAGAAGAGGTCGCTGTACTCCCTACAATGTTTGAGCTCCCCGCGGTATTCGTCCCAGTATTGGTCACGGTAATGATCGCAGAGTCTCCCACTGTCAAAGACGCTGAGCCATGGAGCTGGCCGGTCACAAACCCTACATGGTTGCTCGATCCAGAACTATTGTTCGTTCCGGTACTGGTCAAGAGGAGAGTGAAATCATCGGGAGCCGAAAAAGTGCTTGTTTGGAACTGGGCTCCAGAGAAATAGCCGATGCTGCCAGAGCCCCCTTCGGTATTTGTGCCGGTATTGGTGCAGGTAAATGTCGCCTGGGTGCCGACTGTAATATTCGAGTTAAAATCGATGAAGCTCCCGCCGCAATAACCTACCTCGTTGCTGCTGCCAGAACTGCTATTGGTTCCGGTACTAGTCGCAGTAAAGGTGAAGTTATTCCCCGTAGAGAAGCTATCCTGTGACGTAAATAGACTTTCTGTAGTTAAACTTCCGATTTTGCCCGAAGCGCCAGCCTCATTATACCCGGTGTTTGTAAGGGTCATCGTCGCATTGTTGCCAATGGTGACATTCGAGGTAAAGTACGTTAAGTATCCGTTGCAATAGCCGACAGAGTTTGACGAGCCAGAGTCGCTATTGAATCCATAGTTGGTCACGCTAAGATTCAAAGAATCCCCTGTAGAAAAAGCGTCCGTGACAAGAAATTGATTGGACGATACATACCCCACATTTTGAGAGCCGCTCGTACTCCCTTTATTTGTCCCGCTATTGGAGATGGCGATTGTCGTATTGTCAAAAGAGGTAAATGCGTTGCCAAATTCTACTTGCGTATTCCCTAAATACCCAACCGAATTGCTGCCGCTACCGCCGCTATCTGTCCCCTCATTGGTCGCACTGAATGTAAAGTTATTGCCTGCAGAGAAGAGTCCATCCACAAAGAACTGTATACCGCTGCCATATCCTACGGAATTGCCAGATCCTCCGCTGTTCGTCCCTTGGTTGAGAAGAGAGATCATCGCATACTGCCCAACGGTACAGCTCGAGGCGACTTCAACTGCGCTGCTAAAAAAGCCAACGCTATTGCTAGAACCTGAGCTACTATTGGTTCCCGTATTGGCAATGGTCAAAGTCAAGTTATCGCCCGAAGAAAAGGCGCTTCCTATGTGGAAGGGAGATCCTTCGCAGTAACCGACAAGAGCAGAACTTCCATGGCTATTGCTGCCGGTATTTGTAATGGAGATCGTCGCATCGTCCCCCGTCGTCATATTGCCGCTCACGATCATAGAGCCACCGGTATATCCCACATCATTTTCAGTTATGGAGCTAGATCCAGAATCGCTATTAAGACCGTAATTGCTGACCGTTAGGTTGAGATTATCCCCAGTCGTCATTGCAGATAGTGTGAATTGGTAATCCGTCACATATCCGACCCGCTGAGAACCTCCGGTAGTGCCCGTATTTGTCCCTTTGCTAGATATCGTAATGCTCGCATTATCCGGGGCAGTCAATGTGTTGTTAAACTCCACTTGATTGCTACTTACAGCCCCAACATAATTCCCTCCGGCGCCTGTGGTATCGTCAGAGCCTGTATTCGTCACGCTCAGCGTAAAATTCTGACCCACAAAAAATTGATCATCTATGAACCACTGATTGCCCGCGGTCTGCCCTACATGGCTAGTCCCTGGCGTTCCGCTATTTGTCCCTTGGTTGATGAAAGTGAGTGTCGCATTATTCCCAATGACACCTTTTGAGCCAAAAATCGTCGCGCCGATATAACCGACATCATTGGCCGATCCAGAACCGCTATTTGTGCCGGCATTGACCGCGGTGAGGTTGAAGTTATCCCCGAGAGAAAGCACTCCGCTGAGCTCCAAGAAATTTCCCGCCCCATATCCGACAAAAGCAGAGCTTCCTGCCTGATCGACCCCAGCGTTGGTCACAGCCATCGTGACATTATCGCCGGCAGTAAACGTCGAGTTAAAGACCGCTAAGTTATCTCCCCCGGTGCAAACGCCCACATAGTTGCTGTGGCCAGAACTAGATCCAGAATCGCTGTTGACCCCGTAGTTAGTCGCCGTAAAAGAGAAGGCGTCTCCTACATTGAATGCACCTCCTACATTGAGCATACTTCCCGCTATAGATCCAACAGCTTGCGAGCCTGACACCGTGGCGCCTGTATTGACTCCGCGGTTCGAAAGAGAGATCGTCGTATTGTCTGAAGCAGTAAATGTACTCGCGAAATTCGCTTGCGTATTATTCAAATAACCGACGGAGTTGCTGCCACTGCCTGTACTTGTATCGGATCCTGTGTTGGTCATATTTAACGTAAACGGGGTCCCTGCAAAAAATGCGCCCTCGACCAAAAACTGGGAGTTATTCACATAGCCCACATTATTGCTGCCGTTCGAGCTGCCACCACTATTCGTTCCCTCATTGGAAAAGGTCAAGATTACGTTATTGCCGACTGTAAAACTTGAACCGAAGCTTATCGGATCGTTAAAAACCCCAACTTTATTGTTCGAGAGAGTGCTGCTGTTGGTTCCGGAATTTGTCACAGTCAACCGAAAGTTTTCGCCTGCAGAAAATGGATCATCCCCCACTTGCAGTGGATACCCTCCTATATAGCCAACGCTTGCGTAAGCCCCATTCGTATTGGTCCCGGTATTGGCGATGCTGATATTTGCGTTTTGGCCGAGAGAAAAACTATCCGTTACTGAGACTAAAGAACCGCTGCAATACCCTATGAGGTTGCTCGCCATCTCCGTACTTCCAGAGTCAGTGTTATCTCCGGAGTTTGTGATGGTCAAATTGAAAGAATCCCCTGCGCTAAACGCCCCTCCGATCGACCACATATTGGAGATCAAATATCCGGCATATTGAGAGCCGCTTGTGGTTCCTGTATTCGTCCCTTTATTCGAGAGTGTGACAGTAGCATTGTCTAAAACAGTGAACGAGCCGCTAAAGCTCAGTTGAGTTGCCCCTAAATAAGCGGAGTGATTGCCCCCCGAGCCTGTACTCGTATCAGATCCTGTATTGGTCGCGCTCAGTGTAAAATAATCATTGGCAAAGAAGGAGCCGCCCACCGAGAGTTGGCCGCCTGCATAGCCCACAATGTTATTGGTATTTGCGCCACTATTCGTTCCCTGATTAACGAGAGTAATCGTCGCGTTGTCTTTGGCGACAAAGATAGAACTAAAACTCGCTGGGCTACCCATATAACCGACATCATCGCTCCCCCCAGTGCCGCTATGGGTTCCCGTATTGTTCAAAGTGAGAGAAAAATTATCGCCTACAGAAAAAAGGCCCTCTACGGAGATAGCATTGCCAGAAATATACCCGATATCACCAGAACTCCCCCCGCTACACACGCCGGTGTTGGTAAGAGTGATGGTAGCATTGATGCCAGCAGTGAAATTCCCATCAAAGAATGATAAATCTCCGCTGCTATACCCCACGTTGTTGCCAGAGCCGGTATCGCTACTCAGTCCATAGTTCGTAAACGTCAAGAAAAGAGTGTCTCCTACGCTAAAGGCAGAACCCATCCCACTGAGAGCAAAAAGAGCTCCCCCGACGTACCCGATCGATTGAGAACCTCCAGTAGTGCCTGTATTCGTCCCGCTGTTTGTCGAGCTAATCACAACGATATCTGCAGCGGTAAACGAGCTGCTAAAATTCACCTGTGGATTGCCATTCACATAAGCGACGGAGTTGCTCCCGGAGCCTGTACTCGTATCTGTCCCAGTATTTGTCGCATGGAGCACAAAATTGTTCCCTGCGGAAAATCCATTGCCAAGAGAGACCTGCGAACCATTTGTATATCCGATAGAGCCTCCGCTCCCACCGCTATTGCTCCCCTGATTGGTCAGAGCAATCACCGCATTGTCCCCAGCAAAGAACGTCGAGCCAAAGCTAGCTAATCCTTCACAATAGCCGACATTATTGACCGATCCAGTGCTGCTATTAGTTCCCGTATTTGTCGCCCTGAAAATCAGATTCTCTCCTGTAGAAAAAGCGCCGCTGACAGCAAACTCCGCACCAGCTATATACCCAACATTGGCAGACGCCCCTTCGCTGTTCGTCCCGGTATTTGTCAAAGAGATCGTAGAGTTATTGCCAATCGTTAAAGCACCCAGTGAGAACCCCGCATCGCAATAGCCGACAGAATTGCTGTTATCGGCAGCAGATCCAGAGTCGGCATTAGATCCATAGTTGCTAGTGGTCAAATTGAAAGAGTCCCCTACATTGAATGTATTGTCGCCGCCATTCAATAGATGCCCACTCACATATCCGATCAAGTGATCTCCGCTCGTAGCGCCAGTCTTGGTCCCGCTATTGGTCAAGGTAAGAGCCACAGAATCTAATGCTGTCAATGAACTTCCAAGATAGAGTTCATCCGACTCCAGATACCCAACTCGATTCCCGCTTGTCGCCGTACTCGTATCGGAACCGATGTTGCTCATCGTCAATGTGAGATAAGATCCTGTAGTCCATGCACCACTGACAGCCAACTGGCGAGAAGATATCGCCCCCACATTACCGGCTCCGCTATTGGTCCCCTGGTTCGAAAGAACAATTGTTGAGCTCTCTCCTAATGCAACAGTTGAGCCAAAACTCAATTGAGACCCTGCAACGTAGCCCACATTATTGCTCGTCCCAGAACTGCTATTGGTTCCCGAGTTACTGCTCGTAAAATTGAAATCGGTCCCTGCAGAAAACGGTCCGCCTACTGTAAAGCCTCCCCCTCCTGCGTAACCGACATTTTGGTCTGCTCCCTTCGTATTTTCACCCGTATTGGTCAGAGTAATCGTAGCACTGTCCCCAATGATGATGGGATTGCTGCTGCCATTGAACTGCACCAAAGCCTGATTGCTGTAGCCGACATAATTGGCAGTCCCCGAATCGGTATTCGATCCGTAATTACTCCCCGTCAAGACAAAAGAGTCTCCGATCGTCGTTGCGCCAGCGATGTAGAGCAAAGAGCCATTGGAGATCGATCCAACGCTTTGAGATCCCCCCGTCGTGCCTGTATTTGTCCCCTTGTTGGAAAGAGAGATCGTCGCAGAATCGTAAATCGTCGTCGCGCCATTCAAGAATACTTGATGGTTGGAGTTCACATATCCAACCTGGTTACTTCCGCTCCCAGTGCTCGTATCTGTCCCAATATTGCTCACGTTCAATGTAAAATTGTTTCCCGCAACGAGTGAACTTGCAAAGAATTGGTTGCCACCCACATATCCGACTTGGTTGCTGCTATTCGCCCCGCTATTTGTCCCCTCATTGCTAAGCGTTATGGTCGCATTATTGCCAGCCATGAATAGGCCGCCAACATTGGTTTGATTTGATGTCAACAGTCCAATCGCGCTCGAAGCGCCGGTATTATTGGTGTTTGTCCCCGTGTTACTCGCCGTAAGAGTAAGAGAACTTCCCACATTGAAATTTCCCGAAACATTCATCTGAGCTCCGGCTACCTGTCCAATGATTTGACTCGTCGACGCGCTTCCGGTATTAGAGCCGCTATTGGAAAACGCGATCGTCGCATTGCTGCCCGCAGTGAAAGATGAACTCATCGTCACTTGATCTGACCCGACAACATATCCGACATTATTCCCTCCGGCGCCTCCGCTGCTATCTGTTCCAGAATTTGTCACTGTAAGAGAAAGAGAGTTACCCGCGCTAAAAGCTCCATTTACATAGAGCTGCTCGTTATCGTTTATATACGCTGCAAAAACGCCCGCTCCCCCCTTGACTACACCGCTATTAGAGATTGCAAAAGTCCCATTATTGCCGAAAAAAAGCGAAGAGTTAAAATAGGCCTGACCGTCATTGAGATAGCCTGCATAACAGTCAGTGATTGCGCTATCGCTAATCGTCCCCGAATTAGAGACCGTAAATTGCAACGCGTCGCCAGCGCTAAATGCACCGTCCACAAAAAATTGCTGATCCGCCGATACGTATCCGACATAGTGTCCCCCTGTCGCAGAGCCCGTAATTTGCCCGCTATTCGATACAGAGATCGTCGCATTATTTTGCGTAGAAAATGCGTCGCCGATCTGAGCTTGCGCATGAACGTATCCAACTTGGTTAGCTCCGGAAGCCGAGCCGCTATCGACCCCTGTATTTGCAAGGATTAAAGAGAGAGAATTGCCTGCAGAAAACGCCCCGAGAACAGAAAATTGCTCCGTTGCGCTCCCAACAAGGCTCTGATTCGTCGTCCCGCTACTATCGCTCCCGCTATTTGAGATGGTAATAGAGGCGTTATTGCCCGTAGAAAAAGTCGAACCAAAAGAAGCCTGATCCCCAGTGACCACCCCCACATTATTTGCAGCGGCCGTTGCATTGCTGCTATTTGTGCCGCTATTTGCGATCATGAAATTTAAAGCCCCCCCTGCCGTAAATGCGTCAGCAAGAGAAAACTGTGCACCAGTCACATACCCGACAGAGTTGGAATGACCTCCTGTCGAACCCGTATTCAAGATCGTAATATTTGCGCTATTGCCCACGGCAAATGAACTTCCAAACGTCCCCTGTCCGCCTGTATAGCCACAATCATTTGAGGATGTGCCGGTACCATTTGTCCCCGTGTTTTGAATGGTGAAGCTCAAAGAATTGCCTGCAGTGAATGCGCCATCTACATCGACTTGGTAACCAGAAGCGTTGATGTATCCCACCTCGCCGCTACTCGTCCCATTTCCGCTCGTGCCGCTATTGGTAAAGGTCAGCGTTGCACTATTGCCCACTGTGAAAGCATCGCTAAAGCTCGCCTGCGTCGTGGTTAAAACAGCGGCATTAAAACTTCCGCTCGAAGTCGTACCCTCGTTTTCCACCACCAAAGTTCCCCCATTTCCCATTGAAAATGCGGCTGAAGCACAAGAGACCTGAGAACCCACTTGGCTATAAGAGGCCCCTGCTTTATTGGCGATATTTGAAACCGTGATGCTCGCCATCCCCAAAGTATTGAGCGACGTACCAGCCAGATCGAGCTGCGTCGTGATATTAGAGCTATTGTTCAAGTTCGCAACATCGATCGTCGTATTTGTTTGATTCCCCGTAACCCCAACAGTAGTTCCCGTAAACGTCAACTCGCAGTTGTTAAAACTCAATGTGAACGTGCTTGCTCGATTGACAAAGTTGATCGTCCCAATCGAAAAATCAGACGTTGTCTGCGGCGATACATCGACGTTAGTAACCGTACTATCGAAATTCGCCGTTCCCGTCGGCACTCCCGTTGGAGACCAATTCGTTCCCGTGTTCAAGTTACTATCCGCAACCTCTGCCACCCAAGTCGCTGTAGCCGCAGCAAACCCGTGCGCAGCCATCCCTACGTACAGAATCAAAAAAATCTTTTTACAAACCATAGGCTGGATTCTGAATCATTCTCAATTTTTTGTAGACAGAAAAAATCGAAATGGAACATGCAGTAATTATATAATATGGAGGTTTCAAATGGGTGTTGGCGGAGTAAGCGGAGGTTCTAACGTTCCTCCTAATAGCGGTTCTAATAACAGTCAGGCAGCGCAAGCTCTGCTGCAACAATTAGAAGCACAGCTAGAAGAAGTTGAGGATACCCTCAATCAACTAGAGCAAGCTGCAAAAAAGCTCCCCTCTCAAGCACAACAAAACGTGGCTGCACAGCTAGATTCAGTTTCTGAGCAAGTGCAAAATCTCAAAGACAAGCTCGGTGGGTGAAAAAGATGATTCTCCAAATAATTGACTGAAGTGATATTCAAGCTATCATAGTATTTCAAGACCAAAAAGTGGATCTCAAAGAAATAGAACTTTGGGCAAAAACAGAAAATCATTTGGATAAGTTCAATGAATTTATCAAAGCACTGAAAAAATCAAAATTAGAATCCCTTCACAACAACTGAAAGTCCGTGATGATCGGAAAGAGCCGTTTTTGTATTGTAGGATTCATCGAAAGCTTTTACCAAATGACAATCCTCAAACCTGACATACGCTCCTCCCTTTTTGAAAAGCGAGATGTAATCGATCGTTTCCTCGCGTACACCTCTCTCTTTAGAGCTCCACTTTGCCGTTAACTCATTTGTACAAGTAGGTTCATGGCCTTTGTATGCGTGACAGAAAGGCTCCAAAAGTTGCTTCCCTTCTCCATCTCGCTCTATATTGAGATCGCCAGCAAGGATTGTCGGCATCGTTTCACGTAGACTATCCACAATTTGCGCTACTTGTTCCATTCGATTGTTTTTAGCATCTGATGTATCGCCGTGAATTAAGTGAGTGCCGATGATACGAACAGAAGGCCATATATCTTGCGGCGAAGCCTTCAGCTCTAACGTCTCAAAGCCTCGGTTGAGAGTCCAGTGGTTGTTTGTAAATGACGTGTGGGAAAAATCACGCACAGCGCATTTTGAAAGGATCATGCATCCACCAATGCTTCCCATTACATTGGGGCCGAGATGGATAAAGAAATGGGCATAGTCTTTTTTAAGCCCGTCGATGAGTGCCTCGCCAAGAGCCGTATCGTATACTTCCTGTAAAAGCAGCACATCTGGCTCTTCCTTTTTAACCTTTTCGATCAAGGCCCCCACTCGAGAGCGCCAATGGACGACCCCTCCGTGATCAAGAGACAGCCCTCCGCCAACTCCACAAATATTCCAGCTCATCACTTTCATGGAATAATTCAGTGTTTTTTCAGGCGCCTCGCCTCGGACATGAGTAAATCCACCTTTTTGAAGGGCAAATCCAATCGCGCGAAGCAGCTTAACCCCTATCCCTAGCGCCACAACTCTAAAGAGCATAGGAACCGGGAATGCACATAGAAGAAACACGCCTAAAACCGCCCCTAACCCGATAAAAACCCTCACGGCAATTTCTCGCGTCCGGGTTGTGCAGTTCTCAAATTTTTCAGGATCTAGAGGAGCGACCAACCGATAACAACAAAGCTCCCAAACAGTGCAAAACGGCTCTGCCATTTTCGAAGAGAAGTCGAGAAGTGTTCGGTCTAGCTCAAATGACATGAAAAATCCTTGCAAATATGTAAAGAATCGATGATGATCTCATGACCATTTTCTTAAAGTCAAGGAGTTTTATGACCACTTTTATCCGTCTTGAGCAGTGCTTACTCCCCCCTCCAGAAACTGTCCGTTGGGATAACGGGGACCTCGCGATTGAGGAATATACAACTGCGCAAAAAGTGGCCTATTGCACAAAAAACTTCTTTGCATTCATTGCCCTTTTCCTCGTTTCTCCCTTCACGCTAGCTTACGATTGGCTCACAAAAAAAGAAGGCAAAAGTCAGGTAGCTCCCGATATTGCATCTCAGGTGATGTGGCCCCCAGAGCAAAGAGGCTTTGCCACCTCCCTTTTCCAAACATCGGGCCTAGGAACGAAATGGAGCGCCACTCCAGGTCTTCCCGGTAAATGCGATTGGGACAAATGGATGGACAAGCCATCGCACATCATTCACCCCGAAGGGTTTGAATATAACAATTTTTTTACTGACGTTCTTTCCGATCCAACCACCTATATCGACATGCTAAAAAGCCAAAACGTCACGGCCCATCGCTTCTCCCTCGAATGGTCTGTCATTCAGCCCGAGCAAGGCAAGACCGACATGGCTGCAGTCGATCTCTATCAAAACTTTATTCAAAAGTTAATTGAAGCGGACATTACCCCTTCGGTGACTCTCAGCCACTTTGTCGTCCCCGAATGGTTCTATGAATCTGGGAACTTCCAGAAGATGGAAAACATCGACACTTACGTCGATTTCTCACTCCACGCTATGAAACTCTTCCCCCAAGTTAAAGACTGGTGGTCCTTCAACGAACTCGGAGTCAAAGCCTTCCAACAGACGCGGGAAGTCTATCCAACGGATCTGCCTGAAGGAAGCCCCCTTTCCGAGCGCGTACACGCAGCGGGCATAGCGACGCGAAATATGTTGATCGCCCACTGCAAACTCCACCAAAAAGTTGCAGAGCTACATCCCGACAATAAACTAGGCGTCACACACCAGTGGCTAAAATTCGATACAGCGACGGGCAACTGGCTAGAAACTCTCATCGCCTACATCTTCACAAAATTCGGCTTTACCCCCGTCTATCAGTTCTTCAAAGAGGGGCGTTTTTCTTTCGAGTTTCCTTTCATGGCAAACATCCAATTCGAGATTCCAAAAGAGCAGTTCGCCGCCCATAACAAATTCCTCATGCGGCTCGGGGTACAAGCCTATCCTAAGCCCATGGTCAAGATGGGACTCAATCACGGCGAAACCTATCCGGGACTTCCAGAATCGATTAAAAACTTCCCCCTCTTCACCTTTGGCTCGACCTGCGAGCCAGGAGGGACTGTCATGCGCTTTGGGCCTCGTTGGAAAGCCGAAGGCATGGACGAAATCCTCGATGACGCGTTTGCTCTCACAGATCAAATTTACATCACAGAGTATGGCGCAGATGCAAACGTCCAGAAGTGGGGCAAGCCAAGATTCAAACCAGATGACAACGCGCAAGCAAACTATCTACAGCAACTCACCGAGCGCATCCGAGATTACAGCATAAGAACGGGCCAAGAAATCAAAGGGATCTATTGCTGGAGCGATCTTCGACGCCAACTGGAATGGGAAAACGGCTTTGAATGTAGACTAGGCCTCATCACTCCATCTGTGGATAAAAACCGGCAAATCGCTGGCTATCATGGAACGTCGGCCTCTCGCTACCTCGCAAAGGCTTACCAAGCAGAACCCCAAGCCGTTCCACTTACTGCTTAGTGGGCTTTAATAAATATTCGAGATTAAAGTCCATTCAGGCATTAGCAAAGCGGGGCGATAAGGAGTGTTTTCCTTTTTTTGCCAAAATTTAGGAGAAACGACGATCTTCTTTGGATTGCGATTGAAATAAGCCCCCCACCAGCTGTAGGTAGAGTTGACAATGATATTATGCTTACAGAGCCCCATGAGATGAATATCTAGATAATCTTTATCGCAGCAATAAACAACACGGCGACCCTTTAGTTTTGTCTTCATGTATTCACGACTCCAATCGCTATTATCCGAGAAGACGACAAACGTGACATCTCCAGGGAATAGAGCAATCGCTTGATCATAATAGCTATCGTAAGGTTTCCGCCAAAAGTCAATGACGCCACCACAGGGCGTTGTAAAAGTGTCGTCCAATCGGATGTGAATCGAAACGGTATTTTCGTTTTCTTGCGAGACGATTTGCCGATACCTTTGCTCCACATACGCTTGCATTTCAGGAGGCAATTGAAATATCTCTAAGATCTTTTCACGGTGATGATCGAAATATTTTCCACAGCAATAATGTCCCTGCAATACCATTTCATTACTGAGAGGTTCAATTGGCTGAAATTGCAGTTTTTCGCTATACCTAGTCATCCGGGATAAATCTGTATCTGATGGATACAGTGCAACTTTATGGAACATGGAGTCCCAATAGACAGGACGAGGCGACACGCGGCTGACCGATTGATCGATGTTCGGGAAAATGGGTTCATACCCATGATCCCACGCAAAAGCCAACGTAGCCGCAATTTGAAATAATTGGTTCCCCAAGCCGCCGCAAATGCTACATGTGACAATTTTTTCATTCGAGAAACTGCTATTCCAGAGAAAAAAGAAGAGAAGGGTAATTATACGGATCATAGGGCTCTTGCCTCATTGGTAGCACAATCATTATAACAACCATTAAAATTTTCTAAAATATTTTTTGAAAAAAATTACAGATCAAAGGCAGCCATCCAGCGCAAGCAGCTCCCCCCAATCACAATGTCGCCGATCTTGCTTAAAGTCTCTAAATTCTGGAATTGATAGAGACCGTCATTGGAATCAAAAATGAAGAGTTTATCGGGATGAGTAGAGACCACAATGCAGTGGTTGCTTGCGTTGTGAGTATAGGCGATAAAGAGGATTTTTCTGGGCAACTGCCGCAAAGTAGCGCAGATGGCAGGACCATCAAATTCTCTAGGGTTTTCTTTCTCCGGACAAATCGAAAAATAGTGCTGCGGTTTCCTCCCTAAATAAATCTGCAAAAATTGATCCATCGCTGATGGATGCAGCCACACTCGACACCCCTCTCCCGAAGAGGACTCAATGTAATTGGTCGGTTGATTGACAGATAAGAGATGCGCCTCCTCAAAGTACTGCCCTTGCGGGAATGCTGCCATCATTAAATCAGAGCAAGACATTGCAGGATCGAGCCCATGGACCAGCACATGTTTGACGAAAAGCGCAGAGGTTCCCATGCAATGGCCCTCTATGCGGCCCTTTGTCTCGATTTTATAAAACCCGGCGGCGCGAAAGCTCTCCGCTAGCTCAAGCCCCAGATTCTCTTTTCTACAGAAAGCGCAAGTAGCATCTGAAAAATTGACAACATAAGACGCTTGATCGATGCAGTAATCGATTCCATACAAGCGGCATTCAGCGATCCGTTCCGAGTGCCTCTCTTCAATCTGCGAAGAAATCTCTCCCCTCTTCTCAGGACTCAAATCCCAAGGAGCTGCATGTAAAACGGAAGAGATTAAAAGAACACATCCGATGAATTGAACATTCATTTTTTAAATTGTTTAGAACCCTTATCGGAAAAATTTCTAAATGAAGTCCTCGGCCTATTTGCCTCGTTTCTTCTCGGCGCCATTTGGCGACCATGAGAAATTGGCTGCGCCTTGATCGAAGGATTTGGCTGGAAATTTGGGATCACAACTTTTGGGATTTCCTGTCTGAGTAAACGCTCAATGTCTTTTAAATATTGGTGTTCATCGATGCACACTAAAGAGACCGCTTCCCCTTTATTGCCGGCGCGACCTGTTCTACCGATCCTATGGACATAGTCTTCCGGTACATTGGGAAGATCAAAATTGACAACATGCGGCAATTGATCGATATCCAATCCCCGAGCTGCAATATCTGTAGCGACAAGAATACGAACCGTCCCGTTTTTAAAGCCCTCTAGAGCTTTAATCCGCGCAGCTTGGCTTTTATTGCCGTGGATTGCGACAGCGCTAATTCCATCGCTCTCAAGTTTGCCCGCAAGTCGATTCGCGCTATGCTTTGTACGCATAAAAACCAACACTTGTTGCCAGTTATTTGTTTTGATGAGCATAGACAAGAGCTCCGCTTTTCTCTGGCTGTCGACTGGATGGATAACCTGAGCGATCGCATCGACTGTGGAGTTAATTCTAGCCGCTTCGATCATCTTCGGAGAGTTGAGTAAACCATTTGCAAGACGTTTGATCTCCTCTGAAAATGTCGCAGAGAAAAGCAAGTTTTGTCTCGATGGCGGGAGGAGTTTTAAAATGCGGCGAATATCGTGAATAAATCCCATATCCAGCATCCGATCGGCTTCATCTAAGACGAGGATTTCAATGTTGGAGAGATTTACAATCCTCTGATTGACAAGATCGAGAAGTCGGCCGGGAGTTGCGACAATGATATCGATCCCTCCGCTCAAGACTTTGATCTGACTTTTGATATTGACCCCGCCGAAAATGGCTGTGGATTTCAATGGCAGGTGTTTGCCCATCTCAGCCACATTTTCCTCGACCTGAAGAGCGAGCTCCCTTGTCGGGGTCAAGATCAGAGCTCTGACCTTTCCAGAACGCCCTTTCTTCATCAGGTTTTGCATCATGGGAAGAGAAAATGCCGCTGTCTTACCAGTGCCGGTCTGCGATCCAGCGAGCAGGTCTCCCCCTTCCAAAATCAGTGGAATCGCTTGCGCTTGAATGGTCGTGGGACTCGAATAGCCCTTCTCCTCGATTGCGCGGAGCAGTTCGGGAATCAAGCCAAATTTTGTAAATGCCATGTTGTATACTTTCTCGGTAGTTGGCCATAAAGAAAATTTGACTTCCCTGGCCTGTAAGTTGATTGATAGTTTCTAGGGGCTACATTCTACCCCAAAACCAGTAAAAAGCACAGATTATAGTTCCTAGGTTTTAGAGGAATGCAGAAACTAGAGTCGAGATCTACTCATCTACAGATTTAAAACTTATTTTACGTCTAATTTGCAACTTGAAAAAAACCAGTTACACCCTTAAACTACCTGAACAAAAGGAACTTCAATGAGTTTTGCTGTTAATTTTTTCTTGGGCACTATTAGCTCTCACATAGCAGACCTTGGATTAGCCAATTCGCTGTGCGTAGAAACCCTTAAACATGGGACAGACCTCCCTTCCTATTTGAGCATTCGATGGGTTGGAGGCGTTTCAACGTATGAAAGTTTTCATTCGATACATTCAGAAGACCGAAGAGCCGCGAACGTAAATTATTTTTATATTTTCAAAGAAAACATCCATTATTTAACAGGTTTAGTCGAACCTCAAGGACATAAAATCGCCGCTTCTATTAATAGAATAAAAAAATTATTCCCCTCCTACCCGCTTAGTTTTTTTCAAAAATCTTTGATAGGCTTATCTATAACAACAACCATTCTTGCGACACCAATTATCAACTTTCGGTTTTGCAAACAAGAGATTACAGAACGTTTTGAAAACGACCCTGCATACCGCTTTGGGAAGCCGGACGACGCCTCCATAGCTTATAGAACTAAAGAAAAAGTTGAAGCATGGCGCATCGGTTTTTTCGGCACGATCCTGGCTGGGGTCAATACCGGATGGTTAAAGCGAGCGAAAGAAGAGCCCTGGAGAGTCATAAAAGGGGCCGTCCAGCTTACAGGAGCAGCTCTTGTCGCTTGGTACGCTGGCCCTTCCATACAAACTGTTTCATTTCTAGCAGGATTCATTCTTGCTTAAATGAATCTAATAATTTACATTCTCCGCCCTTATGCAAATCGTTAGAATCTTGTAAAACAACTGGTTGCGATCCAAATGAGAAGGATCATAAACTCTCTGAATGAATTTGTCTTTCTCTTACATACTGATAGAAGTGCTCAAGCGCATTTTTAACGCCCTCTTCCTTTTGCATTTTGCTCGATAACTCCATAGCACGCTTCTGATAAGAAGGCGTATGGATCAGCTTCTGCAGCGAAGCTGTAAAAGTTTGCTCTGTGAATTTCTTGGCAGGAAGAGGTTTTGGGCCTGCTCCAAGGCGCCAAATCATATCTCCCCAATAAAACTGATCGAGTAGGAAAGGAACGATTAGAGAGGGTTTTCCCTCTTTGAGACAGCAGTGCGTCGTTCCGGTGCCCCCATGATGCACAACTGCGCAGACTCTTGGGAAAAGCCAATCATACGGCGCACGCTCTATCCACAAGATGTGATCGGGAAGCATCTCCTTTTTTAAACCGGGAAAAGGCCCCCCGAGAATCGCTCGTACCTTTAGCTTGCAAAGAGTTGTAAAAATAGCGGAAAACATTTTCTCATCACATCTCTTTCCCAAACTTCCAAATCCGATAAAGATAGGAGGGTTCCCTGCCTCTAAAAACTGCTGCAAAAAAACTGGAGGAGCATAGTCTTCCACTTTTGGCGAGTGGAGATAGCCCGTCATATGCACATTGCTCGGCCAATCAGGCGGCAGCGGGATCATGGCAGGACTTGTTGTAATCAGCTTTGGAATCTGCTGAAAGGGTTGATAGGAAAGAGGCGCTAAATGGCCCAATTTATGCAAGCCGAGCAGAGTCGTTCTGTTTCGATTAATCGCTCTTCTTACAGGCGTCCAAAACAACTGCGCCATGAGGTAATGACTGATGAGATTGGACCATTTTTTGAGCGGCATATTCGCAGGAAAAAGACACGAGGCATGGTGGCGCGTCGGAACTTCAGGCAGAAAAAGAACACACATACCGGGTATGTTTAACGCTTCCATCAAGTGTGGGGCAGCAAATACGGCCGGATGATACAGCACAGCATCTACGTTGAGAAGTTCTCTCTGAAGAAAGGCAAATTGCTCATTGATGGCTTCATTCAAAATACGAGCCAAGAGCTTGATGATTCTCAATTTTCCAAATCCGACAGAAGTTTTATCGATATTTAGAACAGTCGTCAAATCCCCTGCTAAAGGAAGAAAACGAAGCCCATTTTCGAGACAAAGTTTTTCCGTTGCAGGGTTCGAAGCGATCATCACATCGTGGCCATCTGCTTTTAGAGCCACACCTAGCGTAACAAAGATGCGGACATCTCCCTCACTCCCCAAGCACAAAAGCGCAATTCGCATATCCTTATCCTCGATAGATTGAAATCTAAATTGGTACACTTACGCAAGTTACGCTACACCCTTTGACGTTTTGAGGACAAAAGAAATGTTCTGTAATTCAGCTTGAAGACGTGTATAAAAAATGTAGACCTTATCGAAGATTGGTTCAATCACTGCCAATTTTTCACCGACATCAACGGCGCCCAAAACAATGATCTGATCCTACAAGGGCTTAGCGCAAGCCTAGGCACTGATACTGTGAACCGAATTCACCCTGAGATCGAAATACGATCAAGATTTACAATAAGAAAACACGACTGCGCGCTTGCTACCGGACCGACGGTCCTTTTTGATTTTTCGATGCGAAAAACATCAAAAGAAATTCGAGTCCGCCACGAAAGCCACGCAAAAATAAAAAAGCCCCGCTAAAAAGCGAGGCTTTTTGATTTTTGGGGGCGGGCGGACTCGAACCGCCGGAACCCGAAGGTGAGGGATTTACAGTCCCTTGCAATTGCCACTATGCGACACCCCCCAATTGGGAAATTGCTGGCGAAAGGAATTGAACCCTCAACCGTCCGATTACAAGTCGGGCGCTCTACCATTGAGCTACGCCAGCAAAAGGAGATAGCTTAACAAGAAATCCCTTTCTATTCAACTTTTTCTGTTGAAATAGGAGGTTCTGGAGGAGACGTTTCAGGAGCAGCCGGCTTTGACGCCTTGATCGGTTTTCTCTTCTCAGAAGATGGAGAAACGACCGACACGCTTCGTTGAAAAAGGCCCGTTAAATTCGAGACCTTATTTGCGCTAGAGGCGGAATCGATTTTGGTCGCCACATAACGACCCCCAATCATCTTGCTCTCGCAACATTTTTTGAATTTCTTTCCAGACCCACAATGACAAGGTTCGTTTCGTCCAAGTTTTTTCATAGGTCTCTATTATGAAAGCCTCTTGAGATAAGTTCAAGAGGTAGCTATACTTGTAGGTCTTTAGCAACCCTGTAAGAACTCGTGCTCCTCGATCTAAAACTCCCAATTGCAAGACCTCCCTGGACTAGCCTCGGCAAAGAACTCGAAAGCTGTGTGAGGAAGGCCATCTACGACTTTGACCTTTTCGATGGGGTTCCGGAGAAAGTCGCGATCGCTTTGAGCGGAGGTAAGGATTCTTTAACGCTCCTTTTCTTGCTCCATTCGCTGCGAGGTAGAGGCTTTCCCCTCTTCGAGATCCATGCGATCCACGTCGATGGAGAGTTTAGCTGCGGCGCTGGCGTGCAAGGGGATTTTTTACGGGCGATCTGCCGAGAGATGGAGATCAATTTCATCTCGTGCACCTCGACGCAGAAACGGGAAGATTTGGAATGCTATAGCTGCTCGCGAGAAAGAAGACGGCTCATCTTCACTGCGGCAAAAGAGGTTGGGGCGACGACGATCGCTTTTGGCCATCATCGAGACGATAGCGCGCAAACTCTTTTATTGAATTTACTCCATAAGGCAGAGTTTGCGGCAAATCTACCAAAAGTAAAGATGGAAGCCTTTGGCATTACCATTGTCCGGCCCCTCATCTATGTCGCCGAAGAGTCAATTCGAACGTTTTCTAAGCAGCATGGCTTTGCCCGTATCACCTGCCAGTGTCCTGTCGGACAAAATTCGAAGCGCAAAACGGTCGAAGAGCTCATCTGCCTCCTCGAACAATCTTTTCCCAATACGAGAAACAATCTGGCCAAAGCGGGCCTCCTCTATGGCTCTAATAAAGCGAAAAACCCTTGAGCGGATTTATCAAAGAGTGGTAAAAGTTTAGAGATGATAAATCTCCCAATCGCAAAAGGGTCAATGCTTCTAGAATTAGTGACGTTTTTTGGCTATTTTGCCGCCCTTCTCTTGGTCGCCTTTCTCTCGACGAAAAAACAAAAGACCGATACCGATTTTATCCTTGGCAATCGCTCGCTTAATTTCTGGCTAACGGCTCTTTCTGCCCACGCATCCGATATGAGTAGCTGGCTATTTTTGGCCTATCCAGCGCTAATTTTTACGACGGGGCTTTTTTCTGCCTGGGCCGCCATCGGCCTTGTGGCGTTTATGTTCCTCAATTGGCACCTCATCGCGCCCCGGATCCGCATTGCGACAGAACAGTCAAACAGCTTAACGTTAAATTCCTATTTTGAGGCCAGGTTCGCAGATACCTCCGGCCTAATCCGTCTCTCTTCTGCCACGATGTCGATCTTTTTCTTCACGGTGTATATCTCTTCCGGCCTCATTGGCCTTGGGATCTTGGTCGAGACGCTCTTCAACCTCAATTACCTCGTCGGCATCTCGATCGGCCTTGCCATTGTCGTAGCGTATGTGTTTGTCGGCGGATACCGCACGGTCGCCTATGTCGATTTATTCCAAGGCTTTTTCTTGCTGGGCGTCATTGTGTTTATTCCCTTGCTTCTCCTCCATCAAATCGGAGGGATTGGCCCCGTAATGGACGCAGTGAGAACCAAACAGTTAACCACAACGCTTCTGCCCGACTCTGCTCTTAGTTTTGGGCAAATGTGCACAGCCGCTTTTGGTTGGGGTCTCGGCTATTTCGGGCAACCTCATATCATCACAAAGTTTATGGGCATTCGACAAGTTTCCGACATGAAAAAAGCCAAATATGTCGGGATTAGTTGGATGACGATCGCGCTTCTAGCTGCAACGATTGTCGGCCTTATCGGAATTTATATATTTCCAGCTGGCCTTGACGACCCTCAGCAAGTGATCCTCCACATCGTTAAAAACAGTTTGGCTCCGATCTTTGCAGGACTTGTCCTCTGCGCAATCTTAGCGGCGACGACCAATGTCATGGCCGCCCAGATCCTCGTCGTCGCATCGAACCTTTCCGAAGATTATTACAAAAAACTGTTCCATAAGCATGCCACGCCGCAAGAACTGCTATTCGTCTCGAGAATTAGCGTGATCTTGATCGCGCTTGTCGCATTTATCATCGCTTTTTTTAAGATTTCTACCATTTACAGTCTGGTGCTCTATGCATGGTCAGGCCTTGGCGCCTCGTTTGGCCCTCTGGTCCTCCTCTCTCTTTTTATGAAAGGCGGCATCAACCGAAATGGCGCTTTTGCGGGGATCTTAGTCGGCGGTCTTACCGCGATGATCTGGGATTACTTCGCTGTACAATATCTTTGGCCTGTTCGATCTATGATTCCGGCATTCGCCTTTAGCGCAATTGCGATTTTAGGAGTTTCGTTTGCCACTCGAAAACAAACCCTTCCTTCTGTAGAGATTTAAGCTATGACAAAACGCCCTTTTTTATTGATTACAAATGACGACGGAATTGGAGCCAGCGGTCTACGTCACCTGTGGGAAGCTGTCCGCCCTTTTGCAGATACGGCCATCGTCGCGCCGCTCCATGAAAAATCGGGCAGCGGCCTTTCCATCACGTGGGCAAAACCCCTGATGATCAAAGAAGCTACCTGGGAAAACACTCCCGCCTGGAGCGTCAGCGGAACTCCTGCAGATTGCGTAAAAATCGCCTTGAGCGTCCTCCTAAAAAGAAAGCCCGACATGGTGATCTCAGGAGTCAATAAAGGATCGAACGCCGGCCGCACTGTGCTCTATAGCGGAACGGTTGGAGGCGTTATTGAAGGTGCTTTTAAAGGGGTTCCCGGCATCGCATTTTCTTTTTGCGATGAAGAAACTCCCCCTCTTGCGACGACCCAGAAGTACATATTCCCACTCGTTCGCTACTTTTTGGAACATCCATTGCCCCAAGGCTCTCTTCTCAATGTCAATTTCCCCCTCCGCGCAAAAGAGGGTATCAAAGGATTAAAACTCACAAGACAAGGCCACGGCTGCTGGCTCGAAGCGCCAGACCGAAGAACACACCCTGAAGGGATGCCCTACTACTGGCTTGGCGGCAAATGGTCTTCTGCCGAAGAACATCCGGAAAGCGACGTCTATTGGCTAAATCAAGGCTATGCCACTGCTGTTCCGATCCATGTCGGCGAATTGACCGACGCGGCGGCTCTTTCCAAGCATAAGGAAGCCGTCGAAAAACAGTTTATCTCTGCCTTAGCAGAGCAAGAGCTTCACTCTGCGCAGAATCCATAAGATCGCGGCAAGCGGGCATTTCATAGAGGCGGGCCAATTCTGCAAATAATCGATCGCTTGCAGCCGAGGGTTCCGCCTCCACCACTTCGTTAAACTCTCTGACTTGCAACATCAACTCTGCCATTCGGGTGTAGCTTTTTTTCACCTTTAGAAGTTCTCTCTGTAGATCATCTTTTGTATCGATCTTATGTAAAAGAAGGGCGAGCTTGAGCGTTTCCGCCTCTCCTTCTACACGCAAATCGGCGAGTGAAGAAGGTCCGCAAGCAGAGAGAAAAAGTAATAAAAGTAGAATCATAGTAGCTCCTCAAAAGGGATATCTAGGATCGAATAGACGCTCCACTCAGGATCATCGAAATGCCACCACTCCGTGTCGTAGATCCGGTCGCATAAAAACCCGGCCCTTTCCATCGCATCCTCTAAAATTGCTCGATTCTGTAGCTGCTCCTCTGACAAATCTTTGAAGCTTCGATGGGCCCGAATCGAAAAATCATCGAACTCCGAGGGCATTAAAAGCTCTTTGCCTTGCTCATCTATCAGAGTCACATCCACAGCCGCCCCCCGGTTATGCTTCGAGCCTACGGCTGGATCTGCGATATAGCGCGGGTCGGGAACCAGTTCCCAAAATTTCTTTTGCACAGAAAAAGGGCGGTAGGCGTCGTAAACCTTTAGCGCAAGGCCCCTTTTCTCAAGAATTTTTTGCGCTTTTTGGACTCTTTTTGCAACATTTGGCCGCAAAAAAGCTGCTGCATTGGACGGATAGACCGCCTGGCCAGAGAAATTCCTAGCCGTCGCATAGACGAGCTCTTCAGCGATACCAGGAATGACTTTCTGCAGGCGAATGAGTTCCATACACATTTTAGCATACTAAACTTGCGAAAAATCTTGTAAGAGAATAAGATGGAACCTCATTTTGGGCGTATAGCTCAGTTGGTAGAGCGCCTGTCTTACACACAGGTGGTCATAGGTTCGAGTCCTTTTGCGCCCAACGTTTTTTTGTGACGTACATCGTTTACTCTGCGGGAGTAGTACAATTGGTTAGTGCGCCGCCCTGTCACGGCGGAAGTTGCGGGTTCGAGCCCCGTCTCCCGCGTTCTTTTAGAACGCTTTTTTCTTTACAACCTGTCCTCTTTCCGTTTAAGATTTTTTTATGGCCCATTCTTCTCCTAAAAGACTTTCCCATTATATCATGAGCTACTTCGGCATGACTGTCGGCGCTTTTTTCGCCGCCTTGGCGCTGCGCATTTTTCTAGTTCCAAATGATCTGATCGATGGCGGCGTCATCGGTATTTCGATGATCTTGGGACGGCTTTATGGCAGCGAGTATATTTCGCTCTTTCTCATCATCATCAACATCCCGTTTATTTTCCTCGCATGGCGTTTTATCCGAAGATCGTTTGTTCTACACATGTTCTACGCCATCGTTTGCTTTGCCATCTTTTTGAAGGTGTTAGACCAGCTTCCCCCCTTTGACTCCGATCCGCTCGAAGCGATCGTCATTGGCGGCGCAATGCTGGGCGCTGGCGCTGGATTTATCATCCGCCATGGAGGATGCACCGATGGGACGGAGATCATGGCGATTTTGATCAACCGCCGCAAAGGGTTTACCGTTGGCCAGGTGATTTTTTTCATCAATATTTTTATCTTTTCCGCCTATGGGTGGGCATTTAGCGACTGGCATATCGCGCTTCGATCTCTCATGACCTACCTTGTCGCCTTTAAAATCATGGATCTTGTGATCGCAGGACTCGAAGAGCTCAAGTCTGTATTGATCATGTGCGCAAAGCCAGATAAATTGAGCAAGATCATCACACACGAACTCGGCCTTGGCCTTACCTTCATCAAAGGGAAAGGGGGGTACTCCGGAGAAGATCGAGACATCTTGTTCATCATCGTCGAGCGTCTCGATCTTGCTGAATTGAAAGAAATTGTGCTGCGAGAAGATCCCACTGCATTCATCGCCATCGAAAACTTGCATGAAGTGGCCTATGGCCGCACCGCAAAAATCGCAATGAAGAGAAAAGCAAGAAAGTCCTTTGCCAAGGGGTTCCTCTAGATGAAAAGCCATTCACACTCGCCTGATTCTGTCGATTCATGGAGAATTTTCCGCATCATGAGCGAATTTGTCGACGGCTTTGAAACAATGACCTCCCTTGGCCCCTCTGTCGCCATTTTCGGCTCGACAAATCAAAATCCGATCGATCCTCGCTATCACAGCCTTGCTGAAACCATTGCTGAAAAAATCGTCGCCAAAGGATTTGGGATTATTACCGGCGGCGGCCCCGGTATTATGGAATCGGCCAATAAAGGCGCGCAAAAAGTAAGCGGTAGATCGTGCGGTCTTTGCATCAACCTCCCTTCAGAAACAAAGCCGAATCCCTATATCGACGATCAATTCCTCCTCAATTTCCGTTACTTTTTTGTCCGCAAAGTGATGTTTATCCGCTACGCTCAAGCCTTTGTTGTGCTCCCGGGAGGCTTTGGCACGATGGATGAATTCTTTGAAGCTCTCACCCTCATTCAAACGCAAAAAATCAAATACTTCCCCGTGTACCTGGTTGGAAAAGACTATTGGAAAGGGCTTCTCGACTGGATGAAACATACGGTTCTTGCCCATGGAAATATCAAACAGAAAGATTTAGATCTCATCCATCTCACCGATGACCCCGATGAAATTGCAGATGGAATCGAGAAATTTCATCACCAAACAAAATCAACGGAAAATTTCTAAACAATTGCCTAAGCTAATCACTTTTCTCTCTATCTTAGGCATCACTATTCACCTAGCCCTTCGCTGGACCATCCCATATGAATACTCGCTATATCCTCTATATATAGTTCTCGCCTTCGGCGGAGGCCCTCTCGTCTTCACCCTTGCTCGCAAGCTGATCGCCTTTGAGTTTAGCTCTGACCTCTTGGCCGGTATTTCGATCGTAACATCGGTGCTTTTGGATCAATACTTGGCCGGCTCGCTGGTCGTGTTGATGCTCTCCGGCGGCACTTCGCTCGAAAACTATGCCATTAGAGCCGCTTCAAAGGTCCTAGAAGCTCTTGCCAAACGCGCGCCGACAATTGCCCACCGAAAGAAGAATGAACGCTTAGAAGAGATCTTAGTCGACAAAATCGCAATCGGGGATGCTCTTGTCGTCCTACCGCATGAAATCTGCCCGGTTGACGGAGACGTTTTCGAAGGGCATGGAGTGATGGATGAGGCCTTTTTGACCGGAGAGCCGTTTTTGATCTCAAAAGCGCCGGGCTCTGCTGTTCTTTCTGGCTCGATCAATGGCGACGCCTCTCTTGTAATCCGAGCGACAAAATTAGCCATAGATTCGCGATATGCAAAAATCATGGAAGTGATGCGCGAAACTGAGCAAAGGCGACCGCGGATTCGGCGCCTTGCGGATCAGCTAGGCTCTTGGTATACGCCGCTCTCCATTCTCATTGCCAGTCTTGCTTGGGGCATGAGCGGCGAAGCAGTTCGTTTTCTGGCCGTCATTGTAATCGCAACCCCCTGCCCACTTCTCATTGCGATTCCAGTGGCGATCATCGGTTCGATCTCGCTCTCTGCGCGCCGTGGCATTTTGATCAAAAATCCTGCAGTCCTCGAGCAGTTTGAGCAGTGCCGGACGATGATCTTAGACAAAACTGGAACTTTGACCTATGGCAAACCCACACTGACGAGCCAAACCGTCTACAATCATTTACGTCCAAAAGAGATTTTACAGCTTGTGGGAAGTTTGGAAAAATATTCAAAGCACCCGCTCGCCTCTGCGATCATCGAAAAAGCAATGGAAGAAAAAGTCGACTGGCTCGATGTAAAAGAGGTCCGAGAACCTCCGAGTGAAGGATTGGAAGGAAGAGTCGACGGACATGAGGTATTGATCACCAGCCGCAAAAGAATGGAGCAGCTCGGCCAGGATACCTCCATTCTCCCACAAGGCTCCGGTCTTGAATGCGTTATTTTTATCGATAACGTTCTAAGCGCCCATTATCGCTTTCACGATTCTCCAAGAGCAGACAGTAAAACATTCATCCAACATCTATTTTCCAAACACAAGTTTAAAACTGTGATGATCGTATCTGGAGACCGCGCCGAAGAGGTGAACTATTTGGCTGATTTTGTCGGCGTGAAAGAAGTGTATGCCAACCAAAGCCCGGAACAAAAGGTCCAGATCGTCGAAAAGAAACGGCAAGAAGGAAAAGTCGCCTATTTAGGCGATGGAATCAACGACGCTCCAGCCTTAATGGCCGCGACAGTTGGCATCGCATTTGGAAAAAACAGCGATATTACGGCAGAAGCGGCCGGCGCTGTGGTCATGGACAACTCGCTGGCAAAAGTCGATGAGTTCCTTCACATTAGCGAGCGAATGCGAAGAGTCGCCCTTCAAAGCGCAATCGGCGGGATGGCTCTTTCTATCGCTGGTATGCTCGTGGCCGCTTTCGGATTCCTGCCACCTGTTGCTGGAGCACTGGCCCAAGAAATCATCGATATCTTTGCCATTCTCAATGCAATCCGCACGGCCTGGAAACCGAGAACTCTCACTGATATGAAATATTTATATTCAGAAAACATTAAGTCCTGATAAATTTCCTGCGAACGAAAAAAAAGGACCGTTTATGTCTGACTCCCTCTCCATCTCTTCTTTCGGCGCAAGTAGCGCGGCTCACGAGTTGTATATGGCAGCCTTCCAAGATCTTTATGAAGAACGAACCAGGGAGATGACCCTCACTCCAACCTCTGCATCTTCAGGCGCAGAGATCGCCTACTTTCGCGCAATGAGCATGCCAAAAGAAATCGCTCTCGAAGAGTCGTTCCCAGAACGGCTGATCTATCTGAAACATAAAGACATTGTTCTATATAAATCGGAACTGACTCGAAAAGGAGTCAACATAACGGAAACGTCTGCGATTGCTAAGATCTGTAATCCACGCTTTCAACTCCTCTTTTTTTTTCCTCAAGTCCCTTTGCATGATAAGCAACTGCCTATGATTCAAAAGGTCCTTCCTGAGTTTCAAAAATTCGATAAAAATCTTGAGGTTACAGTCATTTCAACCCGCTCCATAGAGGCATCTACGATTTGCACGGAACTAGCTCCTGATCCTCATGTCGAGCTGCTGACCGATACAGATGGAGATCTCGCTTTTACTCTCGGCCTTTTGCGCTATTATAAAGGCTTTGGACTCTCCTACCCTCGCGCGCAGCTGACCTTCTATTACGGAAGGCTCATCGATAAGCGAGAAGAAGAGGAGCTGCAAGACGTTATTGTAACAGATCCAAAGGTGGTCTTAAGAGATTTGCCCGAATGCCTAAGGAAATTGGATATCCCGTTCAACGATGAGTAATCATTAAACAATGGAGCGGAGATACTCTCCATACTCGTTTTTCGCATACCGCGCAGCTAGGTGCAAGACTTGAGCTCCATCGATCCAACCCATTCGGTATGCCACCTCTTCAATGCAAGAGATTTTAAATCCTTGTCTCTCTTGAATCGCTTGGACAAAGGCGGATGCTTTTTGGAAGGCGTCAAACGTCCCTGTATCTAGCCATGCGTGGCCTCGTCCAAGAAGCCTCACTTTCAACTCTCCCCTTTCGAGATATTTCCGATTGACATCGGTGATTTCAAGCTCTCCTCGAGAAGAGGGTTTTAACTGTTTTGCGATCTCAATGACTTCAGGTCCATAAAAATAGAGGCCGGGAACTGCGAAAGAAGATTTAGGCGCTGTCGGTTTTTCCTCAATATCGAGCACTCTCATTTGAGCGTCAAATTGAACGACGCCGTATCGCTGAGGATCTTTGACTTGATAGCCAAAGATCATTCCACCGGTTTTAAGCTGCGTTCCTTCTTTTAAATATTCAGGGAAGTCATGGCCGTAAAAAATATTGTCCCCAAGAATCAACGCCACCGGCTGATGGCCAATGAATTTTTCGCCGATGATAAACGCCTCTGCCAGTCCACCCGGCGTCGGTTGCACAGAGTATTGAATGTGAAGGCCTAGATTGGATCCATTGCCAAAGAGTGTTTCAAAGCGGGAGGTATCTTCTGGCGTAGAGATGATGAGAATTTCTCGGATCCCCGCCAGCATTAAAACTGAGAGAGGGTAGTAGATCATCGGCTTATCGAAAATGGGAAGGAGTTGCTTAGACACCGCAAGCGTTGCGGGGTATAGCCTCGTTCCGCTTCCGCCGGCTAAAATGATTCCCTTCATGAGGTTTTTCAACTGTTCTTAAACGAGCACCCATTATCGATCAGTTGATCGACATAACCAATTGTATAATCATGCGTTAAAAACTTCTTATCGTCGAGCATGTATTGATGGAATGGAATGGTGGTATGCACGCCCGAAATATGAAACTCTTTAAGAGCTCTTTTCGCATGGGCAATCGCCTCTTCCCTGTTTTCCCCCTTTACGATCAATTTTGCAATCATCGAATCGTAATTGGGAGGAATCTTATAGCCGCCATAACAGGCGCTATCCACACGGACATGAGGCCCTCCAGGCGGGATGTAGTGTTCGAGAAGGCCAGGAGAGGGGGCAAAATTATGCATCGGGTTCTCGGCATTGATCCGAAGCTCAAAGACGTGTCCTTTTAACTGGACGTCTTTTTGCTGGAGTTCGAGTTTCTCGCCCCGCGCAATCCGAAGCTGCAGCTGCACGAGATCGATCCCGGTGAGTTCTTCTGTGACAGTATGCTCCACCTGAATACGGGTGTTTACTTCCATGAAGTAGAAGTTTCCTTCCTCATCGAGCAAGAATTCGACGGTTCCCACAGAATGGTATTTGGCCGCTTTAACAATAGCGACCGCGCATTCGCCCATTTTCTTTCGGAGCCGTTCATCGACGAGAGGACTTGGAGCTTCTTCGATCAGCTTTTGCCGTCTTCTTTGAATTGAACAGTCCCTTTCGCCGAGATAGAGGTAGTTTCCATGCTTATCTCCCACGATCTGCACTTCGACGTGGCGTGGGTTGACGATCATTTTTTCAAGGTAGACGTCTGGGTTATTGAAAGAAACTTCAGCCTCTGTTCTTGCGGCCATAAATTTTTTGACAAAATCATCATCCGAATAAGCGATTCGGATCCCTTTTCCCCCGCCGCCGGCAACCGCTTTAATGAAGATCGGATAGCCAAACTTGTGCGCTTCTCGAAGTCCAGCATCGATATCTGCCACAATCCCTTCAGAGCCGGGAATCACAGGACATTTGACGCTTTTAGCAGTCGCTTTGGCCGCTGCTTTATCACCGAGAAGCGCGATCGCAGTCGATGGTGGCCCAATAAAATTAAGGCCTGAGCTTTCGCAAATGGAGGCAAAGCCCGCATTCTCGCTCAAAAAGCCATAACCGGGGTGAACGGCATCAGCGCCTGTAATTTCGCAGGCGGCGATTAGGTTCGAAATTTTTAAATAGGATTTTGCAGAAGGAGGCTCGCCGATGCAGATCGCCTCATCTGCGTGAAGAACATGCAGCGCCTCAGCGTCTGCTTCTGAATAGACTGCGACGGTCTGCAAACCCAAATCATGACAAGCGCGGATGATTCGAACGGCGATCTCCCCGCGATTTGCAATCAGGACTTTTTGCATAGTTATGTGATCCGAAGGAGTTTTGTGCCAAATTCAACGGGCTGGGCGCTATCGGCTAAAATCTCTGCAACAAGGCCGGAGGCTCCCGCTTTTACTTCATTCATTACCTTCATCGCTTCAATGATGCAAACGATGGTGTTTTCATCTACCCTGTCGCCTACTTTGACAAACGGAGGAGCATCTGGAGAAGGAGCTGCATAATAGCTGCCGACCATTGGGGAAGTGACATACGTCCCTTCAATCTCGACTTTCCTCGCGCCTCCTCTCTCTCCTTTTTGCGCAAATTCTTGTTGGAAGGCAGACTCAGTCGCATTTTCCGCCATGACGATTCGAGGATGCGGAGCTGCTGCGACGAACTGGACTTCGGTTTCTTTTTCCAACTGGAGTTCGAAGTCGCCTTGCTTGATCACGAGCTTCTTTAGCTTGCTCGCCTCTAGCTTGGCCATTACTTTTTCAATATATTCAAGATCCACTGTTAAACTCTCTGAATGTATTCGTTTACTTGTGTGTCCACTTTAACGACATCGCCGCTCTCGACAAACAAGGGAACTGCAATTTTTGCCCCTGTTTCGAGAACTGCGCTCTTCGTCGCACCGGATCCACTCGCTGCCTGCTCGCCACCTTCGGTCTTCACGACCATGATTTCGAGGAACTGCGGCAATTCCACGGAGAAAATCGTGTCTCCATAGAACATTGCAACGACTTGAATCCCTTCTTTTAAATAATGGACTTTGTCGCCGAGGACATGAGCCGGAACGAGAACTTGTTCGAGGTTGCCGACATCCAAAAAGAGATATTCTTTCCCTTCCGGATATAAAAATTCCAGCGCCCTTTCGACGAGCGATACCTCTTGAACGGTTTGATCGAGCTTGAAATTTCTTTCAATGATCGCATCGTTCAATAGATTGCGCAGCTTTGTCTTCACAAAGGGATTTCCCTTAGCCACGGTCACTTTAACACTTGATTCGACGCGAAATACTTTGCCGTCGATATTCAAGGTCATCCCGGGAGAAATTTGATTCGCTGTCGTCATGGGATAATCTTCCTCAATTCATTCAAGTCCGAGATCGAATGATCGATCCACGACTCGGTTTTTATCCTTCGGCCCCTCCCCCATCGCATATGAATGGTATGAAATCCCAATTCATGCGCAGGAGAAAGGTCCATGGACACTCGGTCCCCACAAACCCAAATGTCTGCAGGGGCCACCGAAAATTCTTTCATTAAACCCTCGTAAAAAGGTTTTTTTATAGAATCTTCGGGGATTGCAATTTTACTAAAGATAGAGGGTTCAATTCCAGCTTTTTCCATCTTTTCCCGTTGAAAAGGGGGGTGTCCCCCAGTAACTAGGGCGATGGGGCCTCGATTTTTGCAAGATTGTAGTATTTCCTTGGCGTTTGGAGTGCAGGAAATCAAAAAATCATTCGGCAGTGGAGTCGTCATCTCTTGCAGGGCTTGGAAAGTCGCTTCTTGAGAAATTCCCCATTTAGCTGCGAATAGCTCAATTGTATCCCGCGTCCTCGGGCACGTCTCATTCAAGGCCAAGAGTTCCTTAAACTCAGAAGAAGAGGGGTCTCTCCCCATCAAGATTTTAAACGCCGACTGCAACTTAAAAGGAGTGACACACCCGGAAGTATCGATGAGAGTGTCGTCCAAATCAAAGATGATCAACAATTTTCATGAGCTCCTGCGCTAACTTTTTCGAATCGTGCCGGATCAAATTCCGTTTAACTAGATCCTTTTTCGACTCTTCGACCAAACTGCCGAGAAGATTTGCGAAAATCACCCGGTTGTCATCCATATCGTTTTCCACCAAATCGCCTTCTGTCGCATAGACGTCGATGAGCGCTTTTGGGGGTTTTTGCACATTCAGAAGAATATGATCGAACACATCTTTTCCTAAAAAGCGGGTCAATTCCTGTAAATAGCGGCTCGTTCTAAACCCGGTCGTCTGTCCTCTTCGATTCATCAAATTTACGACAAACACCTTGCGCGCATCGCTCTTGCAAATCGCCTCACAAACTCCCTCGACCAAAAGATTTGGAATGAGTGAAGTATGCAGCCCTCCCGGACCGATCACCAAAAGATCGGCATTCATGATTTCGTTGATCACATGGGGATTTACCTTCGGAAACGGCTCGAGATAAATCGTCTTGTATCCCTGATCGATTTCTTGGGAGAGATAGATCTCTTTTTCCCCTTCCAAAAGCTTCCGGTTATTCAAGACCATCTTCAGGCGAACCTGGTGCGTCGTGACGGGAATCACCTTGCCCTTGATGTTTAAAATCTTGCTCGCCTCTTCCACCGCTTTTTCAAAACTTCCCGCGACCTTTTCCAAAGCCGAGAGGAGCAAATTGCCGAAGCTATGCCCCCCCAATCCCCCGTTCTCAAACCGGTAATTCATCAAACTGCGCATGAGGCGACTAGAATTCGAAAGAGCGACGAGGCATTGCCTCACATCGCCTGGAGGTAAAACCCCCAGCTCATCGCGTAAAATCCCCGTGCTACCGCCATCGTCGGCCATTGAGACAATCGCCGTTAAATCGAGCGGATATTGCTTAAGGCCTCGCAAGACAACGAAATTGCCAGTGCCGCCGCCGATCACAACAACTTTTTTCATCGTGCCTTTAATCATGACAGCTCTTTCAAGGAAGCGATCCCCTGTTTTACGCTCGGCGCTTGTTTATAGAGGTAATCTCCGCTGACGAGCACATTTGCCCCTGCTTTTACGCACATAGCCCCAGTCTCGGCGTTAATTCCCCCGTCGACCTGGATCTTGATCTCTTGTTTCTCGCAAAACTTTCGCGTAAGCTCCACCTTTTCCAACACTTCTGGCATAAATTCTTGTCCGCCAAACCCGGGACTTACCGTCATCAGCAAGATAAGATCGCACATCGTCAAATACTTTGGAACCATTGAAAACGAAGTCTCCGGCCGAAAGGCCAGTCCCGCCTCAATGCCGCATTTGCGGATAAACTCGAGCGTGTCCTCCACATCTTCTGTCGCCTCAAAGTGAAACGTAATCCGATCGGCGCCTGCAGAGACAAACGCCTCTACATAGTCGTACGGGTTATAGATCATCATGTGGACATCGAGAAAAATGTTCGTCGCTCGATTGATCGCGGAGACCGCCTTCGGCCCAAATGTCAAATTGGGGACGAAATGGCCATCCATGATATCGATGTGAATCGCGTCAGCGCCGGCCTGCTCAAGGCTTTTGGCCTCTTCAGCAAGGCGGCCGAAATCCCCCGACAAGATCGAGGGGTAAACAAGGGTGTTGGAATGATTTTTTTTCATAGTCTTCGGGTATACCTTATACCGAAGAGGAGACATTTTTGGAAAATTATGTTTCAAAATCGCAAAAATCAACGAAGGAACGCTGAAACGACAAGAAGAATCACAGCCGCAAAGCGGCCGACTTTTTTTGTCTATTCATTGCTTTACTCTTGCAGTTAAGGTAAACGCCACCACATACTAGGGGCCTCAAAAAAAGGCTGGAGCTAAATCATGATTAATTCTTTAAACCAGTTTAATAGAGCTCCAGAAGAACTCATCGGAGAAATTGCGCAATTTCTCTCTCTTGAGGAACGCGAAAAATTGAAATGTTTAAGTCGCATTTTCCATCAAAACGTGCTGGGCTGCCAAATCAAATACATAGGGGATACATCAGAGGGTATATTTACAATCACCCCCTTAGGGTTGACTACCCATCCACTCTCTGAGCTTTTTAAAGGCAGAGCACTCCACCTAAACATATCAGGCAATCGCGGCATAGGTTTTAATCTTCCGGAAATTATTGATCAATTTCCTACGATCCTAGGAATCAATGCGAGAAACTGTAAAGTTATCCGGGATAACTTGGGATTTGATTTCCCGGAAGGTATTGATCAATTTCCTACGATCCTAGGAATCAATGCGAATGGCTTTCAAGTTAGCCGGGAGATTCCCCGGGATAACTTGCGAAAAGTTACAGCTCTGACCAACGCTTTCCTCACTTCATCTCTTACATCCCTCGATATCAGAGAAAACTGTATTCAAGATGAAAATGCTGTAGGTTTGGCCAAGGCTCTCCCAAACTCCTCTCTTACATCTCTCAACGTCGGCTTCAATCAGATTAAAAGTGCTGGCACCATGGCTTTGGCCAGGGTCCTCCCATATTCATCTCTTATTTCTCTCAGCATCCATAATAACCAGGTTGGAGAGGGCGGCGCCATAGCTTTGGCCGAGGAACTTCCAA
>CAITMJ010000031.1 GCA_903893545.1 uncultured Chlamydiae bacterium
CAGCCTGATCGCATATTGCTGGGGAGGAAACTATAGGTTCTGGGACACGACGCGAAGAGACCCGCGGAGGGACGACGAGGGAGAGCGCATGGACCAGCCTGATCGCATATTGCTGGGGAAGAAACTATAGGTTCTGGGACACGACGCGAAGGGACCCGCGGAGGGACGACGAGGGAGAGCGCATGGACCAGCCTGACGCCGCTATGGCAAAGCATAAATCGTAGCGCAGGAGTGCGGCAGCGCCTGGAGGGGCTGTGTTTTACACGCCCCTCCGACGAGCACACGATTTTGCAAAGCCGTAGTTAGGCGCAAGGGGGCGGCTGGGGGTGAGGGGAACCTCACCCCCGCACGTCTATAGTAATCCTACTGTACCCTTCATTGACCTAAAAGGACCCCAGTGGCACTCTCCAAGGAGGAGAGAATATGTCTGGGGAGCCGATAATTTCGAGAGCCGTGCCGACAAATCCATTGGCTGCGCAGGAAATGGCGGAGCTGGCGGAAAGTCAGGAAATGATGGTCGTCTCCTCGCAGCAAAATTTCACTGATTATAATGATACGAACTTATTGGCCCTCTTCCGCAACTTCCGAACGTTAACGGAAATCAAATCCGCAGAAAATGAACGGACACGAGCTAAAGTCGTCGAAGAGAGAAAAGTCTTCACGATGGAACAAGTCGAAGACATTGCCAATAGCGCTGAAAAGAAAAACAATGAATTAAAAGCGCGAACCCTTCTCATTTTGCGCTCCACTATCTTAGAGGAAGACTCCCCTGAGGAAATGCTCAATAAGACCATGCGCACCTACCCGGACCATTCCCTGGCCGATGAAGCGCTCGATTTTCTCATCGAAACAACCGAAGGGAAAGTACAAAATGGTCTGAAAATCGCCAAAGAGCAGCTCGGCCTCTCCTATGGACGAGAAATCAAAGCAGGCCGCAACATCGGGAGCCAAGCAAGAGAGTTCTCTCAAGAAGGACTCGGCTCTCCCACCTCGCTTCGAGATCTCTATCGAGACATCACAGGAACGCCAAGAGAACCTCTCAAACTCTTTGAAGAGCTCACAGAAAAATTCAACTACGAAAAACTCTCCACCGTCATCTCCTTTTTACTCCACTCACTCGGCGCCGATCTAAAAGCAAAAGGCCCGTCTATCATCCATGCCGAACTCTTACGCCTCATTGGCGAGACAAAATCGCTCCAAGGCATTTTGGGCATTTTCCGTTTCTTCCAATCGCGCATGAACCTCATCCGCCAAATGTGCGCATCGTATGATCTTGAGGTCCCTCCCAAGCTCAACTTCGAAATGATCGCTCGAGCCTTTACAAGACTTCTTGGCGAACGATTTGTAAACCCTGAGAAAGTATTGCAATTTCTCCGCCTCCTTGGTCTTCCAGACAAAGCCGCGTTAGAGCTCGTGATTTGCACTCAATGGCGCGACGCAGTCAAACAAATCGCACCGAGATATTATAGAAATATGCAACACCGCGATGAACTCTCCAAAGCCATTCGAGAGACGCTCGACGATCTCGAAGATATCATCGAAGACGAAGAGGAAGAAGAATGATCAACCGATTTGAAGAGATCCTCCAACTTCTAGGGCAGAGCCTGAACCTGCCTCTCCAAGTCGATGCAAATAACGCATGCGCGATCCAAATCAAACAAAATCTCATCGTCCAATTGCAACCCGATCCCTCGCAGGAAAAACTGCTCATCGGCTGCCAGATCATCCAAGTGCCGCCTGGAAAATTTCGAGAAAACGTCTTAAAAGAAGCCCTCAAAGCTAACGGCCTTCCCGATCCAAGAGTTGGCATTTTTGCCTACATCGCTAGGAACAATACCCTATTCTTATTCCAAGAATATCCCTTTGATCTCCTCACAAATGGAGAGAGGATCGCCTCCCTCATCGGCCCGATCTTCAAAACTGCAGAGAGTTGGAAAAGCGCCATCGAATCGGGCCAAGCCGGCCCACCCTCTTCCCCTCTCCTGCCGAGCAGCCCCATGGGCTTCATTCAATGAAAACCGCTGAGCATTGGAAGAAAATCGGGCTCCGTCCCCATCAAGGAGTCCTCTTTCCAATCTCAGCGCTAAGAACCAAAAAGAGCTGCGGGATCGGCGAGTTTCTCGACCTTCTTCCAATGATCGATTGGTGCGCCTCGCTTGGCCTCGATGTGATTCAAATCCTGCCGATCAACGACAGTGGCGACGATCCGAGTCCATACAACGCCCTCTCCTCTTGCGCGCTCGATCCGATTTACCTCTCTCTATCCGATCTTCCGGGAGCCACTCCCGATCGAGACATTTTTTCTCCACTGACAGAACTCCCCCGAATCGCCCACAGGTCCGTGCGCTACGAGAAGCTCAAATTCTTAAAAGATTACTTCCGAAAAAACCCAAGGGAAAAAGAGACGCAAGAATTTATCCAAACCCATCCATGGGTCCGCACCTATGCTCTTTTCAAAGCTTACAAAGACGAATATGGCGATAAATCATGGGAAGACTGGCCAAAAGTTGCGCAAAACCCAACGCCGCTAGCCTTTGAGAAGAAAAAAGAAGAGATCCTCTTTCACTGTTTCTTGCAGCTCCTTTGCTTTGAGCAAATGCGCAAAGTAAAAAAAAGGGCTGAAGCCAAAAAGATCTTCTTAAAAGGAGATCTCCCCATTCTACTTAGCCCTGACAGCGCTGATGTTTGGAGCCAGCGCCATCTCTTCGATCTTAGTCTTGGTGCAGGGGCTCCGCCCGACTATTATAATCCAAAGGGACAACATTGGGGATTTCCCCTCTATCGTTGGGAAGAACATCAAGCCGAGCTTTTTGCCTGGTGGAAAGAGAGATTAAAAGTCGCAGAAGAGTTCTTTCATCTCTACCGCATCGACCACGTCGTCGGGTTCTTTCGCATCTGGGGAATCCCTCAAGGAAAAAAACCGATCGAAGGAAATTTTGTCCCACTCGATCAAAAACTTTGGCCCGCTCAAGGGCGCGCCATCCTCGAAATGATGATCGATGCCTCGACCTTGCTTCCTCTGGCAGAAGATCTAGGCACCATTCCCGATTTTGTCCGCCCGATCCTCAAAGAACTCGGCATTTGCAAGACAAGCGTCATCCGTTGGCAGCGCGATTGGCATAAAGACCACAGCTATATTCCCTTCGATCAATATGAACCCTTTAGCCTCACAACCCTCTCTACGCAAGACTCCGATCCCCTGCCTCTTTGGTGGAAGAAATTCCCCGATGAAGCAGCCGCTTTTGCAACATTTAAACACTGGAACTATCAGCCCGACCTAACGCATGACAAGCAACTAGCCATTCTCCATGACGCTCATCATACCTCTTCCTATTTTCACATCAATCTCCTTCAAGATACGCTGAGCCTTTTTCCGGAATTGACCTGGCCCAACCTCGAAGATGAACGAATCAACATCCCCGGCACACTCCTCCCGACCAACTGGACCTATCGATTCCGTCCCACCGTCGAAACGATCGTTGCACACGAGCCGCTCAAAGAAGCATTTAGGGCAATTCTATAAGAGAGTAACTTGTGCTGCGCCCGCCTTCGCTATTTTTGGTGAGAACCCCTTGATTGACAAGATCTAGAATATCTCGATGAGCAGTATCTTGAGAACACTTTGCTATTTTTGCCCACTTTGAAGAAGTGAGTTTCCCTTCAAAACCGTCCAACATTTTGTTGATTAATTTACGTTGCCGTTCATTGAAGGAAATTGAGGCAAAGACTTCCCACATTCGCTCCTTGTGTTTAACGGCTTCTAGAATAAAAAGGGCCTTTTCAATCGCTCCCGTAAGACAATGTAGAAACCATTCAATCCAAGGAGTGACATCTAAGTCCCCTTTTTGTGTTCGTTCTAAAATCTGATAGTATCCCTTTCTCTCCGCTTGAATTTGTGCTGATAAACTGTAGAATCGATGCGAATTTTTTTCAGAACGAGCTAATAGTAGATCTCCAATTGCACGACCGATACGACCATTGCCATCATCAAAAGGGTGAATCGTCAAAAACCATAAATGAGCAAGAGCTGCTTTCAGCACTAAATCTAATTTCGTCTCCCGATTGAACCAATCTAAGAAAAGCTCCATTTCTTGATCGACTCGCTCTTTGGACGGCCCCTCAAAATGAACTTTTTCCTTCCCGAATGAGCCAGAGATCACTTGCACAGAACCTTTTCTCCAAGTCGCTACTTCAATCTTCGAAAAACCGCTGCGTCCACTTGGAAATAACGATGCATGCCAAGAAAACAATCTCTCCTTCGTCAATGGCTGGCTAAAGTTTTGCGTGGCATCGAGCAACATTTCAACAACGCCATCTATATTTCTATCAACTGCAGCGGCAGCCGCATCTTCTAGCCCAAGGCGGCGAGCAACAGAAGAACGAACCTGCGACTGATCTAAAATCTCCCCTTCAATTTCACTGGATTTTATCACATCCTGCGTAAGCGTCTGTAAAACGACCTCTTCTCTAAAATGAAATCCTATCGACTCCATCCCACCGATGACGAGCCCTTGCTTATGACGCACTTGAATGAGGAGAGAATCTACTCTCTCTTGATCCCAAAGAAATTTGGGCCAGTTTGTCAGCTCATGTATATACATATTTTTTTAAAGGGGTAGGGTTTGATCCTTATCTTAGCAGCTAATCTCCGCATCCGCAACCTTAATCTCCGCAAAAATGCGGAGATTAAGCATTCCTATTCTCCGCATTCATTCGCAACTCACTCACAGTAAAATAGATACAGCTAAGAATAGAGTCTAGGAATCCGCTCATTGAAGCGGCACAGGATTTCGCGGGGATCCGATTCGGTCAAAGAAGAAAGGTCCCAGATAGAGATCTCTTCCCCTCCATCCTGCCCAATTAAGGTGACAACCTCGCCTACATACGCCTCGGAGGTCCCGATATCGACCATGAGCTGGTCCATGCAGATGCGCCCGGCGGCCTTGTAGCGCTGGCCACGAATCAAAACAGAAGCTCTATTCGTAAGACTTCGACAGTATCCATCCCCATACCCCACCGGCACGGTCACAATGCGCGTTTGCTGCTCTGTTGTATAAAGGTGCCCATAGCTAATCCCCCGGCCGGCCTCGACGACTTTGAAATAAGAGATGCGCGCTTTCAAACTAAAAAAAGGGCGAATCTCAGGATCTTTACTCCCATTCGGAACCAGCCCATAACAGAGAAGCCCAGGACGCACCATGTCGAAATAAGAAGTGGGATAAAAAGAAACCCCTCCAGAGTTAGCCAAATGCCAGAGAACTCCCTCATCCTCGATCTTTTGACGAAGACGGGTAAACGCTTCGATCTGCGCAAAAGCAAACGAGTGATTCGGCTCATCTGCTGTCGCCAAATGGGAATAGATCCCCCGAATCTCAAAACACTCTTGCCGTTTAAGTTCTAAAAAGACCTCATACGCCGTTTCTGGGCGCATGCCAGTTCGATGCATGCCGGTATCCACCTCAATATGAACCCGACATTTTCTCCCCTTACACTTCCTTGCGACAAGCTCTGCCTTGAAACGGGAGCTGATTGAAAACTCGAGTCCATAATCAATGAGGTCATCGATCTCCCGTTCATGGATGGCGCCGAAGACAAGAATCGGGCAAGCGACATTGCCCTTTCTAAGTTCCACCCCTTCTCGAAGACAAGACACGGCAATCATGTCCACCCCGCACCTGGCCGCCGCTTGCCCCATCGGGACAAGGCCGTGGCCATAAGCGTTAGCCTTAATCGGAAAACAAAGCAGACTTGCGCCTATTTTCCTTCGGATCGCCTCGATATTTTTCCGAAACTGCCCGAGGTCGATTTCAATCCAAGCTGGATGAGAGAGATTCTCCATAGCGCAATGTTACCACGACTTAAAATTAATTCGGAGTTTGCGTAGTGGAGTAATAATGAACCCATGACTATGATGAAAAAAAACGGAGCTATCCCCTTGAGCCGCCTCCTTGCCGCCCTGCTTTTTCCTATCGGTCTCTTTGCCTCAAGCCTTGTTTCCCTTTACTCAACTCTCGATCCAACCTCTGTCGCTCAACACTTTGCATTTTACGAACTCTACCCGGACACATATGAGGGACGAAACGCCTTAAAACACGCCTGGGAGCTTTTATCTGGGAACTGCTCGGACTGCGATCCCGAGATGATCATGCCAACGCTCGACGCAAAACCAATCATCGCCCTGGTCAACCGCTCTACCCAAGGCTCTCCTGCCGTTTTACAAGAAGATCAGCTCCAAGTAATTGAGAAATTGGCGGGGTCTCTACCCAATCGAAAACTCAAAGGGCATAACGCATGGAAACAAGAAGAGATCATGAGCCTGCCAGCAGAAGAGGTCGATCTTGCGCGCGGTTTGCTTCTCGCCGAAATGGGAGGCGATGAAACGCAGAAAATCCGCAGTTATGAGGCAAGTCTCGATCTCATGGCGCTCCAAATTTTAGCGCGATTAAAAGTAGACGCTAGCCCACTTGAGAAAATTCGAGCGATGAACGATTACATCTTTTCAGAATTGCAATTCCGGTTTCCTCCCCACTCGCTCTATGCCAAAGACATCGATATCTACACCCTTCTTCCCGCAGTTATCGATAGCCGCCGCGGCGTCTGCTTGGGCGTATCGATCCTCTACTTATCTCTTGCGCAAAGACTTTCATTAAAGCTAGAGGCCATTACCCCGCCGGGCCACATCTACGTCCGTTATGTCGCGCCAAAAGGAGAGATCACCAACATCGAGACAACCGCCCGCGGCATCGACGTCCCTTCAGAGATGTATTTGAGCTTAGAAACTCTAACGCTCCAGCAGCGAACGATTAAAGAAGTCATCGGGCTTGCTTTCATGAACCAAGCCGCCGTCGCCTGGCACCGCGAAGACCCAAAAGCCGCCATCTCCCTCTATGAAAAGGGACTCAAATTCTTACCCGGCGATCCTCTTCTCCAAACATTTTTAGGCTTTCAATACCTCTTTAATGGAGAGACGGCAAGAGGAAGAAAACTCTTAGAACACGTGCAGACCCTCAAGTCCGATACCAACGATTCATTGGATACGATCACCGAAGATTACCTCACTGGAAAAGCAAACGCCGAAGGGATCCAAGCCATCTTTCGAGAAGTCAACGAGACGAGAAATTCCATCCTAGAAAAACAAAAAGAGCTCGAAACGATCCTCAAAGCATACCCGAAATTTCGCGGCGGAGTGTTTCATCTAGCCGTCACCTACCTGCAACTCGGCCGAGAAAAAGAGGCTATCCCCGTCTTAGAAAGATACATGAATTTAGATCCAACCAATCCCACCGTCTGCTACTACCTCTCTGCGCTCTACGCGCAGCGGACGAACTACAAGGCCGCCTGGAAATATCTCAAAGCCACCGAAGCGCTCCTTGCCCCCAAAGGAACCCTTCCTCGCACCCTCGCAGATCTCCGCACCAACTTGCTGCGCTCCTGTCCCGAACCTCAGTAAAATAATTGAGTTTTAGTTATACTAGCTCGCTTCAAGCTACGGAGCTGCTCTTATGGATTTTCCATCCCACTATGAAATTGTTGTCCCTCAGTCGATCGAAAATGACCTTGCGCAATTAAATGCAAATGCAGGAGCTTTAGCCCCTCTCTATGTCGATATCGGCGGAGAGGCAAATTTAAGCACTTATCGGACGCCCGATGGAAAATCTCTCCTCGATCTATGCGCAACCTCCTCGCTTCCCAATGCCGCTCTTGTGTTGCTGAACCAAGGTTTTTCCTTTCATGCAGCGGGAAATAATCTGCCGCCAAGACATCAGTGGAATCACAATCATGGCTATTGCGGAGAATGCAGCTTGATCGTCGCGGGATTGGCCTATGGCCAATACATGTCCCAATACGACGCAAGGGAACTTGCCAGCGGATCTCAATGTAAAGAGCTCCTACTCGGAATCAACGGCCACATAGCACTAGAAAAGATGCACCTCCAATTCGAAAAGTGGCAAGAAGAAGGCGCTAATGCGTTTCTGTCTTGGATCAAAGCACATGTGCAGCAAGGCCACCCAGTTGCAATCGGCGTCTATATGAACCAAAATCAATTCTTTGGCACGACAGATCCCGATGCGGGAGACGATGAGTACGACCATATCGTCCCCATCACTCAAATCAGCGACAATACGATTGATTACAACGACAATGGCCTATGGGGAGATGATAGCAATCCTCAATACTATTTCAACTCTCCATTGACTGCTTTCCCAGCCAATCGAGAAGAAGCAAACGCGCCCAGCGGCCCGATTTATTCTCTTTCCGATGAGACGCTCGATTACGGCGTTGCAATTCTCGGAGTCAATGACCTCAAAAATGAAACATTTCCCGTTCGTATCCTGACAAACATCAACGACGAGCCAAATGAGATCCAAGACCATTCAGAAGCGCGCCCTCTGCCAAGCCCCGTCTCGCTGCTCGTGTGCATTTCCAGATTAACACCGGGAGTTACCTACAATGTGTACGAATACGATGACATTTGTTCGATCCCCGATTCCGATTTTAACAACAATTCAAAAGGAGCAAAATGCACCTCGATCTCAATCAATTCCGGATCGAATTATGTATTTACGCGGCAAATCACCTCTGATGAGACGATTGCATTCAGAGTTGTTCAAAAGGAGCAAAGTCGAGTTCAAGAATAATCACTCATCTCGCAATTTTGACATACAGGATAGGCGGAAAGCTCTCCTGTTTGATGAGCGATGACAAACGCCATGTACTCGGGGCTAGAGAAAATCTCCTCTAGGCTTTGCGTACGAAGATTTCCAAAGGGAATTGTCGCATTGAAATCATAACAACAAGGAATCACATCTAAATTCCACGTGATGTTTAAGATGTTTTTCCTCCTCCCTGTGATGACCGGGCATTTCTTATCTTTACTTGGCGTATTGTAATGGCGACCATTACTATAGTTATGGACATAAGACCATTCTCTTAGGTTGAACCCGAGCTCTTCTGCCCATTGGCAAAAAGAGATTCTCTCCGGAGGTTGAGCCAGAGGTAAAGAAGACGACAGGGTTCTGGCGGGGATTTTTAAGATCGCCTGAAAAGTTGAAAAACTCTTCTTTGCATCGCTTAAAAGTTGCAGATTTCGTTTGACCTGCTCAAATCCATTATAGCCGTGGATTTTTTTGTAATCCTCTTGAGTAAATCCATACAAACTGATGACCATCGCAGCTAGGCCAGCTTCGAGCAATTTTTGGAAATAATCGTCCGCTACACGAACCCCTAAAGTAGAGAAAATCATCCCTTCTGACAAAGGAGATTTTTTCTTCAGTTCTTGGACCTTTTCAACGAGCCCTCTGTCGAGAAGAGGCTCGCCAAATCCATGGAGATGAAAGATTCCTTGAAAAGGGCCGATCCGTTCGAGGGCTAAAGAAAAATCCTCTAGCGACATAAAGCCAATTTTCCGCGTTAGACTCTCGCGCGGGCACATGGCGCACTTGTAGCCACAAGAATTCGTATTTTCAATGTGAATTTCTTCAAATCGCGGCGATGACATAAGCCCCCCTCTACTTAGGAGCCTAATGTAGGCATTGCCACGTTAATCGGCAACTTATCTCTTGCGCAATTGAGACTGGTTTGCTATAGTTTGTTCTCTATTTTGCAAGGAATTTTTATGTCTAAAGTTTGCATCCTCACTGGAAAGAAACCCGGCTCCGGCCGCAGCTATAGCCTTCGCGGGATCGCGAAGAAGAAAAAAGGGATTGGCTTGAAAATCACCGGTTGCACCAACCGTCGTTTTCTACCAAACCTTAAGAAAAAAAGACTCTGGGACCCTGAGAACGGCCAATTCGTAACGATTCGCCTCTCTGCTGCAGCCCTTCGCACGATCGACAAGAACGGTTTACCTGCTGTTGTGCGCAAAGCCGCAAAACGTTGCTGTAAATAAATTTCTTATCAGAATATAAGGGATCGCTGTAACGATCCCTTATGTTTATAAAAAAGCCGCTTTCACAGACCGAAAGACGCATCGTCCAGGTCCCCGCCAGCCTCCAACTGCCCCTCAAACGGCCGAGAAGTCGATTTTTTTCTTTATTTTGGCTTTTCTCGATCTTTTGCGGTTGTGTATGGCTCATCATCGAATCGATCTCTCCGAACCAGCCAAAATCGACAGAACCCCCTAAATTTTACTCCAACCAAGCGCAGCAAGACCTTCGCCTAACCCTTGTCGACGCCATCCGAAAAGCTTCCCAATCGATCCATCTGGTCATGTTTGGCCTTAGCGATACCGCCATCCTCAACGCCCTTTCTCATAAGACAATCCCCACCTCGATCTACTACGACCCCAATGGCACTCCCAATTTATGGAGCGTATTGCCCGATGCAGACCTCCATCCGGTGCATAGCTATGGCCTGATGCATCAAAAAATCCTGATTTGCGACCGAGAGACCATCTTCATCGGTTCGGCCAACATGACCACAGCATCTCTGACCATGCACGACAACCTCGTCATTGGCCTTAAAAGTCAGAAAATCGCCCAATTCCTCATTGAAAAAAGCCCTAAATCCCCAGGTTATCTCCGCGCTATGGTCGGGGGGCAAGACGTAGAGATCTGGCTTCTTCCGGACCCTCGCGGCCACGCTCTTCAAGACCTACGCAGAAAGATCCGCTCTGCCCGTGAGTCGCTCAAAATCGCCCTCTTTACCTTCACCCATCCGGCCCTTATCGACGAAGTTGTCGACGCCCAAAAAAGAGGCGTCGCCGTCACTCTCATCCTCGACATGCACTCTAGCCTTGGCGCGAGCAACACAGCGATGGAGCGCATCAAAAAATGCGGAGCTCACGTCCTCCAGAGCCAAGGGCTCCAGCTCCTCCACCACAAATTCATCCTCATCGACGACCAGACCTTCGTCACCGGCTCGGCGAACTGGACAAAAGCCGCCTTCTATAAAAACAGCGACTGCATCCTCGTCATTCACCAACTCAACGACACCCAAAAAACCTTCATGGATCGCCTATGGCACCGCCTCACCTCCGAATCCCGCCCCATGCCCCACAAAGAGCGCAGACGCACATAAGAAGTATGGAAGAAATTGGATTCCGGTAGACGTGCGGGGATGGGGTCCCCACCATCCCCAGCCGCCCCTTTGCGCCTAACTACGGCTGCGCAAAATCGTGTGCTCGCCTGCGGGGCGTGTAAAACACAGCCCCCCCGGGGTGCTTCGCACTCCTGCGCTACGATTTATGCTTTGCCGTAGCGGCGATTGGCTGCCCCAAGCGCTTCGCGTCGTGTGTCAGAACCTAATAAGTTCCTCTTCAAGAATATGAGTTCTGGGCCACGACGCGAAAGGGACCCGCGAGGGACCGAGCGGGATGAGCGCATGGACCAGCCCGACGACGCTACGGCAAAGCACAAATCGTAGCGCAGGAGTGCGAAGCACTTGGGGGGGCTGTGTTGCACACGCCCCCCAACGAGCACACGATTTTGCAAAGCCGTAGTTAGGCGCAATGGGGCCAGCGGGGGATGATGGGAACCTCATCCCCGACATGTCTATCGGAATCCTATTCCCCCACCCATTGTAAGAAAAATATTGAACTGGAAACATAGATTGATCCATTCTAGAATAGTCATCCATGGAGCATTATGAGCTTGTTGTCGATCGCCCTGCCGCTGTTTTTACTGATGGACTCTATCGGGAATATTCCGCTGTATTTGAGCTTTTTAAAAGGGGTCGAGCCAAAACGGCAACGCTTCGTGATTGTGCGAGAAATGCTCATTGCCCTGTTTGTCATCATCGCCTTCAACTTCATCGGCGATGGACTGATGAAGCTTTTAAATATCCAACACGACACGATTCAAGTAGCAGGTGGCATCGTCCTTTTCCTCATCTGCTTGAAAATGATCTTCCCTCCCCCTCACGATCCAAACGATGCGATCCCCCACGATACGGAACCCTTCATCGTACCGCTGGCCATCCCCCTCATCGCAGGCCCCTCTGTTTTGGCTGCGGTCATGATTTATTCCCGCGAAGAGATGAACAATTGGATCATGGTTGGAGCAATCCTGCTCGCTTGGGGCGCTTCCCTAATTATCCTGATGCTCTCCTCTTTCCTCAAACACTTACTCGGGTGGCGCGGAATCATGGCGGTGGAACGGCTCATGGGACTGATCATGATCTTGATTGCAGTCCAAATGTTCTTGAGCGGCCTTGGCGTCTTCATCAAAGCCAATCGGTAAAACTTGTCGTCTCCTATGTAGGCACAAACTACTTCGGGTGGCAAAAAACCAAATCGGGCCCCTCTATCCAAGAAGCGCTGGAAAAGGCATGCGCAAAAATCCTTCAAGAAAAAGTTACTTGTGAGGCCGCAAGCCGAACCGACCGAGGTGTCCATGCAGAGGCCCAGGTCGTCCAATTCTACCTCTCTAAAGCGTGGCCAGAAGAAAAGCTGCAAAAAGCATTGAATAGCGCGCTTCCTCGCGACATCCGGATCGTAGAGCTCAGCTACAAAGAATTCCATCCATCGCTCGATGCAACGGGGAAAACATATTTTTATGACCTCTGCTCCGGCCCCGTCCAAGACCCGTTCTTTCGGCATCTTTCCTGGCACTACCCTTACAAAATCGATCTCCAAATAATGCGGCAAGCAGCGAGCGAGCTCATCGGCCAGCATGACTTTTCTGCCTTTACGACAGAACCTCAAAAAAATCCTCTTTGCACGCTGATGAGCATCGATTTTGTCCCTTTAAGGGAAGATCGCCTTCGCATCGTTTTGACAGGGGACCGCTTCCTCTATAAAATGGCCCGCACGCTCGCAGGCACTCTAGCCAATATCGGCTCAGGAAAACTCACCTCGCTCCCGCAAAGAAAAGACCGGAGGGCGGCCGGCGTCACAGCGCCTCCTCACGGCCTAACTCTTTCTAGAATTTATTATGGAGAGTTGTTAGACTTCTCTCCATGAATTTTGAACGAAACGATCCTTGCTGGTGCGGAAGCGGAAAAAAATGGAAAAAATGCCATTACCCTGCAATGCCAAAAACACAATTGAGCGAGCAGGCTCTTTTCTATTTAAAAGAGTTCAACATCCTATTAAAAACCCCTGAACAGATCGAAGGAATCCGAAAAGCTTGCGCCATCACCGCCAAGATCCTCGATCAACTCTGCACGGCTGCACGGCCAGGCGTCACAACGCTAGAGCTCGATCAACTCTCTCGGAAACTGCACAAAGAGGCGGGCGTTATCCCTGCTCCACTTGGCTATGGAGAGCCTCCTTACCCAAAAACAATCTGCACATCGCTCAATGAAGTGATCTGCCACGGCATCCCAGACACCCGCCCACTCCAAGATGGAGATATCTGCAATATCGATGTCTCTTGCATCAGAGAAGGATATTTTGGCGATACGAGCCGGATGGTTACAATTGGAAAAATCTCTCCGAAGAAAAAACTCGTCGTCGACGTCTCTTATGAGTGTTTATATCGAGCCATTGCCGTAGCCAAGCCAGGAGTCCCTATTTCTGCGATCGGGCAAGTCATCGAAGATTACGCCACTTCTAAAGGATGTTCGGTCGTCAATCAGTTCATCGGCCACGGCATTGGCCTCTCTTTCCATGAAGCGCCTGAAGTATGCCACCACTACAACAACAATCAAATCCCAATGGCGCCGGGAATGACCTTCACCATCGAACCGATGATCAACGCGGGCGTTCGCGAAGGGGTCATCGATCCCATCGATCACTGGACTGTCCGCACAAAAGATGGCGAACCATCCGCTCAGTGGGAACACACCCTCCTCATCACTGAAGACGGCGCTGAAATTCTGACACTGCTTTAAAATAGACTGCTCTGCTCAAACAAGAGAGTCGATTTCTTTATTTTTTTTTTTACTTCTTGCTGCTGCTGCATGAGGTGGGTCACAAGCTCTTGAAGAGCCTCATTTTCTTGGCCAAGAAGGCGATTTTCTCCTTCGATGGCGTCGATCTCTAGATGAATCTCTTTCGAGATGGGATTAGATTCTAAATCTTTTTCTTGGAGTTTTTGTTTGATTGTCTGTAACTCCGTATCGCTCTGGAAAAGTTCTTTGCGCGTTTGGTGGAGAATTTGGTTCTTCTCTTCAAATTGCGCCTTGAGCTGACGGAAAAGCTGCTCCATGTGCATGTATTTTTCAAGGCGTGTTTGATACGCCTCGATCTGCAAGGTAAGCTGCTCTTTTTCCTCGCTTGAGAGAACTTGTTGCTCAGGCTCTACTTGAAGAGAGCGCACTGCCTCGAGTTGCATAGAAAGCTCTTCGAGCCTTGCATCGGCATTTGCCTTATCAAAAGAAGCTTCTTGAAGCTGTCTTTCCATCTCCATCAGTTTCGTTTCCAAATCCTTGGCTGAGTGTCGAGTCATTTCATTGAGTTCTTCGAGCCTTGCATTGGCATTTTGAAGCTGTTTTTCCAAATCCCTGGCCAGGCGTTGGGTTGTGTCATTAATCAGATGAGTTTGCTCTTTTTGAACTCTCGCTTCATTGAGCTCTTCAAAAAGCTGCTTGTTCTGCTGGGCAAGCGCGCTTTCATTAGCCAGGCGAATCAGTTCTTTTTGCAAGGAGTCAATCTCTTCTAAAAGCTGCCCCTCTTTCCGGGTAAACTGACGAGCCTGTGAAATAGCCGCCTCTTTTTCTTCAATCGATTTAGCCGTTGACTTCCGAAAAACGTCATTGAGCACTTGAAGCGTAAAAATTTCGCTATTCGACTCTTCAAATTGAAGGCGCATGGCATCTAGTTTTTCCAGCGCTGCTGCAGCCTCTACAGCGGCCAGTTCCTTTTGCTGGCTTAAATCCTCTTCCAAAAAGAGGATCGTCTTTTCATTTCTCTCCACTTCGCTCTGCTGCGTAAAGACCCACTTAGATCCCTCTTCAAAGACTAAAGCAGAGATGAAAAGAGCAAGCCCAATCGCTCCCTCAAGTCCTGCTTGCCAGGCATGATGGTGAGGAAAGAGAACATGTTTTGCCCCTGCAGAAAAAGCGAGCAAGAGAACAGCGGCGACAAGACCACGAGTTTTCCACTTCGCCGTCAAAAAAAGACCGCAGATAGCCACGAACAAAAGATCGTAATTAAACGCCGCAGGGACCTTCGCCGTTAGCAGCATCGCCAAGATCAAAAAAAGAGGCCCTATGATCTGAGCCAAAGGAGAAAGAGGTTCTTCAAAACCAAAAAATGCAGCCAGTTTATTCATGATAACTTCTCAATTGTTCTCGCGACAGTGAAAAAACCAAGGTCGAACCGACGAAAATCAAAGTGTTCATTCGGCGCGTGGATCTGATCCGTAGCAAGTCCATATCCCATCCCAACTATATCAGATCCTGTCGCTGCCGCAAGTTCTGCAACAACGGGAATAGAGGCTCCAGATAACATTCTTTGGCAAACTTTGCCCGTCGCCTCTTCTGAAGCAGCAGCGACAGCGTTGGCCAATTTGGAAAAAGGATTTGCTCGGTAAGCCTTTGCTCCAGAGAGAACTTCAGCGTGTAACTTCATTCCATGAGGGCAATGTTTTTCTAAAAATGCAATGATTTGGCGCCCAATTTTTTTCGGATCCTGATTGGGGACAAGGCGGCAGGAGATTTTCCCGATCGCCTTTGCTGGGATCACTGTCTTAAAGCCGGAGCCAAAATACCCGCCTCCAAGACCATTGATCTCAAGAGTTGGGCGGAAGAGATTCGCCTCTTGCAGCGTTCTCCCTTTTTCTCCGCCAAAGGCGTGAATGCCAAATTCTTTGGTGAAATAATCACTTCCATGTTTTTGCGGATAGGCTTTTTTCTCTTCCAAAGAAGGCTCCAAAACATCGTCGTAAAATCCATCGACGGCAACTTTGCCTGTCGAATCATAGAGTTTTGCAAACAGTTCGACAATCGCGCGATTTGGATTATAGGCAATCCCTCCGCATAAACCGGAGTGGAGATCGCCCTTTGAACCTGTCAAAGAGATATCCATCGAGAGAATTCCGCGCGCCCCCAAACTAATCGCAGGCGTCGTCTCATCATACGCGTCGAAATCGACCACCAAGAGCGACTCGGCGCGCAATCGATCTTTAATTTTTGGGAGAACGGCTGTCAGCCCCACACTATTTGCCTCTTCTTCCCCCTCGATACAGAATTTGACATTAACCGGCAATGGTCTATCTAATTCAGCAAGCGCTCTTAGCGCCACCATCGCGTAAAAAATCTGTCCTTTATCATCGACAGCGCCCCGCGCATAGACCCGGCCATTTCGCTCCGTTGGAGTAAATGGATCGCTCTCCCATGCATCGATGGGGTCTACCGGTTGCACGTCGTAATGACCATAGATCAACACCGTCGGCTTATTCCCGCTCACCTTTTTTTCCGCAATCACAAGGGGGTGGCCGGGAGTTTCGATCAGCTCTGCGTCAAAGGAACATTTTTCAAGATACGCCCTTACCCACTTAGCGCAAGCGTGGACCTCATTTTTGTACTCCGCCTCTGAGCTAATCGAGGCAAAGCGCAAAAACTGAAAATAATCCTCTCGGATTTCCTTGCGATGTTTTTCTAGCCAAAGAGATAGTGCTTTCATCCCATTTCCTAACGCGGTGCAGATTCTTTCTGTGAAAGCTTCTCATCGAAGACTTGGCTTGCACTATCGACAAGGAACGCTGCGAGCATATCGTCTCCCTCATAACTCATCTGAACTTCCATCTGCCCCTCTTTAGAGGGCTCGCTGCAGGTGATAAGAACATAGCAAGCGTGCCGTTCTCCCAACATTTTTTTCACTTTATCCATGTCATGATGAACTGCAATTTTACCCACAAAAACCTTCCCAATCGATGATGCGCTGCATCGTATCACTTAGCCGTCGAATTCGTCAATCCTGAGAAGAAATTAACCGCAGAGATAAGAAGCCCCGCCTCTCGGCGGTGAACTTTTACTAAGCTTGACAACAAGCAAACCAACAGGGTTTAATAGATCTTAAAAAATTGGGTTCGTGCCATGGGAATTGCTAAACGAATTATTTTATTCCTCCTTCTAAACTTTCTCGTCATTTTCATGCTGTCGATTGTGATTAACCTCTTGGGGCTAAAACCTTATATCAACGCCTACGGACTCAATTACCAATCCCTCCTGATCTTTTGCCTCATCTGGGGCATGGGGGGCGCATTTATTTCTCTATCCCTTTCTCGCGTCATGGCCAAGTGGATGATGGGCGTAAAAGTGATCGATCCGCAAACACACAACTCTGAAGAAGCTGATCTCGTTAGAACCGTCCACTCGCTTTGCCGCAGCGCCGGCCTTCCCGTCATGCCTGAAGTTGGCATTTTCCGCTCGAATGAGCCCAATGCATTTGCCACAGGCCCTACCCGTTCCCGCTCCCTTGTCGCCGTCTCCACAGGACTTCTTAGCCGCATGAACTCCGCTGAAGTCAAAGGGGTCATCGGCCATGAAGTGAGCCATATTGCAAATGGCGATATGGTGACTATGACTCTTCTTCAAGGAGTCGTGAACGCCTTTGTGATGTTCCTTGCCCGCGTTCTTGCCTATGCCCTTTCCGGCCTTGGCCGCAATCGAGAAACCACCTCAGGGGGCGGCAGCTATGGTTCATTCATGGTCTTTACCTGGATCTTTGAGATCCTCTTCATGATCTTGGGCTCGCTTCTCATCTGCGCTTACTCCCGCTACCGAGAATTTCGCGCTGACGCTGGCGGAGCTCACCTTGCCGGCCGCGAAAACATGATCAACGCGCTAGAAGCCCTCCGCGCCTCCCAGCAAATCAAAGACCCTCGCACAGACACCCCTGCAATAGCGGCCTTTAAAATCTCCCATCCCAACGGCAAAAAAGGGTTCCTCCGCTTCTTCATGACCCACCCCCCGCTTGAAGAGCGCATTGCCCGCCTGCAAAAATAAAAAAACTTTACACAACATCGGCTGTCGGTTAAGCTCTTCGCCTTATTTTTTACTTGAGTTTCAACCATGTACTCCCTACAGCCACCACTAAACCGACAACCGCATTGCATTTCTGAAAATGTCTTGAACTCCCCTCGCCTCCTAGTGACGGAGAAGATTATGAGAGCGATTAAAGAAGGTGGATTTTTATTTCCACAGGCAAAAGAGATAGATCTCACACACCCCTCTTTGCAGCTAAATACGGCAATCTTCTCCAAAATCCTAGAGAGCTGCTCCCCTCAATTGACCCATGTGAAGCTAAACTGCTCCTACCATCTGAAAAACTGGTTTGAGGTCATCCAAAATTACGCACACCTCACCAGCCTTAGCTTAAAGAATTGGACGCGCCCGATTAGTCAAGAAGTCCAATGCCTTCTCGATCCTTCCCTCTTTCCCAACTTTGAAAACTTAGAGTTAGAACTCTTAGACCTATGTCCGATAGGAAAACTGAAAGAGCCTCTTCAATTACTTCCAAAATGTCCACCGCTGACCAGTTTGTCGATCGGCTGCACGCTACGAGATCTGCAGACATTTCTGAATAACAATTTACAATTAGAACATCTCGAATTTCGAGGGGCCCTTGCGACGGATCAAGATTTTGAATATATTGCGCAATTGTCTCAATTGGAAAGCCTAAAAATCCTCTTTGGCTACCATCTCTCCGATCAAACATTGCAAAAAATCGTGAATTCCTGCAGTCACTTAAAGCACCTTTCTTTCCATCAATGCCGCCTGCTCACCCAAGAAGGGTTTAAAATCATCTCCCAATTGCCTGCATTGGAAAGCGTGACATTCGACAACTGCAAAAATCTCACCGATCTAGAATTGCAAATGACTGTAGATAACTGCCCTGAACTCAAGCACCTGACGATCAAGAACTCTAAAGGAATCACTAGCATCGAATGCATCTCTAAACTATCCAAATTAGAAAGTTTAACCCTCGGCGCGTGTCCCGACCTTTCCGATCGAGAATTACAAATGATTGTAGACGGATGCCCTCACTTAAAGCATCTTGTTCTCGATTTGCATCCGCTGTCCTCTCACAGCAGTCCTAAAGCCTTCCCTCAACTAGAGAGCTTGAAGCTGACCTTCCCCTTCCCTGAACTTACAACCATCTTGGCCAATGGACAAAACCTAAAGCATCTTGAAATTCGCATTGCCACTCTCTCTTTGCAAGAAGCGGTCGCAATCGGCAACTGTCATCAATTACAACGTCTGGCCATCCGCTTCATCTACGATGCGACAAATAGAGGCCTTACCGACGAAGTTGTCCAAGCAATGTTACAAAACAAGCCTGAATTGACTGAATTAGACATCTCAGGGACATTCCACCCCGACCTTAGCGAAGAAGCCCTTTTAGCAGCATTTGAGAGCTGCCCTGCACTAGAAAAGAGGACCTTCTTGGCCTGGCCAGACCCCAAAAAGACCCCTTTCAATTTATCCTTCTCCTAGGGTATCTTTTTGCCCATGAAAACCGTCATTGTAGGAATGTCTGGAGGCGTCGATTCCTCCGTCTCAGCGCTTCTTTTAAAAAACCAAGGCTATAGGGTCATCGGCCTTTTCATGAAAAATTGGGAAGAGACCGACGAGCGGGGCCAGTGCAAGGCGTCGGCTGAGTTTGAAGACGTCGTCCGGGTGTGCGACCAGTTAGAAATTCCTTACTATAGCGTCAATTTCATCGAAGAGTACCAAACGCTCGTCTTTGCCCAATTTTTGGCCGATATTCAGGCCGGCCTGACACCCAACCCCGATGTTCTTTGCAATAAAGAGATCAAATTCAAAGTATTTTTACAAAAAGCCAAGGAGCTCGGCGCCGACTATCTGGCGACAGGTCACTATTGCCGCACAGATGGGCAAGGCCGCCTTTTAAAGGGGCTAGATCCAGAAAAAGACCAAAGCTACTTCCTCCATGCTGTTACCGATCAGGCGCTCGCTATGACCCTTTTTCCAGTTGGAAATATGCATAAAAAAGAAGTGCGAGAGATCGCTCGAAAAAATCAGTTGGCAACGTCGGAAAAAAAAGATAGCACCGGCATCTGCTTTATCGGCAAAAGAGATTTTAAACCTTTTCTCGCATCGTATATCGGCTGTAAGAGCGGCCATTTTGAAACCCTTGCAGGCCAAGTTGTCGGACAGCATGACGGCAGCGCGTTTTACACAATCGGACAGAGAAAAGGGATGGGCCTTGGCGGAGAGGGGGAAGCCTGGTACGTGGTCGGCAAGGATTTAAAACGCAATGTCGTACTAGTCGAAAGAGGCGCCGATCACCCTGCTCTATTTTCCAGTTCCTTGATCGCAGATGGACTCACTTGGGTCAAAGAAGAGCCTTCTTTTCCCCTTCGCTGTAAGGCGAAAATTCGCTATCGACAAACCGACCAAGACTGCACCGCGGTGATTGAAAATGGAAGAGCTCATGTGACCTTTGATGTGCCGCAAAGAGCTGCAACTCCAGGCCAATCAATCGTTTTTTATCAGAGAGATCTTTGCCTCGGTGGCGGCGTTATCCGTGAAACGAGACAGTAAGCTTCCTAGCAGTTCTTTCTCATCGTGCTCTAAAAAACAGACTTCTTCAGGATGCATGATTTTCAACAGGTGCTCTAAGTTTTCTCTTTGAAGGATGATGAAATCCACTTCACTGAGCGAAGAGAGTAGGTCGATGAGCTCATCGCCAGAAGATGCCTGTACATAGACGACAAGTTCCGAATTTTCTTTCCGAGAAAGCGTTCGAAGGGTTTTAAAAAGAGCGTTGCTCATTTTCTGCCCTGGATGCAGGACGAGGAGGGTATAGCGCCTATCCTTTAACACTTGGGCCAACACATAGGTGTGGTTTTCATCGTAAATTTTCGTGCCCGCATCGAGTTCCAAAAGTCTACGCGCAATTTCCGGCAGCGTTACTTGAACGCAGCCAAGCCTTTCAATCGAAATACCCGCTGCGATATTAGCTAGCTGCGCAGCAGTGGCGATATCTAGGTCGCTTGCCATGCTTAAACAAAGCGTTGCCAGCACCGTATCGCCAGCGCCGGTGACATCTTTTACTTCTTTTGAACGAACGGGAAAATCTCTTCGTACGCCATTTTTCTCAAAGCAAGAAATCCCCGCTTCTGAGCGGGTGATGAGAAGCAGATCCGCCTCTGTCACCGTAAGAAGAACTTTTGCCACTTCATCTAAAGAAGCGCTTTGAGGCAACTTTGCGGCCGCATAGGCTTCTGATAGATTTGGCTTGATGAGGTTTGCTCCCCGATATTTAGAAAAGTCAATCCCCTTCGGATCGATGATAACGGGAACTTTTTGCCTCTTTGCAAGCGCAAGGAGAAATTGGAGCAAGGAAGCTGTTAAAAACCCTTTTCCATAGTCAGAAACAGCAATCACTTGGGCCAGCGGTACAGTTTTCTCAAGAAATTCGATAACTTGTTCTTCAGAGGCAGAAGAAAGTGGAGAGATCGTCTCCATATCGACGCGTAGAAGCTGCTGACTATCTGAGATAAGTCGGTTTTTTACAGGGGTTTTGTAATTCGGCTCGATGATCAAGCCCAAAGTATCTACGCCCTTGAGATGGTGTTTTAGTTCTTTTCCCGCTGCATCTTCGCCCATGCGCCCAACAGCAAAAACACTGCCGCCAAGCGTGGCTAAATTCAAAACGACATTGCCTGCGCCGCCAGGCCTTGACTCTTGATGGAGAACTTCCATGACTGGAACAGGAGCTTCTGGAGAAATGCGCCTCACCTTTCCTGTGGTGTACGTATCGAGCATAAAATCGCCAATGACAAGCGCTTTAAACGGTTGGATTGAACTAAAGCTTCGGGGAAGCGTCACCATCGACTATTTCTCATCAGATACTCTTGCACATATTCGCGCACCGCCTCGTCAATAGAACGAGGAGATGGCAGGTCCGATGAAAAAAGTGTATTGAATTTGCGCATGTCTGCGCAAGTGTAATTCTGATATTGGCGAGAAAGATCGGCCGGCATATCGATGTATTCGATATTCGGTTCTTTGCCAAGAGCTTTAAAAAGAGCGCCTGCAAGCTGATTCCAGGTCGTCACTTTCCCTTGTCCAATGTTAAAAAGTCCACCGACTTTTCGATATTTTGAATCAAGAAAACTGCACGTCATCCGAACGGCATCTTTTACATAGATAAAATCGCGGCACTGATCGCCATCGCCATACTGCGGATGATTCGATTTGAAAAGCTGAATTTTCCCTTCCACATCGGCTTTTTCACACATCTTTAACACCATTGATGCCATGCGCCCTTTGTGGTATTCATTCGGGCCAAACACATTAAAATACTTCAAGCCTACAACTCGGTGGAGAACGTTTTCTCTTTTCATCCATAGATCGGCAAGCTGTTTAGAAAATCCATACATATTTAGCGGCCGGAGGTGAGAAATCTGTTCCTCGTCATCGGTAAATCCAAGCGAGCCATCTCCATATGTAGCTGCAGAAGATGCGTAAATAAACCGCTTATCATGCATAACTGCCCACTCGGCCAGTCGCACGGTATAGCGGTAATTATTCTCCAATAAGTAATCGGCGTTTGATTCTGTCGTATCTGAGCTTGCGCCTAAGTGGATGATTGCACTGACCTTATCCTCATTGACCTGCAACCACTCAAAGAGACGATGCTTTGAAATCAGATCGACAAATTGCTTGCCAAGGAGGTTTTTCCACTTCTCTCCCTGTTTTAAATCATCGACAAGAAGGAGATCTTTGACGCCTTGGTCGTTGAGATAACGCACAGTGCATGAACCGATCATGCCGGCTGCGCCTGTAATAATGATCAGAGGCTGTTTCATTTAAGCGAATAGTGTAGCAGAGAAATGATTTGGGAAGAATGTTAAATTCTTCCCAAATTCAAGTGCATTTAAGCGGAAGGCGCTTCAGGAGCGGTTTCTGCCGGAATTGGTTTCACGACATTTTCCAAACCTGCAACGTTTATCCCTTCAGGGATAATCGTCAACTTGGTGACGATGCTGATACCCTCTTTGAGCTTGATCACGACTTCTTTGAGACCAGTCTCTTTGATGGGCTTTGTGAGCATTACGTTCTTGCGATCGACAGGAAGTCCTCGCTCTTGAAGAAGAGCGGCGATATCGCCAGCCGATACAGAGCCGTACATGTGACCTTCTGGGTCAACTTTGACTTTGATGCTTAAAGAAATCGATTCGATTTGCTTTGCGAGCTCTTCCGATTCTTGACGGTCGACAACCGCTTGCTTTGCGCGCTCAGAGCGGAGACGCTCTTGTTTGCGAAGCGTGTTTGCAGATGCAACGACGGCCAATCCTTTCGGAAAGAGGAAATTGCGGACAAAACCCGGTTTTGCGGAGACGATTTCCCCTTTTTTACCAAGAGCGTCGACATCTTCCAGAAGAAGCAATTGCTGTTTCATGAAATCCTCCGATTACTCTTCAGCGACAAAAGGAAGCAATGCCATGTGGCGAGCTCTCTTGATCGCTTTTTTTAAAACTTTTTGATAATAGTACGAAACCCCAGTAATACGGCGCGGCAAAATTTTACCCCGCTCTGTGATAAACTGTTTTAAAGTCTCGATGTCTTTGTAGTCGATTCCATCGACTTTTGCAGTGACAAACGGGCAAGCTTTGCGCCGTTTTGCAAAAGGAGAATCGGTAGGCGCTCCGCCACCAGGCGAATATCCGGCAGTTGCAGTGCCGCCAGAAGAAGAGTTTGAATAATTCTTTCTCGGCATCATATTAAGCCACCGTCTTTAAAGGTTTAAATTCAAGGCTTTCCAAGACATTTTCTACGCGCATCGTCATGAAGCGAATAAGGTCTTCGTGAAGGTGGTACTCTTTCCAGAGTTCGTCGATAGCGCTTGTCGGCGCATCGAAGTAGAGAACATAGTAGTAACCTTCTCGTTTGCCATCAATCGAGTAGGCGAGCTTACGGCGGCCGAGTTCGTGGAGTTTACGAATGACTCCCCCTTTCTGGGCGATTCCGTCGGTGATTTTATCAAAGGCTTTTTTGCGAGAGTCTTCGCTGAGCGTAGCGCTCAGGATGTACATCCCTTCATAAAGCCCGGTTCTATTTTTTTTCATCTTGCATCCCAATGCATGGAGTCGATGAACTATTCCGCTTTTTTATTGGCAAAGTCCATCGCACGGGTTAATCCTTTTTCAACAAATAGTGCCGTCACGTCGACGGCGCGCTCTAATAGAGCGGGAACGAGCTTTTCTTCTTCTAAAGAAAACCTTCCGAGTACATGACTCGAAAGATCTCCTTCAGCGCGGTCGCCGACACCGAGTTTAAGCCTTGCATACCGGTTGGTCTGCAAATACTCTTCGATGCTTTTGAGGCCGTTATGGCCTCCGGGACCGCTATTGATCCGCAGCTTTGTTTGCCCCATCGGGATCGCCACATCGTCGACAAGGACGAGAAGGCGAGCCAAATCAATGGCGTGGTAGCGCATGGTCAGCACTACGGACTGCCCGCTGAGATTCATAAACGTCAGCGGTTTTAGGATCACGCAAGACTCTCCGGCTACGTTGCCTTCAGCCAAAGTGCCTTGCATTTTTAAGCTTTTTCGAAACTCCAGGCCGTGTTTATTGGCCAGAAGATCCACGGCAGCAAAGCCGATATTATGTCGTGTCTTCTCGTACTGTTTCCCAGGATTTCCTAGACCTACGACAAGATACTTACCCACTCTTCTTCGCGATCACAACCGCGACCTCATTCATGCGCGCAAGAGGACGTATAGAGTCTGGAATTGCGATATCAGAGAGGCGTTTGGACCCAGCGACGTCTAGATCGCGAATATCGAGTTCGAATTCTTGAGGGATGTTTCTTGGCAAGCAAGAGACTTTCATCGTGCGGATGATCTGACGGACAAATCCACCGAGCTTAACCCCTACGCATTCCGCTAATCCAGAAATCTGGATCGGGACGTTGACCGTTACTTCTCGATCCTCTTCCAAGACTGCAAAGTCGATATGCAAAATGGAGTAATTTGCAACGTGGTACTGAATGTCTTTAATGATTGCTTGATGAGTCTTCTTTCCATCGTGCAATTCGAACTTCATCGTGCCCAAAAGGCCGCTTTTCAAGTTGCGCAAAATCGTCTGAATCTCTTCGCCTTTAATCCAGATCGATTCGTTTTCACGTCCTTGGCCATAAAGAATGCCCGGAATATTTCCCTCGCGGCGAATTTTCTTCGTCTCGCTCGTTTTAAGGTCTTTTCTTGGATACACTGTCAATTTCTTCATAATTTTCCTCTAAATCAGCTGTAAATAGCGAAGATATGGACTTCGCATGGACCACGCAATCGATAGCTTGGGCAAAAAGCGGCGCAGTCGAAATGCTCTTTACACCGCGTAAATCCTGTGGAATCGTATCGGTCACATAGACCTCTTCGATCCCGCTATCTTCCAATGCCTCTTTGGCAAAAAGAGCGTGGGTCACAGCAGCACGGATGCTTTGTGCCCCTTCTTTCCGGCAAGCTAGCGCCGCGCTCCTCAGCGTCTTCCCCGTCGAGCAAATATCATCGACGAGAAGGACATTTTTGCCACTCACATCGCCGATGATCGCGCTGGTTTCAACACAATCAGCTCCGATGCGGCGCTTGTCGACGATTGCAAGGTCGACATTTAAATCTTCTGCAAATTTTCTCGCCATCTTGTTGCTGCCAACATCGGGCGATACAACAATGAGGTTTTTCAACGCGAGCTTTTTGAACGTTCTTACGAACAGGGGTCTGGCATACAGGTGATCTACTGGAATATCGAAAAAGCCTTGGATCTGATCCGTGTGCAAGTCCATTGTAAGAACTCGCGTTGCGCCGGCTTTTTCCAGCAAATTGGCTACTAACTTAGCCGTGATCGGCACTCGAGGCTTCTCTTTGCGGTCCTGTCTTGCATACGCAAAATAAGGCAACACTAAAGAGATGCTGCGCGCCGACGCGCGTTTGAACGCGTCCACCATAATCAACAGTTCCATGAGGTAGTGGTTTGGCCGCCTCGCCCCTGACTGGACGATAAAGACATCTTTGCCTCGCACATTCTCTTGGATCTGGATGCCGATTTCCCCATCTGGGAACGTTTCCCTAAGAATCTTGCCTAAAGAAGCTCCAAGTTCGCTCGCTATGCCCCTGGCCAGCCCCTCATGGGAAGACCCGGAAAACAGTACAAACGAGCCGTCTTTCTGTATCATTACTGGCTCAGTTCTTAGAAGTTGGGGCGGAAGGATTCGAACCTCCGAATGGCGGTACCAAAAACCGCTGCCTTACCACTTGGCGACGCCCCACCAAATTTTCGCTCGGTGAGAAAATTTAAACAGCTGCTATGTTAGCAACTCCTGGAAATTCTTTGCAAGATTTTCGATGATTTTCGATTTTGCCAATTCTTTTTTTTAGCTCTTCCACGTATACAAAGGGGATATGCGCATTGTCCATATCACTGCTGAATTTGCTCCTTTGGCCAAATCGGGCGGCCTCGGAGATGTCTTGGTCGGCCTTTGCCGAGAGCTAACGCTCCAGGGAAAAGAAGTAGAAGTCATTATGCCCAAATATGACTTTATTTCCCCCCATTTATTGGCTCATCTCCGACAAGAAATAGATTTTACCGCTCCTGAGTGGGAACACAAAATCGCCAATACGATGTGGTCGGCAGAGGTGGAAGACTGCCACCTTCACCTTCTCGAGATGCGCCATCCAAAAAATTATTTTCATCGAGGGCGGATTTATGGCTTCGAAGACGACGTCCCTCGCTTTATCTACTTTGCAAGGGCCATCCTCGAATACCTCAAAATCTCTTCCAAGCCCATCGATATCCTTCATCTTCACGACTGGCACGCTGCCGCTCTAGCCCCCCTTCTTCGGGAGATCTACCGAGAGATTCCAGTCAAAGCGATCGTCCTCTCAATTCATAATCTAGAATACCAGGGTCAATGCTCAGTCCACGACCTTGCGGCCATCGGGCTCCAAAAAGAGCAGATTACCCACCTTCAAACCGGCTCCCACTACAATCTCTTGAAAGGAGCCATTCATTATGCCGACGCCATCGCCGCCGTCTCCCCCACCTACGCACAAGAAATTCTGACCCCGGAGTATGGATTTGGACTCGACGAAACCCTTCGAAAGCATAAGAATAAACTGACTGGCATCTTAAACGGCATCGACATGAAACTCTGGGACCCTTCCAGCGACCCTGCTTTAGCCGCTCACTATTCGGCAAGCAATCCGATACCCAAAATCTTAGCGGCAAAAAAAACGAACAAAAAACGGCTCAATCTTAAAAATGACGACGCCCCCTGGTTCGGAGCTATCACCCGCCTCGTCCCGCAAAAAGGGCCAAAGCTCCTCGAGGCTGCGCTAAAAGAGGTTATCCATCAAAACGGCGTCTTTGTCCTTCTTGGCTCCTCGCCAATCCCAGAAATCCAACATCACTTTGAAGCACTCAAAAAAACATACGCCGACCATCCACAAGTCCTACTTCACCTCGATTACGATGAAACCCTTGCGCATCAGCTCTACGCCGCGCTCGATTTCCTCATCGTCCCCTCCCATTTTGAGCCCTGCGGCCTTACCCAATTGATCGCCATGCATTATGGCACAGTTCCCATCGTCCGCTCCACCGGTGGACTCAAGGATACCGTCTTCGACTGCGATGATCCCCGTGCCCCTAAAGAAAAACGGAACGGTTTTGTCTTCTCCGAACCCAAACCAGAACCCCTAATAGCGGCCATTCACCGCGCCCTCAAAAACCATCAAACCAATCCCGCTGCGCATCAGCTCCTCATCAAAAACGGAATGCTCACAGACTTTAGCTGGAAAAAACCAGCTAAGGAATACTTAGCCCTATATGCTCAGGTTACAAGGAAGTAATAATAGAATAGACAGTCGGGATGTTACGATTATTCCAATGCCTTTTTAATGTAGCTGCGGTTGGAATAGAAGTAGTCGATAGCGGAAAAAGCAGTATAGATCGCGGAAATGGAGACTGCAAAAAGACTGATCTTCTGAAAAAGTTCTAAAGAGAGCTTCCCCGTCGTATAGGGAATCATTAGGCCAAGGATCAAAAAGGCGACCAACGCCTGAAGAATGGCTTTTACCTTGCCGCTCCATCTCGCAGCCAAAGCTACTCCCCGTAAAGCGCAGAGCGTCCGAAGCGTGCTGATAAAAAAATCTCTATATAAGAAAACAAGCACAATCAAGAGGGGAAGCTGAACAAATCCTTGGGTAAAGGTAAGAAACAAGGAGATGTGGGTGATGCTATCGGCCATCGGATCGAGAACTTTACCAAGATCCGTCACCTGGTTGCGACGCCGCGCTAGAAAGCCATCGAAAATATCTGAAAATTCACTCACGATTAAAAAAACAAGCATTACATAGGGAAGCGAGGTGAGGGAAATGCCGAGAGACTCTCTCCCCAAATACAAAATCGGGAAAAGCGGACTCAAAAAAATTCGTAGGAACGTGAAAAAATGTGCTAAATTCATTCAAAACTTTTTCTATGAGAGACTAAAACAGGACTCATTATTTATTCAACTCCCATCATTTTTTTGCCGACGATGAAAAAAAAATTATCCCTTATTCCCGAAAAATGAATATACTCCACGCCCGTCCAAGCCATGGGGAAAGATATGAGCTCCATTATTAATTTTCTAAAAGATAGTCATGGTCAGTTTTTATTCAAAGATGAAGATACGCCAAACTCAAAGCAAGAAGATCCTCGACCTTCTCCTTTCCGAATGCTTTCAGACCAGAGCCTTTCTTCCAATAATCGGAACTCTCCATCTCCGATGCTTTCAGTATCATCTGTGTCCCCGACACCTTCCAGTCTAATACCTCGCTCCCCTCCCTTAACGCCTTATCGCGTTACAAATGACAAGGGAGACGTTCTTCATGAAAGCATCACCTCTCTGCAAGCGCTTGAACTTTATAGAGCAAAACGGGCAAACAGCCTATTGCTTGAAAAAAAACAAAAAAAAGAGGCAGAGCTGGTCAAGGCGCGAGGACAACTCGTTAGTTTTATAGAGCAGTGCAACGCAAATACAGTGAGTCAAGCTACACTGATCGACGATCTTAAAAGAAAAATCGATCAATTCGCAATCGCTGTAAATGCTGGCGTAGCGCGCTTCCCAAATGATTTGGATGTAGTTTACCAAGCGCTACTATACGCATCTCTATCTTTAACAAGAAAAGAACTGGACAATACCCTCCATTCATCTATGATCGTCTCTATTTTAAACACCTGTAGCCGTACCATCTCCTATGACACTCTTTGTACTTGGAAAACCAAAATAGTAGATATTCATTCAAAAAAACATATCATGGACACAACCTCAAAACTTCAAGCTTTTACAAAGAGCTGCTTTTTACGGATAGTAAACCCAGATACGGCAATAGAAACGCTTCGAACAAACGTCGACAATTACATAACAGCCAACAAAAGTAATAAACCGCTATTTTCTCTCGATGAATCACTGCCTATCTATAACGCAGTATCGCTCACAGCTACCTTCTTACTGCTCAAAGAGCCAGATACTTCTAAACATTCATCCATCATCGATTCTGTTTTAACAATTTACGATAACAGTCCATACCGAGAATTCATGAAACAGCGAATAGAGACCAATTTCTCCGTCACTCAAGCAAAGATCTCTACGAAATCGAAAAAACCTGAACCGCCTGAGGACTTAGGAGACCTCCTTGTAAACATCCAAACAATCACCAAACACTGTCTAAACGGTGAAGATTTTGGAGCTGATCTTGTCCCTTATCTCCATCAACAAATAGAAAAATATGAAAAAAGGCATCAAGTCAATAAACCTAACTTTTCCATAGAAAGCTCTAAAGCCGTATGCCAGGCATTATCTGCCGTCATCGTCTATTTCTGTAAAAAATCAAAAGTTGAGGATCCGATCTTTCGAGAAGTTACTGCCGATCAGGTATTGGAGATTTGCATTGGGAAAATGAGTAGAGAGAAGATCGAGGAATTGAAAAAGAAAAGCTTAGAGCTTTTGTAGAGCGAGCTGTCCGCAGGCGGCGGCAATATCCTTGCCTTTTGTATAGCGCCAGGTCGTGTTGATCCCCGCCTCGACTAAAGCTTCTTTAAAGGCGACAATGGTATCTGCCTCTGGCCGCTTTAGGTGGAGACCATCGACGGGATTATAGGGAATTAGATTGACGGTGCACTGCTTGCCCTTGAGAAGAGTTGCAAGTTCATCCGCATGCTCCATCCGATCATTAATGCCGGCAAGAAGGGTGTATTCATACGTGATGTCCCGCTTGGTCTCTTTTCCATATTCATCCATAGCGAGGAGAATTTCTTCGAGCGGGTATTTACGGGCGTAGGGAATGATCTTTTTGCGCAAATGTTGGTTGGGAGCGTGCAGAGACAAAACGAGATTGACGTGAAGATCCTCTTTGGAAAGCCTTTTAATCCCCTCGACAACGCCGACGGTGGAAATGGTGATGCGCCGCTGAGAGATCTGGAATGCCGCCGGGTCGTTAAAAAGGCTGACCGCTTTTAGAACAGCGTCGTAATTTTCCATCGGCTCACCCATGCCCATAAAGACGATGTGGCAGACCCTCTCCCCGATTTTTTTCAGTTGCCGGTCAATGTGGAGAACCTGTTCGACAATCTCGGCCGGGGTTAAATTGCGAAGGAGCCCCTCTTTGCCGGAAGCGCAAAAAGCGCACCTGGCAGGACAACCAACTTGGCAAGAAACGCAGACCGTGCGCCGGTCATGCGAGCGGATCAGAACCGATTCGACGAGCTTTTGGTCGGCCAATTGCCACAAAAATTTTGTTGTCTCCCCATCTTCAGAATCGATCTGGCGAACCAGCTTCAATGAGGGAAAAGAGAGCGATTCAGAAAGCTTTGTTCGAAAATCCTTGGCAAGGTTTGTCATGTCAGCAAAGCTTTCGGCCCCTTTTTGATAGACCCAATCAAACACCTGCGCAGCGCGGAACGGTTTCTCGCCCTGCTCTGCGATCCAGGTTTTCAATTCTTCTAGGTTGAGTGAACAAAGTTCTTGCATAAGGCCCTAGAGCTTACCAGATTTCTCATTTGTCGATAAACCCTTTTCTAGGTATAAAAATATTTAACGATGTTTAAAAGCCGATTTCTCCATTTTTTCTCGAAATTCTACGGGTATTTCGTCTCTGTAGGCTCTAACCTTCAAAGCTTATTTTTACTCTGGATGCGTCTGACCTGGGGGCATCAATTTTTTCTTGTAGGCCTTGGAAAGCTCGCAACCATTGACCAGGTGACAACCTACTTCTCAAGTCTTGGCATTCCCCACTCCCATTTTTACGCCTGTCTTGTCGCCTTTATTGAGATCATCGGCGGCCTCCTCCTCATCGCCGGCTTTGCTTCTAGGATCGCTGGGCTTGTCTGCGCTTTCACGATGATCACAGCGATTGGCACCGCACACTCCTCGATCCTCTCTCATTTCCGCTTTCTCTTCGACCCTTCCGCATTTGTGGGAGAAGCTCCCTATCCGTTCCTCATGACCTCATTGCTGATCTTTATCTTTGGGCCCGGCCGTATCTCCATCGATGGCTGGATCAAACGATGGTCCGAAAGACAACCAAAATACTAAGATTGTCTTAAATCTTATTGATCTGTAGAATCCTCATTCTCTATGTCTACAAAAAACATACAAGATACTCTCAAGCCAATTGTTGCGCTCGCCAAGCGCCGCGGATTTGTCTATCCGGGATCGGAGATTTACGGCGGCTTTGCCAATACCTATTCCTTCGGCCCTTACGGCGTAGAATTAAAGAAAAACGTCAAAGATCTTTGGTGGAAAACATTTGTCCATGAAAGACGCGATATGGTTGGCCTCGACGGCCCGATTCTCCTGCACCCAAAAGCGTGGAAAGCCTCTGGCCACTTAGAAGGGTTTAACGACGCTCTCATCGATTGCAAAGCATGCAAGGGGCGCTTTCGCTGCGACCACCTGATTGAAGAGACCCTGCAGCTCAATGCCGATGGCCTCTCCGTTCAACAAATGAACGATCTTGTCACAAAAAACAAAGTCAAATGCCCCAAGTGCGGCGCGCAAGATTTCACAGAAGCTAGACACTTCAATCTCATGTTCCACACGCATATGAGCAAGACCGGATCCGACGGAGACGTCGCCTATCTTCGCCCAGAAACTGCGCAGGCGATCTTCCTCGATTTTCGCAATATCACCGACACCATGCGAGTGCGCGTCCCCTTCGGCGTTGGGCAGATCGGCAAAGCGTTCCGCAATGAAATCACCCCTGGAAACTTCATCTTCCGCGTGGTCGAATTCGAGCAAATGGAAATTGAATACTTTATCCGAGAAAACGCCTGGGAAAAAACCTTTGAAGCGTGGCTCCAAGATATGCATAAGTGGTGCAAATTGATCGGCCTTAGCCCTTCACGCGTCCACGAAAAAGAACATCCAAAAGAACAACTCTCCCACTACTCGAAACGAACTGTCGATCTCGTCTATGATTTTCCCTTTGGAACCTCAGAGCTCTATGGCCTAGCTTACCGCACTGACTTCGACCTAAAGCGGCACGCTGAATTTTCCGGTCAAAACCTCGAGTACACCGACCCGGAAACCAGAGAAAAGTTCATCCCTCACGTGATCGAGCCTACCTTTGGCGTCGAGCGGACCGTCCTTGCCCTTCTTTGCGATGCCTACGACTGCGAGACCCTTGAAAATGGCGAAGAGCGCACAGTCCTCCACTTCCACCCGCGCATTGCGCCGGTCAAAGTTGCCGTCTTTCCTCTCATGAAAAAAGAGCCTCTCGTAGAAAAAGCCATGCACGTCTTCAAAAAACTGCAAAAGCTCTGGCTCTGCGAGTACGACGAAGGGGGCGCCATCGGCAAGCGCTACCGCCGCCAAGACGAACTCGGAACGCCCTTTTGCCTCACCATCGATTTCGATACGCTAGAGAACGACACCGTCACCCTCCGCGATCGGGACTCGATGAAGCAAGAACGAGTCCCCATCAACCAACTCATCGATCTTTTAAGCGAAAAACTCATCTAGCTGGTGAATTAATCCCCAACTGCCTATAGTCGTCCCCCAATTAGCTCGACTTTTCTCCCTTTTCAGGGCTAAAGGCCTCGAGATTAGGGGTTTTTTATGAATATTATTGTTGGCGTCCTTGTCTCGACCGCTATCAATGGCTTGATCGGACTTCTCTTTCCGCAAGAGAAACGCCTCAACGGCATGAACCTAGAAGACTTTTTGAAAATCGCTTCCCATGAGTTCTGCGAGCGGGTAGAAACCGTCGTGCGCGCTGCATTGAAAGAGCTACAACTATCCGATATCCGAAGTAAAACCGGCGCTGCTTGTGAACATTTTGCAAGATACATACGTACAGGCGAGAATCAGTATCTAGCAAATGCTGAGGAGCGCATCATCGATGCAAGCGCTATTTCCCAAGAAGCAATAAAGTCTCTTTTAACCAAGCAAACATTCCCTGATCAACCCGATAAAAAAGCTGAACAGGTGACTTTCTATTTGAATGCGCTAAAAGCGTCCATCATCGCTTTAAAGGCCTTTGCCTCCTTGGAACTCGTGATTTTATCCTTTCGCGCTGTCGCCTCCCCCGAATTGCGCACAACCATCCAACAGAAAATTCATACCTACAAAGGCCTAGCAGACCAATTAGCCGATGCGTATTTACAATCGCAGAAAGAACGGTATGCGCTAACAATTGGTTTTGAGGAAAAAGAAATCCTAAGAGGTAGTAATGCTCTTTACTGTGCCGGTTACGAGTTCACAGCATGGAGAACCATCCATTTAGATGGGATTCAAAAACTAACGATTAGAGGCAGTGAATATATAGAAGCTGTTGGAGGGCGCCCTAAGCACACAGATCTACTCCAGAAGGCGGCCGACGCCTTACAACAGCGGGTCAACCAAGAAACACAACGCTATTGTGTAACAGATGAAACACAAGACTTTTATTATCAAGCGCACTCCTTCATATATCTAGAGGATAACAATATCCTGGAAGCCAAAAGAACATGGGAAGCTCTCAATGACGCCTACAATTAAAGCTCTTCTGAACCAAACAGCTGACGCGCTTACAAAAAGCCAACAGCTTCCCAAAGTGGTTTCTCCTCTGACACAAAGCGAAATCCATTTCTTACAAACGCACACATTTGATCAATTAGTAGTGGTCAAAGAAGATGCGAGAAGCCCGCTTTTGCAGTTCGTACTGCAGGTTGCGCAGGCAGCCGCAACCGCTTACATCACGCAGGCGCTTTTACCTGAAAGCCATAGCAAAGAAAAAGCCCCTTCCGATAATACCCAACAAAATAGAAGTTTGGCTTCCATTGAACAAAAACACACAGGTAAAGCGGTCATGAAAACGGCCTCAAAAGCGACCGTAACCGTCCTGGACGAAAAGATGACAGACCTGGCTAAAACAGCCGCACAAAATCAAGCGACTGATGCGATCTTGCAAGGCGATACGGCCTCTCATGCCTATATTCACTCTCGCAACGAGAGCACTGCGTTTTACAATGGCGTCAAAAAGGGAATTAAAGCCGGAGTGGCATCAGGTGTGTTTGCTCATCGAGTAGAACAAGATGGGTTTGAACATGCCGTGAAAGAAACAGTCAAGGATGGAGTCCTAGACTTCTTGACCAAGAATGCCGCAAGTGGGATCTCTAAAATCACAGGCTATGGAAACACCGCTGTCTTAGGAGCAGGCATAGCGGCTTTCTTCGATCCTACAGAGACTGCGCCTCCCCTGCTCGATGAAAGGCCGCCTCCGCGCATTCCTTTTCCTCCAAAGTCTTCGCTCCCCAACCTTCGTCTGCCCAACAGCCTCTATCCACCGCGATAGTCAAGACCAGGCTTGATGAATCCTTTGCTGCCGGCCCGGTTGCTCTGAAGGGCTTAAAACAAGAGCGCCTTGAGGACTGTACGATACATTTCCCTGGAGCATTCCTTGGAGAAAAAAGGTCCCCCCCATAAAGTTTGCCCTTAAGTCGATGGCAGATTCTCTTTTGACCTGAATCTCCATCCCATTAACGTAGACAATAAATGACGCTCCGCTAACATTTTCATCAAAATAGAGGCCATAGGCTGTGATCATGATAGAATTTAACCTTCCTGGATTCCCAACTAGCCCCATTTTAAGAAAGACCTGACTCAAGGCGATTTGCCCAGCTCTTGTTGTGACCATAATTTGATTATCCCTTCGGTCGATATTGAAAGGATTTTCGATGTTTCGCTGCAATACTTGCTGCGCTCTTCCCATTCTTAAGGGGTTCGCCAATACTTGGTCAAATAACTCTTGATGAGGAAATATAATATTCGTCTCTCGGCTAAAAGAACTCATCATCCCACGCAGAACATCTGCCGTCACAAGAGACGAATCGCCCAATGTTCGCGCTCTTTCGATCACCGTTTTTTGGACAGTATACGTTTCCACCATCGCCATCAAAGAAGCTTCTATTTCTCGGTAGACTAAGTTGAAAAAGTGTTCTCTTGCAATGGCTGTGAGTTCCTCGATCGCGCTCTTAAAAGAGGCGATAGTCGCACGCAAACGGGTGTCTAGATCTTCCGGATGAGGCATTAATTGCCCCAACTTGTCCCAGTTTTCCTCCTGCTGCCACAAGCGTCTTTGAGCCGTTCGAGAATCTCCATCCACTCTAAGAAGTGTGCTATGGGCGATATAGCCTATGGAGGAGTAAAATACATTGCCAATACCCAAAAGCCTCTCATACATCTTTTTTGCGCTCGGCACAGTATCGGCCCCTGGAATGACTCTATTCCAATAGCCGACAAACGCTTCTTGGAAAGCGGTTAAACTATTTTCTGCATTGGTTGCAAGATTGTTTCGAAGATCATTGACTACGTTGAGGGATTGAGGAGAAATAGGGTATCCCAATTGCCCTCTTATCGCCTCCATGGAAAGGCTTGGAGAATTCACTAACATCTCCAAAATTTCACCGCGATTTGCTGGATCTAAAGGGTAAGAAAGGAGGATGTGCTGGTTGACCTTTAGCTCTAAAAGATTCTGACAAAACGTTTGCACGGCCGCTTCTTGTGTCTGGGTCATGACCTTTGCAATACCGCGTGCTAGCATGTTCGCAATAGTTTCTCGATTTACATTGGGAGGGAGTTTTGTAATCGCAAATTGAATCTGATTGGCAAAAGGTGGAGAAACTCTTAAAAGCCTCTGCAAATACTGGATATTTCTTATTAAGCTCTCGTATCTTGCATCCCTCAAGTGGTCGTATTCACAAAAAAGGCAAAACGCCTTGATCTCTGCCGATTGCTGCACAATATCCACAACGGACAGGCCGTTGCATATATCGATCTTTTCCCCTCTATTATCCTCCCGCCCCGGGCAATCATAGAGAGCAATATTCTGCCCCTCTATCACAACAACTTCCGGATGGAATGTCTCAGAGTCAGAAGTCTGACCGATGCGCGAAACGCCGCTCCCTCTTACAAACGGCGTCCGTTCAGGATGACCGGGATTTCGAGGCGTTTTTCCAAATTCTGTTTCGGGAACCGATTCCATTACACATCCGGCGATGTGATTGACAAACGTGCTTTTCCCAGCTCCACTGCTCCCAATCAATACGACACCTACTTGATCGCGGGCTTTTTCTCTAGATACGCTTCCCTGCGCAAACAGCTCTTCAATTTGCTGCAGAGAAACTGCCTGCGGCCCTTGGCTCAGGGTACGCTCTACAACAGCGCAGATTTTATTTTGCAAGGTTTGGGCACTGGTCTCAATACCTAAAGCGAATTCTCGAAAGGCCACATACAGATTTAGCACCTCTCCCCCACGAAGATCCATATTCCATCTTTTGACAATCTCATCGATCCGAGCCGGATAGGTAATGGTCGTCGACCGAAAATTGGAATCGCTTGGAGTTGCTTGAAGCGTCAATGCGATTTGATCTCCGTCTCTTTGCTGCCATGCCTCAAAAACCGCACGAGAGTCCTCGGACAGGTGACAGCAAGCAATCGCCTCTAGACCTCTATCATGTAAACAATTTTGAATCATTATTCCTCCAACTCGACAATTGTCTTCGGCTGAATAACAAACTGATGCCCTTGATTGTGAATTTCAATAAAGGGGCTATGCAGCGAAGGCCCGTTATTTTTCCATACGTATTTAGAACCATCAAAGGTCTCTACATGAATGCAATACTCACTTTTGTCCCAATTTTGTGGAGGGGTGACAACAATGCCCCGAGACTTCCATAAAACATCGGGATTTGGAGGAACGGCTGTTTTTTCCTTGAGGTCATCTCTAAATTCATTCCCAAAGAGAGTAAAATCGATGCTCCCGGAAGTCCCCACACCGTGATGAATCGTACGCGCCCTACAAATAATGCCATTCTGCCAAACACTGACAAGATCAGGGCCGCGGAAATCGCCACGGCTTTCCTTAATTCTGATCCTCTCAATCGGATCAGGATTGGCAATCGTCCACCCGGGAGTTGCTCGAGCTATAAATTCCCAATATTGATCATTCGGTTTTTCATCATTGTTATGGCCTCCGACCGACCCTGTAATGAATCCTTGTCCATCTTGCTCGCAAGTAGTAGGTTCATGTCTGCACGAATCGATGTGAAAATTGTGAGATAGCGCCCGAAATTCACGAGCAATGACGTGACACACCGTGGATACAACCCGAGCGGCTGCTTGCGGAAACGCCCCAATGGTCACAGAAAAGATCGCCTCCCCTCCCTCAGCCCGAGGAACGTGAAGCTGCCCACTCAGAAATAAAATCCTCCTGAGATCGTGATGAAAACGGGCCGCAGGGATAGCAAATTGCAGCTCGTATGAGGAACTTGCGGCGGGTTCAATTTCTCCCCCATCCAGTTGCAATCTGGGATGCCGATCGGGAACATCGGGGAAATTGCCTACGCAGTGCATGATGACATTGTTCTGCATCTCTTGTGTGCGCAGCGCAAAGGCGGGCCATGTGCCGGAGGTGACAGGGCCTCCAAAGACAGGCATCTGATTTGCGACCGTTTGAACGCGATTGATGATCCCCTGCACCACTTCCTTATTGGGACTTCCTCGCAGATCTTGGATGGCGCCGTTGACGATTCCAATCACCCCTTGTGGTAGAACGACATAGGCGTTGCGCAGATTCTCAATAGTTCGTTTGATGGCTATGCCTGCATGAACAGCTCGAAACTGATCTGTCCTATTTTGCAATTCCCCACAAAGAGTGGCTATACTTTGGTAGCTTGCGTCTAGTGCGTTCACCAAAGCCTCCTTTTTGCCGCAAGAGAGTAATCCTTCTTAAAAATTGAATGCAACTGAAATTTCTTTAAAAAAATTAGACAAATCCCTAAACTTTTTTTAACAAAAAATTTGGATGTATGGCAGCGATTGCTCTTAGCATTTCCGGTCCAGCGCTCGAAGGGAGACGGACTTTCCATGAAAATGGGAAAACTCATGCAAATCTCTATATTGAATCGATCGAAAAAGCCGCAGCCCACCTCTTTACCCCCATCTCGATGGCGACAAGAGATGCCATTTGTCTTTCGCGCAAATGGAATCCCGAACATCCGTTGCAAGAGATCGTCCATCGTGTAAGGCTCGCGGTAACATGTATTCTGCTCTTAGGCCTCGGAATTGTCCCTCTCATCATCGGCCAAGTTCTGCTCCTCTTGACGATGCTGGCCCGAAAAGATTTTACCTTTGTGCAACCAGAAGAGATTGAAAACGGAGGATCGCCAAACGAATTAAAAGTCGTTACCTACAATATTTGTGGCGGACCTCCTTGGATGGCCGATTTTAATGGCGTCGATCCGATCCATGAACGTATTGGTACACTTGCAGAGACCATCGGCAGTTTTAAGGTCGATGTCGTTTGCTTACAAGAGATGTTTGATGAAAGGGTAGCGGAAACCCTGCGACTACAACTACTCCAGCAAGGATTTGAATTCGCTGTATACAATGTCGCGCCCCATCCATGGAAATTAAACAGCGGCTTATTCATCGCCAGCAAATACCCATTGCAGCAGCCCATCTTTTGGAACCATACTCAAAGCCGCGGGTTAGATAGCTTCGCAGAGAAAGGAACTTTAGGAGTGACCGTGCAGGCAGGCAACCGAAAAATCGCCCTCTTCAACACCCATTTTAATGCTTCAGAAAACACCATCCAATCTCTTCAAATGGAAGGTTTCCTCGATCACATTGAATATTATACAAAGGAAACGCACCTGGAAAATCGGGTCGTCGCGTGTGGAGATTTTAATGCAGAATATTTAAATGATCTCTCAAATCGTTTCCAAGATCTTCTTTTAGACTCTCTTCCAGAAGGAGGAGAGAGGACTTTGGTCCCGCCGGACCATTTCCAGCCGGGCTGCAAAAAAGAAGCTTCAAGTAGTTTCGCCGGGCCAGCGATGATTATCGATCACATGGCTATCAGCAGGGATACTGCTGGATGGGGGCTTAAAACTTCAGAGATCCTCGTTGAGAAGGGGTCAGACCATTTGCCCGTGCGCGCTACATTCCATTTCATAAAAGAACGACTCAGGAGCAGATAGCAAAACTTACGTCAATCAGAGCGAGCAGGCCAAGTGCGGAAATCACGAGGCCAGCAATGCGATTGATCCAAAGCATGACGACGTGACTGAGCTTCTTGCGGAAGAAGGTCACCCCTTCGCTGAGGATGAGCCACCAAAGGGCAGAGCCTAAGAAGATCCCCAAAATAAGGATGAGGGCGTTGGAGTACTCTTCAAACTCTTCGGTAAGGCCAAGCCCCGCAAAGACCGCCATAAATGCAAGGATGGTCATGGGGTTGGAAAGGGTGAGGAAAAAGGTCGATAGAAAATCCCCCAAAAGCGTTTTATGGGCGACCCCTTCTACTCTCTCGACGGGCTTGAAGAAGAAAATACGCCCCCCAAGGGCGATTAAAAAAAGTCCTCCAAAGAGTCGAAACCAAAACTGGCCAGCGAGCAGCAGGTCTGAGACAAACGTAAGGCCAAAAGCCGCGATGATCCCATAGAGCACATCTGCGCACGCGGCCCCAAGCCCCGAGGCAAGGCCTGAGAGACGGCCAAATTGCATCGTCTTGCGGATGCAGAGGATCCCAATCGGCCCCACCGGCGCCGCAATCGAAAATCCGAGAATAGCGCCTTTCAAAAGAAAATTAATGTCCATATCGAAGATAGTTTAATAAAATCCCGATTTTAAACCAATTGAGGTCTTGCTTTTTTTAGCTCATCGAATTTACGAGCGAGTTCCAATACTTCCGCCTCTGAACAATTTCCACTGTAAATCTTAATTTTAATTTCTTCTCTTTTGTGCATCCAATGCCTTTCTAGCATTTTCTGCACCGTCTCGTTAAAACAGGCAAGAGCTCGGTCGCGGTTGATTTTTTTCTGAAGCACTTCGGCCATGAAGATCTGTTGATCAGGGGCATCTAGGTCGATCGCTAAGGAGAGCAGGTCAAACGGTTTTTCTTCTTTTGCAGCAGCCAAGATCTTTTCAAACAGTCTTCTCCCTGCAGAGACGCGAAAATGGTCGGCTGTAAGATTGGCCGATGCGATTTTAAAGAGCTCCGGCAAAGTCTGCCCCATAATGAGAAGCCATCGAAGAAGATCCGCCTCTAAGATCCGATCGGGATCGATTTCGGTAAATGTCACACTTTGAGAGCGCCTGACATACACTTGCGGCGAATTATTTTCAGGCACGCCGACAAGCGCCTCAGGGGTCCCAGTCATTTTCGCAAGCTTTCGCAGCGCTTCATGGATCATGAGCGGGTGGTCCCACTCGCGGATCCTCTTAGCTACAGTGAGGACAAGTTCATTTTTCCCTGCAGGAGCATTCACATTGATCGACTTTGAAAACATTCTCACCATAAACGAGAGATAATCGGAGCTCGCCTCAATCACTTTTTTCCACTCTTCTGGCCCTTTTTCCATCAACATCAAATCGGGATCACATTTTTCTGGCAGCGATAGAACCTGAACTTCGACCCCTTCTTTGGAAAAGAGGTGCCCCACTTTTAAAGCAGCTTCTTGTCCAGCTGTATCTCCATCAAATGCGAGGTACGCCGTCCGAACCCCTAAGTGGACAAGCTCTTTGACATGATCCTCGCCAAAGGCAGTTCCCTGTCCTGCGACCGTCCAATCAAACCCCGAATCGATTAGGCGAAGAGCATCGATCTGCCCCTCGACAATGAGCGCTTTCCTCTCTTTTGCAATCGTTTTGCGGCAATAGCTAAGACCGAAGAGCACTTTGGACTTTTTGAATAGCGGCGTCTCCGGCGTATTGATGTATTTGCCCCCAAAGGTGTCCGCTTTGTATTTGCGTCCGGAAAACCCGATGACAGCGCCAACCGCATCGCGAATGGGAATCATCATCCGGTCAGAAAAAAATTCGCGTCCCTTCGAAAAGAGCCCAGCCTCTTCCAGGATCGCATTTTCGATCTTTTGCTCGTGCATTGCCCGTAACAAAAGGCCCCCTTGTTTCGGCGCAAGGCCAAATTCGAACTTTCGAATAAAATCGAGATCGATCCCTCGATTGTATAAATAGTCGAGAGCTGCGTGTCCTTCTTGCGTGTGACAGAGATAAAAATGGTAAAATTCGGCCGCCTTTTCCAGAGCATCTTTCAAAAGGATTTTCGAAGGCCCTTTTGGCTGCTGCTGATGCCCTTCTACTTCCTCTAGCTGCACATGGAAACGCTCTGCCAGCGTTTCCACAGATTCGAGGAAACTCATCCGCAGATGGGTCATTAAAAATTGGATCGCATCGCCATGGGCGCCGCAGCCAAAACAGTGGTAATGGCTATCCCCTTTTTGGATGACAAAAGAAGGGCTCCTCTCCTCGTGAAACGGGCATAGCGCCTTATAGGCAGCCCCTGCGCGCTGCAACTTCACATACGGGTTTAACACCTCGACAAGATCAATGCGAGAGCGCAAAAGCTCTAAACTTTCTTTAGAAAATGAACCCATTCAAAAATTCTCGTGGATATAGGAGCCGTGTCTATAAATGATTCTCTCCCAGCCCCGATTTTTCAGGTAGCTGAAAACGCGTTTCTCAAATACATCCCCTCTTGGGAAGTGGGCAGAATCTGCGCGGATCTCTCCATAGATCGGTTGCCGAAGCAGCTCTTTTTTCATGAGAAAAAGTTGATCGGAAAATCCAGATTTTGCCGCATAAAAAGAGCCCGTCCTTCGATACGATTCTCGTTTTACCTCTTTATAATTTTGGTTCCAGACGGGGTTGGCCACTCGATAGAGCGGATTTTTCTCCATTTTTTTTAGCGCTGGTGCAATCCAAGAGAGCGGCTCTGCTAGATAAACATCTCCTGTTAAGTAGAGAAGATAGTCCCCCTCACAGCAATAAATCGCGGCAAGAGGCCCCAACGCATTGTAATAGATCCAATCATTGCAAAAATCGCTCAGCTTCCACTGAAAAAAGGAGAGCATCTCATCGGCAATCTCTGCGGCCACGACCACCTTGGTCAAAACGCCAGCATCCACCCATCGCAAAGCCGCCTTTTTGACTGCGGCCACATCGTCGACATTGTTGATCACGAGAAGCTTCTCGACAAATGGAAAGCAATGGTTTTGGATCTGCCTAACGGGAAGATACTCTGGATCTAAAAGCACCTGGCGCCAGTCCTTTTCCCACACTGTCGTTGCAAACGTCACGGATGGACACAAAAATCGATTCCACATGTGTATAAGATTAGCAAAATTCGATTCACTTTGCCATAATCATCAGAGATGGAAACTACGACAACTCCGATGATGGCTCAATGGGAAGCCTGCAAGGCACAGGCCGGCGAGGCCCTTCTCCTCTTTCGCCTCGGCGATTTTTACGAGGCGTTTTACGACGATGCCGTTCGGATGTCAAAAGACATTGGCCTTACACTGACAGCTCGCCAAAATATCCCGATGTGCGGAGTGCCGTTTCACACGGCCGATGCCTATATCGATAAGCTGATCGCCAAAGGATACAAAGTCGCCGTCGCAGAGCAAACCGAAGAGGTAAAAGCGGGAAAAGGGCTTGTCAAACGAGAGATCGTCCGCATCGTCTCTCCAGGAACGATCATCTCCTCGCAGCTCCTTGCCGATAAAAAGAATAATTATTTCTCTTCCATTGCCCAGGTTGGCTCTCTTTTTGGCCTTGCGACGCTAGATATAACAACAGGAGAGTTCCGCACGGTAGAAACTGAAAATTTGAGTGAGCTCATCGATGAACTTCACCGCCTATGCCCATCTGAGCTTCTAACCTCGCGTAAATTCAAAACTGCCCATACTTCTTTTTTTCAAGAACTCCTCTTTCCCTTCGTCCTGAACGAAAAAGAAGATTGGCGCTTTGATGCAAAATCTTCGCAAGAGCTTCTTTTATTTCATTTCAATGCCTCTCTCGATGGCTTTGGCTTAAAAGGGCAATTTGCTTCGATCGCCGCTGCCGGCGCGCTGGTCGGCTACTTAAAACAAGACTTGAACGTTCGTCTCGATCACGTTGTGACGATCGGCCCTGACTCTTTACAAAACTACCTAAGTCTCGACCGTTCGACGCTCCGCAACTTAGAACTGATCGATGGAGAGTGGTCTTTATTGCATCTTCTCGATCAAACCGTCACTCCCATGGGCGGCAGACTTCTTTGCCATTGGGTCAAACACCCACTCCTCTCCCTTGTAGAGATCGAAAAGCGGCAAGAAGCTGTGACCGAATTTGCTCACCTCGAGATCGAGGCTCTTTCAGAAGTGCGCGATTTAGAGAGACTCATGATGAAAATCGCCGCCCGCTACGGTACACCGCGAGACCTATTGGGGCTGGGGATTTCTTTGTCTAAAATTCACCCCATCAAGGCCGCGCTAGGATCTTGCAGGGCTCCTCTTATTGCCGAAGCAAGAGATCAACTAGTAGATCCTGTGTCTGAAAAGATTCTTTCCGCGTTAAGCCCCACTCCTCCCCTTCGGATCGGAGAGGGAGAGCTGTTCCGAGATGGCTATCATCCAGAACTCGACCGCTTAAGAACCCTTTCGCGCGACTCTATCTCTTGGATGAACCAATACCAAACAACGCTTCGAGAAGAGACCGGCATCAAAACCCTTAAAGTAGGGTACACAAGGGCATTCGGTTATTATATCGAGGTCACTCGTTTAGCGAGCGAGAAGATCCCCCCTACGTTTCAGCGGCGACAAACCCTGACCAATGCCGAAAGGTTCATCACAGAAGAGCTCAAGCACTTTGAACACCAAGTGCTCACTGCAGAGGAAAGGGCCAAAGCGCTAGAAACGCAGCTATTCGAAGAGCTCCGCCAGGCAGTTGGAGAACACGCAAACGCGATTCGGAAAACCGCAAAAGCCATCGCGCTTCTCGACGCTCTTTTATCCCTTGCAAAAATCGCCCAAGAGCACCAGTGGATAAAACCCACCATCGATCTTTCCGATCGATTAGAAATCAAAGGAGCTCGCCATCCAGTGGTTGAAAAAGCCGTGGGCAAAGCGAATTTCATCCCGAACGACACCTCTCTTTCCAAAGAACAGCAACTCATGCTCATCACAGGGCCCAACATGGCGGGAAAATCGACCTATATTCGGCAAGTGGCCCTCATTGTCATCCTCGCGCAAATGGGCTCCTACGTCCCAGCTTCTTTTGCTACCGTCGGCCTTGTCGATAAAATCTTTTCCCGCATCGGCGCCAGTGACGATCTTGCGCGAGGACAATCGACCTTCATGGTCGAAATGGCAGAGACGGCCAACATCCTCAACAACGCTACCTCTCGCTCACTCGTGCTCCTCGATGAAATTGGCCGAGGCACAAGCACCTACGATGGCATCTCCATTGCCTGGTCTGTCGCCGAATACCTCCTCACAACACCCGATAAACAGGCCAAAACGCTCTTTGCAACTCACTATTGGGAACTGACGCGGTTAGAACAAGAGATCAAAGGTGCGGTCAACTATCAAGTCGCCGTGCAAGAGACAAAGAGCGGCATTGTGTTTTTACGAAAAATCATCCCCGGCGGGACAGATAAAAGCTACGGCATCCATGTAGCAAAACTAGCCGGCATTCCAGAGAAAGCGATCAAGCGGGCCGAAGAGATGCTCTTACAGCTCGAATCTGGCAACACGCGCAATAAGAAGTTGCTTAAAAAAGACCTAGCGACAAGCGGGCAACTGCTATTTCTGCCTTGACTGCGCTCTAGCTAGCTGCAATATCCTATCGCAATGATTTTTGGCGATGAGAGTCCCTTCCGTGTCAAGATACGTCAATCGCTGGCAATCTCCAAGCGCCAGAGGCAGCTCCGAAAGGTCCTCATTACCGCTTACATCGAGATTTTCTAATTTCAAAAGGCGGCCGATAGAAGAAGAAAGGTTTTTAAGCTGAATTTTGCTCAAATTAAGCCCTATCAAACACTCAAGATCCCAGAACTCGGAAGGAAGCTCTTGAAGCTTATTGCATCTAAGAGACAGAAATTGCAAGCGCTCAAGACCTCTGATCTCAGGGGGAATGCTCTGAAGCAAGTTGTGGCCAAGATAAAGCGCCTTCAAGTTTTCGAGCGTCCAGAGCTCCGAGGGAAGACCTTCAAACTGGTGGTCTAGGAGGTAAATCTCAAGCCACTGCGCGAAGTTCAAACTCTGAGGAGGATTTCGAAGAAAGTTAAACTCCAAATTCAATTCGATCAAGTTCTTGAGGTTCCCGATTTCAGAAGGAAGGCCAAGAAGCTTGTTGCCATTCAGGGAAAGCTTAGTCAACTTCGAGAGAAGCCCGATCTCTGGAGGAAGGCGGTGCAACAAGTTATGGCTAAGAGAAAGCTCGTCCAAGTCCGTAAGAGTCCAAAGCTCTTTGGGGAGACTCGCTAAGCCAAAGTTTGACAGATCAAGATGTGTGGAATTCTTATAAAAAGCAGCCCTGATCCTCGAGGCCGCCTCTTTCGCTTGTCCTCTTTCTGTAACTTCCCACTCTGCCAACCCAAGTTCTAACTCTTTTCCATCGACGATCTCTACATTTCCCTCGTGATCAAAATGGACAGAAAATTCTGAATATCCTTTCTTTTGCAAGCGATCCATTAGGCTCTTGGCCAAGTCTAGCCTTTCCAAGCGATTCATCATTCTTAAGAGTGGCAATTTGATTTTCGATCCAGATACAATACCTTCTAAAAAGGTCTGCTTAAGAGAATTGATAGTTATATCTTTGTTATCGATCTTCATAAAAGTAGATAAAATATACAATTAACGCCAGTTTTCAGGCAAACAAAATTTGCTTAAAAAAAAGAGACGTTTTTGGTTTAATGGCTCCATGCCCTTCGATCCAGCCTCCCTATCCCTCTACTCCATAGAGCCCGGAGTCTACCTCATGAAAGACTCCGCCGGGGCCGTCCTCTATATCGGCAAGGCCAAGAACCTCCGCGCTAGGCTCAAACAATACTTCTCCGAGCACGATCAGAGGGAGATGATCCCCTTTCTCATCTCTCAAGTAGAGACCATCGACACCATCATCGCCCTGACCGAAAAAGACGCCCTTATCTTGGAAAACAACCTCATCAAAAAGCACCAGCCCAAGTACAACGTCTTATTGAAAGACGACAAGACATTCATCAGCCTCTGCATTACAGAGCACAAATGGCCGATGGTCCGCCTGGTTCGCTACAAGGGAAAGCCGACAGGAAAAGGGCTCTATTTTGGCCCTTACACAAATGCTCTAGCCGCGCGAAATACCCACGATTTACTCCTTCGCCTATTTCCTTTGCGGCAATGTTCGGATCTAGAACTCTCTTCCCGCGAACGCCCCTGCCTTCTTTATGACATCAAGCGGTGCTGCGCGCCGTGCGTTGGCAAATGCACAGAAGAGGAGTATAAAGGCTACGTAGAGGGCGCCAAATCGCTTTTGAAGGGGCAGGACAAGGATTTACTCCGCGAGCTAAAGAAACAGATGCAAGAGGCCGCAGACACCCTTGAATTTGAACAAGCCGACAGACTCCTTCAATCGATCCTGCAAATCGAGCACGTCACAACTGTCCAGCACGTCGACAACCCATTTGCCAAGGACTGCGATGTGATCGGACTTTTTCGAGAAGCCGATGCTGTCCTCATCGCGCTGCTTTTATTCCGCGAAGGAAAAGTCATCGCCTCGGAGCATTTTAGCTTTCACCGAATCTTGTCAGAAGATGAAGAGCTCCTCGAATCGTTTCTTTTGCAGCATTACAAGACAAAAGCTCCCCGTGAAATCTTCGTGCCAACGCCTCTACCCGAAGCCAAAGCCATCGAGGAGATCCTCAAAGAGTCCACTGGGCACAAAATCTCGATCTCCAGTAAAAAGAAAGATCTTCTCGAGATGGCCCATCGCAATGCCAAAGCTCTTTTTATCCGCGAGCAAGATGCAAAAAGCCTCCAAGAAAAACGGCTTCTCGATTTGCAAGAGATGCTTTCTCTCGCCCATTTTCCACGCCGCATCGAATGTTTTGACACCTCGAATATTTCCGGCACCGATCCGGTGGCCAGCCTCGTCTCCTTTGTCAATGGAGAGAAAGATGCCTCGCGAATGCGCCTTTTTCGGATCAAAGGGGGAAAAGGAGACGACTACTCTGCGATGCGCGAGGTGATTTTCCGCCACTTTTCAAAAGCCAAAGAGAAAAACGATTTTTGCGATCTTCTCATCGTCGATGGAGGCAAAGGACAACTCAACATTGCAATGGAAGTCTTCCTAGAACTCGGGATCGCCGTTGTCGATGTGATCGGCGTCTCTAAAGAAGAAGCTCGCCACGACAAAGGGTTAACACAGGAAAAAATCTATCTCCCCCACCGAAAAGAACCCCTTCTTCTCGATCCCCGTTCCCCCCTTCTTTTTCTCCTGCAGAAGATCCGCGATGAGGCGCACCGCTCTGCGATCGCCTACCATCGAAAAAGAAGAAGCAAACGGACAATCTCTAGTCAGCTCGACACCCTCGAGGGGATTGGCCCTGTGAAAAAAACACGACTTCTCACCCATTTTGGCAGCGTAAAAGCCATCCAAAATGCGACAGAAAAAGAGCTCAAAGAAGTAGGCGGACTGACTAAGAAAGATCTGGAGAGATTGCTACAATGGAAGAACCTCGGCCCTTGAAAGGACCGAGGTTACTCACCTCTATTTATTGAGGTGTTTGCTGATATGGCCTGCGAGTTTAAGCATGTCGACAGGTCGATTGCCGATCACTTCAGAGAGTTTTTTGTCTGGAACGATCATTCTTCGATTTTTTGTGTCTTGGCACTTATGGGACTTGATATAAGCCCAGAGTTTTTTCACAACGCTAGGGCGGGTTTCTCTTTTGCCGCAGCCAATTGCTTGGAGTTCTTCAGAACATCCGTAAGTCATTTGGGTAAGGCCCGATTTTCTCTTAGCGCCTGATTTCTTTTTGGCAGCTTTTGGTCTTCTTTTAGCAGCTGTCGCTTTTTTTGCTGGTCTTCTCTTAACAGTTCTTTTTTTTGCTTTTGCCATAAATTTCTCACATCCGTTCAATGAGGGGAATTCCTCTTCTAATTCCGATGTAATGGTTTTCCAAAATTCTCACAAGAAATTTTTACCAAAAAAAACATTTTATCCTTTATACCTCGGGAGAGGAACCCAAAGGAGAATTTTTTTATGAAGACTCAACGCACGATTGGAACGATTGCTATTATCGGTGGATGCGCACTCATCGCCATCTCTATGTACATCGGCGGCCAGGTAACAGAAGGAAAAACACAGATTCGCAGTGGAGAGCAAAAACTCAAGCGAGTCGACACCCTCTTTTCTCTAAGCCCCACCACACAGCCGCTCGGGAACCAAATCACAAGCTCTGGGAATAAAAAGATCGCAGCGGGGAAAGAAAAAGTTTCCTACTACGAGGCGATGGCTAACAAACTAAAGATCGGTGGGCTAGTCTTAATCGGCATTGGAGCCGGACTCTTTTTCATCTCGAGAAAAAAATCTTAAGCTTTTACTTGAACAGTGAAAGGGCTGCGATAATTAAAGCGCTCTGCAAGGAGCTCTCGCAGATGATGCTCGGCACTGAGAAGTAGTAGCTCTTTTTCTTTCCCCTCCATTGGAACAAGGGAAAGGCCGATCTGTAGGTGCCGACTTTTAAACACCTCCACATCGGTTAAAAGGATGCGAGAAGCAAATTGCTTTTGAAGAAGCGGCTGAATCATCTGCCTTAACAATGGGATATCCACCTCCGCTCTATTCTCTCCCATATGTAAAAGAAGAAATCGACCTCGACTCAATCCAAAAAAACCAAATGTAAAAAGAAGGGTTAAGCCAAAAAAGCCAAGGCCTATCCAGATCAAAACATTTGTATCTACGAGAAGAATCTGCACAAGGCGATAGCGAAAGGAGAGAGAAAAAGGAAGGCATACGGAGATAAATCCGATGGAAAAGAACAGAAGAACAGCGAAAAGCTGCATCATCCCGGTCAATGCCTGTCTTAAGAACATAAAAACTCCTAAAAGGCCTCTTCGAGTTCAGCGCCTTGCGCAGCTTCTCTTTGCTCTGGCTCTTCTTGCGAAGGGAGCAGTAGGTTTTTGAAAATAATATGGACAGAGGCGACATGGAGGCCAGTCCAGCGGGTGATCTCCTCCGTAAGCTTGTTCTGAGCCTCTTCAGCTTTTTCGGGGATGGAAATTCCATAGACGATATTGATTTCGACCCGAACGCTGACCGAATGTTTTTTTTGATCCTGCTCGACATGGATCCCCTTGACCCTCTCCAATTCTCGACCGAGAAGGCTATCGAGAATATTGCCCTCTAAAAGGCCAATCCCTTCGATTTTTGCCAAAGTCTGTAGGCAAATTGCCTGAAATACACGCGTCTCAATATCGCGGATAAACACCGTATCGGGGAGTTCAATCTCCCTTGCATCCATATTTTTTAATGAGTCGTACATAGCGATCACCTCTTCTCGAAAAGGAGAGTATAGCAATGGCAACTATTTCTCGAAATGTTTATACTGTGACCGACTCACAAACATAGAGGGTTTCTCATGATTTGGAATAACGTTACGACAGCCCTTCTCGCAGGAGCTTTCTCAGGAATCATCACGGCCTACATCGCCCACCGGAAAGAGCGCAACCCTCTCCCCTGGTTCTTCGTCGGCTTTATTTTCGGCCTTATCGGCCTTCTTTTCTTCTTTTTCATTCCACGGGCAAAGAAAAAAGAAACCCCTATCACCTTGCAGAAAATAGGACCACAGCCCTATCTTTTTGGGCCGGCTGATAAATTTTGGTACTTTCTAGATAAAGATCACGCCCAAGTGGGGCCAATGAGCTATTCCGCCCTTTCGGATCATTGGAAAAAAGGATCTATCCATCCGACCACCTTCGTTTGGCACGAAGAATTGACCGATTGGAAGCCGTTACAAGAGCTTATTCGAATATAAGAAATTTACGTTAAAATCCCGACCCTGCAACGGATCGGGTTTCTATATTACCAGGAAGCTTTGAAGATTCCGGGAATCAGGCCCTGATTGGCCATTTCGCGGAAGCAAAGTCTAGACATTTTGAACTTGCGAAGGCATCCACGGCTGCGGCCTGTAAATTGGCAGCGGTTGCGGAGACGCACTTTCGAAGAATTTTTTGGCATTTTATTGAGCGTATCGACGGCGAGAAGGCGCTCTTCGATCGGCTTGGAGACATCGAGAATCACTTTTTTCAGTTCTTGTCGCTTGTTCCATTTGTTTTTTACCAGTTTCTCTCGTCGCTTTTGCTTAGAGATCCATCCTTTCGTCGCCATTGAAATTCCTTATTTTTTACGCGCAGGGCCTTTTTGGCGCTGCTTGCGGTTGGGATCTTTCTTGTTAATCACATATACGCGGCCTCTGCGGCGAACAATCTTGTCGCCCTTGCCAGGGTCAGCTTTAATCGAAGCTCGAACTTTCATCTTACATATCCTCAAGTACGATAAGGCTATACTTTACGCTTCTTGCCAATTTGGCTTCAAGCCTAATGTTTCAAAATTGCCGGAAGCCGCCCTGACAAGCTTTTTTTTAAACAGATTTGCTTGAAGCATACGGCAAAGTTTAGTATCATGGCTCGAAAACCTTTTTTTAGGATCGTATCATGAAAAGAACTTACCAACCTAGCAAACGCCGCCGCAAGAAAACTCATGGATTCCGCAACCGGATGAAAACCACTGGTGGCCGTAAAGTCATCAAGCGCCGCCGCAGAAAAGGGCGCAAGCTGTTAGCTGCTTGAGCCATCCTTTCTTAAAGGAATTCCGGCTTCTTTCGAAGGGGGATTTTCGAGGGATGCAAGCCAATAGTAAAAGGTTCGTCGGAAAGACCTTGTGCATCGATTATCGCCCCGCTAAAATCTCGAGGTTAGGCCTGACCGCATCCGGCCGCTACGGCTCTTCTTGCGAAAGAAACCGGTTCAAAAGACTCGTACGGGAAGCCTTCCGCCTTGCAAGAAACGAGCTCCCTCCGATGGATCTGCACGTCGTTCCAAGGCAACGAGCCAAACAAGCCAAACTCTGCGATATCGAAGTAGAGCTCAGGAGATTATTATCGGAGGTCTGAATCCCAATCAGCGCCAAGCCGTCCACACCGTCAATGGACGCGTGTTAATCTTAGCAGGGGCAGGCTCCGGCAAGACGCGCGTGATCGCCCACCGAATCGCCTACCTCGTCCAAGAGTGTAATGTCTCTCCCCAGTCGATCTTAGGCATGACCTTCACCAATAAGGCAGCGGCTGAAATGCGCCACCGGGTCGAATCGCTGATCGGCTCTGAACAGGCAAAGCTCGTCACCCTTTCCACATTCCACAGCTTCTGCATGCAAATCCTGCGCAAAGAGATCGATAAACTCGGCTATACAAAAGATTTTAGTCTCTATGACGAGCGGGACCTCCATCGGGTCATCACCCACATCGCAAGAGACCTTTTAGGCCACGAGGGAGAGCTCCCCTCTTTAGCGCCTACAATCGCCGCGATGGGCAAAGCGGCCAACGAAGAGGCCCCTACTTGGCACGACCAGTTTTCCAAAGACCTTTTCACGCGGCTCCAATCTACCCTTCGCGCCTACAATGCCGTCAGTTTTGACCACCTCATCACCCTTGCGATCAAGCTTTTTGAAGAGCAAAAATCGGTATTAGAAAAATACCAAGATCGGTACCGCTACATCATGATCGATGAGTACCAAGATACAAATCCAGCGCAATTTCGCCTGGCAGAGCTCCTATGCGCCAAATACCAAAATCTCTGCGTCGTCGGCGATGACGATCAATCGATCTATGGTTGGAGAGGCGCTGAGATCAAAAACATTTTGCATTTCAAGGCCGACTGCACGATCAAACTCGAGCAAAACTACCGCTCCACCTCCACGATCCTCTCTGCAGCCAATGCAGTCATTGGCCACAATAAAAATCGCCACCGGAAAAATCTATGGACCGAAGAAAGTAGCGATGGAGCCATCGAAGTCTTCCACGCGCCGTCGGAAAACGAAGAATCGGCCGCCGTGGTGCAGCGCCTCATCCACTTCCGGGAAACCAAAAATCTAGAGTGGAAGGACATGGCGATCCTCTACCGCTCAAACGCCCTTTCGAGAACGCTTGAGATGGCGCTCATGCAAGCGCCTTGGCAAAAAGATGGAAACTGGGTTCGAGGGGTCCCCTACGAAGTATTCGGCGGCCTTGAATTTTCTGAGCGGAGTGAAATCAAAGACCTCTTTGCTTACCTCCGCACCATTGCAAACCCAAAAGATCAAGAAGCATTGCTCCGCATCCTCAACGTCCCAAGGCGCGGAATCTCCGACACTCTCCTCGATGAGCTCACCCAAGAAAATCGCTCACAAAATCTCCCTCTTTGGGACCTTTTAACCCAAGTAGCCAATGGATCAAAACCTCTGACCGGCCATCCAAAGGGCCTGGTCGGCATTCGCTCCTTTATCGACCTCATTGCAAAGGCAAAGAGCCGATTTACCTCTACCTCGCTTTCTGAGGCAATGACCTGGCTGATCGAAGAGATCAACTATAAAAAAGCCATCGAAGAAGAGGTCAAAAGCGACAAGATGCGCGAATTTAAATGGGAAAACGTACAAGAGTGCATCAATGCGCTTGCCCAATACGAACAAGAGGAAGAAGAGCCGACGCTCCAGCATTTTGTGGCCAATGCCGCTCTTGCCAAACAAAGCTTTGCCGCGCAGACCAAAAAATCAAGAGAAAACGCAGTCCAGCTCATGACACTTCATAGCGCAAAAGGATTAGAATTTCCCGCTGTCTTCATCGTCGGCCTCGAAGATCATATTCTGCCGCATGAAAAAGGGGCTGCCCAAACGGGAATCGAAGAAGAGCGGCGTCTTTTCTACGTCGGAATTACGCGGGCAAGAAAACACCTCACGCTCAGCATGGCCCGCTCTCGGCTTCGCATGGGAAAAGCCCACCCGACAACACCATCTCGCTTTCTCCATGAAATCCCCGCTTCTCTACTCAAAGCCACCTCGCACAAGTTCATCGTATGATCACAATTATCCTTCGCCACCGCCGCGAAAACCTCCGCAAGTGCTCCCTTTCTGGCTTAGAGACAAGATCTGATCTTGCTTTCTATACCTACCCCGTCGATCCACTGCCAGATCTGACCGGCTATCTCGTACTCAAAGTGGGAGCTCCCCCACTTACCGAAAAAGATTCCCCTCACGGCCTTCTTCTCATCGACGGCACGTGGAATTTAGCCCAAAGAATGAATAACCAACTCCCTCCAAATCTAGAGGCGCGCAGTTTGCCGCCAGGCTATAGAACCGCTTACCCAAGAAGACAAACCGGATGCCCGGATGCCACCGAAGGGCTCTCCTCGATCGAAGCGCTTTATCTCGCTCACCTGCTACTCAATCGTTCTACAGAGGGCCTTCTCGATCGCTATCATTGGAAAGAAGAGTTCCTCACTCTGAACAAGCTTTCATCCCTTGCAGTTTAAAAAGAAGCGCTTTATCGATTTCTCGCCGATAGCAATGGTAGCAAGTTGGAAAGTACTTCTCTTCTGCACCGAGATCGACGATCGGCCCCTCATTCGTAGCTTGTCCATCTACATGTTTTAGATTCATGATCGATTTCCGATTGCAATAATAACACGTCGCCTTCACCTCCTCGATTGAATCGGCCAACTCCATCAAGCGCATCGTCCCTTCAAAAAGGTGGGATTTAAAATCAGTTCGAAGGCCATAGCAAATGATTGGAATCTCCCAATCCAACGTGATTCGGCGAAATTCATCGATCACCTTGGCCGGTAAAAACTGCGCTTCATCGACTAAAATACACGACACTCCCGTGTAATCGATCCCCTGCAGAGACTTCTCATTGACAATCAGAAGATCTGCTTGCATTTCAAGTCCCGCTCTCGACTTAATCCGATCCTTTCCAAAACGAACATCGAGGTCGGGCTTCATGAGCAAAATCTTTTTGCCCTGGCTTCGATAATTGTGACCCACTGCCAGCAAATTCAGCGTCTTTGCGCTACCGACAGTCCCATATCGAAAATAGAGTTTTGCCATTTTCCTATCTCCTTGTGAAAAGCAGACACATTAATCACCTCCCCAAAAAAAAGCAATTGTGAACAATTCAGCAATTGTCCATTCTCCTTCCTCTTTCAAAAAACACAAGGAACGTTATGGCAGCAATAACACCACCGACATCCACATCTCCCCATGCTTGGGAAATCGTATTCCTCGATAATGACGAAACTCCATTAGAGCCTCACAAACTTGAGCAAAACATTCAGATCTTAGACAACTATGCGGACACCGCCATCCGTGAAGAGTCAAAGATTCCGTTGGACAGTCCCCCTGCTTCACTATTTCGCTCTCCTACACCGGCGCCGCCCACTTCCCCCGCTCTTACAAGCGCAGAAACAGCAAACATGGAAGTTCAGATGCAGAGCATTATCCCCAAGATTAAAAACCTCCAATTTTGGTCACTAAGCTCTCCATCGCAAACCACTTCTATAGAGATACCAAACATTGAGACCCAGACTCAGAGCGCTCTCCCTAAGAGTGAAAGCCTCCAAAGCTTGACTGACTTTTGGTTGCTAAGCTCTCTACCTCAAGACACGCCTCTTGAAGTAAATAGACCCTTATCCATTCTCATTCCTGACCATGTACCCGTAGATGCGCCAATTTCAGTGAATAAGGCCGACATCTCTTCTCCAGCGAAAACAGTTCCTTGTGACTTTTTGGAAGACGGAACAACAGAAATTCCCTCCTTCCCTCAGGAAAACACAGAAGACGGATCCTATAATCAATTTTTCCAGAACCTTTCTGACGAGACGGGAAACCTTCTACACCAAACTCAACAGTGGTTGCGAGAAAACCTTCCATCCGAAATTGAATCTTTCTTAAATGTAAATGATCCTTATCTATCTACTTCTACCGAAGAAAATAGAGAGACGCCCTCCTCTTTGACCGTCTCTAGAGACTCCACCACTCCAGAAAATCCCACTCTTTCGCCTCCGCGCCCCCGCCTATACCCAGGCGAGCCTATAAACCTCTTACAACCCTCCAACGCCATGTCCCGCGACTTAGCCCCTTCCCCACAAAAACTGCCCCTTGAAGAAGAGGATGAGCTCTTTTGCTTTGGAGGCTGCCTAAGTCATCCCAAGCAAGAGGGATTTAACGTCCCCCGACAAAAGCTTGCAAAAATATGACGCCTATTTTTGACAATCAACGACTGGCAATTACATTAAGTCAATGCGGACTAAGTGCTGGACAAGAGTCAACCTTTAGCCGTGGATTTAACTGTTGGATGGCCTGTGAAAATTATTTCCAGCTCCAAAACCACCGTGAATATTCTATTTTAGAGGTCAATAACGATCTAGTCACTGTGGCTCCAAATCCCTTCGCAGATCGCTCTTCTGGATTCATAAGCGCTTCTTTGAAAGTTTTGTCTTATTTTACAACGATTCTCCCAATTATCGCTGGGGTGGTTATTGCTATCCAACGAAGCCAATACCAAATTGAGACCCTTGCCAATCGAATTGGGAACGTTGATCCAGAGTTTAAAGATAGCAATTCCAATGTATCGAAGGCTGCAAGAAATAAAGAGGGAGGATTGGCGAGTAGTCACCGTATTTTAGGGAACCTTCATCTTGGCAATGTAGAGGCTTTTCTCGATTGCACCAATCTTCCGCTTTATGACGGCTATGCAGTTGGCGGCAGACAAAGAGATAATCCAATGGACGTTAAACACGTCGTTACGATGTGCCCTCTCACCGAGCTTCACGGCACCTATCAGATCGACAGCGATCCGGCCATCGACGTCTTTGCACCCATGACTATTAAATATGGAGAGGCAATCGTTAGAGACAGTCTGCTCAAGACAGGCGTTCATTGGTTACATGCGGGAAAAGGACTCAAAGATATCGCTGTGGCCCATCCACTCCCTAAAAGACTAAAGCAATGGGCCGTCTTGGTTCACAATACAACATTCCCTAACAGCTACTTACCATACCTAAACCATCCTGACCTAAATGAACAAGCGCGAAAGGAGAATGCGAATAGTAAATACACCGTCATTTTAGAACGCAATGGACCCGATGTAAAAGAATGGTTTCAGCCTGCATTTAAAGTCTTAGATAAAGCAGTTTTTCATGGAGAAAAAACACTTGTTCATTGCGCAATGGGAATATCTAGAAGCTCGACTCTAGTCGTTGCCTATTTCATCAATCGATTTAACATCGATGTAGACGCCGCCATTGCTTATATACGAAGCAAAAGACCTATTATCGATCCTGGATTTGCCAATGAACTTAAGGCCTATCAGAAACACCTCAGACGCCCCCTTAGTGACCCGCCCCCGATGCAATGGAAAGCCCCTGACTCCAAGGCGCCTCTGCAATCGCAATATCCCCCTCTTCTGTCAAGGTAAGGCGCGTGTTGACACAAGCTCCCGGGCATGCCTTATAACTAGCTTGGGGAGAAGACATTGATAGGGGAAAACTTCTTAAAACCTGACAAGGATTCACGGCACTTCGCGTGAGACCCAAAGAAGCCCGAAGATCGCAGCAAAACCCAAAGAGCTGATCATCGGCAGCGTCAGAACACCTACAAGCATTCTCTTTTCTACGCAGCCGCCGCCGCAAATTTGAGTGGGGATAAACACTTGCATGAGCGCTACGATGCAACCTAGGCCCGCAAGAACCATTCCATACCGAAAAAATGTTCGATCGTTGCGGTAGGCCGCAAAACCCAAAAGAATGGCCAGAGGAAAGAGAGCGCACCGCTGGTACCAGCAGAGCCGGCATGGCTCAATCCTTAAAATCTCACTGGAAAACACGCTGAGAAGAACCCCAAGAAGGGCGAAGATCCATGCAAGATAGAGCGCATATTTTCTCATTGGATTGCCTCATCGATTGCTTGTTCAACTGCTTGCCAATCCACCCCAACGACACGAACGCGATTGACGTAAACAGCGGGGATTCGAAATTGCTTACCCATGAGAGCTCTCGCGTCGGCCAAGTTGCGATCTAATACAGGATAATAACGTTGCTGATCAATCGCCTCTTGCAATTTGAGGAGATCAATGCCTCCCGCTTCTTTGGCAAGGTTGAGAAGAACCTGCGTTGTCGAATTGTCGATCTTCCCATAGGCAAAACGAGCAAAAATAAGTTGTACAAAGGGCAAAAAACGATCCGGCGCAAGCTGGTAAACAGCCAAAGCTGCATTGGCCAATATTTTAGAACCTTTTAAAACGCCAAGAGGGATAATTTTTAGCTGAATGCGATTGGTGTCCAGATACTCCGCTTCAATCTGAGGCAGAACCGTTTGCGAAAAAGTTCGACAACCGGCGCATCGCAAATCTTCAAAGATGACCACTTCGATAGGAGCGCTGCCAAAGACAGGGCCAGATGCTTCAATAGAGGTAGAAGCCGGGTACGCCGCAATGATCTTCATCGCAATAAGCCCGAGGAAGACGATACCCGCTGTAATAAGAACAAAAGCTTTTCGGAGTCCCATACTGCTCTAATAATAGAAAGCCTATTACTGAGCAATATTATCTACATAGCTCCATGAGAACTTCCGCAATTACGAAGGCGGCGAGGAGGGCTAACAGAAACTTACCGCCGGGCAACATCACCGGCCCAGGTTCCCCGCGACTCCTTGCCTTCCAAACCATTAAAATCGGCAAAAGCCCGAGAAGAAGAGCGCACCCAATCCCTCCGGCATAGGTCAGAGCGGTAAGGAAAATGCCCGGTCTTGTCAGGGCAACCATCAGTGGAGGCAGAAAGGTCAGCGCGGCGAGAAACCCTCTTCGGAGCCCTTTCTTGGCCATTCGAAGTCCATCTGCTAGAAAGTCAAAAAGCCCGAGCGTGACGCCGAGGTAAGAAGTGGCTATCGCAAAAAAGCCAAAAGCTTGTCCGATCGCAAGGACAGAGCCTGACATGAGATGGTTTTTTAGCGGCTGAGCAGCGGTTTGACCAAGTCTTCTCGCCTCCTCTAAGCCTTCAAGAGGGACAATGCCCAAAATAAGAAACTCCCAGAAAAGGTACACGAGGAAGGTAATGGTCGTTCCAAGGACGATCGCAATGCGGATTTTAGATGCATCGCGCTTCATATAAGCGGTCAAGGTAGGGATAACGCCTTGATAGCTAAAGGAGGTAAAGATAATCGGCAGGGCAAAAAGAGCGGGGCCCCAGTTGGCCGTTTGTAAAAAAGAGAGATTGACATGCCCGATGCCAAAAATGACAAAAAGAAGATAAGAGCCAATCAAACCCGCCATTAAAAAGAGGTTGAGCCGGTCGACGACTTTTGCGCCAAAATAGACAAAAGGACCGAAGAGAAGAACAAACAGCACTCCGCCTGCCCAGATGGGGCCAAGCCCCAACCAGTCGCGAAGCATCGCACCCCCGCCGGCCACATACGCGATACTAAGGCAATAAAAAAGAAACAGATAAAGCACCCACGCAAAGACTTTCCCCGCAACGCCAAAGTAGGACGCGGCCATCGAAACGAGGTTGACGTCCGGAGAATTTTTGAGGCAAATCTCGAGCATGAGAAGTCCCGTACAGGTCATAAATAGCCAGCAAAGAAAGTAGACGACGAGCGACGGGCCAAACCCGCCAAGCCCCGTCAAGATAGGCAAAGCGAGCATGCCAGCGCCGATCGAAGTTCCGGCTACGAGCAAAGCTCCACCAAAAAGATGTCCTAAAGGGTGTCTGGAAATCATAAGTGGCTTTGATTGTACCTGAACGAAAGAAATGCTGTAAACTGGATGCTTGACGTGAACGCTGGAAATCTTTTACACTGAGGAAGTGTTTACATCCCCCAATCCCCTATACGTGCAGCCAAAAGTATACCCAGTCGACGAACATCAAATTTCTTCTGATAAGATCGACCCCAATGCTGCTTATGTCATTTTAAAACTGCGCCAAGCGGGCTATAAGGCCTACCTTGTCGGCGGCGGAGTACGAGACCTTCTCCTCAAGCAAAATCCAAAAGATTTCGACATCTCCACCTCAGCTCGGCCCGAGGAGATTAAAGCCTTATTTCGCAACTGCATCTTGATCGGCCGCAGATTTCGCCTTGCCCATCTTCGCTTTGGCAAGAAAATCATTGAAGTCTCTACGTTTCGGGCCGGAGACACAGGGGTTGCCGACCTCATCGTCCGCGACAACGTCTGGGGAACTGAAGAACAAGACGTTCTTCGCCGGGATTTTACCATCAACGGCCTTTTCTACGACATCGAACACCAAACGGTCATCGACTATGTCGGCGGCTATACCGACGTGGCAAAAAGAGTGCTCCGTACAATTGGCCAGCCAGATGTCCGCTTTGTCCAAGACCCTGTTCGGATGATTCGCCTGATTAAATTTTGCGCAAGATTCAATTTCGATATCGATAGCTCCACATTCCAAGCGCTTTTGGGGTGCAAAGGGGAGATCATCAAAAGCTCCTCTGTGCGTATTCTCGAAGAGCTCCTTCGCATGCTCGAATCGGGCTCTGCAAAGACATTCTTTCACTTGCTCCATGAATATGGCCTCTTAAATCCGCTTTTGCCCGTAGTGGCCAATTATTTTTCCCACAACCCCGATAACGAAATCCTCGCTCTTCTCTGTGAAGCTGATGCGGCCAATAGCAAGGGACCCCTCGATCGCTCGATCCTCCTCTCTGCAATGATCTTTCCCCTCCTTCGCCACCGCCTTTTGCAAAGAGCGCAAAAATCCCATCAACCGTTCCACCTCGGCATCATCCAAGAAGAAGCGTCTAGAGTCATCGACGAGACCTTTAGCCCCTTCTTTCTCCTCCCTCGCCGCTTAAGCGGAATGGTCTCCTCGATTTTAACCTCCCAATTCCGGATCCAGCCACTTGACGACAAGCCGCTACGCCGCCCAAAGCCGCCGCGCGATCCGATGTTCATCTATGCGCTCCACCTCTTTAAACTAAGAGCCAAAGTGCAACCCGACCTTCTCCCTTATTACACGCTCTGGACCGAAGCTACCTTTGGACAAGAACCACTTCCTATGCCTCCTCCCATTGAGCCTGAGGAGCGGCGACGTCCGCGGCGAAGAAGAAGACACCATGAAGGCAGCTGAGCTCCTCCCCAACCTTTTTCATGTAGGCCCCTCTCTTGATTGCGGCCCGCTTCCCTCTATTTTTTACTTTGCCCTCTCTGGTCCCGACTCTCTTTTCCTCGACCCTTTCAATCAGCCAGTTCAATTCCTCGAAGGAAAGTGGATCCGCATTTTTTCCATGACATTGCCCGCTCATGAAGAAGGCCTTTCTCCCACTAATGCCCTCTCTCTTTGGGCTGACGACATCTCCAAAGGGCGAGATCCCCTCAGGACATTTTTTGAAGAAGCATTGCAGGCCATCGACACCGTCATCCAAAAAAAATGGGCCGATCCCCATAAAATGGGCCTTGCCGGCCTGTCTCGCGGCGGTTTTGTAGCCTCACACTTAGCTGCAGAAGAAGAGAGGTTTAAAGCAATTTTACAATTTGCGCCGCTAACTAGCCTCTCTAAGGCCAAAGATTTTGAAACGATCGCGCACCATCCGCTTGTGCAAAATTTAGACGTCTTGCATCTGGCAAAAAAACTCGCCAATCGCCGTATCCGCTTCTACATCGGCAATAAAGACACGCGCGTCCACACCCAATCTTGCTTCGACTTTGCCATGAACCTTGTCGAACACTCGACGCTCCGCTCCCCTCAAATCGAACTCATCATGACCCCTTCCATCGGACAAATGGGACATGGAACCTCCCCCGAAGCTTTTCGGCAAGGCATTGAATGGCTAGCGGACAACCTATAGATCTTTTTTTACTCGCCGGCGAGCCGAGCGGAGACCTTCAAGGCGCCGCCCTCATCGAAGAGCTGCTCTCCCTCGATCCTACTTTACGCATCGCGGCTGTCGCAGGGCCTCGCATGCGAAAATTCCCCATCGAGTGCATCGAGCCGATGGAAAGCTTGGAAGTCATGGGGTTTATCGACGTCGTAAAAGCCCTGCCCCATATCGCAAAACTCTTTTTCTCCCTCCGAAAAAAAATCCTCGCACTGCAGCCAAAAGCCTTTGTCGGAATCGACTACCCCGGCTTTAACCTACGCATGCACGCATCGCTTCGAAAAAAAGGGTATAAAGGCAAGCAGATCCACTACATCTGTCCAACCGTCTGGGCCTGGAAAAAAGGGCGCATTGCCAAGATGGAACAGTCGCTCGACCTCCTTCTAACAATCCTCCCCTTCGAGCCCAATTGCTTCAAACACACCTCTCTTCGGACAGAATACGTGGGCCATCCTCTCACCTTGCCCATCTCAAAAGCTCAACTAGACCCAACCTTTCGAGATCGTTTTGGATTCGGCAAAGCAGATAAAATTTTAGCCCTCTTTCCAGGGAGCCGGAAAGTGGAAATAGAGAGAAACCTACCCCTCATGCTCAAAACAGCGGAAAAATTGCAGGCACAAGACTCCCATCTACGCATAGCCATCTCCAAAAATTTCCCGCCTGAAGAGACCTACCACCTCATGCAAAACGCTCACCTTGCGTTGGCAAAATCTGGCACCGTGACCCTCGAACTGGCCCTCCATAAAACCCCAACCGTGGTCCAATACGCCATTAAACCTCTCGACCTATTCCTAGCAAAAAAAATTTTTCGTATTGACCTGCCCTACTACAGCCTCCCTAACATCATTTTACAAAAAGAAGTGTTTCCCGAACTCTTCGGCCCTTTCCTAACCGAAGAGACCCATCTCGCTTATGCCACCAAGCTTTGGTTTGACGAACAAATAAGACAAAAAACCATCGCCGGTTGTTCTGAACTATGGGATACCTTAAGCGACCTCCCCGCCAGCCACCTCGCTGCTAAAAAAATTCTTTCTCTCTAGAAATTAAAGCGCGTTCCGGCTATAGTTGGTAGCTATTTAAAAGATTGCTTTTCCTATGACAGAAGAGTTTAAAATTTACATTGATCGGCTAAAAGGCGGCCTCGTACAAAAAATCGAGGGTGCTTTTCATCCTTCATTTCTCGAAGTGAATGAGGAAGAGCTCCAATTTGAGCAGCCAGTCGCCGTTCGAGGGGAAGCCTATTTGACAGACGATCATCTGATCCTCCACCTATCGGCAAAAACATTTGCTGAAATGCCCTGCTCTGTCTGCAATAAGATGATCCAAGCTCCTCTCGCTATTGCCAATTTTTACCATACAGAGCCGTTCACTGAGATCAGAGATGCCGTTTACAACTTTGGACCAGCGCTGCGCGAAGCGCTCTTAATTGAGATTCCCCGTACAGTTGAATGCAATCAAGGCAAGTGCACTTCGAGAGAAACAATAGAACCCTACATGCGCCCGGAAACACGTCAAGAGACCTATTTCCCATTCGCTGATTTTGATTTAAAAGAATAAAGGAGACCCCAACATGGCAGTTCCACGTAACCGTACTTCCAACGCTAAGAAAAATTCTCGGCGCTCGCACCATGCGAAAAAACCCAAGAACGTATCCGCCTGTTCTAACTGCGGAAAATCGCGCTTGCCCCATCGCATGTGCCCCTCTTGCGGACATTATTCCGGAAGAGCTATCGAATCCGTTCAAGCCTAATGACCATCCGGATCGGCGTCGATTTAATGGGGAACGACAATTCCCCAGAAACGCTGCTTGACGCTCTCAAAGAGTTGGAACTCGACCCTTCCGTCGAGCTCCTTGTCTTTGGCTTGCCCGAATATAAAGCAAAAAGCCCCTTCAAATATGTCGTCGCACCTGAATTCATTGCGATGGATGAAAATCCACTCACAGCTCTTCGCCGAAAAAAAGAGGCCTCTTTAGCGATCGGCCTAAGACAACTGAAAGCAAAAAAAATCGACGCCTTTATTTCCGCTGGCAACACGGGAGCTCTTGTCACAGGCGCCAAAGTGATCCTCGGGAATTTGCCGGGAATTTTACGCCCCGCTCTTTTAGCGAGGATGCCGACAAAAAAACAACCCGTCGCCGTTCTCGATGTAGGCGCAAACGTCCAAGTCAAAGCGTGCCATTTAGTCCAATTCGCCCTTCTCGGAGCCGCCCACGTAAGATCCTACGGCATCGAAAAGCCGACCATTGGACTGCTCAACATCGGCATTGAAGCGATGAAAGGGACCTCTGAGCTCCGCCTAGCCTATCAAGAGCTAAAAACGATCGCCGGAAACCTGTTTCACTTTGCTGGAAACGTCGAAGGGACCTCTGTTTTTAACGGCGATGTCGACGTCCTCATCACAGATGGTTTTACAGGAAATATTTTCCTAAAAACCGCTGAAGGGATCGCAAGCTTAATCCTCGATCGATTTGGAAGTTTACTTCCACCAGAAGAGTATCAGAAATTAAAGCCACAGATTCACGATTTATCGGGCCACCTCCATTACGCCGAATACCCCGGCGCAATCCTAGCTGGTGTCCAAGGAATCGTGATTAAATGCCACGGTTACTCAACGCCAAGGGCCTTTTTGAACGCCGTTAGGGGAGCAGTTCAACTCGTCCGCGGAGACCAAATTATTCCCTAGAAAAAGAACCCGAATTCCCCTATTCTTTTCTAGAAAACAAAGAAAGATCAAAACTATGCACGAAGTCCTCCTCAATGTTGAATCGAAGGAAATTCGCTATGCCTACATGAAGCATGGCCAATTATTCGACCTCGTCTTCGACCGAAAAAAATGCAGACAGATGACCGGCAATATTTACCGGGGCAGAGTCACCAATATTTTACACAATATCCAGTCGGCCTTCATCAATATCGACGAAGAAGAAAACGGCTTTATCCACATCAGCGATATCTTGGAAAACACCAAGAAATTCGAAGAGATGTTCGACATGGATTTCGACCTCGATTACGACAGCTCAAAAATCCCTCAAACGCCCAAGGCTAAAGAAATCTCCCAGCTCTTGAAGATCGATCAGCCCGTCTTAGTGCAAGTCGTCAAAGAGCCGATCGGCACAAAAGGGGCCAGACTCACCTCGAACGTCTCCATTGCAGGACGCTACCTCGTCCTTCTACCAAATAGCTCCCATCGAGGAGTCTCGCGCAAAATCGAAGATAAGACATCTCGCGATCGGCTAAAAAAACTCATCCGCTCTTTTGAGATGCCCCAAAACATGGGCCTTATCTGCCGCACCGCTAGCGCCGGAGCTTCTGCCGACATGCTCATCGATGAGGCGACCGAGCTCTTACACTCGTGGCAAACGATTGTCGCAAAATTCCATGAATCTACCGGACCTGCTCTTCTCTATGAAGAATCTGATTTAATCAAACGATCTGTCTTGCAGTGCGTCGATAAAAAATTCGACCGCCTCCTCATCGACGATTACTCCACATTCCAATTGGCCAAGGGCATCTACCAAAAATATGAACAGGAACACCCGCTAAAAATCGAATTTTATCGCGACAAGACTCCGATGTTTGAGCGATTTAACGTCGAGCGAGAAATCGACCGCGCTCTTCGAAGAAAAATCTGGCTTGGATCAGGCGGTTATTTATTCTTCGATCGCACGGAAGCCATGTACACCATCGACGTCAACTCGGGCCGAAGCTCTCAGAATACAAGCGGAGGCGATGTCGAAGAAACCCTCGTTCGGATCAACCTCGAAGCGGCCGAAGAGATCGGACGCCAGCTCCGGATCCGCAATATCGGCGGCCTGATCGTCTGCGACTTTATCGACATGCGTTCAAAGAAAAACCAACGGCGCGTCCTAGATCGCTTAAAAGAGTGCATGAAAGAAGACACCGCTAAATGCACCATTTTAGGCATGAGCGAATTTGGTCTTGTCGAGATGACCCGCCAAAGAAGCCGCGAATCGCTCTCTCAAACTGTCTACACCTCCTGCCCTTATTGCACGGGAAGCGGACTGATTAAGAGCCATGAAAGCGTATCGGTAGAGATCGAACGGGGTCTTAAAAAACTCATTCACTGCCAAAACCAATATGCGCTCAAACTCGTGACCCACCCTGAGCTCAGTCGCTATCTCGACTCGATCGATAAAGAGTTTTACCGAAAACTCGCAAGTCAGGCCAACGCGCACATCGAGTTTGGCAGCAATGACGTATTACACCTTAACGAATACCAATTCTTTTCAACGCTCAATGGACAAAAAATCGACACCTGAAGACTTATTGACTGCCGAGCTTCTCAAGCTCCAAGACGATGGCCTCTTTTCTGAAAAATATTGCCTGATTGCGCTCGATTTTATCCGTTGCTACCGGACAGCTTTAGAAAAATCGGGCCAATCATTTGCTCCTTTAATCCCCACCTTCCAACTCTTTTTTCGACTTGTTTTAGAGCAGCTTCGCTCTCCTTATAGCTTTGAGCCCTATCACAAAAAAATCCGCCATCCCATCGACTACTACCGCTTCAGCCTCGATTTTATCCGCCCCTTAATCGACGTTTCCCACTCAAAACTCTCCGGACTTGAAATTCTCGATCAAATGCAAGCGCAGATTGCAAATGGAGACAATGTCGTCTTCCTCGCCAACCACCAAACAGAAGCCGATCCGCAAGCCATTGCGATCCTCCTTGAGAAAAACTACCCCAAACTCGCAGAACAAATCATTTACGTCGCAGGAGAACGGGTCGTCACAGACCCCCTTGCAATCCCTTTTAGCCTCGGCTGCGATCTTCTTTGCATTTATTCCAAACGATACATCGATCAGCCGCCCGAACAAAAAGCGAAAAAACAACTCCACAATAAGAACACCATGGAGCTCATGAGCCGCCTTCTTCAAGAGGGAGGCAAGGCGATCTACGTCGCGCCCTCTGGCGGTAGAGACCGAAAAGATCCAGCCGGACACATTATTCCCGCCCCTTTCGATCCCAATAGCGTAGAAATGTTCTATCTAATGGCAAAAAAAGCAAAACGGCCCACCCATTTCTATCCTCTTGCGCTCGACACTTACGACCTTCTTCCCCCACCAGAGACCATCCAAGTCGAACTCGGTGAAACGCGCATCGCCAAACGCACCTCCATCCGCATCGCATTTGGCCCCGAATGCAACATGGAGAGCTATACCGGCGAAACAAAAGAAGAGCGGAGAAGTGCCAAGGCAGAAGGGATTTGGAAAACTGTTTGTAAACTATACGCAAAAACTAGACACTAACGTTGATGAGACCCATTGCCCTACTCCTCTCTCTTGCCCTTTCTCTTCACGAAACCGTAACCGATGAAATCGCCATGTCCAAAGCCAGTCTCTCCTCAAAAGAACCACTCGCCTCCTATCAGGAGATCCCCGACGCATCCGAGCTTCCCCTTCTCAACCCCGACTTAAAAGAGAGAAAAACGGCCAAACTCCGCCTCCAAAACGGCCTTGAAATCCTCCTTATTTCAGATCCGGGCATCGACCAATCCTCAGCTTCTATGGCCGTCTCCGCAGGCTCTTGGGACGATCCGGCAGAATACCCCGGCATGGCCCACTTCTCCGAACACATGCTCTTCATGGGAAGCCACAAATATCCAGACTGCAGCGACTTCATGAGCCGCATCTCAGACGCCGGGGGCATTACCAACGCCTTTACTGCGCCGCATCGCACTGTCTATATGTTCTCCTGCAAGCACGACCAGTTCATGGAAAACCTCGATCGCTTTTCCCGCTTCTTCATCGATCCGCTCTTCGACCCATCCCATATTTCGCGCGAACTCCATGCGGTTGATCAAGAATACGCCAAAAATCTAGAGCACGATCGCTGGCGAGAAATGATGATTTTCAAAGAAATGGGAAATCCTCAGCATCCAAATCACAAATTTTCAGCCGGCAACTCAGAGACATTAAAAGGGATTCCTCAAGCAGCCCTTCAAGCCTGGCACAAGGCCAATTACGGCGCGCAAAAGATGCACCTCTTCGTCTGCTCCAACCTCTCCATTTCCAAGATGAAGGCAGAAATCAGCTCCATGTTCTTAGCTGTGCCTGTCCTAGAAAACTCCAAAAATACAGCCTCTGCTTGGACACCCATCACCTCTTCCAAACAGCAAGGGCAAATCACCTACATTAAACCCATTCAAAACCGACAATTTCTCTCCCTAACTTGGGAACTGCCGCTCTCTCTTTCCGATGATGAGACAAAGTCCGCAGAAATCGTAGGTTACGCCTTAAACCGCGGCCAACCCAACAGCCTCTATGAAAAACTTAAAGGTGAAGGACTCATCGACAGCGTAACTGTCCACGTCGACGATCTCGGAGGAAAAGAACATCGCTGTTTCTTCGTCTTTTTCGAGCTCACCTCCAAGGGCATGAACGCCATCGACACCACAGTGCTCCGCTTTTTTGAAGCCGTCCAAGGTCTTCGAGCAAGTTCCGTCCCCCTCTATCTCTATCAGGAAAAAAACACCGTCTCTAAGCTCTCCTATCAGTATCAAACAAGACAAGACGCTTTCCAGACAGCAGAGTCGATGGGAGACTCCCTACCCGATGAAGCATTGAGTACATTTCCTCGCCAGCAAGTCCTCGCAGCCTCCTATTCTCCTGAAAAGATCAAAGAAACCCTCAATATCCTCACCCCTGAACGATGCCTCCTCGCCCTTACAGCCTCTCCGACATTGACAGGCGTAGAACCCGACCAGAAAGAACGGTGGTTTGGCGCAGAATACGCCGTTCGCCCAATCCCTTCCTCCTGGGCCGCTCGCTGGAAGGCTGCAAAAGCCAATCCCGACATCCGCCTTGCTGAACCAAACCCATTTCTTCCCGTGAAATTTGGCCTCGCCGCCACAGAAGCCCCTTCCGTCCCCAGTCTCGTCTCAGAAACTGAAAATGGCATTGCCTATTACTCCCGCTCGCCCGAATTTTCCGCTCCTGAAGCCGTCATTCACCTCCATATCCGATCCGAACAGCTTCAGCCGACAGCAAAAAGCTCCGTCCTCGCATCTCTTTATCTCGACCACGTAACCGACGTGCTCCACCCGACCCTCTCTGCAGCGAGAAGCGGAGGACTATCCACTCGATTTGAACTTGAAAAACTAAAAATTCACATACAGATCCTCGGCTTTAACGACAAAGCCCCCCTTCTTCTCGAAGAGATCCTCCGTCAAATGCCACTCCACCCTCCGACCAAAGAGCAGTTTGACATCTACTTTGCAAGACACGAGAAAATCTTTGCCAACGGAGCAAAAGCACTCCCCGTTGCCCAAGCAAAAGATCTCCTAGAATCACTTCTCATGAGCGATAGAACCTCACTTCCTGATAAATTAGCCGCTCTTCGCACCATCTCCTACGAAGACTTCCTCGAATTTCATTCCAAGCTCTTCGATAAAACCTATACAGAAGCACTTTTTGCCGGCAACCTCACGCTCAAAGACGCCCAAGGATCCTGGATTGACATCCAACACCTCCTCAGTAAAGGCACCTATCCAAAAACTGATCACGCACAATCAAAAGTCCTCGAACTTCCCTCTACAGAAGGCCCCTTTTCCGTCCTCCGCTCTACGACCGCACAAGGAAACGGCGCCATCCTCTCCATCGATGCAGGGGAATTTACCCTCGAAAAACGGGCCGCTCACGAAATTCTATCCAGCGCCCTTCGAGAAGCCTTCTTCAATGAACTAAGAACCAAACAAAAGACCGGCTACATCGCAAAAGCAGAGCCTGCTGAAATTGAAGAGCGCCTCTTCCACCTCTTCCTAGTCCAGTCCAATTCCCACAATCCCGAAGATCTTCTCTACCGCTTTGAACTCTTCCTCGAAGAATTCATCGAGGCAAAAGCCATCTCTCCCGAGCGCTTCGACACCCTCAAAGCCACTGCCGTCCATTCCCTCGAAACGCGCTTCCGCAACCTCAAAGATAAAAGCGCCCTTTGGGATCTTCTCGCCTTCGAGAAAAGAGCCGACTTCCAATACATCGAAAAGCGGATCGCCGCCCTCACCTCCCTCACCTACGAAGAGTTCCTCACCTACACAAAAGAGTCCCTCCAGCGCAGCAACCGCCGCCGCCTGGCCGTCCTCTTCGAAGGCAGACTCCCCTCGTTTACCTACCAAAGCATCGAACCGCCTCATCTCCTCGAGATCAGCCGTTACGTAGCTAAGCCTCCAGGCCTACTAACTGAAGACTCCTTGCAATAACACCCCCCTTCTTTTGTAGGCTTGATCGACAACGCCGATTTTCCGCCGAGTTTATTCTCCTGACGGAGAACAAACATCTGCGTCAAGGGCCGGGGGCGCCGCCGGCCCTTTTACGATCATTTCCTATTGCCGCGAGGCTAGGAAATGATCGGAACCGATTTTTGAATCGTGTTGTGTATAATTTAAGATTTAGCTTTTGATTTAGGCCGAGAGCCCTTTTTGGAACGTGAGCTTCTTCACATAAGAGAGAGATGATGTCATAACTTTAGCTTTAAAAGAAAGACCCCTTGCCTGCAAGAGCGTACTTATTGACCTACGGAGCGATTTTAAGTCAATCGCTCCGCGAGAACCAGGCTAGTTTCTTTGGAAGATCTCGTTGGCCTTAAAGAAGAAAGAGATTTCGGTTTTGGCCGTCTCTACGCTATCCGAACCGTGGATCGCGTTCCGCTCGATGCTCGTTGCAAAGTCGGCGCGGATCGTTCCGGCGTCTGCTTTTGACGGGTCGGTAGCGCCCATGATTTGTCGGTTGCGAGAGATTGCGCCTTCCCCTTCGAGAACCATGATTAAGATCGGTCCGGAAACCATGAAATCGACAAGCTCATTGTAAAAGGGGCGTTCTTTATGCACTGCATAAAAGGCCTTTGCTTGCTCTTTTGTAAGATGAGTCATTTTTGCGGCAACGACGCTAAGGCCGTCTCTTTCAAAATATTCAATGATATTGCCAATTTGGTTTTGACCAACGGCGTCTGGCTTAATGATTGAAAGAGTTTGCTCTACAGTTTGAGTGGTGGTCTGTGCCATGAAGGATTCTCCAAAAATTTTTTACGTTTAACTGCCTAAAGATTGTAATCTAAGCGAAATTATTCTTCGAGAAAAAGCGGAGAAATTTTACTCTAAGACCTTACTTTTATCCTTGGACCCTCGATGAGCTATGGCGATTACCCCGATTTAAAGAATGTAAAAAAAATTTTAATCATCAAGCTGCGCCAGCTCGGCGACGCCCTGCTTACAGGGCCTGTCTTCTCCTCTTTGAAAAACCGTTTTCCAGAGAGCTCCATCGACGCATATGTCTATTCGGAGGCCATTCCCCTCCTAGAGGGTCATCCAGCCATCTCCTCTTTTTTAAGTTATGACCGGAATTGGAAAAAGAAGTCTCTCCCTTTTCGCCTCTATCAAGAGTGGAAGCTTCTTCGCGCCATTCGCTCTCACCGCTACGATCTAGTCATCAACTTGACCGAGGGCGATCGAGGTGCGATTGCGGCGAAATACTCAAGGGCGAGGATCCGGGTCGGGTTCGATCCGAAGGGAAAGGGACTTTTTGGAAAAAAGAAGCTCTATACGCACGTGGCCAAAAATTGCCCCTCTCTACGACATGTGGTAGAAAGAAACCTCGATGCCATCCGCCGCATCGGCATTTTCCCCACTGAAGAAGAGCGAGACCTCTTTTTACCCCTATCTCCCACCGCCTTAGAAACCATGAAAAAACAGGTCGGAGAAAAATTTATTCTGATCCATCCTACCTCGCGCTGGCGATTTAAGTGTTGGCCGGTAGAAAACATGCGCGCTCTCTCTAAACATCTTCTTGCAGAAGGAAAACGCCTTGTCTTTACCTCAGGACCTGACCAAAGTGAACAAGAGATGGTTCAAGAAATTACCCAAGGACTCGATATCTACAATCTCGCAGGGAAAATTTCTCTAAAAGATCTAGCCGCTTTAATCGAGCTTAGCAGCCTGCTTATCTGCGTCGATTCACTCCCCTTGCATATGGCCTCTGCATTAAAAAAACCAGTCCTTGCGATTTTTGGGCCTACTTCAGAGATCACCTGGGGTCCCTGGCGCAATCGAGGTGCGAGGATCGTCGCGCAAACGCTTCCTTGTAGACCCTGCTATCAAGATGGCTGTGGCGGAAGCAAAAAGAGCGATTGCCTTGCAACTCTTTCCGTAGATCGGGTTTTAGATGCCCTATTACTCATGACAAAAGAACATGATAACGCCACGAAACGTGGCTTGAGGATAACGCTGTGAAACACAGCTAAGGATAGACATGATACAGGGAAGCCCTGTAACCCCAAAAAAAGAAATCTGCGTCCTGGGTTGCAGGGCTTCCCTGCATCATGTCTATCCTTAGACGCGCCTCGCGTCGTCATCCTCAAGCCACGTTTCGTGGCGTTATCATGTTACTCTGTTAAGAACAACAAAACTTATGGAGACAATTTTCATAAGTGAAAATCTTTCCCAAAATAGCTGCGGCGAGCTTCTTCATTTGAAATGAGTTCGTCAACAGTGCCGGCAAGCTGTACGCGCCCGTCTTGGATAAGATAACTCCTGTCGACAAGCGTCAAGATTTCTCGAGCATTGTGATCGGTAATGAGGACTGAAATCCCTTTCCCTTTTAAGATCCGAATCAGTTCTTTCACATCCTGCACGGCAAGCGGATCGATATTGGCAAACGGTTCGTCTAAGAGAAGAAGAGACGGTTCTGTCACAAGCGCGCGCGTAATTTCCAGGCGACGCCGCTCTCCGCCAGAAAGCGCTGTCGCTTTTTTCTTGCGAAGGTGCTCTAAGTGAAGCTCAGAGAGCAACTCTTGCAATTTGGCTTGTCTCTCGCTTTTAGACAGGGGGCGAGTCTCTAAGATGCACAGGATATTGTCTTCGACAGAAAGGCCGCGGAAAATCGACGGTTCTTGCGCCAAATAGCCGAGTCCCATTTTCGCCCTTACATGGATCGGTTTTTTCGTCACGTTTTCGCCTTTAAAAAATACATCTCCTAGGTCAGGAGCAATAAGACCCACAGCCATGTAAAAGGCAGTCGTTTTGCCTGCGCCATTCGGGCCTAAAAGACCGACCACTTCGCCAGAGGCGATAGAAAAAGAAAGTCCATCGACAATTGCTCTTCCGCCGTAGCGCTTCACAAGGGATTTGACTTCAAGAATGGGGGTCATTGCGCCGTATCCAATTCTGCATTTAAGTGGTAGGCAGTAAAGGAGGGAAGCCCTTCTGCCGCAGAGAACACAACTTCATGCGCATGACCGCGTAAAAAAGGAGCCTCCGTCGGCCAAAGAGGCGGCAACTCCGTACCTGGCAGTGAGAAAAAATAGAGATCGGCATCTTCGGCGACGAATCGATGCGAAGGAAAAGAATAAGTCCCTTCAGAAGCGACTAGATACCGAATTTGCTCTTCATTGCCATTGATCTCTTCCTGCATACAGCACTCGATCTCTTGCAGTTCCTCGATCGCTTCAACTTTTCCCTTTTTTTGCCGAATGGTCAAATCAGAGCCTTGGCTTTTTAAGCGGTAGTGAAGTCTTTGGTGATTATTGATAGTCCAAATATCTTTTTGGACCTCCTTTCTCAGTTGACGAGCAGGTCTTCTCTCAAGGGCAGACTGGGAGCGGAGCTCTAAACTCTCATCGATGAGCTTTGCATAATCGGCTAAATCTGCGGGATTGGGCCGCATCAAAGAGAAAAAAAGCGCGCCCCCGCAACCTAGAAAAAGAAGAAAAGAAAAAATCGTTATTTTATAGAACATGACACTGCAGCATACAGTCTTTCCAATACGGGCAACAGCTCTTTCAACGCGGAAAACGACAGTACCGTCGCCGCATCGCTCTTTGCCACATCAGGTGTCGGGTGAGCTTCGATAAATACCGCATTTACGCCCGCTGCAATCGACGCTTTTGCTAAAGTGGGGATAAACTCTCTTTGCCCCCCTGATGCCGTTCCAAGCCCCCCCGGAAGCTGCGCAGAATGGGACGCATCGAAGCAAACCGGAACGCCAAAGCTCTGCATCACCGGAATCGCCCGAAAATCGCTGACGAGATTGTTATAGCCAAACGAAGTGCCTCGATCGGTAAGGAGGATTTTTTTTGCCCCCACGGAATGGAGTTTGTCGACGACGTTTTTCATATCCCAAGGGGAGAGAAACTGCCCCTTTTTCACATTGACCGCCGCCGCAGACTTGCCCGCTGCGACAATTAAATCGGTCTGACGCGATAAAAACGCAGGAATTTGGATCATATCGCAAACAGCGCCGGCAATCGTCGCTTCCTCAGGACTATGGACATCGGTAATCACCGGCAGCCCAAATTCCTTTTTCACCTTTTGCAAGATCTTCAATCCCTCATCGATCCCAGGGCCGCGAAACGAATGGACCGAAGAGCGGTTGGCCTTATCGTAGCTAGCTTTAAAAATCAGTCGAATGTCAAAGGGCGAGAACATCTCTTGCAAGGCAGCGGCACACCTCATCGTGTGCTCCTCGCTTTCGATGACGCAAGGGCCGCACAGCATCACCAGCGGATGATCCGGGCCGATGAAAAAATCTTCCTGAATTTGGATCGTTTCCATAGAACAACGAGAGTACTGCCGAACCTGTTTTTAATGCAAGCGCTCTTGGACGTACTTACGGGCAAGATCCTTGTAGGCCAATTCCCGTTCGTGTTTCAAATCATCCATTTGTGCTTTGTACTCTCCGTCGGACATCTCATTCTTTCGATTTTCAACCTCTTCCATTCTCTCGCCAAACTTTTCATCCAACGGTTCCCACTTGGCATTAAAATCCTTATCTTTTGCGAGGAATGTCTCAAGAGCAGGGAATTCCACGATATGGTTTAAGTAAGTGCTGTTTACTTCCTCGACAAGAGACTTCTCGTCGATCCAATCGGATTTGCCCATGCTCTTATAGAGCATGCCACTAATGGCCGTAAGAAGGTTAAGCCGCTCTTTAAGTTCTGTCTCGTAATAGAGAAACACTTGCACGCTCTCACCAAGTGGAGCTTTTAATACTCGCTCCCGCTCATTAATTCTTTGTTGC
>CAITMJ010000032.1 GCA_903893545.1 uncultured Chlamydiae bacterium
ATGACAACATTGCTCTCTTGCTATGTCTTGCGTGCTTTTTCCTAAAGAAATATATTGCCGTAAAAGCCAATCCTTTTCCCAATATGGCTTTGGCAACCTCCATGTAAAACCCTTCTTAAATCTTCCTTTGTTTTCCATTACCTTATTATACCATTTATCCCCAATATGGCAAGCTCTTTTTCAATGACCTTTTTTTCTTCGTCAGCCAAATTCTCTTTTATTTTAACTTCATCTGGTAAATAGCACCTCAATCCCCAATACGGCGGCGAGGTTATACAACAGTCAACGCTATCGGCCGGCAATTCCTTGAGGACCGCCAGCACGTCGCCTTGATAAAGCGATCCGCTATTATCCTGCCAGTAGGGTTTCACCACTCTTTTAACGCCTCCTCTTTTATCGCTTCCATTTCAGCCAGGAACGCCGCGCCGACTTCTTCTTTTTTCTCTTCACTTAGCGGACCGTTGATAGTCATGGGTAGAGCTTTAACTCTTTCGCTATCCTCTATCCTCAATGCTTCTAAATAAAACTCCGTTTCTTCTTTTGACCAGCAATCAAAAAGCCACTGCCAAACGAGATCCCCGTAAGTTTCAAATGCCGCCGCGTCGTCTGCCAGTGCGATTCGGTGCTTGTAGAATTCTTCGTTATCTTTTGTCCCTTCAACCGCCTTAATCACTTTGTTAATGAGCAGAACCTTTACTTTTGTTTCCTTTATCTCGGTTTCCGCTTCTCGATCAACTCTTTTAGTCAGCAGATTTAAGTTGTTGACCATCATCACTCGCCGACCTCTTAAAAAATGTAAAATCATACACCTGCATAAATGCGGTTTCCATTGGCTTACCAACACCGTCTGACATTCGCTTTCCAACCAAAACCAATCGACAAAATCATTATGACATTCCGGGCATTTTATCTTGTCCGGCTTATTTATCCGATCAATTCTATATCGCTCAATCGTTTGCGAGTCGTTTAATTTCAGCGATTTCAGCAGTTCGCCTATCTGTTGCATTTCTTTCGGCCTCCTTTGGATTTAATTTTATCTCGCGCAAAGACCAATTCCGAGCGGCGGCTCGCCAGTTCTTCATCTTTCCGCGCCCCCCGACCACCCATCCCTTGCTTTCAAAGTAGTTAAAAAATTCATCCGGGCTTCCCCTTAACCCTTCCCCTTGCCGCCAAAATTCCTTAACATCTGACAGCGCGGGGGGCGCGAAGCGCACCTCTCCCTCTCTTTCTTTTTTATCAGTAGCAGAAGCAGAAGGAATAGGAGAAGGAGAAGAAGAGGGGGGTATTTGCTGGTGTTTTTGCTCATGTTTTGCTGACTTACCAGCCTCACTTCTAACCTCTGATATGTGTCTTTGGTATTGCCATTCTCTATACATTCTTCGGCATATTATAGCCAAATTTTCGTCTTTCTCGCAAACATCAAATTTAAGTAATTCTCCAATGTATTTTTGCAGGTCGTTTGCTTCGAGTTTTGTTAAGTTTTGTAGAGCTTTTGCTTCCAGCACTCCGCGCTCCGGGGCCAGCCACATATGACAAAGCAGGTCGATCCAAAGACCTTTTGCAGCATAGGAAACGCACTGTAATCCTGTTTCCGAAATCCAATCTTTCGGGTAAAATTGCATGGAGGGACGCTGGTCAGATTTTCGGCTCGACTTCATTTATTGGCTCTCCTTGACTTTCTTTTCTTAAACTTAAAATATTTAGGACATCATCGCAGGCGTTCCAAAATTCCGATTTAA
>CAITMJ010000033.1 GCA_903893545.1 uncultured Chlamydiae bacterium
ATGCCTCATCCACGCCGTCAGCATTCGATCTGAACCAAGATCAAATTCTCAAAAAAAATAATTACTGTTTGACGAGTGCTCTTTCGAGCTCTCATTAACAAGCTCAAAAGTTTCCGCACTCTTCTCTTTTTCTACTGTCAAGACATCGGCAGTGATCTTGTCACCGCTTTTCGCTTCTTCTTTGTCTTTCGACTTTTATTTGAAACGAAGTTAAGAACATACCTAAAAACAGGAATTTACAGCAACTCCTTTCAAAATCCCCCCACAAAACAATCTCGTAAACCACTATTTATCAAAGAGTTGTGTGCAAAAAAATCGACTGCGCCGAAAAGCGCCATCCGCAACCCACTCAGGTTGAGCGAGAAAACCGTTGGATAGCCCTTTAAAATTTTCTCTTTTGGATAGCTGCATAGAGTGAAGATTTTGCGCGATGTTCAGGCTTGTAAGATTAAGGAATACTAGAGAGAAAGAACGCGATAGAAGACTGGGGAGGAACAACAAATTTTAATGGAAGAAAAGCCTCCCTGCCCAGAACGGGCAGGGGGCATAAGATATCTTAGAATCGGGACAAGAGCCCTTCTTGCAATAAATAGACCCCTACGCCGGAGAGGTAGCTGACAAGGGCGATCCAACTGATTTTTTTCATGTACCAGATGAAGTTCACTTTTTCTAGTCCCATGAGGGCAACGCCCGCGGCAGAGCCGATGACCAAAATGCTGCCGCCGGTTCCTGCGCAGTAAGCGATGAGCTGCCAAATGGAGGAATCCATCGGATAGGTGGGCAGGTCGTACATGCCCATGGTTGCTGCGACAAGCGGAACGTTGTCGATGACGGCCGATACAAGGCCGATGGAGGTTGCGATGAGCGGCAAATTGTGGACGTGTGTATTGAGGAAGTAGGCAAATGCCTGCAGAAGGCCGACGGCTTCGAGCGCTCCAATGCAAAGCAAAATCCCCAAAAAGAAGATGACGCCAGAGGTGTCGATGCGGGTTAAAATTTGCGGGATGCGAAGATGCTCGCGCCCAATGTCTGAGCGGTGGATCAGATCGGTGATGAGCCATAAAACGCCGAGCGAGAGCAAGATCCCCATGAAGGGAGGAAGTCCCGTCAGGGCTTTGAAGATTGGCACGAAAATAAGTGCGCCAAGACCGCAATAAAAGATGACTCTTCCTCCGGGCTCACTGACTTGGGCTTCAGCATTGTGTGCAAGTTGTGGGTAGGATCCCTTCATGCCTCTTCCAAAGAGTAGAAGTGCGATGACAAGCGCAATGATGCTTGGGAAAAAGAGATTCTTCATGACCGCTAGCGTGCTGATATTGCCGTTGATCCAGAGCATCGTAGTGGTGACGTCGCCGATGGGGGTCCAGGCGCCTCCGGCATTGGCTGCGATGACGACGATTGCGCCGAGCATCAGGCGCTCTTCTCGATCCGGAATGAGTTTTCGGAGGAGGGAAACCATGACGATAGTGGTCGTCAAATTATCGAGAACGGCAGAGAGAAAGAAGGTGATAAATCCGATGATCCAAAGCATCTTTTTTTTCGAATTTGTCTGGATCATGTCGGTGACGACTTTGAAGCCTTTATGGCAGTCGATGAGCTCAACGAGGGTCATCGCGCCTAAAAGGAAGAAAATGATTTGGCTTACATCTCCTAAATGGCCGATGAGGATGTGTAGATCGTCGGTGGTGTTATGCTGCTCAGTAAGAAAGGCGAACATCCAGGTGACAACCGCCATAATTAGAGCGGAAGCGGTTTTATTGATTTTGATATTATACTCGAAAATGATGGCAAAATAGCCGATCGCAAAAACGAGAATAATCAGTCCATTGGCAAATGATGTTTCAATCATAGATTCTCTTGGGGTTTAAGTCCTGTTTGTACAATGTCATGCATCCGAATAAGTCCTACTACTTTCATTCCTTCTAAAACGGGAAGAACGGTGACGAGCCGGCCCGCTTCTTCCATGGCGTGAACGGCGTCGACGACCAATTGTTCTTGCGAAATGGATTTCGGAGAGAGGGTCATAAGCTCTTCGAGGGTGCTTTCAAGGGCCTCTGGCCCTTTGGTCTGGATGGCGCGACGAAGATCTCCGTCGGTGAAGATCCCCTGTAGCTGCCGCTGCTCATCAGTCACTACTAGACAGCCGCATCTTTTGACGCTAAATTCATGGAGCATGTCGATTAATTTGTCCGTTGGGCGACAGAGTGGAATTGAGGAGCCTTTGCACATCAAATCTGAAACGCGAAGCGTGATCTTTTTTCCCAAAAACCCAGCGGGGTGATTGGCGGCAAAGTCGGCGATGGAAAATTGTTTTTTCTGCATCAGGGCAACGGCGAGAAGGTCTCCAAAGATCATCTGAATGGCTGTCGATGTCGTCGGCGCTAAATCAAAGGGGCATAACTCGTCTAAAATAGGCAAATGAACTGTTTGCAAGGCGGCCGCTTCTAAGCGGGATCCCCGATTGGAGACAACGGCGAGAATTTTTGCCCCTTTTTTTTCAATCGCTGGGATTAAATCGAGAAGTTCTTGCGACTGGCCGCTTTTGCTAAAGAGGATCAAAAGATCTTCTGGGGTCAAAATTCCAAGATCGCCATGCAATGCATTGGTCGGACAGAGAAAAATAGCGCGAGTCCCTGTCGATACAAAGGTCGCTGCGATTTTCTGCGCGACAAGGCCGCTTTTTCCAACGCCGGAAAAAACGACCATCCCTTTACATTCTAAGAGAATGCGAAGCGCGTTTTCCACTTCTACAAGGTCGACCTTTTCAAAAAAATGGTCGAGCGATCTCTTCTGTTTTTCTATCAGTTCTCTGATCATACTAGTCATCTTACTTGAACTGTTCTGAAAAATTCACTACCTTTGCAAGAAAAACTGTGGAGTTGAAGGATATGAACATTCCGATAGCGGTGGCAGAGGGCGATGGAATCGGCCCAGAAATCATGGACGCGACGCTGCGTATCTTGCAAGCGGCAGGCGCAAAGCTTGAGATTCATCGAATCGAGATCGGCGAAAAAATGTATCTGAAAGGGTTCCCAACGGGAATGGATCCAAAAATGTGGGAGACGATTCGCCACACCAAGGCATTTCTCAAAGCGCCGATCACAACGCCTCAAGGCGGCGGTTTTAAAAGTCTCAATGTGACGATCCGAACGACGATGGGGCTATATGCGAATATCCGCCCTTGCATTTCCTACTATCCTTTTGTCGATACAAAACATCCGGAAATGGATGTGGTGATTGTCCGAGAAAATGAGGAGGATCTCTATTCGGGGATCGAATACCGCCAAACGCCCGATGTGTGTTGTTCTTTAAAGCTGATCACTCGGCCAGGCTGTGAAAAAATCATCCGCTATGCGTTTGAGTATGCAAAACATTATGGCCGCAAAAAAGTGACTTGCTTTAGCAAGGATAATATCATGAAGTTTTCAGATGGCCTCTTCCACAAGGTGTTCGATGAAATCTCGGAGGACTATCCAGATATCCTCAATGAACACTGGATCGTCGATATTGGAGCTGCTAAGCTGGCCGATACGCCTGAAATCTTTGATGTGATTGTCATGCCCAACCTCTACGGCGATATTCTCTCTGATGTCGCGGCGCAAATCACCGGCTCAGTCGGTTTGGCGGGCTCAGCAAATATCGGCGATCATGGCGCGATGTTTGAGGCGATTCACGGCTCTGCGCCGAGAAGAGCGGGTCAGAATCTGGCAAATCCCTCTGGCCTGCTTCTTGCTGGAGTGCAAATGCTCGTCCACATCGGCCAGCCAAAGGTTGCCGAAGAGGTGCATAATGCGTGGCTCTCTACAATCGAGCAAGGGATCCACACGTATGATATTTTTGTCGATGGAAAGAGCAAGCAAAAGGTTGGAACGGCTGAATTTGGCGCGGCTGTCGTCCGCAATCTCGGGAAGAAACCCAATGAGCTAAAGCCGGTCGTCTATTCGACGGCCTATGCGGCCCCTAAGACAAAGTTTACGGAGACGAGAACAGACCGAAAGATCGTCGGTGTCGATGTCTTTCTCTATCACAAGGGCAAGCTGGAGGATTTTTTCTCCAGGATCTCCCATATCAATATCGGCGCCCTTCGCCTTAAAATGATCACCAATCGCGGAACGCGCGTCTGGCCGCAGGGACAGCCTGAAACATTTTGCGTAGAACAGTGGCGCTGCCGCTTTGTCGTCGACGCAAATCACGGCTGCACGCAACGGGAATGCATGCAAGTGCTCGAGGCCTTCGACCGGATTCAACTCGATGTCGTAAAGGCCGAGTTTCTCTATACGTTCGACGGCTCGGCCGGATATACGTCTGCGGAAGGTTGATCAGCTAATCTTTAGCTTAAAAAAGTTGATCGCGTCAATTTCTTTAGGATATGGCATGCGAAGCTCATAGGAGAGCTGGCTAATGCGCGGTTTTAACTCCCCTAGCTCACTGCTTAAGGCCGTTCGTTCAGGATTAAAGAGGCACTCACTGATGAATGTAGCTATCCCCTGAAAAGCAAAAAAGCCAAGCGTCCCCATTCCCAAACCTCCCGCCGGAGTTGCCGTTCCAAGGACTGCGCCAATAGTACTGCCAGTGCCTATCATGCCGAGCTGATAATTGCTCAATACGGTCGCCCTTTCCTGCATGTGGGAGATTCGGCCATAGATGCCTAAAAGTTCACCATGTTTACCACAATTAGCCCTCTCAAAAACTAACTGATTTCCTAAATCCTCAATGCGCTGATTGGCGTTTCCTAATCGCGCTCGAAGATCGCTTATCCAGTCCTGACTTTGCTCGACTTTGTCATTTAAACTATTGATCTGAACAATGAGCCCATCTCTTTCTTGAATTTGAGTGGAGAGCTGCCCTTCTAATAAATCGATCGTCCCTTGCCGCTGATTGAGTTGTAGTTTGGCCTCTGCAGAAGTGAGCCTTGCATTCAATAAGAGCTTGTCTTGATCAAGAGCCTGCTGATTCATTTCAGCACGCAAGTCTACTTGTTCCTTGTTAAGCTCTTCAATTCTTCCCTGAAGCACTTCGGGAACGCTTCTTTTTTCATTTACTAAAGCTGCCATAACTACCTCATGTTTGAGCTAAAAGTTGTTTTAGAGCATCGTTAAACTTTAATTCTTTGCTAATCCTCGCTAAATGCCCCGATTCTTCTTTAAGGATTCGGAGAATTGCGTTCAAAGGGACTCGTAAGGGAGCGTCTTCTGGCACAGGTTCTAGACATCGCAAAACCATTGTCTCTATGCTTTCCCTCTGCGCTGCCCAAAGGGGAAGCAATTTTGCATATTCTAGTTGATGCATTCCTTCTGGGCCTGGATCTTCTAATTCATTTTCTCGGCCGCATTGCTCCAATAATTTAGCAATTGCATCTTGCCGGGCAAGTTGCAACTTCATCACTTCTACTTCTTGGGTGGCTAAAGAAAGTTGCGTTCGCAGATGACCGGTCTCTCCAACGTTTGTACTACGCTCCTCATCTACCTCTTTAAGATTCTGCTGAAGTTGTTGATTTTCTTGTTGCAACTCCTCACAGGTCCGAACTAGTTCTGCTTTCCCTGAAACTTTTTGATCTCGTTCTTCTCGCGCTCGATCTCGTTCTTCTTTCGTTATGCCTAGATCCCAGGTTGTATGATCTTGACGGACTCGGAAAGTTTCCGCTTTTCCAATAACGATTTGCACTTGCCCTCGGAGAACGAGATTTTCCTTTCTTAAGCGGTCGATCTCCCCGAGGAGCCCCTCTTCGCGAATCGCAAAGGAGATCCGTTCAATGATGGATGTGAAGTGCAGCCAAAGAGCTTCTACGCGATCTGCGCCAGAGGGCCAAACATATCGAAGGCAACTAAAAAACAGGGCTGTGGTCGCATGAAATGCCCAGCTGCCTGTCCGTACGACAATGTTGCAAAACCACACAACGCTTTCTTTCGTGCGCTGCCAACATCCCTTCACTTCTTCTGAAAAGTCCTCTAGCAGCAGTGGCTCGGAACATTTGCCTTCGATGCGCAGTGGAATCATAGAAGCCTCCTTTTTAAGGGGCAGAGGCTAACAGAAAATTTATTTTTTGTTTATAGAAATTTTTTAGAGACTGACATCTTCTTCGAGATGTTTCTTGAGTTCAGCCAAAAATCCACAGCCGTAAAGGCCGTCGAGGACTCGATGGTCGAAGGTAAGAGAGACGTGCATGACAGAGCGGATCGCAATTGAGTCGTCCGGCATAGCGGCGACTTTTTTAACGATAGCGCCAAGGCCGACGATCGCAACTTCTGGATAGCGGATGATCGGGATTCCAATCATCGTGCCGGTCATGCCGAAATTTGTCATCGTGACAGAACCGTCTTGAACATCTTGGGGAGAGAGGCGCTGCGAGCGCGCTTTTTCGGCTAACTGGGAGATCTGTTTAGAAATCTCAGACAACTCCAAGGATTGGCAATTGCGAATCACAGGGACCATTACTCCTTGATCGACGCTGACGGCGATGCCGAGATTGACAAAGCGCTTCATGACAATGGTGTCATTTTCCAGCGAGGAGTTGATGAGTGGATAAACTTGGAGCGCACGGCAAAGCGCGCGGCCGACAAATGCGGTGATGGTGAGTTTGGCGCCGTGTTTTTGAAGAAATGCCTGTTTATTTTCTGCGATGAGCTTCATCAAGCGAGTGACATCGACTTCGGTAATAAGCGATGCATGAGGAGCTTCGTAGAACGATTTGACCATATTCTCAGCAATTGCCTTGCGAAGGCCGGTCATCTTCACTCGTTCTACGCCAGCTGCTACGCTGACTTTCAAGGGACAATACCCTTCCACGTCTTGTTTGGTGAGCCTACCGCCTTGGCCGGAGCGTGGGATCTTGTCGAGCTCGCCAAGGGGGATTTTTTTCTCTTGCAAGAGGCGCAATACTGCAGGAGAGAGGAAGGTTTCGTTTTCTTCTTGGATGACGACGGCCACTGGAGTGGACACTGGAGCAGAACTCAAAACTGCCGCTTCCGCGTTTGTCGATAAAAGGGCAAGAGGCTCGCCTACTTGTAGTTCTTGGTCTGGCTGCGCTAAAATCTCTTGAAGAAACCCAGCGACAGGCGAAGGGATTTCGCTATTGACTTTGTCGGTGGCCACTTCCAAAAGAGGTTCATCGCGTTCAATTCGATCCCCTGGTTTTTTAAACCATTGTACAATTGTCGCGCTCAGAATGCTTTCGCCGAGCTTTGGTAAAGTAACTTTTATATAGTCTTCCATTTGCGGATCAATTATTCAATCTTTCGGTGATTTTTGCAACTACGTTTTGCCAAAGAGGGAGGTTCGCCGTAGGGATTATTTCAATTTCAACGACGAGGATTGGCAGGTCCGTCAACGGAAGCTTGACTGCATCTTTCTCCGTACACACTAGGTACTTGGCAGAGAGGCCTTTAAGAGATTTTAAATCGACCGGCTCATGGTCCATCAAAAAATGTTCAAAAACAACACGGGCGCCTAGGCTCTCTACTGTTTTTTTGAATCTTTCCGGGTGGCCAATCCCACAGAAAATGGCCACCTCTTCATTTTGAAGAGAAACTTCCCTCCCCTTTAGATCTACGACCCTCTTTACAATTGTTTGAAAATCAGAAGAGGAGAAGACAAAATCAGCCCGCTTTAATGCAGAGATCGGCTCGCGCAGTTTACCGCTCGGCATGACTCTTTCTACAAAATCTTGCGGCCGGACGATGACTAGATCGAAATCGCGATGAAGGCGCCGATGTTGAAAGCCATCGTCTAACAAAATCAGTTCCGCCCCTTCTTGAATGGCTTTTTCTGCTGCGCGCACTCGACTCCGATCTTCATAGCAACGGGCAAATGGCAAATGGCGCCGAATGACCTGCATTTCATCTCCGCCGTAGCCGCGAGCGAGAATCGCGATCCGTTTTTTTGCAAATTGCTTGGCGAGCAAAATGACCAGCGGTGTTTTACCAGTTCCGCCAAGCGAGAGATTGCCGATACTGACAACGGGAATAGAGACGCGCGCAACCGGAGAAAGACTTCGGATCCACGTGACAAACCGCCAGATCCAACTGAACGGGACAAGGAGAACGGCCGCTTTACTCTCTAAGAAAGTTTGGCCTAATGCGAGGAGACGAAAGTGCATGGGTGTGCTGTAAAGAGGAGTTTTTCAACTTGTTCAATCATGATGTGAATCGCTGTCATATGCGCTTCTTGAATTCGATCCGACCATGTGAAACCGGAGACGATCCATTCGAGATCCGCTTGCCCTTTGAGCTTGCCGCCTGTTTTTCCTAAAAATGCAAGCGTCGTCAATCCTCTTTCTTTTGCTGTTTTCACTGCGGGAATAAGATTGCCAGAATTTCCGCTCGTCGTTAAGACAACAAGAACATCTCCCGCTTTGCCATACGCTTCGACAGCGCGAGAAAAAACATGATCGTAGCCAACGTCATTGCCAACACAAGTGAGATGGCCCGGTTCTGAAAGTGCAATTGCGGGAAGCGCCGGCCGTTTTTCTCGATAAAAGCCAGTGAGTTCTTCTGCAAAGTGCATCGCATCGCAAAGACTTCCCCCATTTCCGCACACAAGAAGTTTATTGCCTCTCCGAAAACAATCGGCGAGAATCTCCGAACTTTTTTCGATGAATGCAAGTGCCTCTGGATGTCTTATGCTTTCAATGGCTCGTATTCCATCATCGACTGCTCGCAGAATCGCTTCTCTCATACAATCCTTTTTGTTAGACTGCAAAGCATTCTAACGAAAATGAAGAAAAATGCAAATCGCAGTGATCGGCGCAACTGGCGCAGTGGGAAATGAAATTGTAAAACTGTTAGAAGAACGGGAGTTTCCAGTTGCGTCTTTGCGCTGTTTTGCATCTTCTCGCTCTCTTGGAAAAACAATTTCCTTTCGCAAAAAACAAATCCCACTGGAAGTTCTAACTCCGATCAAGTGCGATTTCGCTTTTTTTGCCGCAGGATCTTCTATTTCTAAAGAGTGGATTCCGAAAATGGATGCGCTATGCATCGATTCGAGTTCTGCATTTCGACAAAGTGCGCCGCTTGTGATTCCGGAAATCAACGCGCATGCACTTGCGCACCATCGCGGGGTGATCTCTTCGCCAAATTGTGCAGCGACAATTCTTCTCCTCCCGCTTTTTCCCCTCCATCGGCTCTACAAGGCTAAACGAATCATCGTCTCCACCTATCAAGCCGCCAGCGGTGGAGGGTTTCAGCTCGTCCGGCATTTAGAAGAAGAAACAGGCGCCCTTTTACGAGGAGACCATTTTCCTACGACACTCCCCTACCCTTACGCCTTTAATCTATTTCCCCATACCTCGGAATTAGACGAAAGCGGCTATGTCGGAGAAGAGCTAAAGATCTCCCAAGAAACGAAAAAAATTCTCGAAGATGACTCCATTGCAATCAGCGCTACCTGCGTACGCGTTCCCGTCCTTCGCGCCCACAGCTTGTCTGCCAATATCGAGTTCCATCATCCTTTCGAGCTCGATGCAGCAATAGCTGCTGTCAAATCAATGCCTGGCGTCACTCTCTTTGAAGATCGATCAAAAAACCGTTTTCCAACACCCTTTGACGCCACAGGCCGCTCTGAAATTTTCACTGGGCGCTTCCGTATCGATAGAAGCCAACCCAATACGCTTGAATTTTGGGCTGTCGGCGATCAGCTATTAAAAGGGGCAGCGCTTAACGCCGTTCAAATCGCAGAATATTTGACAAAAGGCCCTCAATCTTTTATGTCTTCTTACAGATGAACCTTTTATTTGAATCGCCTTCTTGGATTTTCTCTTCCGTTTTAGTCGTCGTCCCTTCGATTTTACTCTGTCTGACCGCGCTTTGGCTTGTGCGCAAAAACGTTTCGACAGAGACGCTTCGGAAAAATCACGATGTAGCCGGCTTTACATTCAGTATTATCGGCGTGCTTTACAGCGTTATTTTAGGGTTTACCGTAATCAACGTCCAAGAGCGCTATAACAACGCCCGCGAAACGATCCATAAAGAGGCGATGGTGCTCGCAGATCTCTATCGCGACGCCGACTTCTTTCCGCCGGATAGCCGCGATGCGATTCGTTTAGACTTAAAAGATTACGTAAACTATGTCCTCAAAGAAGAGTGGTCGCTTCACCAAGAGAAGATGATCCGCTTTAAAGCGCAAAAAATATTAGCCAGAATTTGGAACGATTATTATCAAGTCGACCTTGGTAACGAGAGAAGTAAAATCTGGTATGAACAATCGATTGCAAAGCTAGACGACCTGATGAATGTCCGTCTTGCCCGTGAATTTAGCACGTGGGAGCATCTGGGAAGCATGATGTGGAGTCTTTTGATCCTAGGAGCTCTTATTACCACCTGCTTTATGTTTTTCTTCGGCTTAGAAAACCATCGGATGCAAATGCTTATGACCTCTTTACTGGCAGGATACCTTTCTTTCATGCTCTATCTGGTCTTTTCTTTAGACCATGTCTTTCAAGGTCCTGAACGAATAAAACCAGTAGCGCTCGAACAAGTGCTCCTCTTATTCAAGCAGTGGGATGCTTCTTAAAGCTGTGGAATCACAGGAACAAATTTCGCCGTGTCAGGCATTTTAAAATTGGCTGGAAAATCGGCTTTCGTAACAGGGAACCAAGTCACGCTCCGGCCAAAGAAGAGCAATTTCCCTCTGACGATGAGATTTCCAGCTTCGACCCAAACTTCAGAATTGTAAACATTTCCTTTCTGGGGATCGAGGATTTTTCCCTTGTAGACCACTCCGCTATTTTCCAAGTTCCAAATAAGATCTAAGCCGCAATAGGGAGGGTTGCCGGGAACGCCAGGGGCCTTTTCTTTCGGATGATAAATATCATCCTGCATTTTCCCTTCTCCGTCGTACGTGCAGACGATCCTTCCATAGTACTTACCTTCATAGGGATAGACTGCGAAAACACATTGGATCTTCTTCGTATCGTCATTGATGCTTTTCCAAAATCCGGCGATGTCGTCATCGTCTGCAAAAAGCTGCATGCAAAAGGTTAGAGCTAATAGAAGTTTTTTCATTGTTCCTCTGTTTTCTTTTCTCACTAACGTGTTTCAAAAAAAGTGTCAAGAAAAGGAGCATCTACATGAAATACAATCTCCTCCCGCGTGACGGGGTGAGGAAATTTTAAATCTGTGCAAGAGAGGCAGATCGCATCGCCGCTGCCGCTTTTGGCTTTGTATCGAATATCTCCGATGATGGGATGGCCAATCGCAGCAAATTGAGCGCGGATTTGATGGTAGCGGCCTGTTTGCAGTTCGATTTGGACCACGGTGGAGTGCTCTTTTACTTGCAAAACACGATAAGTAAGAAGCGCTTTTTTAGCATCGGGATTTTTAGGCGTAGAAACAATAGCTCTACCGTCTCCATGAAGGAGAAAATGTTCCAGCGTGCCGCTTTTTTCTGAGACGATCCCTTCCACTTCAGCCAGATAGAGCCTTTGAATGGCACCTGCTCTCGAAGCTTCATTTAAACGGGTAAGGGCCTTTGAGGTTTTGGCAAAAATGACAAGCCCAGAGACGGGGCGGTCGAGGCGATGAATGCAATGGAGAAAGACTGCGCCCGGTTTTTGAAACTCTTTTTTGACCCAATCTTTGGCAAACGATTCCAGATCAGCTCGTTTCGTATCATCTGGCTGCGTTAGCCACCCAGATGGCTTAAAGGCGATCAGGAGATGATTATCGCAAAAAATAACATCAGGAGAGCTTTCGCTGCCGGACAACTTCATAAAGCACCAAGGTTGTTGCAGAAGCGACATTGAGAGAATCGGCAATCCCAAGCATGGGGATGCGCACTTGGACCTCTGCACGCTTCATCCAAGCATCGGTCAGTCCATATTGTTCTGTTCCGACAGCAATTGCAACAGAGGTCTTGAAATCCGCTTCGGTAAATTCAATCTTCGCAGACGGCGTTGCCGCTACAATCGAAATCTGATGTTCTTTTAAAAGAACAAACACCTCTTCCCCACCTAATTCGAAGACGGGCACTGTAAAAAGAGTCCCTACGCTCGATCGGACGACATTGGGATTGTGAATATCTGTAGTCGGATCGCAGACGATGACCGCATCGACGCCCGCCGCGTCTGCAGAGCGGAGAATCGTGCCGAGATTGCCGGGCTTTTCAATGCTTTCAGCGATCACGAGAAACGGATTTTTTAAAGAGGCCAAGAGAACTTTTAGATCAGATAACGTCCGGTGCATCTCTGGAGCTACTGCTAAAAGCCCATCGGGCCGGTCTCGATACGAGATCTTTGCAAAAACCTCTTCTGTGCACTCAATCGCCTCAGCGCCCGATTTTTCAATCAAAGCCCGTTCATTGGTCCCGAGAAAAAATCCGGGGCAAAAAAAGAGGGTCTCCACTTTGTAACCCGCATCGACAGCGCGCTTGAGTTCGCGGTATCCTTCGATCAAAAAGCGATCCATTTCATCGCGCGCTTTCCGATCGCGAAGGCGCACTGCGTCTTTGATCTTTGGATTCTGAAGACTCGTAATTTTAGAAAAGAATTTTTGCATAACTCCCGCTTGGAATAGAAAGAGCGCCCTCTGAGGTCAGGCACATCTCCCCTGTTTGAATGTTCGTATCGGGAAATACTTGGCGCGCTAAATGTTCTAAAACAAGCGGCGTCACTCCTGGAGTATGGCAAGAAAGAGCGACAAAACGGGGGGTTTTCGACAAGACGCTTTGGCAAAGTTCGAGCAGCGGTACGATATCCTGTTCGATTTTAAATACTTCTCCTTGCGCGCCACGGCCAAAGGTAGGCGGATCGAGGAGAATCCCCTCATAGCGCACTTCTCGGCGTACTTCTCGGCGTAGGAATTTGATCGCATCGTCGACAATCCATCGGATCGGCGCTTTTTCTAAATGATTTAACGCCGCATTTTCCCGTGCCCAGTCGACCATTCCTTTCGATGCGTCGAGATGGCATACTTTGGCTCCAGCTGCTGCAAAAGCCATCGTCGCGCCTCCAGAATAGGCAAAAAGGTTTAAGATTTGGCTATCTTGCGCAGTAGGAGCAAAGCTTTGCCAAAGAGCAGCATGTTCTGGGAACACGCCCAAATGTCCAAAGTCAGTCGGAGCAATTTTAAACTGCACGCCGCCGATCTTGGCCGTCCACTCTTGGGGGAGCTTTCGAAAAAAGGTCCAACCCTTCTTGTCTTCGCGAGAAAAGGAAGCGTCGATTGTCTTCCATTCGTCCGGATAGGCTTTGCGCCAAAGCGCCTGTTGGCAAGGGCGAACAAGGCGAAACTGCCCAAATTGTTCGAGTTTAAGCCCTTCGCCGCTGTCAATGAGTCGATAAGTCATAGAGCTTCTTGAATGTTGTTTGTACGGCCATATCGATCACTTCCTTGCGATCCTTTGGCCCATGAATTAATTGAACATCGATCGGCTCCCCTCTTTTAGCGACAGCAATAAACACTGTGCCGACCGGCTTTCCTATCTCGCCTCCAGTAGGTCCTGCGATGCCGGAAACCGCTGCGGCAAAATCGCACTCTGTTCGAAGAAAGAGTCCTCGGACCATTTCCTCGACAGCTTCACGGCTAACAGCCCCTTTTGAAGAGAGCGTTTTGGGAGATACGCCTAAAAACTGCTCTTTCCAAACATTGGAGTAAGCGACGACAGAACCGAGAAAAAATTGAGAGGCGCCGGGGATAGCCGTCAAAGCTGCAGCCATGGCCCCGCCTGTGCAAGACTCAGCCAAAGCGAGCTTTTTGCCACTCTTTAAAAGGGATGCATGAAGAAGAGCATCAATGCGCATGGATAAGCTCCACGACGGAAAGTCCTTTAGAGACAAGTTGAGGGTGCTTATTGATCCAAGAAAAACACCCTTTGCCTAAACGAATCGGAATATTGACCCGCTTATTATCGACAAACATCGGCGTTGCCACTGTGTATTTGCGGCTCCATTCTTGGACACGTTTAAAAAGGCCAAAATCTTTCGGCGTAAAAAATTCCATCGTCTTTGGGTGTTGGCAAACTTGGGGAAAAGAAAACTGCAAGCCCCAAAAAATAGAGTCGCGGCTTAAGATCATCGGGCGAAACTTCTCATCGACTGGGGAATAGGCCATTTGGTGCACTTGCGTCAATAAAAACGGCTCGCAGGGCCGAGCGAGATACTTATCTTGGCCAATTTCTTGTAGCCACATTGAAGAAGAAGGGGCCCATGCTGCAGCGTTGAACGCGCGAAGCTCCTGATCATCGGGGACAAGCCCCATTTTTAGCTTCTCGATCCAAGATCGGTAAGCGGTGAGAAATCGCTCTTTTTTCATCGGAAACGCATCGGGGGGAAAAGAGCTTGAAAGTGGGTAGATATCAAAGATCTCTTCGAAGAGAATCTCCAACTCTTCTGGCTCTACCAAAGCCTGGATCTTCAGCCATTTGGCCGCTTGAAAATTCCCTTCAACTTGAGCAGAAGAAATTCGAGTAGTCATAGATTAACCCACTACGCAAATAATTGACAAATAGCTGGCTGCGGCTTTGTCATATCGATCCTTCATCGTCGGCCATAGTTCTACTATGTCCTCCTCCTTCGGACCGCTTCGCTTCAATCTGGCTTCGCCTTGCTTGCGCTCTTTGTCATCTATTTTCATAGCGAGTTAGTAGCCCGAAATTTTTGAGAGCGAGAAACGAGCAGAAGCGCAGCCGTTCCAAGTGTAATATAACAATCTGCCAGATTGAAAATCGCAAAAGAATAGCCCCAGAAACAAAAATGGAAAAAATCAATCACATGGCCATAGGCCAGATAATCGATTCCATTTCCGATTGCGCCAGTGATAATAAGCCAAAAAGGGAGTGCCGGAGCTTTCCCCCTATTGAAGAATAAAAGGTAAGCGATCAGCCCGCCGATAATGAGAGAGCGGACAAAAAACAACAAGCCCGGATGTCCTTGAAAAAGCCCCCAGGCAGCGCCGCTATTGACGACCGTGTTGAGAGAAAAACTCACATCGAAACATTCGAAGACTGGAATGCCCCCATACGGATAGCCGAATAGCTTCGGCAAGATCGTGGGGATCCACTGATTGGCAAATACCTTCGAAAGAATATCAAGCCCTAAAAGAGCGAGGAAAAAGACCCCCCATTTTTTCATGAAAGAATGCCCTTTTCAAACTTCTCTTGAGCTCTTACCGTCATCGTCGCATAAGGGACCGCTTCTAACCGTTTAATCGGGATCTCTTCATTGGAAAGATCGCACATTCCATACGTCCCATCCTCAATTTTTTCTAACGCCCGATCGATTTGGCGCAAGATAGAAAATTCCTTATTCGTCACTTCGAGATTGATGTTTCTTACAAAATCATCCGTCCCCTCATCTGCCGCATGCTGCGAATAGCCCTTCGCCTCATCGGGAGATGTGACTTCTTTTTTGGAAAGAGAGAGTGTACGCGTCACCTCTTTGTGCATCTCTTCTAATCTTTTTTTAAAGACAGCGATTTCATTTTTCTTCAGCGGCATGGGCATTTTCCTCATGTTCAAGTTCTTTCAATGAAAGCGACCCTTGAGGGTCTATCGACTGAATTGCTTCCACTAGTTCTTTCATATCCTTAAACCTCTTATATACGCAGGCAAAACGTATATAAGCGACGACATCGCTAGATAGCAAGCGCTTAAGAACAATTTCTCCAAGCTCTTGGCTACTAATCTCGCGAATCCCCTTTCCCACAAGATCAGCTTTGATCTGATAGGCAAGGGCTCTTACCTGATCGTGGCTAATGCGCGTCGCCTTACAAGCCGCATCCATCCCATTGATCAGTTTCTCTTGGCAGAAGTCTTGAAATGTTCCGTCTCGCTTCTTTACTTGAAGGCTCAAATCGACCGTTTCAAACGTCGTAAAACGGCGCATGCATTGGCCGCATTCCCGTCTACGTCTGATCGCATTGATCTCAATGGCAAATCGGGAATCGGTGACCTTGGAATCTTCATGATTGCAAAATGGACATCTCACAGATTTATCTACTCTAGATTTAATAGCCCTTTTTAGAAGGTAAGGAAATTTTTGTGAACTTCTTTCCTTAAAAAAGAGGATCTTTGCGGGCGCTGGACTATATCAAAAAAGGATGGGATAGGCAAGAAAGAAAAAACGGAGAGAGTGGGATTCGAACCCACGAAACATTTTCATGTTTACACGCTTTCCAAGCGTGCTCCTTCAGCCACTCGGACATCTCTCCGAAGAAGAGCTTTCAAATTTTATCCAAGAGGTCCTTAAAGCACAACCGTTTTTGAATTGCATCTTAAATAAGGGTCTTGGGATAGTAGTTGCAAAACTGAGAAACTCGCTGTGCATAAAAAAATTCTTTGGGTCCTCCTTTGCGCGCTCCTCCTTTGCGCGCTATTGGCTGGCTGCGCAAAAAAAATGCCGGAAAGGGCTAGAAAACCCCTGCTTTTAGTCAGCCTTCCCCCGTATCAAACACTCGTAGAACAAATCGCAGGAGAAGCGTTCGAAGTTCAGGCGGTTGTGCCCCTCAATACCGATCCCCATAACTATGAGCCGACGTCCAAGCAACTCTCGGAGATCTCGCAAGGGCTCATCTGGTTCCGCATCGGCGAATCTTTTGAAGAAAAGCTCCTTCCCCTCCTAAAGAACACGAAATTGCTCGATTTAAGACACGACCTTCCGATGATTCAAGGACAATGCAAACATCACGACCACCAAGATCGCCACCTATGGCTAAGCCCTAAATTGATGGCCGTGCAGGCAAAAAAGATCACTGCTGAACTATCCGATGCATTCCCCAGTGACAAAGAAACTTTTGAAGCCCATCTAGCGATTCTAGAGCAAGAGCTCGCAGACCTAGACCAAGAAATCCAAGAAAGACTCCATTCAGTTGAAACGCGCATTTTCTTAGTCTCCCATCCGGCATTTGCCTATTTTTGCCGCGACTACGACTGCAGACAGCTCTCCGTCGAGCATGAAGGAAAAGAACCCCGCCCAAGAGAACTCGAAGAAACGCTCCATACAGCTATAGAAACCCATGCGACCCTTGCCATTGCGCTCCCGCAGCACAACAACAAGGGAGCTCAGCTCATCGCAGAAAAATTGCGCATCCCCGTAAGGTATGTCGATCCTTACGCCGCTGACTACTTCGACACAATGCGCAAATTGTCTGAACTCATCGCCAACCCCTATGCGACGGCGCCTGGTATATGACCGCTATTGATTGGAAAGAGGTTCTCTTTGCCTATGACGGTCAACCGATTCTCCTCCCGAGCTCTTTTTCTATCCCTCATGGAAAATGGGTCGGAATCATGGGGCCCAATGGCGGCGGCAAGACTACGTTGTTAAAACTTTTAATGGGCTTTTTAAAGCCATTAAAAGGGCATCTTCGAATCTATGGGAAGACTCCTGCAGAAAATTACCCAAACATCAGCTACGTCCCACAACTACTCCGCTTTGATCGGGACTTCCCCATTACCCTTGAAGAAGTAGTCGCCCTCGGATCGGAAGAAAAAAGAGATCTTTGGATTCAAGAGTTAGGCCTCGATAGCCATCGAAAAAAACGATTTGGAGAACTCTCCGGCGGCCTGGCCCAGCGAACGCTCCTTGCCCGCGCTTTAGCCTCCGACCCTACGCTTTTACTCCTCGACGAACCGACGGCAAACATCGACCCACCATCTGCGGCCGCTATTTTAAACCTCCTTGAATCGCTTAAAAATAAAGTGACGATTTTACTCGTCACTCATGACGTCAAGACAGTCATTGAAAGGGTCGATCAAATCCTCTCCGTTCAAGGAAAAATTCAACTCTATATGCCACAAGAGGTGTGCGAACATTTTGCGATGGGGCTCTACCACACTCCCCTGCTCGACCTCCCCCACTCTCACTGGGGCCAGCCATGAACATCTTTGGCAACCCATTTCTCCTAATGGCTCTTTGGGCCAGCCTCTTGGCTTCAGTCTCTTCTGGCGTCATCGGATCATATGTCGTCGTACGGCGCATTTCTTTCATTGCAGGTGGCGTCACCCACTCCGTGCTTGGCGGGATGGGTCTTTGCCTTTGGCTCCAACGAACCTGGGGCCTTAAATGGGCTCACCCAATGCTAGGAGCCATTGCGGCCGCGATCGGTTCAGCCCTACTTCTCGGATGGGTGCATCTCCGTTTTCGGCAAAGAGAAGATTCTCTCATTGCCGCGATCTGGTCGACAGGCATGGCCATGGGGGTGATTTTTATCTCCCTGACCCCTGGCTCGACAGGAGAGCTCATGAACTTCCTTTTCGGCAATATTTTATGGGTCACCCCCACCGACCTTCTCTCCCTCCTAGCCCTCGACCTTTTAGTCCTTCTCTCTGTAGGCATTTACTATCGCCCCTTCCTCTCCCTTTGCTTCGATGAAGAGCAGGCAAGACTTCGCAAAATCCCCGTCCAGAGGCTCTATTTCCTCCTCCTTTGCCTCGTCGCGATCTCGACTGTACTCCTCATTCAAATCATCGGAACGGTGCTCGTCTTAACCCTACTGACAATTCCCGCGACGATTGCAGCTCTTTTCACAAGCCGATTAAAAACCATGATGCTTCTTGCCACCGCTTTTAGCGCCGCTCTTAGCCTGATAGGTCTTGAAATCTCCTACACCTGCAACTGGCCGCCGGGAGCCACCATCGCTCTTGTCACCACAATTTTTTACATGGCCGCACTCCCTTTAAAAGGAAAATATTTACTTCATAAATCGGGAAATTCAGCCCCATTAAAATCGAAAGGTTGACATACGTCTTCAGATCGGTTAACATTTCCCGCAAAAATATAAGAGGACTTTGGGTATTTCCAATGTCCGCAAAAGTCTACGAGGAACAATGTCCAAATACGCAATTATTGAAACCGGTGGCAAACAGTATCGAGTCCAAGAGGGCGACGAACTCGATGTCGAGCTGTTAGAAGCTGCAAATACATTTACTTTTGATAAAATCCTTCTCGTCCATGATGGAAGCGCTGCGAAAGTAGGCCTCCCTTACGTTCCGAACTGTACAGTCCACGCAGAAGTCCTCGGACAGACGAAAGGACCTAAAGTCATTGCCTTCAAATATAAGAAGTGCAAAAACTACCGCCGCCTCGTTGGCCATCGCCAAAAATACACACGCGTAAAAATCAAAGCAATTGCGGTCGCATAAAGGAATTCAACTATGGCAACAAAAAAAGGTCAGGGGTCGACACGCAATGGACGCGACTCTCGCTCACAACGCCTTGGAATCAAGGCCACAATGGGTCAATTCGTCACTACCGGCAGCATCATCGTGCGCCAGTGTGGAACGAAGTGGCACGCTGACAAAAACGTAGGCATTGGCCGAGATTTTACCTTATTTGCTTTAACAGATGGTATCGTTACCTTCCGCAAAGCCGATAAGACGTATGTCTCTGTTATGCCACAAGGATAAGTCTTTCGCCCATGTTTGAATCTCCCTCCCCATCTATACCCCCTCAAACATGGGCACTTTCCTCCCACTGTACTCCCTTAGATTTGGAAGGCTCTCCATGTTTATAGACAAGGTTGAACTCCAATTGATCGCAGGTAAAGGTGGTAACGGCGTTATTGCCTGGCGCCGAGAAAAATACATCCCCAAAGGCGGTCCTGCTGGCGGCGATGGCGGCAATGCTGGATCTGTTATTTTCCAAGCAGACGAACAAGTCCATTCCCTAGAAGATTATCGCAACAGACGCATCCTCAAAGCCCAAAACGGGCAGCCTGGGGGCAGCAATAACTGCAAAGGGAAAAACGGGCAAGACCTCATCTTGAAAATCCCTTGCGGGACCCTCATCAAAGACATAAAGACCAAAGAAATCCTCTACGATTTTACGACCTCAGGACAAGAGTGGAAGATCTGTCAAGGCGGCAAAGGCGGCAAAGGCAACTCTCGCTTTAAAACACCGACGCACCAAGCCCCTTTCGTGTGTACAGAAGGAACCGAGGGAGAATCCTGCGAAGTAGAACTCGAACTAAAGCTCATTGCTGACGTTGGCTTTGTAGGGATGCCAAACGCTGGCAAATCGACCCTCATCTCCGAGCTTGCCCACATCGAAGTGAAAATCGCTCCCTATCCATTTACGACGCTAAGACCGAACCTCGGCATTGTCCAATTCGATGATTTTTCAAGGATTTTGATCGCAGACATCCCCGGCATCATTGAAGACGCTCATGCAGATCGAGGCCTTGGCCTTTCTTTCTTGCGCCACATCGAAAGAACATCGACTCTCGTCTATCTCATCGAACTTGCTCCTCACCAAGACAGAGACCCCTTTGAAGAGTTTATCATGCTGCGCCAAGAACTCGAAGCCTACAACCCTGAAATGCTCGAGAAGCCGTTCCTCGTAGCCCTCAATAAAATCGACCAAGAAGGAACTGAAGAACTCGCTGCAGATTTTAGAGCGAAATATCCCTTCGATCCGGCGACTCTTTTTACAATTTCTGCCCTTGAAAACACCAATATCGATCCCTTTTTAGAAGCGCTTCGCGTCCTCGCGCAACGCGACTCCGTCCGCTTCGTGTAATCTCGACTTTGCAATTTTTTAGGGCTGCCAGCCTCGTCTAATCGAGATAATCACTCATAGCCTTCTCTTTTGCGAGGAGGCTCGTTGCTAAAAAGCGCGAGCAGCCCTCCAGCCACAATCAAACCGATTCCGACCAGTTCCCAGACTTTTGGAATCTCATGAAAAAACCACCATCCTAGAAAACCGCTAAACACAACGCCGAGATACGTCATCGTGCTGACCTTGGTTGCAGGAGCGTGAGTGAGCGATTTGACGAGAAAATACTGAAAAGCCAACGAAGTAATAGCAATGCAAAATAAATAGACCCAAAGGATTGGCTGATCAATCGGCTTCCAAGCAAAAATCATAGGTGGGAAAGCGACAATCGTAGAAATGATGAAATAGTAAGTCATGATTGTTTCGGTCGATTCAGTCTTTGAGAGCTGGCGTATGCCTACCTGCGCAATCGCAGAAAACAGACCGCCGAGTAGCCCAATCAGCATCACCCATTCTACAGTCTGTGCGGTGGGATGCAAAACGGCTAAAATCCCAATAAATCCAATGCAAAGAGCCCCTATTCGGGACTTAGGAATGACAAGTTTCAGCCATAGAAAAACAACCAGCGGCATAAACAGCGGAGAAGTATTGGAAATTGTAACAGCATCCACAAGCGGCAAATATTTTACCGAGTAAAAATAGCAATAGATCCCTGCTATTCCTGTGAGTCCTCTTGCGATATGTTTTGCAAAAAGCTTTGGATGAACAACAACTCTTCCTAAGAACGTTGCCGGCAATACAAAAAGAAGTGAGATGAAAAACCGGACAAAGACCATCGTTTCATTGGGAACTGAAGCGGCCAGCTTGATAAATAGCGCACAGATTGCGCTCGAAAAAGCCGCCAAAAGGCCATACAAAAAACCGTGGTGTTCTTTTTCCATCAATAACTGAGAATAACTCCGAAGTTGTATCTCGAATCCGTGATCGGATCAAATCCCGAGTGCCACAACTGAAAACCGTAGTCCAAATGGGCAGAAAAATAACGGCTCATCTGGTAGCGGATACTCGGCCCAATCGATCCTAGCGAAGCAAAAGAGGCTTCCCCTTGTGCAGGCTTATGATTCGCTCCACAGCCAGCATCGAAAAACCCGAGCAAATAGAGCTCATCGTAATGCTTACACCAACCCAATCGATAGGCGGGGCTTGCATGGGGAGTCTCTATCGTCAAATGGATAATCCCCGCATTGTCCAAATTCAAAATTCTCTCTTCGAATCCACGCACAGAGTTATAGCCAGTCATCGTAAACTGCTCGCTCGGCAGCAAATTCGTCGTTGCATATTGACCGGAAAGATCGTACGAAAGCCACCAGCCTTTAAACTCTTGGCTTAAAGAATGCGCCGCTCTTACATAGACATAGATCGCTTCAGCCGCGTACCTGAGCGTATGATACGAGCTATTGTTGTTGTGATTTGTAATTCCGCCGGGATTGCCAAACAGCTCTACGTTAAATGCAATTTTGCGGTTCCGACTTCTAGCGCCGACATCATAGCCGAGCATGATTTGATTGATCGCCGCCATCCCATAGTAGCTAGAGCCTCCCCCGAAGAGTAAATTGGTATTGCTCTCCTTGTAGTCGTAGCCGACGACAATTTCCTGCAAAAGATCGATATTCTCATAGAGAGGAAAACGGTAGCGAAGATCCACCTGCCAGCTCACCCCTCGCGGCCGAAGGCCAGAATTTCCCGCGTCAGGTCTTGCGCTCGCATAACCGCCGTACCCTTGCGCAACGTGTCGAAACCAAGGCAGCGGCACCCGGACATAGCCCGTATGAGAGAAAAAGCGATTTCCATTGGGCGCCTGCGTATATTGATAAGAGATCTCGCTATCTTGCACGATTGTTTTGCCCAAGTTAACACCGAAAAAAATCCGATTCCGCTCTGTTGAAATCGTCCCCGTGTTATCCGCACCTGCATAGACCCGATACGGCCAGCGGTCGACGGTCAGAAGCTCCAAGTCGGCAACTCCTGGGCTCGCTCCAGGCGTAAACACCGCATCCGTTCTACGGAACGGATTGTGATTCATAAACGCAAGGTCCTCGTAAAGCTCTTTAGAAACGATCGGATCACCCTCTCTTGCGCGGATGTAACCTTCCAATTGCTTGCTCGTAAAATACTTATTTCCCTTAAAGCGAATTTCACCGAGCTTTGCCTCATTGACAACCAACTGCAAGATCCCCTTCGTCACCTCTTGGCGCGGCGTACTCACTACGACAAGAGGCTGATTGAGCGATTCATAATAGCTAGCAATTGCCTGCTTGATCTCTTGCATCGAAGCTTGCGTCAGAGGTTTTCCGACAAATTGGAACTCCAAATCGGCCAGAAACTCCTTATTTTTACTCAGCAAACCAACGTCCACAGCTTTTACACCGCGAAACTCATCGACCGGTTCTGCGCGCACCAAATTCCAGTCCCCCAAGAGTAAAATCCCCTCGAGCTCCGGAATAATGACAGGCTGATCTAACATCTGCGCTCGAAGCGCACTCGCAAAAAACATCAATACAAAAAATCGGTATCTCATCGTGGTACTTTAAGGTAGTTGTGCTGTAAGTAATAAAGGTGTCGCAAAGTATCTGGATTTTTCCAGTAAGGGCTGTCTAAGAATTCGAGGTAGCGATCCATGATTCGAAGCGGTTCGCCTGAAATCGTCTGATGCAAGAAATAGTATTCAGGCAATCCGACAGAAATTGCCGGTTTACTCCCCGCAAAAGAGCGCCGGTGCTGCGCTAAATCAGAAGCGACCATCTCGAAGCCTGCCGTATCGATAAGCCAAGCAAATTCTTGATACCATAATCGTTCTGGGATTAAAGAGCGCATTTCCTGCAGAGAGTCGAGCGTCTCTTCCACATAAGCGCCGCCATTTGAAAAAGGAGTGTCCTTCACATTGACAAACTGATACGACGAAGCGACCCGTTCTTCTAAAAAGACCCGTCCCGCCTCTTTTCGCACAATCACCGCATCTTCCATCCCCTCTTGGTTCACCGCCAAAGCATACGGCGCAGCAAGAGCCTCTTTTTGGAACTTTACCTTGGGCCGGATCATCATCCTTGGGCGATCGAGGGAAGGAAGCGAGACCTCATCTCCCTGAATCATAAAAACGCGATCTTCAGAAGCTTGCAGGCCACCGCTATTTTCGACAGAAGCGCCGATCAAATAAAGAGGTCCACCAAATGCGCGAATCGCTCCCCGATTGATCACCTTTGCATCCTCAGCGCCGGGCCGGAATACAAAATCGCGCCCCTCTAAAAACGCCTGATTATCTAACTCCAAAGACGCCGCTAAAAAGTGGGCGCAATCGATCTTCCCCGTCTCTCCCACCACAACGCCATACGGATTTACGAGAAAAATCTGGCCATTGCCCTCCATTTTCCCATAGATTTCCGTCAGATTCGACCCCGTCACACGGTTTAGCACCGCAGATTTTTCATCGGGCTGGATAAAACGGGCAACTTCATCGCCTGCGATAGAAAAACTATCCCATTCGATGATTGCCTGCGGACTTGTCTGAACAACATTTAGCACTTCAGAAGAGGGGCGTTCAACGGCCGCCTCCCCGAAGACGATTTTCTCGCCGGCGGGGTTTGCAAAAAGGACCATCGGGAGAAGAAGTAACACCAGTGTATACACGTTAGATGCTCCTGTAAGGAACATCCTTCATATACTAAAAAATTTATGCGCACAAGCCGTTTTTTCACCAGGCGCACCTTCTTAAAGAACTACTTGCCAGAAAAACCCAATAGCATTTAGACTCAGACCCTTTCAGCCATTTACTTTATGGCCAGATAGCTCAGTTGGTAGAGCAGAGGACTGAAAATCCTTGTGTCGCTGGTTCGATTCCAGTTCTGGCCACAAAACGAACCCAAAACGAAAGTTTTGGGTTTTTTTTTGGCCAGAACTGGAATCGAGGTGAGCGTCTTAATACGGGATTCCCCTATGAAATCCCTGTCGGCGATTCCTAATACATCACGCTAGAAGCAGGCGCCGTGTGCATGGATGACACCAAATATATTAGGTCGATCAAGTGTTACTTTCCACACAGCCTTTAAAGTGCGCTGACCCCATCCAGACGGCCTAAGCTTGACTTTTGTCCGGATGTTTTACATTCGATGTGGAAAGATGCGTCGTCTTAGCCTCGTAGACTTGTGAATCTGTTTGTGACGCGTTTTCTTTAACGCCTAACCAAACATGCGCATGATGAGCAAAAAAATGATGAACTCGATTTACAAGATACTCTGAATGTTTTGAGAACAGGTAGTCATGAAAGGGAAAAAACCATTTACGATAACAAATTCCAGTCTTGGAAATATGCGATTAGAGGAAATATGGAAAGAAAAAAAGAAACATTTATTTTCGAAGGACTTGGATTCCCTATTGAGCTGATCGATGCTCCAATGAAAAAGGTGCTCGGTGAATGGGTCATTGACATCAACATGGGCGCTCTTCAACGCTTCGTGTTTAGAGGCTTGATTCACAAGCCTTATCCATTGACTGGGAAAGAAATAAAATTCATGAGAAAGTTCTTGAGTCTGTCGACAAAGGAACTCGGCAAAAAACTGGGAGTCACTCACGCTGCTATCGTGAAATGGGAAAAAGAACAGTCTAGAATTAGCCCGGCTCAAGAGCCCTATCTTCGCATGGTTTTTTTAGAGTGTTTAATGGACAGTGAACTGATTAAGCTGTATCAAGAAATACGACCTGAAAAATTAGCAGAAGCAAAAAACGAGAAACATCCTCCATTCCAAGTAAATTCAAAAGAACTTCAAGCTGCAAATTTCTAAATTTCTTCTCAAAACAAAATTAGTGTGATGATTTTATAAGAATTTAAAACCTTACAACCACTTAGAAATTGCCCCTACCAGTCGGCAGATCGGGATATCCTTTGCGCTGTTTGTCGAGCTCGTCAGAGCCATTGAGGATTCTACGTATTCCATCCCCGATCAGGCCAAGACCAAACCCTCCGGCTAAAGGGAAAACTGAAGCTAAAATACAGGCGAGGCAACCAGCAAAGATCTCAACACCTCCAGCATAAATGCTTCCAGGTATCTCCTCATTCGGTCCATAGGGATTTTCCTTTGCTACCTTCCCAATACTTGAGATATCTGTTTGCTTCTTTTTCTTATTGAGGCCCCACCAGTTCCATTCCCATGGCCAACTAAGGCCATTTTTCCTTATTTCGGTCCCTTTTTTAATGACATTCTCTTCCCGAACATTTAGCGCTATCGCATCGGATTCGAATAGATCAATTGTTGCCAAGAGAAGGCTTTGCGCTTCTGCCGGGATCTGGAACATGTGCATGTTCTGTTTTACTAGGACGCATGCATCTTTAATCGTTAAGTTCGTCCCATATTGAGCATTCACCTGCTGAATGAATGAGATTAAAAATCTTCGCCCTTCCTCTAGACGATCGGAAGCAACTTCGATATTGCGCTCCAACTCGTCGAAACGCTCCACCAGTTGAACCTCATTCCCAGTCGTAATTAAATGCACAACTTCGGCGCTAAGGGTACTTGATTTTTCTGCATTCAGGGCGAGGGCAATCCCCTCTTGAGGAAGAGTGCACAAGATACAGACAATCGTTATGCCGGTAGTAGCCAGCCGCCTAAACACGCCAGCATGAAGAAAAGGGAAGTCACCATTAGCCATTTTTTTCTCCTATTACCTGTTTTCCATGTCTTCTCAAAAGACTCAAAGAAGCGAAGAAGGAAAAAGCCGAATATCGGACTTACGACGATCAGTACTCCCAACCGAATGAAGAAGAATTTAAGATCATGATCCATTTTTTCACCTCATAGGAGAGTAAGTTATAAAGTTTTAGAATTTTTAAGAGAAGAGAAACAATATAGATATCTTATATTCAACACGATAACTCATATTTTGCACGATAACCTAGCCAAGGTTATCGTGCAAAAATGAAGTTATGATCTTGTAAAATCGCGAAGAAGTTCGGCAAAGAGTTTGGGAACATTGGCCATGACTTCGGGCGGCTCGACATAGGCGATGCGCATTTGCGATTTGCCGGGGTTCATTTCGCCGGGGCGCGAGGAATAGAACCCGGCCATCGGCGCGATAAGCAAGGTGGTTTTAACGCCATTTAAAAGCCTTTGCCCTTTTTGGGCACAGTAGAGCGTAAACTCGGTGGCGTCAAAATGGGGACCAAAGAGATTGCGAAGATCAATAACGGTATAGAGCGCGGCGTCCGGCGAAGATACGATCAATCCCGGCACTTCTTTTTTGAGTCCTGAGGTCACAGTAGTGGCCATTTCCCGATAATAGGCTCGCTGCTGATGAAACCACGCTTGGATTTGCGCTTTGGATTCATGGAGAAGAGAGCCGAAAATGTATTGACCTATCACATTGGCGCACAAATTAGCCGTATTTTCAGCGACAGCTTGCTGATGGAGTTCTTTGTTATCTGTGACTAGCGCTCCGATGCGAAGACCACAGGCATTCCAGACTTTTGAAGCAGATTCGATGCTGATCCGACGGCCCGTTATTCCGGGAACCTCTTTTTCACCGATGCCCCAGATGCTGCTCGTGCGGCCCGGGCTGTAAAACACTTCGCGATAAGCTTCGTCGCTAAGAATCCAGAGATTGTATTTTACGCAGAGTTTACCGAGCTCGTTGAGCGTTTCTTGGCAGAGGAATTGTCCGGTGGGATTGTCGTAAGGGATGACCAATAGGGCGCTTGGATTACTCTCTTGAATCACTTTCTCAATCAGAGAGAGTTTGGGGAGGGTGAACTTTCCATTTTCTTCGAGATGTCTAGTCACTGCAATGGTGGAACGACCCGTCCGCTCGGCCATTGAGCTGTAGTTGGAATAGGTTGGGTCGATGAGCAATAAGGGGCGGGGGCCACATACTCCGAGGACGGCGAGCTCCATGGCATGGCTGCCGCCATCGGTCATTTGACTATACAAACCCTCTTTGGAAAAACCGCTGCATTCGATCAAGTGCAAAATGGCCTGATTGGCCTCTATTTCACCCACTGTGGTTGAATATTTTACGATGCCCTTTAGGAAAGGGCTATTGGGCGCATCGAGGGAAAACATCCGTTGGACCATAGCAGGGTGCATGGGCAAAGAGACGTTGCCGATCGCAATATTGATAGCGGTGACCTGGTCGGTGCGCTTTAAGAATTCGATTTGCGTTAAGCGAATGGCCGAGGGAGCTCTCGTTTGAAAGTGAGAGGAAAGCTGTGGTTTGATCATTCCTTAGCAATAGAATGTTTAAGAAATTAAAGAAATTATTTTAATCAGAACCGGTGGGGGCAAAGGCCGCTTCCGCAGGGCGGTTTTCAGCCTCGATGCGGATCATATCCCTAAGAACATTAACGGCTTCGTTCATTTGAAGGTCTTCGTCTCCGACCCGGACCTGCTCATCGATCGTGTTGGCAGGCAGTTCGCTTCTTCGAGTCTCGATCTTTTCAAGGCGGCGAAGGAAAGACTGGTAATCGGAGTTTTTCGCGATCCGGATGGCGCTATTCTTGCGGAGCTCGGGCAAGATCTTCTTCCAGTAGGGAACAACCCTTTGAAGGAAAGGTAGGTACCTTTTTTCAAACACTTTTTGCGTTTTTTCATCGAGGTCAGTCAATGGATCGACATAGGCTGGGCTCACTGAATCTGGGGGAAGTGGATATTCTAGGAATCTCTCGCCGATATTGTAAGGAGCATATTGCGTAGGGACGACGATATCGGCAATGACGCCATCGATCTGGGTGCTGCGCCCAGAGACGGTGTAATAGCGCCCAACGGTGATTTTAAAGAAGAGATCTGCATTGCCATCGGTCACAGTTTGAAATTGAATGGAGCCTTTGCCAAAGGTTCTTTTGTCGCCAACGACAATGCCAACACCGTAATCTTGGAGAGCCTGTGCGACGATTTCAGCGGCGCTCGCAGACATTTTCGAGGTGAGGACGACGACCGGTCCGCTAAAAAATTGGCGACCGGCAATGCTGCGAAGATAATGGACGTCGCCTTTGCCATATTTAGAGATGACAACGACTCCGTTGGAGATAAAAAGACCTGCCACTTTAACAGCCTGGCTTAAGAAACCACCGGAATTTTCCCGAAGATCGAGAACGATTCCACTCAGATCCCCCCGTTGACTAAATTGCTTAATCGCCTCTTTCATGTCTCGTTCGCTGCTGATGCCATCTCCCCCTTCATAAAACGAATGGAGGGAAATCTTCCCAATATAGCCATTGCCAAATTTCTCAATGCTCGTCTGGATTCTCTCTTCTTTCATCGCAATTGGCTGTTTTTGAAGGCCTACGGAAAAAGAGGTCTCTTTACCGGAGGACCCATCGACCCGTTTAAAGCCGAGTTGGATCTCTCCCTTCCCCTTCTTCTTCAAAACGTCGAGCACTTCTTCAAAGGCTAAGTCGCTGACGTTCAGTCCGTCGATTGCGACCAATAAATCGTTCAATTGGATCTTTTTAGACTGTTCCGCAGGGCTACCTTTAATCAGCTCAGCAATCACCACCCCGTCGACCCCTTCAGAAAGAACGACCCCAATCCCCTCAAACTGCTTTTCTAAGCTCAGGCGCATCTCATACGCCTCTTCAGGGCTAAAAAAAGAAGTGTGGGTATCTAAGCTTTTTGCAAAAGACTTTAGAATCTTTGTCGCAAGGATATGTTCCTGTTTTATTTTCGAAAGAGGCTCACCAGTAGAGTCTTTGAATAAAACGACCGATTCAATGCGGCGCATTTTTCGTTCATAGAGAGAAAAAACCTTTGCCTTGCGCTCTAAGGTGTCGAGATTGGCGCGCGACTCATGGAATAGAAAAAATCGGATCATCCGCATCCCTTGCCGCTGCGTAAGCTCCTCTTCCGTATTGGCATAGCGAGCTTGCGGGACGCCGGATAGGCCGCTCAGATCGATCTTTTGGCCAAGGAGCTCCTGAGTGAGCATGGAGCGCATCGCCTCGGCGCGGTAAACCGCCCGCTGGAAAAGAGCATTGAGGGAAAGAAAATCAGAGTAATCCCCCGCCTGCAACCGCTGGATCATCTGGCCGATCTTCTGTTCGCTAAGCTGCAGATAAGGAGCGACTTCTGAGGCGAGGAGGTAGGATTTATCCGGATCGAACTGTTCGATATATAGCTTGATCGAGCGGCGGACAAGAACGGGGTTTAACTCTTTCATTTCTATGTGAAATGAAAAAAGACGGTCGAGAACGCGTTGAATATCTGTAATTTTCAAAACTTGAGGATCAGCGGACAACGGGCCAAACCAGCTGCTAAAAAGGAAGATGCAAAGCAACCCTGCTTTTTTCCACATGCTGACCTTTAGGGGGGTTAAAAAATGGGAGGCAAAAGAAGTTAGGGTCCCGAATAATCTTTCAAACTTAGCGTCGTAAGCTTCGGCCCGTTCTCTTGTCTCCCAAGGCTGATTGTAAAATTAAAATAATTATTTTCGCAATAAATATTAATTAAACAGCGTGAATATAAAACCAAATCTATTATATTAAGAGCATTACACATTAGAAATTTACACGTCCAAGACCCTAGAGGCTTAGAATTCTTTGCATTAAATTCTCTAGACTTGGTATATTCATCCGAAGAATTTCTATTTTTTTTAGGAGATAGGCACTCATGCCGACATACAACCAACTCGTTAAGACAGGACGCAAATTTAAAGCCAAAAGACGCAAGTCTCCAGCTCTACATCAGTGTCCACAGCGCCGAGGCGTTTGCCTCCAGGTTAAGACCAAGACCCCTAAAAAGCCAAACTCCGCACTCCGGAAGGTAGCTTGGGTTCGTCTGTCCAATGGCCAGGAAGTCATCGCATATATCCCCGGCGAAGGCCATAATCTTCAGGAACATAGCATCGTATTGGTGCGCGGTGGCAGGGTCAAAGACCTTCCCGGCGTTCGCTACCATATCGTCCGCGGTTCTCTGGACTGTGCAGCGGTCAAAGACCGTAAAAAATCTCGCTCAAAGTATGGAGCGAAGAAACCCAAGTAATACCAGGATATTGAGATTCAATATCCTTGCTCTCGGCAGCCCTTCAAAGAAGAAGGTCGGCCAATGGCAGGCCCTTAAAAGATGGGCCGGGTGAAGAAACTTTTTAGGAGTATTTAACGTATGTCAAGAAGACGTAGAGCCACCAAGCGGGAAACCCCGCCCGATCCGGTCTACCAAAGCGTCACTTTAGCTAAATTCATCAATAAATTGATGCAAGATGGCAAAAAGTCGACCGCAAGACGGATCGTCTACCGCGCTCTGGAAAAATTTGCTAGCCGCATAAAAACCGAGAACCCGCTCGAAGCCTTCGAACAAGCAATCGAGAACTCAAAACCTGCTCTCGAGGTAAAAACTCGCCGAATCGGAGGAGCCAACTACCAGGTTCCTGTGGAGATTCCAACTGATCGTCGCGTAGCGATGGCAATGGTTTGGATCATCACACATGCTCGCGCAAAACCGGGCCGAGCGACTGAAGAGGCTTTAGCTTCCGAACTCGTCGACTGCTTCAATAATCAGGGCACGACGATCAAGAAAAAAGACGACACTCACCGAATGGCCGAGGCGAATAAAGCCTTTGCTCACTACAAATGGTAAAATAAAGTATGAGCCAACGGGCAGAAACAGACTTGTTACAAAACGTCCGCAACATTGGGATTATGGCCCATATCGATGCGGGCAAGACGACCACGACAGAGAGGATCCTTTTCTACTCTGGAAGGCTCCACCGCATTGGCGAAGTGCATGAAGGCGCTGCGACCATGGACTTTATGGAACAAGAGAAGGAACGCGGCATCACGATCACGTCTGCTGCGACCACTGTTTATTGGAAAGATTCCAAGATCAACATCATCGACACGCCCGGCCACGTCGACTTCACCATTGAAGTTGAGCGGTCTCTCCGCGTTCTCGACGGTGCGGTTGCCGTATTCTGCGCTGTTGCCGGTGTGCAACCTCAGTCGGAAACCGTCTGGAGACAAGCCGATCGCTACGGAGTCCCCCGCATCGCATTTGTCAACAAATGTGACCGAACAGGCGCAGACTTCTTCAATGCAGTCCAAACGATGAAAGAGAAGCTCTACGCCAACGCGATTCCAGTGCACTGCCCAATTGGCATGGAAGCAAATTTCAAAGGGATGGTCGACCTCGTCTCTATGAAGGCATATCTCTTCCACGATGAGACGATGGGAGCCAAATACGACACTGAAGAGATCCCTGCAGATCTTCTCGAACAGTGCAAAAAAATGCGCACAGCGCTCCTCGAAGAACTCGCAACAGTCGATGAAAGCGACGAAGAGTTCATGATGAAAGTGCTCGACGCTCCCGAGACAATCACAGAAGATGAGATCCACGCTGTCATCCGAAAAGGGGTTATCGCACTCAAGTTCACGCCAGTTCTCTGCGGCACTGCCTTCAAAAATAAAGGCGTACAGCAGATCCTCGACTGTGTTGTCCGTTGGATGCCATCCCCTCTCGATCGCGGCATGATCAAGGGCCATAAAATGGATACCGATGAGCCGATGGAAATTGCCCCGTCCGATTCTAGCCCTCTCTCTGCGCTTGCGTTCAAAATTATGACCGACCCTTACGTCGGTAAACTCACCTTTATCCGCATCTACAGCGGCACTTTGGCAAAAGGGTCTTCCCTTCTCAATACGACAAAAGATAAACGGGAACGCGTTTCTCGTCTTCTCGAGATGCATGCCAACCAGCGCAAAGATAAAGATGAATTCTTTACAGGCGATATCGCAGCTTGTATCGGTCTGAAGTACACCACGACAGGCGATACACTTTGCGCAGAAAACAATCCTCTCCTCTTGGAGAAGATGAACTTCCCTGCGCCGGTAATTTCGATGGCAATCGAGCCAAAATCAAAAGCCGACCGAGAAAAACTCTCGCTTGCGCTCAGCGCACTTTCTGAAGAAGACCCAACGTTCCGCGTCTCTACCAACGAAGAGACTGGACAAACGATCATCATGGGCATGGGAGAACTCCACTTGGAGATCCTCCGCGACCGGATGTTCCGCGAGTTTAGCGTAGAGGCCAACGTCGGAAAGCCAGAAGTTTCCTACAAAGAGACGATCACTGTTCCAGCCAAATCTGAGACAAAATACGTCAAGCAGACAGGCGGCCGCGGTCAATACGCGCACGTCTGCCTCGAGATCGAACCCAATGAGACAGGCAAAGGCAACGAAGTCGTCAGCAAGATTGTCGGCGGCGTAATCCCGAAAGAGTACATCAATCCTTGTATTAAGGGGATTGAAGAGGGATTGACCACTGGCGTTCTCGCCGGTTATCCGCTCATCGACACGAAAGTGGCGATTACCTACGGTTCGTACCATGAAGTCGACTCGAATGAGATGGCGTTTAAGATTTGTGCATCGATGGCGGTTAAAGACGCTGCGAGAAAAGCAACTCCAATCATCCTCGAGCCGATCATGAAAGTCGTCGCGACAACGCCGGAAAACTGCGTTGGAGACGTGATTGGCGATTTAAACCGAAGACGCGGAAAGATCCTGGGCCAAGATGCCTTTAAAGGAACGATCCTCGTAACAGCCGAAGTCCCCTTAAGTGAAATGTTCGGATACTCTACGGTACTCCGCTCGATGACCTCTGGCCGCGCTACCTATACAATGGAGCCGAGCCACTTTGAGCGTGTTCCCACAAAAATTCAAGAAGAAATCATTAAGAAGTAAAGGTTTATGGCAACTCCAAAGCAGCAACCAACGCGTAAAAAAATTAGAATCCGCCTCAAGGCTTTCGATCAGCGCACGCTCGATCGATCCGTGCAGGATATCGTCGAGACAGCAAAGCGCACTGGCGCTCGCGTCGTAGGTCCAATCCCGCTTCCAACGAAGCGCGAAATCTACACCGTTTTGCGCTCTCCTCACGTCGACCGCAAGTCTCGTGAGCAGTTCGAAATGAGAACGCATATCCGCATGCTCGATCTTCTCGACCCAACGCTCGATACGATCGACAAGCTGAAAGTTCTTCCTGTCGCCGCTGGCGTCGACATCAAGATCAAAGCGTAATTCTTTTAACGATCTACCGGGTTTAAAGATCCGGTAGATGCGATATAGGCGTTTACAGCCTCTTCTAGAACTGCGAGCGGTGCTGAACCCGTTTTTAGCACGACATCGTGAAAATCTCGAATATCAAAACGCTCTCCCAAAACAGCCTTTGCCTTTTCCCGTAACTGCAAGATTTTAAGCTGTCCGATTTTATAAGCGCAGGCCTGTCCTGGAAGAACGAAATATCGTTCGATTTCCGATACGACTTCTTCCTTTGCCATCCCTGTGACTTTTTCCATATACTGAATCGCTTTTTCACGAGACCAGCGCTTTCTATGGATACCCGTATCGAGAACAAGGCGAGCTGCCCGCAATAAATCGTATTGCAAATGACCGAGTTGATCAAAAATTGTCGAATAAAATTTTTCTTCATAGCCCAGCTTTTCCACATAGAGCGCCCACCCTTCGACATAAGCCGTATAGCCCGTTGCAATTTTCCGAAGAAGAGGCAGCTGCATCTCATTTTGGATCGAGCATTGAAAATGATGCCCAGGCTCGGCTTCATGGACGGCGAGCGTCTCCATCTGGTATTTGGCCAGATTGTTCATATCGCCTAAGTTGACATAGAACACGCCGGGCCTCGATCCATCGATGCTAGGGGGGTAATAATAGGCTCCAGGAGCTCCCTCTTCCTCGTGTTTGGGAACTTGCTTGATCTCTACAGCCGCCTCAGGTTTTAGCCGAAAAAGAGGCCATAATGCTTTTCGGCTCCGCTCGAGAATCGCTTCAAACGCTGCGATGCACTCCCTTCTCCCTTCAGAAGAGTTGGCAAAATAAAACGCCTTATTCTTCGACAGTTCTAAAAGAAGCTCCCCAGCCCCTTTTTTCGGGTCGTCAAGCCCCCCTTTTGCAAAAAGGGCATGCATCTCCTTTTCGATGCGGTCGACCTCTTTAAGCCCTAAATCATGAATCTCATCAGCTGTCAAATCGGTCGTGGTATGAACCCGCAGGCAATAGGCATAGTACTTATCGCCCTGAGGTAGCGCCCAAACTCCATGGTCATATTTGGCCCCTTTTAACATCCCTTCGAGATGCTTTTTAAGCATCCGATAGGCCGAATAGACTTTCCCGCCAATTAAAGACTTTGCCTTCGAAAGAGCCGCTGCTTGCTTAGTCTTTTCTTGGAGGTGGAGATAGAAGATGTTTTTCTCTGCAGGAGGCTGAATGAATCGCTCAATCATCTGGATCGATTTTTCTAGGGCAAACCGCGGCGGCAAAATCCCCATATCTTGCTGCATCTTCAGTAGATCGATGAGCTGCGAAAACTGCTTTGGGATCTGATTGAGCCGAGAGAGATAATTGGCCACGTCCTCTTCGCTCCCGAACGGATGAAATAACGTGAATAAAACCGTTAAGTCTTGCACAACGCCAAACATCTGGTTGACAGGATAAGAGTGATAGAGAAACGGCTCTCCCATATTCAGCGACTGGATCATCCAAGAAAATGTCTGGAAAGAGAGCTTTTGATCCGCGGGAACTTCGCTAAGATTGTATTTTTCGATCGATGCGAAGTTTTCTTTCATCTCGTAAAACCCCTGTTTTAGGGCTACGATCGAAAGATCGTCCAAATAGGCATTGTGCTCCCGAATCCCAATCGACTCAAACAGCCCCAAATAACTCAAAAGCTGAGGGCTGCGATTGACTGTCGATATCAGAAGACGATCGAAAAAGGAGGAGACCTCTTTGGGGTGCACTTCTTTCCAAGAAGAAATGAGATAGACATTTTGATGATTTTTTATTGCGGTGGCAAGCTCCTCTGCCCCCGTCTTGTTGTTTTTCCCAATCTGAACGAGCGCTTCCCAATAGAGATCGCTATTTTTTTGATTGGAAAAAACCATTCCTCCATCGTGCCGGTGGTCGATGATAAGTTCCATGGCAATAGGCGCTGGTACAAAAAGCATAATTCCCTCTAAGAGATTCTACACAAACACAAACGACTGTTCTTCTTTTGCGTCAGACTCTGTCAAGAGATATACCGATTTTTCGGTTTGAAGTTTAGAAGATAGTTCCAAAAAATCTTCGTTCGATGGAATTTGTGCAAGAACCTCTTGGATCACTTCAATGCGCTCTGAAAAATCAGCCGTTAATTTCCCACAACACAAAATATAGACGATGTATTTTTCGATTAATATTTTATCTTGGAAAAGATTCCCTAGCTCGGCATTTTTTTCAGTGAGAATCCTTTTTGCTTTGTCATATTCAAAGTTCTGACAATACCGATCTGCTTTTTCAATGAGATCATTCGCAACCACATGGTGTATTTTTGGGGGGCCGCTTTCCAACATCTTGTGAACGCTGCCTTCTCGACAAGAAATGATATAATCTACGTATAGATCGATCCAACTTTTCCATTTAAGTAGCTGTAATTTAGAACTCCTCTCCCTTAAATACCGCTCGCCCGTTTCACCGGGCACTTCCCGACAAAGTCGCTCTGTTTTGTCGATTAAATAGTCGACCATGTAGCCTTCCATTTTAGAATCGAAATTCTCTTGAAGTAAGCCCTGATTCACCCGCTCGTATTGTTCCGTATTCAAATAGGCGACGATTTTAAGAAATCGAAGACGTAGAGAAAGCTCTGAAATCGATTCGACGGTTTTTAACGCCTGCAATACCCCATCGAAAATTGGCATCGATTCCTGGACTTTTATAACATCTTCTTCCTTCAAATCCTCAATCGAGTCTAGAAAATCGACGCAGGCTAAATATTTTTCAAGCACTGCAGTGTGAATGACCCAAGAATCTCGCATCGTCTTTTGCAAGTATTTTTTAGCCGCAGCCAAATTCCCCGCTCTACGAAGCGTTTCCGCTTCTTCAATGGCAAAAGATGCGCGCGTAAGAGGGTAACAGCGGACATTATGGATCACCCATCCTAGATTTAAGAGAGAAAAAATCCCCGGCGCATAGGCCGTAAGAAAAAGGCGAGGAACTCCTCCCAATCTGCTAAGCATACTCGCATTTCGATAGATGATCCTCATCCCCTTTGTTGGCGGCCCTTCAAAGATATCATTGGCCGTTTGCATAAGGGCTCTATGGGCAGGAAAAGAGGGAAGTTGAAGCACTGTGTTAGCGATCGCTGAGATATTTGCCGCTGCCGCCATAGAAAAAAGCGCAGTCATCAGTCTATTGGACGACAGGGAGGATTCGAGGATCGATCTATCTTGTAAAATAGAAAAAGTTTGTTCAGCCAGATCAAGCGCTGCGCCGCTTGCTGGGCAAAGTCGACCCAAAAGAGGAAGCCGCACAGAACTCAAAACAGTCGTTGTAAAAGAGGCGATATTGAACATCGATAAATCAGAGAATACAAGATGCTGAAACTGATGACCCAAACAAAGTGTTTGCGACACCCCATGAACAATTGGCTGCCGAACAAACCCTTGAATCATCCGTCCATTTTGGATGATCGTATCGATCGGAATACGCTCTAAAAGAGAAAACATTTCACGAGGAAGGATTTGCCGCATTCCGGGGATCCCAAAATCTAACGTATCGATAAAGCAGCTAAACGCTTGGTATTTCCGGGCAACTACATCTGTACTTACGACCGTTCTCCACCCCGAAAAATCAGGCAATAAGCCTTGCGACATCAGTACGCAATAATCGGAAGGCTGATACCCAAAGAGGCTCCCGCTAAGAGCCCTATTTTCTGGAAACCGCCATTCTTGAATGACGCGATCCATAACCTGAAAAATTCTATAAGCAGCGCTCTTTGCTTGCAAAACAACATCCAAAGACCCACTCACCTCTTCTGAACGAAGCAGATAACGGTCATCGGTCAGTTTCTGAAGATTTACCAAACTATTCATAAAGATTACGCGCGGAATTTATAAAGTATAAATTTTATCACACATAGAATTTTTCATGCAAAGAAAACACCCGAATATGTAAAATGTTTCACTGGAGAAACTAATCATGTCCAGTTACTTAAGTTTACTTGATTACTGCACCATAAACCCACAGGTCGAGTTACGCCTCGGACTAAATGATTGGGTTAGCAAAGCGACTCTTTCTGAACGGCCTAAACGACAGATCGCTTACGCAAAAATTAGAGAGTGCTTGGATCTGAAAATAACAATGCTAGATCTATCGGGATTGGGGTTAACCTCACTGCCCAATGAGATCAGCGCTCTTTCCAAGCTTCAAAAGCTCAACGCATCCCATAACAATCTCGAATCTTTTCCAGATTTGTCAGAGTGCAAAAAACTCGTCTCCATCGATGTCTCACACAATGAGTTGACGGGATTTCCAGATCTTACCCGATTCTACGATCTGGAACTGCTTGATCTCTCTTATAACAAAATAGAAAAGGTTCCAGACTGTCCGGATAGCTCTTCTCTAAAATGCTTAAACCTCGTTCACAACCAAGTCGTTTATCTGTCTGAAAATTTTGCCCATCTCAGTTCAGAGTGTGAAATCTCGATCGATAACAACCCAATCTCCATTAAGACCCTGGAAAATTTCTTGCAGCTCATTAAAGAGCCGCGTGGCCCTAAAATTTTGTGCAGCGTCATCTTAATAAAAGAGATTTTCAGGCGCGAAATCCACGCTAGATAACTCGACAAAATCTCGCAAAAAAGTTATACACAATGTGATTTAAGGTAAAACCCTTTAAATAGAGGAATTTCCGAATGAAGTGGTCTCTTTTTTTTCTATCGATCTTCTCTTGTGTGACTGGTGAAATCCGAGAAATCCAAACGATTGCTGAGTTTAAAAATCATTTAGATCCCGATGCGCTGGTGCTCTTCGATATAGACAATACCATTATGGAAACTACGCAAACTCTCGGTTCAGATCAGTGGTTTACCCATCGCCGAAACGATTACGAAACTCGCGGCTATCCAGCCGTGGAAGCGCTTGAAAATGCGCTTGCTGAATGGATGTCGATTCAAAATTTGACAAAAGTCCAAATCGTAGAGAAAGAGACCGCCGATCTTATTCGGGGATTGCAAGAAGAGGGACAAACGCTAATGGGCCTTACCACGCGCGGCATGGGGCTAGCCCTCCGAACGATTGAGCAGCTAAAAACGCTACACGTAGATCTCACTAAGACATCTCCTTTGAAAGAAGAACAGCTTCTTCAAGGCGGGGCAGTTTTATTTCGCCAAGGGATTTTATTCACTGCGGGAACTGATAAGGGCAAAGCGTTTCTCGCCTTATTCAAAGATAAACTCCCACAGAAAGTGCTATTTATTAACGATAAAGCCTCTCACCTCAAAGAGGTGGAAAGAGCGTGCGAGCAGGCAAAGATTCCATTCATCGGCCTCCGATACGGTTTTCTCGATGAGAAGGTCAAAAGATTTTCTCATGAAATCGCCGCTATTCAATGGGAACATTTCGGCAAGCTTCTCTCCGATGAAGAAACGGCAACGATCCTGAACTTATCTAATTAAAACTCTCCTCCGATTCCGAGGTAGAAGAATGCATCGAAAAACAAGCTGTTCCATTTAAAGTCAGCCATGGCTTCGATCTGTACGACTTCGCAGATGGTAGTGAGGAAGTCAAATTCCAAAAGCCAACTATTGCGTCCCATTCCAAGGGCCGTTGTGCTCGCTGTTGTTCCAGAGGCACTCAAGACCTCATAATCGACAATGCGGTTATGATCGAGATATTCTCTTTGCCAGCCGAAATCAACCTCGGCGTGGAACTGCACAAGGGATTTTTCCCCTGAAAAAACAACCCTCGTTCCTAGAAATGTACTCAATGATTGAGGATCTTGCGAAGCAAACTGGAGGTCGTACATGCCCGCTCCCGACTCTTCATATCCGCTGATGTGATCATAGATGTACTGCAGATCGAGGATAGGAATTAAGGCCAACCCTTCGGGAATCGAAGAATATGTCTTATTGGAGAAGGTGTATTCCAGATCAAATAAAAGATCGATGATGCTCTCATGCGGGGTTCCAATGGCTACTTCGCTTCCGTTAAGGCCCGTATTGCGGTGTAAATCATCCCAAGCGTAGGCGTACCCTCCTAGAAAATCGATAGCGATGTCTGGAAGTGCTTTGGGCACGATTGTGCTATACACAGTGCCGTGTAGTTTATTTACAAAGAACGCGCCGCCATTTTCATCGATGACGCCTGTTTTACAGCGATAATCGACAGCCCCGCCAATACCTACGTAGTAAGCGCGACTGTCGTTGTCTTCAAAGGCATAGTCGCTGCCAGCAAGCGCGCCAATGGAGGAATATTTACTGCCCGGCTGCCCTTGTTTTGGATTGATCTGGCCAAATGAAGCGATCGGCCCCCCGTAGATCGTCCACGGTCTAGGTTGCTTTGCCACGGCCACTTTTTGACTGAGCATCTCCTGCCGTTTTCTAAAGGGACTCATTTCCTCATTGGCTGCGACAAGAGAATTAGGAGCTGCCGTTGGAAGACGACCGCGAAGCTGCAAACATTTGCGCATAAGTTCTGTGTTGTGCTGCCCGACGGAAGTAAATGTGAGACTTGTCGTCGATGTGCTTGCATGGGAGGGAACAGAAGGGACTAGGACCAACTGCACGGCGTTTGCTGTGTACTGAATGGAGGGAATAATCGATCCTGGAAACCCTTGCAAAGAGATGGAAGAAAACTGCGAAACAATCGAGTTTGTCGCGTAGATTAAATCCAATGTCTCTCCACTGGCGAGCGTCAGGCCAGGCAGTGCTGTGACGGTGAGCGGGCCGGTAAGGGTTGCTGTTTCTGTAGTAATCCCCCCAAAACTCGAGGTCGAGGCGATGTTTACATTGTATTGGGGAGAATTGCTTTCTGTGAATACTGTGGTTGTGATCAATGCGGCATTGGTGAGCGTTCCTCCAGAAAGAGTAAAGGGCTCTGTCGTGATTAAATAGTTGTTGGTCAACTGACCGCCGCTCATCGCAATGTTGTTGGTTGAAAGATCTCCGTTATTGACAACTGTTCCTCCGCTCATCGTCACGGTATCGCTCAAAATCAGTTCATTGTTTGTCAGAGTCCCGCCGGTCACGGTGAACGCAGCAAAAGAAGAGAGCAAGCCGGTGTTTACAATGTTTGCCGTCCCTTGAATTGTGAGGTCTCCTGATGAGGTAATAATCCAACCGCTATTGTTGACGTTATTTCCTTCGATCACTGCAATGTCAGGTTCGAGAACGCCAGCGTTGTTAAAAGTGCCAAGTCCTCCCGTATCTGTGATCGTGAGCGTATCGAGAGTTCCCAGCGAAACAGCGGAACCGAATGTCAGGGTAGCTCCAGAGGCAATGCTTATAATCCCAGAAACCGAAGAGGACGACCCTACAATGGGGACATTGATGGTATGGCTTCCTGCTTCCACCTGAATTGTCGGAGTGGTTCCCGCAATACTGCCATCCAAGGTGAATTCTCCTCCCCCGCCTGAAAACTGTGAAATTGTATAAGAGGTCGCTGCCGTATTAAAGACCAAATTAAGCAGCGTAGGAGACTCCTCCACGCTGCCATTGGTCAACTCAATCGCTACCTCAGCAGATGCGACAGCAGCAAATGTGGCAGTATCTCCGGCTGGCGCACTAATTCCAGGGACGCACCCGCCAGACCAATTCGAAGAATTGTCCCAAACATCGCTCGCCGATGAAATCCAAGTTCCCGAACAGTCAGCCGATACCAACTTCACGGTCGCAGGGCTTACCATCTTTGGACTATATTGGACTGTATATCCAGCAGGAGGAGAGCTAAATGTCCCTGTGAGGGAAGTGCCCGACAACAAGGTCAGTGGACTTGAAATGCTCCCTGTCACATTGAGCGTTCCATTTAAAACAAGCGGACCACTTGAATCGATAAACCCTGGCGCAGAGATATTTAGCGTTAATGCACCACCTGCTGCTTGCGTGTAGCTAGCCACATTGATGGTATTGGCCGCAACCACTGTTCCGTTGTTGGTCAAGGCGCCTACTTCTGTGACCGCATACGTTTGGAACGTTAACTCTGCCCCCGAAGCAACTGTGACAGCCGATCCGTTTCCAAGTACGTTTGTAGAGGCCCCTGCTTGCAGAGTGCCTCCGGAAACGGTGGTGGGTCCAGTGTAGTTACTGTTGCCGCTTAAAGTGAGCGTGCCGGTTGTCAGAGTAAGGCCGCCGCTCCCTGTGATTGCACCGGAAAAGGAGAGGCTGTCGCCATTTGCGATCGTCAAGACTGCAGAACCAGAACCTAAGTTCACATTGCCCGCGCCAGTCAAACTGCCAATCGTCGTGTTATAGGTATCTATCGCAAGAGTCGCTCCTGAGCTGACTGTGACAGCAGATCCGACGCCAAACGCGCCACTTGTCTGTGTAGAGCCTGAAAAAACAGAGACCACGCCCGCTTGCAGGGTTCCCACACTTACAGTCGTAGCGCCCGTGTATGTGTTGGCGCCATTTAAAATTTGCGCCCCAGAGCCATTCTTTGTAACGCCACCAGTCCCTGAAATCACGCCCTGAAAACTTTGCCCAGTAGAGACGCCAATGGTCAATGTATTGGCTCCCAAGAGAATTTTGGAAGAAGTGCTGCTGCTCGTCAAGCTTCCGACAGTGTTGTTATACCCATTGAGAGAGAGGATCCCTGAGCCAGACAAAACGATCGGAGACCCTGTTCCAAAAGCAGTTGTCGCTACGCCCGCTTGCAACGTCCCGCCAGAGACAGTCGTAGTCCCTGTGTATCCATTGGCATGGCTAAAAGTTTGGACTCCACTGACTAAAGTGATCCCGCCGCCACTTCCCGAAATTTGGCCAGAAAGGGTATTGCCGCCTCCAGAACTGATCGTCAAGACTCCAGATCCTAAAGTCACAGCGCCAGCGCCAGATAAGCTGCCGACTGTGTTGTTAAATCCATTGAGAGCAAGTGTTGCGCCGCTGCTGACTGTTACAGCAGAACCTACGCCAAAAGCGCCTGTCGTAGAAGTGGAGATAATGCCCGCCTGCAACGTCCCTACGCTGACTGTCGTAGCTCCCGTATACGTATTGGCCGCAGCAAGGATACATGTGTTTGATCCTATTTTTGTCAGCGCCCCTGCTCCAGAAATAATCCCCGTAGAGCTCACAGCGTTTGTCTGCGTATCGATCGTCCCTGCGGCAGTGAGTACAAGAGCGGAGGAGAGAGTCACCGCTTCTTCTGCTTGCCAAATTCCTGCGCCGCTTCCGCTAAATGTCACTTGAACCGGCTGAGAAGAAGTGTCGATTTGCAGTGTTCCACTTTGGATGGTCAGGTTTGCAATCTCGCTGCTCAATCCTTGCAGCTCTAAAGCGCCTCCATTCAAGATGATATTTCCCCCAGGGCTTAGGAAATTCCCCGATACCGTAATTACTCCTGTTGGAGAGATAAATGAGTTCGTCAGGGTCAGCGTCGTAGAATTCAAATTTACATTCCCAGAAATCGTAAGGAAGTCCGCCCCAGTCCCAGACATGATGCTCAGCGTATCTGCGACTGTAATCGGCACTGCGATCGTATGAGGGCCGTAATACACTTGAATTTGCGGAGATAGAGCCGCCGTGCCGCCCATGGTGATCGATCCGGTTCCACTGATGGTATAGTCGGTCGCAGAGCCTATGCTCAATGCGCCCAAGGTCGCTACAGAATTTAAAGTTACTGTAATCGCCCCCTGCCCCATTTCATAGCCAAAGACCGCTGTATCATCCTCGGCCCCGCCAGTATTGCCGATGCCAGGAGCGCAGCTTGTGCTCCAATTGCCAGAGGTTTCCCACGCGCCTGCGCCAGCCACATTCCAAGTCCCTTGGCAGGCGGTCGAGGTGCCAATGTTCCAAATGGCTTGCGTCGCATTGTATTCGATTGTCGTATTCCCAAGATTTGTGACTGTCGAGAACATCCCTGTTTCAGACGAGTACTGCAAAATCACCTGATTGGAACCGGGCTGAATGCGAGGGAGAATCAACGTCCCCCCTAAAGTGGCAATCCCTGAGCCATCGATCACGCCAGTGCCTGGGAATGTCGCGAGATTGGAGACATCCAACGTCCCTGTTTGCGTATAGGTCGTCCCAGTAACTTGCTGATAGGGGATCAAAGTCCCCGAGTTTGTAATCACTCCCAGCGCATTTGTCCCGCCATCTAAAATGAGGGTAGCTCCACTATCTACTGTTGCTGCTGATAGACTGTTATCTCCCGACAGCGTCAAAGTGCCTGCAGCTAGAGTTAAACCTCCGCCAGCGCCAGTAATCCCCCCAGAAAAAGTATTTCCATTCCCATTGCTGATCGTCAAGACCCCTGAGCCCGTTGTTACGCTGCCAGCGCCCGACAACATCCCGATTGTATTGCTAAAGCCATCGAGATCCAATGTAGCGCCTGAAGAGACTGTGATCGCAGAACCAACCCCGAACGCTCCGCTTGTCTGTGTATTCCCTGAAAAAACAGAAACCACCCCTGCTTGCAGAGTGCCAGCGGTGACGAGTGTAGGTCCAGAATAGGTATTTGTCCCTGAAAGAGTCAGTATTGCTGTTCCCGATTTGGTGAATGTATAGGCCGAGCCGCCCGCAATGGAGTTATTGGCGACGATGTTATGCCCGTTCGTATCGATTGTTCCCGAAGAGAAGAAAACGACCTTTGGGAAAGAGGTAAACGCTCCAGAGGCCTCGAAAACACCCGTGCCTCCTGAAATCACTTCAAAGAGGAGCTGTTTGGCCACAATGGTTGCAGTCGCAGTCGTATCGGTTGGAAATGCAGCTTGGTTTGCAATCAGAGTCCCATTGAGAAGCGTCGTATTTCCGTTGTATGTATTGGTCCCAGACAGTGTCAAAGTGCCCGATCCTGTCTTGGTCAATCCACCGCCGCCGATAGGAGCAGCCATTCCCGTCGTCACTAGATAAATGATATTTCCAGGAATCGCTACGTTATAGGTTTGCGTGTCGATAATTCCAGTGGTCGCCATGACGATCCCCGAAGTGGGGTTTAGCGAAATCGAACTCCCCGCAGCCTGAAGCGTTCCGCAAAACTGCTGGAAAGTAATCGATGAAGGAGCGCCTACGCTCAAGTGCGTTACATTGAGAACTCCCCCTTCTATGACGAGATCCCCCACAAGTGTGGCGGAGTTATCTGCCGTCAGAGTTAAGGTCCCCTGACCAATTTTTGCAAATGTCGTGGTCGAATCTGGCACTGTGATCGTGCCGCCGACTGTCAAATTAAAGGTGTTGGTGCTTAAAGTTCCAGTAGCTCCAGACGCAACGCTAAAATTATTCACTGGAGTGTCGTCATCGGCAAGAACCGTAACAATGCCTCCGGTCCCCGTAAATAGATACGTGGAAGAGTCCCCCAAATATTGCGTATTGAAATAGACCCCATTTGTGAGGGTTGTCGTTCCGGTATATGTGTTAGCGCCAAAAAATGTGGGTTGAGGCTCTGGTTGGCCAGTTTCTGTAGTGCCTTCGAGAACGACAGCTCCGTTCCCTGTAATCACCCCATAGAAGGGATTCGTACTGAGTCCACTTGTGATCGTAAGAACCCCGGGGCTTGTCACCTCTACGGAGGAACTAGAAGCGCCTTCGACGAGCCCTGTTAACTGTTGGATAGAGAGCGAATAGCCATTTAAATTCAGGACGCCACTTGCGCCGAGATTCACCTCCGCAGTAGATCCTAACGCAGTGGATGAGCCCAATTGCAAAGTTCCATCGACCACAGATGTGATTCCACTAAAACCTGTGTTCGTCCCAGACAATATCAAAGTCCCAGGTCCATCTTTTTGCAACGTTCCCGTAGTATCTCCACTCGATACAGCCCCGCTGACAGTCATCGTGATAAGATCATTGATATAGAACTGCCCCACTGTTGGCACGCCGGAGACGTTGATAGAAACTGGCCCTGAAAAGGAGGTGTTCGCCCCAATGTTCACTCCACTGGTGCCCCCTTCTCTAAAATTTAGAGCCGTTATGCCTCCCAAAGAATTGGTTACAAGTGTTCCGCTCCCCACATCTCCTAAGGTGAGCGATCCCGTAAAGGAGCTAAAAGGATCTGTACTTGTCGTCGTAAGCTCGCCATTGCTAATCGTGAGTGAGCCTGACCCAGAAATCGTGCCCCCGTACGAGGTTTGCGCAGGAGATGGACCATTTCCAAAAAGAATGGTCACCGCATTTGTTCCCAGCAATAAACTAGCAGATGAACCAGTCCCAGAAAGATACGAAATCGTACTATCATTGAGCGCTGTCGTCGACATATCCACGATCCCAGCGTTGCTGATGATCAGTGGAGGATTCCCGCTGGTTGGAAATGAGGCGCTCGTGCTAAAGACAAGAGTCCCCCCAGAGACCTGCGTTCCTCCTGTATAGCCACTTGTGCCCTGTAGAGTCAGAGTCCCCGTCCCTGTCTTAATAAGAGCTCCTCCACCTTCGATCTTCCCCGTTGTCAATACATTGTTCCCGTTCGTATCGATCCCTCCGCTAGTGGAAAGTGTGATCGTTTGGGCGATCGTAAAGGCTCCAAGAGCCTTCAACTTCCCGCCAGGAGCTGTTTGAATGGTTAAAGCGCTCCCCGAAGGAAGTCCCTGCAAGGCGATCTTATTCCCCCCTGCAATCGTCAAGACTCCATTGTAATTGCTGCTCGTGGTCACATTGGATAAAGACCACAGATTTGATCCAAAATATATGATTGCCGCAGAGCCATTGAGAGTCCCTGAAAACGTTCCACCGGAATAGACGTTCAAGGTTGAATTCGTAAGGGACCCGAGATTGACTGTTCCCGCTCCCGTCAAAGTGTTTGCACTAGATGTATAGGCAGAGCTTGGATAGGTCAGCGTCCCAGAAGCCCCAACGGAGATATTCGACTGGATGCCGAAAGAGTTTGGCGCGGATCCTTGCAAGGTTCCTGCATTGACCGTCGTATCGCCGATAAACGATGCAGTGGCGCTTACATAGCTATAACTATTGTCATTGCTTAAAATAAGAGTGCCAGTGCTTCCGGCTGCCAATACAAGCGTTCCTCCAGATCCCGTTCCACTCGTAGGGGCCGTTGCCAAATATTCGATCGACCCCGACCAATTCGCTCCATCTTGCGTGTTGATCAGCGTAAACGTATTGCTATTGGCCACGACGTTCGCAACAATGGAAGCTTGATCTATGTTCAGTGTTTGATTGGCATTGAGTGTGAGAACTCCAATGCTGCTTTGGATCGTACAAAGGCTCGTCGGACAGATCGCATTGGCCGTATTGATGCTTACGCCGGCAGAGCCAAGTGTTGTTGGGCCTGTGTAGCCGTTTGACCCAGATAATACAAGAGAGCCTCCTCCGAGTAAAAGCCCTCCATCCCCCGTGATGTCCCCGGAAAAAACATCCTTATTATTGCCATAGAGAGCGAGGTTCGTCCCGCTCGGGATACTAATTGCGCATCCAAAAGTGTTGGCCGAAATAGTGGGTCCGCCTCCGCAATTAATCCACCCTCCCCCTGTCTGCACAATGAACGGAAAATCGCTGAACGTATAGCTCATTGCAGAAGAAGGTGGGACAAGAGTGATCGAAGGAGAGGTGCTCGTATTGGGGTATCCCACGGAAAGGGAATAGGGATTGGCAACATTTTGAATCACCGTGAAATTCGACGGAGATGTGTACGTAAAAAGGAGCTCATCTCCACTAGACGGCGTCGAGTTAGACTGCCAACTCAACGGATTATTCATGTCGCCGCTGGGACTTCCCACCCAAGTAAAGGGAGCATCGCCTTTCAAATTGGCGCTGAGAAAAATGGCAATTAGGAGAGTTAATCTTTTTCTATTCATCATTTCTATCCCGGCCATCCTGGTGGAGAGCTCGCTACGTTAATTCCGAAATTAGGAGTTGTCACTTCAAACCAAGGCTCTAAAGGCTTGGGAAATTGGGCTTCAATTGAGGTAATGGGGACAGAAAATGTAACCCCTTCTAACAACTGTTGCGTTTGTGTCGAGTAGGCGTTCGCAGCGCTCGATGGAGTCACAATCTGTCTTTGTAAATTGATGTTAAATACATACGTTTGGCTATTGTATTGGAACTCGACCTGGAATGGGTGAGTTGCATCGACATAGACATTGAAGTAGTCTGTATTTCCTGAAGTGGGAGGCACAATCGTATTTTGCAAAATCTGCGTGCCATCAGATGACTTATAATAATACATGAATGAAACAGTCACTCCATTGGGTGCAGGAGTAAGACTCACAGAATAGGTATACGTATCGTTGTTTATGTCCATCTCTTGAACGGGTGTGAGCGATAAACTCTCCATCACAACGACGACATACGGGCTATTTTGGGTAGAATCGCTTGTGTCGGTATACGGGTTTCCATTGCCATCTTGCACTGGCATCGCCATCAGTCCCGCCATCCCGAGTAAGTCATCATAATCATACGCGTAGCCGAGGCCGAGATTGACATTATTCAACACGGCATAAGGCAAAGAAGAACTCGCAACCCCTTGCCCATCCAAATTTTGGTGCAAGGCATCGACGTACAAATTGTTCCAAGGACCGCCTGTCCAAGTCGAAGGAATCCCGGGAATCGCCTGAAAATAACTATTCTTATTCGGACTGACAGGATCTAACTCTCCAAATCCCCCAGGAGGAACCTCGGCAGGCGCATTGAACGAAGAGGCTGCCTTAGAAACAAAGGGAGAGGTAAATGGAGCAATCACTGGCATTTGCCCAATACTAAATAAGGCACTCACAGCTTTTGATAGCTCATTGGTATAGCCGACCGCAATGGCTGGGCTAAATGGCCAAACCGATCCGCTAAGAAGCTGCTCTGTAGTGACCTCAGTGTCTCCTGTTGTCGAAGTCGGCACCCCATCGTAAAATAACTGAAGCTGTGTTGTCGGAGGGACGGGAGCTGTTCCCGAGCCGGTAAATTGCAAAAGCCCAGTCGTCCCGGAAACCGACGTCAATGTATACGTATTTGATGTCGTGTTCTCTGGAGGGGTGATCGTAAATGTGAAACTATGGGAAAGATAATAATTATATAACGCCAACATATACGACTGGCCGGTTAAAGGCCCATTGCTTGTATTCGATGTATAATCGGAAGGGAAATATTGGGCCGGATTGGTTGTCGAACTTACATTTTTAAATTGTGTTGTACTCCCTAAAGCGATGCTATTTTTCGCAGCCAATACTCGAGTGCTTCCAATGCGATTGGTTCCAGATACAATGTAAGGATTTGCATAAAAAGGGATCTCCAAGCCCAGCCAAGCATTCTTTAAAGGGGCTGCGCTAAAAACGGTATTCATATTGTTGATTACGTTTTCCCGTGTCAGATTTGTCAACGTACCGGAATAGGGTTGCCCTAGGTTTAAAGGATCTGTCCCTGTCCCTGTATAACTATACGCAGCCAGATGCATCGGAAGGCAAAAATAATCGACCCAAGACAAGTTGATGTACAAGGTCGTGGCGACTGTCGATGTCGTATTTGCAGCCGGGTCATAATTGACCAGGCCAAACTCAAAATCTTGATAGAGCGTATAGTAATTTACATCGTTGAGCGCTGTGACAGAGCTATCTCCAATATCCAATACCATTCTCGAAGGAGCCGGATTAAAAATTGTCGGCAAATACATCGGCTGCCCGATAGAAATATATCCTCTTGCAGAGCTACAGACCGGCAAGTAGATCACAAAGGCATCGCCTGGCTGTGGGTTTATATTCTTCGCCGGAGGCAACTGATCGAAGGTGATACTCAGCGCTGCAGAACTCGGAGTTCCATCTACATTCGGATAGACATAACTACAAATCCCCGTCGTCAAATCGGGGACCAAATAGCAAGGAAGGCCGCAGGGATCTAGCGCATGGGCAATGAAATAGAGTTGATCATCTGCCTGCCCTGTATTGTTGACGAGCACCACGGGCACACAATTTGGAATCGGCGCAGGAGCGATTGCGGCTGGAGCTGCCATAGCGCCTCGCATCGCCCATAAAATATACACAATATAAAGCAATCTCTTCATCTTTCTACCTTGCCCTAGAAATCCACTTGCATAGACGCATTTATCCCTTGTAAACCAAGATCTCCCTGAGAAGGCTGTCCCGCTCCAGGCGCTTGATCGATAAAGAAGTAGTTAAAGAGCTGATTTTGATCAAACCAACTCATCATTTCGTATCCTACAGAAACGGAAAGCCGTCTCTTTTGACTGTTGAAAAACATCGCCCACTTCGCCCCTACAGCCAGTTCCATCGCATAAGCATTTTGAAAAAACGAGTCCTCTGCATCGAGTAACTCCAGATCGGCGGCGCCAGACATGACCCCTTTTTGCTCCGTGGCAAATCTTCCGAATAAAAGAGAGGCAGCTCCATTGGCATACAAGCTCCACTGCTTGTTCAGAAACCAGTTGGTTCTCACGCCGGGCTTTAGCCCCCAACCATCAAAATTATTCTGCATCGACATAGAGACGTTTTCGGCCCCGGCTCCTCCACCAGTTTGATTGAGAAAGGATCCATTGTTATAAGAGCTCTTTACCTGTTGATGAATAAACGCCCCTGTAAATGCCATGTAAGGATCGATAGAGACCCTACTTGTCGCAAACGATGATCTCGCTAGGCAAAGATCCAATGTATTGAAGTGGAGAGTCCAGCTTAAAGAGGCATCTTCTGCTACGAACGCTGCCATGCGGAAGCCAGCGGGGAACCAGGTCGCAATGAGAGTATCTGTCGCAAGAGATGAAATGGATGCAGAACTCTGCGAATGGCTTTGATAGTAGGTCCAAATCAAAGAAGCCTCCCAAGACTGCGCTTCGAACCGATACCCCGCCAACAATCGAAATCCGGGATTCCACGAAAAATCGACATCGTGAGAAGTCCCATTGGGCAAAGGTCCCTGTCGATTGTAATGACCTATCGCTGCCGGGTAAATCTCAGGAAACGTCCATGCGTAAGAAAGACCATCTTGATCTGCCGCCATATACAAAAATTCAGCGCCGACAAATCCATATCCATAGTTTGCCGGGAACGTTGACGGGACCTTTTCCCCTACAGCTGCAAAGATACCGACCCACGCAAGGAGACAAGCAAAGGAGAGAGAGTTTCGCAATCGGTTCATGATATCCTCGCTTAAAAATCCAATCGTATCGATAGAGAAAGGCCTTGCATTTCTAAATCTGAACGCCTTTCGTAGTTTTGCGCAAACGTCGTATTCACTTGAGAAAAGAGGTTTTGTTTAAACCAAATAATCCCTTCGTACTGAGCAGCGATCGCCACGCGCAAATTCGCTCGAGTCGGAGAAGTTTGCCACTGCAAGCCAAGCGCGCTTTGCAATCCTATGCGCGTCCTTTGAGAAGATTTGCGCATTTTCAAGTCTCCATCTGCAAGCTCCGGCACGAGCCACTTCTGGTCGATCTCAAAAACGCCGTGGACAATGTAACTTGCAATCGTCCCTAGCACGCTCCAAGAAGAGGATAAATTCCATTGAGGACTAGCTCGTAAAAACAGCCCTCCTGCAGAATACGAACTCTCTAATTCCGGTCGCAGGGTTACTTCGGAAGGGATGATTGTATATTGCGTCGATGCGGCGGTTGCATTCTGTTCATTGACATCGAGGCCTTGATGAATCCACACGCCTGCGGCTCCAAAAGAAAGATCTGTCGAAAGATTTTTGCCGAGGAAATAAGAGCGAGAAAGCCCCCCATCGATCAAATTGTAGTGCAAATGCCACTTTGCAGACATCTGCGTCATATCTGCCGATTCGATAATCCCAACTCCATCATTCCACACACCGTTATTTAAGAGTCCATTGCCAGCTGCTACCTCAGTCTTTTGCGAAGCGCTCGTAAAAAACCGAGTCCAAAACGCTTTGAGTTCCCAATCATCGGGCAAATTTCTCACGCCCACTGAAATTCTCGATCCAGGGCTCCACTGAAAATCGACCTCGCGGACAGAAACGCCTTGCATGATTTGAACAGGCAAAAGAGTATTGCTTAAAAGGTCGTATTCCAATCCATCTTGCCTTGCAATCCAAAAGAGAAAGTCTCCGCGTACAATCGTGTAAATCCCCTTTACAGTGGCAGACGCTGTAGGCGTGCAAGTTCCTATGGTCCCGTTGATAAACAGTTGCCGACATCCCGGCTCTTCTCCAAAGAGGGCGCTTCCAAATACACAGAGTAACATTCCTATTTTCTTCATTCCATCACCCTAGTAGTCGAACCGCGTTGCAAAGGAAAATCCTTGGAAACCTAAATTGCCGTTGGCCGAATAAAAATATCTGCTGTTTGAAGAGTTTACAAATGTGAACCTGCGCAATTGATTGAGGTGGATCCATTCGGATAAGTCATACATCACTTGGAAGGCGAGTTTTGACTGTTTTTTCCATGCACATTCCCATTCCGCTCCCAATCCCGCCTCGTAAGCAAAACGAGTTCGATAAGATCTCTGATCTAAGACATCGTGCACACTGTAAGACAAGCTCGAAGCGCGATCAAACACAGCAGACAGATCCTGCTGCTCTAATTTATATTTGCCAAAATTCAAAGACCCCTGAAACCTTCCCAAAATCTTCCATTGATTCGACACCAGCCAAGACATTCCAAAGGTAGAAAAAAGACCCACTGCCTGAAAGTTATTTTTTCCCTTAAAATAAGTCGGATTATTCACAACAGTTCCTCCTGCATAATTTGCCTGAAACTGCTGATTGATCCATGCGCCCTGCACTCCCGAATGGACGCTAAGCGCCAGTTGAGAACTCGAAAAATAGGTCCGCTTGCAAGCGAAATTTACGACGTTATAGTGAAGATTCCAAGTCGCAGATGATTGTAAAACCGGATTGTATCCGGTCTGGTATCCGGCTCCTAACCAAATGGGGGCGATATTGGCATTGTCTAAAGAATCGATGCTCGAAGAATTATTCATCGTTCCTACGAGCTGTGTCCAGCGGGCATAGACATCCCAATTGTCAAAAGGAGTGTGGATTCCTCCCTCTACGCGAACACCTGGTTTCCAGGAACCTCCGACCTTGGTAAACTTGCCATTGTCAATGATCGGTATCGTAGTAGGGTCAGTTCCTGGAGTCGTGCTCCCAAGAGAATCTTGGCGATAGGAGTATTCCAGCCCATCTTCGTACGAGGACCAGTACAAAAATTCTGCCTGAAGAAAAACTCCCCATGCGCGGGCCCTTGGACTCGCTATTTTCCCTTGGGCACGAGAGAACACATTGTATTCTTGGATCTGCGGCACTGGCGCTGGCGTTTCTTTTGCAAAACCAGCAAAAGTTATCCCCAGAAGAAGAAAATAGACCTTTTTCATGCCCTGCCCACAAGGTTAAAGAACCTTTGTACATAGAAAAAATTTTATTCTCAACCAAGAACCTATCCTAATAAAATTTTTTCGTCAGAAATTAAGCCAATTAAAGATCCAAAATCGCAAATTCCATATCGGATACATCGCGATTATTCGGCAGATCATCCTTTGTAGGATGGGATTGATCTGGAGAAATTTCGTATTTTTCGACGAGGCGCTTGTTGATATAGCTAAGTTCCATCACCCGTGGAAGGCGACCTGTAGAATTACTAGTAACAAAATGGTCTAGGCAATAATTATTTCCATGAACATGAACCAAGAGAAAGTCTTTGTCCAATGTTCTCAATAGATTGAGCGCCTCGGCAATCTGGTTATCTGCAGGAAAATGAATTTCTAGAACAATTCCTGTAATATCACGAGTGTGTTGCAAAAGATCTGGCAGCGTATCGTATTCATTCCCTTCAATGTCCATTTTCACAAAAAGCTTCTTGCCTCTTATGCCCAACATTTCAACCTGCTCATCAAAAGAGGCGTTCCTTCCTTCACTCATCTGTTTATTACTTACAATGCATAAAGGGACAAAATGACATAACTCATGTGTAGTCTCTACGGGAGGGCAAGTGCCATCGAATCCCCAAGAGGGTTTCTCATAAATGGCTGCTACCGATTCTTCAAATGAAATATCATCTGAAATCCCATATCCCATTACGGCGTCAGCCTTCTGTATTGCAATTTCAGGCACTACATAGCCGCCATCACGATCTCTCCCAATACGCCGAAGTTGAATAGGACCTTCTGCATCATAGGCTCGATACACGCGAAGAAGCCTTACGATATCATGAGTGTCGGGTGTTTCGGAAAGGAGGGAATGAAGGAGATGGGTCTTGAGGAAGACAATCGCTGGACTAACGACTCTTTTTAGCTCCTTATCGGATACAATAAAACCATATGCGCTTCCTATAACCAGAAGCGCTATTGCGTATTGAGCCCACTTCAATTTCATTCCAGCTCCATTTGTTTAGACGAAACGATATATTCTGAGAATTTTTGAGACAATTGGAATCAGAACTTTTGATTGAAAAAAACTGAAAGATCCCATTATACCCAATGTAATTCAGAAATCGGATTTTGCCAAAGTTGGCGCTGTAGAAGAACCTAAAGGAACTAGATGAGATGTAGATTATTCATTCTTTACCTGCTTGCCGCGGCTATTCCCCATGCAAACTCGAAAGTGTATGATTGCTTCTTGTTTCTCAACGAAGTGGAAGTCTTGGATATCCGCCTGCATGAGATGGCTCCTGTCGTCGATAAATTTGTGATTGTAGAGGCTATCGAAACTTTCCGCGGCAATCCCAAGGAGCTCGTCTTTGCGAAATTTGCGGACAGTTTCAAAGAATTCGCCGATAAGATCATTTATATTCCGATCGATCATCACTTTGAATCGGAATGTGCTTGGAGGCGGGAGAAGTATCATAGAAACATGATTATAAAGGGATTGGAGGAATGCGAAGAAAATGATGTCATTCTGATCTCCGATGTCGATGAAATCGTTTCGGCAAAGAGCGTTAAGGAAATCGTCGTCGCTTTGCGCGGAAAGCAAAACTTGGTCGTTGCAGTCAACCAAAAATTACACTCTTTCTTTCTCAACAGAGTCCCGGATGGCGCCTTATGGAGAGGAACGGTCGCGACCTCTTTTAATAAGTTGAAAAGACTTACTTGCGATGGAACGAGATTACTTCGATACGACGTGCCGGGGGTTGGCAATGGCTGGCATTTCACGAATCAAGGGGGTTTGGAAAGGTATCTGTATAAACTCGGAGCTTACTCCCATTCTGAATGGGATACACCCGAATACAAAGAAGCCAAAAGAGAAGAAAGCCCAGTTTGGAGAACCTCTTCTGTACCCGTCGATGAATCATTCCCTCTTTACATTCGAGAAAACCAATCGTACTTCGAGGAAATCGGTTTTCTCTTGAGGTGTCCGTCGATCGATCAGCAATAACATAGTCGATCCGTTTCATTTCTCAGGAAGCAGTTCCATTTCGACAGCATTAACCTCTAAGAAATTAGATTTACTGACTACCTTGCGACCACTTTTTTGCTCTAGCGCATGCCTTGCGTCGCCGGCGATTTCGCCACCCTCTTTGGCGGCTTTCTTATTTTGACGAAATCCTTGCGCATCTTTCTGAACGGCAATTTCTGTTGTCGATGCCTCTCCTAACATCGTGAAAATCAACTCGAGATGGGTCATATGATCTCTAAGATTTTGCCTTTGAAGCCCCTTCAACTTTTTGTGATCGGAAGGCTTGAGACCAAATGTCGCCTCGGCGATCTCTGCCGTAAGTATTGCATATTCTTTTTCTTCCTTAACGCCCCGTTTTTCCCATTCATTCGTCAATTGTTCGCGAATGGCTATACCGCGCATTCGCTTCTCAACCAGTCATCTGGATAGCCTTTGGCCTTGTATATGGCCCTGCCTCGTTTGGCAGCAAGCTCTGGGTCTTCTATCTCCTGAATGCGCTCGTAGCCAACTTTTGCCAGCCAACGCTTGAAAGGTTCGGCTTTTGGAGATGGAATAGACTGGATAATCCGAAAGAGAGTTTCTGTATTGGCAGTATCTGTTTCTCTCATTTTCCCATCAGGAGCCTGTAATTTCAATTGTACTGTTTTTGGGTACAGTTGAACGAACCCTTCATTTTCAGAGAGTTGTATCTTGAGATTAGACCAATAGCGGCGAGGATTAGGACTTTCTGTCAAAACTGCAACTACATCAATAATAGAAAAATACCATTCGCCTTGGTGAAGGATTTTTCGGATCTGCTTCCCTCTAAAAACTGCGATTTTTAGTGAGGTTTCTTCAAGTGGTCCAGTCATATGATCTACTCCTTAAGTACCAAGGCCACGAATTGTAAATTAGCTATAAAATATTTTTATAGAAAAAAGAGAGATTATTTTGAAAATAGAAGAAACAAAATTTGTTTAACGAACAATCCACAGAGGTATAGGAACGTCACTGATCCAATTATAAACAGGGAACAGGAGGGCCACTCCGTTTTTTAGCCTCTTAACCTCGTAATCTACCGCTGGGAAGACTTGGAAATCTTCGGGGAGATTAAGATGGATGACTTGTAAATTCTTTGCTTCCTTTTTTCCATCATTTCTCAATATGAGATTATGAGTAGATATAATTTCATCGTTGCCACTTCGAGTCCGGTCACCGACAAAAAAAAAGAGAGGCTTTGGCCTCTCTTTTTTCTGTTGCCGGTGACCGGACTCGAACCAGCACTCAATTGCTTGAAGTAGATTTTGAGTCTACCGCGGCTACCATTACGCCACACCGGCATAGGATGTGAAGCCGCTTATTTTAAGCGATGGAGGATTTTATACACAACGTGATTCAGAAATCGGCTTTTGCCAAAGCTGGCGTCCAGAATTTGCAAAAGAAAAGCTCTAACTATGTGGGTAGCCTTTAGCGGCTTTTTCCCAATCAAAGAGGACTCTCTCGGCTTTGTTGCGGTCCCAACGGACTTGAAGGGAAAGATAGGGGTAGGGATGCCGATTATCGGCATTACGCCCTTCGTTTTTTTGGTGGAGCTTGATGAAGATTTCTTTGTTGAGCCAGGGCTGGGTATCCACTTTGGCGTCAGGCTTGTCATAGCGCTGAAAAGTGATCCACTCTTTTTGAGTTTTGTAGGTGGGGTGTTCTTGGTAATACTGCATGAGAAGGGTCACGATCTCAAGGGGCTGGTCTTCCATCCCCTGGATGTAAAAGTCTACTTCAGCGCCAATTTGATGTTTTGAAGCCTTGGCTTCTTTCGAGGGGTCGGTGTAAGAGTTGTGCGCAGGACAGCGATGACCGCTTGTAATGACCACTCGCTTTCCAGTCTTTTTTTGCAGGTAGTTCATAAGCTCGAGGAGGATAGGGTAGACGTTTTCTTTGCCCCCAATGATGGGTAGGCCGTGGCGAGTCATCCCATCGCAGTCGGCGAGCAGGGCGGGCTTTTCAGGGTCAGACAAGGAAGTATAGGGAGCATTGAGCGGAGAGCCTTTACAGCGAAAAAACTCCTTTGTGATCCGAGGCAGATGGGCTTCGGTTTCCCAAGGGTAGGAGCTACGCGGCATGTGCTGGGGAGGGGCGATGGGAGAAAAAACATCGTTCTCGGCGCGGTAGATGTATTCCCCCTTGCTATTTCGTCTCCGAACTTTCTCCTGTTCAGAGCGTTCAAATCCAGAGCAGCTCACGAGGATAGAGATTAATCCGCAAATCCGTATAGTCCGGTTTAACAGGGTAACCATGCTTGAACCTCAACTCCATTGCAGACAAAACGAAGAACCAAAGTACCAGGCTACGCTCGCTTTTGCAAATGTTCTTTTGCCAAGACTTTCAGAGGGGATTTTAATGCTCGATGTCAGCGGCAACTTCCAGGTTGTCGGCGATGCGGTTTTAAAACTATTCAACAAGGAAAAAGAGGCTCTTTTGCAGAGAAGCTTTTGGGATGTTTTTCCCGATGACCATTTCGGCTTTTCCATGCGCGAATCTCTTCGTTACGGAATCTCTCACGGGTTGATTTACAAGTCACTATCTGGCATGGAGTTAGAGATTTCAACATCGTTTTTTTGCGAAGGGCCAAGGGCTGAGCACGGCCTCATTCTCTTTCTTCGCGATATTACCGCCTGGCAAAAGCTACAGCAGATGGCCAAAAGAACCGACCGGATGAAGGAACTCGGGGAAATGGCGGCAAAGTTGTCCCATGAGATTCGAAATAGCCTCGGCGGGATCCGGGGATTTGCGAGTTTGCTATTTCGCGACCTCTCAAACCAGCCCCATCTCCAGGAAATGATTGGCCGCATTATCGAAGGGACTAAGGCTTTAGAGCAGCTCGTGACAACCATTCTTGTATATGCCCGGCCGATAGAACTTGTAGAACAGACGATCGATCTTTCTCAATTCATGAGGCAAACGGCAAAAGCGTTTAAGATCGATCCCAATTTCCCAACGAATGTGAAGTTCATCCTCCATATTCCAGATGAACCGATCCTTGTCCCCGTCGATCCCGATGCCTTAAAACGGGCTCTCCTCAATCTCTTTTTTAACGCGATCCAGGCAATGGACGCGGGTGGCGAATTGACGGTCTCTTTATTGAAATACGAGCTGAGTTGCCAAATCTCCATTTCAGATACCGGAATTGGAATGAATGAAGAGCAGTTAAACTCCCTCTTCTCTCCCCTATTTACGACCAAAAGAACTGGCAATGGCCTCGGCCTTGTCGAAACTAAAAAAATTATCCAGGGACATGGTGGATCGATTGGAGTCCGCTCTACGCTAGGCCGCGGCAGCACATTCCTCCTGACGCTCCCTTTAAAGAGGTGCTCATGATTGAACGTGTTCTCGTAGTAGATGATGAACCTCTCATCCGCGATTTTGTCGCTGAGATGCTTCGGCGCCAAAAATTTGATGTAACCGTGGCTGCCAATGGAGAAGAGGCGATCGCCAAGTTGCAGACAAGCTCCTTTGAAATGGTAATCACTGACCTAAAAATGCCGGGCAAAAGTGGCCTCGATGTCTTAAAAGCGGCAAAAACATTGCACCCTCAAATCATTGTCATCGTCGCAACGGCTTTTGGAAGTATCGAAACCGCTGTGGAAACAATGCGGCTTGGAGCCTTTAATTTCCTGATTAAGCCCTTTTCTCTAGAAGCTTTGGAGATCAATGTAGAAAAGGCAAATGAGCATCTTCGGCAAATGGCCGAAACGCGCTTTTACCAAGAAGAGCAGACGCTCTTTAAATGCCCTGCGCTGATCGCCAATAGCCGCTCTATGAAAAAGATCCTTCGCGATCTGGAAAAAATCGCAAAAAGCCAGGCGTCGGTCTTTATTACGGGCGAATCGGGAACCGGAAAAGAGGTCATTGCAGCGGCCATTTGCCGCCTCTCCCCTCGGATCAATCAACCATTTGTCAAAGTCAATTGCGCAGCAATCCCAGAGACGCTCGTCGAATCGGAATTCTTCGGCCATGAACGAGGCGCTTTTACCGGCGCTGCCCTGCGTAAGATCGGCCGATTCGAACTGGCCGATAAAGGGACCCTCCTTCTCGACGAAGTGACTGAGATTCCACTCAACTTGCAGGCAAAACTTCTCCGCGCTATCCAAGAGATGGAATTTGAGAGGGTCGGAGGAACCAAAAGCATCAAAGTCAATGTCCGCATTTTGGCAACTTCCAATCGACCGATGATAGAAGCGATTGAATCGAAGCTGTTTCGAGAAGACCTCTACTATCGCCTCAATGTCGTCCCAATCCACATCCCGCCGCTACGGGAACGAGTGGAAGATATTTTGCCGCTGGCAGAATATTTTTTGCACCGTTTCTGCATCGAAAACCATAAACCGAAAAAAACAATCTCAAAGCGGGCTGAGGAAAAGCTTCTTGCCTACCACTGGCCGGGCAATGTCCGCGAACTTGCAAACATCATCGAACGGACCGTTGTCTTAGATTTTGATCCGATCATCGATAGCGAACATTTGTATTTAGATAGCATGCCGCCAATCAAAAAAGAGGCCACAACACTTCATGCTTTAGAAAAACGGCTCATCTTAGATACGTTAGAAGCGCAAGGACAAAATCGGGGAAGAACTGCAGAGCTTCTCGGAATCAGCGCCCGGACGCTTCGGAACAAGCTGCAGGAATACGCGGTTGAAGAATAACCATATATTTTCTGGCAATCTCTAGGTAAAGCGTCCATTTATCGTCAGAGCGCTTTCCCACCTGATACAAAGCCTTCTCCATTCCGTAGAAAAGCACAGAAGAGACAAACTCCTCTCTCATTTCAAACTCTGCGAGCGCTTTTGATCCCTTTTTTTCACCGGCTAACACTTCTAAATGCCCGATCATTCGCTCTAAACTCTCTTTGATCTCTTGCGAAAGATCTCGCTTCATCTCGGGCATCGGGTGCGCCGCGATCAGCTCGGAGACTTTTTCTCTGATTTTCTCTCTCTTTGGAAAGGCGATCTTTTGCAAGGCAATCTCTTCAAACCCCTCGATCCGAAGTCCCCCTTCTGCGGCATTGACCCAGCGAACTTCCGGATGTTTTTTTGCAAAATGAGCGATGGCCGAAGCTTCCATAACCCAGCGCACAGCGGTATCGACGAATTTTCCCCGCTTATCTTTTTTACGCACAAGGCGATCTATTGAAGCGGTCACCGCTTCAATTTTTTTACCGTCGCAAACTCCCGCTGTATAGCGCTTCCCGCCCGTGTAGGCGAGATCGACGCCGGCAAGAATGATCGTCGAGCAGCCTAAATGATGCGCAAAGGAAAGGCAAATGGTTAAAACGGAGAGCGATTCATCCGAGAGATCTTGGCTAAGAAGGGGCTCGGTAAGGCCTAGAGTCTCTTCCATCCAAAGTTCAAGCACGCCGCCGATCCCAGAGCGAAAGTATCCAAAAGGGCCCTTGCAAGTGGTAAATACGGCGGGAAATAAACGGGTGGAAAAAAGAAGAGGGCATTCGATGGCAAAGTCGTGACAAAATCGGTGATACTCTTCCACATTCGGATCGACCGCCATCCCAAAATGGGGCACAATCCCCTGCTTGCTCAGAGCCGCAACCGCAGATCCCCCCGCAATCACAACAGCTCTTCCCTCGAGCTCTTTTAAGAGCGGAATCACCGCCTCTAAAGAAGGTCCTGCGCCGCAGATAATTGCAGTCTTCCCTAGAAAAGCGTTGTGGAAACGATTGGCATAAAAAGCCCGTTTTACATGGGGAATATTTTGAACGAAATTGTCAAATAGCCGATAGCCGGAAAGCCGCTCGGTTACAAGAGAGTGGGAAATGGTTGTCTTTCGAAAAAGCTCCATCCTCATTTTCTTGAGGCGAGGCGTCTTTTTTGCCGCGAGAAGTTCGATCCTCCCCGCCGGATATCTCTCTGCAAGATCTGCCGGATCAAAAGGACCAACTTCAAGCTCTACCTGCGGATCTACAAAAAGATCGGTCTCATGGTCCAAAAGAGCTGCAATGCCCCCCGGATCCTCCTCGATAAAGACAAGGCGGCGCTCCGGATTTTTATGGAGCCAAACTTTGAACTGCTCATAGGCAAAAGAGGCGGCAAAAAGATAGAGTACTTCGATCTCTTCGAGCTTATCTGGTAGAATGAGCTCTACGGCCGCCACTTCTTTTGGCTTCCAATGAGCAGCGAAGAGCGCATATCTCGAATACCGCTCATAAACCTTCTCTATGTTAAGAGTTCGGTTGTCCATGGAGCCGTTGCAGTAATTGTGGATAGGGGGGCAAGAAACCCACTGATTTAATTTCGTTCGCCTCTTTCCAAAACGTTCGAATGCCACCCGCATGTGCCAAGCACCAAAAAGGAGCCTTCAGGCTCGAATTATAGCCCATTGCCTGCGCATAAGCATCTTCATCGATCGATGCTCTCTTGCATTCGATCAGCAATAAAGCGGCACCATTTTGCAGGTAGACGATAATATCTGCGCGCCTTCTTGCGGCGATCGAAGCTTCTACGGAAACGAGTCCTTTAGGGAAAGAAAGAACCCCGAGCATCTGCTGTAAAAGCGCCTGGCGAACTTTCTCTTCAGGTCTCACTGGATCTGAACCAAACCGTAATTTTCATCTTTGCGACGGTAAATCACTTTGACCTTTTGGTCTTCCTCAGAGCGGAAAATTAAAAAAGGTTCATCGGCGATTTCCATTTTTATCACCGCTTCATCTTGGGTCAGCGTCTTTAACTTCATGGTCTCTCTTGCGACGATTGCATGCAGTCTAAACCGCTCCTCTTCAATGCGGGCATTTTCCGCTTCAATGTCTTCATTGATCACCTTTAGATTGTCTTGGAGCGGCTGAATCACATTTACGTGAATATCGACGGTGCTTAAATCCTTAAAGCGATGCGATTGAAGCTTTGTTTTATAGCGAGAAATCAATCTTACCAAACGATCTGTCGCCTTATCGATCGCAGAGTACATGTTGTCAGTGCTTGCCGTTACTTTGATGTGATAATGGATAAAATTCATCAAGATTGAACAAGAGTGTTCGAGCTTTTGGGCATCTAGAGTCACAACTACATCGATGATGTGATCTGCGAGCCTTTCCACTTTATTGAGCTTTTCAAACACATAGTTTCGTATTGCATCCGTAATCTGAAAATGTTTTCCGACGATCGAAATATTATAGCCGGCATTCGGCTCGATTTCTGGCTTTGCCATAGATGATGCTCCTAAATTGTTCCACGATCTTATGCCCGCATAAGCATTTTTTCAAGAAGAATGATAGAGTTATACACAACATGACTGAAGAAAAAACCACCGGCCTTCTACTGCAATCGATTCCTTATCTCGGCCAAAAACGGATCTTGAAAGTGTTGACGGCAGATAGCGGCCTCCTCTCCTTTTTTACTAAAGGAAAGCTCTCCCCCGTCCTTGCGACCCCTTTTGTCTTTGCAGAATGGGTGTTTCAAAAAACGCAAAAAGAACTTTACCCACTCACCGATGCGACGCTCTTAGACGACCTGTCTCACCTAAAAAAAGACTACCCCTCTCTCCTCGCTGCAGGCCAGCTAGCAAACGACCTGCTCCGGACGCAGGTTCCCGGAGGAGATGCCCAAGGGCCTCTCACCCTAGCCCTTGCCTGCCTACGCAAGCTCCCCCTTTTTAAAGAGCCCGCCATTCTTCTGGCTGCCTTTCGCCTAAAGCTCCTGGCCCTAGAAGGTCTTATCGACGACCTTCCCCCGCCCTTACAAGAGCTTCTTGCCGCAAAATCATTTGCCCACCTCGCTTCGCTCTCAAAAGACGAGCAGGTTTGCCGAGAAGTAGATCTACTCTTCGAAGAAAAGCTATAAAGATTGAACCATGAGAGATAAAACACAACAAAGGCGGGGAAGCCCCGCACCCCAATAGAAATATGTTTTTTGGGGAATTGCATCGGAAGGGACTCGAACCCCTAACCCCTTGGTCCGAAGCCAAGTGCTCTATCCATTGAGCTACCGATGCCAAGAAGAAGAAGAATGCGAAAGGAGGGACTCGAACCCTCACGAGCGTGAGCCCGTTACCACCTCAAGGTAGTGCGTCTGCCAATTTCGCCACTTTCGCAAGAATGAAAGTCAAAACTATACATCTTGTCTGAGTTACGTACAAGAGGAACTTGCAAATTCATGAATCCAGGCCTCGGCCGTCAATGAGTGCCCTGTCACATGCCGTACCAGCTCGCTCCATGGCATCTTATTGCCGGGGTTAAAAATTTTCTTCTGTAAAAACTCTCCAGCCTTTTTTGAAGAAAGGAGATGATCGCCGCATTCTTTGGCAAGCGATTCCTGGATCGCAGAGGCAAACATCTCGCCGAGAAGATAGGAAAAATAATAGACCGGGGCAAGTCCGATATGGTACTTACACGCCCAATCAAACGCCTTTTCTCGGTGTTTTGGAGGGGTTATTTTCTGGAATTTTTCCACAAGGCGCCACCAGAGCCCATTTAAATCCTGGGTGGGATCGCGGTAAAGCTCGCTCTCAAACTCTGTCATCACAAGAACCCACCGGCTAAAGATCAGCTGCCGCCGCTGCAGGCTTTTTTCTACCTTTTCTAAAAGCTCTTTTTTCTTCTCTGCCGACTTTCCGATCAGAAACTTGAGCGAATTTTCCAAATACGCCTGCCTTCCTGCAATCAGCGCCATCGCTTCTGTCGTGATCATGTGCGGTGGTTCGCGAAGAAGCCAAGGGAGCTTTTCATCAAATCCCAGCTCGTAAATCGCGTGGCCTAGCTCATGGAGCACAGTCTCTAGCCACTTCAATGAAGAGCGAACGTTATTGAGCGTACGCACATCTCCTGTCCGATCGATATGGATACAAAATGCGTGCTGATTCTTCCCTGGCCGCTCAAGCATATCGCTACGCGCTAAAATCGGCCCCACATCAACCCCTAATCGCTGGTAAAACGCTTCACTTCTCTTTGCAAGGTCGACCCCATCGACGATCGTATCGAGCTCTTTATTATCGAGCGGATCTTCTTGGCAAAACGGATTAGTCCAGCACCAAGGCCCCACTTCTTTTGTATTAAACTTCTTTCTAAAAGAGGCATTGATCTCATCGATCACCTTAGCGTACGCTGCGTCTGATTTCTTGCCCAAATCTTCCAATGTCGCAAGGAGCCATTTTGCATCTACCTCTTGCAAATCGAGCTGCATCTGAAAATAATCGGAATAGCCAAGGCTTTTGGCCGCCCTATTGCGAAGATCGACGAGCCCCAAAATTTGCGGCGCTAACACAGCCCCAATCTTTTTCGAAGCCTCCCAAACCGCTTTTCTCTTCTCGACATTCGATTCCAATTTTAGCGCTTCTAGAATATCGTTCTCAGAGGCCTTTTTACCCTCTAGCTCCGGTCTAAACGATGCGTAGCTTTGGGCCAGAGCCGCCTCTTTTTCAGCCATTTCCTGCAAAAGCTCTTTGGGCACCTGATTTTGCTTAAAAGAGCGGATAAGCACATTGAGCTGCCGCTTTAAAAGAGGCTCTTTTAACGCAGGGTCCCGATCCCAAGCCAAAAGCTGCTCATACACCTTTGAATCATTGAATAAGAACCGAAGTTCCGTATCCAGGTCAGCCTTTAAATCGGCTGCATCTTGGGCTCCCGTTGTCTCGAGCAGCCAGAATGCCTGATTGAGCTGTTTAGATTTTTTTGCGACCTTTGGGACAAAAGTCTCTAAAAAGTGCTGGAATGGATGTTCTTTCATGAGTATTCTCGTAGCAATGAAACGATTCTGTTTATTCTTAATCGACCTCTATCAGGCAGCCATCAGTCCCTTTATGGGCCATTGCTGCCGCTTTACTCCAACCTGTTCGGAATATGCCAAAGAAGCCATTCAAAAGCACGGCATTTGCAAAGGCTGCGGCAAGACCGCCTGGCGCATCTTGCGCTGCAATCCTTTCTGCCGCGGCGGCCTAGATAATCCTTAAGGAATTTTTAAGGTCATCCCCGGATAGAGCTTATCCTTGTCGATACCGTTTAAAAGGACAATGTCATCGACTTTTACTTTGTAGGTCCGAGCGATTTTCCAAAGGCTCTCGCCAACGTCCACTGTGTGGTAGCGGGTAGTGGGCGCAGGAGCTGCAATAGGCGGAACAACGGCTACTTTGGGAACCTCTTGCACCGGCTCTCCGGTAAAAAACGAGATTTTCTGGATAGATGCCTTTCGGACTACATCGCTGCGTAAAGAAGTGGCCAAAGCGTGGCAAAACTTCTCCGCTTCTTCCGTTCTTTGATTCAATAGAGAGAGAAGATCGACAATCCCCTGATCTTCCAATCGTTTCTGCGCAAAAGAGAAGTCGGTCTTTAGGAGCAGCTCTGCAGCGGTCGGAGATTTATGCGCAAGAAAGCTCAGTAAAAGCCGGCGCCGTTTTTCCACGGAAAGATCGAGAAGCTGCAATTGCTCTTTTGCAAAGCGATCTAAAAGCTCCCAATTCCCTTCGAGAGCCAAGCGGAAAAGAGTCTCAGAATCTTGCGGCGCTTCAGTCTTTTGAAAAAGAACCTGCAGCGCATAAAATTCAGGCGTGATCAAAAATGCACTCTCAAGCGACTCGTCCTTCACGTTTTTTTGAAGAAGAGAAAAAATCCCCTTTGCCGTCAACGGCCATTTTTCCTGATAGGCAAAGCGAATCACCGCTTCAAACGCCTCATTGGAAAGACCGGGATAAAGCGCAATCGATTCATCTCCAAGCATCATGTCTCGTTTCTGCAAGATCGACGCGCCAAGCGCTTTTTCGAGATTGAAATGATGAAAGGAAACTAACGTAGAGAGCGCAAGATCCCGCTTTGTATACCCCTCTTCAATCGACTCTCGGTTAGTAAGGAGCGTAACGAGCTCTCGGAACGTCAATTTGGACATCGCGGAGATCTCCGCTACATTCGAAAGCTTATTGCCTAAGTCGCCCTTTTTCGAAACCTCGCCCCCCAAAGAACACCGTTCCTGTAGGCTAAATGCGACCAAAGAGGCAATCAGCCCGATGTTGAGCGCTCCACTGAACATAAGCGCGATATTCAAGATGCGAAATTTTTTACCCCAATTTTGATCCATAATCCCTCGTTTCAAACAAAAATACCGTTTACCCGAGTTTTTGCAAAGCACTTGAAATAGGAATAGGTCCAAGGTACACTGGAAGCTTTCGAACATTGCAGTGACACTATGAAACTTCCACTATCTCTTATTAAGTCCTTTATACACATAGACTTACCGGTTAAAAAAATCGAAGAAACGCTGACGCTTCTGGGAATTGAGGTCGATGCAATTTACGCCCCCACCCCCCCCTTTAGCAGAGTCGTGGTCGCGAAAGTACAATCGGTAAAGCCTCACCCTTCTGCCGAGAAGCTCCAAATAGCCGAAGTGTTTGATGGCAAAGAGACGTTTCAAGTGATCTGCGGCGCAAACAATTGCCGCGCCGGAATGTTGACCGCGTTTGCCAAAGTAGGCGCGCAGCTTCTCGATGGACACGGAAAACTTCGAACAATTGAAAAAGCCTCCATCCGCGGCGTCGAATCGTTTGGCATGCTCTCTTCTGCTTCAGAATTATCCCTCTATGCAGATGACCTTGGAATCCTCGATCTTCCCGCTGATTTTCCCTTAGGCGCTGATTGCGTCCAATTACTTTGGGATCCTGTCTTTGAAATTTCTCTCACTCCAAACCTCGGCCACTGCATGAGCGCTCTTGGCATTGCAAGAGAGCTTTCAGCCGCCTTGGCTATTCCGCTCCATCGAAAAGAATTCAAAGAACAAACTGGCTCCTCCAAAATACAGATCAAAAACAAAGCGGAAAAACTCGCTCCTCGCTACATGGCTAAGATCATTGAGAATGTCAAAGTAGGCCCCTCTCCTTTTTGGCTCCAACGAGAGCTTTTAGCAGCGGGACAGCGCCCGATCAACAATATCGTCGACGTGACAAACTACATCCTTTTGAAAAACGGCCAGCCGATGCACGCCTTTGATCTCGATGCGATCGAAGGGGCGACCATCGAGATCGACACGGCTAAAAAAATAGAGTCCTTTAGCGCGTTAAATGGCGCTGAGTTACAAATCCCCGTAGGCGCCCTTCTGATCTCAGATGCAAAAAAACCACTTGCGATTGCCGGCATTATCGGAGGGATTAGCTCCGCTGTTTCTGACACCACTCGAAATATTTTGTTAGAAGCGGCCTTTTTCGATCCGATTTCTGTCCGCGTAAACGCCAAAAAAATGGGCCTTCGCACAGACAGCTCTTTCCGCTTTGAAAAAGGGGTCGATATCCATGCAATTGGAGAATTTTTAGAAGAAGCCGCGTCTCTTATCGCCTCGATTTCCGGCGGACATCTCACCTCTGGAACCATCGACTGCAAGAAAGAATCGTTTAAAGCTAGACAGATCCACTGCCGACCAGCACGCGTCAATCAAGTGCTCGGGACAAAACTCTCTTCGAGTGAAATCGAAGCGATTTTTGGCCGCTTAAACTTTCAGATAAAGGCGGAAAAAGAGGGCTTTTTAGTCACGGTTCCCTTTTATCGAAACGATCTTTTCGAGGAAGTCGACCTCATCGAAGAGGTCGCAAGGATCTATGGCTACAATCACATTGAAAGACCACTGCCGAAAATCACCACTGCCGAGATCCCTCACGATCCGAATTATCTCTTTGAGACAAAACTTCGCCACTCCCTAGTTGGGCTTGGTCTGACTGAATTTCTCACCTGCGATCTCATCTCCCCAAAGCTCGCTCAAATCGCACAAGAACTCTCCCACTCAAAAAATACCCTCTTGCAAACACTCCATTCTAAATCGGAAGAATATTCTATCTTGCGCCCCTCGCTTCTTCCCGGCCTTTTGCAAGTCATCAGCTCCAATCTCGATCACAAAAATAACCAATTAGCCGCTTTTGAAATTGGAAGAATCCACTTTCAACAAGATGGCAAGCCCATCGAATTTCCGATGAGCGCAATTTTATTGACCGGCAAAGAATTTCCGCTTCACTGGGATCGAAAACCTTCCGATGTCGATTTTTACGACCTCAAAGGCCTCGTCGAAAATTTGCTCCAAGCCTTGCGCATCTCCTCGTATGAATTTTCCCACTCCGAGCATCCGACATTCCATCCTGGAAGACAAGCCAACCTCACTGTAAATGGACTATGCATTGGAAGCATTGGGGAATTGCATCCGGCGCTTTTAGCAAAACTCGACATCAAGCAAAAAGTCTACTACGCCGAACTCAATGCAGAAGAGCTTCAAAAATTGCAGGGCCCTTCTCCAAAAATGAAACCTCTTTCTCAATTCCCCTCGTCGATGCGCGATTGGACCGTCCCACTTTCTTTAAAAACGAGCATCGCCTCTCTTGTGCAACTGATCCAAACGATCTCCCCGGCGCTTTTAGAAAAATTCGAAGTGATCGATCTTTATCGAGGAGAAGAAAAGACCAACGCAACGCTTCGCTTCACCTATCGAGACCAAACCAAAACCGTTTCTTTCGAGGAAGTTGAGTCTGCACATGCAAAATTGATTGAAGAAGTTCTTGCAAAAACAAATTCACATCGGTAACATCGGCCCTTTAGCAACGCGAGGCTTACGATGAAAAAGCAACATGTAGGGTTGTCTTTGACAACTGTTCTTTTATTGACCGGATGTTTTTCGGGCGATGCAGGAAATCCAATTGTCTCCCAAAAATATGTCCATAAATATGGATTCGACGTCTCTGAAGCAGAATGGCAAGAGCGCGACCAAGAGGGACAGATCGTCTCCATGCTGAAAAACGGCGTAAAAGTGATCCATTCGTACGAAAATGGCATGCTCAATGGCTCTACGACCTATTCCTTCCCCCACAGCTCCGTCATTGAAAGGCTCCAAATTTACGCGCAAGGAACCCTTCTCAAAGAGGTTGTGAATGATCTAGAAGGGATTCCGATCTCGGAAGAAACTTACGAATTCGACGACCGAAAAATCACCACCACATGGGATGAAAAAGGGACCCCCCTTTCGATCGAAGAGTACGATGGAGATCTCCTCGTTGAAGGTAAGTATTTCACCCCCGATCATGAACTCGAGGGGCAAGTCGAGGCAGGGTTTGGAGAGCGGTACAAAAGAGAGCGCTTAGGGCCTTTAGTTTCTCGAGACCTCGTTGAAAACGGAACTGTGGCCACGCGCACAAATTTCCATCCAAATGGACTCATCCACTCTATTTCCCACTACCATGACTATCAATTGCATGGGGAACAGAAAAAATTCACCTCAGCTGGGAAACCGCTGATGGATCTCAATTGGAACCATGGCGTTCTCGACGGCCTTAAAGTGATCTACCGAGAAGGGACAAAAGTTGCAGAAATCCCCTACATCAACGGTCAAAAACACGGCATAGAAATCCATTTTGACGATCTTGGCAATCTCACTGCTGAAATCGAATGGAGAAACGACAAAAAGCATGGGCTTAGCTCGTTTTTCAATAGCGAATCGCTAGAACACGAATGGTTCTATAAAGGCGCTGTCGTCAGCCAGCAAAAGTTTGAGATCCTCTCGAACCGAGAGAACCTAGTCGCAGACTTTTCGCTCGAGACAGAATAATCTACGTAGGTATACCGCGCAACGAATACGCGGTATGCCCTCTTACAAAGTCTTTATAGAGATAGTACAACAGTATTTTCTGACACCGGAGTGCTTGGAAGGGATTCGAAAAGCTGTGTCGTAGGCTCTTCATTCATAGAAGGAGTCTCAACCTTTCTCTCTGCAGATTCAGAAGAAGACTGAACTTTAGCCTCAACGGCCTCTTGCGCTTCTGATTTTACTGGAGCGGGTTCTGCCGCTGCGCTCTTTTCTTCTTTGGGCGTATCAATTTCAATCACATGGACTTTCGCCTCTTCTCCGGCTTCTGTCTCATCGCACTCATCTTCATTGCATGGCACTTTATCTTCTGACGACGATTGTGGTGGAGCGGGAGGGGTAGCAGACATATCTTCTTTTGGATTGCAACTGCAACCGACAAGAGTGCTAATCACCCCGATTAAAAACAAATGACGCAACTGGTTTTCCTTCATATCAAATCCTTTGGTAAAGATCGTTCGAGTTCAGATTGAGGCTTTGTCAATTTTTCTTCAATTGAAAAGAGAGCATCTTTTCCCGTGGCACGGTTTTTGCAGGATATATTTATAGAACTGCCAAGGAGGAAACGTATGAAAGAGAGAGAATTGATCAAAAAAATCGCCAAGCTAGAGACAATCAACGATCAGTTATCCGCAGAGCTCAACTACTTAGAGCGGCTAACACGCGCGCTTGGATTTGCCGATGGCCTAAAAACCCTAAAAGCTGCCGCCTTAGAAATGTTGGAAAGCGATCACAAAAAAGACAAATTTAACTAAACAGTTTAAGTAGATCGTCTTGCGATAAAGTAGACTCTTCATTCTTAAGAAGCGCCTCGGCTGAGGCGGTTTTGGCTGCTTTGATCGCAAGCATCTTCTCTTCAATGGAATGAGGCGTTAAATAGCGGTGAACAAAGAGTGTCTTTTTTTGCCCTATTCGATGAGCGCGACCTACCGCCTGCTGCTCGACTGCATCATTCCACCAAGGGTCTAAAAGAAAGACCGTTTCTCCGGCTGTGAGATTTAAGCCAACGCCTCCAGCCTTAAGACTTAAGAGGAAAAGATGCGGCTTTTCCTCTTCCTGAAAGCGGCGCACGATTTGCCCTCGCTCCTCTTCTGCCGTAGAACCATCTAGATAAAGAGGTTCGATCCCCACACCCCGCAGATCCTTCTGCAATAGGCGCAAAAACGTCGTAAACTGACTAAATACAATCACTTTCTTTCCAAGAGAAGCCAGCTCTTGCGCTGCAATGAGAAGCATTTCCGCTTTTGCGCCGGCCTCTTCTTCCCCGAGTAACCGAGGATCTGCGCAGATTTGGCGAAGGCGCAAAATCGCCTCCAACACTTCCATACGATGTGCTTGAAGACCCTCTGCTTGCACTTTGCGAAGAAGGCCGTTTTTAAAGCCCAAAAGCACCCGATCGTAAAGAGCCTCCTGCGCTTCGGTAAAATCAACCCAAGTGGGACAATCGATCTTCTCTGGCAATTCAATCGCTACATCCTCTTTTCTGCGCCTGAGGATAAACGGCTTGAGTCTGCGATAGATAACTTCGGAAGGAGTTCTTAAGAACTCCGATTTTTCGCCCAGTAGATCGGGCATCATAAAACGAAACTGCGACCAGAGCTCCTCGGGACGGTTCTCTACAGGAGTTCCCGACATCGCAATCTTAAAACGAGCCTTCAAGCGATAGGCTGCTCCAGCTACCTGAGAGCTCGAAGACTTAATCATTTGCGACTCATCCAAAAGGGCCGCCTCAAACTCACATCCGGCCAAAAGCTCCTGATCGATCCGGAGAAGCGCATAGGAAGTCAGTATAACCTGGAAAGACCCCTCTAAAGTCTTTAAACGGTCGGGCCCCGAATGGAGATAGACCTTTGCCTCTGGCCAAAACCGAGACAATTCGCTCTGCCAGTTAAAGAGCAAAGAAGTCGGGGCGACGATCAAAATGGGCAAATCTGTCCTCAATTGGGAAAAAAATGCCACTGCCTGGACAGTTTTGCCAAGCCCCATCTCGTCAGAAAGTAGAGCCCCAAACCCCCATTTTTGGTGAAACTGAAGCCACTCGACCCCTTTTTGCTGATAGGGCAAAAGCTGGCCCTGGAAATTCGAGAGATTGCAAGCTTCGAGCCCTGCGCCATTTTTAAGCGCAGCGACGACCCTTTTTAAAGGCTCATCCCAGTCGACATTTTCTCGCTCTAAAAAAGGGAGGAGCTGTCCAATTTGCCGCTTCTGCAACCGAAGCGAATTTCCTTCCCACTCTCCTTCTAAAAGCACTTCCTTTTTATCGAGAAGCCCCACATGACCGCTCCCAAGTTCTACGAAAAGATGGCTTTTTTGACTATTTGCAACCACTCCCTCTTTTTCTTGGAACCGGAGTTTGCCCTCAACCACAAGAGAGTCTCCCTCTTTGCCAATTCTTAGCTCAAGCGATGTCTGCGGCAAGATTTTTCTCCCTTGCATATCGATGCAAGTCCAACCAATGTCCAGTAAAAGCCGAATTGTCTCGCGCACCTTCTCGCCAGAGCAATAATAGCGGGCGTTTCCTAAAGTCTTTCGCAAATACCCCGCTTCCACAAGATCCCTCTCCCAAGAAGCCTCTTCTTTTTTCAGTCGAGTCCTGCCGTGAATATCCGGCGCTAAATCTTCAAACGCCACCTTCCCTACGCCCGGATAATCCATCCAAAGATTGGCAGAAATTCCCGCCGCATCGACCAAAACAAGCTGTGGGAAAACCGCAAGTGAATCCTCTGCCTTCTCTTCCCAAGAAACTTTCGGCTCCTCTTCGAGAAAATTCTTCTTATGAACCCCTTCTAAGAGCACCTTTCCAGAGCGAAAAAACTCAATCCACTTCCAAGGTACATCCGTCTCGATCTCAAACCATTCGTTTTTGTAAATAGCCCATCCGGCAAAAAGCGCATCGGCAAGTTCTAAAGGAAGCTCTCCTAGAAAGGCTCTTAACGTCGCAGTTTTTTCCGAGTGTTTTTCCCCTCTCCAAAGAGCTGCTCTCTTTTTCCCGAGAACAATTTTCTGCCCGCGAAAAAATAGCCGCCCCGTCTCGATCATCAAGAGGATCGCTTCTTTTGAAATAGCAGGAGAAAGGACAATTTCTTGAAAACTCAGCGTGTCGACAGCTTTGCCCACATTGCCGCGCAAATGGAGCTTGATCAAAAGCGCCACAGCGGCAATTTCTTTGCCCTGCGCTTTAGCTTTCAAAGTATCTAGATAGAAGATCTTCCGGGAAAGCCCCTCTTCCTCAAGTCTTACAGAAAGAACAGGCCCCTTAAGATCTAGACGAAAATTTAGCATACGGCATTGCGCATGCGCATTTTTTCTTCATGGTCCCATTTACGGAACGGAGTTGCATCGCCAGAAGTAGGACGAACTCGCCCCGATTGGCACTCCCCCGAACAACACCCTTTTTCCTTTTTTACACACTCAGGACAAGAGACAAAAAGAGCATTGCAATCCATGTTGGCGCAGTTGTAATAGACATCGCCCTCCACTCCGCAGTGCTTGCAAACAGCGATAGAAGGAGCCTCTTGCCCGCTAATCGGGACGACGAGCCGATCATCGAAGACAAAGAGCTTACCCTTCCACTGTGACTGCCCCTCATCAAGACCGTATTGAATCACCCCGCCATCTAGCTGATAGACCTGTTCAAACCCTTCTTTTTTCATCACCGCAGAATAAAATTCGCACCGAATCCCACCCGTGCAATACATCATCACTTTGGTCTTCTTCGGGTCGCGTGTCTCTTTAAGCTGCTTTGCGTAGTCGGGAAATTGGCGAAACGTCTCTAGCGCAGGAAGTTCTGCCCCCTCAAAGTGCCCCACCTTCCATTCATAGTCATTGCGGACATCCAAGACGAGGGTATCTTCATCTCTTGCGGCAAGCATCTCCTTCCACACGGCCGGCTCTACGTGCTCTCCCCCCTCTTTGAGGTCCACCTCGCAATCGATCGCGACAAGCTGCTTTCGGACCTTAATCGTCGCCTTTGGAAAGACGTTCTTTGGGGAAGAATGGATTTTAAAAGAGAGGTCGGCAAAACGGCTATCCTCTTGAAGCCAATCCATGTACTCCTGGACCTGCCCCCTAGGGCCGCTCATCTGCGCATTGATCCCTTGCTCCGAAATATAGATCCGCGAGGTCAGCTCACGTGTTTTAAAAAAATCTTTATGCTTTTCGACCTCTCTTTGAGGGTCATCGAGCTTCACTAGCGCATAAAACGCCAATACCCAGTATTCCATTCTAAAACTCTCTTTTTGGCCACAGTATAACCGACCCTCATTCCAGAATCAAGAAAGTCAAAGCAGAACATTGAATTCATTTTGCAAGAAAATTCCGATTCTTTTATTTGGTTTAGAAAAAGGGGATAAGTCATGTCAAGCGTATCAGGGCCGGGGCCAAACCAACAGTCGGGTGGGGTAACGCCAGGGCAGTATATATTGGAAGCGGCTCAGTTTGAGCAAGCCCTCCAGAACTATTCCAATTCGTCTAACGGAACTCAGCAGGACGCCTTTTTGAATGTCATGAATCTGGCGATGCTAGCCATGAGGCACACAGCGCAAACAATGGGGAACCCGCAGCTACTCCAGCAGCATGCTCAGTTTGAACAAGATCACGCTGCGTTCCAACAAGACCCAACGAGTGAAAAATCGAAGAATTCGCTGAAGCAAGATCTTACCCAAGCCATGTTAAATGTACCAAAGACGCCCACATCAGGGGCTATACCTCTACCTCCCTTGACGCAAGGACCTGGGACCCCCTTATCATCAGGAGATGCAACTCCGCTACCGCCATTAACACAAGGACCGGGAACCCCTCTATCAGGAGCAACATCAGGAGGGGCAATACCTCTACCACCCTTGACGCAAGGACCTGGGACCCCTCTATCAGGAGCAACATCAGGAGGGGCAATACCTCTACCGCCATTAACACAAGGACCTGGGACCCCTCTATCAGGAGCAACATCAGGAGGGGCAATACCTCTACCGCCATTAACACA
>CAITMJ010000034.1 GCA_903893545.1 uncultured Chlamydiae bacterium
ATTAGTTATATATATAATAAAACGTAAATAAAAACTAATAGGAGTGTAATTATGTCGTTACAAGTGCAGAGTCAAGATTTTAGGGAAAAGGTGTGTGGTCACTTAGATAGCATTAGAGATCAGGTAAAAACTCAATCCAAACTATCTAAAAATATAGACACCCATGACTGGATCCTTTCAAAGATGTTTCTGCCTCCAACGAAATTCGCCTATTACTCTAAGAGAGAAGCTCTACCTCTAGATTGGGTAACAGAGAAGGTTATAGGGGTAGAAGAAGGCGAACCAATTGAATCTACTATACGTCGAATAGATGCAATTTATGAAGGGGAAGGGTTCAACGCATTTAATCTGCGTAAAGCAAAAGCAAAAATAAACGAATTGAGGGATTCTATATTAATGGACCAAAGAAGCCTTGTTTCTTTTGCGGAAGGACAAGGAATTAAAGAGTTAGATAATATTTTACGCATTTTATCCGAGCAGCGGGATGCTATAGAAGGGAGTCATTTTTGGGCAACGAAGAACGCGTTCGAGAGTTTGTACTTTGGGTGTGTACTTAGGGTTATCTTCTTGCCAATTTTTATCGGCATATTTATTTGTATCAATTTATTCACTCAATATCGATATGAAGGGGTTTTAGATTTCTATCTTAACTATAAGGAGATCTTAAATGACCGGTCAACAATGTTAGACATTCTCAATGAGTTATCAGAAAGTATAGCGAGGATTAAAGCTGAAAAATTAGAGCCGATCCCGGGAGAACTAGAGCCGGGGGAATTAAGAGAATTAGCAGAACCAGGCGCCGCGATCTTCGCTCCAGGAGAAGAGCAACCAAGCGCCCCTGTCCTGAGCTATTTCCCTCCAAGACAAGATAAGTTAATCGCTTAAGTCTAGCCTTTCTTCCTCCTGCCATCTGGGGTGGGGGGTTTGTCTGGCAGGATAAAAGAAGATAATAAAGGAACAATTATGAACATGTCAGTTTCAACTAAAAATTTGTTGGAAGAAGTAAATAGTCAGATGTTTGTCGTCGCGAGTGCGACGGTCAAAGAATATGATCTATCTGCAGAGCGCGAAAGGTTGCAACAGGCCAGTTCAAATATTGGTTTTTGTAAAACAGCGGCATTGAACTCTTTGAGAGCGAGTATATCAGAGGGTAAAAAACAGATTGCCCGTCTAGTTATTCAGCAAGAAGGGAATGTTGTGAATAGTGCTTATGATACGATCATGAAAGCAAAAAATGAGGTTGTTCTTCCTCTTGAATCAACAGTTCTTGCACAGCGTGACAGTTTGGTTAGAAACTGTATTTTGCTAGTGCTTCTTTTCCCTTTCTTTCTCTGCAGCCTCCCTGTTGTTCTTGGCATGATGTTATGCGGCATAGATCTAGAGCCAGGGATCTTAGATTGCTATCGCAAATACAATGAAAATAAGAATAAACTTTCGGCGCTAGTAAGCGTTTACAACGAAGTATTGGCAGGTATAGAGAAGGTTAAACAATTGCAATTAGAATTAGAGCCAGGCGCTCCCATCTTGAGCTATCTCCTTCTAGAATAAATCTTTCCTATCCCATCATCTGGGGTAGGGCTTTGTCTTGCGTCGCGATATCCCTTGAAAAAAACTGGTCCCGAGGAAAATAGTTGACAGAAGGGGAGGGAGAAGACTAGGCTCTTTTTTTCTCTTCTTTAAGCTTTAGCTTTTTAGGAAATTGGCATGTTCAAGTTTCTTCGCACGGCGCCTCCTATTGAGGAGATTCAAGACCCGGAGCTAGTAAAAAAAAGTTATAAATATTGGCGTCTTCGCATCTTTTTTGGCATGTATGTCGGGTATGCTTTTTACTATTTCACTCGGAAGAGCTTTACCTTTGCCATGCCGGCGATGCAGGCGGAGCTCGGCCTTAGCAAGCTAGAACTTGGAGTGTTGGCGAGCATTTTGAGTCTCTCTTACGGAGCGAGTAAGTTTGTCAGTGGGATGTTGGGCGATCGGTCGAACCCCCGCTACTTCATGTCGATCGGTCTGATCCTGACCGGCGTATTTAATCTCTTGTTTGGCAGTTCTTCTGTTTTGTGGGCGTTTGCTATTTTTTGGGGGCTCAATGGCTGGTTCCAGGGTTGGGGTTGGCCTGGTTGTGCCAAGTTGCTGATGCATTGGTATTCACAATCGGAAAGGGGACGCTGGTGGAGCGTTTGGAATACTTCTCATAACTTAGGCGGAGCGTTGATTCCACTGATTGCGCCTTTTTGCGCTCTTCTTTTTGGCTGGCGCTATGCGTTATTTTTGCCGGGAACGATTTGCATTTTTGTCGGATTTTATCTGATGTATTGTCTTCGCGATACGCCTCAGTCAATGGGCCTTCCCCCCATTGAAAAGTTTCGCAATGATCATTCGGATAGCAGGGGGAAGGGAGGCGATAAAAGCGCTCTTACGACGCGCGAGATCCTCTTTGAATACATCCTTCGCAATAAATTTATTTGGGTGCTTGCGTTTGCCTCATTTTTTATCTATGTGATCCGCTCGGCGATCAATGATTGGAGCATGCTTTATCTGATCGAAGTCAAAGGGTATGACAACATAACGGCCGGACTGTTCCTTTTTTGGTTTGAGATTGGCGGCTTTCTAGGCAGTTTAGCTGCTGGATGGGGATCGGATCTTCTCTTTCAAGGGCGGCGCAATCCTGTGAATGTCCTTTTTACGGTTGCTATCTTAGTGCTCATCCTTGGATTTAGGACGTATACTGCGGCAATTCCCGTTCTCGATGCGGCGTTTCTCTTTTTGTTTGGCTTTTTTATCTTTGGGCCCCAAATGCTCCTCGGTATGGCGGCAGCTGAACTATCTCATAAAAAAGCTGCGGCAACAGCGACCGGATTTACTGGTTGCTTTGCTTATCTTGGCGCTGCGGCTGCGGGAGCGCCTCTTGGCGCGATCACAGAGCACTGGGGCTGGGATAGTTTTCTCGGCACTCTTTTCGTCTGCGCATGTGCGGCTGCGCTGCTGCTCTTCCCTCTCTGGTCGGTCAAGACCAATCCGAAAGAAGAGGAGCCAGCTACGTGACCTGGATCCCGCTCAATGTTCACTCCCAGTTTTCGATTCTCGATTCGACGGCTTCTGTAACGGCGCTTGCCGAAAAGGCAAAGGCGCATGGCATTTCGGCCATTGCTTTGACCGATCAGGGGAACTTGTATGGCGCGATCGATTTTTACAAAGCGTGTAAAGCGGCCGGCGTAAAGCCGATTTTGGGGTGTGAGATTTGGCTCTCTCCCGGCTCTCGCTTTGAAAAAAAACGGATTCTCGGTGTCCCGAATGGCTTTCCCCTTGTGCTGCTGGCAAAAGATGCGAAGGGCTATCAAAATCTTTGCAAGCTATCGTCTCTTGGATTTTTGGAAGGGTTTTATTACCAACCGCGGATTGATCGGGAACTTTTAGAAAAGTACTCTGAAGGACTCATCTGCTTAAGCGGTCCTGTTTCTGGGAAGATCAGCTATCTGATCTTGCAGGGTTCTGAAGAAGAGGCGATCAAAGAGGTCGAGTGGTTCAAAGCTCTTTTTGGCGATCGTTTCTATTTCGAGCTGCAGCGCCATGCGATGACCGATGAGCAAATCCAGCAAGATGGGATGGATAGGGAAAGTTGGGTTTTGCAAAACCTTCGCGACCATACGGCAGCCCAGCAAATGGTCAATGCAAAGCTCGTCGAGTTTTCCAAGCGTTTTTCGGTTAAATGCGTTGCGACCAACGACATTCACTACATCGACCAAAGCGACTGGCGCGCTCATGAAATTCTCCTCAATATTCAATCGGGCCAGCCGTGCGAGGTCTGGGAGCGCGACTCAAGGGGAAATCTCAAAAATAAAGCGCCAAATCCAAAGCGGGACACTTATCCTTCTCATGAGCTCTACTTCAAATCGCCTGATGAGATGAAAGCGCTTTTTGCCGATGTCCCGGAAGCTGTTGAAGAGACGGTCCGAATCGCCGATCTTTGCAAGTGCGAGCTGGATTTTAAGGCCAAACACTATCCTGTTTTTCTCGCCCCTTCAATCGTGGGAAAAACAGTGACGCAAAAAGAGCGGGAAAAAGCTGCCGAGCAATTCTTGCACGATCTTTGCGAAGAGGGAATCGGCACCCGTTACACGAGCGAAAAACTCAAAGAGATTGAGCGGATTTATCCCGGCAAGGAGCCTCTTCAAGTCGTTCGCGATCGCTTTGCGTATGAATTTCAAGTTTTGACGTCCAAGGGGATGTCCGACTACATGCTCATCGTATACGATTTCATCGCTTGGGCAAAAAATCGGGGCATTCCAATGGGCCCTGGCCGAGGTTCTGCGGCCGGCTCGATCATCGCCTATTTGATCGGGATTACCGATATCGAACCTCTCCGCTTCCATCTTTTCTTTGAGCGATTTATTAACCCAGAGCGCGTCTCGTACCCCGATATCGACGTCGACATCTGCATGGATCGGCGCCAAGAAGTGATCGATTACGTCATCTCTAAATATGGCCAAGATAAAGTCGCTCAGATCATCACTTTTGGCACCATGAAGGCCAAGATGGCGATCAAAGACGTAGGCCGCGTTCTTAGCGTCCCGCTCTCAAAGGTCAATGAGATCGCCGCTCTTATCCCAGAAGATCCGACGATGACGCTAGAAAAAGCGTTCCAAATCGATCCCGAGCTGACCCGTTTGATGGAGACCGATGAAGAGGCAAGAGCTATTTTGGAAATGGCCAAAAAGGCGGAAGGCTCGATTCGCAATACCAGCACGCACGCAGCGGGCATGATCATCTCCGGCAGTTCGATCACAGACCACGTCCCTGTCTGTACGGCCAAAGACTCGAGCATGGTCGTCACTCAATTTGCGATGAAACCTGTCGAGAGCGTAGGGATGCTCAAGATCGACTTTCTAGGCCTTAAAACATTGACCTCGATCCAAAAATGCGTCGATCACATCGCCTTGAACACTGGCTCTAAGATCGATTGGGTCAATCTCCCCCTCGATAATAAGGCGACTTTTGATCTTCTCAATCATGGGCGGACGCTCGGCGTATTCCAGCTCGAGTCTGGTGGCATGCAGGACCTGGCCAAACAGCTCCATATCGATGTCTTTGAAGAAGTGATCGCCGTTGGCGCGCTCTATCGCCCGGGCCCGATGGACATGATTCCCTCTTTTTGCGCGCGTAAACACGGCAAAGAAGAGATTGAGATCGATCATCCGCTCATGAAAGAGATCTTGTCAGAGACCTACGGCGTTATGGTGTATCAAGAGCAGGTGATGCAGATCGCAAGCGCTTTGGCCGGCTATACACTTGGCGAAGGCGACGTTCTTCGCCGCGCGATGGGGAAAAAAGATAAAGAAGAAATGGCGCGCCAGCGGGAAAAATTCCTTACAGGATGCGCCAATAAAGGCATTTTGACTCACACTGCGGCGCTCATTTTCGATAAGATCGAAAAATTTGCCTCCTATGGATTTAATAAATCGCATGCCGCCGCTTATGCATATCTCTCTTATGCCACTGCCTTTTTCAAGGCCAATTATCCAAGAGAGTGGATGGCTGCGCTTATGACGTGTGATCGCGATGACACGACAAAGCTGGCCAAATTTATCTGCGAAGCCAAAGCGATGCATATCGAAATTCTCCCGCCTGACGTCAATCAAGCCGGCACGGAGTTTTTCGCCGTTAAGCAGGGGATCCGCTTTGCAATGAGCGGTATTAAAGGCGTCGGTCAGGGCGTTGTCGATGAAATCGTCGCTGAGCGAACCCGAAGAGGTCCTTTTGCCTCGCTCTTTGATTTGATCCAGCGCATCGATAAAACGAAGGTCGGTAAAAAAGCGATCGAAACGCTCATCGAAGCGGGAGCTTTTGATTTTACTAGTTGGCCTCGCGATGCCATGCGAAGAAGCGTCGAGGCGATGTTTGAGAGTGCCTCGCGCGATCAGAAAGAAGAGTCTCTTGGCGTTCTTAACCTCTTTTCTCTCATCGAAACGGATGAAAAGCCGTTTCAGCTCCCGCCGCCTGTTCTTCAACCATCGACGAAATGTCAGCTTCTGCAGCGCGAAAAAGAGCTCCTTGGCTTTTACCTTACCGGCCATCCGATGGACGCTTACAAGGATTACATTCGCCACCTCTCTTGCGTACCATTGAGCGAGTTTGAAACCCTCCCCTCTGGTAGCACCTTGCGCGCTGCCTTTGTCGTTGAGACGCTCCAAGTCAAAGTCTCCAATAAAAACCAACGCAAATTCGCCATCTTGACCATCAGCGATGGCTTTCTGCGATTTGAGCTCCCCATCTGGTCTGAAATGTACGAGGAAAAAGGGCATCTTCTTCGAGAAAATCAGCTTCTCTATGGCGTATTTTCTCTCGAGCGAAAAGACGATCGAGTCAACCTCTCTTGCCGCCATCTCGATGACTTAACAACTGTTGACGAAGCGAAGGTCAAAATCTGCGATGACGTTTATGATCGCCTCAAAATGCAAAGCAAGTCAGAACCTAAATGGAAAACAGCTGCCAAAGAAAAAAAAGGGGAACAGCCCGTGGAAAAAGAAGATACCTCGCCACTCAAGCTCCGCGTCGATGCCGACCGGCTCCGCCTCTCTGAGGTCCTCGCCTTAAAACAGCTCTTTCGCGCACACCCCGGAAAATCGCCCATTGAGCTTTCCTTTTATGCGGGAGCTAAACAGCTCGGCGCTGTCCATATCGAAGCCTCCTGGGGCGTTAAGAACGACCGTCCCTTCAAAGAAAAGCTCCAAGCGTTGGCTGAGAAACTGAATATTCAAATGTGATCCAAACACCTGTGCCCGCTGCCCCTCGGGCACGCACACGGGCACGAAGAAGAAATTTCAAAACGCCTTTGACAGAATCAACTCGATCGTCTAACCTGGTACCCATGAAAAGATCTATTTTTTTCCTAACCCTTTTTTTTGCGACTTCCCTATTTACCCTTGAGGAAGAAGACCTTACGTTTGAGTCTGAGGGACCTGGGGCGACAGAGTTTAACAATTATTTGCAGGAAGCATTGGCAGACCAAGACTGGTGGGCTGTCATTGACTACGCAGATATTTTAGCCTACCACTTCCCAAATAGCCCTTTTGTCCAAGAAACGGCTTATCTCATGGGGTACGCGTTCTTCCAGATGGGGCAGTTCGAGCAGGCAAATGAGTCTCTTAGCGCTTATTTGAATCACTCCTCGAACCACTCCCACTTCGAAGAGGCGATCCAGATGAAATTTGAAATCGCTGAAGCCTATCAAAATGGGAAGAAAAAACGGCTCTTTGGCTCCCATAAGATGCCCGCATGGTTGCCGGCAAAAGAAGATGCGATCCCTATTTACGACGAAGTGATTAGCACGATGCCCCATACCGAACTTGCAGCCAAATCGCTCCTTGGCAAAGCGTCTATCCAAGCGGAATTTGAAGATTATAAGCCGGCAGTAGAGACTCTTTCGCAACTCATCCGCCGTTTCCCCAAAGACGAAGCTGCAGCAGAAGGTTATTTACAGATCAATAAAATCTACCTAGGCCAATGCAAAAACACGAGTTTAGACCTAGATCTTTTGGATCTGGCGAATGTGAACTTGCGCAAATTTCGCTTAGCGTTCCCTCGCGAACCGAGATTGGACGAGGCGGAAAAAGTGTTTTGTGAAACAGAAGAGCTCTTTGCGCAGAATCTCTACGAGATCGGCCGGTTTTTCGAACGGACAAAAAAATCTGCGGCTTCTTTGATTTATTACAATAAAGTGGTCGCTAAATACCCTTCGACCAAGGCAGCGGCATCGGCCAAAGAGAAACTCGATGCGCATCCTCCTTCTTCTTCTCTTAACTAGCTGCGGTTATCGCTGGCATTACGACTATCCGACAGCCCATCGCCCCACCCTCATGGTCCCATTCATTCAGGGCGATGAAGAAACGCTTCTCACCTCGGAAATCATCTCTAGTCTCGACGCTTCGGGAGTTGTCGATATCGTGCCAAGATCTGGCGATTATCGACTGGAGATCTCTTTAAAAGACGTTGCCAATAGCCAGATCGGTTATCGATACGATCCGCAGAAAATCAATGGCGAGATCAAAAAAAACCTCCTTGCTTCTGAAGGGAGAAAAACACTGACCATTGAAGCGAAGATCTATCAGGGCAATACGCAAGATCTGGCCTTTGGCCCTTTTTTATTAAAGGCAGACGCTGACTATGACTATGTCGATGGCGATTCCTACCAAGATCTGACATTCGTTTCCAGCTCTGGAGCAGTCATAGAAATCTTGCCGTTTTCTCTCGGACAACTCGAGTCGATTGAGTCGGCCCAAGAAGCTGTTCAAAGAGCGCTTTATCGCAATATCGCGGAAAAAATTGTCGATGTTATATCGGCAGAATGGTAAAACTGTCGGGGTAAAAAATAATTTCACCATTCACCTTTGAAAAAAACGACCATCTTTCCAGCGAGCTTAAAAGAACTGACCAAAATGATCCATTGGGTCCGCTTGCAGCTTCTCTCGCTTGGACTCAATGAAACAAATGTTCGCAAAACAGAATTGGCCTCAGAAGAAGCTCTCGTCAATATCATTGAGCATGGCTATCAAAAAAACGAAGGGACGATCGAAGTAGAACTTCACCGGTTTGGCACTGTCATTGAGATTGTGCTTCGCGATTATGGGCCCGCATTCAACCCTCTAGAGAGGGAAATCTCTTTCAATCCACTCGCGCCTCTCGAAGAGAGAAAAATCGGCGGTCTCGGCATTCTCTTCATTCGCCAATACATGGATGAGGTGCGCTATCGACGGGAAAGAAACGCGAACGTCCTTACTCTCATCAAAAAACTTTAAAAATATCGCGGCGGAGGTCGGAGAAGGGCTTTTCTTTGCCAAATGCATATTCGTACATCTCTTTGCGGGCAGTGGCAAATTCTCGTTGATTTTGCTCCAAAGTCTTTTCGATAAACGCAAAAACATTCCCTTTTTCTTTTGTCGAGACGGTCATTCCTACGCGGTGGAGGAAATTTCCTCGACTCTCCGATTGATTGAAAAAGTACATCGGCCGATCGAAACTCAAAAAATCATAGCCAATCGAAGAAAAATCTCCGAGATAAACATCGGCCAAAGAGAGAAGCGGATAAATCGGAGGAAAGTTTTCTAAGAATAAAACTTGGGGGCGTTCTTTGTACCGTTCGACAATGGCAAACGTTTGCGCGGGATTTCGCTCAAACAAGTAGGGATGGAGTTTGATCAGCAAGTTAAATGTAGGAGGCTTTTGCTCGATGAGCGCAGCGCATTCTTCAAAAAAGGAGGTGGGATCTTCTTCACTGCCCCAAGTAGGGCTGTAAAAGATGGTTTTTTTCGATCGATCTAATGTTGAAAACACTTCTTTCTCTGCAAGCGGTTGGTAAAATGCTTGGTGCTCCTGAAAGAACAAACGGCGGTAATTGCCTGTGATAATGACTTGGCCGATTCTATCAAACATCTCTGTTCTTTTTAGAAGATCGATCATGTGGTCTCCATAGACCAGGGAAACATCCTCTGAACACGAAAGGTTCTTGATCGAATGCCCTTTATCGGAGTTTCCATGAGGGCAATAGACGATGCGCATTTGTTTATTATGGAATAGGGGGAACAAAGGGTACCATTCGATTGCCCACCCCTTGCTCGTCACAAATAAGAGATCAAAATGAGCGGCCAAAAAAGAGGGATTTACCTCGCTCCCTTCCATCAAAATGGTTTTTACCTGTGGATAAAGAGAAGTGGCTAAGTCGTAGAGTTCTTGCTCAGAAACAATGAGAGGGATCTCGAGAATGGCAGCGAGCACTCCTAAATGATCGAGAAGGGTAGCAGGCGTTGGGTTCAGAGCTAAGGCTACAGCGCGCATTTCTCTGAAGTATGCCAAAGGCTATTGATTTTTCTCGATCGAAATGAGCGTCGCCTCGGTCTCGAGCATATCGAGAAGATAGTGTTGCAACACTTTCAGCACATAGCGAGGAGTGTTGTAGATGCCTTTTGTCGTAAAGACGATTTCAAGGTGCGGTTTTTCCGGAAGGTTAAGGGCGATCATGACGACGGTAAGGCTTTGGTCTGATTCCATCTTCGGGATGATCCAGACGATGAACTGTTCATTGAAAAGGGTTACCTTCTCAACGCTTTCCACTACGTGAAAATATTGGGTAAGGTCTTCAGGCTCTTCCTTTTCGTCTTGCAAGGTCTTTAAAAGTCCCGAGTCATGCAGGAAATTCAAATCGATATGAATAATTCCATCATGTGCGCAATCAGTTAAGTTCTCGACGAACCTTTTATAAGCTTCTTCAATTTGAAGAGGATTCAACATAGAATCACCTTTGTTATGAAATTACCCCGTTTCATTATTCTATCTTTGAAAGATTTTTTTGTCAACTATTGACAGTTCTTGCGCAACTGCGTAAACTGCTGGCGAATATGAAGCTCATTGTCTTGTGTTTAAGTCTTTTACTCGCGCGGGTGGTCTCTTCTCTTTCCGTGGAGCTCTCTGCAGAAGCGGCTATTTTGATCAATGCCGATACGGGGGTGGTTCTCTTTGAAAAAAATGCGCATGTGCCTCGCCCTCCGGCAAGTACGACCAAAATCGCCACGGCTCTTTATGTTCTCGATGGAAAAGTCTCGGACTTAGAAAAAACCGTAACCGTCTCTTTAGAAGCGGTTAAAAGAAAGACGCCGAAGCACAATGCCTCTTATCTTTTGGAGAGCGATTCTTCTTTGATGGGCCTTTTAAAAGGGGAAGTGGTTTCGTTAGACTCGTTGCTCCACGGTCTTCTATTGCTCTCCGGCAATGACGCGGCCAATGCTCTAGCCGAAGCGGTCAGCCCTTCTATCCCTCATTTTATCGCTGAGCTCAATGAGTATTTGCGCGGCATCGGGTGTACTGATACGCAATTTCAAAACCCTCATGGGTATCACGATCCAGACCATATCACCACAGCCTTCGATCTTGCGCTCATGACGCAGAAGGCCCTTCAGATCCCCACTTTTTGCAAGATCGTCTCTAAACCGACGTACGTCCTTCCTGCGAGCAATAAACGCCCTGAGGCTAAAATTAAGCAGACCAATAGCCTTCTATCGCCTGGCAAATTTTACTATCCGAAGGCCATCGGAGGGAAAACCGGATACCATAGCCACGCCGGCTGGTGCCTTGTCTCGGCGGCTGCTCATGAAGGGCGCACTCTCATTGCAGTGGTTTTGGGCTGCCCGCAGAGTAGTCATCGTTTTTTGGAGTCCCGTGCACTTTTTGAAGCGGCGTTTGCAGAAAAAAAACAGCGCCGCGTTTTAGTTCCGATGGATAAGATGTATACCAAGTCCATTCCCGGCGCAAAAAAAGAGCTCGCCGTTTCTTTGACAAGAGATCTTACCATCTCCTTTTATCCGGCAGAAGAGCAAGAGTATCGCGCTTTTCTCCACTGGGACCTTCCTCAGTTACCGATTGCTAAGGGGCAAAGAGTGGGGGAGATTCGGATCACAGATGGGTGCGGCGCTCTTATCGCCAAAGAAGACCTCGTCGCCAAGGAACCAGCGTTCCCCACCTTCTTTTTTGCCCTCAAAGAAAAGTGGCGTAAGTTCTGGTTAAAATAAATCTCTCTGTGTCTTTCTTCTTTTGCGAGTTGGATAAATACTAGGCTTTACTCATGTTAAAGAACGAGATCCACTCTTCGAGGTTGAGCTCTTCTGGCCTCTTTTTGAGAGGTGCGAGCATTTTGCGCCGCTGCTGGAATGCTTTTTTGACAAGGTCAAAGAAGCGATTGGGATCGATTTCTGGAAGCGATTCGCGGCGGCGGAGTTTGATGGCGGTAACATCGACGGTTGGCTCTGGAGAAAAACTAGCGCGTGGGATGGGAAAATCTGCGATGTAGGTCGTATAAAATTGAAGCAAGAGGGCAAGGGGGCCAAATGCTTTGGTTTTAGGCTTGGCTTTGATCTTGTCTGCGACCTCTTTCTGGACGATGAGGACAATCGAGGTAAATTGATCGATGTGCGCACAAAGGGTGTCTAAAATGCGCGCTGTGATTTTAAACGGGATATTCGAGACTACTTTTAGGGAAGTGCCTAGGTTTTCGATCGGAAATGCAAGGATATCGCCGCAATAGATTTGTAGGCGAGGATCTCTCAATCGCTCAGCCAAGAACGGATCTTTTTCGACGGCAATAACCTGAGCGCCTGCTGCAAGAAGGCGCTTTGTGATGGCGCCGGAACCTGGGCCGATTTCTAAGACTTTATCGCCGGGCAGAACTTCAGAGAACTCTACAATTTTTTCGATGATCGCATCATCGATGAGAAAGTTCTGGGAGAGCTGCTTTCGGTTCATTGAAGAGCAAATGGCTGCATCTCAGCTGGCAGCGTTTCTTCTAAATGGGCTGCATCGAAACGGTAGTGTTTGCGGAGCTTGCCTAAATATGTGTTGGCAATTTCCATCGATTTTTTTTGGAGCAGCTCGTTTTTGATTTGAGCAGATAGCTGCTCGAAGGTAGGTACTGGGATGTCTGTTTTTTCAGCGAGATAAAAAATGCGCGTGAGGTTTTTTTTGTCTCGAGACACTTGGGTGACAGGAGCGCTAAAGCTACCGGGTTCTAATCCCGCTAAACTTGTGCGGTGAGATTCTGAGAGATCGGCGTCTGTGGCCACATATTCGTTGGAAAGAGAGACGTCGAACTCTTTGAGGAAGGAGGGGATCGTGTCCAAATTCACTTTCTGTTCTTGCATTTTCTGGTAGATCTGGCTGGCAAGGGACTGGTCTTGGATGGTAAGGACTCGGTATTTCCACTCGACTTTTGCAGGATTTTCTTGGAGGTAGGTGCGATAGCCTTGGCGGATTTCTTGCGGGGTCACTTTCGCCACCGCTTTGGAGTTGACAAACCACCAATTCATTCGCCCAACGATCATTTCATTTTTGATCATCTTCCAGGTTTCATCGTAAGAGAGGCCAATTTGATCGAGCGTAGACATGACGTTTGGACCGAAGCGACCTTCGATTTCTTCGCGGATTTCCGCATCGGTAATTTTCACTTCTTTGTCGGCTGCATCGGAGAGGATGAGCTCGTTATCGATCATTTCCATGAGTATACGACGCCAGCTGGTTGCATAAAATTGGTGGCGGGCTTGAATAGAGTCTGCTAGGTGCGCGTAATGTTGATGGAAAATAAGATCCATTTTCTTTTTCACATCGATCATGGAGATGGTGTTCCCATTCACTTTTGCTAAGATTGCATTTTGTACGCCGATCTTAGGTTCTGTCGAAAAATTCATCATCGAAGAGGGTTGTTCGGCGCTTAAGGCAGAGCAAAAAATAGCGAGAAGAAGGAAGTGACGCATGGGAATTCTCCTATGAGGGGATTTTAAACACAGCTCCAAAAAAGCCATCTGGGCCGTTCATTTGAGGCAAGAGCGTAAGGGGGTCTTTTTCAAGGATCAGGCCAAATTCTTTGCAAAAGTAGGCGACTTGGGCTTCATTTTCTTCCGGTAGAACGCTGCAGGTGGAGTAGACGAGTCTGCCGCCGCTTTTTACATACCCGATTGCCTCTTTGACGATCGCTCTTTGCTCTTCGACGAGCCTTTCGATCATGGGAGCGTCGATTTTCCATTTCATGTCGGGATTGCGGCGAAGAGTGCCGGTGCCGCTGCAGGGAACGTCGGCGAGGACCCAGTCCATTTTGCGCTGCAATTTTTTGAGTGTCGGATGAGCAGGGGGTAAGATTTGGGCGTTTTGAACGCCAGCTCTTCGTAGGCGAAGAACCGCTTCTTTTAAGCTGTGGGGGCGAATGTCGTGGAGATAAAGTTCTCCCTTGCCTTTCATTTTGGGCGCGATGGCAAGCGTTTTTCCTCCCGATCCGCTGCAGTAGTCGAGGACTCTTTGGCCAGGCGCAGCTTCGATTAAGTTCGCAATCATCTGACTCCCTTCGTCTTGCACTTCAAAGAGACCTTGCCGAAATTCAGGGAGAGCAAAAAGAGGTTCTCTTTTCGAGAGGACGATCGATTCTGTGGTTCTACCCATGTAGACCGGGAATTGGGACGCAAGAGATTTAAAGAGCTCTTCTCGCGTGGTTTTCAAAAGATTAGTTCGAAGGGCAATCGGAGCTGTCGAATGGAGGACTGCAGCAATCGATCGCGTTTTTTCAAGGCCGTAGGCGTCTACAAATTTTTGAAACAGGAAAGGGGAGAACGCCAGACGGGCAAATTCTGGAATAGACAAGTCTTGACAGTACTCGAAAAGCGGACGAAGAGAAAGGAGATGAAGGCGCTTGGAGTAGGAGCAAGGGGGATCTATATGGTCAAAAAGGCTTTTCCATCGGACGAGCGCATAGACAGCCTCTCCAATGGTTCGGCGGTCATGAGCGCCTAAGCTTTTATGCAGGCGAAAATAGGTCGATAAAGAAAAGTCTAACGGCTTTGCAGAGCCGTGCCATTCTTTTAAAAAGGCGAGAATGTGTGTGTCGCAAAAGGATTGTTTCATTCGTCATCGATTTTACTTGTAATCGCATTCAAATTCTAGGAAAATATTCTTTTTAGAGAAAGAGGTTCCATGATGCGATCATCAGCCGCTGTGCTTGCGAGGTTTTTACTGAGCGCTGTCTTTTTAGCTGGAGGAGTGAATAAACTTTTTCATTGGCGGGAGACGGAAAACCAGCTCATGGGAGTTTTGAGCAATTGGCAATCTTTTTTAAGTTTTTCAGAAACGGCTCAAAATCTTTTTACCTCTGTGATTCTCTTTACGCCTGTGCTCCTCATCGTAGCTACGATTCTCGAGCTTGTCGGCGCTCTTTTACTCTTACTCGGGATCAAAGAAAAAGTGGGAGCTGCGCTCCTTATCGCAATGCTTGTCCCTGTGACCATTCTCTATCATCAATTCTGGTTCGTCGAAGCCATAGCCAAAGAACTTCAGCAAACGATGTTTTTAAAAAATTTAGCGATTATAGGTGGGCTGATTATGGTTCTTTTGCATGGAGGAGATACTTCGTCTAAGCGGGATGGAGGTTCTTCTGGTGGTGCTTACAAGTTTCAGTAAAGTAGCTCTCAGCTTTTTCATCGTCGCTCTCGGAAGTCCAACGCTCAGCCCTGTGCTTAGCGCAGTGGCTGCTTCTTTAGGTTATGCCATTTTTTGGATGGCCGCTCTTGAGCTCCCCCAAAAGAAACGGTTTTGGCTCTCCCTTGCTTGGTTTGCCGGCGTTCAGGCGATTCAGCTCAGTTGGATGACCTCAATGGTCTACTTTGGGCCAGCCATTCTGATCATCTATTTTTTATTGCTCGTCGGGTTGGGATTGCAGTTTGCCTTTATGACCGGGTGTTTAAGTCTTCCGTTAAAGTGGAACAATATCTCAGCATTGGCCGGTTTTTGGGTGTTAATGGAGTGGGTCCGCTTATTTCTTCTCACCGGATTTACATGGAATCCAGTCGGTCTGACGCTTGCCGCCAATAGCCTATCGATCCAATTTGCCGCTCTTTTTGGGGTGTATGGCCTTTGTTTTTGGGTTATGTGGGTCAACCTTTTTGCGCTAAAAGCCTTGTTGGAAAGAGGCCGCAAGCAGTGGACGGTCTGGCTGGCTTTTGCCCTCCTACCTTATGGCTATGGCGCAGTCCAAAAGGCGTTTTTAGAGCCCTATCTAAAGGAGGATCGACAAATAGAAGTGGCCCTCATTCAAACGGGGATGCGTCCAGAGCAGCGCGACCGGTTAAAAGAGAGAAACGATGCGCATATTCATCCGCTTATGCAATGGCGCCAAGTCCTTTCTCATTTGACGCGCACAAATTCGACGCGATTCGATTTGATCGTTTTCCCGGAAGGAGCGCTCCCGGGTGGAGCGAGGAGCGCCGGTTACACACTTGCATCTATGCAAGAGGTTTGGTGTGAAGTTTTTGGCAGTGGAGCGGAAGTTGATTTTCCCCCAATGAGAATGCCGTTTGCGAAAGAAGTGGGAGAGGGGACATGGAGGGTGACGAATTCTTTTTGGGCCCAGAGTTTGGCCAATCACTATGGAGCTGAGGTCATTATCGGCCTTGACGATGGAGAAAATGGCAAACACTTCAATGCGGCTTTCCATTTTAAGCCTAGAATAAATGAGATCTCTCGCTATGAAAAACAGATCTTAATCCCAGGAGGGGAATACATCCCTCTTGAAGGTTGGAAATGGCTCGATGAGCTTTTTGCGAAAGAATTCGGCATTGAATCCTCTTTCCAAGCAGGACAAAAGGCAAAGGTCTTTTCCGGCGCATTTCCAATTGGGATCTTTATTTGTTTAGAAGAGACTTATAGCAAGCTCGTCCGAGAGGTTCGGCAAGGCGGCGCTCAAATTTTCGTCAATATCGCCAATGACGTCTGGTTTCCAAAGACTCGGCTCCCTTGGCACCATTTCGACCACGGCCGCATTCGCGCTGCAGAAAACGGGATGCCCCTGCTTCGCGCGTGCAATACCGGCGTAACGGCGGCGGTCGATTGTTTTGGCTCTGCAATTGAAATTTTTCCTGTTTCGGAAGAGGCGGCCGGAGCTCTTGTCGTCAAAGTGCCTCTTAGCTCTTATTCAACACTTTATACATTTATCGGAGACCTTCCCGTGGTCTTGGCGAGCAGTATATTTTTTTCTTTTTTTGCGTTCGGACGCTGGATTAAGAAGAAAAAGTTGCCCTAATATAGGGCTCTCGATTACCTTTTCTGTAGTTTTATCCGCAAGAATCATGGTCTTTTATCAATGGCAATCGAGAGGAGCGAGTTGACAGGCCCCGTCTCATTGCAAAAAACACTCCAAGCGCCCGTAGAATTTGCCGGTATTGGCCTTTTTACAGGAATTCATTCACAGGTTCGTTTGGTTCCTGCTCCGCAGGATACTGGAATTATTTTTCAGCGAACTGATTTGTTTGGTAGTCCTGAAATTCCTGCATCGCTGGAATTTGTCTCTGAAACCCCCCGCTGTACTTGTTTGGGGACTAAACCAGCATCTGTGCAAATGGTCGAACATCTCCTCTCTGCCCTCTCTGGCCTTGGGATCGATAACCTTCGCATCGAAGTAAAAGGGCCAGAAATCCCCGCTGGAGATGGAAGCGCTCTCGCTTATGTGCGGATGATCGATCGCGTCGGAATCCAAACCTTAAACGCTCCGAAAAAAATTCTCCGCATCGAAGAGCCCATCTATTGGTCAGAAGGCAATATCCAGCTCATCGCATTGCCCAGCCCAGAATTTAGAATTAGCTACACGCTCCATTATCCCCAATCTCCCGTCATCCGGTCCCAATTTTATACCTATGCAGATCGGTATCGAGAGGAAATAGCTCCATGCAGGACATTTTCTTTGTATGAAGAAATTGCACCCTTCATTGAAAAGGGGCTTATTAAAGGGGGAGGGCTCGATAATGCTCTTGTGATTCAGGGAGATAAAATTTTGAATCCCGAAGGGGCTCGGTTTCCGGACGAAATGGTCCGGCATAAAATCCTCGATTTAATTGGAGATCTTTCATTGCTTGGAATTTGCATTCAAGGGCACATTCTATCCGTTCGCTCAGGGCATGCTGCCAACATTGCGTTCGCCAAATTATTAAGGAATCAAGGAGTATGTTGTAAATGAACGGAAACACTGTGGTGCTTTCTACGAAGGAAGTCCAAAAAATATTGCCCCACCGCTATCCTTTCCTGTTGGTTGATCGCGTCATCCATATCGATTTGGAAGCAAATGAAATTATTTGTGTGAAAAACGTAACGGTCAATGAGCCTTTTTTCCAAGGCCATTTTCCGGGAGCGCCGATCATGCCCGGAGTACTGATTTTAGAAGCGCTTGCGCAAGCGGGCGGAATCCTCGTGCATCAAAAAGGATACGACAAAAAAATAGCCGTCCTGTTGAATATAACTGGAGCGAAGTTTCGTCGACCTGTGACGCCCGGGGATGTTTTGCATCTCCATGCAAAAGGGTTACATATCAGCGGAAACGGAGGAAAAATTCAGGCAAAAGCGATGATCGGAGAACAGATCGCCGCGGAAGCTGAATTGAGTTTCGCAATGGTCGATAAAGAAAAATTATAGATAAATCCTGCAAAGAGAATCGAGAACGCATGTCTAATTCCAATATCCACCCTCTCGCCATTGTCGAGCCAGGAGCAAAGATCGGCAAAAATGTCACTATCGAGCCCTTCGCAGTCATCAAGGGAACGGTTACACTTGAAGATAACGTCACCATCAAATCTCACGCCTATATCGATGGGCATACGAGCATTGGCGAAGGGACGATTATATGGCCAGGTGCAAGCATCGGCACCAAGACTCAAGATCTCAAATTTCGCGGTGAAAGAACCTATGTCGTCATCGGCAAACATTGTGAAATTCGGGAATTTGTCACCATCAACTCCTCTTGCCAAGAAAACTCTGTTGTAAAGATCGGCGACCACTGTTTGATCATGGCCTACTGCCATGTAGCGCATAATTGCGAAATCGGAAATCGAGTGATCATGTCCAACAGCGCCATGCTCGCTGGTCACGTCATCGTCGAAGATTACGCCATCATCGGCGGAATGACCCCCGTGCATCAATTTTCCCGCATAGGCAAACACGCCATGGTCGGAGGCTTTAGCCGCGTGCCCCGCGATATCCCCCCCTTCACAGTCGGAGGCGGCTTTCCCTATAAATTCGGCGGCATCAACATCATCGGCCTCAAACGGCATAAATTCCCCCTTGAAGTGCGCATTGCCCTCTCAAAAGCCTTTAAAATTACCTATCGAGCAGGTCATCACCTCGAAGAAGCCTTACAGCAAATCGAAAAAGAGATTGAGCCCTTCCAGGAAGTGAAGCACTGGATCGATTTTTGCCGAACCTCTAAACGTGGACTCATCGGTCTTGAAGGGGTGGCCGCCAAAGGCGACCACGACGAAGAGACTCAAGAGTTCTTTGAAGAATAGACCCCTTTCGTAACTTAGGGTTCGTCGATTTTCTGGATTCTTTTGGCCGATTTTCGATTTAAAATGAGTGGGCTATATTGGCTGAATATTGCCCACTCATTTTAAATCGAAAAGCGGCTCAAAAGAACCCGAAAATCGACTGAACCTATCTTACGAAAGAGGTCTAGTAATGCGAATCGTATTTTTTGGGACTCCTCACTTTGCCGCAGAGGTCCTCGATTCTCTGATTGAGAGCGGCGTAGAGATTGCGGCGATCGTTTCCCAGCCCGACCGCCCGAAAGGGCGCTCTCTTCAAATCTCTCCAACTCCTGTAAAAGAAGTGGCGGCTAAAAAGGCGCCCTTCATCCCTATCTTCCAGCCTGAAAAATCCTCCAATCCCGAATTCTTAGAAGAGCTAAAAAAGCTGCAGGCAGATCTCTATGTCGTCGTCGCATTCGGGCAAATCTTGCCCCAAAAATTATTGGACATTCCGCGTCTCGGATGCATCAACGTTCACGCAAGTCTTTTGCCGAAATATCGAGGGGCTGCTCCGATTCAAAGATCCCTTTTACAGGGAGACAAAGAAACCGGTATCGCCATTCAAAAGATGGTCAAAGAGCTCGATGCGGGCGACGTTCTTCGAGTCGAGAAAATCCCCATCCCAGAAGAGATGACCTATGGAGAGCTAGAAAAGGCGCTTTGCGACCTGTCCAAGCCGCTTCTTCTCTCTCTTCTTCAAGAAGGGCTCCCCCAAGGCGCTCCACAAAACCCCTTGCACGTGACCTACGCTCCTAAAGTTTCTCCTGAAGAAGCTGAAATTAAATGGGAGAAAGACGCCATTTCCCTACACAACCAAATTCGAGCCTTCAACCCGCGCCCTGGCGCTTGGTGCTGGGTTGAATGGAATGGCGAGAAAAAACGATTAAAAATTTTACGTGCAAAAGTACACACCGCAGATACCCGTTCTAACAAAGATTTGATTGTCGACTGCGGCCGTGGCTCTCTTTGCCTCTTAGAAGTGCAAATGGAAGGCAAGCCCCGCATGCAAGCGGCCGATTGGCTCCGCGGGGCAAAAATTCCCCCAAAATTCCTCAACTAAATATTTTTCTACTCTTTACATCAAAGATACTCCAGGTTTATACTCTAGGCGCATTTTTAAGGTAAGGCAGGTAAAACATGGCAAATTCAATTTCAATTTCGATTCACAACATTCCTCACACGATACCTTTGCATGTAGATAAAGAAGAAAGTATCTTCCAACAAATCAAGAGCTGGTTAGGGTCCGCTTGTGGCGCGTACCAGTTTACAGCGCTGATCGGGAAGGTTGGGGCTTTAGCGGCAAACGTAGCAGAGCGAGTAAATTCTGTTGCTACAGAGACGTTTAAGCAGGTCTCTAGCGTCTTCGGCAAGGCCGCTGGGGGAATGACCTTTGCAACTAGCGCGTATGCTATTTGCGATACGGGAGATCAGTTTGCTAAAGTTCTTGAAAAGGGAGCTGGCGAAGGAAGAGGTCTTGAGGCTGGTCGAAGAGTTTTGGATTTAACGGAATCCATGAGTTATTCGGTGATGGCCCTCGCGCCGGATATCGAATCTCTAGGGCCGGTTGCGTCCGTCGCAGGACTTGGCGTGCAGTCGATCTCTGCTTTCCAAGCATACGAGAATATTGCAAAAGTAGACGTTCTACTTCCTACCGTCCAATCTGAAGAAGTTAAAGGCGCTTTATACGAAGAGAAAACGTTTCAACTCTTATCGATCGTTAAAGCTGTTGCTGCCGTTGCAACTGGGGTCATTGCTCTTGTGGGCACAATGGTTGGAGCTGCTCTCTTGCCTCCAATCGTATCGCTCTCAATTGGCGTCGCTCTCTCTATTCTCGGAGTTGTTAAACATTTCTATAAAGAAAATATGACTTACGAGCCGATGAGTAAATGGAAACCGGCTGAAGAGAAAGCAGATGGGCAAGATCCATTAGCAGGCTCAGTAGCAGAGCAGGTAGTAGATCTGGTGAATATTGCTGTAAACGTCGTTGTATCTCCGTAACTAAAGTCCTTTGAGGCGCCAAATAACTTGGCGCCTTCTTCTATGATTCAAAAAATTGTTTATCGTCTTCGCGCTTCTGAATGGTTCGTTACAGGAGGCCTTTTTCTTTTCCTGTTTTCTCTCTTCCTCATTGCAAAAATCAAAACAGCCCAAGTGGGGCCTTTTAGAGAACATAAAATAGTGCTTGTCGATGTGGCCATTCAAGGGCACGTCAAGCGCTGCGGCACCTATTCCGTAGAGAGGGGAATGCCGATTGGCGCAGTGTTGCGAAAAGCGGCTCCAAAGAAATTTGCCGATTTGCGGGCCATTTCATTGAAAAGTCCGATTACAGCTCCGCTAGAGCTTAAGATCGAATGTTTAAAAAATTTGCTGATCCGGATCGAAGGGGCAGTGCAAAATCCTGGAACGATCCAAGTTCTTCCAGGGACGAGGATCTTAGATCTTCGGAAAATAGTCCCTCTTTCGAGAGAGGCCGACCTTACTTTTTTTAAGAAAAGGCACGTTCTAGAGGATGGAGAAACGGTCTTTATACCAGAGAAAAACAGTTCCTCTTGCAGGAAATCACGAGAGAAGCTATGATCCTTCCCTGGATATATAAATATTCTCGTTCGAAAGGACGATCCCCGATTCACGTATGCCACCTGTCGAGCCTGGTTTACTAGGTTTGGCCGGTTAAGCGCGGTAGCGAAGAAGAAGAGACTTGAGAGAAATTCAAAAGTCGCATATTCTCTTCGCTTAATCTTTTGAGAGTCTTCAATGGCTCTTCTAAGGCAACCTCAGCAGCATGCTAAAGCGAAACGGGCTTGCGTAATGAAGTCAAACTATGGAAAAGGAACACGTATGTCGCTGACATTGATTGGCCAGAAAAAAGGGATGGCGCAGGTCTTTGATCAAGACGGGAAAATGATCGTTTGCACAGTGATATTAGCTGAGCCAAACACCATTCTCGAGATCAAGCGAAAAGAGACGCATGGCTATGACGGAATTCAACTGAGCGGCCTTCGCATGACGACGCCACAGGCAAAAAGAGCAAAAAAGCCGATCAAAGGCCATTTTGCAAAAGCCAATGTGGAGCCATGCCGGGTCATTCGAGAATCTCGCATTGAAAATGTAGATCAATACCAAATCGGACAGCAAATCGACACAAGCATCTTTGCCGATGTCAAATTTGTCGATGTTGAAGCAATCTCAAAAGGGAAAGGCTTTCAGGGCGTCATTAAATTGCACCGCATGTCTGGCGGCCCTGCTGCTCACGGATCTGGATTTCACAGACACATGGGATCGACTGGTATGAGGTCAACTCCCGGACGTTGCTTCCCAGGTGGAAAGCGTCCGTCAAGAATGGGCGGAGATAAGAAGACCGTTCAAAATTTAAGAGTCGTCGCAATAAAAGGTAACGTTCTTCTCGTTGAAGGCGCGGTACCTGGAGCTCGAAGCGGCACTGTTTACATTCGTAAATCAATCAAGTGCGGATAAGGGAGAACTCTGTGGCAACGCTCAAAAAATTCAATCTCACTGGAAAAGAAGTCGGATCTCATCAGATTGACGATGCACTCTTGGAAGTGTCAGCACACTCCCAATCGATGAAAGACTACATTGTCGCTATTCGAAACAATGCTCGGCAGTGGTCTGCATCTACAAAACGACGATCTGAAGTCAATCACACCGGTAGAAAACCTCACCCGCAAAAAGGGCAAGGCCGTTCTAGACAAGGGGACTTAGCTGCTCCGCACTACAAAGGCGGCGCTGTTGTATGGGGCCCTCGTCCAAAAGACGTCCATACCCGAATCAACAAGAAAGAGCGGCGCGCAGCCATTCGCTTCTTGATTGCGGAAAAAATTAAAAATAATCATGTTCGCGTCCTTCAAAAAGAAGAGATGAGCGAACCGAAGACGAAAGCGATGGTGAAATTTCTCGAGAAGTTGGCATTGAAAGATCGCCGCATTCTCATGATCGGAAGCGCTGCAGAAGCGAACGATCCATCTCGCGTAAATCTTGCAAAAAGTCTGCGCAATATTTCCAAAAAGGAATATTTGCCGCTGACACAGGTCAATGGATACGAGTTGGCAAGATCCCAAGAAATTGTGATTCTTGAGTCGGCCATGGAAGAACTTATTTCTCTACTCGGTTAAGATAGGAAAGCCATATGAAGAATCCTTACGAGATCGTTAAAGCGCGGCGAGTGACAGAAAAAAGCCGTGTTTTGGAAAACCTCCAAAACGCGACTGGCAGTCTCTCCTTGAACCGTTGCAAGACGCCAAAAGCAGTATTTGAAGTAGATATGAAAGCGAATAAAGCCCAAATCAAAGAGGCGATCGAAGAAATCTACGCTGAAAAAAAAGTAAAAGTTGTCTCTGTAAATACCATCACCATGCCAGTTAAGTGGAGAAAGGTACGAGGACACATGGGCAAAACAGCGCGTCTCAAAAAGGCCGTTGTGAGCTTCCGTCCTGGAGATGCAATCGATGAGAAAGCGTAAAGGGACTTAAAAGATATGCCGAAAATTTTTCGACCTACAACACCTGGACAAAGAAAGCTAGTCCTTCCAACCTTGCTCGAATTATCTCCTAGCGGGAAGAGGACGCCAAAAGCGCTCTTAGAAAAGAAGAGACGTACGAACGGCCGCAACCATAGTGGGCATATTACATGCCGTCACAAAGGTGGAGGCGCCAAGCAAATGTATCGATTGATCGACTTCAAACGGGATAAAGAAAATATTCCAGCAAAAGTCGCATCGATCGAGTACGATCCCAATCGATCCTCCCTCATTGCCCTTCTTCACTATCAAGATGGGGAAAAGCGGTTTATTTTAGCTGCGCAAGGGATGAAAGTGGGCGATATCGTGCAAACGAGCAACGAACCTCCGTTCCAAGTCGGATGCTGCATGAAATTGAAGTTCATGCCCATCGGCTCTGTCATTCACGCAGTAGAACTCTACCCAGGACGAGGAGCTCAGCTCATTCGTTCCGCAGGGCTCTCTGCACAGCTCGTTGCCCGAGGCAATGGCTATGCGACAGTTCGGTTACCCTCTGGCGAAGTTCGCATGATCAATGAAGATTGTCGAGCGACCTTCGGCGCGGTTTCCAATTCTGAGCACAACCTCCGCGTCATCGGAAAAGCGGGCCGTTCTCGATGGTTAGGGATAAGACCTACCGTCCGCGGTACTGCTATGAACCCGGTCGACCACCCAATGGGCGGCGGCGAAGGGCGAGGCAAAGGAAATCACCCGCAAACACCGTGGGCGCAATTTACCAAGGGATACCGCACTCGTTCCAACAAGAAAACTAGAAAATGGGTCGTAAAGGAGCGTCGATAAATTTATGGCAAGATCACTAAAAAAAGGTCCCTTTGTCGACCACCATTTGATGGCAAAGATTGAAAAAAACAGCAAAGAGGGCTCTAAGAAGGTCATTAAGACTTGGTCGAGACGCTCGATGATCATCCCAGAAATGGTAGGATCGACATTTGATGTTCACAATGGAAAGAAATTCATCTCGGTCTTTGTCTCCGAAAATATGGTTGGACATCGCCTTGGCGAATTTTCTCCGACACGCTCTTTCAAAGGGCACCCCAAGAAATCAGCCGCAGCCGTTGCTGCAGCAGCCCAACCAGGAAGCTAAGCCATGGAATTTGCTAAAGCAATTACAAAATACGTTCGGATTTCTCCTAGAAAGGCGCGATACGCAGCAGATTTGATCCGCGGACTCACAGTTGAGAAAGCGACACTTCAATTGATGTATTGCAAACTTCGCGGCGGCCGCCTCATCCAAAAGACATTGGACAGCGCAGTGGCTAACGCGGAAACGCAGCTAGACGCTCGACGTGAAAATTTGAAAGTACACGAAGTGCGCGTGGACGCAGGCCCTATTTTACGCAGAGCCAAGGCTCGCAGTAAGGGATCTTCAGTTCCTGTGAACAAGCGAACAAGTCACTTTACAGTCATCGTATCGACAGTCATCGTATCGAAGGAGAAATAGAATGGGACAAAAAGTATCGCCAACTGGATTCCGCCTCGTTCGAAGGAAAAAGTGGCTCTCTAATTGGTTTGCAAACAAGCAAGAGTTTGGAAATTTGATCGCTGAAGATAAGCAAATTCGCTCTCTTCTAATGACCAAGCCTGCTTGCCAAGGAGCTTCTAAAATCCAGATCAAGCGGATGAGCGGTAAAATTGAAGTTACGATCGTCACTTCGAGACCAGGTCTTGTCATCGGCAAAAAAGGCGCTGAAATTGATATTTTGAAAGCAGACCTCCGAAAGCTGACAGGCAAAGACATCTGGATCGAAGTAGAAGAGATCAAAAGACCTGACCTCGATGCGAAGCTCGTCGCTGACGGAATCGCAAAACAACTCGAGCGCAGAATTCCATTCCGTCGTGTATTGAAAAAATCAATGCAGACCTCGATGGATGCCGGCGCAGCGGGAATTAAAGTCCAGATTTCAGGCCGTATCGGCGGTGCTGAGATCGCTCGCGTAGAATGGTATAAAGAGGGAAGAATTCCTCTCCATACACTGCGCGCTGACATCGACTATGCACACGGACGAGCTGAAACGACCTACGGATCGATCGGCGTAAAAGTTTGGATTAACAAAGGCGATGAGATCATCGCTCCGATCAAACAAGCAGTTGGGAGTTAACCTATGTCGTTCTTGATGCCTAAACGCACGAAGTTTAGAAAACAACAGAGAGGCAGTATCGCCGGGTTATCCAAAGGCGGATCTTACATCGAATTTGGTGAGTTCGGGATGCAGTCATTAGATAGAGGCTGGGTAACAGGACCTCAAATCGAAGCATGCCGCGTGGCGATCAGCCGTTATTTTAGCCGTAAAGGTCAAGTTTGGATCCGAATATTTCCAGACAAACCAGTGTCAAAAAAACCTGCGGAAACAAGACAAGGTACCGGAAAAGGCGCGCCTGACCATTGGGTCGCATGCGTACAGCCAGGAAGAGTCCTTTTCGAAGTTGCCAATGTAACGCGAGAAGAAGCGCAAGAAGCTTTGAAATTAGCTGCTGCAAAGCTCCCTTTTCGCACTAAATTTGTCGATCGATTGGAGAGAGTATAATCATGGCGAAGAAGAAAAAAGCAGTAGCAATGGATCATTCCGTTGCAGAAATGAATGCAATGATCACAAATCTCAATCGAGAGATTTTTGCTCTTCGCAACGAACTTGCGGTCAATAGAAAGCTGGAAAAGCCCCATCTCATTAAGTACAAGCGCAAAGAGAAGGCGCGGCTTTTAACAAAACTGACCCAGACACAAAACCGCTCTAAAGAGGTCGCATGAGTACAGAGACTCGAGGCAAAAGAAAAGAAAATATTGGAGTTGTCATCTCCAATAAAATGGATAGAACCGTCGTTGTAAAAGTATCCCGTAAGATGCGCCATGAGAAGTATGGCAAAGTCATTGAACGGAGCAAAAAATACTACGCACACGATGACAGCGACACGATCGAAATCGGCCAGAAAGTTCGCATTATGGAAACCCGGCCTCTTTCAAAATTGAAGCGCTGGCGCGTGGTTGAGGTCCTTTAAGGGAAAGGAAGAGTATGATTCAACAAGAAACTGAATTAGAAGTGGCTGACAATACTGGGGCAAAGAGAGTCCGATGCTTTAAAGTTCTCGGCGGAACGCGCAAGCGTTATGCAAAAGTCGGGGACATCATCGTATGCTCGATCCAAGAAGCGGATCCGAAAGGAGCCGTAAAAAAAGGCGAAGTCGTAAAGGCAGTCATTGTCCGGACTAAGAGCTATATCCGTCGAGTCGACGGCTCGCTGCTTCGCTTTTATGATAATAGCTGTGTCATCATCGATGATAAAAACAATCCGCGTGGAACGCGTATTTTTGGACCGATCGCTCGCGAAGTTCGCGATGGCGGATTTGTCAAGATAAGCTCCCTGGCGCCGGAAGTGATTTAGGAGAAAAGATGAGTAAAAAGATCCGTAAAGGCGACCGCGTGATGGTCATTTCTGGCAACGATAAAGGGAAGACAGGAGAAATCTTGGCTAAATCCGAAAATCGAGTCCTTGTGCAAGGCGTCAATATTCGCAAGAAGCATTTAAAAAGAACGCAGCAAACGCAAGGCGGGAGAATTGTGGAAATGGAAGTCCCTATCCACATCTCTAACGTAGCTCTTACCACGAAAGAGGGGATGAAAGTACGCCTGCGCACGAAAAAATCCAAGAGTGGAGAGCGCGAGCTAGTCTTCCAAAACGATGGAAAAGAAGTCGTATACCGCTCGATGAAGAAACCCGCATAAGTTGAGAACAATATGTCCAGATTGCAAAAAAGATACAAAGAAGAAATTGTCCAAGAGCTGAAAAACCGGCATCCGGAGCTTAATACAATGGAGCTCCCAGTCCTGAAAAAGATCGTTCTCAGCATGGGCCTTGGCGATGCGATTAAAGATAAAAACGCAATCGCAGAGCACAGCGACGAACTCATGGTAATCTCTGGTCAAAAACCAGTTGTCACCAAATCGAAGAAAGCGATTTCCAACTTCAAATTGCGCGAAGACCAGCCCATCGGGCTTATGGTGACCCTTCGCGGCAAGAGAATGTATGAATTTTTAGATCGTTTTTGCCACATTGTCTCCCCACGTATTCGCGACTTTAGAGGATTGACCCCTAAGTGCGATGGACGAGGAAACTATAATTTTGGCATCAACGACCAACAAATCTTCCCGGAAATCAATCTCGATAAAGTAAAGAGAACTCAAGGGATGAACATCACACTTGTGACGACCGCAGCCTCCGATGAGGACTGTGTAGAGCTTTTAACATTGCTCGGCTTCCCATTTAAATCGTAAGAAAAGGAAAATATGGCATTCAACGATCCAATCGCAGAGCTGCTAACAAAAATTCGAAATGCAAAAGATGCTCAGCATCGGCATGTCGATATCAGCTTTAGCAAGATTAAAATTAAGATTTTGGATATCCTGAAACACCATGGATTTGTCGAAAACTTTTTAGTCAATGAAGAGATCCGCAAAATTCGCGTTTTTCTCCGCTACAATAAACTGAGAGAATCGGTTGTCCGAGGACTAAAAAGAGTTTCTTCGAGCGGACTGCGCCAATACATCGGCTACCGCGATATCCCTAAAGTCTTCAATGGCATGGGAATTGCAATTTTGAGCACGCCTCAAGGCGTATTAGATGGGGAAACTGCCCGCAATTTAAAAGCCGGCGGCGAAATCCTGTGCACCGTTTGGTAATTGAGTAGAGGAAAAGTACAATGTCAAGATTAGGAAAAACTCCAATTTCTCTGCCAAAAGGCGTTGAGATGAAGGCGTCCAAAGAGGGCGTACTGCAAGTAAAAGGACCGAAAGGCAATCTGCAACTCCAATTGCCGGCTGGAATTACGCTGAAAATCGAAGGACAAGAGGCTCTTCTCGAACGAGATGAGGCAGTTGCTCTCTCTAAATACCACGGTCTCTATCGATCGTTGGTGAAGAATGCTGTTATCGGCGTTACCGAAGGGTTTGAAGTAAAACTCGCCCTGGTCGGCGTTGGTTACCGGGCGAATATCGTCGGAAGCAAGTTAGATATGCAACTCGGCTTTTCCCATCCAACGGCTATTGAGATCCCAAAGGGGATTCAAGTGGTCGTCGACAAAGGGGTAGCGATTTCCATCAAGGGAATCGATAAGCATGAAGTTGGGCAGTTTGCCGCTGCTGTACGCGGGATGAAACCTCCTGAACCTTACAAAGGCAAAGGCGTTCGCTACGAAAATGAGTACGTGCGCAAGAAAGAAGGTAAGGCAGCAAAAGGGAAAGCTTAATGGATAATTCATTAAAAAGACGAAGGATTGCTCGAAGAGCCAGAATCTTTCGCGTAAGAAAAAAGATACGGGGAACTGCGGATAAGCCGCGCCTGACTGTTTCAAAAACAAACGCGCATATTTATGCTCAGTTGATCGATGATCAAAAGGGCGTAACGCTAGCGGGATTTAGCACGCAATCCTCAAAAGAGACGCAATTGAATCGTAGATCGAAAGAGTCTGCGCGCCACATTGGTGCTAAGATCGCAGAAGCTGCGAAGAAGTTGAATGTTGCCGAAGTCATCTTTGACAGAGGCCGATATAAATTTCATGGCGTTATCGCAGAGCTTGCAAATAGCGCTCGCGAAGCTGGACTGCAATTCTAACGGGAATAGGAAATGGCAAAAGAACAAAAAAAACAGCGCGCTGAAGATTTTGGCACTGAATTCGAAGAGAAAGTACTCTACATTAACCGGTGCTCGAAAGTCGTAAAGGGTGGACGTAAATTTAGCTTCTCAGCACTCATCCTGATCGGGGACGGCCAAGGCCACGTCGGCTATGGTTTTGCGAAAGCAAACGAAGTTTCCGATGCGATTCGCAAAGGAACTGAAGCGGCTCGAAAAAACGTCTTCACAATCGAGATGGAAGGCACGACCATACCTCATGAAGTATTAGTCATCTGGGATGGAGCGAAAATCCTCTTGAAGCCAGCCGCATTGGGAACTGGAGTGGTCGCAGGATCAAAAGTCCGTTCTGTGCTTGAACTTGCCGGCGTCAAAGACGTCATTGCGAAGAACCTTGGATGCAGCAACCCTTTTAATCAGGTAAAAGCAACCTTTAAGGCCTTCAGCCAATTGAAAAATAGAGAGCGTTGCCTCTCTGAAAGAAAGGGGATCTAACTCCATGTTTAACCTATCTGAAATGAAAGATACGTCGCGCCCTTCAAAAAGCTCGAGACGAATTGGACGAGGCCTTGGCTCTAAGCGCGGCGGTCATGCTGGCCGAGGCGGTAAAGGGGATAGCCATCGTTCCGGATATCGAAAAAGATTCGGATACGAAGGGGGACAAGTTCCTCTCTATCGCAAATTGCCGATTCGAGGATTTACTCGCGGTCTTTTCGTCAAAGAATCTCAAGCGATTTCATTGGCAAAAATTGAGCAATATTATCGCGATGGCGAAACAGTCAATATGGAAACTCTCCGCGAAAAAGGATTGATTCCGAGAAAACTGCCCGGTGGAATAAAAATCTTAGCCGTTGGAAATTTGACCAAAAAAGTCAAAATTGAAGCGCATGGTTTTTCTGAATCTGCGAAACAAAAGCTCGATGAAAAATCGATTTCTTACACGGTTCTTTCCTAAGAAGAGTAACTCATGATCGACGCATTGCGAAGAGTTTTTGGGATTCCTGAGTTAAGAGCGAAAATTTATTTTACGCTCCTTCTCCTATTCGTATGCCGCATCGGCGCTTATGTTCCGGTTCCCGGAATTAATGCCGAAATGGCGATCAGCATATTTAAATATGCGACAGGCGGTGGGCAAAATTTATTCCAGCTCGTAGATATTTTCTCCGGCGGAGCTTTTGCCAAGATGACCGTTTTAGCATTGGGAGTATCTCCGTACATCACCGCTTCGATCGTAATGCAGCTCTTGATCGCGCTCGTTCCTTCTATCCAAAGAGATATCCGTGAAAGTCCAGATCAGGGTCGCCGAAAACTCTCCAAATGGACGAGATTAGCAACCCTGGTTCTGGCTCTTTTTCAAGCAGGACTCTTTGCAAGGTTTGCCGTCACGATGAACCAATCTACCCCTGGCATTGTCGTTTCCCAGTTTATCGATGTCAAAATCTTTGGGGTTCCATGGCTCTTTTACCTCACCGTCATGGTCACAATGACCGTGGGGACGTTGCTTCTTATGTGGATTGGCGAACAAATCACAGAAAAAGGGATCGGCAACGGAATCAGCTTGATTATCGCTACAGGGATCCTGGCATCTTTGCCAAGCACCATTGGCTCGATCATCAGTAAGCTCAACCTCTCCTCGCAAGATGTTGGCCAGCTCTCCTTTACAACCCTTATCGTGCTCGCAGCGCTGTTTGTTCTCATCACGATTGGAACCATTTTAGTTATCCAAGGGCAACGAAGAATTCCTTTGCAGTATGCAAGGCGCATCGTGGGCCGCCATGAAGTGCAGGGAGGAAATTCTCATATCCCTCTCAAGGTCAATTATGCGGGAGTCATCCCGGTGATCTTCGCCTCCTCTCTTCTCATGTTCCCCGCCACAATCGGCCAGTTTCTAGGGAAGAATACCTGGATGGGACAAATCTCGAATTACCTCTCCCCAGGATCGTGGGTATATATGACGATCTACGTGATGCTGATTCTATTTTTTACTTACTTCTGGACAGCCACGCAATTTAAGCCTGAACAGATCGCCTCAGATATGAAAAAAAACGGCGCTTTTGTCCCTGGTATCCGCCAAGGCAGGCCGACACAGGAATTTTTAGAATCGACCATGAGTAAAATTACCCTTGTAGGAGCCGTCTTTTTGGCAGTGATTGCCATTTTGCCGACATTCATTGGTAAGTTTATGGGGATCGATGCCAATATTAGCCAATTTTTTGGAGGAACCTCCTTGCTCATTTTGGTGGGCGTTATCTTGGACACTTCCAAACAAATTGAATCTCATCTACTTATGAAGCGCTATGACGGATTCATGACGAAAGGGCGTCTTCGCGGGCGATGAGAAGGAAATTGTAATATAACCAGTTATTTGCTATTGTAGACTGACAAATTGAGGATTAACCCACTATGCCTAGAATCATCGGGATCGACGTTCCGGATAAAAAGCGTTTAGAGATTGCATTGACCTACATCTATGGAATCGGCAGAAAGCTTTCTAACGAGATCATTGAGAAGTTGAAATTGAATAAAGATCTACGCGCAAGCCAGCTGACTGAAGAGCAAATTGCTCAGCTCAATGCGATCCTTACTTCCGAATACATCGTTGAAGGGGATTTGCGCCGTCAAGTTCAAAATAACATTAAACGCCTTGTTGGCATTCACTGCTATCGCGGCATGCGCCACCGCCTGGGACTTCCAGTTCGCGGTCAAAGAACTCGCACGAATGCGAGAACTCGCAAAGGTAAACGAAAAACTGTTGCCAACAAGAAAATCTAAAATTAGGAGATAAATCCCTTGGCTAAGCAAGAACAGAAAGCGCCCCCAAAAAAAGCTGCAGTGCGGGTAAAAAAGAAAATTGCGCGTACAGTGCCTGTAGGCATTGCGCATGTAAAGGCAACATTTAACAATACCGTTGTCGCGATTACAGACCTCGCAGGCAATGTCATTTCTTGGTCATCCGCAGGAAAATCAAACTTCGCTGGATCGAGAAAATCATCTGCTTTCGCAGCGACTGTAGCAGCTCAAAATGCCGCTAAAGACGCGATGGCGTTGGGAATGAGAGAATGTGAAGTCAATTTGAATGGACCTGGAGCCGGCCGTGAATCTGCCGTCCGAGGTCTTATGAGCGCTGGCCTATCCATCACGATCATCCGAGATAAAACACCTGTGCCGCACAACGGTTGCAGAGCCCGTAAACGCAGACGCGTATAACCCACTTGATAGGAGAGGAAAAAACATGTCAATGAAATATGGCAAGTTTGAGATGCCAGAGCGAATTAAAGTCGATGAAACAAGTCAGGCTGCCAATTTTGCTCGGTTTATCGTTGAGCCTTTTGAGCGTGGATTTGGCCACACTGTAGGCAATGCGCTGCGAAGGATCATGTTAGCCTCTCTAGAAGCGCCGGCTATTTTGTCTGTTCGTATCGAAGGCGTACCTCATGAGTACATGGCGATCGAAGGCATCGTTGAAGACATGACGCACATCGTATTGAACTTGAAAGGCGCATTGATTCGCCGCTTAATGCACGAATCTGCAAACCCGAGAGAAATCTACACTGTGCAAAAACTTCTCGATGTTACCGATGAGATGCTCGAGCGCGGCGGCGGCAAATACGTCGTAACGGTCAAGGACCTCTTTGGAGGATCTGATTTCGAAGTGGTCAATGGAGATCATCTTCTCTTTACTGTGACCAAGCCAATGGTCAAGAGAATTGACCTCAAAGTAGGCATTGGTCGAGGCTACGTTCCTTCCGAGCGCCATGCTTTTGAAAAAGGCGTTGATGAAATTGTCATCGACACTTCTTTTTCGCCGGTTCGATTGGTTAACTACTACGTTGAAAACACACGGGTAGGCCAAGATACCGACTTTGATCGATTGATCCTTGAAGTTAAGACCGATGGAAGGGTCTCTCCTACAGAAGCGCTTACATTTGCTGCGCAGATAGGGATTCACCATTTCCAAGTCTTTCAAACCATTTCCAAGCATGCGATTCATTTCGATAGCGGAGAGATGCAAATCAATCGCGATCGCGATGAGATTTTGCAAAAACTTGCGCTTCGAATTGACGAGATCGAACTTTCCGTTCGTTCGACCAATTGCCTGGCAAATGCGAGTATCGAAACTATTGGCGAGCTCGTCGTAATGCCTGAATCGGAAATGCTCCGGTTCCGCAACTTCGGCAAGAAATCGCTGACTGAAATTAAGCAAAAGCTCGATGAACTTAATCTGTCGTTGGATATGGATCTTTCCAAGTATGGGATCAACCGCGACAACATCAAGCAAATTATTCAAAACTATCTCCAAGAGAAATTGGGACACGTTGAAATATGAGACATGGAAACCATACCTTTAAAGTCGGACGAACCGGATCTCACCGCCGATGCATGATTGCAAATATGTTGAAGTCGCTGATTGAAAATGGTCGTATTTCTACGACGGTTGTCAAAGCAAAAGAACTTCGACGCCATGCAGATCGAATGATCACGCTCGCCAAGAAAAATAGCTTGTCTTCAAAGCGAGATGCGATTGCTTCTTTGCAAGTGAAGTTCAATCCTCTTACGTCGAAAGAAGCTCGCCAAGTGAAAAAAGGCGATACAAGTTCCTATTCAAGGGATCGTATTGTGATCGGTAAGCTTTTTGGCGAACTCCGAGAGCGATTCAATGAGCGCAATGGTGGCTATACCCGCATCATTAAAACTCATGACAGAGTTGGCGATAGCGCCCCTACTTGCTATATTGAATACATTTAAGCAAACACAAGAACCACTTTTTCGAGGAACTCCCTCAAAAAAGTGGTTCTTATCTGTTTGGATGTCTTCGCCCTTTACACGGGGTGACAAATAATATATTCTCTTGCCCAAGAGGAGATCGATGAAAAAGCGCATAGCAATCAATGGGTTCGGTCGAATCGGCCGCCTTGTTTTGCGAAATATTTTGCAACACTCCTCCTCTTTAGAAGTCGTCGCGGTCAATGACCTAGTGCCGCCGGATAACCTCGCCTATTTATTTAAGTACGATACAGTGCATGGGCAGTATTCAAAGCCCGTCAGTTCAGATCAAAACGATCTACTCATCGATGGAAAAAAAATTGTTGTCAGCGCAGTCAAAGACCCCTCTCTTTTGCCTTGGAAAGAGCATCAGATCGATTACGTCGTTGAATCGACGGGGCGCTTTACCCATTTAGAAGATGCAAAAAAGCATCTTGTCGCCGGAGCGAAACGAGTCATGATTTCAGCTCCTGGCAAAGAGGATATGCCGACCTATGTCCTTGGAGTGAATCATACGAAGTATGATCCAAAAAAAGATTTTGTTCTTTGCAATGCCTCTTGTACGACCAATTGCCTAGCTCCGCTCTGCAAAGTACTCGTGCAAAATTTTGGCATTGAGGAAGGTCTTATGACCACCGTTCATTCGCTCACAGCGAGTCAACCTACTGTCGATGGACCTTCACATAAAGATTGGCGCGGCGGGCGAGCTGCCGGCCAGAACATCATTCCAGCCTCTACGGGGGCTGCGAAAGCGGTGACGCTTTGCCTTCCTGAATTAAAAGGCAAGCTCACCGGCATGGCTTTTCGGATTCCGACCATCGATGTCTCGGTTGTCGATTTAACAGTGCGACTAGCCTGCGATACAAGCTACGAGGAAATTTGCAACGCCTTGGATGCTGCCGCGCGCGGTGAGCTCAAAGGCATTCTCACCACGACGGATGAACAAATTGTTTCATCCGATTTGATTGGCAGTCATTACTCCTGCATTGTCGATAAGACCGCAGGAATTGCTTTAAATAAACGATTTTATAAATTAATCGCTTGGTATGACAATGAAATGGGCTATGCCCAACGGGTTGTCGACATGCTGGAATACTTAGCTTCGAAGGAATAACGATCCGATGCGCCCAAGCGATAAACCCTTAACATTCGGTAGAACCAGTGAATTTTACAAGAGAACCTATTATCGAAACGGTGATTACCCCCCGTGAAGGCTGCAAACTCGTTGTCCGCAGCAGCAAGGGGAATGGCCAAGAAGATTACCATGTAGATGCCGTAGAAGTTGTGTCCTTTGGACATTCTTTTTTCTTCCGTTCCCTAGAAAAGCCAAAATCTTTTCTCGTGCCGGTAAGCGACTATGAAATCCTCGAGCTTCGCGAGACGCGAGTGGTATTAAAAAATGTCTCCGCCGAGCGCTCCATTAAAATTGGCGGCGGCCGGGAAACCCCACCTCCTCGTCAGCAATATCGCGAACCGAGAGAAGCAGAACAAACAGAAGCGCAACCTCGTGAAGAATCCACGCAGGAAGAGCAAGCGCAACCAGCTGAAGGGGCTTCCTTTTCTGGAGACCGCATGGATCGCGGTAAACGCGATCGTCGCCGTCGCGGCCGCCGTGGTGGACGCGATCGCAACTCCGATATGAGAGGGGGCGAGCAAAGAGCTTCTTCCGATATGGCGCAGCCAACAGAAGGATCCGAGATGACTGAAGGGCAAGAATCAGGCTTAGCTCCCGAGAGCGAAGAGCCGAAAGCTGCACCTTCCTTTATCTCGAAATTGTTTCCGCCTCCTGCAACGCTTATTAAAGAGACGTTAGGCCGTTACAAAACAACTGAATCGATCGAACAAGAGAGCTTTCCTGCCCAGGAAAAACAAAAGGAAGACAAAGCTTCCTCTGATCATTCCGTTTCCTCTAACGAAGAGCCTCCTCGGCAATCAGAGGATGACTCGGACTTCGAAGATTAATCTTTTAGAGCCCACCTAATAAGTGGGCTCTTGATTCAATCTCATTTTCTCGCTAAAATCTTTAGGCTATACACCGCTCGAGTGGTGGAATGGTAGACACAGTGGACTTAAAATCCCCCGGCCGCAAGGCCATACCGGTTCGAGTCCGGTCCCGAGCAATAAAAAGAGAGGCCTGTGCCTCTCTTTTTTTTTGCTCGGGAAAAAACGCCACTTAACGCGGCGTTTTTAGGGCTCGCGAAGCGAAAAATTATCCAATTGTTTTAGGAGCTTTCTCTATAACCAGCTCAGAATATTCACCCCTTGTGGGAAAAGGCCTATGCAGGGAGCAGTGACTCATCGAATTGCATTTGTTGTGTAGAAGGGGAGAACTGGGTCTTGGGGGCTTGCATCGAGGTTTGGACAAGCTCGTCGACGATACTTACAATGCGGGCTGAAAATTCATTCTTGGGGATTTCGTTCAAAGGAGAGAATTGCGTTGAATGAAGTAGGCAGCGCTCTATTTTTGCAATCAACTCTTCCTCATCGGTAAAGCCCTCTCCGATCTTGTTCTTTTTTGCGATTTCAATATTCGGTTTTTCCCAAAACAAGCAGCTTTCATTGTCATCCAAGAATACATAAGGCCTGCCTACTCTTCGGTTCACAGCAGTTGCCTCGCTAACGGTTCCTGGGCCGGGTTTGGTGATCAAAATATTCGAGACTTCCATATAGTCTGCAACTCGATGAGTAAACCCCAATACTTTGACAGAATTAGATGGATGAGTGGAAATCATCGCGATATTTTCGGCGAGATTTCGGTTGAATCCCGTAATCACAACAAACTGTACTCCAAAATTTTCTTGGCCAAGTCTCTTCATGATTTGATGCATTCGATCGCTTCCTGCACCGCCCCACATAAGCATGATAATGGCTCTATCTGGATCGAGCTCTAATGAATGACAGAGGTCTTCTCTTTTCCCTTTCATTTGAGAAAACTCTTTTCGAATAGGAAAGCCGATGGTTTGTATTTCTTTAGGATGAAGTTGGCTGTTTTCTAACAGTCCTCTAGTTTGGGGAATGTCTGCTCCGATTGTGATCACTGTATTCTTCAACAGGGCTTTTATTTTTTCTAGGCCGATGACCCAGTTCGTGAGGTCTGCATCTAAGGTGGTCAGGCAATAGGGGATTTCACGCGCTATGCAAACTTCAATCGCAAAACGATTGATGATCGGAACAAGCGAAATCACACAGACTGGATGTAAATCATCTAGCAGCGCGTCCATTTTCTGTGCCATCTGATTCCCTGGATAGTTGAGGATCCAATAGGGAACAACAGACGCTAGAAAGTTTATAACTCCGTTGAATCCTCTTTGCAGCATTTCGTTATAGAATGTCTCGCCGTCCACAATGCAGCTGGTTTGAATGTCTTGAAAAGGGTAATAAACCGAGAATCGATATCTGTCGCCGAACTCTTCCTCGATCGCTTTTCTTGCCACCTCATGACCACTGCCTCCAAGGCTGGAAAGCACTAAAATATTGTTTTGATTATGAATGGTCATCGTTTTTTTTATTTTAGATTTTAACATAAGTTTATGTTAAAATGAAACTATTTTGATGGATAAACTTATTAATTTTGAAGGTTTTGGTGAAAAATGAGCTTTGCAATAAGGACAGTAAGAGGTGGGATTTGCGGTCTTTGTCATGAAGAGTTCTCTGCCAGCGACGAGCAGTATACGCACGTAGGTGGAGAGAGGCATGATGGATTCCATAAAATCTGTTTTATAAATTGCCTAAATGCTAAGGCCGTTTGTCCATGGGATGGTATGGCCGTTGATCCAACTTCTTTGACGTCTAGGACAGAGCGGATCATGCAAAGGCTTAAAGCGGCATACGAAGATGCGAACGTAGCGGCAACTGTTGGAATAAGAACAGGGCTATTTGGGGCAGTCATGAATGTGGTCATCACGGCACAAGGAAATTTAAAAGATCAAACTCTACTTGCAGTCATCGCTTCTGGAGCAACAGGATTGTTGAACATAGCATCAGAACTAATAGAAAATGGGGAAGCTGGCGATGGTGTAGTAGCGGGGACACTCTTAGGAGCTGGAGTGGGACTGATGGACATAGCTGCAACAACAAGGCTAGGGGCGGTGGATGTAATGATAGCCTCTGGACTGGTAATGACCATACTGGGAGAAGCTCTGATCTCACTGAGAAGACCGTTTTTAGACCCCATTGAGCCTCATCGTTTCAGGAGAAATCAAAATATTCATATAGGCCTTTATATGGGCGCGCTAGGAGCTGCAATCACAGGCTTTCCGTTGCCAATTGCCCTTGTGACGATTTCCTTGGTAGGGGGAACTGTGGCCGGTTGTTTGAGCCTGTTTCGAAGCTAAATGAGAAAGGGCTTTCAAGAATAGCTCCTTCCCTGGTGGTGGAAGCGCTATTCCACCCACTGTTCCTATCCGGTTGTATTTATGGATATGGGTATTTTCCTCCAGTATAGTTCCGTTTAGATAAGATGGGTTTCTTGCTTCTTAAAAAGGAGCCTGGTACACTCTACGGCATGGAAATTTTCTCTATTGATTTATTTTCTATCCCCTCTTGCATGTCAGCAAGAGTAAACCTGCTCGTCTTTGTCGTGCGCGGCTAGCGCACATCCATCTTTAATTTTTCTTACATTTAATTTTCTCAAAAAAACAAAAGATGGAAACCTATGAACACATTAAAAAAAATAGATTGCTTTACAGCCGGACTCGCTATATTTGCGATGTTTTTCGGAGCGGGAAATATCATTTTTCCTCTAGCTCTTGGTAAATATGCTCTGAATCAAACTCCATGGGCACTTTCTGGCCTGTTACTCACTGCCGTAGCCATGCCATTTGCTGGCTTGTTAGCTATGCTGCGTTATCGGGGGCAAATTAGGCTCTTTTTTGGCCGATTTGGCAAAATCCCTGGTTTGCTCATAGCTAGTTTAACGATTGCTCTTCTAGGGCCTTTTGGAGCAGCCCCTCGTTGTATTACTTTGGCTTACTCAACATTATCACTCTCTCTCCCAGGGATTCCTCTAATTCTATTTAGCGGGATTGCCTGTAGTTTGATCCTGTGTTTTGTCTATCGAGAAAATCGGTTGCTGCAGTTACTTGGCTACGTGCTTTCTCCTTTCAAAATCATTCTCCTTATTTGGATCATCATCAAAGGATTTATGGAAGTACCGGAAACTACTTTAGTCTCTTTAAATCCAGCGGAAATATCCCATTTTTGGCATGGGTTAACCGAGGGGTATAATACCATGGATTTGCTAGCGGCATTTTTCTTTGCTCCCATTATTATCTCTTCTTTAAACCGTCCAGAAAAAGACTTTAATCGTTTTGTACTAAAAGCAAGTGCAATTGGAGCTTTTCTACTCGCCAGCATTTATGTGGGATTTTGTTACCTTGCTTATTTCTACGCTTCTGAACTGCAAGATATTCCCTCTGATGGACTGTTAGGAGCTATTGCTATTAAAGTTTTAGGACAGCATGCCGGGCTTATTGTGAGCCTAACTGTCGTTATTGCCTGTTTATCAACAGCTATTGCATTGATTGCAGCCTTTGCAAATTTTATGGAAAAAGAGATTCTGAAGGGAAAGATTGGTCATGTTCCCATCTTGATTGTTTCTTTACTCATGACTTTTGCAGTCACAACATTGAAATTTCAAGGGATTGCTCATTTTTTGAATCCCATTTTACAACTCTGCTACCCAGCACTGATTTTGCTTACGTTTTACAATTTACTTATGCCAATTCCTCTAACCCATAAAACCAAAGGAGATTTACATGATTTCATATGAAGATTTTCTTAAAGTAGACATTCGTGTCGGTAAGATAATCAATGTAGAGGAATTTCCTACTGCCAAAAAACCAGCCCTCAAGCTTTTTATCGATTTTGGGCTTGAAATTGGAACCAAAAAAACCTCTGCGCAAATAACGCATCTCTATTCAAAAGAAAATTTAATAGGAAAACAAGTGTTAGCTGTAGTTAATTTTCCACCCAAGCAAGTGGGTTCTTTTATGTCAGAGGTTCTTGTATTAGGATTGTCAAATGAATCCAACGCGATTGTTTTAGCAAGACCAGACCAAGAAGTTCCCAATGGGCAAAAATTACATTAAGATTATTAAGAAAAATTACAAAGTGTACCCATTTTTTCTATCATGAGTTCATGATCCTGCGCGGTAACCAGGCGCGAATACCTCAGGCTGATGTCTGTGTTTTTTTATCTGGACCGTATCAAACAGAGGTTTTTGAATTGTCCTCGATTTATAATTGGTGTAGACTTCGTGGCTCAAATGAGCCATGCAGTCATCCATCACTATACTGGTAGTCTCGGCAAAATGGAAATTCGGCAATTGATTCAATTATCAGACGGATTCGTTCAAAAATGATCGCTATTTGTAGCCTAGCGCTCTCGTGTTTCTCTTCTTCTCATCTCGAAGAGATGACCGTGGAGGAAAAGGTCGGCCAACTCATGCTCGTTCATTTTCATGGAGAAAAGGGGAATGAAGACGCCAAGAGGTTGATTCAAGAAGTGCATGTTGGGGGAATCATTTATTACAATTGGGCCAATGGCCTCCATTCTCCAAAACAAGTGTTGGAATTAAGCTCCGACCTACAAATGTTAGGGAGCCAAAATCGCATTCCTATTCCGCTGCTTATTGCCGTCGATCAAGAGGGAGGAAGGGTTGCAAGGCTTACGAAGGGATTTACTCTCTCCCCGGGCAATGGGGCGCTTGGCATGACAGGCGATGTAAAGTTGGCAGAAGAGCTCGCGTTTACAATGGGAAAAGAGCTTCGCGCTGTCGGCGTAAATTTTAACCTAGCACCTGTGGTCGATATCAATAGCAATCCGCAGAATCCTGTCATCGGGTCCCGCTCATTTGGCGATTCTATAGAAATTGTCGTTCCCTTTGCAAGACACGCAATCCAGGGCTATCACAAGGCGGGAGTTATCACCTCGCTAAAGCACTTTCCAGGGCATGGGGATGTCGAAATCGACTCTCATGAAGACCTTCCTATCCTTCTTAAATCCAAAGAGCAATTAGAGAAGCTAGAGCTCGTTCCTTTTTTTGCGCTGGCAAAAGAGGCAGATACAGTGATGACCGCGCATATCGTAGTGCCTTCTATAGATCCTCTCTACTCTGCAACTCTTTCTAAAAAGGTCTTAGATATTTTGCGAAAAGAGTTTAACGGGGTGATTGTAACCGACTCTCTTGTCATGGAAGGGGTTTTGAAAAATTGCTCTTCGGTAGAAGATGCAGCCATTTTAGCCATTAATGCAGGCTGCGATCTACTATGCTTCGGCGGCAAACAGCTCATCGATGAGAGTTTAGAGCTTACTGTTAAAGATTTGGAAAGGATTCACAAGAGCTTAGTCGATGCCGTAAAAAGTGGCCAGATTTCTCAAGAAAGGCTAAATGCATCGGTGCAAAGAATTTTGGATCTAAAAAGCAAATACTTAAACGCCAAATGCGTAGTAGATGCTGAACGTGTAGGTGATGAAATTGCCGCTATTTCGCCCGTAGGGAGAAAACCAAATGCCGCCGATGGCAGCCAAGGAATCGCTCCAGTTGTATTCGATCGAGGGAGATAGTTGGAAGGTATAGGAAGAGCCTCCTCCGACGGTCGCTGTTTTTCCCGTTGAGGGATCGATGCCGGGATCTCCGTTGAATTTCGTTCGAGCTGAAGTCTGATAGAAGACGTCTGTTGCAAGGGCCCAGTTCTGCGTAAGGCTCCATTCGAGTCCGAGGTCTGCAACAAAGTTATTGCCGGGCCTTACTTTGCCTTTGGTTCCGTATCCGCCGCCATAAGCATTGAGCCCTTCGACGCGAACGGTCGAGGGGACGTTGTACTGCAGCACTACACGGGTATTGAGCGGATGGTGTGTCCACCAGAAGAGGATTTTACCAAAACGGAGGGAAAAGCTGGTGACATAAGCTCCGCCGCCGGTGGAATCGGTCCCTTTTTTCTGCACGCTTAAAGATTGGTATTTGCCTGTTGGAAAGGTTTCGTTGATCGTCGCTTTAATTCCAGGGACCCAGACATCTTGTGTGAGGAGTCTAAAACCTAGAATTACTGGGAGGTCTGTAATGCTTGTAAACGAACGCCCTTCTTTGAGGTTTGTGGTGAGCGTCGGCGCGATGGCTAAATCCATCCAGGCGGTAATCCCCGCTTGGGTGACGAACTGTTCTTGGATCTGCCAAAGAGGATGAGAGCTATGGATCGACTCGCTATTTTCATTGTAAAACGCGTAGTTATCGGTGATGTATTCATAAGGCTGAATGAGGAGCATTCCAGGGGCTAGCGTCGAAGAGCCTCCCGCAATGATCGGACCCGAATACCAAGGGTTAAAGAGGGTCAACGCATGTTGAAATTTTTCTTCCGCTTCTTCGAGGGTTTGATGCATCTCTTCAGGAGATCGATGCGGTAGCTCCGGGGGATCGGCAAAAAGAGAGGCGAAAATCAAAAGCCCTACAGCAAAATATTTTCTCATTGCGATTTTCCCCTTTGCTCAATACTTTAAGGAAATATGGTAGATAGAATCAATAGCGATGGGAATCTCCCTTCAATTTCTCCGCATCAACAGAAAAAAACGTATGAATCGGAATATACGCATGCAGCGGATCTTTTTCAAAGAACGCTCAATGAATACTCCAAATCGGACAATCTATTTCAGAAGGCAGAATTTAAGAAAGTGATGGACACGGCTCTTTATGTGCTCAAAGAGGCGGCCAGTGAATTGAAGAGAAAAGACCTTCTTGCCCAAAGTAAACAAATCGAACAAGATTATCAGGCGTTCCAGGCAGATCCAACCCAAGTTTCTGCACTCAATACGGATCTGGATAAGACGAAAAAATCGGTCTGAGCAAGGATTCTTCGATCGAAGAATGGTTGAGAGGGAAAATTACTTCCAGTTGGTCTGACGCATAGATATTGGACGCGTTGGCAAAGCGAAAGTGATACTTCTCCTTAGCATTTTCTAAGGAAAATTCGAGAGGGGCGTGAGGGCCGTTATTGAGAACCGCCATGCGATGGGGAGACCTATCGGGAGCGAAGATCGACTGCCCATCAAATAGGTCTTTGAAATCAGTGCGGCCAGTCAGGTAATGGATAATCGAAGGGAAGATGTCGAGGTGGGTGCTGCAAGAGTCGAGAGGAACCCACGGATTGGTTTGGAACTTATAAAAAAGAGGCACGCTCGTCTGGTAATGATTGAGGTGGGTCCCATGAAAAATCGCCCCTTCCTCAAAGAACTCTTCTCCATGATCGCCTGTGATGGCGATGATCGATTGATCGTAGAGATTTTTCTCTTTTAGTTTGGCAAAAAAACTGCCCATCAAAGAGTCGATATAGCCGCAAGCGTTGCGGTAGCGGTTTTTGAGCGGTTCTACGCTTTCTTTTGTCAGCGTTAGATAATCGATTTCCTTAACAATGGGAGTGAATTTTAGAGGGAAATCCGCAGGGAAGCTATATTCTGAGTGGGTGGCGTCGAAAAAAACGATGAAGACATTGCCAGAACGGGATTCTTCCTTGTCTAGTTGCATTGACAAAGCTTCGATCCCCATCCGATCTCGATCGCAAGGGTCAATGGATCGAATGTCTGTATACTCTTCAATATGATCAGCAAGCTCCCGATTTTTGCCGAAGAGGAGTCCATCGAGTTGATAGTACTTTAAATCCGCCGATGAAAAGACCGAAATCTTGTACCCGAAGTCTTTGAGGATTTGAAGGGGGATACTTCCGTGGGTCCACTGATCTCGCATCGTCGTCCAGTGATAGGGGAAATCGGAGTGAAAAATCGCAAACCAGGAAGGATGCGTGCAATTGGCATTGGAAAAGCTCTCTTTGAAAGAGATATTTTCTTCCCCAAAACGAAACATCTCCGGCGTTATCTCTTCAGTAATGAAGTCTTTGCGCAGCGTTTCGATAACGAAGAGGTAAATATTGGGCTTGGAGGCGGCGAGTAGTTTTTTTTTCTCTTTGAACATCGCCGTATCCTGTTCATTTCTCGCCTCTGCAATCGATTTGTGTAAGGCAATGTAATTTGGAGTGGGCTGGAGGAAAGTAGATCCGAGGGGGAGCGCTTTTTGGTATTTTGTATAGGTTGTTCTGGGGATCAGCGGCTGAAAAAGAAGGTCGAGGGTAAAAAGAGCTGAGCCGATGACAAGAAGAGATAGGGTGAGCCGCGACATGGAAAATTTCCAGGGAATGAACCTTGAGAGGCGGTCTGTTGCGCAGTAAAAAGCAATCCCGATAAAAGGGATGAGAACGATTGCGCCAAAGACAATCGCGACCATTACGCTATTTAAGTTGAGGCTTTGAAAGGCGGGGACAAGGTGAGAAAGGCCTGAACCGAAAAAATAGTGAAAGATATAAGAGATCGAGGCGTCCATGAGCCTTGCAATTGTAAAATCGGCAAAATGGGCGAGAAGCACCGCAAAAGAAAAGCCGATGAAGCTATAAAAAAGCCATCTTGGGACCCATCGTTTAAGAAGGCGCCCAAGAAGAAGGAGAATGCCCGCTTCTAAAAAACATTGGCCCAGCGCGTGGAGAAAGAAAAAAAGAGGGATGCCCGTAAAGGGAGTTTTCCAGACAAAGAAGTGGGAAACGCTCATGCCGAGGACAAGGAAAAGAAAGAAGCTAAAATAGACAGTATTGACCTCTCCATTTTCTAAGGGGATGAGTTTTAGCAGCCACCGTCTAAATCTTGACATTTTTCTTAAAGAAGTTTTAATATTTCGTTAGATTTATGATAAAGTTTTTCTTGATCATCTCTTCTCTTTGTGCCACGTTACACGGAACTTCGTCAAGCCCTGCCTTGCAGGAACCTGCTGCCGTGGTCATTTTAGGCGGTGGTGTCGGCGCTCTTACCTCTGCCATCTACCTGGCTAGAGCTGGCATTAAACCCATTGTAATTGAAGGGCCAACTCCTGGGGGACTCATCACACAGTCCCATTCGGTACAAAATTGGCCGGGAGAACAGGAAATTACCGGCGCTGAGCTCGCTGAAAAAGTGAGAAAGCAGGCCGAGGGCAATGGCGCTATTTTGCTCCGCGAAGAAGTGATCGCTGTCGACTTCTCTAAACGCCCGTTTACCATTACCCTCAAAAATCTCGATGAGAACAATACGCACACTCTCTTTGCGACAAGCGTCATCATTGCGATGGGGACGCGGCCCAATTTTCTTGCCATTCCCGGCGAGAGCGCATATTGGGGCCGCGGCGTCACGAACTGTGCGATTTGCGATGGCGCCCTCTATCGCGATTCTGTCGTTGGCGTTGTTGGCGGCGGCGATGCCGCAGTCATAGAAGCCCTTTACCTTTCCAATATCGCTCGGCAAGTCAACGTATTTGTGCGCAAAGATTCGTTTAGGGCTATTGAAGGCAAAAGGCTCGCTGCGCTGCTTGCAAAACCGAATGTCAAAGTCTTCTATCGCTCGACGGTGGAAGAAGTCCAAGGCAATGAGGAAAATGTCACGGGCGTTCTTCTCAAAACAGCGGGTAAGACGAGTCACCTTCCACTCGACGGCCTCTTTCTTGCGATCGGATCCAAGCCCAACTCTGAACTTTTTAAAAAAGCCCTTGCGCTCGATCCCGCAGGCTATATTCTTCTAAAAAAAGACCAAGAGACCTCGGTTGCCGGCATCTATGCGCTTGGCGATATCGTTGATCCCATCTATAAACAGGCGATTTCTGCCGCTGGCGATGGCGCAAAGGCCGCAATGCAGGCCCAGCAATACATCTCTGACTGGAAGGGAGGCATTGCATTGCAAACAATACCCACCTCATCTGCCCGTCCAAAGAGAGAAATGATCGAGATTACCAGCATGGAGCAGTTCCAAAAAGAGCTAAAGGCAAGTGAAGTTCCCGTGTTTGTCGACTTCTACGCCACTTGGTGCGGTCCTTGCAAGCAAATTACTCCTCGCATTGAAAGCTCAGCGACCGAGCTTGCTGGCCGTGTGAAATTCCTCAAAGTGAACGTCGATCAAGTTCACACGCTCCCCACCCTCTATCAAGTCCGCTCTATGCCGACAGCGCTTCTTTTCAATAAAGGAGGCCAAATCATCGAGAGAAAAGTGGGCTCCATCCAAATCCTCGACCTCCTCCAATCCCTCGAAAGCACCAATCGATAGATTTTTTAACCACAAGAGATAAGTAACCACAGAGGCGGGGGAAGTCCGCACCTGTGGTTACTTATCTCTTGAGGTGAATTTTTAGGAGTCGCTGTTGTCGTGTTTGCGGCGCTCTTCTTCTTCGCGGCGGCGACGCAGGAAGGTCGCAGAGCCTTGCTCGTCTTGCTCAAGAGTCTCTTTCTGCGTCGTCCAGTAGCGCACTTCTTTTTCCCACTCGGCTTTGTGTATCTCGAGCTTTTCGAGATCTTTTTGCCGTTGGAACATTTCTTGGGTGGCAAGATCGACTTGCTTCTGGGCTAGATCGACTTGTTTTTTTTGCGCTGCTAGTTTTCGTTCCTTGTCAGCGAGCTTTTCATCGACGACTTTCAGATATGCTTTCATCTGCTGCACTTTATCGGAAGTGGTCCCTTCATCAAGGGCCTTGCGCAGTTGGGTGAGCTTATCGACTTTATGCTGGAATGCTTTGTTGCGCTCTTCTTGGCACTCTTGGAGCTTTTTTTGCGCTTTTGCAAGGAGCTCTTTTTTTTCTTCGAGGATTTTGATCGCCTGCTCGAAGCGATTTTTTTTGATGATGAGGAGCTGCGCAAGGGGATAGCTTAATGGCGCGGTCATAAAAATAGGCTTTTTAACTGCCGAAGAGAATCTTCCATCGGAGCTTTGTCTTCGATTTGCTGCCGGAGGAAGCGGTTGACTTTGTCGATGTATTTGAGCGCAAAATCGGCATTTTTGTCAGAACCTGCTTTATATTCGCCGATGCGGATGAGAAGTTCGTTTTTCTTATAATTTGCAAGCACTTCGCGGACTTTGCCAATTAGATCGAGTTGCTGTTTGTCGACGATTTGCGTGAGAACTCGGCTGATTGAGGTGAGAATATCAATCGCAGGGTAGTGGTATTGCTCTGCAAGGGCAGAGGAGAGAATAATATGCCCATCGAGGATCGAGCGAACTTCATCGGCAACCGGCTCATTTAAATCATCGCCCGCGACGAGGATGGTGTAAAAGGCGGTGATGGAGCCTTTTTCTGAATTGCCCGATCTTTCGAGAAGACGGGGCAGAGTTGCAAAGACTGAAGGGGTGTATCCGGCTCTTGCAGGAGGCTCGCCAGCGGCAAGGCCAATCTCTCGAAGAGCTCTTGCGTAGCGGGTAATGGAGTCCATCATTAAAATCACAGACTTCCCTTGATTGCGGAAATATTCTGCGATCGCAGTGCCCACATAGGCCGCATTGATCCTCATTTGGGCCGCTTGATCAGAAGTAGAGACGATGATCACCGATCGCTTCATCCCTTCTGTCCCGAGGTCATTGACGAGAAACTCGCGCACTTCTCGGCCCCGCTCGCCGATGAGGGAGATCACGTTGATATCGGCCACTGCATTGCGCGCGATCATGCCGAGGAGGGTCGATTTTCCGATCCCAGCTGCGGAGAAGATGCCGACTCTTTGCCCTTTACCGACAGTCAAGATGGTATCGATCGCCCGCACTCCGACGCTTAAAGGTTTTGAGATCAGCGGTCTTTTGAGCGGATCAGGAGGCGTATTATACACGGGAAAGGTCTCTTCTGCGTGCAGCGGCCCTTTTGTATCTTCATCGAGCGGTTTTCCCAGGCCATTGAGCACACGGCCGAGAAGGTGTGGCCCTACTTTGATGTGCATTGGCATCCGCATCGGGATCACTTCTGAAGAAGGACCGATGCCCGCCATATCGCCAAGCGGCGAGAGAAGCACCTCGTCTTTTGTAAATCCGACGACTTCAGCGGCAAGAGGCTCCCCTTTTCTCTTAATTAAGCAAACCTCTCCCATTTTTACCTGGGGCACTATCGCGCGAATGAGCATCCCGATTACTTCGGTAATGCGCCCATGCACGGTTGTCAGTTCGACCTCTTCGAGATGGGAGATCAGTTTATCGAAAGAGGGGGACTCGTCCATGAAACTATTCCACTATTAAGGGTTTCAATGATTTTAGAAGTTTTTGAGCAGATTTCAAAGGCCCTGCAAGGGTTTCCATTTTGAGGTCCAGGTTAGAGGGTGTCTGCAAACTCAGGCTTCGTCATAGTGGAATAGTCTCATTATAATTGCGTATTGAGGATTTGTTTCATTGCATCGATGACTTTACTAAGAAGCGTCGATGAAAACTCAATCTCTTGCTGCGCTTGGTTCATTTTGATTTGTATATACATCATATCGCCTGGGCGGAGCTGGCCAGGGCTATCAGAGAGGGTCTTGATCTGACTTTGAACAGCTACAAGATCGTCTTGCCCCTGACCGATCATCCCGAGAAAGCGGTTTAAAGGACCAGTGCTTTCTTGGGCCGATTGCGCATTCGGTTCGGGGACTCCCAGCCGATTTCCAGCGGAGCGAATATGATCATTCGCATCTTGTAACTTGTGCTTGAGAAGCTGGGAGTGGGAGCGCTTGAGCTTGAGATTGGGGTCTTTCAGTTGCTGGCCAATCGTTCCCAGGCCGTCTTGCGAAGACTTGGCTTGGGAAAGAAGACTATCAAAAGAAGGTCCTGCTGTCTGCATGGGCGGCTTGGCCAGATCGAGCGGAGTCGGCGTCTGGGTCGGTCCTACTTGCGCCGCAGGAATTCCTCCCTTTTGCTGAGCCGTCCCTTGCATATAGGATTCGAACGTAGAGGGCTGGCCGAGTCCCGCCGGTTTTTCAGATTCAACGGGGATTTTTCCCGTGACGCTGTCCGGAACTCTGGTTGGATTGATCTCCGCCATGGTTTACGGTCTCTTATTGCTTTTTCCAGCAGGGCCAGGTGTTTTTTTAATGAAGCGCTCGACAAAATCAATCGCCGTCTCTGAAAGCGAGTTAATGCCAAACTCTTTTGACTTATGCGTTTCCTTGAGGATTTTTTCCCCTTTGTCAACGGTACTTGGCTGCATGCTTAGAGCAATCCCTAAAAATGCTTTTGCCATATGGTTGTTGGGCTCTTGGTCGAGAATGTCCTCAAAGGCTTTGCAAGCTTGTTTTAACTCGAGCTTATGGAGATGGAGATATCCACGCCCAAGTTTTGGCAATGCATTTTGAGGCTCTAACTGCTCAGCTGCTGCAAAGAGCTTGTTGGCAGAGTCTTCGTCGGCCTGATTGACCGCGATATATCCCGCTTCGAGAAATAACGTAAAATCTTCTCTGTATTTTTTCGGCGTTGTCATAAATTAATTCCTTATCTGTTACTGAGACTTCTGGTTTCTCACAGCGTTATTAATAACGGAGTTCACCTGTCCGATTAGGTTTGAGATCGATTCGCCGATCTGCGTCACTTGGCTCATCTGGAACTGAACCAAAATAAATGAACCGGGTGTCGCTTGGCTCATATTGGTAGCCAATACTCTGACCTGCGAGACAAGACTCGATTGCAAGGTTTGATAGTTCTTAATCAAAGTAGCGAAAGAGAGTGTTGCCTTAGTTGTTTCTGGTGTGCTGCCCATATGAACTCCTTATTTCATTACTTTTTTTAAGACTTTTTGCAAAGACGCATAGCCGTTGAGCAAGATGCCGAGCTGGTCAAAATTTTTTGACTCAACTCCTTCTCGGAGCTGCTTTTTGATATCCAAAATGCGCTGCTCTATTTTTTCTAACATTTTTTTTCCTTGAGCGGGACTTTCTTTGATTTCTTTTTCAAGGTCAAAGGCAAATTTCGCTTTAGGCTCTTTTCCTAAACCATACATATGATTGTCCTCATTTATACATAACGTGTTCTCTATCTATAATCGATTCTATATTTTAATCCATCTTTTTCTAGTAAAATCATCGTTCGATCGATGGATGTAATTTCCATGCCGTCGACTAAATCTCCAACTGTATAAATCTTTCCGTTCAATATGGCGCTAAAGCCATGCCCTTCATACACAGAAGATCCTGAGACCTGGTATTGCTCTGTGATATTGACCCCAGCGGCATTGACCGATGAGGCGATTGCAAGATTTTTGACCGACGAGATTCCCGGTGTTACATGGAAGGCTTTGAGCAGTTCGTCATATTCTGTTTCCATTTTGCTGTTATAGCCACCGCTTAAGACGAGCTGCCCGCCTGCGATTTGGAAGGAAACAGCGCCAAATCCTTTTGCGACCAGCATGCTCTGCACTTCGATCATGAGAGTATCTTCTACTACGATATGATTTTCCAGCCTGTCGAGGTAGGGGAAATTCACAGTGAGATATTCCCATAAACTAATTGCATCTTGGGCCGTCTGTACGTAGCCATTGACTGAGAAGCGACCCGCTTTTGGAGAGTGGATGCTGATACCTCTCCATGCAGTATAGCTATTTAAGACGTCGTTGACAGACTTCCATACAAATTCATCGATGACCACTGTATTTTCCATCGACTGGATAAACGCAATTTGTTGCAATTTGAACACCATTTCCTGGTATTCGACAGCGGTCAGTACATGGCCGACTAAAAAGAGCTTGCCACTCGCTGGATTGAAGGAAAATTGGACATCTTTATTTTGGGCTAAAGCATCTTTGATCTTACCAGCCGGCTCTTTTTGCACCAGTTCGATCGATTCAGACTTAAATAGGGAAAAAAAGCTGACTGCGACGATTAAGGTGGTGAGCGCAAAGGAAGCGGCCAAGACGAGATGCTTAGTCGGAAGGGGCTTTTTTTTCCAATCCATATCTCTGGGAAGCGCGGCGGCCTCCTGCAGAACTTCCATAGGGGATTCAGTCGATCTCGGCCCTTCATAAGAGGGGATCATTGGAGAATAGAGCGTCTCTTGTGGAGCTTCCCGATCGATGACCAAAAAGACGGTCGTTCCGAGCGAGATGAGATCTTGCGGCGTGATGATCATCTTCTCTCCCAAAATCTGGCCATTGACAAGGGTGCCATTTTTTGATCCGAGATCTTCGAGCTCGATCTCTCCGTCGAGGCTCACACTCAGGCGCGCGTGGTTTCTCGAAACGCTTAAATCTTGAAAGACGATATCGCAAGTATTTGGGTCTTTCCCGATCACATAGGTACGCCCCTTTTCGATGCCGATCTCAGCTCCGGCATTCGGACCGGAGAGGACTTTTAGCAAAAGGGTTGCCGGTTGCAACAGATTATAGGGGATTTCTGCAGGCGCTTCGACATCCTCAAAGATCGTATCGTATGCTGTGTTTTCTTCGCCGCCCATCGCCTGCAGCTCTTTTTCCTTTTCTTCTTCGACGCGGGAAGGGGGAGGGGGCTCTTCTAAATCGCCAAACACCTCGTCATAGGCTTTCTTCTTTTTTGTAACGGAGTTTTCTTCTGTAGAAAAGAGAAAGGTCGTATGTCCAATCTGGACCGAATCGCCCTCTTGCAGTAGCACCCGCTCATCGTGCTCTTGGCCGTTGATCAGGACGGGATTGGTCTGGCTTAAATTTTGAAGAAAAATCCCCTGCGGCTGCTTTGTAATGCGGGCGTGTTGCCGAGAAACTGTCGAATCTTCAATGACAAAATCGGCTACATCGGGATCTCTTCCGATCACCCAGTCTTCGCCCTCTTCAAAGTTAAGAATAAGACCGCGGTGCGGCCCTTCTTTGACAATTAAATGCGCTGGCATTTAGAGGAGATTTCCCTGTTTTTCAAATTGATCAACTTTTTCCTGCCAATACAGGACAAAATTTATAAAATCCTCGAACGTATCTCGAAACGTCCGATAGCTTATTACATACGGTATGCCAAAAGAGAGTGTCAAGGACTTCTCATCAGAGCTTAGGCCAATTCGGTTTTGCGCGGTCTCCTGTCCCAGATAATTTGCAGACGAGAGCCGCAAAAATAACTCTTCCAAACGCTTTTTAGGACAAGGGCAAATCATCGCGTGCAAGCTAATCCCCGGATTTAAGTCTCGAATTTCTACATTGAGACGATCGCTGATTCGAAAAGGAACGAATTTCGCTTCATTCATTTTCGGAACAGGATCGATTTCCAGCTCTACACAAAGTTGCGCGACAAAGTCGTTTAGCATTCGCACCCACCTGCATTATTTCCTACCTAAAAAAAATTAGCAAGCAAAGAAATGAAGGTATTATTGAAAAGTTAACCACAGAGATAAGATACCACAGAGGCGGGGAAGCCCCGCACCCCAAGAAAAAAAGAATTTATCTGTTTAGTTTTTTGAGGAGCGATTGAGGTGCATCGCATTTTAGGTCCTGGTCTTCTAGAATCTGCTTATGAAACATGTTTGATCCACGAACTTCGTTTGAAAAAACTAAGAGTTGAAAGTCAGAAACCATTACCGATATTCTACAAAGGCGCTATGTTCGATTGTGGATATCGGCTCGATTTGATGGTCGAAAATCAAGTCATTTTAGAAATCAAATCTGTGAGTAGTCTCTTGCCAATTTATGATGCCCAATTGCTCTCGTATTTAAAATTGTCTAACTGTAAGATGGGGCTATTGCTTAATTTTAATGTGAAGATGACGAAAAGTGGAATACGTCGATTAAGAATATGAATTTTTTTGGGGTGCGGGGCTTCCCCGTCTCTGTGGTTGATTTTTCAACAATGCTGAATGGAATTGTCGTTGGGTGTGATCGGAATCAGGAATGGCTTTTGTCTTGGTGGTGGGGCCATTATTCAGCGCATAACTCGCTTCCTGTCGCTTTTGTCGATATGGGGCTAACCGAAGAGGGGATTACGTGGTGCAAAAATCACGGCCAATACATCAACCTGCCGGAAGTTCCCTATAAAGAACCCCCAAAGTTGAAATCTTGGGAAAGACGATACGGCGAAGATCTTTGGCAAGTTCGTCCTGCATGGTTAAAAAAGCCGTTCGCGTGCTTGCAGTCTCCATTTGAGGCGAGTCTTTGGTGTGATCTCGACACGCAAATCAATGGAAGCCTTGAGCCGCTCTTTCTTGCGCTCTCTCTTTCCAAGGGGGAATTAGCCCTCGTTCGAGATGAAAATCAGCACTCCGAATTTCTCCTCCCCAACGAAGTGTATTATAATTCAGGCGTGATGGCCTTTCGAAAGGGGGCTGCCTTCCTCCGTCAATGGATCGACTTGTTCGATCAATTCGACTTGCCTGGAGATCAACAATATTTAAGTCGATCGATCCACCTGCATAACACAGCAGTTTTAGAGCTTCCTCCCATTTACAATTGGGCGCTTTCTTGGGGGCCGAATGAGAACGCTGTCATCTTCCATTATTTAGGCGGGAGCGGGAAGATAGAGATTCTCCAAGCGATACAATTGGCTTGCTTCACAAAAGCGAATTGAGCGAAGCTTCCTTCAATTCGTCGTTGATTCTCAGTCACTTATGTTAACAATCTAACAGTCAGTCATTTACGAAATATCAATTAATTAGGCATCCAGATAATTAACTAAGTATTTGATTATTAAACAATTACATTATTATCTCTTAAAAAATACTTTACAAAGTATTTATTTTGATGTAATATAGATGTTAAGGAGAATTAGTTTTATGACTAAAACGTATCTTGAGAACTTAAAAGCACTGTTTGCCGATAGGGCGGGCATGACGCCAGAGAAGCTTCAGACCTTTATGGGCCAGACCATGGAATACTTGGTCGGATTACGCCTAAAAATGGTCTCGAAGAACCCTGCTGAGCAGGAAGAGGCTATGAAGGCCGCTTTGGAGCTTAAAGACGTTTTAGCCGATCAGATGGCAGATCTTGTGGAAATCATGGGGATCGATCCTTCCCAGTTTTCTGAATCCCAATTGATGGATCAAATGAATCCAAAAGATCGAGAGATGATGCTCCGAGCAAAAGATCAATTTTCCGAGTTGAAAGACTCGTTGACGCAGAAGAAAAAGCGTCCTAAGAAAAGAAACCTTATTAACATTGTAGGATAATTCATGACAACCATAACTACTTCAGGTTCAACAACTACAGTAACGAGCGGCGCAGGCTCATCTTCAGTTGTTTTGCCCCCTACAGGCGCATCTAGTGGAGCGCTTCCAACTTCTTCGGGAAGTTTAGGAGCTAGTACGGATCCTTATGCCGATAAGTTGGCGCAGTTCTTAGAATATTTTGGCGATGTTACGACTAGTGATACTGGAGCGATGGTCAATTTTGCGGAATATATCACGAACTTGGCGCAAGGACTTAAATCTGGCGCTCCCTTACCTGGTGGAGGAACTGTTCCTCCAGCCCCGGCAACTGGTACTACTTCATTTAAGGTAGCTGGAGTTTCTTACACTGTTAACTCAAGTGGGGTTTCTACTTACGTCCCTCTTTTAGACGATCCAACCCTAAAAGACATGTTGAATGCTGCAGGTATACCTAATATCACTAAAATGCTTGGTTCTGCTCTTTCACAGATAGAAGATTATTCTATGCTTGAGAATGGCGGAGCTCTATCGACTACGCTAATTTCTTCGTTAAATTCATTAGCTAACGTACTCGCATGCGATCTTGCAGAAGTGGATACGAATTATGCTAACGATGGTGTTGTTTATACTTACAGTCCCGGCACTACTGTGATTAATGGTACGAGTAACGATGGTGCTGACTCGATTGCGATAAACCCCATGCCCATAACAGTAGATAGTAGCAATAATGTCATTGTGACAGCGCAAGATGCGGGTGGCAATACTGTTACTTATAATTGGACAACTCCAACAATACTTCTACCGAATGGAACGCCATCTCCTTATGGCGATCAGTTCATGATCGAGACATTGATCGGCGGGCAGGGAGTAAATGCTTGTGAAGGCCTGGTAGGAACTTCTTCTACTACGGGAACGCTCAATACTGCGCTCCAAGCCTATAAAACAGATGGACTCAATGGCTTATTGACAAAATTCCCAGGTCAGATCTTTGCGGTCTTGCTCTGGTTCATGTCTTATTCTGACAGTAGCGCGCAGGCGCAGGAGAGCGGTGAGAACCAACAGGAATCTGTCATCTCAAACGTCGTCACAGATAACTTTGCAAACAGCCTCCAAGCCTTATCTTCTAGCGCTGGAAGCTGGTCAACTACGCAGGTTGTTCAATTGCAGCAGCTTTTGCAGGATAGTAGCGTATTTATGGCCAACTCTCCACAGGCAAGTACGATCGCTTCTAACTGGAACTCAAACGTTTATGCTGAGATCGCAAATATTACAGTGCCAGCAACTACAGTTGCAAATTCAACAGGAATCACTTCATCGATGAGTTTGGTGCAGTACTTAGATACTACCAACTCTGCATCCAATGGTATTACTCTCAGTACGAAAATGAATGCATTGAATATACTCTTTAATCCAAATGCGCCAGCTACTGTATCTAGTACTTCAACATCTCCAGCTGGTTCGACGTATGCTGCGAACACCAACTATCAAGCGTTGGTGCAGGCGACTACAACGGCTGCTCAGCTCGGTAACGGTCAGTCACAGAACGTTACGACAGAACTTGGAACGCTCTCGGCACTGGAAAGTGCAGTCGACCAAACATTTGATCAGGTCGTAGACCAAAAGACCGGATTGAACGCAATGATGCTAGCCTTTGTTCAGGCGCAAGTTTCACACTAATAAAAGGATCGTAAAACATGTTTCAGGCATTGACAGATACAGAATGGCAAGCGCTAGAACCGCTGTTTAAAGAACCGGCGAAAAAGGGACGCGGTAAGCCGCATGCCCCTTGGCGCTTTGTTCTCAACTCGATCCTCTATATTTTGCACATGGGATTGAAGTGGGACGCCCTTCCAAAAGAAGAGTTAAGCCCCCATTTTGCCCCTAAATCAGTGGCGCATCGATGGTTTTTGCGCTGGGAAAAAGAGGGTCTCTTGTCCCAGGTTTTAGCTCGTCTAGAGGGCTCTGCAGCCTTGATCGCAAGGATGGCCGGCTTATCTCGCCGTAAACGCCTCCCAAAACCGAAAATCGAAGAATTGTCTCTCGCTGTCTTATAATCAGTAGTTTCTGTTTATTTAAAGCAAGTCGTTTATTGTCAGTTACTTGCGAATCCTATCAGATCTGAGAGAAAAAGAGGGTCTCTTACCCCAGATTTTAGACCGTTTAGAGGGCTTTTCTAGCCTTGCTGTGACGGTTGCTGGCCTGCCCTGCCGTTAAGGGCGTCTTCCAGAGTTGAAAGTCGAAGAACTGCCTCTCCTGAATAAGGTCATATCTAACTTATAATCAGAAACTTATGTTTATTTGCTGCATAATATTTATTATCAGTGGCTTGCAGATTCTATAAGACCTGAATTATCTTAAAATTAACTTTACAATTTAATCATTAAATGTTAAAATTATTGTTACAGGGTATATTAAACTTAATAAAAGGCAACACTATGTCGAATGTAGGCTCAGTAGGTACAGCAGCGAACCCCTCTTTTGCAGGGATTCAGGTGACGGGACTTGTCGCATTATGGCAAATGGCTGCGATCATGAACGAGGCGATTACCTCCACGCAAAATAGCCAAACCCAGACGCAGGCTCTTCAGGAAAGTATGACTCAGGCCGGTCTTCAGTGGTCGACTGCGTTTAGTAATTACTTGCAAGCTGCATCAAGCAAGGTTCAGGGCGATTCTCAAGGCTCGAATCCAAATGCTAGCTTAGTTAGCTCAGATACGGCTTCTTTTAACGAAATTAACGCGAACGCGCAATCGGCCAGCTCATTCTCTAGTGGAATGACCAACGCCGTGAGTACCGCGCTTACCTCGATCGTTCAGGCGATCAATATTGACTTACAAAACGTCCAACAGGGTGTTCAGAAACTGTTCGACACAATGGCGCAATTCTAATTTAAGGAAAGTAAGATTATGTCCTCTTTTTTAAATTGGTTACAAGGCCTCGGCAATTCCATTGAAAATACAGTGGATGAGATTGCTAGTGGCGCTGAGAGCGTTGCGCAAGCGATTAGCTCAGGCGCGATCAGCATTACTCAAGCCGTACAGGATGGTCTTATTACCGTAGCAGGTGCAATTCAGCAGGGAATTCTTCCTGTTGTTACTGCCGTTGAGCTCGGTTTGATTACCGCTCCAGAGGCTGTTGAACAAGGATTAATTAGCGCCTTTAGTGTCGTTTACACAGGAGTCCTTACTCTTTCACAGGCTATTTCGCAAGGGGTGATTACCATTGGGGCTGCTGTAAATGACGGCCTTATCACTGGAGTACAAGCTGTCGAGCAAGGGTACATCAGCGCTACAGATGCTCTTGAGCAAGGTCTTCTTGCATTGTCTACGGCCGTTCAGGATGGGCTTATTTCTATGGGTTCAGGTCTTGTTGGCCTCGTTCAGGAAGGAGTCATCGATGTTTATACTGCGATGGACCAAGGTCTATCTATGTCCACGGCTGTTGCTGACGGGTTGGTCTCTGTCACAACTCTTATAGATCGCGAGATAGCTACCGTCCCCATGTTAATACAGCTAGGCGTTATTACCACCGCGCAGGCAGTTGAACAAGGACTTTTTTACGTTACCCCCCAACAGCTGACAACAATGCTCAACGAGGGCCAAATCACTATCGCCCAGGTGCTTTCTGCTCTAGAATATGCGAATTCGGAGAGTGCTGCTTGGGCTATGGTTACTGGCGGGTATATGTCCCTCAGTTCTGCGGTTAGTCAAGGCCTAATGACTGTTGCTTATGCCATTAATAGCAAAATTACCACTATCTCTAATGCGATTAGCACTGGGCTGATTTCGGTAGGCGACGCGATTGTCCAAGGATTGATTAGTGTCGGTTCTGCGATTCAGGGTGGATTCGTGACAGTTGCTAACGCACTTCAGAACGGCTGGATGACTGTTTCTAGCGCAGTTGGCCAAGGATTCATTACCATTGGTTCTGCCATCACCCAAGGATTTATCACAGCCTCTTCTGCCATTAGCCAAAACTTGATCACTGCAACAAATGCCATTAGCCAGGGATTTATTACAGCCTCTTCTGCGATCTCTCAAGGCTTTATTAGCGCTGCTAGCGCGATTGAAGGTGGGTTTATTACAGCCTCTTCTGCAATCAGCCAAGGATTTATTACTGTTGGCTCTGCGATCTCTCAAGGCTTCATTAGCGTCACTGGGGCGATTGAAGGTGGATTTATTACAGCCTCTTCTGCGATCACCCAAGGCTTTATCACGGCTTCTTCTGCAATCAGCCAGGGATTCATCAGTGTTGGCTCTGCAATTAGTCAAAATCTTATCGGCGTGACTTCTGCAATAACCCAAGGGTTTATCAGTGCCGCTTCTGCTATTGAACAAGGATTTATTAGCGTCGGCTCTGCCATTACCCAAAATCTGATCACTGTTGCTTCTGCTATTGGCCAAGGACTTATCAGCGCTGCTAGTGCGATTGAAGACGGGTATATTTCTGCGACTAGTGAAATTAACGAAGGATTAATGAGTGTCGGCTCTGCGATTACTCAAGGCTTTATCACAGCTTCTTCAGCCATTAGCCAAGGACTGATTAGCGTCGGCTCTGCGATCACCCAAGGTTTTATCAGCGCAAGCAATGCAATTTCCCAAGGTTTTATCAGTGCCTCTTCTGCAATTGAAGGTGGGTTTATTACGGCCTCTTCTGCAATCAGCCAGGGATTTATTAGCGTCGGCTCTGCACTCTCCCAAGGTTTTATCAGTGCAGCTTCTGCCATAAGCCAGGGGTTCATTAGCGCTGCTAGCGCGATTGAAGGTGGATTTATTACTGCTGCTGCTGCGATTGAAGGTGGGTTTATTACGGCCTCTTCTGCAATCAGCCAAGGATTTATTAGCGTCGGCTCTGCACTCTCCCAAGGTTTTATCAGCGCAGCCTCTGCCATAAGCCAGGGCTTTATCAGTGTTGCTAGCGCGATTGAAGGTGGATTCATTACTGCTGCTTCTGCGATTGAAGGTGGCTTTATTACGGCCGCTTCTGCAATCTCCCAAGGCTTTATCACCGCCTCTAACGCGGTTGCAGCCGGGCTGATTACTGCAAGTGATGCAATTGCTCAAAACTTGATTACTTATGGCGATGCGATTGCTACTCTTGCGACTGGACTTGCTACAGCTACCGGCACATTGGCGACAACGCTTGCCGCAGAATTGCAAGGTTTATTGCAGGAAGCGCAATCTTCTCTGACGAATGCAGAAAATACAATCAATTCTTCTGTCTCAAGTGCAGAAGCCTCTTTTGATAGTCAACTTTCTGGGATGGCGACGACGTTAGAAAATGAAGTGAACGCCGCTCTTGCCGCATCCCCTGAGACTCCTGCGCAAATTGCGACTCTCTCAGCGAACTTTGCAGCGGAGGTTCAAGGCGAAGTAACTCAAGAAGAAGCTGGATTTACCAGTAGCCTTAACAGCTTAGCTTCAGAAATCTCGAATACTTTCTCAGGCGGCATCCAAAGCATCGCTGCCAATATCATGACGAACCTTCCAGCTCTAGAAGCAAGTGTCGAAGCGAGCGTTTCTGCTCTTGTCTCTACGATGGGAACGGTTTTGGCAGGCGCTTTGAGCGCAATGCTGATCATGAAAAACCTTTTTGCTCCATCGGGCGCGTCTGCGACAGTGCAGTCAACCTCTACTGTCAATCGAACGATTACCTTGGATACGGCTCCGATCGTAGCTACAACCCCATCTACTACTACAGGCATAACTACTAATGCTGTGTTTACTAATGCTGTGTCTACGACTGCCACTGCCACTACCAGTACCGGCCTTAACTTAGAAGGCGGAGCTAGCGCAACTGCTTACATGGCTTTGATCCTATTGGCAGCCATTACAATCGCCCATAACCAAGCGGCCAACGTGCAGTCTTCTGCGACATTATCGAATGCCATGTCGGCCTTTACAACATCACTTGTCAACCAAGCTAATGCCAACATGGTTAGCATTGCCAATGAGCAGGCAGACGTCAATAGCATGAGTATGATATCGACAATTTTCTCGTATGTTGCAGCCGGACTTCTCATCATCATCGGCGCATGTGCGATGCAGCCGGAAATCGTAGCATCTGGCGTTCTTATGGTCACTATGCAGGCAAGCGGTGGGCAAGCAGCTCTTGATGGCTGGCTAAACACGTTGCCTCTTGGAACGAGAATTGCCGCTGAGATAGGAATTTCAATCGGTGAAGCTGCTGTTATTTGCGGACCTCGTCTGGCGATGTCCATTGGTGCAAAAGGCGCCACGGCGGCAATCGTAGCTACCGGAGGAGCTGAGGCAGGAGCTAAGATCGCATCTGATGAAGCAATCACTGCAGCAGAAGACGCAGCGAATGAAGAGCTCTCCGACGCAATTGCTTCTTCTTCTGGAGAAGTTGCTGAAGCCGCACCGGAAGCTGCAGAACAGGAAATTGATGGAGCCCTTGCAGAAGGCGATTTAGAAGGACTTTTTAGCTCAGCCGAAGAGAAGGCGGCGGCACGATTCACGCAGAAGCTAGCACAGATGAGTAAATGGTTTGAAGAAGCTTCAGCACCACTGTCTACAGCAGGAAAAGCGGGCGGAAACGTAGCGAAAAGTGGGGCAGATGCTGCAGAATCGGAAGCTTATGGCGCTCTTGCAAAAGGCGATTTAGAAAACCTTTTTAGCGCAGCAGATAAATCTGTAGAACCGGAAGCTTATGGCGCTCTTGCAAAGGGCGATTTAGAAAATCTTTTTAGCACGATAGAAGATAAAGTGGCGCCGATGAGTAAATGGTTTACAACAGCGGCAAAACCTCTGCTTCCAGAAGCGGGAAGTACCGTAGTGAAGATCACGCCGACTGCCATGGCAAACGTTGGGACGCTGGGCGTTGGAACGGCGATCCAACAGTTGACAAACAACGGATTTTGGCCAGATTTCTTGACTGCGATCATGGAAGGTTTGGGCGTGGCGGGCGTAAATATAGACCCCAATACACAGGGCGAAGTGTCGATGTATGGCGGCGCAGCTCTTGGCTTAGTGGGTGCTGTTGGCGGCGGTATGGTCGCAGGACAAGCTGTATTTGGCGCTGCAAAGATCGCAGAAGAAGCGACCGGAGTCATAGGATCCCTTACAAAGCTCGCAGCGCAAGCAGAGAAGTTCTTAAGCAGCGAAGAAAACGCTATAGTGTTCAATCTCGTCAATCTTCTCCTCAAGGGAACTCGAGGAGCTTCTGCGATAGTAACCGCAGGCTTGAACATGAAAACCGGTGTGGACGGACTTACCCAAGCCGATTACCAAAGCACCCTGGCTTTAGTGCAAGCGCAGCAGACGATCTTCAACTACTTAGAAGATGTGATTAATACCGTAAATACAACCACGACGCAGGCGGCAAAAAATGCAAACCAAATGAATGCAGATATCTCCGGCCGAATGAACAGCATTTTTGTCACGCCGTGGCAGGTTGCATAAACTTAAAAAAAATTAAAAAATAAAAAAGGAAGGTTTTTATGGCAGATTTTACCCAAATGTCAGCTGGAGCAAGCAATGCCGGTATGTCATTTCAAACTGTAGAAACAGAAATTGAAGCTGCAATGCAGGCTTATTACTCAGAAACGCTTGAAGCGGAAGCTAATGCTGCTGCTGCGCAGGCGAACTATCAGCAAACGCTCGAGAGCGGTCTACAGCAAGCGAACGCTACAAGATCTGAGGGTATGGGTCGGATCATGGGTGGAGCTACGCAAGCTGTAGCGGAAATTGGATCGGAAGTCAGCATCGCTAGGGAAGTGCGAGATCCTGAGATCAATGTCATTCAAACGCAAAATCAGAAGTTGGCGCAGTCGCAAAAGAGCTTGAACACAGTGAAGCCAGCGATAATTAAGGCGAAGGTCGAGAACTCCGATTCTAAGAAAGAGAAAGAGGCGGCTGTAGAAATTCACATAGAAGCGGTTGATGAGAAACCCGCTGTAATGACAGACGCGATGGGGAAGGTTCTTACTAGCAATCCGAAGGGAAAAACCTCAGTAGTGTCAGGTGAGAAAGCTCAGGGAGATATCAACGCGAAGACAGTATCTATGAGTAAGTGGCTTGAAGGACAAGCGCCTAAACCAAAAGCAGCTCCAGAAATCACAGAGGCAAGAGCGGCGGTTGGCACATGGCATGTAGAAAATGGTACAGATGCGGACATGGAAGATAATATCGCAGTCCTTAAAGCGTCAGGAGATCCAAAAGATACGGAACTCCTCGAGAAAAAACAGGGCGAAATCGATAAAATGATCAAGAAAAACGATAAAGCCATTGGAAGACTACAAGGGTCCTATGAACGGACGCAAAGACAGTTGCAGTCTATCGGTCAAATGGCGAGCCTTACTGCGCAAGGTATCGGGTCGATGTACTCTGCCTCTGCGACAGAATATGCGACAAAGGCGCAAGCACAGAAGACGTTGGCTGATTATACGCAGCAGACGTTGAACACTGGAATCGGCCAAACGGATAAAACAGCTAGCAACTATACCGGAGTGGCAGAAGCGATGATCCAAATCGAAGGTCAAATCATCGCCGGTAATAGGAACTAAACGAGAGGACACTCCATTGTGGAGTGTCCCTCAATTGATCAATTGAGGATGCAATGATTACTAGACTCTATCCAAGCCCTGATATGACGAATGCGGCGGTGCTAGACGCTAAACCGCAGATTCGCATTGAAGCTTTCGATGCTCCTTCACGCATTTGCGCAGATCTTTATCTTGCAACGCCGAGTGGCGGCAAAGTATCGATTCTCACCAGTCTATCTACGGATGAGAAAAGGGAGTTTTGCGACTTGATGCAGACTTTGTCTAAAGGCGAGGAAGGATATGAGCTCGATTTAGAGAAGCTCGTGGCTTCTGGTGGGCAAATAGAGGGTCTTAAAAGTGATAATGATGATGTCATTGCCTTACGCAATTTAGCAGCAAAAGCGCTTGGCTTTCAAACGAAGCTATGGCAGTCCTATTCTTCCCACTATTCTTCTTCTGAAGGAAGAGAGGCTCCTTTTGTTCAACAGGGAAATCGCCTGGAGAACGTAGGCTCTAAAGAGCATGAAAGAGCGCGTACTTACAAAAATAGCAACGAGATTATCCAGAAAGAGATTCAGGCTATCCCAAAGGTCTATGAAACCTTGGACAAGGTCTTGAATGAGCAAATGCAGACGGTGAATGGATCGCAATCTACAGAAGCACAGAAGCAAAAACGACTCCGAAAACTCCAAGCTGTTCTTAGAAAGCTTGAAAAACGTCCTTTAGAAGAGCAAGGGCTTGTCAAGAGCATGCTCAATAAGATGACTTTTGGCTATCTTGGAAAGCAGGAAAAAGCGTCTGGAGGACAATATTTCGAAGAGATGGCTCTGCAATTTGCGGCGCTAAATCCTCTGCCAAAGAACTTATCGCAAGACGCGCTTAAAGATGCATTCAAAGTTAGACTCGTCAACGCAGAAAAATGGATTGGAGCATTAGTTGGAACTGACCTTTCAGAAGAGGAAAAAGGATATGCAAGGGATCTAGCAGTCAATGCCGGGGTCTTTAATCGCAGCGAGCGGCTCGTTGGCTTAAATGTTTTAGGCGGCGAGGAAAAGGCTTGGGGCGTCGAATCGTACGCAATGGACCTTTGCTCTCAGATCGCAAAAGGGGAAGCGCTCAACGCTTCTGGTCCTCTATCAAATCTTCTTTTCGACGGTCTCGATGAGGAAGATCGCGTGGCTTGTGAAGCAGCTACGGCAGCAGGGCTTCAAGAGATCCAAAAGGCGATGGAAAAGATCGCTGTAACAATCCCAGATGTTGAAGAAGGGCATATGGGAGAGGCGTTTGGAGAACTTACCGTCTCAGAACCTGCGAACCTTTCTTTCTTCGAAAAGTTTCTAATCAATTCCGGTTTAGTACCGTTCACAGATTCTTCAAATTAATTGAGATAAAAAAGTTGTCGCAGGAATTCGAATTGGAGATGTTTCTTGAAAACAATCTTGATCTACATAGGGAAGATCTAAACAAAGCTGAAAAGCATGGGGAACTTTTAATTTCTCTTGGAAATAATAGAGCCAACGAGAAATTCCCGTATTTCCTGAATTTTTTGCCTCAACAAGGAACCATGGTTTTCGATTCCTTACTACGAGAAAGTCAACCTCTCGTTTATCTTTATCTCGCAAATAATAGAGGCCATATTCCCCAAAACCGCAATCTGTCCAAAATTGGACGGCTTTATAGAGATGAGAAGCAACGAAATTTTCAAAGCGAGCCCCAGGATCCTCTATTAAGGCCCAATTCCAGAGATAAATTTTTGGTTCTTTAATCAGAGATCGATTGAGATTTTTTGCCCAAGGTTGAATGGTAAAACAGAAATAAAGATTTTTCAATAGCTCTATCCAACGGTGTAGAGTTGGAGTGGATACTTTAATTTTTCCAGCTAAAACAGAATGGTTTAATGAATGAGAAGCTTCTTCTTGCAGTATTTCAGCTAATAGCTGAATTTGACTGACTTCCTGAATTCGGCTTAAATCTCGGAGATCTTCCCGAAAGAGTTGTTCTATTCTAAGTCGTTTCCAATGATTGAAAAATGTTTTATTCCGTTTTAGATAAGGTTCAGGAAATCCACCATAAGTCATCAAAGCATCTAAATCTTCAGAAGAGATTTTATGGGGTTTTTGGATTTCTTGTGTTGGTAGATTTGGATTTGCAATTTCTCGGATGGAAAGAGGATGAAGTCTGTAGAGAAAATATCGTCCCATCAGACTATCTCCACCTCGCTTATAGATGTCAAGACGGGCGCTGCCTGTAACAAGAATGCGGCATTTTTTTTCATAAGTATCAAAGAATCCTTTTAGAAATCGCTTCCAGTTCCGATATTTATGAATTTCATCGAAAACAAGAATTGGCAATTCAGCGCGCAGTTCTGTTAGTTTTGCGGCATCTGCAATGGCTTGAGGGCCTTCAATAATCAAGGCGCGATGATTGTCGTTATCCCAATTGAAATAGTAATGCAGTGGATTTTCAGAGGAAGCTTCTAGGCTGGTTGTCGTTTTGCCTACTTGTCTAGGACCGGACAAAAAAGCCATTTGCCTGTGCTGGCCTAGGTGGTTTTCAAGGAGGATTTCATAGACTCTTTTCATACGACCAATTTAACATATATGTTATTTTAGTCGCGACTATTTTAACATTGCCGTTCAAATGGTCGTTCTTAAGTATCTGGCTATAAGTGATTTTATGTCTTAAGCGGAGCGATTCCGGGTCACTTTAGGCGAGCCGTTTTCGACGATGGAGTCTTTGTCGATGAGGATTTGGCTGATGGTGGGGTCGGAGGGGACTTCGAACATGAGGTCGCGCAGAAGGCCTTCTGCGATCATGCGAAGGGCTCTGGCGCCTGTGCCGGTTTCTTTGGCCTTCTTGGCCATGGCCAGGAGAGCTTCAGGGGTAAAATCTAATTGCACATTTTCTTCTGCAAACATCTGCTTGTATTGCTTGATGATGGCGTTTTTCGGCTCGGTGAGGATCTCGACAAGGTCCTGCTCGGTCAGCTCGTTGCAGTTGGCGATGCTGTTAAACCGTCCGACAAATTCAGGGATCATCCCGAAGGCGATGAGGTCTTCCGGCTCGACGCGGGAGAGGAGATAGTTGGTCTCGTGGGTGTCGAGGGCTTTTTTCGAGACGTCAAATCCAATGGTGCTTTTCCCAAGTCGTTTGGCAATCATCTTGTCGAGGTGGACAAAGGCTCCGCCGACGATGAAGAGGATGTTCTGGGTGTTGATTTTGATGTATTCTTGGTTGGGGTGCTTGCGGCCGCCTTTCGGAGGGACGTTGGCCACGGTTCCTTCGACGATTTTAAGGAGAGCCTGCTGAACCCCTTCTCCAGACACGTCGCGGGTGATGGAGACGTTGCTGGTCGTTTTGCGGATTTTATCGATTTCATCGACGTAGATAATGCCGTGTTCGGCCTTGGCCACGTCGTAGTCGGCGGCTTGGAGGAGGCGAAGGATGATGTTTTCGACGTCTTCGCCGACATAGCCCGCCTCAGTGAGGGTAGTGGCGTCGGAGATGGCAAAGGGGACGTCGAGAACCATGGCCAGGGTACGGGCTAGGAGGGTTTTGCCTGAGCCGGTAGGGCCGATGAGCATGACGTTCGATTTGCTGTATTCAATCGCGTTTTGTTTGCCAAGGGAACGGATCCGTTTATAGTGGTTATAAACGGCGACGGCGATGGTTTTTTTCGCAGAGTCTTGCCCGATGATGTACTCATCGAGGTGATTTTTGATTTCTTTGGGCTTTAGGAGCTTGAAATCGTGCGAAACGGGTTTTTTCTGGATGATGTCGAGGCAAAGATGGATGCACTTATCGCAGATGTAAACATTGGGCCCTGAGATAAGTTTTTCGACAAGATCTTCAGTCCTTCCGCAAAAAGAACAGGTGGCTGTTTGGGAAGGAGCTTGTTTTTTTGTCATGAACTCATCGCACTTTGCATTGGTTTCGGAGCCATGGTCTCCATAGGGGCGCTATGTTGCGGGGGTTTTGCGATATGGTCGACGATCCCGTATTTCAAAGCACCTTCTGGATCCATGTAAAAATCTCTTTCAGAGTCTTCTAGAATTTTTGCAACGGGCTGACCGGTAAAGCGAGCCATGAGAGAAGAGGTGATTTTTTTGAGCTCGAGGATCTCTTTTGCCTGGAGAGCGATGTCGTCGGAAGTTCCGCCCACTCCGCCATAGGGTTGGTGAAGCATGATGCGGCTGTGTGGGAGAGCAAAGCGCTTGCCTTTAGTTCCAGCAGCAAGGAGCATGGCAGACATGGCGACTGCTTGGCCGATGCAATAGGTGTTGATATCGCAGCCGAGGAATAACATGGTGTCTAGGATGGCAAGGCCCGCTGTGATTTGCCCGCCGCCAGAGTTGATGTAGAGATTGATGTCTTTTTTTGGGTCTTCCATCTTTAAAAAGAGGAGCTGCGCCACGACGACGTTGGCGACTTGATCGGAGATATCGGTCCCGATAAAGATGATCCGGTCTTTGAGAAGGCGTGAATAAATATCCATCGAGCGCTCGCCGCGGCCCGTATCTTCGATGACATATGGCGTTAATGACATGGTGATCCCCTTAGCTTCATTTACTACTATATATGACCGTTCAATTTTTTTGTGCAAGGATATGATCTTGAGCTTTGGCTAACATGACTTTCGAAAGGGCCAGAGCATAGATTTCCTTGGGGATCTTTTCGACATTGCGGGCGCCAAAGGAGCGCAGGGTGGCAATCGCTTCATCTTGGATCTCTTTATGCGTGATGGAGATCTTTGCATCGTTGACGATTTTTCGAGAGAGGTAAAAGAGGCGAACTGCCTGATTCGACTCGTGCATCAAATTGTGCTCGAGAGTTTGGCGCTGCTCGGGGGTCGTCTCTTTCCATTCCGGTTTTTCGATGAGCTGGCTGAGGCGGTGTTTCTTCTCTGTCTCGACGAGGGAATGGGGGAGCTCAAACGGGTATTTTTCGATTAAAAAGTCGTTGATTTGCTCGCGGAGCTCTTTTTGTACTTTTTCATCGGCTTGCTTATTGAGCATGCCAGTGACTGCCGTTTTCATCGCTTCGAGATCGGGAGCGCCCACTTTTTTGGCAAATTCATCGTTTAGCTCGGGGAGTTTTGCCTCTTCGACTTTCAAGATGGTAATGCGCACTTTTTTTGGGGCAAACTCTTTCTTTTCTTCTTCCGTTGCAGTGTCGTCTGGGCGGCTGACTCCCTCTAAAACATCGCCTGACTTAGCGCCGGCGACAAGTTCTTTCATCCAACCTGCCATCCGCTCTTTGGAGACTTCAAACCGGACGTGGTCAAAGACTCTTTGAGGGGTCTCGCTGTCGATTGTGTCGAGGTCGATCATGATCGCGTCGCCGTCTTGAATAGGCCTGTCTTCAATCGATTTCCACTCTGCATAGAAATAGAGCATTTGGCGGATCGCTTCATCGATCTCTTTCTCTGCAACTTCTGGCCTTTCGATGCTTTTTGACGCAAAAAGGCTGCCGTCAACAGATGGAATAGTCGGTTCAGTCTCGAAGGTAAATTGGAGATGAGCGTCCTCGGCCGATTGCTTTTTCATGTTAAAAGAGATTCTGGAATTGCCGTTTAAAAGGGGGATCTTCGCTAGTTTTTGTGCTTCCATATAGCTTAAGTCAGCCAACTGGTTTTGCAGCTCTTTATCGATCTGGTTGCTAAATTTTTTTTCAACCATTGTTTCAGGCGCTTTACCTTTGCGAAAACCGGGCAATAGGACTTCTTTGCCGACGACTTTGGTCGCTTTTTGTCGAGCTTTTTGAAGCATGGGGGAGGAAGCAAAAACATCCATCTCCACTTTGCATTCATTTTTGCGGGAGATTCTTACTTGGATTTCATCGTTTTTGAATTCTTCATGGGAATGGGCGAGGGCTGTCACAATTTACTCCGGTAGGTAGAAAGCGGGCGATGAGGCTCGAACTCACGACCCTCACGTTGGCAACGTGATGCTCTACCACTGAGCTACGCCCGCACAACAAAGAGGCAACTATAAGTTAGGTTCTGATTTTTTAGCAAGATTTTCAGACTCTTAGGCCAATACCTGACTTTTCCGCATTCCATTGCGGATATAGTCAAGACTTTTTTGCAATCCACTGCGGAAAAGTCAGGTTAATATTGGATTTTCGGGGGTCATATTTAAAAGAAATTCTTCGATGGGAATGACGGGAAATCCGCGATAGATTTCTCGCCGTTTACTTGGGACGACAAAGAAGCATGTCGCTTCTGGATATTCTTCTTTAAAGGCGCTCATTGCGCGAACGTCATCAGGCCCAAGGTTAGGAGATCGTTTCACTTCAATAGCCCAAAATCCTTTGGGGCCGTAAATAATAAAATCGACTTCTAATTTCGTTTGCGTGCGCCAAAAAGAGAGTGAATGAGGTTTGTTTTGTGCGAGCGCCCAATTGCGTAGATGTTGAGCGACAAGACCCTCTAGTGTTAAGCCATCGATTTCTTGCGAATTGTCGAGAATTCCCTGCGGGCGTAAAGCGCGATAAATTCCCGCATCAAAAAAATAAAATTTTGAATGAGCGGTCAGTTTTCGCTTTGCTCTTCTAGCAAAGACAGGCAATGAAAAGGCAAGTAAAAGATCTTCGAGAATTTGAAGGTAATTATCGACTGTGGCTCGTTTTACGCTAGATTCTCGGGCGATGTCCGTTGATGTCCATATAGCTGCATGAGAAAAGCTCGCGACTTCCAAAAATCGCGCAAAATCTCCAATCTGTCGGACGAGCCCTTCCGCTTGAACTTCTTCGCGTAAATAAAGAGAAAGATAATCTCTTAGTCGCCCTTCTGGGTCAGTCGATTCCCAGATCAAGGGAATTAAGCCTGTTTTTAGGGCTTTTTCTAACGTAAATTCACTCTTTAACTCGGATGCCATAAAGGGACCCATTTGTCGAAGAAGGGCTCGCCCGCCTAGGAGGTCGCTGACGGATCTTCGCAGCTTTCGCGCGCTGCTCCCTGTCATGATGTATTGGATCCCCTTTTTTTCCTCGATCAATGCATGAATTTCTGGAAGGAGTCGAGGGACTCGTTGGATTTCATCTAGGATGAGAGTGGAGCCTTCGGGCAGGCTTCTTGCTACGTCGCGGATTTTTTCAGGGTATGCGCTGAAGCGCCGCTCCTCCTCTCCGAGGAGTAGGTCGATGCGCGTTGCTTGAGGGTACTGCTGTAAGAGCCAGGTGGATTTGCCTGTGCCTCGAGGGCCTAAAAGGAAGTAGCTGCCCTCTGGGGGATTGAGGATTCTAGGGACGTAGTTTGAATTTGCTATCATAGTTGGCATTTTACATTGGAAAATGCAATTTGCGATAGCATTTTTTGTGTTTTATGCGTAATGTGTTGTTTATCAGTGTCTTGCATTTGTTGAAAAATCAGGTTAAGGAAAAGCGCACGGGCGCAGGCACAGGTTTTTTGTTCAATAATATATATTTTTTGTCAGGCGAGAAGAGTGGATTTTAAAAATTTTGATTGCATGGGTTTGAAGAAAGCGGTAAAACCTGATCTTCGGACTAACCTGTATTCAAAGGTTCTGTATGTTGAATTTTCGTAAGCTTAAGCAAGATTTTTCGTCGGCGATCTTAAAAGAAGGCCGCACATTGTATGAAAAAAGTCGTGTAGTCAGTGCGAAGATCCTGAGGCTAGACAATAAGACGATTCGGTTTAGCAGTAAGATCTTGGGAAGTTTTGACAATGCGTATGAAAGTGAGATCGAGGTAGATCGCTTTGAATCGCAGGCGGTGCATACCAATTGCGACTGCCCAAGCAGGTTCGACTGCCAACATTTGGCTGCCTTGATGTATTTTCTCGAAGAGAAGATGGATTCTCTTTTGATCGAGTACTCCAAAGAGGCGGAGTTTGCTGAAAGCTCCCATTTGGATACGCAAGAGAAAAAAGAATTGATCGAGGCGATCAAGGAAGCGGAGACCAAAGAGGTTGTCAAGCAGGACGCAAGATACCAAAAGCAAGTGATTCAAGAGTATGTCGCCTCCGCAGAAGTATTGTCGAATTCTCCCTTCTTTTTGCCCGCAGAGGAAAGCTCTTTGGCCACAGCTGAATTGGCCGTCATTTTCAACCCGAGCTCTTTGCAGCAAAAGGGAAAAGTGGAGTTCCAACTGGCGCTTCGTCTTCCCTTCCGTTCAAAGCCTTTGCAGATTTCCCATTTGAAGGGGTTTTTAGAAGCGGTGCGTTATGAAGAGCCTTTATTTGTCGCAGGAAGACGCCTCTTTTTTTCGTTGAAGAGCTTTGATGAAGCAGGAACAGCTCTTCTGCAGATGCTTTTGGACCACGCAAGGGTGCAAGAGGCGCAGCAGAATGAACGAGCGCAAAGGATCGCTTCGATCGATATGGATGTATTTGGCGGCCAGCTTGCCAAAATGCATGAGATTGCGATTAAACTTGCAGGTCCGAGAGGATTTAAGGATTTAGAAGAAGAGCTGCCAGCACTTCCCTGCATGTATTTGGGAACTCTCGAGACGCCTCTTCGCTACTCTCCAACGCCGATTGGCCTTTCGTTTCTCATCGAATACATCGCGCCGCCATCGCCTAAAATTCTGTTAAAGCCAAAGCTTGTCTTAGGCGAAACAGTCTTGAGTGCAGATGATGTGACGCTCTTTGAATGCGCACAACCCGGTCTTTTATACCAAGATTCTTATTACCGTTTCCCTGCGCAGTTTAAGAGAACTCATCTTTTGAATTTGAGCCCGATCCGGGAGATGACGATTCCCGAGCAGCTATTTGGGACGTTTGTCGAAAACGCACTGCCGCAACTTCGCCGGTTTTCCGTGGTGGAAGGGGCTGAAGCGCTCGATCAGTTCGTCACATTGCCATTTACGGGGAAGATGGGGGCCAGATGCCACCTCTCTTATCTCGATGGTGAGCTAGAGGCTGCTTTGCTATTCCAATACGAAGGACAGGAGATCCCAGCGACGTTTTCAAAACTCTCTTTTGAGCACATCAAGACGTTTGCGACGGAGCAAGGGATTTTGGCGCGCAATTTGGTGGAAGAGCGGCAAATCATCGAAGATCTTTTCCAAGACTTTGTCTTTAATCCGCAATCGGCCGTCTATGTGGCAAAAACAGAGAAAAAGATTGTCGAGTTTATGACGGGGACGATCCCTCGCAATCAGCACCGTGTTCAGTTTGAATGTCCGCAAAATCTACTCGATCAGTTTATCTACGATGAAACATCGTTTGTTCTTAGCCTTGATGTGAACGATTCGATTGGATATTACACCATTGATTTGAAAGTAAACGGCTCTTTAAAGGGTGTCAAACTAGAGCTTCTTTGGGAATGTGTGACGGCAAAACGATCTTTCCTAGAGCTCGATGCGATCAAGTCGAGAACAAAGGAAATGAGCGCCCGTTTTTCAAAAATTTTGGTGCTCGATCTCGACAAAATCGGAAAAATTGTGCAGCTTTTCGATGAGCTCGGGATTAAAAAACTCGATGACCACAAGGAACAAAAGCCGCTTTGGAATTTGGCGACCATCGATGCGGGCGCGTTCGAAGGGCTTCCTGTCGAATTTAAAATGTCGAAGAAATTGCTGGAAATCCGCAGCCAAATGTTAGGAGAGACGACGTTGACGCCTTCTCCGATCCCAAAAGACGTGAAAGCGGATCTCCGCCCTTACCAATCAGAAGGGGTTCACTGGCTCGAACGGCTTCGCGGAATGTATCTCAATGGGATTTTAGCCGATGATATGGGGCTTGGAAAAACATTGCAAGCCATTGCGGCCATGACCCAAAATAAGCTCAAGAATAAAGACTCACAGTCGCTGATCGTTTGTCCGACCTCTCTTCTCTATAACTGGAAAGAGGAACTGAGTAAATTCAATCCGAAATTAAAAGCCGCAGTGATCGACGGAATTCCAGGGCAGAGAAAGAAGACGCTGCAAAAGGTCTCCGATTTCGATGTCATTATCACTTCGTACACGCTGCTGCAAAAAGATATCGAAATCTATAATCAAATTCCGTTTAGCTACGCCATTCTCGATGAGGCTCAGCATATCAAAAATCGAGGCACGCGCAATGCCAAATCGGTCAAAATGATTCAGGCAGCGCATCGTCTAATTTTAACCGGTACGCCAATCGAGAACTCTCTCGATGAGCTCTGGAGCCTGATGGACTTTTTAATGCCGGGTTTCTTAAGCACCTACGATCGGTTCTTAGAAAAATACATCCGCGTTCAAGGCTCGCAGCAGGTGCAAAACATCGAGTATCTCCGCAAAAAAGTCTCTCCCTTTATTTTGCGTCGCATGAAGAGCGATGTGCTGCAAGATCTGCCGCCGGTGGCCGAAATTGTCTACCACTGCCAGCTTACCACTGTGCAGCTCGATCTCTACCGCTCCTACGCCTCTTCTGCAAGAGATGAGCTCGTCAAGCTCGTCGAGCGCGATGGGTTTGATAAAGTGCAGATCCATGTACTGGCGACCCTTACGCGCTTAAAACAGATCTGCTGCCACCCTGCGATCTTTGCCAAAGAAAAGGCCGAGACAGGCGACAGTGCGAAATACGAAATGCTCTGGGAACTACTCCAAACGCTTGTCCAAAGCGGTCACAAGACGGTGATCTTCAGTCAGTATACGCGGATGCTCCAGATCATGCGGGAAGACTTCGAGCAGAGGGGCATTGCCTTTTCTTACCTCGACGGGTCGAGCAAAAATCGGCTCGATATCGTCAAAGACTTCAACGACAATCCGAACATCCCAGTCTTTCTCGTCTCGCTTAAAGCCGGCGGCACGGGACTCAATTTGGTGGGGGCTGATACGGTCATTCACTACGACATGTGGTGGAATCCGGCCGTTGAAGCGCAAGCGACTGACCGCGTCCATCGAATCGGCCAGAAAAACTCGGTCTCTTCGTACAAATTGATTACCCTAAATACCATCGAAGAAAAGATCGTAGAGATGCAACGGCGCAAAAAAGGACTCGTCAAGAAAGTCGTAAGCTGCGATGATGAGGCCATTGCGAAACTTACGTGGGAAGATGTTCTTGAACTTTTGCAAACGTGATCAATTAAGATGAGCAGAAATACCGATCAATTCAAACAGGCGTTTCATAATTTTCGGTCGCTGATTACGAAAAAAGTCCACCGATTATCGGGGATTTTTTCCAGCGATATCGGGATCGACCTTGGAACGGCCAATACTCTGGTCTACGTTCGCGGCAAAGGGATTGTCTTAGCTGAGCCCTCCGTTGTGGCTGTCGACTCTTTGACCAACGAAGTGCTCGCAGTCGGCCACAAGGCCAAGGCGATGCTCGGTAAGACCCCGCGCAAAATCCACGCAGTACGCCCGATGAAAGACGGCGTTATCGCCGATTTTGAGATCGCAGAGGGGATGTTAAAAGCCCTCATCAAGCGCGTAACACCATCTCGCAGCCTTTTTCGCCCCCGTATCCTCATTGCAGTTCCATCTGGGATTACCGGCGTTGAGAAGCGAGCAGTAGAAGATTCCGCTCTTCACGCTGGCGCTCAAGAAGTCATTCTCATTGAAGAGCCCATGGCTGCGGCTATCGGCGTCGATCTACCCGTGCATGAGCCCTCTGGCAACATGATCATCGACATCGGCGGCGGCACTACAGAAATTGCGATCATTTCTCTCGGCGGTATTGTCGAGTCGAGAAGCCTCCGCATTGCCGGGGATGAGTTTGACGATTGCATCATGAACTACATGCGCCGCACCTACAATCTCATGATTGGACCGAGAACCGCTGAAGAGATTAAGATTACTATCGGCTCTGCCTATCCCCTCGGCAACAATGAGCTCGAGATGGAAGTACGCGGCCGCGACCAAGTCGCAGGCCTTCCGATCACCAAGAGGATCAACTCCGTCGAAATCCGAGAGTGTCTTGCGGAACCTATCCAGCAGATCATCGAGAGCGTAAAACTCACATTAGAAAAGTGTCCTCCTGAACTCGCAGCCGACCTCGTTGAACGAGGCATGGTTCTTGCCGGCGGGGGAGCTCTTATGAAGGGACTAGACAAAGCTCTTATCAAAGAAACAGGCCTTCCCGTCTTTGTCGCGCCAAATCCCCTTCTTGCTGTTTGCATGGGAACAGGAAAAGCGCTAGAATATCTCGACAAGTTCAAGAAGAAAAAGTCTCTCTAAAAATGAATAAGCTCACTTCAAATCCTAAACTCAATCGATGGATTGAGGAGATGGCTGCTCTTACTCGTCCAAAAAACATCTACCTCTGCGACGGGAGCGAAGAAGAATATAAACGCCTTGCCCACGAACTTGTTCAGGCAGGTGTTTTTGTCCCTCTTCAGAAAAAGCCAAATAGTTTTTGGTGCCACTCTCATCCAGACGACGTTGCCCGCGTCGAAGAAAACACCTTCATTTGCTCGAAAGACAAAGAAGACGCCGGCCCGACCAACAATTGGAAAGATCCCGCCGAGATGCGGCAGATTTTACAGACGCTTTTTAGCGGATGCATGGAAGGAAGAACCATGTACGTCATCCCTTATTGCATGGGACCTCTTACCTCGCCGCTCTCTCGCTTTGGCGTAGAGATCACAGATTCACCGTATGTCGTACTCAACATGAAGCTCATGACCCGCATGGGCAAAGAAGCTCTTGCCCACATGAAAGAATTCGTGCCGGGCATCCACTCCGTAGGAGTTCCCTTAAAGCCGCACGAAAAAGACCTTAAATGGCCCTGCAATCCACACAACCGTTGGATCGTCCATTTCCCTGAAGATCGGGAGATTTGGTCCTTTGGGAGCGGTTACGGCGGCAATGCGCTCCTCGGCAAGAAGTGTTTAGCTTTGCGAATTGGTTCAGCCATGGGAAGAGACGAAGGATGGCTTGCAGAGCATATGCTGATCTTAGGTCTTACCAATCCAGAGGGAGAAAAAAAGTACATCGCAGCCGCTTTTCCAAGCGCTTGCGGCAAAACCAATCTCGCCATGCTCAAGCCGACGCTCCCCGGATGGAAAATCGAATGCGTTGGAGATGACATCGCTTGGATGAGGATTGGCTCCGACGGTCGCCTTTACGCAATCAATCCCGAAGCCGGATATTTTGGCGTCGCTCCCGGAACCTCGATGAAGACAAATCCCAATGCGATGCTCACCTTTACCAAGAACGCCATCTTTACCAACGTCGCTCTGACCGAAGACGGAGACGTCTGGTGGGAGGGGATGGACGGCTCTGCGCCTGCGGGCCTGACCTCTTGGCTCGGGGAGCCTTACGATCCCGCATCTGGCAAACCCGCCGCGCACCCAAACTCCCGCTTTACCGTTTCGGCCAAGCAGTGCCCGATCTACGATAAAGAGGCAGAAAATCCAGAGGGAGTTCCTATTTCGGCGATCCTATTTGGCGGTAGAAGAGCCTCGACATTGCCCCTCATTGCAGAATCGTTCTCCTGGGCCCACGGCGTCCTTCTAGGCGCTTCCCTCTCTTCTGAAACGACCGCTGCAGCCAAAGGAGAAGTGGGTAAACTCCGCCACGACCCCTTTGCGATGCTCCCTTTTTGCGGCTACAACATGGGGGATTACTTTGCCCACTGGCTTGAAATGGGCCGCAAAACAACGGCCGACAAACTCCCTCACATCTACTCCGTCAACTGGTTTCGAAAAGGCAGTGACGGCAAATTCCTCTGGCCTGGATTTGGCGATAACAGTCGCGTTCTAAAATGGATTTTTGAGCGCACCTCTCATAAAGCCAAAGCGACCAAAACCGCCATTGGCTACGTCCCCGACAGTCTCGACTTGCAAGGCATTCATGTCGATGTCAAATCTCTTTTTCACATCGATCGCGAAGAATGGCTCCAGGAAGTCGATGGGCTCGAAGAGTATTTTCAGCGATTTGGAGAGCATTTCCCAATGGAACTGAAGTTAGAGCTCGCGCAATTAAAGAAAAGACTTTAATGCACATTAGTTAATATTTATGAGATAATATCTGTAAAATTATTGCGGTATTGTTATGCATCCGGCGGTTCCAATTGTAGAAAACTTACCTATCCCTCCTTTAGCAGTTCAAGAAGAAACTTTAACTGACACTGTCAGCAAGGTTGGGCTTGTCGCTCTAAAATGTATAACGGGCTACTACATCTTGCAAGGCCTGGGGCTCGCCTTCCGTTGGAGCTCTCAGCAAACTGTCAAAGGTTATTTGTCTGTGTCGCAGTGCACCATGAACCGGCCTCGCTATATTGCAGAAGTGAATAGCGATGGATGTTTAGGGCTTACAATCATCGATGTGCATCGTCCTTTTGAAACAGGGTTGGCTGAATGGGTCGCCCGAGAAGGGGGCCGTGCGGCAGAGGTAGCAGAAAAGATTAAAGGTGCTTTTTATGGGGACAAGCGGCAACTCGATTTATCATACCTTGGCTTAAAGAGCCTTCCTCCCGAGATTGGAAACCTCACGAGCTTGACCGATCTTGACCTGCAAAAAAACCAACTTCAGAGCCTTCCAGCTGAGATTGGAAAGCTCACGAGCTTGACCAAACTTCTCCTGGACCAAAACCAATTTCAGAGCTTGCCAGCTGAGATTGGAAACCTCACGAGCTTGATCCGGCTTAAGGTGTCCAGCAACCAACTTCAGAGCCTTCCTCCCGAAATTGGAAACCTCACGAGCTTGACCCAGCTTTACCTGATCGACAACCAGATTCAGAATCTTCCAGTAGAGATCGGAAAGCTCACGAGCTTGACCGATCTTTTCCTGGGCGGCAACCAACTTCGGAATCTTCCAGTAGAGATCGGAAATCTCACGAGCTTGACCGAGGTTAATGTGTGCGACAATCAACTTCAGAGCCTTCCAGCTGAGATTGGAAAACTCACGAGATTGAAATGGCTTGTGCTGGAACAAAACCAACTTCAGAGCCTTCCAGCTGAGATTGGAAAACTCACGAGCTTGACCCATCTTAACCTGAACGACAACCAATTTCAGAATTTTCCAGCTGAGATTGGAAAGCTCACGAGCTTGATCAAACTTCTCCTGGGCTACAACCAGATGCAGAATCTTCCTACTGAGATTGGGAACCTCACGAACTTGATCAAACTTGACCTGGGCGAAAACCAACTTCAGAATCTTCCTGCTGAGATTGGAAACCTCACGAGATTGACCACACTTATCCTGGGTGAAAACCAACTTCAGAATCTTCCAGCTGAGATTGGAAACCTCACGAGATTGCTCTCGCTTTCTCTGGACCATAACAGGTTTTTGAGCCTTCTCCCTGCTATTGGCCGTCTCGCAAATTTACGATTTCTTTCTATAGATCACAACGAAGGTCTTTCCGAACTTCCATTGTCTCTTGGAGAAGTTCCAGGGTTGACCCATATTGACATTCAAGGCACCGGCATCCCTCAAGCGCATTGCGATGCAATACTAAGGTTATGCCGTGCAAATAGAGATACCAATGCTCTAGTAGTCTTACCTCAGCGTTTAAAGGCATGGGAAACTTTTTCTGGCCAATCTTTTGACCTTGCATTCATCGATAAGCTCTCTCTGGAAGAAAAGCAGGTAATTGTGGAGTGGTTGACTCGGTTGCAGAGAACGAAAGACTTCTCTACAGCCCAAAAGCCGCTTGCAACAACCGTATGCAGCATCCTCCAATCGCTCCAGAATCCTGCCTTTAAAGAGACGTTCTTTGCGCAGGTGCCAGTGAATTTAGAGCATTGCGGCGATCGCGCCGCAATGACGCTCAACGAAATATTCCTTGCTTGGAAATTAGCGACGCTTTCCATGGATGCCTCAGATGGAGATAAACTTAGCCTGATGGCTCGCGCGGCAAAAACCACCGCATTAAGAGCTGCTTTGCAACAAAGAATTGATCTGCGGGAGCAAGAATTAAAAGCTCCTCTTGGCAATAGCGTGCATATTTTTCTCCATTATGAGACCGAACTTAAGGGAAGGCTCAATCTTCTTACGGCCATTAGTGGAGAACTTCATAAAGATATTGGCGTATGCAGGTGGATCGATACGGAGTCTCTTGTCGAGGAAGTAAACAGCACTTACTTAAACCATATCGTGGAATTTCCTGCTTTAGAGGCGTTCCTCAAAAAAGATGCGGATTTTAATGCCAAGTGGAAACTAATCGCGGGCAAGTTTGGCGAGAGCATGGAAGAGGTTGAAAATCGAAAGAATGAGATGCGCGAGGGGGATTACAAAGCGCAAATGGATGGTTTAAAAACCGAACGGGAATTGGCCTACAAGGATCTTGCCCGTAAGTACGTCCAGGAGCGCGTATGAAGATCCATGGACACGATACAAATATCGACTCTCTTAAAGGGGTATTCTCGGAGTCCCGTGTATCGGGATCGAAGATCACCTTGCTTGCTCAGAGGATTCTCGACGCATCGGAAAGGCCAGAAAAAGTCGCGAATATAACAGC
>CAITMJ010000035.1 GCA_903893545.1 uncultured Chlamydiae bacterium
AAAACTTCCCTGCCCGACCAGACAAAACGATCGATTGGCTTAACAAAAGCCGTGACGATTGGAAAGGCAAAACCCAAATGACTAAAGCTGAACTCAAGGTCGCAAAACAGGCGCAAAAAAGAGCTCGCCAGAGTAGGCAAGAGTGGAAGGCTGAGTGTCAACGGCTAGAAAAAGAACAGACCAAGCTTTTAGAAGAGAAAAGTGAAGAGATCACGAGTCTTAAAACAAAGGTTCAGGAACTCGAGCATGAGAACTCAGATCTAAAAAAAAAGTACTTGTTGCGCCTGATGACCAAAAGCTAGAACGGCACACTTTTTCTCAGGGACAGATTTCTTGGGGATTACGATTTTTACGAGCTGCATGGACAGGGTTTAGATGTGTCGCTGCCATTTTAAAACAGATGGCCTCTCATCAAAAGATCGATCGCGCACCCTCAGCCGAAACGTTGATCCAATGGGATTTGAAAATTGGGCTATATAAATTAGAACGTCCAAAGCCGCCTGGTGGAGGATGGATCTGGATGGCCGACCATGTGATTCGACTTGGCGTTTATAAGTGTTTTGTAATTGTCGGAGTCCGAATGGCAACTCTTATGGCAAAGAAGGATTTAACGATTGCCCTAGAAGACCTTGAGCCAATGGCGCTACTGCCCATGGAAACATCGAATGGAACAGAAGTGGTTCGCAAACTAGAAGAGACCGTTCAAAAAGTTGGTTTTTCTCCTGATGCCCTTGTAATCGATCATGGCTCTGATTTATATGCTGGAGCACGTCTTTTTTGCGAGAATCATCCTGGAACACGGCTCAAATACGATGTTTGCCACAAGGTGGCATGCGAGTTAAAAAAGCGGCTGAACAAGAATCCCCTGTGGGAAGAGATGACGTCAGGCGCTGTGCAAACTAAAAAAGCGCTTTCTTTAAGCAAATTTGCGAAATTCGCTCCGCCGCAGCAACGCTCTAAAGCGCGCTATATGAACCTTGATTCTCTTGTGAAATGGGGGTGTACCATGTTGAACGAATATGTGACCCTCCCCGAAGAGGTTCAACGAAAAGTATCGTGGCTTATGCCTCTGAAAAGAGAAATTCGCAAATGGCAAGGATGGGTTCAAATCGGCCAGGTGACAAGAGATCTGATCCGACGGGAAGGCTTCTATGATGGGGCGGATGAAGTGTTGATGGACAAGCTGATTAAGATCGGGCTGACGAGCGAAGAGACGGAAGAATTTACTGAGGAGCTTGTAGATTATGTGCGCTCTGAGGGAGAAGGAATTCACAGGGACAATCGACTGGTGGGAACGACAGAAGTTCTTGAGGGCTTGTTTGGCGGTTATAAGCGCATGGTCGGTGAAAACAAGATGAGCTTAAATGGGTTGGGCCGACTAATTTTATGTATGAGCAGCCGAATAGGCGAGTTCTCTGAAGAATTGGTTCACAAGGCCATGACGAACGTGAAGTGCAAGGACATCGATGCCTGGCTGGATCGAGCATTTATGAAGAATGACAAGAAAATTTTGGAACAAAATCAGGAACAGTTATGCAGGGAAGAAGCTTGCAATTTTTGACACCCCAGGTAAGATTCAAGTGGAACCAGTATATACCGAACCTGTTTCAATTCGCGTGAAGGACCATTTTCG